>NZ_JAINFD010000006.1:2500-5476 GCF_026130205.1 Stenotrophomonas sp. SRS1 | reverse complement strand
TAAAAACCCTGGCGATGACCTACTCTCGCATGGCTTAGGCCACACTACCATCGGCGCAGCTGCGTTTCACTTCCGAGTTCGGGATGGGATCGGGTGGTTCCACAGCGCTAATTTCACCAGGGAGACAGTTGGAGCGTCGCCATCCTAAGGAACGGATTAAGGCGCCTGCCTCTCGTAAGTCTTGTGACGTAGCGTGCACTTGGGATCTATCGACATGTCATGTCGGCCAAGGCAACTTGAGGTTATATGGTCAAGCCACACGGATCATTAGTATCAGTTAGCTCAATACATTGCTGTACTTACACACCTGACCTATCAACCACATAGTCTATATGGTTCCTTCAGGGGGCTTGTGCCCCGGGAGATCTCATCTTGAGGCGCGCTTCCCGCTTAGATGCTTTCAGCGGTTATCGCTTCCGAACATAGCTACCCGGCAATGCCACTGGCGTGACAACCGGAACACCAGAGGTTCGTCCACTCCGGTCCTCTCGTACTAGGAGCAGCCCCTCTCAAATCTCCAACGCCCATGGCAGATAGGGACCGAACTGTCTCACGACGTTCTGAACCCAGCTCGCGTACCACTTTAAATGGCGAACAGCCATACCCTTGGGACCGACTACAGCCCCAGGATGTGATGAGCCGACATCGAGGTGCCAAACACCGCCGTCGATATGAACTCTTGGGCGGTATCAGCCTGTTATCCCCGGAGTACCTTTTATCCGTTGAGCGATGGCCCTTCCATACAGAACCACCGGATCACTAAGTCCTAGTTTCCTACCTGCTTGATCCGTCGATCTTGCAGTCAAGCACGCTTATGCCTTTGCACACAGTGCGCGATGTCCGACCGCGCTGAGCGTACCTTCGAGCTCCTCCGTTACTCTTTAGGAGGAGACCGCCCCAGTCAAACTACCCACCATACACGGTCCCCGATCCAGATTATGGACCTAGGTTAGAACGTCAAGCACGACAGGGTGGTATTTCAAGGATGGCTCCACTGCAGCTAGCGCCACAGTTTCATAGCCTCCCACCTATCCTACACAGACGAACTCAACGTTCAGTGTAAAGCTATAGTAAAGGTTCACGGGGTCTTTCCGTCTTGCCACGGGAACGCTGCATCTTCACAGCGATTTCAATTTCACTGAGTCTCGGGTGGAGACAGCGCCGCTGTCGTTACGCCATTCGTGCAGGTCGGAACTTACCCGACAAGGAATTTCGCTACCTTAGGACCGTTATAGTTACGGCCGCCGTTTACTGGGGCTTCGATCAAGAGCTTCGCCTTGCGGCTGACCCCATCAATTAACCTTCCAGCACCGGGCAGGCGTCACACCCTATACGTCCACTTTCGTGTTTGCAGAGTGCTGTGTTTTTGATAAACAGTCGCAGCGGCCTGGTTACTGCGGCCCTCTTCAGCTATAGCTCGCATGAGCCACCAAAAAGGGCGCACCTTCTCCCGAAGTTACGGTGCCATGTTGCCTAGTTCCTTCACCCGAGTTCTCTCAAGCGCCTGAGAATTCTCATCCTACCCACCTGTGTCGGTTTACGGTACGGTCTGCGTAAGCTGAAGCTTAGGAGCTTTTCCTGGAAGCGTGGTATCAGTGACTTCGTCTTAAAGACTCGTCTCGGTGCTCGGTCTTAAAGGATCCCGGATTTGCCAAAGATCCAAACCTACCGCCTTTCCCCCGGACAACCAACGCCGGGTACACCTAACCTTCTCCGTCCCTCCATCGCACTTACGCGAGGTGCAGGAATATTAACCTGCTTCCCATCGACTACGACTTTCGTCCTCGCCTTAGGGGCCGACTCACCCTGCGCCGATTAACGTTGCGCAAGGAAACCTTGGGCTTTCGGCGTGCGGGTTTTTCACCCGCATTATCGTTACTCATGTCAGCATTCGCACTTCCGATACCTCCAGCAGACTTCTCAATCCACCTTCAACGGCTTACGGAACGCTCCTCTACCGCGTACATATAAATATGCACACCCCAAGCTTCGGTTCACTGCTTAGCCCCGTTAAATCTTCCCCGCAGACCGACTCGACCAGTGAGCTATTACGCTTTCTTTAAAGGGTGGCTGCTTCTAAGCCAACCTCCTGGCTGTCTGTGCCTTTCCACATGGTTTTCCACTTAGCAGTGAATTTGGGACCTTAGCTGTGGGTCTGGGTTGTTTCCCTTTTCACGACGGACGTTAGCACCCGCCGTGTGTCTCCCATACAGTCCGTCTCGGTATTCGGAGTTTGCAATGGTTTGGTAAGTCGCGATGACCCCCTAGCCATAACAGTGCTCTACCCCCGAGAGGATACATATGAGGCGCTACCTAAATAGCTTTCGAGGAGAACCAGCTATCTCCGGGTTCGATTAGCTTTTCACTCCTAATCACAGCTCATCCCCGTCTTTTGCAACAGACGTGGGTTCGGGCCTCCAGTACCTGTTACGGCACCTTCACCCTGGCCATGACTAGATCACCCGGTTTCGGGTCTACTGCCCGCGACTATGCGCCCTTATCAGACTCGGTTTCCCTTCGCCTCCCCTATACGGTTAAGCTTGCCACGAACAGTAAGTCGCTGACCCATTATACAAAAGGTACGCAGTCACTCTTTCGAGCTCCTACTGCTTGTACGCACACGGTTTCAGGATCTATTTCACTCCCCTCTCCGGGGTTCTTTTCGCCTTTCCCTCACGGTACTGGTTCACTATCGGTCGGTCAGTAGTATTTAGCCTTGGAGGATGGTCCCCCCATGTTCAGACAGGGTTTCACGTGCCCCGCCCTACTCGTCTTCACTGGAGTGGCCCTTTTAAATACAGGGCTATCACCTTCTATGGCCAGCCGTTCCAGGCTGTTTTTCTAGAACCATTCCAGCTTAAGGGCTAGTCCCCGTTCGCTCGTCGCTACTCAGGGAATCTCGGTTGATTTCTTTTCCTCTGGTTACTTAGATATTTCAGTTCACCAGGTTCGCTTCCAGCAGCTATGTATTCACTG
>NZ_JAINFD010000005.1:0-312319 GCF_026130205.1 Stenotrophomonas sp. SRS1 | reverse complement strand
CCGACAATTTGAAGGCCAGCGAGTAATCCCGCTGGCTGCGCCTGAGTGTTGAATCCATTGAACATTCCTCTTCCTGTGGGAAAAGGTGTCAACTCAATTCAGGACGGGTCAGACAAAAAAAAGAAGCCGCGGAATCCGCGGCTTCTTTCGTACCACATTCGAGCGGTGAAGATCAGGCCAGGCCGGCCTGCTTCATCACTTCGGCGGCGTAGTCTTCCACCACCTTCTCGATGCCTTCGCCGACCGCCAGGCGCTGGAAGCCGACCACGTCGGCACCGGCGGCCTTCAGGACCTGCTCGACCGACTGGTTGGTGTCCAGCACGTACGGCTGGCCGTACAGGGTCACTTCGTTGACGATCTTGGCGATCTTGCCGCTGATGATCTTTTCCAGGATATCGGCCGGCTTGGACTTGTCCTTGTCGGACATCTTGGCCAGTTCGATTTCCTTTTCCTTGGCAACGAACTCGGCCGGCACATCGGCCGCCTTGTTGTGCGGCGGGTTCATGGCAGCCACGTGCATGGCCAGGCCACGGGCCAGCTCTTCGTTGCCACCGGCCAGCTCGACCAGCACGCCGATGCGGCCGCCGTGCACGTAGGCAGCGACGTTGTTGGTCGATTCCAGACGCACGATGCGACGCACGTCGACCTTCTCGCCGACCTTGGCGATGACGGCGGCGCGGGCTTCTTCGATCGTCTCGCCGGTCGGCAGCTTGGCGGCCTTCAGGGCGTCGATGTCAGCAGCGCCCGAGCTCAGGGCGGTGGCGGCAACGGCCTTGGTGAAGTCCAGGAAGTTGCTGTCCTTGGCGACGAAGTCGGTTTCGGAGTTGACTTCGACCAGCACGGCCTTGCCGCCGTCCTGGGCCGCCACGATGATGCCTTCGGCAGCCACGCGGTCAGCCTTCTTGTCGGCCTTGGCCAGGCCGGACTTGCGCAGCCATTCGGCCGAGGCGTCGATGTCGCCGCCGTTTTCGACGAGTGCCTTCTTGCACTCCATCATGCCGGCGCCAGTGCGCTCGCGCAGTTCCTTGACCAGGGAAGCAGTGATTTCCACGGGATTTCCTCACGAAAGAAAGGGGTTGGGCCGGCATGGTGGCCGGCCCGTGTGACAGGTGTCCTGTCGTCGCGCCATCGGCAGCGGACAGGAACGGTGGGCGCGCTGCGCCCACCGTGGGCCTGGATCAGGCCTGGGCTTCGCCAGCGGCCGGAGCGTCGGCAGCCGGGGCTTCAGCGGCCGGAGCGGCCGGAGCGGCAGCAGCCTTCTTGGCCGGAGCGCGGCGGGCCGGCTTGGCTTCTTCGGTGGCGGCAGCGTCGGCGAACTCTTCTTCACGGACGGTGGCAGCGTGCGGAGCAGCAGCCTTGCCTTCCAGCACGGCGTCGGCGGCAGCGCGGGCGTACAGCTGCACAGCGCGGATGGCGTCGTCGTTGCCCGGGATCGCGTAATCGACCAGTTCCGGGTTGTAGTTGGTATCGACGACAGCGATCACCGGGATGCCGAGCTTCTTGGCTTCCTTGATGGCGATGTCTTCGTGGCCGATATCGATGACGAAGATCGCGTCGGGCAGACGGTTCATGTCCTTGATGCCGCCCAGCGAGGCTTCCAGCTTGTCGCGCTCGCGACGCAGGCCCAGCACTTCGTGCTTGACCAGCTTGTCGAAGCTGCCGTCGGTTTCACCGGCTTCCAGTTCCTTCAGGCGGGCAACCGACTGCTTCACGGTACGGAAGTTGGTCAGGGTGCCGCCCAGCCAACGCTGGTTCATGAAGGGCATGCCGCAACGCTCGGCTTCTTCACGGATCGACTCGCGGGCGCTGCGCTTGGTGCCCAGGAACAGGATGGTGCCGCGCTTCTGCGCAACGCTGGAAATGAAGTTCATCGCGTCATTGAAGAGCGGAACGGTCTTTTCCAGGTTGATGATGTGGATCTTGCCGCGGGCGCCGAAGATGTACTGGCCCATCTTGGGGTTCCAGTAACGGGTCTGGTGGCCGAAATGGACGCCGGCTTCCAGCATCTGACGCATGGTGACCTGGGGCATTGCAGTAACTCCTGATAGGGAACCGGCCGCCACGGGTAATAGTTGGGCGGTCCGCCGCAAGGCGGATGGTTCCGGGGTTTGGCTTCCCTGTCGCTTCCGTGACCGAACTCCTTGCGGAGCACCCCGGCACGGATATGGGCGGCAGGTGTGGATTCACCGGTGACGTCCGGTGTTGACGTGTTTCACGCGAAAGGACGCGGGAAATCCAGCCGATTATAGCCCGGTCTGAGCCGGGGCTGCAATCCGGGGTGCGGCGGCGGGCAGGGCGGCCTCTGCTGCGTGGTCCAGGCGGGCCCGGAAACGGCCGCCGGCATACCCGTCCGGGCGGGATGGCAGGGCCCAGCTGCGGTGGCTGTGGGGCAGGACGTAGCCTGCAAGCCCATCGATCAAGGGCTGGCGCCGCCCCTGCTCATCCACGAACACCAGGTCGGCCAGGTGTGCGTGGGCGTCACCGTCATTATAGAGGTGCAGCCGGGGAATGGCCGGGCTGCCTTCAGCGATCACGTGCAGGCGGGAGGTCGGGGGCGCGCCGGTGGCCGGCTCAAGAAAGACCGGCAGTGAGTAGCGGGGCTGCGCTGGGGCCGCGCCGGGGGCGGGGGTGAGGATCAGGCGGTAGCCCTGCTGGGCACCCTGCGGTGTACCCCCCAGCCGGACGACCCGCAGGCGCTGGCTCCGGCCAGCCGGGATAGTCAGGTGCACCGGACTGACGGCGACCTCGGCGGCTGGCAGCAGGTGCTCTTCGTCGCCCTGCTGGGTCCAGCGATACAGGCGGGCCTGTCCCGTCCACGCGGTCGGCTCGGGATTGTCCAGCCACAGCGCTGCATGCGCCGGGCCGGCCGGAACAGAGACGCTGACCGGCCGGATATCCAGCGCGTGTGCGGGCACGACGCATCCGCCTGCCAACAGGGCTGCCAGCAGTCGGCGCATCAGTAGGTCACGGTGATGGTGGCCGATGCTGCGCCAGTGGCACCGTCGATTGGCGGGCTCAGCGCCGCGACGTGTGCAGGCACGAGATGGTCGCCATCGCTGGGCTGCCGGGCCGGTTGGCAGGCGGCGTTGCGCGCTCCGGCACCGTGGCAATCGGCCATGATCCGTACGCCGATGCGCAGGGCGCCGACGCCGGTGCCCGGCCGAGCGGCAGCGGGCGCCGTAGCGCAGGCAGCCAGCAGGCAGGCGAGGACGAGAGAGGGAGGGCGCGCGGGCATCGAACATCGGACGGCAGGGGATGCGACCGTTAGCGGCCAGGAAGTGGGCGTCTTGAGGGCCCTGCCCCCCTTAATAGGTGATGGTTACCGTAATCAGGTCGTTGTAGCTCCCCTGGGCGGGAATCGCACCCGTCGTCGGCGGGGCCCGGCCGTAGACGGTAAGCGTCTGTGCGCTTCCGTTGCCGGTGCCGGCCTGGGTGTCTGTGTTGATCGTGTTGCCCCAGCGCTGCGAGCGCGCCGCGTCGCGGTACAGCTCGTAGGGGATGTAGTAGACGCTGCTGTCCGGCGCGGTGAAACGCATGCGTCGGACGTTTCCGAGCGCGTTCTGCCCGTTGTTCAGGCCGATGCTGTAGGCGGTACGGTTGATGCAGGTCAGGCCGATCGTCGAGGTGCGATCAAGATTGGCGGTGATGGCGCCAGCGTTGCTGCCGAAGTCCATGTCGGTGGTGACGTAGGTGCTGCACTGGGGCAGCACGTTGGCGCTGACCGTGAACGGAAATGCGCCGTCAGCGGTCTTGTGGCCAGTGACGCCGCTGGTGCTGGTGCACAGCGCCGGGGGCTGGGCAGTGCCGATGATGCTCTCGTTGTAGGCGTATTCCAGACTCACGTTGGCGGCATTGAAGCTGCTGGAGAAAGCGCCGGCCGACAGCACCTGGGCGGCGGGAATCTGGCCATACAGGGTCACCGCCTGCGCGCCGCTGCCGCCGGTTAGCAAGGGCACGCCGTAACTGAGTGTCACCACCGCTGCCGCCGGTGACGCGCCGGGTACGGCACCCCACACCGTGGTGCGGCCCGCATTGCTGTAGAGCTGGAACGCCATCGGATCGGCCGTGGCATTGGTCATGCTGCGGCTCGGCAGCAGCGTGCTGCCGGTGCTGCCCGGGCCGATCTTCAGGCAGGCGCGCACGCTGGCACTGCCCAGAACGCTCAGCGCGGCAGTGTTGCAGGTGATGGTGAAACTGGTCATGGCGCTGGTCGGGCTCGCCGCGCCATTGGCGATGGTGCCGAATGCCAGTGCCGTCGGTGCCGTGGCCGTGCACGTAGTATCCGCACGCGACGCCGGTGCCCAGCACAGCGCCACCAACGCCAACACGATCGCAAGCAGCCGGGGGGCGATCATGGCGCGGGCGTCGGCAAGCAGCGCAGTGGGCCGATCCGGGGCATGCCGGGCGAGGTGGCGGCAACGGGGGGCGCCAGGCGCACGCTGCAGTGGCCGTCAGGCAGATCGACCTGCAGCTGGGCCGGTGTGACCACATCCTCCAGATAGGTTTCTCCGTCATACCCCACCGTGGCGGCCCCTCCGCCAGGCAGCCGCACGCTGCTGCCGACGGGCAGTGCGACCCCGTCCGAATCGTGCAGGATCACCCGCATGGCCTGGGTGCGGCGCAGGCCGAAGTCGACGCCCAGTCCGGCGCTCTGGCGTGGCGTCACCCAGGTGTCCACGCGGTCGGCGCGCATGTCCGCCGGCAGATCCAGCGTATCGATGGAGAGCCGGTTGCGCTGCCAGGACAGCAAGGGGGTCACCAGCAGCAGACCGTTCTTGTCGGTGCTGCCGATCAGCCGGTTTTCCAGGCGCACCGGGATGCCGGCGTAGCCATCGGTGGAGACCACGGCAAAGGCATCGGGGACCTCGCGTGCGGCAAATACATGCCCGCCCATCCAGACTACGCTGCCACTGGCACTGGCGTAGCCATAATCGAGATCACCCTGGCGCGCGTATCCCATCGAGTAGCGCCCGACCCGGTTGAGCCAGCCGAGTTCGGCCAGTCCGCCGGCACCGTCGTCACCGCCGCGCGCCTGTACCCGCCAGCCATAGCCACCCTGGCTGCCGTCGCCCGGTACGGGTTGGGACAGATCGGCGACATAGGTCAGCCGCTCGCCGTTGCGCTGCGCCGACAGGCTGCTCTGCCGGTTGCGCCCCAGGGCGGCCGATACCGACAGATAGACGCTGCGGTCATCGCTGTCTGCCAGATTCTGGTTGAACGACAGGTAGGCCGACCAGCGATCACCGAAGCTGCGCGACCAGAACAGGCTGGCGTAGCGGTTGTCCTCGCCGTCTGGGTAGCGCAGCCGCAGATAGCTGGCGCTGAGCGAGCCGGCGCGTTGCAGGTTGATGCCCAGCGTGGCCTGTTCGCTGATGTCCGGGGGCAGGGTGTCCTGCAGTGCACCGAGGTCGCGGTAGGCGCCGTGGGTCCGCCGGGTCAGCAGGTTGATGTTGAAGCGGCGGTTGTTCCAGCTGTAGCCCACGGCATATTGGCCGCCCTGGAGACCCTCGAAGCGACTGTGTGCATAGGCGGCGTTGACCACACCGGCGCCACCCAGCAGCCACCAGCCCCCGGCACCTCCGTTGATCACGCCGCCACCGCCTTCCACGTGCGCCTCGGCGGTAAACCGGTCGCTGGCGCCATGACGCCAGGTGGCGCTGCCGATCACCGGCGTTTCATAGGCGAACGAGCGCAGCCCATAGTCCTTTCGCATCCGGCCCACGCCGGCTGACCAGTCGGACAGACCCTTGGCCAGCAGCTGCTGCGTGCCGTAGAAGGCAAAGTCCAGTGTCTGCATCCGGCCGAACGCATCGGTGATCACCACCTGTGCGTTGCCGGTGCCGTTGATGCCGGGCTGTGCGGCCAACTGGAAGGGGCCGATCGGTACCTCGCCGTTGTACTGGCGCAGGCCATCCACATACAGCTCCACGTTGGAGGGGACCACCGCTTCGCCGAGGAAGGTGGGGGTGGGGGTCAGCACGCGGTAAGGCTGCAGGCCGTAGTTGCGCCCGATCTGCAACCCGCCCATGCGGACCGGCCGGCTCCAGTCGACAAAGCCACTGTAGAAATCGCCGACGGTCAGCGACACCGCCGATGCCGGGAAATCCAGGCGCCACGCGGTGTCCAGGCGCACGCTCTCGCCCCGCCACTGGCGATCGGCCGGATCCTGATACGTGCGCAGCAGCGAACTGGTCTCCAGGACGCCTTCGCCCAGCCCGAACAGACGCAGCTCGTTGGTCAGTGCAAGGTTGCCGCCGCCCTCGTTGTGGCTGCCGTAGACGTCGTAGTTGAGCACCACGCCGGGGGAGGCGGCCGCCGCGGGTGCAGTGTCAGCCGCGCGCTCCAGCCGCGTGGTGGGCAGTGACAACTGCTCCAGCGGCACATCCAGGGCCAGCGTCTGCAGCGCCGCGTCATAGCGCACCACCACCCCGGTGAGGTGCTCCAGTGCCACCGGCTCCTCGCCGCGTGCCGAAAAGCCGAGTTGGCGCAGCGTGGCGCCGGAGGCCATCAGCCGGCCCTGCAGTTCGGTGAAGGGCAGCAGTCCGCGCGGCGTCTGGTTGAGCGTCACCTCCAGATACAGGGTCTGCGCGGCGGTCAGCGGCGTCGGCGGCGGCAGCATCGCATCGCCCGAGGCGCCAATGTCCGCATCGGCTGCCATCGCGGCGCACGGGGTCAGCGTCGCGGTGAGCAGCATCCGCATGCAGGCCTCAGCGAGCCGGCGGCGCGGCGGGCAGTGGCGTCTGGGCCGACTCGCCATTGATCTTTGCCGAGAACGTGGCGCCCGCCAGGCGGGCGGCTGGAACGTCCAGTGGCCAGCGCATGGTCTGTCCGCCAAGGACATAACCGAGCAGGCCGGGATGGATGATCTGCGGGCGGCTGGCCGGGCCCAGGCCGATGTCGGCCAGTTGCGCGTAACTGCTGCCGCTGTTGTGCACCTCCAGCGCTGGTCGACCGTCGTCCAGGCGCGTCAGGCGCGCCTGCAGGGTGTGTTGGCGCGGGGCATCCTTGTCGGGTTGGACGAACACCGGCATCGAATAGCGCAGCACGAACTGCATGCCGGAGCGGCGTGGATCCACCGTGGGCAGCTCATCGACAATCACCCGGTAGGCGCGTTGCGTTGCCGGTGGGGTCGGCTCGCTGCGGACCACCCGGATCAACTGCTGCTGGCCGGCAGCCAGCGACTGCATCGGGGGGCTCACCTGGAGATCGGTGGTGGGCAGCAGCTGATCCTGGCCGGCGTCCTGGCGCCACTCGAAGACCCGCACCTGCACCTGTACGGGCGTGGTGCCGCTGTTGGTCAGCCAGAGCGCATCGGCATTCTGCCGCGGCGTCAGCTGCAATGAGGTCGGGGCGACCTGCAGACTCGCGGCGGTGGCGCTCCCCATCAGCAGCCACAGCCAACCCAGCACCGCACACCCGAGCCGCCCAGGGCGACGCCCTGCGGAAATCGGCATGGCGGTCCTCAATAGGTGATGGTGGCGGTGATCGTGTCCTGATAGTTACCCGCAGCGGCGTTGTTGACGCTGGGGTTGGCGATCTGGCCATAGACATTCAATGTCTGTGCCAGCCCGGTGCCGATGCCGGCGGTCGTATTGGTGCCAGCGGTGGCCCCCCACACGTTGGTGTGCCCCGCATCGCGATAGAGCTGATAGCCCACGAAATTGTTGGCGGTCACGCTGGCGTCGGTGTTCTTCATGCGCCGGGTGGTCACGTCATTGGCAGTGCCCGCGTTGGAGCCGGCATTGAGCGCCACCGTGTAGGGGGTCAGTGCGGAGCACTGCGCGGTGATCGTGCCCTGGGCATTGGAGGGCGTGGTGGCGGTGGACAGCGCCGAGCCGAAGTCGACGTCCGTGGCCGCGGCGGCCGTGATGGTGCAGGCCTTGGTGATGATGACCTTGACGTTGAAGGTCGTGGTATCGGCTGCCAGGGCCGGGGTGGCGAGGCCGGTCAGGGCCAGGGTGAGTAAAGCGGGGCGGAAAAATCGCATGGGCATGCTCCTTGGACGGGGGTCCTTGCTGAACAACACGATGCTGCCGGACAGTGAAATCGTCTTCACTCTTTTATAGGTTCGGTCTTGTTTGGAGGCCGTGAGATTTGAAGGAATCAATGACCGTTTTCGGCACGAAGTCGCGTTCTGAGACATTGGTCGCATCTGTTCAGGGACCTGACTGCGGGAGCCCGCCCAAACCGCGGCTGTCAGCGTTCCACCCGATCCCGTTCAGATTGGCCACGGATCGGCGATAATGGCTCCCATGAGCGTGAATCTGAAAACCCCCGAGGAAATCGAACTGATGCGCATCGCCGGCCGCCTGGCCAGCGAGGTGCTCGACGTTGTCACCCCCCACGTCAAACCGGGCGTGACGACCGAAGAGCTGGACCGCATCTGCCACGACCACATCATCAATGTGCAGAAGGCGACGCCGGCCAATGTCGGTTACCGCGGCTTCCCCAAAACGGTCTGCACGTCGGTCAACAACGTGATCTGCCACGGCATCCCCAGTGAGGCCAAAGTCCTCAAGGACGGCGACATCGTCAACATCGATGTGACCGTGATCAAGGACGGCTGGCACGGCGATACCAGCCGCATGTACTACGTCGGCACGCCGTCGGTCATGGCCAAGCGCCTGGTCGATGCGACCTACGAAGCGATGTGGCGCGGCATCCGCGCGGTCAAGCCGGGCGCGACGCTGGGCGATATCGGCCATGCGATCCAGAGCTATGCCGAAGCCGAGCGCTTCAGCGTGGTGCGCGAGTACTGCGGCCATGGCATCGGCAAGGTCTACCACGACGAACCGCAGGTGGTGCATTACGGCCGCCCCGGCCAGGGCCTGGTGCTGCAGCCCGGCATGACCTTCACCATCGAGCCGATGATCAACGAGGGCACCCGCTACAACAAGGTGCTTCCGGACGGCTGGACCGTGGTCACCAAAGACCGCAAGTTGTCGGCGCAGTGGGAGCACATGGTCGCGGTCACCGAGACCGGCGTCGACGTGCTGACCCTCTCGCCCGGCGAATCGCAGGTCTGAGCATGCTGCCGGCGAGCCCGATGCTGGACGCGCCGGCCGATTCCGTCGCCGACCCGGACTGGGCGGCGTTGGCGCGCCAGTCGCTGCAACAGACCGACGCGCGGCTGTACCGTCGCTTCGACCAGAACGACAACATCGAACGCCTGCTCGCCCTGCGCGCGCGGGCGGCCGATCACCTGATCCGGCTGGCCTGGCATCGCTGCCTGCCCGCCGGTTCGGGGATGGCGCTGTTCGCGGTGGGCGGCTACGGGCGCGGCGAGTTGTTCCCGCGCTCGGATATCGATGTGCTGGTGCTTGGCACGCCCGAGCAGCAGCGACGGCACGAGTCCGGGCTGGCACGTTTCTTCGCCCTGCTGTGGGATTGCGGCCTGCCGGTCAGTCATGCGGTGCGTTCGCCGGCCGAATGCACCCAGGCCAGTGCCGACCAGACGGTGCTGACCGCACTGATCGAGTCGCGCCCGGTGGTCGCCGATGACGCCGCGCGTCAGGCACTGAAGGCGGCGGTGAACGTGGAGGGCCTGTGGCCGCCACGCGAATTCTTCCTCGCCAAGCGCGAAGAGCTGCTGGCCCGGCATCAGCGGTTTGGCGACACCGCCGACAATCTTGAGCCGGACATCAAGGACGGCCCCGGCGGGCTGCGCGATCTCAATACGCTGGGTTGGATGGCGCTGCGTGCGTTCGGTGTGCGCGACCTGGAAGCGCTGGTCGGCCTTGGCCATCTCGGCCCGGATGAAGCGGCCGCGCTCAAACGCGAACGGTGTGCGCTGGCACGGCTGCGTTTCGGCCTGCACCTGGTCGCCAACCGGCCGGAAGAACGCCTGCGGTTCGATTACCAGAAGACACTGGCCGCCCGCTTGGGTTTCGAAGACGACATCGAAAGCCTGGCCGTGGAAAAGATGATGCAGGGGTTCTACCGCAGCGCCACCGTGGTGCGGCGGATCAGCGACCGCCTGCTGCAGCGCTTTGAAGAACAGTTTGATGGCGAAGCGGTTCCCGAGCCGGTCAGCGTTGGTTTCTCGCTGCGTCGCGGTTACCTGGCCGCCAATGACGCCGCGTGGCCGCAGGGCGACATCGAACAGGTGTTCGCGCTGTTCTCCAGTTGGGCCTATAACCCGGACGTGCGCGGCCTGCACTCGCTGACCGCGCGCGCGCTGGCTGAATCGCTGCCGGAGCTGGCGGCGTACACCGACGCCAGCGCTGCGGCGCGCGAGCAGTTCCTGGCGCTGCTGCGCAGCCCGCGCGCGGTCGACACCCTTGCTCGGATGGCGCGCCTGGGCGTGCTCGGCCAGTGGATTCCCGCGTTCGCGCAGGTTTCCGGGCGCATGCAGTTCGATCTGTTCCATGTCTACACCGTGGACCAGCACACGCTGATGGTGCTGCGGAATATCGGCCTGTTCGCCAGCAGCCGCGCGGATGAGCGCTTCTCGATCGCACATGAAGTCTGGCCGCGCCTGCGCAAGCCGGAACTGCTGTTGCTGGCCGGCCTGTTCCATGACATCGCCAAGGGCCGCGGCGGCGATCACTCCGAACTCGGTGCGGTGGATGCCCGCGAATTCTGCCAGGCGCTGGCGCTGAGCAGTTCCGATACGGAGCTGGTGGCCTGGCTGGTCGAGCAGCATCTGCGCATGTCGGTTACTGCGCAGAAGCAGGACATCTCCGATCCGGACGTGATCCATCGCTTCGCCACCCTGGTGGCCAGCCGCGACCGGCTCGACTACCTCTACCTGCTGACCTGCGCCGACATCGCCGGGACCAGCCCCAAGCTGTGGAATGCGTGGAAGGACCGTTTGCTGGCCGACCTCTATTTCGCAGCCCGTCGCGCGCTGCGCGACGGGCTGGAGAATCAGATGCCGGCCGATGAACGCGTCGCCGAAGCGCGCGAATCGGTGCGCCAGCTGGTGCGCGAGCGCGGCTACGACGATGCCACCATCGAGCGCCAGTTCACCGTGATGCCCGATGAGAGCTTCATCCGGCTGCGGCCCGAACAGCTCGCCTGGCAGGCGGCCGCGCTGGTGCCGATCAAGCAGGGCCAGACCTTGGTGAAGGTCCGCCGGATCACCCCGGACGACCACGCGCTGGAAGTATTCGTGCACTCGCCGGATCGCGACGGCCTGTTCGCCGCGATCGTGATGACGCTGGACCGCAAGGGCTACGGCATCCATCGCGCGCGCGTGTTGGATGGCCCGGTCGATACCATCTTCGATACGTTCGAAGTGACCCCGGCCGACAGCTTCGCCGATGGCGATGCACTGCGGCTGGAGGCCGGCCTGCGCGAGGCGCTGGCCGGTGATCTGACCCGGCTGCGTCCCTCGCGCCGCGTCATTCCGCGCCAGCTGCGGCACTTCCGTTTCGCCCCGCGCATCGAGTTCCGCGATGTCACCGATGGCCAGACCACCAGCACCCGTTTCAGCCTCGTCGCACCCGACCGCCCCGGCCTGCTGGCCGACGTGGCGTTCGTGCTGCGCAACCAGCGGCTGCGCGTGCATGATGCGCGCATCGCCACGTTCGGCGAGCGCGCCGAAGATATGTTCGTGATCAGCGATGAGCATGATCACGCCCTGACCGAATCCGCCAGGCAGCAGCTGCAAGACGCGATGCTCGCCTGCCTGGACCCTGATCGAAACGCCGGAGACCCCCACTGATGGCCACCAAGCCTGCCAAGAAGACTGCCGCGAAGACCGCGGCGGCCAAGACCCCCGCTGCCGCGCCTGCGGTGAAGAAGACTGCTGCCGCAGCGAAAAAGGCGGCACCTGCCGTGAAGAAGGCTGCCGTGAAAAAGGCGCCGGCCCGCAAGGTTGCCGCCACGCCCGCTGAGAGCGCCGCCAAGCGCAGTGCCAGCCGTGATGCCACCATCGCGCGCAAGTCGCTGCGCAAGCCGGCCACGCCGGGTGTGGAAGAACTCAAGTTCGGCATCGAGAGCGCGTTCGAGCGCCGCGCCACGCTGACCCTGCATGAGATCGAAGGATCGACCAAGCCGCTGGTCGGCCGCGTCATCGATGGCCTGGAAACCGGTGAATTCCGCGTTGCCGAGCCTGATGGCCACGGTGGCTGGAAGGTCAACGAATGGCTGAAGAAGGCCGTGCTGTTGTACTTCCGCGTCAACGACATGGCCGTGGTCGATGCGCGCCCGGCGCCGTTCTGGGACAAGGTCGAATCGCGTTTTGCGGGCTTCGATGAAGCCAAGTTCCGCCGCGCCGGCGTGCGCGTGGTGCCCGGTGCGATCGCGCGTCGTGGCAGCTACTTCGGCAAGGACGTGGTGCTGATGCCGAGCTTCACCAACATCGGCGCCTACGTGGGCGAGGGCACCATGGTCGACACCTGGGCCACGGTGGGTTCGTGCGCGCAGATCGGCAAGCACTGCCACCTGTCCGGCGGCGCCGGTATCGGCGGCGTGCTGGAGCCGCTGCAGGCCAGCCCGACCATCATCGAAGACCATTGCTTCATCGGTGCGCGTTCGGAAGTGGTGGAAGGCTTCGTGGTCGGCCATCACAGCGTGATCGGCATGGGCGTGTTCCTTGGCCAGAGCACGCGCGTGTACAACCGCGCCACCGGCGAGATCAGCTACGGTTCGGTGCCGCCGTACAGCGTGGTGGTGTCCGGCCAGCTGCCGTCCAAGGACGGCTCGCACTCGCTGTACTGCGCGGTGATCGTCAAGCAGGTCGATGCCAAGACCCGCAGCAAGACCAGCGTCAACGAGCTGCTGCGCGGCCTGGCCGACTGAGCACCCCGCAGCCCGCGCTGGCGCAGGCGGCGCGCTACCGGCACCCGTTCGCGGGGTGGCCGGGACGCGCGCTGCAGCGTCTGCTCGGCTGCGCGCACCTGACCGCCGCCCGGCGCGCGCTCACCCGCGTGCTGCCGGTGCCGGCGTTGATCAGTGATGTGCGTGAGGTGGTGTACCTGAGCTGGTGGGTGGACGTGCGTCATGCACCGCCGCCGCCCCCGGGCCATCGCCTGTTCGTGCATGACGGGCGTACGCCCTACACGATCCTGACGTACCGCCACGGCCATTTCGGGCCGGCGCTGGCGGGGCCGTTGCGGGGCCTGTTTCCGTCGCCGCTGCAGAGCAACTGGCGCTGGTATGTGGTGCCGGACGATTCAGCGGCCGGGTCCGCTACGCCACGGGTGCTGTTTGATCGCAACGTCATCGACAGCGTGGCGCACGCGGTGGGTGCGCGGCTGTGGAGCGACGCCATGCAACCGCATCTGGCCGCGCGTTTCTGGCATGCCGTGGATGCCGATGGCGGGCACACCGTGATCGAGCCGGGGCAGGGCAGCGCGCCGGCACTGCAGGCGCAGGTGCGTCCGGCAGAGGGGTTGGCGGCTGCCTGGGCGGCCGGTGCCTTCACCGATGCAGCGCAGGCCATGACTTTTCTGGCCTGTCAGGAGGCCGCGTTCGCGGTCGCCCCGGATGGTCGGCTGGCCCTGACCCATATCGATCTGCCGATCACCCAGGCCGAGGTGCAGCCGCTGCGGCTGGAGGGGGCGGTGACCTGCCCGCACCTGGCCGCGATGGGCGTCGATCTGGCCGATGCGTTCTGTTTCCGGGTGCCGCAGGTGCCGTTCCGGGTCGTGTCCGAACGCCTGTTGTGACATCCTCACGGCGTCCTTCCTGATCGATGCTGCACGCCGCGCCATGACCACCACTCTGTACGGATTGAAGAACTGCGACACCTGCAAGAAGGCCACCAAGTGGCTCGACCGTTTCCAGGTGCCGTACACCTTCGTCGACTACCGCGACCACATGCCAACGCCGGAGACCCTGATCGACTGGGCGGCCCAGGCCGGTGGCTTCCCCGCGTTGATCAACCGGTCCTCCACCACGTGGCGGCAGCTGCCGGAGAACCGCAAAGCGGCCGATTCGGAGGCCGAATGGAAACTGCTGCTGCGCGAGTACCCGCAGCTGATCAAGCGCCCGGTGGTGGTGAGCGCCGATGGCGTGATGACCCAGGGTTTCTCGGACAACGGCTTCAAGCAGCGGTTCGGAGTGGGCGCGTGAACGACGTCGTCGCTCTGACCTGCGACCTGATCGCGCGCGCCTCGGTGACACCCGAGGACGCCGGTTGCCAGGCGCTGCTGGCCGGCCGTCTTGAACGCGCCGGCTTCCACTGCGAACACCTGCGCCTGGGCGAGGTCGACAACCTGTGGGCCACACACGGGCAGGGCGCGCCGGTGCTGGTGCTGCTCGGGCATACCGACGTGGTACCGACCGGCCCGGTCTCGGCCTGGACCAGTGATCCGTTCGATCCGCAGATCCGTGATGGCGTGCTGTACGGGCGTGGCGCGGCCGATATGAAAGGCAGCGTGGCCGCCTTCGTGGTGGCCGCCGAGCAGTTCGTGGCCGCCCATCCGGACCATCCCGGCACCTTGGCCGTGCTGCTGACCAGTGACGAGGAAGGCGATGCCATCGACGGTGTGCGTCGCGTCGCCGATATCTTCCGCGAGCGCGGCCAGGCCATCGACTGGTGCATCACCGGTGAGCCGTCCTCCACGGCCGTGCTCGGTGATCTGCTGCGCGTCGGTCGCCGCGGCAGCCTCTCGGCCACGCTGACGGTGAAAGGCGTGCAGGGCCATGTCGCGTATCCGGACAAGGCGCGCAATCCGATCCATCTGGCGGCCGCCGCGCTGGCCGAATTGACCGCGCGGCACTGGGATGACGGTTTCGAGAGCTTCCCGCCGACCAGCCTGCAGGTCTCCAACATCCATGCCGGCACCGGTGCCAACAATGTGATTCCCGGCGAACTGCAGGTGTTGTTCAATCTGCGCTACAACCCGCACTGGAACGCGCCGGCGCTGGAGCAGGAGATCGCTGCGCTGCTGGAACGTCATGCGCTCGAGTACACGCTCAAGTGGCATCGCAGTGGCGAGCCGTTCTACACCCCGGAAGGCACGCTGCGTCGGGTTGCGCGCGAGGTGCTCGGCGAGTTCGCCGGTGCACCGCCGGAAGAGAGCACCGGCGGTGGCACCTCCGATGCGCGCTTCATCGCGCCGCTGGGCGCGCAGTGCATCGAAGTGGGGCCGGTCAACGCGAGCATCCACCAGGTCGATGAGAACGTGCGCGTCGCGGATCTGGAGGCGCTGCCGGCGCTGTACCAGCGCTTGATCGAGCGTTTGCTCGCCTGAGTCCCTGGGGCAGCGCTGCTGTCGGACCATCGAGGTAGTGCCGGCCGCTGGCCGGCTCTCGCGAATGTCACACGAGAAGGAGAGCCGGCCAGCGGCCGGCACTACCGGGTGCACGTGCTGCGCCGACCATCGGTCGGCGCCTACCGCGTCACTGACGAACGAGCGCGTCAGGTAGCAACCGACCGTTGGTCGGTTCGCCCTTACGCCACGATCAACCCGAACGACGCCAAGGCGGCCGCTGCCTGGCGCTGTGAAATCACTGCCTTCTTGAACAGCTTGGCATCCATCACGTTGAGCCCGCTGATGTCGGTGCCGCGCAGGTCGGCGCCTTCAAACCGCGTCAGCCGCGTCTGTGCATTGCGCAGGCTGCCGCCGTTGAACACCGCATCGCGGAAATCGCAGCCCGACAGCTCGGCCTCTGAGAAATCCATACCCTCCAGCTGCGCCTTGCGGAACGACATCCCGCGCAGGTCGGCGCTGACCAGCAGGCAATCGCGGAATTCCAGCGCCCAGCCGGTCACTTCCTGCAGGTGCGCGCCCGTCAGCTTGCAGTCCTGGAACTGCACCGAGGACAGCGTTGCGCGGCGCCAGTGGCTGTTGTTGAGATCGCAGTGCGAGAAGCGTGCATCGCTGAGCAGGGCCGAGCTGAAATCGCACTGGCTGCCGCGGCACTTCGTCCACTGGCTTTCTTCCAACGAGGCCGCCAACCAGCTCGTGCCGGTGACCGAGCACTGGTTGAACTGGAACCCATCCATGTCCAGCCGCGAGAAGTCGCCGTGATCGAACGTGCAGCTCTCGAAGACGGCCGCGCTCGGATGCGCGGCGATAATGGCCTGCATGCGCTCGCGGGTAAGGGTTTCATCGCGGAAGGTGACAGTGTTCATGCGTCCATTCTGGGTGATGTCCCGGACCAGGGGCAGACTTGAAGGTCGCTGCAGAATGTGTACAAAACGGAGCGACGCCAATGCCCGGTAGTGCCGGCCGCTGGCCGGCTCCCCCTGTCGCCACGCCATCACGCGAGCCGGCCAGCGGCCGGCACTACCCTCACACAAGCCGACCAACGGTCGGCTCTACCGGGTTGGGCGGCAATTTCGGGTATCCGGCGTCAGTCGAACGTCCAGAACGGCGCTTTGATCCGCTCGCGCCAATACGTTTCCCCGGCCAGGTAGAACTTCTGCGCATAGGCCTTGGCGAACCAGCCGGCGGCCGCGTCCAGATCACGCGTCACGCCGGCGCGGCCGCGGCCCAGCAGCAGGCCGCTGAAATACTGGCCATACACATTGCCCTGGTCCGCCGCCAGCCGATACCAGCGCAGCGCCTCGATACCATCGCGCGGCAGGCCCATGCCCAGTTCGTACATCGTTCCCAGATCCACCTGGGCATCGGCATCGCCGCGCTGCGCACGCCGCTGGATCTCGGCGACCAGCGGATGCAGAGTGCCATCCGGCTGCGCGGCGATCGCCTGCGGCAGCCGCGAGGATTCGGACGGCATGTGGTGGTAGATCGTCGCGCGCAGGTCCCAGCGCAGCGCGCTGGCCGCGTCACCGCGTTCGCGATGGAACTTGGCCAGCATCAGCATCGCCATCGGGTTGCCGTGCTCGGCGGCAGCGCGGTACCAGCGCTCTGCTTTGCGCGGTGACGCGCGCAGTGCAGTGCCCTGGAGGATGTTCGGGCCGGTGCCATGCAGCAGCTCACCGTGGGTCCAGATCCGGCCCAGCGCCTCTTCGGCCTGGGGGTTGTGGAAGGTCCACGGTGTGACCGCGGCGGCACGTTCATACCAGGTCACGGCGCGCGGGTCGTTGAAGGTCTCGTAGGTCCTGGCTGCCTCCCAGGCACTGTCGAAGCTGCCATCGGCCGCCTTGGTTTCGACCGACTTCATGATGCTCGCAGGCGTCCGTGATGGGGCGCTGCTGCAGGCGATGAGGGAAAGGGTCAGCGCGATGCCGCCCAGGCGTGTAGCGATGCGTCCAATGCGAGGGGTCATGCCAGCCAGGTGGTGCAGAAGGACCGCGATTATCGCCCGGCCCCGAAGCGCGGGGTTGTCCGCAGCGGTCGGTTTGGTTGCCATCGCAACAGTTGCACCGCCGCCCAAACCCGGTTACGGTCGGTCCATGTCCTCGTTCCCGGCCACCGCTGTCAGCAATACCAACCGCACCAATCTGCGCGCGAATAATCGTGCGCGGCCGATGCGGGACTGCGACCAGGGCTAGTACAAGCAACACGCCCGGACCCCAGAAAACCCGCATCGACCGATGCGGGTTTTTTTGTGGCCCGGGTTTACCCCTTCCGGGCCTGGGTGGCCGGTCGAATGCCTGCAATACGTGTATTCCCCCATCATCAGGAGCTGTTCCCATGTGTTCGATCTTCGGTATTTTCGGCCTCCAGGCGGGCGATGACCTCGCCGCATTGCGCCGCCATGCGCTGGACCTGTCGCAGCGCCAGCGCCATCGCGGCCCGGACTGGAGCGGGGTGTACGTCGATGACGGCGCCATCCTGGTCCACGAACGCCTGGCCATCGTCGACCCCGCCGGTGGCTCGCAGCCGCTGCTGTCCGAAGACGGCGGGCTGGCGCTGGCGGTCAACGGCGAAATCTACAACCACCGCGAACTGAAGGCCGAACTGGCCCAGCCGTACGCTTTCCAGACCGGTTCGGACTGCGAGGTGATCAACGCGCTGTACCGCGAAGACAGCCCGGCCTCGTTCCTGAACCGCCTCAACGGCATCTTCGCCTTCGCGTTGTGGGACCGCGCCGCGCAGCGCGTGCTGATCGCGCGTGATCCGATCGGCGTGGTGCCGCTGTACTGGGGCCACGACAAGGACGGCCGCCTGGTGGTGGCTTCCGAGCTGAAGTCGCTGGTGGACATCTGCGCCGACGCGGCGCAGTTCCCGCCGGGCCACTGGTACGACAGTGCCACCGACACGCTCACCCGTTACTACGAGCGTCCGTGGCGCGACTACGACGCAGTCGAAGGCGTGGAGGCGGATCGCGTCGAACTGCGTGAGGCGTTCGAGCGTGCGGTGCATCGCCAGCTGATGACCGACGTGCCCTACGGCGTGCTGCTCTCCGGGGGTCTGGATTCGTCGCTGGTCGCAGCCGTCGCCGCGCGCTATGCCCGCCACCGTGTCGAAGATGGCGATCAGAGTGAAGCGTGGTGGCCGCGCCTGCATTCCTTCGCGATCGGCCTGAAGGGCTCCCCCGATCTGGCCGCCGCCGCCATCGCGGCCGAAGCCCTGGGCACCGTGCACCACGGTTTCGAGTACACCTTCGAAGAGGGGCTGGATGCGCTGCCGGAAGTGATCCGCCACGTTGAGACCTACGACGTCACCACCATCCGCGCCTCCACGCCGATGTTCCTGCTGGCGCGCCGGATCAAGGCGATGGGCGTGAAAATGGTGCTGTCCGGTGAGGGCAGCGACGAAATCTTCGGTGGCTACCTTTACTTCCACAAGGCGCCGAACGCGCGTGAGTTCCATGAGGAGCTGGTGCGCAAGCTCGATGCACTCAACAACTACGATTGCCTGCGCGCCAACAAGTCGATGATGGCCTGGGGCGTGGAGCCGCGCGTGCCGTTCCTGGACCGCGAGTTCCTCGATGTGGCCATGCGTATCGATGCCAAGCACAAGATGGTCGGGCAGGGCCCTGCCGGTACGCGACGTATCGAGAAGGCGGTGCTGCGCGAAGCCTTCGAAGGCTACCTGCCGGACTCGATCCTGTGGCGCCAGAAGGAGCAGTTCAGCGATGGCGTGGGCTATGGCTGGATCGACGGGCTGAAGGCCCATGCCGAAGCCCAGGTCAGTGACCGCGTGATGGCGGCGGCGGACAAGCGCTTCGTGCACAACGCGCCGCAGACCAAGGAAGCCTACTTCTACCGCCACGTGTTCGAGCAGTACTTCCCCACCCAGGCCGCGGCGGAAACCGTGCCGGGTGGGAAGTCCATCGCGTGCTCCTCGCCTGCCGCGATTGCGTGGGACGCCAGCTTTGCCGCGATGGCCGATCCCTCCGGGCGCGCCATCGCCGGCGTGCACGAGCAGGCTCTGGCCTGATCGGTGGGCCACACCGCCGCGTCGTCCGCGGTGGTGTGGCAGCGCGTGCAGCCCGTAGAATCGCCCCTTCAATCGATGGGGATCGGTCATGGACTCTGACACCACCGGCATGCGTCGCAGCGGCCTGGCCTGGCGCTACCTGGGCTGGGTGGCGCTGCCGCTGCTGATCGGCCTGGGCCTGGCGCGGTTTGCCGGCCCGGCCGTGACTGCGCAGGTGGCCCGTGCCGAGTCCTCGCTGGGCGCTGACTGGGCCGCGCATCTGCATGCGCCGCTCGGTCTGTTCCTGCTGCAGGTGCTGGTGTTGCTGATGGTCGCCAAGGGCGCGGGCTGGGTGTTCCGCCGGCTGGGGCAGCCGGGGGTGATCGGTGAGATGGTGGCCGGCCTGATGATGGGGCCGCTGGTGCTGGGGGCCATGTTGCCGCAGGTGCATGGCGTGCTGTTCCCGCCGGCATCGCTTGGTTCGCTCGGTCTGCTCAGCCAGCTCGGCGTGCTGATGTTCCTGCTGGTGGCCGGTGCGGAGCTGGATCTGGGCGGGCTGCGGGGGCGACGTCGTTTCGCCTTCGTGGTCAGCCATGCGGGCATCGCAGTGCCGTTCGTGCTGGGCGTGCTGCTCGCGATCTGGCTCTACGGCGCGCACGCACCGCCGGGCGTGGGCTTCACCGGCTTCGCGTTGTTCGTGGGTATTTCATTGAGCATCACCGCCTTCCCGGTGCTGCTGCGCATTCTGGCCGACCGGGGCATGACCGGCACGCCGCTGGGCCAGACCGCGATCGCCTGTGCCGCGCTCGGTGATGCCACCGCATGGTGCCTGCTGGCCCTGATCGTCGCCGCCGCGCAATCGCAGGGCTGGGTGCCCGCGACGATCAACCTGGTCTGTGTGGTCGCCTTCGTCGCGCTGATGCTGGGCGTGGTGCGCCCGTGGTTCTCGCGCTTGGTGATCGCCCCGGGCCAGGAAGGGCGCTGGCTGCTGATCATGCTGTTGATGGCGCTGGGCTGCGCGCTGGTTACCGAGATGCTGGGCATCCACGCGCTGTTCGGTGCCTTCGCGGCGGGCGTGGCGGTGTCCGGCAACGCCACCCTGCGGCATACCGTGGCCGAGCGCGTCGAGCCGTTCGCGGTGACCTTGCTGCTGCCGCTGTTCTTCGCCATGACCGGCCTGCGCATGCGCGCCGACGCCCTGCAGGCCAGCGACCTGGTGCTGTGCCTGATCGTGATCGTGGTGGCCACGCTGGGCAAGCTGATCGGCACCTGGAGTGCAGCGCGCAGTGCCGGCATGGGCAGCCATGAGGCGTGGAAGCTCGGTGCCCTGATGAACACCCGCGGCCTGATGGAGCTGATCGTGCTCAACCTGGGCTACGAGCTGGGCTTCCTCGGCGACCGCCTGTTTGCCGTGCTGGTGATCATGGCCCTGGTGACCACGGCCATGACCGGGCCGCTGCTCAACGCGATGGAGCGCTGGAAGCGGCAGTAAAGCGTTGACCCCGCGATCAGTCCACGGGGACCAGCGTCAGCGTGTACGCGGTCTTGCCCGGCAGGAACGGGGTGGGTGTTCCCTTCACCCAGGCGTCGTGTCCTGCGCCCCAGAACGGTGACAACGGGTGACCGCTCTGCCCACCGGGCATGTGGATCAATCCCTCGGCTTCGTGGCCGGGCGAGACCACCATCCGCTGCGACGCCCCGAACGCGGGCCCCTGCACGCGGGGCATGTCGCGGTCGCCGGGCAACGGATCGCCAGGCATGCACAGCCATCGTCGGGCGACATTGGGCAGGGCGCGACTGACCGGGTGACAGATCGAGGCGGTGTTGCGTTCGCCCCACGTACGCGCGTCCAGCGGTCCCTGACTGCTCAGGTCTGCCTCCAGCGCCTTGGCGGTATCGGTCAACAGCGCAGTCCAGCTGGCAGATGGGGGCGGCAGCAGATGCGCCGGCCGCTCGTTCACCAATGGCCACAACACGCCTTCGAACTGCCCCAGCCGCGGCTCCAGATACGCTTCCCCGAGCTGTGCTTTCGCTGGCGCGAGCAGGCCCTCGCCGACGCGGTCGATCAGCATGCCGCGGAAACCGCGGGTGATCCGGTAGCTGACCGAATCGACGGCCGCATGGCCTTCCCATCGACGGGTTGCCACCTCCAGCCGCTGCAGTGCAGGGTCGTCGCTGGCGGTGACGACCTCGCGCAGCAGGTGCCACCAGCGCGTGAGCAACAGGGCGCGATCGTCGAGCTGGATCGCCAGCAGGTCCGCTTCGGTGAAGCGCTCCTTCGCCATCAGGCCATCGCGGATCTGCCGCCCGCGCGCACCGAGATCGTAGCCACCGTTCCCGGCAATGGCCAAGGTCTCCCCATCGAGCACGCGGCCGTTGGCAGTCCACAGTCGGTGAGTTGGCGGGTCGATCAAGGCCGGCGCGCCATCGCTGCGGATCGCCCAAGGCGCACAACTGGCAGGGGCCGCGATCGTGTTGCCGCTCGGCGGGCAGCCCGCAGCACGGTCCGGGCGTGTGCCGATCAACCGCCAGGCGATGCGTCCGCTGCGGTCGGCGATGACCAGGTTCTGCGCGGGAATACCGCTGCGGTCGGCCACGTGGAAGGCCTCCTCAAGCGTCGCCGCGCGCGCCATCTCGGCGAAGTCCAACCGGACCGCACCGGGAAGCTGCGCCGTCCAGCGCAGCGCCTCGCCACTGCCATCTGTCCTGTCGTGCAGTACCGGACCCCAGGCGGTCTCGCGCACGCGCAGCATCACCGGCGCTTGACCGGCGACGCGGATACGCTCTTCATGCGTGGTGATGCCTTGGGCATCGGCGGGTACGCTGCGGAAATCGGCGGTGTCGATGTAACTGTTGGTGAAGCCCCAGGCCACGTGTCCGTTGCTACCGACGACGATGGCCGGCAGGCCGGGCAGCGAGAAGCCGCTGACATCGACGCGCCCGTCGGGCGCCTGCGGATCGGGATAGCGCAGCCGTACCCGGAACCAGAGATTCGGCGCGCGCAGCCCAAGGTGCATGTCGTCGGCGACGATGGCGCGCCCGTCCACGGTCAGTGCGCCGGACACGGCGAAGTTGTTGCTGCCCAGCACGTCCGCGTCCAGATGACCGGCGGCGGCACTGGTTGCCTGCGCCGCATCGAGGCGTCGGAGGTCGAGCGCCGTGGCGTCCGGTAGCGGTGCGTTGCCGCGCGCTCCGCCAAACAGGGGGGCATCCCACTCGCTGCCCTCATGGCTGAGCAGTGCATACAGCGCCGGTGGCGCCACCGCGCGGATCCGCGCCATCGCCAGTTCGTTCTGATTGGTGGGGTCCTGCAGGTCGGCATACATCGCCAGCCCGGTCAGCACACTGTCTTCGGCCTGCCACGGTGCGGGCGTCTGGCGCAGCAGTAGATAGGGCCAAGGCCGTACCCGAAGATCCGCGACGCCTTGGTTGATGCCGTCCACATACGCCTGCAGGGCAGCGGCACTGCTGCCCGTGGCAACCTCCAGGTGGGCCTCGGTGCGCGCCCGCAGCCGGTGCACCCGCATGCGCTTGTCCATGTCGATCGCCGCCGGGCCGAACAGCTCGGCGAGCTCGCCAGCGGCAGTACGACGCATCAAGTCCATCTCGAAGTAGCGCTCCTGCGCATGCACCAGACCCAGCGCCCGCATCGCATCGGCCTGGGTTCCGGCCTCGATGGTGACCACGCCCAGTGCGTCACGGGTGATGCTCACCGGCGCCGCCAAGCCGGTCATGGCCTGTTCGCCTTCCAGGCGGGGCAGGCTGCCACGCAGCAGCCACCACACCATGAAAACCGTCGCCAGCGTCAGTATCAGCACTCCCCAGACCAACCGCTTCAGCCAGTGCCGCATCCTGCGCGTCCCCCTGTAGGTGTGGTTCGATTGTAGGGGAGGCGTGAACGAGCTGTGCACGCCGACCGAAGCGCAACTGCAACTGATTCCGATTAGATCACCGGAATTCCAGATAGGGCACCATGCGCGCATTGATTCATCAGGAGCACCCCCCATGAAAGGCAACCCGGACGTCATCGCCTGCTTGAAGGAACTGCTGCGCGGCGAGTTGGCGGCGCGCGACCAGTACTTCATCCATTCGCGCCGCTACGAAGACCAGGGCCTGTTCGCGCTCTATGAGCGCCTCAACCACGAGATGGAAGAAGAGACCCAGCACGCCGATGCGCTGCTGCGCCGCATCCTCTTCCTCGGCGGCGACCCGGACATGCGCCCGCATGTGTTCGAGCCCGGCGTGACCGTGGAAGAGATGCTGCAGAAGGACCTGGAGACCGAGTACAGCGTTCGCGACAACCTGGCTGCCGGCATGAAGCTGTGCGAACAGCACCAGGACTATGTCAGCCGCGACATGCTGCTGGTGCAGTTGAAGGACACCGAAGAAGACCACGCCTGGTGGCTGGAACAGCAGTTGGGCCTGATCAAGCGCATCGGCCTGGCGCTGTACCAGACCAGCAAGATGGATGCGAAGGGTACCGCTGCGCACTGAGTGAGGCTTCGGGTTCCGCACGCCAGCCAGCCTTCGCCAGCCAGCTGCTGATCCCTCGTCCGCCCGCCAGCCTCTGCCAGCCAGCCGACGTTGAGACGACCAGAAAGGCCGGGGAAGCCCGGCCTTTTCTGTGGGCAAAAAGGTTCTCCCTCCGTCCGCGTAGCAAGCCTGAAGCGCTCTGAACCTTTCAGTCGCGGCCGCAGGTGGGTCGAGCGCTGGGCCGCGATGCCCTTGCCGGCGAATGTCCCCCGGCGTCGGCCTGCGGCCGCCACCTCCTCCTTTATTTCGCCCACAAGGGCATCGCGACCCACGTATAGAGACCACCGGCGCTTCACAGCAATGCCCGGTGTTACGCCTGCGCGCCGCGAGCCGAGCCCCGTAGCGGCCGGCAGGCTCCTGGGCAAAATCAAGGAGGAGGCCGCCGCCGTCAGGCGGCGGCCGGGGGACATTTGCCGAGGGGCCTGCCGGTCGCTACGGGGCGCCTCACGGTCGCGGCAGACCCGAGCGGAGACACCGCCAGATCCAACATGCACCGCAGGCGCTCCCTTCGTTGGGAGAAGAACAAAAAAACGGCCGGGTTTCCCCGGCCGTTCCGATTCACGTCAACACCGCGACGCTTACTCCACCGCCAGCCCTTCCACCTTCTGCCAGCCACGCGGCAGCAGATGGCCACGGGTCGCGCGGGTGCCCAGGTAGGTGTCCAGATCCTTGAACGACAGGTTCATCGTGCGCTGGCCGCTGCGCACCAGCAGCGTGTTGCCCGGTGCTACCGATACCACCGCGACCACGCGCTCGGTAGCGAGCTTGGCCTTGGGGATGTCGATGATCTTGTTGCCCTTGCCCTTGTCCAGTTCCGGCAGATCACTGGCCGCGATCGCCAGCAGGTTGCCTGAGCTGGTCACCGCCACGATGCGGTCGGTGTCCGGATTGGCGACCACGGCCGGGGTCAGCACCTTGGAGCCGGAGGTCAAGTTGAGCATCGCCTTGCCGGCCTTGTTGCGGCCGGTGAGGTTCTCGAAGCGGGTCACGAAGCCGTAGCCGTGCGTGGACGCCAGCACGAAGCGCGTGTTGTTCTCGCCGCTGGCCAGGGTCATGAAGGCGCTGCCCGGCGCCGGTGAGAAGCGACCGGTCAGCGGTTCACCGTTGCCACGGGCCGAGGGCAGGGTGTGGATCAGGGTCGAATACGCCCGGCCCTCGCTGTCCAGGAACGCCACCTGCTGCGTGCTGCGTGCGCGCACCGAACCGAGCAGCGCATCGCCATCACGGTAGGACAGGGTCGACGGGTCCATGTCGTGGCCCTTGGCCGCACGGATCCAGCCCTTCTCCGAAAGCACCACCGTCATCGGCTCGCTCGGCACCAGCTCGGTTTCATCGATGGCCTGCGCCGCGCCACGCTGCACCAGCGGCGAACGACGGTCATCGCCGAACTTCTTGGCATCGGCCACCAGCTCATCGCGGATCAGCTTCTTCAGCTTGGCCTTGCTCTCCAGGATGCCGACGATCTTGTCGCGTTCCTTGGCCAGCTCGTCCTGCTCACCGCGGATCTTCATCTCTTCCAGGCGGGCCAGCTGCTTCAGCTTGGTTTCCAGGATGTACTCGGCCTGTTCCTCGCTCAGCGCGAAGCGCGCGATCAGCGCCGGCTTGGCTTCGTCCTCGGTGCGGATGATGTGGATCACTTCATCCAGGTTGAGGAAGGCGATCAGCAAGCCATCCAACATGTGCAGGCGGCGCTCGACCTTCTGCAGGCGATGGTTGAGGCGGCGGGTCACGGTGGTGCTGCGGAACTGCAGCCACTCGCTGAGCAGGGTCTTGAGGTTCTTGACCTGCGGGCGGCCGTCCAGGCCGATCACATTGAGATTGACCCGGTAGCTGCGCTCCAGATCGGTGGTGGCGAACAGGTGGCCCATCAGCTGCTCGGCGTCCACGCGGTTGGAGCGCGGTACCAGCACCACGCGCACCGGGTTGGCGTGGTCGGACTCATCGCGGATGTCC
This sequence comes from Stenotrophomonas sp. SRS1, assembly GCF_026130205.1. Taxonomy (NCBI): domain Bacteria; kingdom Pseudomonadati; phylum Pseudomonadota; class Gammaproteobacteria; order Lysobacterales; family Lysobacteraceae; genus Stenotrophomonas; species Stenotrophomonas sp. SRS1. The sequence continues at coordinate 286,664 of NZ_JAINFD010000005.1, read as the reverse complement.
TCCAGCCACGGCAGCTTCTTGGCGCGCATCTGCGCGGCGATCTGCTCGATCACCTTCGACGGCGACACCTGGAACGGCAGCGCATTGACCACGATGTTGCCGTTCTCCTTCAGGAAGGTGGAACGCGCCCGCACGCTGCCGTAGCCGGTCTCGTACATGGTCCGCAGATCGGCGATCGGGGTGATGATCTCGGCGAAGCTCGGGTAGTCCGGGCCTTTCACGTGCTCGCACAGGTCGGTGACCGTCGCATCGGGATCGTCGAGCAGGTGCAGCAGGGCGCTGACGATCTCGTTGAGGTTGTGCGGCGGCACGTCGGTGGCCATGCCCACGGCGATGCCGGTGGTGCCGTTGAGCAACAGGTGCGGCAGGCGCGCCGGCATCCAGGTCGGCTCTTCCAGCGTGCCGTCGAAGTTGGGGGTCCAGTCGGTGGTGCCCTGGTTGATCTCGCCCAGCAGCACTTCGGCGATCGGGGTCAGCTTGGACTCGGTGTAACGCATCGCCGCGAACGACTTGGGATCATCGGTCGAGCCGAAGTTGCCCTGGCCTTCGATCAGCGGGTAGCGGTACGAGAACGGCTGGGCCATCAGCACCAGCGCTTCGTAGCAGGCGCTGTCGCCATGCGGGTGGTACTTGCCGATCACGTCGCCGACGGTACGCGCGGACTTCTTCGGCTTGGAGGACGCGTTCAGACCCAGCTCGCTCATCGCGTAGATGATGCGGCGCTGCACCGGCTTGAGGCCGTCGCCGAGGAACGGCAGTGCGCGGTCGAGCACCACGTACATCGAATAGTCCAGGTACGCCCGTTCGGCGTACTCGCGCAGGGGCAGCTGTTCAAAGCCGTGGAACGCGGGGCGGGCAAGATCGGTCATGCGGGATTGTTACCTGTGGCAAGGGACGGCGACGGCTGTCGCCCTCGCAGGCGGATGATTATCCGGATGCGGCCGGGGATGCCAAGCCGCGTGATGGGTTCAGGGGGTGTCCGCTGCGCGCCAGATAGCGCCCGGGCGGGCTGCCGAAGTGGCGGCGGAACACGGTGACGAAGGCGCTGGGGCTGCTGAACCCCAGTTCGTGCGCGATATCGGACACGCTCTGGCCATCGGACAGCCGGCGCAGCCCTTCGGCCAGCCGGGCCTGCTGGCGCCACTGCGCGAAGCTGAGCGTGGTTTCATCGCGGAAGTGCCGGGTCAGTGTACGCGGCGACAGCCCGGCCCACCGGGCCCATTGCTCCAGGCTGCGGCCGTCGGCCGGGTCGGCGATCAGCTGCGAGGCGATCCGCAGCAGGCGCCGGTCCTGCGGCATCGGCAGGTGCATGCGCTGGCGCGGCGCATTGCGGATCTCGTCCAGCAGGACCTCGATCATGTGCTGCTGGCGCAGGCTCGGCTCGGCCGCGGGCACCCACGCGGTGACGCGCAGCGCGAGCGCCTGCAGGAGATCGGAAATGGCCAGCACGCAGGGTTCGTCTGGCAGACCACAGGCCATCGGCGCGCTCACGATCACGCCCCAGCCACGCAGCGGCCCGCAGATATCCACCGTATGCGGCTCGCCCGGTGGCATCCAGCCGGCACAGCCCGGTGGCAGCGACCAGGTGCCGTGGCGGGTGCGGGTGGTCAGCAGCCCGGCCTCCACGCAGATCAGCTGGGCGCGCCGGTGCTGGTGCCAGTCGATCTCGCGTTCCAGCCCTTTGGGGCTCTCGATGCGGAAGCCCAGCACGCCCAGCCCGTCATCCCGCTCGAACCAGTCCAGGACCTGGTTGCGGATCATCTGGGTAGCGTCGGTCTCCCGTGCTGGCCTGAAAGTGTTATCCATTGTCCAAATTGTAATACCCGGCCAGTGGCGGGCGCCATTAAGGTAGCGGCGTGCCCATTGTTCTGATTGCTGCAACACAGCATTTGGTTCCAGATTGAATATTTCTATTGAGAAATATATTTTTTGGAAGAGAATGCTCACCCATGATCTGCCCTGATGCCCATCCCCCCAGCTTTGGACTCCTGCTGCGCCAAGTGCGCGATGGCCTGGTCCGTCAGCTAGACACGTCGATGGCCGAGGAAAACCTCGGTATTGGCTTCACCCACTATCTCGGCCTGAAGGTCCTTGCGGCGCGTGCCCCGTGCACCGCCAACGAGTTGGCCCAGGCCCTGGACCAGGTGCCCAGCGCGGTCACCCGCCTGCTGGACAAGCTGGAAGCCCTGGACTGCGTGCGGCGCGAGCCGCATGCCCAGGACCGGCGGGCGCTGCAGATCGTGCTGACCGAGCCGGGCCGCCAGTTGTGGGCCCGCCTCAAGCAGCGGGGCGACCAGACCATCGACGACGCCATGCGTGATCTGTCTGCGGACGAACGCGCGCAGCTGCTTTCCCTCATGACCCGTGTACGCGACTCACTGGTAACGCCATGACTTCCATGTTTGAACGTTCTTATTCACTGCGCCCGCTGCGGCCGGTGCTGGTCTCCGCGCTGGCGCTTGCGCTGGCCGCGTGTGCCAGCAGCCGCGGCCTGGAGCCACAGGGCCGCCTGCTCGATGCCGACAGCCTGCAGACCCAGCGCACCCTGGCCGGCAACGGCCTGAGCCAGCCCGGCTGGCCGGCCACGGACTGGTGGCGCGCGCTGGGCGATCCCCAGCTGGACGCGCTGATCGCCGAAGGCCTGCAGCGCAATCCCGGGCTGGACGCGGCCGATGCACGCCTGCGCCAGGCGCGTGCCCAGATCGGCACCGCCCGCGCCGACCGCCTGCCCAGCGTCGCCGCCTCCGGTGGCTACACCGGCGTACGCCTGCCCGAATCAATGGTCGGCGACGAACTCGGCGGCAGCTACGCCGGCAGCGGCCAGGCCTACCTGAGCTTCAGCTACGGCATCGACCTGTGGGGCGGCAAGCGCGCCGCCTGGGAAGCGGCCGTGGACAGCGGTCATGCCGCCGAAGTGGACGCCCAGGCCGCACGCCTGAATCTCTCGGCCGCCATCGCCGAGGCGTATGCGCAGCTGGGTTACGCGTGGACGCTGCATGACGTGGCCAGCGAAGAACTGGCCCGTTCGCAGAAGACGCTGGACCTGACCCGTCAGCGGCGTGCCGCCGGCATCGACAGCGACCTGCAGACCCGCCAGGCCGAAGCCCGTATTCCGGCCGCGCAGCAGCAACAGCAGGCCGCGCAGCAGCAGATCGACGAAGCCCGCACCGCGCTCGCCGCGCTGGTCGGGCAGGGCCCGGACCGGGGCCTGCAGATCGCGCGCCCGCAGGTGTTGAACCCGCTGGCCCTGCAGCTACCCGGCGTACTGCCGAGCGAACTGCTGGGCCGCCGCCCGGACATCGTCGCCGCGCGCTGGCGCGTGGAAGCGGCCAGCCGTGACATCCACGCCGCCAAGGCCGCGTTCTACCCCAGTCTCAACCTGACCGCCCTCGGCGGCGTGGTCTCCAGTGAAGTGGACCAGCTGCTCAAGAGTGGTTCGACGTTCGCTTTCCTCGGCCCGGCACTGAGCCTGCCGATCTTCGACGGTGGCCGCCTGCGCGCCAATCTGGGCAAGACCGACGCGCAGTACGACCTGGCCGTGGCCGACTACAACCAGTCCGTGCTCAACGCGCTGCGCGATGTCGCCGACCAGGTCAATGCGTTGCGCTCGCTGGCCGACCAGGCCAGTGCCCAGGCTCAGGCCGTCAGCACCGCGCGTGCCGCCCATGATCTGGCCGAGCAGCGCTACCGCGCCGGCATCGGCAGCTACCTGGATGTGCTCAGCGTCGAAGAGCAGTTGCTGGTCTCCCAGCAGCGGCTGGCCAGTCTGCAGTCGCGTCAGATCCTTGTTTCGGTCCGCCTGAGCCAGGCGTTGGGCGGTGGCTTCACCCCGACCAGCGATGCCGCCACGGTCGCCGCCACCCCTGAATCCTCGCATTCCTGAGAGTCATCCCCATGAGTCAGACCTCCGCCCCCGCTGCCGAGAAGGCAGCTCCCTCCCGTCGTGGCAAGCTGCTGCGCGGCCTGCTGGTCATCGTGGTGCTGCTGCTGGCCGCGCTGGCCCTGTGGTACTTCATGTTCGGCCGCTGGTTCGAAGAAACCGACGATGCGTACGTGCAGGGCAACCAGGTCCAGATCACCCCGCTGATCAGCGGCACCGTGGTCGGGATCAACGCCGATGACGGCATGCGCGTCGAGCGCGGCCAGTTGCTGGTCCAGCTGGACCCGGCCGACACCGAAGTGGCCCTGCAGCAGGCCGAAGCCAACCTCGCCAAGACGGTCCGCCAGGTACGCGGTCTGTACCGCAGCGTGGAAGGTGCCCAGGCCGAATTGAACGCGCGCCAGGTCACCCTCAAGCGCGTGCGCGAGGACTTCAACCGCCGTAAGGATCTGGCCAGCAGCGGTGCGATCTCCAACGAAGAGCTGGCGCATGCCCGCACCGAACTGGCGGCTGCCGAAGCCGCCGTGGCCGGTTCGCGCGAGACCTTCGAGCAGAGCAACGCGCTGGTCGATGACACCGTGATCGCCACCCAGCCGGACGTGCAGGCCGCTGCCGCGCAGCTGCGCCAGGCCTACCTCAACAATGCCCGCGCCGGCATCGTCGCGCCGGTCACCGGTTACGTGGCGCGTCGTTCGGTGCAGGTCGGCCAGCGCGTGCAGCCGGGCAATGCCCTGATGGCCGTGGTGCCGACCGAGCAGATGTGGGTGGAAGCCAACTTCAAGGAAACCCAGCTGCGCCACATGCGCCTGGGCCAGGAAGTGGAGCTGCGTTCGGACCTGTACGGTGGCGATGTGACCTACAAGGGGCGCATCGACAGCCTCGGCCTGGGCACCGGTTCGGCGTTCTCGCTGCTGCCGGCGCAGAACGCCAGCGGCAACTGGATCAAGATCGTGCAGCGCGTGCCGGTGCGTATCGCCATCGATGCCAAGCAGCTGGCCGAGCATCCGCTGCGCATCGGTCTGTCGATCAAGGCCGAAGTGAGCCTGCGTGACCAGAAGGGCACCGTGCTGCCGACCGACATCGCCAAGGGCCAGGTGTTCGATACCGACGTCTATGCCAAGCAGTTGCACAGCGCTGACGATGTGATCCACCAGATCATCCAGCGCAACCTGCCGCAGCAGGGCAAGGCGAGCTGAGGCCCTCATGTCCGCACAAGCTCCCGCCGCACCGGGCGCCCCCGCGGCCCCGGGCACGGCCTTCCGGCCGGCCAACGTCGCCCTGTGCACCGCAGGCCTGGCGATGGCCTCGTTCATGCAGGTCCTGGACACCACCATCGCCAACGTCTCGTTGCCGACCATCGCCGGTAATCTCGGCGCCAGTTCGCAGCAGGCCACCTGGGTCATCACCTCGTTCGCGGTCAGCACCGCGATCGCGCTGCCACTGACCGGCTACCTCAGCCGCCGCTTCGGCGAGACCAAGCTGTTCGTGTGGGCCACGTTGGCCTTCACATTGGCCTCGCTGCTGTGCGGCCTGGCCCAGAGCATGGGCATGCTGGTCGTCTCACGTGCGATCCAGGGTTTCGTCGCCGGCCCGATGTACCCGATCACGCAGAGCCTGCTGGTCTCGCTCTATCCGCGTGAGAAACGCGGGCAGGCGCTGGCGTTGCTGGCCATGATCACCGTGGTCGCGCCGATCGCCGGCCCGATCCTCGGTGGCTGGATCACCGACAACTACAGTTGGGAATGGATCTTCCTGATCAACGTGCCACTGGGCATCTTCGCCGCGCTGGTGGTGGGCAACCAGCTCAAGGGGCGCCCGGAACAGATCGAAAAGCCGAAGATGGATTACGTCGGCCTGATCACTCTGGTGATCGGCGTGGGCGCGCTGCAGCTGGTGCTCGATCTGGGCAACGACGAAGACTGGTTCAGTTCGACCAAGATCGTCGTGCTGGCCTGTGTGTCGGTGGTGGCGCTGGCGGTGTTCCTGATCTGGGAACTGACCGACAAGGATCCCATCGTCGATCTGCGCCTGTTCCGGCACCGCAACTTCCGCGCCGGGACGCTGGCGATGGTGGTGGCCTACGCGGCGTTCTTCAGCGTGGCGCTGCTGATTCCGCAATGGCTGCAGCGTGACATGGGCTACACCGCGATCTGGGCCGGTCTGGCGACCGCACCGATCGGTGTGTTGCCGGTGATCATGACGCCGTTCGTGGGCAAGTACGCCTCGCGGTTCGACATGCGCATGCTGGCCACGATCGCCTTCATCTTCCTGTCCTTCACCAGCTTCCTGCGCTCGGGCTTCAACCTGCAGGTGGACTTCGGCCATGTGGCCGGCATCCAGCTGATCATGGGTATCGGTGTGGCGTTGTTCTTCATGCCGGTGCTGCAGATCCTGCTGTCGGATCTGGACGGTCGCGAGATCGCCGCGGGCTCCGGCCTGGCCACCTTCCTGCGCACGCTGGGCGGCAGCTTCGCCGCCTCGCTGACCACGTGGTTGTGGGCACGCCGTACCCAGGAACACCACGCGCATCTGACCGAACACATTTCCGGTTACACCCCGGGCATGCAGGACCAGGTGACCGCGATGGGGCAGGGCGACCTGCAACATGGCGCGGCGGCGCTCAACAACATGATCAACCACCAGGCCTCGCAGATGGGCTTCAACGACATCTTCTTCCTGCTGGGCTGGATCTTCCTGGCCATCATCGCCTTCCTGTGGCTGGCCAAGCCGCCGTTCGGTGCAGGGGCGGGCGCTGCCTCGGCCGGTGGGCATTGAAATGCTTGCGGTGAGCTGAAACGAAAAAACCCCGCTGAAAGGCGGGGTTTTTTTTCGATGCCCGGAAACGAAAAAACCCGCTTGCGCGGGTTTGATCATTTTCTGAGTCATGGTGCCCAGGAGAGGACTCGAACCTCCACGAAGTTGCCCCCGCTAGCACCTGAAGCTAGTGCGTCTACCAATTCCGCCACCTGGGCGACTCAGGAGGAGAATTCTGCGGGAGAACCGGGAATGTGTCAACAGGATCGCGTGGGAAATTTTTCGTCAGTCGTCAGTCGTCAGTCGCCGCGTCATCGTCGTGTTGATGCCACGCACCGCGTGCGTTACGCACTACGCAGGGCAGAGCCACGCAGTGACGAACCGCAGAAACGAAAAAACCCGCTTGCGCGGGTTTGATCATTTTCTGAGTCATGGTGCCCAGGAGAGGACTCGAACCTCCACGAAGTTGCCCCCGCTAGCACCTGAAGCTAGTGCGTCTACCAATTCCGCCACCTGGGCGACTCAGGAGGAGAATTCTGCGGGAGAACCGGGAATGTGTCAACAGGATGTCGCAGGAATTTTTGTTCCTCGCTCGATGCAGCGCCATCGCCCGCGGTGACGCGCGAATCGTGCGTGGCGGATGCAGGGCGCCAGAAACGAAAAAACCCGCTTGCGCGGGTTTGATCATTTGCTGAGTCATGGTGCCCAGGAGAGGACTCGAACCTCCACGAAGTTGCCCCCGCTAGCACCTGAAGCTAGTGCGTCTACCAATTCCGCCACCTGGGCGACTCAGGGGGCGAATTCTGGGCATGTCTCCGCGGGTTGTCAACGGTTTTGTGAAATTTCTTCACAATCCTGCACAGGAGCGCCGCTGACCGGTTCTGCACACGCGCAGCGGTTACTATTGAGGTCAATGAAACCAAAGAAACCGACCCAGGGCGCGAAAGCCCCCAAGTCCCCGGCGCCCAAGAAGGCAGCCGGTCCGTCGGGCAAGCCCCGCGCTGCCGCCAAGAAAGCCGGCAAGCTGCCCCCCTGGATGCCCGAATCCCTGAACACCGCTGAGCCGCCGCGTGGCAACAAGCGCGGCCCCAAGCCTGCGCATGCCGGGCCGATCCCGACCCGCCGCCGCCCGCATCCGACCCCGCTCGACGGTGAGGTCCAGGTGGACCCCTTCGCCGCCCGCGAGGCCGAGCGCTATGCGCAGCCGATCGCCAGCCGTGAGGCGATCCTGCAGCTGCTTGACCGCTGCGATGGCCCGCAGACCGCCGAAGAGATCGCCATCCACCTCGGCCTGACCGAGCCGGACCGTGCCGATGCCCTGGGCAAGCGCCTGGGCGCGATGTGCCGTGACGGCCAGCTGGTGCAGAACCGCCGTGGCGGTTTCGCGCCGCTGCAGGCGGTCAACCTGATCACCGGCGTGGTGATCGCCAACCCGGAAGGGTTCGGCTTCCTGCGCCCGGTTGAAGGTGGCGACGATCTGTTCCTGCCACCGTTCGAAATGCGCAAGGTGCTGCATGGTGACCGCGTACTGGTCAACGTGACCGGCATCGATCGTCGTGGCCGTCGCGAGGCGAGCATCTCGCGTGTGCTCGAGCGTGGCATGAGCCGCCTGATCGGCCGCTTCAGCGTCGAGTTCGGCATCAACTACGTGGTGCCCGACGACAAGCGCGTGCAGCGCAACGTACAGATTCCGCCCGACCAGACCGGGGATGCCCGCGATGGCCAGCTGGTGGTCTGCGAGCTGACCCAGGCGCCGGACACCCGCCGCCCGCCGATCGGCCGCATCATCGCCGTGCTCGGCGACAAGCTGACGGCCTCGCTGGTCGTGGAAACCGCCATCCACGGCCATGAGCTGCCGTTCGAGTTCCCGGCTGAAGTGTTGGCTGAAGCCACCGCCGTGCCGATGGTGGTCACACCGGAACAGATCGGTCACCGCGAAGACCTGCGCAATACGCCGCTGGTCACCATCGATGGTGAGGACGCCAAGGACTTCGACGACGCGGTCTACTGCGAACCCAATGCCGAAGGCTTCCGCCTGGTCGTGGCGATCGCCGACGTCTCCAATTACGTGCGTCCCGGTACGCCGCTGGACAATGAAGCGCAGAAGCGCGCGACCTCGGTCTACTTCCCCGGGTTCGTGGTGCCGATGCTGCCGGAGACGCTGTCCAACGGCATCTGCTCGCTGATGCCCAAGGTCGACCGCATGTGCTTCGTCTGCGACATGCAGGTGAACCGCGAAGGCGAGGTCATCCATTCGCGCTTCTACGAAGCGGTGATGAACTCGCACGCGCGCCTGACCTACAACCAGGTCTGGGAAGCGGTGGGCGAGAACGACCCGGCCGCGCGCAAGGCGATCGGTCCGCTGATGCCGCAGGTGGATCGCCTGTACCAGCTGTATCACGTGCTGGCCAAGGCGCGTACCCGCCGCGGCGCGATCGAATTTGAAACCTCCGAAGTACGCTTCGTGCTGGACAACACCGGCGAAGTCACGCAGGCCGGGATGATGGTGCGCAACGATGCGCACAAGCTGATCGAAGAATGCATGATCGCGGCCAACGTGCAGGCGGCGCGCTACCTGCTGGCCAAGCAGGTGCCGGCGCCGTTCCGTGACCATGAGCGTCCGCCGGAATCCAAGTACGCCGATCTGCTCGAGTTCCTGAAGGAATTCAAGCTGAGCCTGCCGCCGTGGTCGAAGGTGCAGCCGGCCGATTTCACCAAGCTACTGAAGAAAGTGCGCGATCGCCCGGACGCGGCGCTGCTGGAATCGGTGCTGCTGCGCAGCCAGAGCCTGGCGGTGTACTCGCCGGACAACCTGGGCCACTTCGGCCTGGCGCTGGATGCGTACGCTCACTTCACCTCGCCGATCCGTCGCTACCCCGATCTGCTGGTGCACCGTGCGATCAAGCACGCACTCAGTGGAGCCGCGCCCGAGAAGTTCACCTATTCGCCGCGTGAGATGGCTGCACTGGCCCTGCAGTGCTCCGAGCGAGCACGCCGTGCCGATGAAGCCGAGCGTGAAGTGGACGAGCGTTACCGCGCCGCGTGGATGGAAAAGCACGTTGGCGGCCAGTTCGAGGGCGTGATCAGTGGCGTGACGAGCTTCGGCCTGTTCGTGGAACTGGACGAATCCAAGGTCAACGGCCTGGTCCACGTGACCCAGCTGCCGCACGACTATTACCAGTTCGACGCGGTGCGCAAAACGCTCAACGGCGAACGCCGCGGCAAGATCTACCGCCTCGGTGACCGCGTGCGGATCCTGGTGCTCAAGGCCAGCATGGAAGAGCGCAAGATCGACTTCCGCCTGGTGGAAGAAAAGGACGATTCGCTGCCCGAGCTGCCGCCGCGCGGCCAGCCGGCCAAGCGCCAGAAACAGAAGTACTGATCGTCGCGTACCGGCCCACGGCCGGTACGCGGCAAGTGCCGACCCTCGGTCGGCACTCTGGGTACCCGCCCACGCTTGATGGGCGGGCTGTCCCCCTTGGATCTCATCGGAGCAATCCCATGCCGTCCCTCCCCGAATACAGCGGCGGCTGCCAGTGCGGCGCGATCCGCTTCCACGTGGTCGGTGCGCTGACCCACAGCTCGATCTGCCATTGCCGGATGTGCCAGAAGGCCTTCGGCGCGTATTACGCCCCCCTGGTGTCGGTGCGTGGCAGCGAGTTCCGCTGGACCCGCGGCGAGCCCCGACGTTTCCAATCCTCGAACTGGGTCCAGCGCGGCTTCTGCGCCGACTGCGGCACCCCGTTGACCTACGAAGCCCCGGATGGCGTGGCGGTCGCGGCCGGCGCCTTCGACGAACCGGCCCGCCTGCCGCCGACGATCCAGTACGGGATCGAGGCCAAGCTCCCGTTCGTGGATGCCCTGGGGTCGCTCAGCGCGCTGCGCAGCGAGGAGGACACCGAGGCTGGTGACTTCCTGCTGCATATCGTCTCCCACCAGCACCCGGACCACGACACCGCGGATTGGCCGCCGGACTGAAGGCGGCCAGTGAACGCCCCCCGTGAACGCCCGGCAGGGCAGCGTGGGCCTTGATGCTCTACCATTACCAACCCCTTTACCGGTCCCGCCCCCCGCAATGAGCAAGCAAAGCCAGTGGATCGTCGGCGTCAACGCCGTCGCCTCTTCGATCGAGAATGATGCCGAGAACGTCCGCGAGGTCCTCATCGAGGCCGGTGCGAAGAACCCGCGTCTGACCGAGATCGAGGAAAACGCACGCCGCAAGGGCATCGACGTGCGCAAGGTGAACACCCAGGCGCTGGACGGTGTGGGCGGTTCGGTGCGTCATCAGGGCGTGGCGGCGCGCTACCAGGCCGCACGGACCTGGGGCGAGAACGAGCTGGAAGGGCTGGTCGAAGCGGCAGAGGGCAAGGCCCTGCTGCTGATCCTCGACGAGGTCCAGGACCCGCACAACCTCGGCGCCTGCCTGCGCAGCGCGGCGGCAGCCGGTGCCACGGCGGTGATCATTCCCAAGGACAAGTCGGCCTCGGTCAATGCGACCGTGCGCAAGACCTCGGCCGGCGCGGCCGATCGTATCCCGGTGGTGCAGGTGACCAACCTCTCGCGCTGCCTGAAGGACCTGCAGAAACTGGGCGTGTGGATCTACGGCCTGGCCGGTGAAGCCACCGAGTCGTTGTACGCGATCGACCTCAAGGGCAACGTAGCGCTTGTGCTGGGCGGTGAAGCTGACGGCCTGCGCCGCCTGACCCGCGAAAACTGCGATGGCCTGGTCAAGATTCCGATGCCGGGCGATATCGAAAGCCTGAACGTCTCCGTCGCCACCGGCGTGAGCCTGTTCGAAGCCGTGCGTCAGCGCGGGCTGTAAGCCGCGGGCTTGCCCCGAGGGTAGAGCCACGCCATGCGTGGCTGAGCGGCGTCGTATCGAAAGGCAGTCAATGTGCGGTGCGGGATCCAGAGGCGGCCACGCATGGCGTGGCTCTACCTGTGCTGCGCCTGGCGCGGGGGATCACCCCGCGCTTCCCCCCAGCGCCTTGAACAACGTCACATCGTTGATCAACTGCCGCTGGCGCACGGAGGCCAGTGACAGCTCGGCATCGCGCCGGGTCTGTTGGGCTTCCAGCCAGGTGCGCAGGTCGGTGGCACCGACCCGGTAGCGCACTTCGTACATCCGCTCGATCTCAACCGCTTCGTCGTAGGATGCCTGCGAGGCCGCCACCTGCGTGGCGAACTGGGTGCGCGCCGACAAGGCGTTGTCCACTTCCGACAGCGCGGTGTACAGCGTGCGGCGGAACCCGTTGGCCGCGATCTGGTAGTCGGTGCCGGCCAGGCGGGTGTTCAACTGGGCCTGGCGCACATTGAGGAACGGCAGCGACAGCCCCGCCCCCAAGGTGGCGACCGGATTCTTCAGCACGTCCGAGAGCGAGGTGGCGCCGGTGCCGACGCTGCCGGTCAGGCTCAGCGCCGGGTAGTACTGGGTGGCGGTGACCTTGATGGTCTTCAGGCTGTTGCGCAGGCGCAGCTCGGCGGCGCGCAGGTCCGGCCGGCGGCCGAGCAGATCGGCCGGCAGGCCTTCGGCCACGACCGGGCTGCCCGCGCGCTGCAGCTGCTGCGGCTCCTCGGCCAGTGCCAGCGGCTGCCCATCCAGCAGCACCGTCAGTGCATTGCGCGCGGCGACACGCTGCTGCTCCAGCGCACTCTGCGCGGCACGCTGCGCCTCCAGGCTCTGGACGGCCTGGCGCACTTCCAGGCGCGAGACCGCACCGGCGTCGAAGCGCGCCTGGACCAGCTCGCGGGTGCGCTCCAGGCGCTGCAGATTGGCCTGGCCGGCGGCGATGGACTGGTTGAGGAAGGCCAGCGTCCAGTACTGCGTGGCCACGTCGCTGATTACCAGCAGCGCGGTGTTCTGCAGGTCTTCCTGGCTGGCCTGGGCTTCCCACTGGGCGATGTCACGCTGGGTGCGCAGGCGGCCCCACAGATCGATCTCCCACTGCAGGGACACGCCGGCCGAGCTGCCGCGGTTCCAGTCCGCGCTCTGGTCGATGGGGCGATTGCCGCTGCTGCTGACGCTGCCCGAGGGCTGCGGCCACAGCGCGTTGTCGGCCAGCCCGGCCTGCAGGCGCGCGCGCTGCACCGCCAGCCCGGCCGAGACCAGGTCGGTGTTGGCGGACAGAGCGCGATCGATCACGCGGTCCAGGCCGGGGTCGCCGAACTGGGTCCACCAGGCATCACTGCGGACATCGGCGGCAGCCGCATGCGGTTGTTCGCTCACGGCCTCGGTGGGGGTGTTCAGGGTGGCATCGCCGCGGCCATAGGTGGCCGGCACCGCCGGCGCGTCGACCTGGTAGCGGCCGGTGCTGACACAGGCGGACAAGGCCAGCGCGGTCATGCAGGCCAGGGCCAGCGGACGCAGCGAAGCGGGGTGCAGCAGAGCAGGAGAAATCTTCATTCGCGCGCCAGCGCCTCCACGGGATCAAGTTGGGCGGCATTGCGGGCCGGCAGGAAACCAAACGCCACGCCGATCAGGCTGGAGCAGGCAAAGGCGGCCACGATGGATGCGGTCGAGAACAGCATCTGGAAGTCCGGCGCGAATTTTCCGAACAGCCAGCCCACCACCAGCGACAGGCCGACGCCGAGCAGGCCGCCGAGCAGACACACCAGTACCGCCTCGATCAGGAACTGCTGTCGGATATCGCTCTGCCGCGCGCCGACGGCCATGCGCACGCCGATTTCGCGGGTGCGCTCGGTCACCGAGACCAGCATGATGTTCATCACGCCGATGCCGCCGACCAGCAGCGCGATCGCGGCGATCGCACTGATCAGCAGCGTCATGGTGCGGGTGGTCTGCTCGATCGTCTGGCGGATCTCGGCGCTGTTGCTGAGGAAGAAGTCCTCGGTGCCGTGGCGCATGATCAGCAGCTTGGAGATGGCCGCCTGTGCGGCATCCATCGGGGTGGCGTCATCCACGCGCACGGTGATGCTGGAGACATGGCTCTGGCCGAGCATGCGCGACATCACCGTGGTGTAGGGCACCCACACGCTCAAGCTGGTACTGCCACCAAAGCCGAAGCTCTGACGCTGGGCCACGCCGACCACGCGGACCGGCACGTTGCCCAGCAGGATCACCTGGCCCACCGGGTCTTCGCCGTTGGGGAAGAACTGGGTGCGCGTGTTCTCATCGATGATCGCCACCTGGGCCAGGCTGCGCACCGCATCGGTATCGAAGAAGCTGCCGGCGATCAGGGTCACGCCCTTGACCCGGAAGAACTGCTCGCCCACGCCGTTGACCTGCGCGGTAGCCGATTGGTTGCGGTAGCGCGCAGTCACCGAGGAGGACACGCTGGGCGTGGCGCTGTCGATGTAGCTCTGCCGCCCCAGTGCATCGGCGTCGCTGGCCTTGAGGGTCTGCACCCGGGCCGAGCGCATGTCGCCGAAACCGCGGCCGGGATAGACATCGATGGTATTGGTGCCCAGCGCGCTGATGTTCTGCAGGATCTGCTGCTGGGAGCCATTGCCCATCGCCACCACCGATACCACCGAGGCGATGCCGATGATGATGCCGAGCATGGTCAGGAAGGTGCGCAGGCGGTGGGCATTCATGGCCAGCAGGGCCATGCGGAAGGCTTCGGTGAAACGATCCCGCGCGGCCCGCCAGCTGTGGCCCTTGCCGGCAGCCACGGTCGGCTGACGCTGCGCGCGGTAGCTCGGCGCCTTCGGATTGATGCGGTCGGCGATGATCTCGCCGTCGCGGATCTCGATGATGCGCTGGGCGTGTTCGGCCACGCTCATGTCGTGGGTGACGATGATGATGGTATGACCCTCGGCATGCAGCTCGCCGAGGATGCCCATCACCTCTTCGCCCGATTTCGTGTCCAGTGCGCCGGTGGGTTCGTCGGCCAGGATCACCTCGCCACCGTTCATCAGCGCCCGCGCGATCGACACGCGCTGCTGCTGGCCACCGGAGAGCTGACCGGGTTTGTGGTTCATGCGGTCGCCCAGGCCGAGCCGCTGCAGCAGCTGTTCGGCCCGCGCGGTGCGGACCGGGCCCGGGCTGCCGGCGTACACGGCCGGCACGGCGACATTACCGCGCGCGTCCAGATCGCCGAGCAGGTGGTAGCGCTGGAAAATGAAGCCGAAATGTTCGCGGCGCAGTTCGGCCAGTTCGTCCGGCTCCATCCGGCCGGTCTCGCGGCCGGCCACCTGGTAACTGCCGCGCGTTGGCCGGTCCAAACAGCCGAGGATGTTCATCAGCGTGGACTTGCCCGAGCCGGACTGGCCGACGATGGCGACCAATTCGCCAGCGGCGATGTCCAGATTCACGTCGCGCAGCACGGCGATCGTTTCATCGCCTGCCGGGAACTCGCGGCGCAGGTCGCGCAGCCGCAGCAGCGGCGTGCCCGTCGAGGCGCTGCTCATCGGCGCGGCCCACCCATGCCGGGGCCGCTGATCCGGACCCCACCACCACCGCGGTTGCCGGCACCGGCACCCTGGGCGCCGCCGCCTTCGCCGACGATGACCTTGTCGCCTTCTTCCAGGCCGGACAGTACCTCGGCATTGGCGCCGTTGTTGATGCCGATCTTGACCTTGCGCGGCGCGGGCATGCCATCGGCATCGGCCACACGCACCATGTACTGCCCGTCACGGGTCTTCGGGCCCAGTGCAACGGCCGGGATGATCAGCACGTCCTTGGCCTGCTTGAGCATTACCGAGACCTGCGCGGTCATGTCGATGCGCAGGGTGCCATCCGGGTTTTCCACGTCGAAGAGCGCGTTGTAGTAGACCGCGGTGCTGGAGCTGGAGCTGGACGAACTGGAGCTGCTGGAACTGTCGTTGGCGATCGATGCCGGCGCCGGGTTGATCTGGCGCAGCGTGGCATGGAATCTGCGATCCGGCTCTCCGAGCGTGGTGAAGTACACCGGCATGCCGGCCTTGATCTTGACCACGTCCGCTTCGGAGACTTCCGCATTGACCGTGACCAGGTCCAGACGGGCCAGCATCACGATGGTCGGTGCGGTCTGGTTGGCGTTGACGGTGCGGCCCTCTTCGGCGACCACCGCCACCACGGTGCCGTCCATCGGCGCGATGATGCGGGTGTAGGCCAGGTTGGCGCGGGCGGTGCCCAGCTCGGTTTCGCGGCCGGTGATCTGTGCATCGAAGGACTGGATCTGGGCGCGCGCGGTCTTGAGCTTGGCGTCGGCCGCATCGAACTCGGCGCGCGAGGTAGCCTCGGCGGCCAGCATCTGCTGCTGGCGCGCGAACTCGAGCTCGGCTTCACGCAGGCTGGCCTGCTGCACCGCGCGCTGCGCCTTGACCTGATCCAGCGAGGCCTGCGCGTTGAGCACCTGGTTCTGCTGGGTGGTGGCGTCGATCTCGGCGATCAGGTCGCCTTCCTTGACGGTATCGCCGAGCTGGACCTTCAGCGATTTGATCTGACCGGAGGCCTGCGCACCGACGCTGACCAGCTTGTAGGCATCGATAACACCGGTGGCTTCCACGGTCTGTTCGATATCGCCACGGCTGACCGGCGAAGTCGCCAGGGTGGGCGCGGCCGGCTTGCGCAGCATCCATGCCACAATCGCGGCGATCAGGACGAGCACCACAAGCAACAGCAGGAGGCGAGCACGGCGGGTTCTGGGCAAACGGGGCTTCACGATGATCGTCAACTCGGCAGGCCGGTGCATCGGCGTTGTCAGCATTGTGAAGATCGTTCATTGCCGGCTCAATGCTCGCCGTGTACCAAGATGTATCCCTGCGGTGCTCAACACGTTTCGTTGTGTATCTGCATCACCCTTTGAAACAGACGTACGCAAACCAGGAGATGCGGTTCAGCTCCCGACAGGGGATGATCACCGCATGGAGACTGCCAACAGCATGCACAGACTGCTGATCGTCGATGACGACAACGATATCCGCCAGCTGCTCGCCGAGCAGCTTGGCCGCGCCGGTTACCTGGTCAGCGCTGCCGGCGACGGCAATGGCATGCGCCAGCTGCTGGAGCGCGAGCACGTCGACCTGATCGTGCTCGACCTCAACCTGCCGCGCGAAGACGGCCTGACCCTGTGCCGCGACCTGCGCGCGCGCTCGAGCACACCGGTGATCATGTTGACCGCGCGCAGCGAGCCGATCGATCGCGTGCTGGGCCTGGAAATGGGCGCCGACGACTACCTGGCCAAGCCGTTCGAACCGCGCGAGCTGCTCGCCCGCATCCGCAACGTGCTGCGTCGCACTGAAGCGTTGCCAGCCAACCTGGAGCCGCTGGCGATCCGGCGTGCACGCTTCTCCAGCTGGATCTTCGATCTCGAACATCGCCATCTGGTCGATCCCGATGGGCGCGTGGTGGTGTTGTCCGGCGCCGAGTTCCGGCTGCTGCGGGTGTTCGTCGGGCACGCCAACAAGGTGCTGTCGCGCGAGCAGCTGGTCTCGCTGAGCAGCGGCCGCAACTACGAATCGCAGGACCGTGCCATCGATCTGCAGGTCAGCCGCCTGCGCAACAAGCTGGCCGATGACGGCGGCAGCGACGGGCTCATCAAGACCGTACGCAACGAAGGCTACGTCCTTGCTGCGGCAGTGACCCTGGAATGAAACGCCTGCGGCGCTTTTTCGCCTCGATGGTCGGGCGGCTGTTCGTCATCCTGCTGCTGGGCATGAGCGTGGCCGCGGTCGGTGCCACCATGCTGGCCAGCACCAAGCGCCAGCAGGAGTTCGAACGGCAGAACCTCAACCGCATCGCTGATCGCCTGCAGGGCTTCGTGAACCTGCTCGACGGCAATCCGGAACTGCGCGAGCGCCTGCTCGGCAGTGGCGGGCCGAGCGTGCGCCAGTTGCCGGAAGGTGCGCGGATCGGCCGGCCCGACGCGGCGTTGATGGAAATTCTCGATGACCGCCCTGGCCCCGTCGCCAGCAGCCAGGTGGCCTTCACCTCGTTCCGTTCCTGCCTGCCGCGCCTGCCGGAGCTGCTGCCGCCGCCTCCGCGCGACAAGGACAAACTGCGGCATCCGCCGCGCGAACGCGACCCAGCCTTCATCCCGCCCAAGTGCCGCGTGGTGACCCTGCAGCTGACTGACGGCACGCCGCTGCGGCTGGCACTGGATTCCCCTGCGGTGGCACACAACGGTGTGCTCGCCGTCGACCCGCTGTTCCTGACCCTGCTGGTGATCGCGATCGCGATCCTGGCGTATATCGTGGCGCGCATGGCCAGCGCGCCGTTGCAGCGCTTGGCCGATGCCGCCGCGGCGTTGGGCGATGACCTGCAGGGTGCGCCGATGCCGGTGACCGGTCCGCTGGAAGTGCGTCGCGCCGCCGAAGCGTTCAACGCCATGCAGAAA
Organism: Stenotrophomonas sp. SRS1; assembly: GCF_026130205.1. Lineage (NCBI taxonomy): Bacteria > Pseudomonadati > Pseudomonadota > Gammaproteobacteria > Lysobacterales > Lysobacteraceae > Stenotrophomonas > Stenotrophomonas sp. SRS1. The sequence goes on along the minus strand of NZ_JAINFD010000005.1, from coordinate 268,751 downwards.
CGCCTGCAGCGCCACCTTGGCGAGCGCACCCAGATGCTGGCGGCGATCACCCACGATCTGCAGACCCCGGTCACCCGTCTCCGGCTGCGGCTGGAGAACGTCACCGATGAGGCGCTGCGTGAGCGCCTGATCGGTGACCTCGGTGCGATGCAGGCGTTGATCCGCGAGGGCCTGGAGCTGGCCCGCAGCGCCGAGAGCGCCGAGCAGCGCGCCGCGCTGGACCTGGATTCACTGCTGGAGAGCATCGTCGAAGATGCCGCCGAAGCCGGTGCCGATGTGCACTTCGAGCAGCCCAGCGGTGCGGTGCTGATGTTGCGGCCGCTGGCCATGCATCGCCTGTTCTCCAACCTCGTCGACAACGCGGTGATGTACGGGCAGACCGCTCGGGTCCGGGTGGAGCAGGCTGGTCAGGATGTGGAGGTACGCATCCGCGACAGCGGCCCCGGCTTGGCCGAGGACGAGCTCGAAGCGGTGTTCGACCCGTTCGTGCGGCTGGAGACCTCGCGCTCGCGCCAGACCGGCGGTGCCGGGCTGGGGCTGACCATCGCCCGGGCGTTGGCCGAAAAGGACGGGGCGACGCTGCACCTGCGCAACCATCCCCACGGGGGGCTGGAGGCGATCGTGCGCTGGTCCTCACCGGCACGCGCCGCGGCGGGGCCGCGCGGGAGCTGAGTCCAGCCCCCCAAGACGCCCGGTTTTGCCTACTATGGGCGTCTCTTTCCAGCGTCTCCCCCATGAGAGCGTACGACTCTGCCAGCCATTGCGCTGGTGCACGGCCGTTCCCCCCATGCGCACGGCGCCTGCCCAAGGCTGCTCCACACGGATGAGCGAGCGGGGGGGCAGGATCCGGTGGCGGCCGGTACAACTGAACGACTCCGGCATGCCAACCCTGCAGGCGGTAGCGCTGTGGCTGTTGCTGCTGTGCGCGCTGCCATGGTCGCTGTCGGCGCAGGATGGCCCACCGCCGCTGCGCGATTACGCCATCGACGTGTGGACCTCGCGCAACGGGCTGCCGCACAACTCCCTGCGCGATATCGCGCAGACCCCGGAGGGCCATCTGTGGTTTGCCACCTGGGAGGGGCTGGTCCGGTACAACGGCCTGGACTTCACCGTGTTCGACCGCAGCACCACCCCGGGCCTGCGCGACAACGGGGTCGGGGCGTTGCTGGTGGACCGCAGTGGCGGCTTGTGGATCAGTGATTCGCGCGGCAACGTGACCCGCCGGAGTGCGGATGGCCGCTGGCAGGTGTGGGAACACCGCGCCGACACACCGCAGGTGCTGATCCAGGCCATGCAGATGGACAGCCATGGGCGCCTGTGGCTGCTGTACGAAGGCAAGGGGATTGCGAGTCTGGGCCCGGACGGTACCTTCGATTACCAGGCGCCGCCGGCCAACGTGCCGTTGGCGATGAGCTTCACCAAACTGGTCGTGGATGCACAGGACCGGGTCTGGGTCGGCACCCTGGATGGCCTGGTGGTGCGCGACAACGACGGCGTCCTGCGCCGGGCACCGGAGAGCTTCGGTCTGGGCCGTGGGCTGGTCTGGCCCTATCGTGCCCCGGATGGCGTGATGTGGGTGGTGGCCAGCGAGCGTATCTACCGCATGCAGGATGGCGTGCCGTTGCTGCAGCATCGCCTGCCCGGCGCGACCCACATCACGGCCATGCTGCAGGACCGCCACGGCGATCTGTGGCTGGGGACCGAAAACCAGGGCCTGCTGCGGCTGTCCCGGCACGGGCTGGAGCGGTTGCCGGCCGGACTGTCCTTGCCCGGCGGGCGCGTGGTCAGCCTGCGCGAAGATGCCGAAGGCAGCATCTGGGTGGGCGCCAACGGTGGCCTGTATCGCCTGCGCGAAACCCTGTTCAGCAGCTACACCGAACGCGACGGGCTCAGTGGTGATTACGTCCGCACCGTCTTCGAGGATCGCCAACGGCAGCTCTGGATCGGCAGTGCGCGCGGGCTGGATCGCCGCGATGCCCAGGGAAACTTCAGTCCGGTGCCGCTGCGCAACAACGTCGGCAAGAGCCCTTCGGTGCTGAGCCTGGCCCAGGACCGCGACGGTGATCTGTGGGTCGGGACCTTCGGTGATGGCATCTTCCGGGTCGGCGAGAACGGGCAACCGCGGCGGACGTACGGCAGCGCCGACGGCCTGCTCGGAGGCAACATCCGCGCGATCAGCATCGACCGTGACGGGGTGATCTGGGCCGGCACCCAGAAAGGCGTGGTCCGCATCGTCGCCGACAGGGCCGAGCCGGTGGCCTTTCCCGGCATGCCCACCGGGCTGACCACCGCGCTGGCGCACGATGCCGAAGGCGCCCTGTGGATCGGCACCATCGAGGGCATCCGCGTGTTGCGCGGCAACCGCGTGCAGGCGATCGATCTGGAGGCACTGGGGGGTGGCCGCAGCGTGTTCGGGTTCCAGCAGATCGGCGATGCGATGTGGGTCAGCACCGATCGCGGCCTGTACCGCTACCAGGAAGGCAAGCTGGCACGGGTAGGCCTGGAGCAGGGCATGCCGGTGGATACGGTCTTCCAGCTGATTCCCGATCGCGTGGGCAACGTCTGGATCAGCAGCAACCGCGGGGTACTGCGGACCGACATGGCCATGCTCAACGCGGTGGCCGACGGGCGTGCCGCACGGGTCGAGGTCGAGCATTACAACGAGATTGACGGCATGGCCAACTCACAGGCCAACGGCAGTTCCGGCCCCTCGGCGATCCTGCGCCAGGACGGCACCTTCTGGGTGGTCACGGCCGGCGGGCTGAGCACGGTCGATCCACTGCGCCTGCAGCGCTTCCGTGAGCGCCTGGCGCCACCGGCGGTGATCGAGACCGTGCTTGTCGATGGCGCCCCGCTGCACTGGCAGGGCAGCAACCACAACACGATCCCGGGCGGGCGACGCCTGAGCGTGAGCTATGTGGGGCTGAGTTACCTGCTCTCCGAGCGCATCCGCTACCGCACCCGCCTGGAAGGACTGGACAAGGGCTGGGTCGAGCGGGGGCAGCAGCGCAGTGTCGAGTTCATCGGCCTGCCGCCGGGCGAATACACCCTGCATGTGTCGGCCGCCCATCCCGGTGGCGCCTGGAGCGACAGCGAAGCGGTCTGGGCGTTCACGGTGGAGCCGTTCCTGTGGCAACGACACAGCGTGCAGCTGATCGCCGCGCTGCTGTTGCTGGCCGGGCTGGTCGCGCTGTACCGGTATCTGATCAACCGTTACAAGGCCAGCAACGTGCGGCTGGCGCGCCTGGTGCAGGAAGCCACGCTGGATCTGCAGACCCAGACGGTCAACCTGCAGGCGCTGAATCAGGAAAAGACCCAGCTGGCCGATCGCCTGGCGGTGCAGGCCGAGGCGTTCGAGCGCCAGGCGCGCGAAGACGCGCTGACCGGGCTGCCGAACCGGCGTGCATTCGATGAAGCGCTGGCGCGCGATTTCGCCCGTTCGCAGCGCAGCCGCCACCCGTTGTGCCTGGTGGTGCTGGACATCGATCACTTCAAGGAAGTGAACGACCAGCACAGCCATTCGGTGGGCGATGTGGTGCTGGTGGAGGTGGCGCGGCTGCTGGCTTCGGCCTGCCGCGACTCGGACATGCCCGCACGTACGGGCGGCGAAGAATTCGCGCTGCTGCTCAACGATACCCGCCTGGATGAAGCGGCCCAGGTCTGCGCGCGTCTGCGCGGGCTGTTCCATGATCATCCGGACTGGGCGGGTATCCCCGACCTGAAGGTCACCTTCAGTGCCGGTCTGGTCGAACTGGACGCTGCTGACCGCACCCCGATGCTGCTCTACCAGCGCGCCGATCGCGCGCTGTACCGCGCCAAGAGCGAAGGGCGCGACAGAACCGCTATCGGGTGATGCCCCTCAGGGGCGCGGCCAGCTGTTGGCGACTTTGCAGAACAGCTTTGCGGTCTGCTCGGTGTCGTACACCGCGCTGTGCGCTTCATCGGCATCCCAGCCCAGCCCGGCTGCGGTGGCGGCGCGCGCCAGTACGGTCTGGCCATAGGCGATACCGCCCAGGGTGACGGTGTCGAAGACGCTGAAGGGGTGGAACGGGTTGCGCTTGTGTCCGGTGCGATTGACCGCGGCATTGACGAAGCCCAGGTCGAAGTGGGCGTTGTGCCCGACCAGGATCGCGCGTTGGCAACCGTACTTTTTCATCGCCGCCCGGATCGGGGTGAAGATGTGGTCCAGCGCATCGCGCTCGACCTTGGCCAGCCGGAACGGGTGATCCAGGATGATCCCGGTGATCTCCAGCGACTTCGGATCGATCTCCAGGCCTTCGGCCGGCACCACGTGGGCGCTGGCGGTCTGGCCGGGATAGAGCAGGCCGTTCTCGTCCATCTCGATCGGAACGGCGGCGATCTCCAGCAGCGCGTGGCGATCAGAATCGAAACCACCGGTCTCCACGTCCACCGCCACCGGCAGGAAGCCGCGGAAGCGTGTTGCCATCAAGCGCTGGGCAGCAGCGGGCAGTGCGTCGGCAGCAGCCGGCGCGTCGGAGCGGGGGAGGTCGTCAGTCATCGCGTCAGTTTAGCAGAGCGACCTGTACGCCCCCCGCGCTCAGGCCTGCGCAGGGGCGGGCGCGGCGGGCCCGATCACGCCGTTGTCGTGGAACTGACGCAGCAGGGCGGCGCCGGGCAGGAGCAGCGCATCGGCCGCCATGCCGTGCGCCTGCGCAAGCTGCTGCAGGTAGGTGGCCCCGGTGCTGCCGGGGTGCTGGCCGATCTGCTCCAGCAGCTGCGCGGCCATCGGGCTGATCGCGGCGAAGCGGACCTGGCCATCGGGGTCGCGCCGGACCAGCAGCCCGGTCGGCTCGGGGCCGGGCTGCGCGGGCGCGTCATCGGTGCCGAGCCGATGCACCGGCCAGTGATAGAGCAGTGGCCAGGCCAACGGCGAGCGCTGCAGGGCCGCGTGCATCGGGTCCATGCCCGGCGAGGGCGGCAGGGGCTGCGCGTCCAACTGATGGAGGGCCGTTTCCACCCACTCGTAGTGGGCCAGTTCGGCCAGTGCCGGGTGTGGCAGCGCGGTCTGGTGCTGCAGCCACTGCACAAACTCGGCGGCCAGTTCGGTGAACAGCGGCGTCTGCGCCAGGTGACTGGCAAGGAAGCGCCGGACCAGGGTGGCCCATGCCGCGTCCCCCAGGAGCTGCATGCAGACCGGGAAGCCGTTGCCGATCAGGCCCAAGACGTTGTTGAAGACCAACCGCTGGTAGACGCCCAGCCGGCGCGGGTCCATGCCGTCGGGTGCGGCGATACGGTCCGGGTCCCGCAGATGCGCGGTGAACGCTCTCTGCTGTGCGTGCAGGCGTGCCGGGGTGTCAGTCATGGCGGTTCCCGGCATGGGCGGCCATCAGCTGGCGGATGTGCTGCAGTTCGCCGCGCAGTTCGGCATACGGCGGGAAATTGAAATCACGTTCCAGCAGCGTGGGGAGCGCACCGATGCGCGCATAGGTGCGGGCGAGCAGGTCCCAGACCGGATCGATCACCGCGCTGCCGTGGGTGTCGATCTTCAGATCGGGCGCCTCGTCCAGATGGCCTGCCACATGCAGGCAGACGATGCGCGCGGCCGGCAGCCCGGCGATGAACGCGTCGGCGTCGTAGCCGTGGTTGCAGGCGTTGACGTAGACGTTGTTGACGTCCAGCAGCAGATCGCAATCGGCCTCGGCCAGCACGGCGTTGGTGAAGGCCAGTTCGTCCATGGCCGGTTCCGGGGCGAGGTAGTAGGACACGTTCTCCACTGCGATGCGCCGGCCCAGCAGGTCCTGCACGCGGGCAATGCGTGATGCGGTATGGCGTACGGCTTCGTCGGTGAAGGGAATCGGCAGGAGGTCGTAGAGGTGACCTTCATCGCTGCAGTAGCTCAGGTGTTCGCTGTACAGAGGCACGTTGTGCCGCGCCAGGAAGCGGCCTACCTGTTCCAGCAGCACGGTATCCAGCGGCGCGGTGCTGCCCAGCGAGAGCGACAGCCCATGGCAGGTGAGCGGGTGGCGCGAGGCCAGTTCGGCGAGTGCGTCGCCGGCCGGCCCACCGATACCGATCCAGTTTTCCGGCGCGCATTCGAGGAAGTCGATATCGCCGGCGGGCGCGTCACGCAGGTCCTGCAGCAGGGCCCGGCGCAAACCCAGTCCGGTCGCTGCCGCAGGCAGCGGCGACCGGCCCAGGCCAGCGGCGAGCGCGTCAGTGCTTGGCACCGCACTTGCCTTCGCCGCACTTGCCTTCCCCACACTTGCCTTCGGCGGCCTTGGCACCGGCGGTCGCGGCCTTGTCGCCCGCCTTCGTGCCGGCCTTGTCGCCATGCGCACCGCACTTGCCTTCGCCACACTTGCCCTCGGCGGCCTTGGTCGCCGCCTGGCCGGCCACCAGGTAGCCCTGGGCCAGCTCGGTCATGCTCAATGCGGACGCCGAGGCGGTGACGCCCAGGCCTGCGGCCAGCGCAGTGGCCGCCAACAACGACAGCGATCGGGTGGGTGTGCTCATCGTGTGGATCTCCTTGAAATGGGCTGGGGCCGGGGAGGGCTGCGTGGGCAGGTGCGGGTATGGTGGCCCGGCCCGGCGCATCGAATCCTCACACAGGATTCAACGTTTCGTGAAGTGCAGAGCAGTGCGTTGCGTTATTCAACAGCGGTGGACGGGTCGGGCGCTGGGCCGCGATGCCCTTGCCGGCGAATGTCCCCCGGCGTCGGCCTGCGGCCGCCGCCTCCTCCTTTATTTCGCCCACAAGAGCATCGCGACCCACGTGTCGAGATCATTGGCGCCTCCCAGCGCTGTCCGGCATGCAGTACGAGTACCGCACGCGAGCCCCGTAGCGGCCGGCAGGCCCCTGGGCAAAATCAAGGAGGAGGCCGTCGCCGCGAGGCGCCGGCCGGGGGACATTTGCCGAGGGGCCTGCCGGTTGATGCGGGGCGTGACGCCCGCGGCAGGCCCAAGCGAAGATACTGGTGGATCCAAAGTACCGCTGAGGTGCTGTCGTGCTTTGGGTGAGGAACAAAAAAGCCGCCACCCGAAGGCAGCGGCTGTTGCGTTCTACTTCTGAAGCAAGCGCTCAGACGTGATCGGTACTGCTCGTCTCGTCGCGCTTCTCGCGCGGCGGCAGCGCCTGCTCGCCATGCACCAGGAACCACACGTTCTCGGCGATGTTGGTCGCATGGTCGCCCACGCGCTCCAGGTTCTTGGCCATGAACAGCAGGTGGGTGCACGGGGTGATGTTGCGCGGGTCTTCCATCATGTACGTCAGCAGCTCGCGGAACAGCGCGGTGTACTGCGCGTCCAGACGGGCGTCATCGTCGCGCAGCTCCAGCGCCGCGGCGGCGTCGTTGTCGCGGTAGGCCTCGATCGCGCGGCGTACCTGTTGCGCAGCCAGCCGGCCCAGGGCGCGCAGGCCCTGGATCTGCGGCAGCGGCGGCACCTTGCTCAGGGCGATCGAGCGCTTGGCCACGTTGGCCGCGTAATCGCCGATGCGTTCGATGTCGGCCGGGATGCGCAGGCCGGCCAGGATCTCGCGCAGGTCGCGTGCCATCGGCCCGCGCAGCGCAAGGCGCATTACGTCGTGGCTGATGTGCTGCTCAAGCTGATCGATGGCTTCATCGTTGGCGATGATGCGCTGGGCGGCGTTTTCGTCGCGCTTCTCGATAACGTCCATGGACGCCTCCAGCTGCGCAACCGCCATCTCGCCCATGCGCACGATCTCGGCGACCAGGCGCTGCTGTTCTTCGTCGTAGCTCTTGACGATGTGGTCGTTGGGAATGCTCATGCGGTTCTATCCAGGGTTCGTGGGCCGGAATCAGCCGAAGCGGCCGGTGATGTAGTCTTCGGTCTGCTGCTTGTTGGGCTGCGAGAAGATCACTTCGGTGCGGTCGTGTTCGATCAGGTCACCCAGATACATGAAGGCGGTGTAATCGGACACGCGCGCGGCCTGCTGCATGTTGTGGGTCACGATCACGATGGTGTAATCGTGCTTGAGCTCTTCCACCAGCTGCTCGATGCGGCTGGTGGAGATCGGGTCCAGCGCCGAGGTCGGCTCGTCGAGCAGCAGCACGTCCGGGCGCAGGGCCACGGCGCGGGCGATGCACAGACGCTGCTGCTGGCCACCGGACAGGCCCAGCGCGCTCTGGTTGAGCTTGTCCTTCACCTCGTCCCACAGCGCGCCCTGGCGCAGGGCCTGTTCGACGCGATCGGTCATCTCCGACTTGGAGAGCTTCTCGTGGTGGCGGATGCCGTAGGCCACGTTCTCGAAGATGGTCATCGGGAACGGCACCGGCTTCTGGAACACCATGCCGACCTTGCTGCGCAGGCGGTTCATCGGGTACTTCGGCGAGAGGATGTTCTCCCCGTCCAGCATCACTTCACCACGCGCTTCCAGCTTGGGGTACAGCGCGTAGATGCGGTTGAAGATGCGCAGCAGGGTGGACTTGCCGCAGCCGGAGGGACCGATCAGCGCGGTGACGCGCTTTTCCGGAATCTCCAGGTCGATGCCCTTCAACGCGTGGAACTTGTCGTAGTAGAAATCCAGCCCACGTGCGGCCAGCTTGATCGGCGCCGGGGTGTTCAGGCTTTCATGCGAAGCCGGGACCACGATGCGCTGCATCGGCACGGCGTTGGAGAGATCGTTCATGGCGATGTCCGTGGAAAGGTCAGTCATGGGAGATACGGTTGCGCAGCAGGATGCCGCGCGCGGAAAGGCTGACCAGCAGCACGAACACGGTCAGCACCAGCGCGCCGGCCCAGGCCAGCACCTGCCAGGATTCGTACGGGCTGCCTGCGAACTGGTTCATCACCACCGGCACCGAGGCCATCGGCTGGAACACGTTGCTGTTCCAGTACTGGTTGCCGAAGGCGGTGAACAGCAGCGGGGCGGTTTCACCGGAGATGCGGGCCAGCGCCAGCAGGATGCCGGTCACGATGCCGGCGGCGGCGCTGCGGTACAGCACCTGCACCGTCACCTTCCACTGCGGGATGCCCAGCGACAGCGCCGCTTCGCGCATCTGCGAAGGCACCAGGCGCAGCATTTCATCGGTGGTACGCACCACCACCGGCAGCACGATGAAGGCCAGCGAGAGCGCGCCGGCGAAGGCCGAGAACTGGCCACCGGTCTGCATCACGTACAGGGTGTAGACGAACAGGCCCAGCACGATCGACGGCGCCGAGAGCAGGATGTCGTTGACGAAGCGGACCACCGTGCCGGTCTTGCGGAAGTTGCCGTACTCGGCCAGCCAGGTGCCGGCCAGCACGCCGAGCGGCGTCCCGATGGCGATGGCCAGGCCGCACATCACTGCGCTGCCGAAGAAGGCATTGGCCAGGCCACCGTCCTGCATCGGCGGTGGCGTCATCTTGGTGAACAGATCCAGATTGATGCCGGCCAGGCCCTTGGAGGCCAGCGTCCACAGGATCCAGCCGAGGAAGAACAGGCCGAACAGCGCGGTCAGGCAGGACATCAGCAACGCGACCACATTGACGATGCGGCGGCGCAGGTACAGCGGTTGGGCGTTGGCGGTGGACATCAGTTGCCCTCCTTGCGGGCCAGGCGCATCAGCATCAGGCGGGCGATCGCCAGCACCACGAAGGTCACCAGGAACAAGACGAAGCCGAGCAGCAGCAGCGCCGAGCGGTAGGTCTCGGTGGCTTCGCCGAAATCGTTGGCGATCAGGGCGGCAATGGTGGTGCCCGGTTCAAGCAGCGACGGCGACAGGCGCACGCTGTTGCCGATCACGAAGGCCACCGCCATGGTTTCACCCAGGGCACGGCCGAGGCCGAGGAAGATGCCGCCGATCACCGCCGAGCGGGTGTAGGGCAGCACGATGTCCCAGCTCACTTCCCACTTGGTGGAACCCAGCGCATACGCCGATTCCTTCAGGCGGGTCGGCACGGTCAGGAACACTTCGCGCATCACCGAGGAGATGAAGGGGATGACCATGATCGCCAGCACGAAGCCGGCGGTGAGCACACCGATGCCCAGCGGTGGACCTTGGAACAGCGGGCCGATGATCGGCATCGTACCCAGGTGATCATTGAGGAACGGAGTGACGTACTCGGTCATCACCGGGACCAGCACGAACAGGCCCCACATGCCGTAGATGATCGAGGGGATACCGGCCAGCAGTTCGATGGCGGTACCGACCGGGCCACGCAGCCAGCGCGGGGCGACCTCGGTCAGGAAGAAGGCGATACCGAAGCTTACCGGCACCGCGATGACCATCGCGATCAGGGCCGTGACCAGGGTGCCGTAGATCGGTGCGAGTGCACCGAACTTGTTCTCGACCGGATTCCATTCGGAGGAGTAGAAGAAGCTCAGGCCCTGCTCCTGCAGGGCATGGCGGCCGCCCCACAGCATCGAGAGCGCGGCGCAGGCCAGGGCGACCAGCACCAGGATGACGGTGGCGATCAGGACCCAGCGGAACAGTTTGTCGTTGCGGGCATCACGCAGGTCGCGGAGGGACGGTGCGGGAACAGGCTGGGCGATGGCATTCATGGCTGAGGCGGGGCCCGAGTGGTGGTTCGGCAGGGTGGTGCGGCGAGGAAAGCGGGCCTGCGCTGTGCACAGGCCCGCTGTCTGGCTTACTTGAACTCGCTGGTCCAGTAGGCTTCGATCTGGGTGACCAGCTCGGCCGGCAGCGGCACGTAGTGCAGTTCGTTGGCCTGGGCCTGGCCCTTCTCGAAGGCCCACTTGAAGAACGCCAGGGTGTCCTTGCTGCGCTGCGCATCCTTGGGCTGCTTGTGCATCAGCATGAAGTTGGTGGCAGTGATCGGCCATGCCTGGTCGCCCGGGGCATTGGTGATGACCAGGTTGAAGTCCTTGGCGCTGGCCCAGTCGGCGCTGGCGGCTGCCGCGGCGAAGGTTTCCGCGCTCGGCTGCACCCAGTTGCCGGCGGCGTTCTGCATCGAGGCGTACGGCATGCCGTTCTGCAGCGCGTAGGCCAATTCGACGTAGCCGATCGAGCCCTTGATCTGCTTCACGTACGACGCCACGCCTTCATTGCCCTTGCCACCCACGCCGTCCGGCCACTGCACCGAGGTGCCTTCGCCGACCTTGCTCTTCCAGTCCGGGCTGACCTTGGACAGGTAGTTGGAGAAGTTGAAGGTGGTGCCCGAGCCGTCCGAACGGTGGACCAGGGTGATCTTGCCGTCCGGCAGTTTGACGTCCGGATTGGCGGCGACGATGGCCGGGTCGTTCCAGGTCTTGACCTTGCCCAGGAAGATATCGGCCAGCAGCGCGCCACTCAGGCGCAGCTTGCCGGCTTCCAGGCCGTCGATGTTGACCACCGGCACCACGCCGCCGATCGCCGACGGGAACTGGCCGAGGCCGGCCTGGGCCAGCTCTTCGCTGCTCAGCGGCTTGTCCGAGGAACCGAAATCAACCGTGCCGGCCTTGATCTGGGCGATGCCGCCACCCGAACCGATCGACTGGTAGTTGATCTTGGCGCCGGTGGCGGTGTTGTAGTCGGCCGACCACTTGGACACCAGCGGGAAGATGAAGGACGCACCGGCGCCGGAAATCTCGGCGGTCAGGCGATCGCCAGCGGCCGGAGCAGCGGCAGGCGCGTCGGTGGCCGGCGCGGCGGCCTGGCCTTCAGCGCCCGGCTTGCAGGCGGAAAGACCCAGCGCGATGGCCAGGGAAAGGGCGGCGATGCTGGCCGTGTGCAGTTTCATGCGTCACTCCATAGCGGGATAAGGGCCGGTCTTTCCGGCGACGCGACTATGAAATGATGTTTTTGTTACAGCTTGATGACGCCGTGACCGAGCGCACGCAAAGCCTTGCGGCACAAGGGCCGGGCATTCTGCGGCAGGCAACAAAAAGGCGCGGAACCTTGCGGTCCGCGCCCGATGGCGCCGGAAGGGGGAGAGAGGTCCCTCCGGCGCCATTGCCTCGTTGTGCGTACCGACCAGGGGTCGGTACCTACCGCCAGCTCACCACCGTGGGTGGTGGCTTCCTCAATACTTCAGGTTCTGCGACCAGTAGGTCTCGATCTGCTTGACCAGGGTGTCCGGCAGCGGAACGTAGTCGAGCTGCTTGGCCTGCGCATCACCGCTCTTGTAGATCCAGCGGAAGAATTCCTGGGTGGCCTTGGCGTTGGCGACGTTCTTGGGCTGCTTGCGGACCAGGATGAAGTTGGTGGCAGTGATCGGCCACGCATCGGCGCCCGGGGCGTTGGTCATGACCAGGTAGAAGTCCTTGGAGCTGGCCCAGTCGGCGCTGGCCGCAGCGGCAGCGAACGAGGTGTCGCTCGGCAGCACGATCTTGCCCGAGGCGTTCTTCATCGCGGCGTAGGACATCTTGTTCTGCAGCGCGTAGGACAGTTCGACGTAGCCGATGCCGCCCTTGATCTGCTTCACGTAGGCGGCAACGCCTTCGTTGCCCTTGCCGCCGATGCCGACCGGCCACTGCACCGAGGTGCCTTCACCGACCTTGGTCTTCCACTCCGGGTTGACCTTGGAGAGGTAGTTGACGAAGTTGAAGGTGGTGCCCGAACCGTCCGAGCGGTGCACGACGGTGATCTTGCCGTCGGGCAGCTTCACGCCCGGGTTCAGCGCGGCGATCGCCGGGTCGTTCCAGGTCTTGATCTTGCCCAGGAAGATGTTGCCCAGGGTCGGGCCGTCGAGCTTCAGCGCGCCCGGGGCGATGCCGGCCACGTTGATCACCGGGACCACGCCGCCGATGACCGACGGGAACTGGGCCAGGCCGGCCGCAGCCAGCTCTTCGGGCTTCAGCGGGGCATCGGAGGAGCCGAAATCAACGGTCGCGGCCTTGATCTGGGCGATACCACCACCGGAACCGATGGACTGGTAGTTGACCTTCTTGCCGGTCGCGGTGCTGTAGTCGGCCGACCACTTGGACATGACCGGGTAGATGAACGAGGCGCCCGCGCCGGTCACATCGGCGGCGTTGGCGGCGAACACGGACGACGCGGCGAGGACGGCAACAGCGGCGCGCGACTTGAAGGCGTGGATCACGGGGTGGCTCCTGGGATGGATGAAGGTGCGGGGTGTCCCGCCCGGTGCTCATTCCATAACGGTTCGATGACAGCGCAGCGACTGTCATATGACCACCTCGTGACACGCCTTCTGGAGGCGATGTCACAACGGCTGCAGCGCCTCCGGGACCGCGTAGCGGCGGCCGTCGAAGCGCAGCACACGGCGCTCGCCGTCCACCGGCGTGTCCTGGTCCCGGCAGGTGTCGCCGTCCATCCAGCTGTGTGTGCTGACCCGCCGCTCGCGCAGGATGAGGTCGGCCAAGCCGTGTTTGCCTTTGGGTCCAACGGCCACGGTGCGCGTGACGTCGGTGGAGTCGCCGGCGCAGCGGGTGTCCCACTCGGCCTGGAAACGCCGCAGCACCATCGGTGGGCCGAGCGTGCGCAGCGTGTCTGCCTGCACCGCCAGCAGATGCAACTGTTCTTCGCTGAACGGATTGGGCCCGGAGCCATTGCGCCGTTGCACACGCAGGCCGAAGGCAAGGGTGTCCGGCGCAAGCTGGTAGCGCGCGGTATCCAGGTGCATGCCATCGAAGAAGATCGCATCGCTGTCGAGTGCGCCGGGCAACACCGTCCATGCGCGCGTGGCGAGGGTGTCGGTATCGATCACCAGCACCTCCACGTCGCCATCGCGGGCGTCGTTGTCGCCGCCGTCGCGCCAGACCGGCGTGGCCACCAAGGTCAGCTCGGGGCGTGCCGGCCATCGACGGCAGACGCTGGCGGCAGTGTCGCGGGTGTAGCCGAGGCGATCGGGCAGCGCATTGTCCGCCCGCACCACGTAGGCCTCCTCAGCGGCCGACTGGGCGTCATGGCAGTCCTGCGCCTGGGCGGGCAGGGCGGCGGCACTGCACGCGGCGGCCAGCAACAGCGGGAGGGCGATACGCATCGGGTTCCATCCATGGGGCAATGGGCGCACAGCATACCGGTGCGGGGTCACGAAAAAAGGCGCAGCCGAAGCTGCGCCTTTGTGTGTCACGCGAGTTGCAGGGCTTACCAGAAGAACTGCAGGCGCGCCTCGAGGATGTTCGGGTCGTCATTGACGAACGTACGGGCGGTGGAGCTGTACTTCTTGCTGTCCACCATCACGTAGTTCAGCGCGAACTTGGTGTTGGAGCGCCAGTAGTAGTTCACGCCCACGGTCCAGATGTCCATCTTGCCGCCCAGCACGCCATCGACGATCGGCGGGCGACCGGCCACCGGGTTCGCCGACAGGTTGCCGTCGTTGAGGTCCATGTGGTCGTAACGCGCACCCAGCTGCCACATGCCGCGGCCCGGCTCGTCCGGCAGGCCGGTGGTCGGGGTGCCGCCCTTGTAGCCCCAGGTCTCGCCGCTGATGTTCCACAGGCCGCTGACGTAGTAACCGTCGCTGCTGTAGTTGTCATGCGAGTAACGCTTGGCCTTGCTGGTGTAGTACTCGGCCTGGGCCTTGAACGGGCCGCCGATGTACATCGCTTCGGCGCCGATCGTGCTGACGCGGTCGGTATCGACCAGGTTGCCGCTGTCGACCAGGCGCACGGTGGCCAGATCCGCATTCGGGCGGGCACGCACGCGCAGGGTGTCGGCGTCCGTATCGTAGTCGACGTAGCTCAGGCCGAAGTGCAGGACCTGGCCCTTCTCATTGATCGGGGCCCAGGTGCCACGCGCGCCGTAGCCGCTGCCGTGGGCGAGGTTGCGGGTCAGTTCGCGGCCGAAGGCGCTGGCGGTGACGGACCAGTTGTTGTCACCGATGCTGTAGGCGCCACCGAGGCGGCGCGCCACGGCGTAGGTGTTGGTGACCGCGGCCTTGGAGATGAAGTCGTTGTTCTTGGTGCTGGACAGTTCTTCCAGGCTGTTGGGCTGCTTGAACTGGCCGAACTGCACGAAGTGGTTGGCATTGCCGGACAGCTTGTACTTCAGGTTGGTGTCCAGGAACTTGTCGGCCTTGGCGTCATAGCCCACCACCCATTCCACGTTGCCCGGGCCCTTGCCCTTGAGCACCAGCTCGGCACGGCGCAGCTCGAATTCGCTGTTCTTGCCATTTGCCGCATCGCCGCCGTTGAGGTCGGCCACATCGTTGTCGAACCAGTTGCCGTCAGCCTGGACCAGGCCTTCGAACGTGATTTCCGAACCGCCGATCACATCGATGGCCACTTCAGCGTGAGCGGCCGGAACGAACAGCGCAGCCGCCACGGCCGCAGTAAGGAGTTGGCGATGCAGTTTCATGGAAGGAGCCTTGCAGGCAGGTGGGAAGATGCTGCGCAGGCTAATTAGTGAAGATTGCGTAAATGTGACAGTTTCGGACAAACCGTCATCGCCCGTATCCCAAGCGGCGTCAGGGGCTGCTATTGATGCCCGGCGCAGATGACCGCCGGGTTGCGTCCATATGGCAGTCGCGCCCCCCGTTCAGGCGGCGGTCTTTTCCTTGAAACGGCACAGGTCGCGGATGACGCATTGCGGGCAGTCCGGCTTGCGTGCCTTGCACACGTAACGGCCATGCAGGATCAGCCAGTGATGCGCGTCGAGCAGGAACTCGGCCGGGATCACCTTGATCAGCAGATCTTCCACCGCACGCACGTCCTTGCCGGGCGCCAGGCCGGTGCGGTTGGAGACGCGGAAGATGTGGGTATCCACCGCCATCACCGGTTCACCGAACGCGGTGTTGAGCACGACATTGGCAGTCTTGCGACCGACACCGGGCAGCGCCTCGAGCGCGGCGCGATCGGGCGGCACTTCGCCGCCGTGCTGTTCCACCAACATCGCGCAGGCCGCAATCACGTTCTTCGCTTTCGCGTTGTAAAGACCGATGGTGGCGATGTACTTCTTCAAGCCGTCCTCACCCAGCGCAAGGATCGCCTGCGGGGTATTGGCGACCGGGAACAGTTTGCGCGTGGCCTTGTTGACGCCGACATCCGTGGCCTGCGCGGACAGCGTGACCGCCACCAGCAGCTCGAACGGCGAGCTGTACTCCAGTTCGGTCCTGGGGTGCGGGTTGAGTTCGCGCAGGCGCGTGAACATTTCGATCACGTCGGCATTGGGCATGCGCGCGGTGCGTGCGGCCGGTTTCTTCATCGTAGCCATCAGGACGTGCGGCCCGCAGCCTTGGCCTTGGCGCGCGCGAGGATCGCGGCAGCGGCCGAGGGCAGGGCGGGTTTCTGGATCTCGGGTGTGGGGGGCGGTGCGCGGCGTGCATCGCGCTCGGCGGCGCGGCGCGCGAGCCGCTGCTGGCGCTGGCGGTAGCGCTCGCGTGCGGCCCAGGCGCGTTGCAATTGCTGCTGTGCGTGCTGCAGCCGCTGGGGAAGATCGGGATGATCGGGGCGCAGCGCTTCGTCGCCCGGCTGCGGGACGTAGTCCATCAACCCGGCGGCCAGCGCGGCATCCCATTGATCGTCGAGGATGAGTGCCAGCAGCTGCGCCGGCGAAACGGTATCGGAAGGCGACATGGCTCAGTGGTTCTGGAACACCGGCGGCCGGCGCGCCAGGAACGCGCTGGTGCCTTCGCGCATGTCCTCGGTGGCGAACATCAGCCCGAACTGCACGCTCTCGTACTCCAGCCCCTCGCCGAGCGAACACTCGCCGCCGATATGGATCGCATCGAGGATGCCGCGCAGCGCGAGAGGCGCGGCCGAGGCCAATTGCGACGCCAGTGCCTGGACGCGGGCATCCAGCTCCGCAGCCGGGACCACCTCATTGACGATGCCCAGCTGCGCGGCACGCGCGGCGGTGATCGGGGTGCCCAGCAGGCACAGCTCCAGCGCAGCGGCGCGGCCGCACAGGCGCAGCAGCCGCTGGCTGCCACCGAAGCCGGGCATCAGGCCCAGATGGATCTCCGGTTGCCCCACCTTGGCGGTCTCGGAGGCCACCCGCAGGTGGCAGGCCATGGCCAGCTCCAGCCCGCCGCCCAGCGCAAATCCGTTGATCTTGCCGATCACCGGCTTGGGCATGCGCTCGATGCGGCGCATCAAGCGCTGGCCCAGCAACGAGAAATCACGACCCTGAACCGCGCTCAGACCGTTCATTTCGGCGATGTCCGCCCCGGCCACGAAGGCCTTGGGACCGGCACCGGTCAGCACAACCACGCGCACGACCGGGTCGGCGGCTGCCTCGGAGAACGCGGTATCAAGGGCTTCCAGGGTCGCCCGGTTCAGGGCGTTGAGTTTGTCCGGGCGGTTGACCGTCACGGTGCGCACGGCAGCATCGTCCATAATCGAGATAAGGGCGTCGGCCACGGCAGGACTCCTGAAAACGTTAAAAAAAAGTGATTGTTGAACTCTTGAAACGAAGTCAGGTCAGAGCCTGCGTCGTTAGTGGCGGTTCAACGTTGCGGCGGCTATCCTAACCCGTCGCCTCAGGGCGGCCCAACGCGTCCTGAGTTACCACCCCTGGAGAAAAGTTTGATGAAGTTGCGTTCTATCGCGGTCGCCGTCGCGGCCCTGGCCCTGACGGGCAATGCCTTCGCCCAGGACACCTCGTCCGAAAAGGGCAAGCTGAGCTATTACTTCGGTTACGACTACGGTAACAACCTGGCTGAACTCACCGCACGCGGCGAGCAGCTGGACATCAACTCGGTGGTGAAGGGCCTGCAGGATGCCTACGCCAAGAAGCAGCCGTCGATCACGGCCGAGCAGTTGAAGCCCGCCGTCGAAGCCTTCCAGAAGCGTGAGCAGGGTCGTGCGCAGGCCGCCAAGGCTGAGTACGACAAGGCTGCCGCCGAAAACAAGACCAAGAGCACCCAGTTCCTGGCCGCCAACAAGGCCAAGGCCGGCGTGCAGTCGCTTCCGAGCGGCGTGCAGTACCGCGTGATCGAAGCCGGCAAGGGCGCCAAGCCGACCCAGGCCAGCACCGTGCAGCTGGAAGTGGCCGGTCCGTACCCGTTCGGCACCCGTCCGGCCGAAGCACGTCCGGCCCAGCAGATCCCGGGCATCAAGGTCAGCGAAGTCGAAATGAAGGCCATGCGTGAAGCCCTGCTGCAGATGCCGGCGGGTTCCAAGTGGGAAGTGACGCTGCCGCCGGATCAGGCCTATGGTGCCGATCCGCGCACGCCGTTCCCGCCGAACGTCGCGGTGCAGTTCGAAATCAAGCTCGTCAGCGTCAAGTAATTTCTGCAAGATCAAGAACGCGCCGGTGGAAACACCGGCGCGTTTTTTGTTTCCGTGCAATCGCGGTACTGTTGACCGGTGCAATCGATGGAACACTCCCCGCATGCCGTGCCCACTCCCTGCATCGGAATCTGCGCGCTGGACCGCGCCGGCGTCTGCACGGGTTGCCTGCGCACCGTGGATGAAATCACCCGCTGGCGAACCATGAGCCGACCCGAACAACATCACGTCATGCAGCACACGCTGCCCCTGCGCGAACAACTGCGGCAATCGCTGCGCGGCTCGCTGGCCGAACACGAGCGCCTGCTGCGCGCGCTGCATCCGCTGGACCAGCCGCCGCCCGGTGATGGTTGGAACCGCAGCGAACTGATCGATCTGTTGCCACCCGGTCCGCCGGTTGAAGCGGCCGTGCTGGCCGGCATCATTCCGCGCGAGGGCGGCGCCCAGGTGCTGCTGACCCGGCGCACCGACACGTTGCGCCATCACGGTGGGCAGGTCGGTTTTCCCGGTGGCCGCAGGGAGCCGGAGGACCGCGATGCCGTCGCGGCCGCGATCCGCGAGAGCGATGAGGAAATCGCACTCAAACCGGACCAGGTGCAGGTGCTCGGGTATCTGGATCCGTTCGTGACGATTACCGGTTATCGGGTCATGCCGGTGGTGGCTGTGATCGATCCCGCCTTCGTGGCCGTGCCCGAGCCGGGCGAGGTCGCGGAAGTGTTCGAAGTGCCATTGTCCTACCTGATGGATCCGGCCAACCTGCACCATGTCGAGATCGACCACCGCGGTCGCATCCGCCACGTGCTCGAATACGGCTGGCCCGGGCAGCGGATCTGGGGCGCGACCGCCGCCATTCTCTACAACCTGCGTCGCCGCCTGGAGCAGACCGCATGACCACGCCGTTGATCGATGTCACCACCCTCGCACGGGCGCTGGACGACGGCGCGACGCGCCTCATGGATGCACGTGCGACGGCCAGTGCCGCCCCCACGCTACGGGTGGTGGATGCGCGCTTCTCGTTGGCCGATCCGCAGTCCGGTGCGGCGTTGTATGCACAGGGCCATCTGCCCGGCGCGCTGTACGCCGATCTCAACCGGGATCTGTCCGATCTTGGCCGTACCGGGCATGGCCGTCACCCGCTGCCGGACAGCGATGCGTTCGCCGCGCGCGTGGGCGCGTGGGGCATCGGGCCGCAGACCGAGGTCGTGGTCTATGACGCCGGCGACGGCAGCATGGCGGCCGCGCGGCTGTGGTGGCTGCTGCGCCTGATCGGGCATGCACGGGTACGCGTTCTCGATGGCGGATTTGCAGCGTGGCAGGCAGCGGGTCTGCCAGTCACCGCAGCGCTGCCGCAGGTGACGCCGTTGCCGCCGTACCCGGGGCAGTTCGACCGGAGCCAGATCGCCTCGGTGGAGGAGGTGCAGGCGCGTCTCAAGCACGCGCCGGGCTGGTTGATCGATGCGCGGGCGGGCGAACGTTTCCGGGGCGAAGTGGAACCCTTGGATCCGGTCGCCGGCCACGTGCCCGGCGCGGTGAATCGTCCGTTCGCGTTGAACGTGCATGAGGGACGGTTGCGCCCTGCGGAGGATCTGCGCGCCGCGCTGCAGCCGCTGATCGGCACGCACGCACCGGACGAGGTCGTGCTGATGTGCGGATCGGGCGTGACCGCCTGCCATCTACTGCTGGCAATGGAAGCCGCCGGGCTGGAAGGGGCACGGATCTATGCGGACTCGTGGAGTGGCTGGGTCAGCGACGCTTCGCGTCCTGTCGCAACCGGCTGATCATCACCCACGCAGTTCCTGCAGCGGCACCGCCGCCAGCACGCGTGGCCACGGGAACATCGGACCCGGATCGCGCTTGCGCGGCACCCGCCGCTCCGGATCATCGCTGGCCACTTCCTCGCGCGTATCCAGCCACTCATGCCCGGCGATATGTGCCAACGCGGGCAGCGTCCCGCACAGGTGTTGCAGCAGGTCGATCAGCGCCGCGATCTGCGCATCCGGGTAGGGCTCGTCCATGGCCTGGTGGCGGGAATCCCACCAGTGTGGGTAGCGCCCGGTGTTGACCAGTTCGATCCCGATCGAGCGCGGGTTATAGCCACTGACCTGATGCGCGACGCGGTCCAGGGACACGTACT
The DNA here is from genome assembly GCF_026130205.1 of Stenotrophomonas sp. SRS1. NCBI lineage: Bacteria > Pseudomonadati > Pseudomonadota > Gammaproteobacteria > Lysobacterales > Lysobacteraceae > Stenotrophomonas > Stenotrophomonas sp. SRS1. The sequence continues at coordinate 248,583 of NZ_JAINFD010000005.1, read as the reverse complement.
GGACGATGCGCCCATCGCGGTCGATGTAGTAGTGCCCGCTGTTGCCGGTGCCGCTGTCATACAGCACGCGCTCGCCGTACTCGCGTGCCATCGCCAGGTCCGGCAGTTCGGTGCAGTGGATGACCACCAGATCGATCTCGTCGTGCGTGCGGGGCAGCAGCCTGTCCTGGTAGGGCAGGGGCTGTGCATCGATGGCGGGCGGGGCGCGGTCGGGCATGCGGCGATGCTAGCATTTGGGCATGAACGCTCCTATCGATTCCCGCGTGGTATGCGCATGAGCCGCGGCCACTGCATCCTCTCCCATGGCTTTGAAAGCGGCCCGGACGCCATCAAGGTGACCGCCCTGGCCGAAGTGGCCGAGCGCCTGGGCTGGACCCACGAGCGCCCGGATTACACCGACCTGGACGCCCAGCGCGAGGTCAGCAGTCTGGGCGATGTCCGTGCCCGCCTGCAGCGCCTGGTCACCCTGGCCACTGCCCGTGCCGCGCAGGGCCCGGTGGTGCTGGCCGGTTCCAGCCTGGGCGCGTACATCTCGGCCATCGCCTCGCTGCAGGTGCCGGTCCAGGGCCTGTTCCTGATGGTGCCGCCGACCCGGATGGGGCCGATGCCGGCGCTGGATGCCGCCCGCGTGCCGACCAGCGTGGTCCACGCCTGGCACGACGAGCTGATCCCGCCGGCCGAGGTGATCGCCTGGGCCCAGGCCCGCTCGGCCCGCCTGCTGATGGTGGACGACGGGCACCGCCTGACCGATCACGTCGAGGCCTCGAGCCGGGCCTTCGAGGAACTGCTGGCCTCGCTGTAACCGGGCGTTCCAGCCCACCTCACGTACAATGGCCCCCCGGACCCCGTGCCCGGCTGCTTGCCGTGCCCGTGGGCACCCCCTCTCCGCTGACCTGCGATACCGATTCCGTGAAATTCTTTGTTTCCTGCGCCAAGGGCCTGGAGTATCTGCTCGCCGACGAACTGTTGGCGCTCGGCCTGGACAAGGCCACCGCCACCATTTCCGGCGTCAACGCCGAGGGCGAGCTGGCGCAGGCGCAGCGCGTGGTGCTGTGGTCGCGCCTGGCCAGCCGGGTGCTGTGGCCGCTGGCCGAGTTCGAGTGCCCGGACGAGGGATCGCTCTACCAGGGCGTCTCGGCGATGGCGTGGGAGCAGCACATCAGCCCCGAGCTGACCCTCTCGGTGGACGCGCATGTGTCCGGTACCGAGATCACGCACGCGCGCTTCGCCGCGCAGCGGGTCAAGGACGGCGTGGTCGACAGCCTGCGCGCGCAGGGCCTGGAGCGGCCGTCGGTGAACGTGGAGTTCCCGGACGTGCGCATCAATCTGTCGCTGCGCAAGGGCCGGGCCACGATCTCGATCGATCTCGGCGGTGGCCCGATGCACCGCCGCGGCTGGCGCATGGCGCAGAACGAAGCGCCGCTGAAGGAAAACCTGGCCGCTGCCGTGCTGCTGCGCGCCAACTGGCCGAAGATCCACAGTGAAGGCGGTGGCCTGCTCGACCCGATGTGCGGCAGCGGCACGTTGCTGATCGAAGGTGCGCTGATGGCCGCCGACGTCGCCCCGGGCCTGCAGCGCCACGGCAGCATCCCGCCGAGCCGCTGGTTGGGCTTTGACCGCGAGAGCTGGAACACCCTGATGGCCGAAGCGCGCACGCGCGAAGAAGCCGGCCGTGGTGCGCTCAAGCAGGTCATCCACGGCAGCGATATCGACCCGCATGCGATCCGCGCGGCCAAGGAAAATGCCGAGACCGCCGGCGTCTCGCATGCGATCTGGTTCGGCGTGCGCGACGTGGCCGATGTGCAGGTGCCGCTGCAGGAAACCGGGTGCGTGGTCTGCAACCCGCCTTACGATGAGCGTCTGGCCGCCGATGCCCTGCTGTACCGCCGCCTCGGCGACGCGCTCAAGCGTGCGGTGCCGCAGTGGCGTGCCAGCCTGCTGTGCGGCAGCGCCGACCTGGCCTTCGCCACCGGCCTGCGCGCCAACAAGAAGTACCAGCTGTTCAACGGTGCCATCGAGTGCGCGCTGATCGTCTGCGACCCGATCGCGGTGCCGCAGCGCGAGAACACCGGCCAGCCGCGCGAGCTCAGCGAAGGCGCGCAGATGGTGGCCAACCGCCTGCGCAAGAACATCAAGAAGTTCAAGACGTGGCGGACGCGCGAAAGCATCACCTGCTACCGCGTTTACGATGCCGATCTGCCCGAGTACGCGGCGGCCATCGATGTCTATGAAGAAGACGGCGGTGCCCGCCGCACGTTCCTGCATGTGCAGGAATACGCAGCCCCGGCGACCATTCCGGATGTGGATGTGCGTCGCCGCCGCAACGAGTTGCTCTCTGCCGCGCGCGAGGTCTTCCAGGTGCCGGCCGAGCAGGTCGCGCTGAAGTCGCGCGAGCGTGGCAAGGGCGGCAGCAAGTACGGTCGTTTCGAGCAGCGCGGCGAGTTCGTGCTGGTGCGCGAGAACGATGCGCTGCTGCGCGTGAACCTGTTCGATTATCTGGACACCGGCCTGTTCCTGGACCACCGTCCACTGCGCTGGCACATGGCGCAGGAAGCCCAGGGCAAGCGCTTCCTCAACCTGTTCTGCTACACCGGTGTCGCCTCGGTGCAGGCCGCCGTGGCCGGTGCCGCGACCACCACCAGCGTGGATCTATCCGGTACGTACCTGCAGTGGTGCGCCGACAATCTCGCGTTGAACGGCAAGGGCGGCAGCCAGCACCAGCTGATCCAGGCCGATGCGCTGGCGTGGCTGGAAGCCGAACGTCACCGCTTCGATGTGATCTTCTGCGATCCGCCGACGTTCTCCAACTCCGCCCGCGCCGATGACTTCGACATCCAGCGCGAACACGTGCGCCTGCTGCGTGCGGCCGTGGCCCGCTTGAGCCCGGAAGGCGTGCTGTATTTCTCCAACAACTTCCGCCGCTTCAAGCTGGACGACGAAGCGATCAAGGAATTCGCGGAGTGCAAGGAGATTTCGCCCGAGACCATCGGTGCGGACTTCGAACGCAACCCGCGCATCCACCGCGCATGGGAACTGCGCCGCTACGGCGCCTGACCAACCGGGGGCTGACATGGACGACAGCCAGCTCTACGCCGACGGACTGCTGCTGCGTCCGTTCGAGGATCCCGACGCCGCCTCCTTTGCGGCGGCGGTGCGTGAATCGGCCCAGGGCATGCGGCGCTGGATGCCGTGGAGCTCGGTCGACTACCGCGTCGAGCAGGCGCTGCAATGGTTCCAGGCCTGCCGGGACGGCTGGGCGGCAGGCACCGCCTGCGAGTACGGAATCTTCGACCAGGACACGGCCGCCTTCGTCGGCGGCGCGGGACTGAACAAGATCCAGTACGACCCCCGGTTCTGCAACCTGGGCTACTGGGTGCGGCAGTCATGCCGTGGCCAGGGCGTGGCGCCCCGCGTCGTGCAGGCGCTGGCCGTCCAGGCATTCGGGCCGCTGGGCCTGCATCGGGTAGAGATCGTCGTGGCCGTGGGCAACCTCGCCAGCGAACGGGTGGCGGTGAAGGCCGGCGCCCTGCGCGAGGGCGTGGCGCGAAACCGGCTGGTCATTGACGGGCGTCCTGTCGCCGCGCACATGTTTTCACTGGTGCCCTGATCGGTGATCGCGATGCGGCTGCGCACCTGAGGGTGCGGCGGGCGCACCGCAGGGAGTGATCTGAAGGCAGAGCCACGCCATGCGTGGCTGATCCCTTCAGCGCGTGACCAGCGCCACCGCCAGCCCCACCACCGGCAACGCCCACGCCAGCGGCGCGATCCAGCGCGGGCGGTACGGATACAGCCCAAACGCGATCAGCACCCCGCTGATCGTCAGCGCGCCCAGCCACAGCACCGGGCCGATCGCCCAGCCGTGGTCCAGCACGCACAGCGCGAACGCGACGGTCAGCAACGTCCACCCCACCCAGCGCCACACCCGCATGCGCGATGCGCTGGCGCCGGCTTTGCCGTGCAGGTCCAGCTGGTGCTTGTCCATGGCCAGCGACAACGCCGTGAAAGCCGAGAAGCTCAGCGTGATCGCGAGCAGCATCATGCCGTGGCCTCCGCCGCGGCCGCCTGCTGGCGACGCTTCTTTTCGGCCGCGCTCAGCGGTGGCTGCCAGCGCTGCATGCGATGACCGCAGTAGGCCAGCATCGCGCCGAACGCGAGCATGGTCAGATCGAACCCGGCCAGCACCCAGTCACCGGTGCGCAGGGTGACGCCCAGATGCGCATGCGTGGTGACTGCGTTGACCACGGGAATCAACGCAAACAGCACACCTCCCAGGTACAGCTGCCGGGTCCACATCATCCGCTTGGGCCAGAGGAAACCGGCCAGCAATGCGGCGGCCCATGCATAGAAGAACGCATTGACCTCGGCGTTGGCGCGCTCGGCCATCTGTACCGGCAGCAGACGATTGGCCAGGAAATAAGTGGCGAACGCGATCGGCAGGCCGGCCACTGCGCCGATGTTGAGCGCATCGACCAGGCGCAGGCCGAACCCGGTCTTGCCGGACTTGGCGTGCTTGGGCCGTTCCTTCACCGCCCACAGCACCACGCCGCTGGCGACCATCAGGCAGCCGATCAGGCCGGACAGGAAGAACAGCGCACGCAGGCCCCAATCGGCGAACCGCGCCAGGTGCAGGCCGTACATCACGCCGCGGGTCTGGGTGGCGCCGCCCGAGGCCGGGCTGGCTTCGATCAACTCGCCAGTCACCGCATTGAAGCGCAGCGACGGGGTGTCCACCGACAGGCGCTTTCCATCGCGCTGGGTGATATCCACGATCGCGTTCGCCGCGCCCGGGTGGTACAGGGTGAAGCCGGCCACATCCGCACCCTTCCATTCGGCGCGCGCGCTGTCGAGCAACTGCTGGATCGGCAGCGGCGTGGCGCGTCCTTCAGCCGGGGTCTCGACCTCGGCCAGGCGAGCGAAGGCCTCGCTGAAAAACGCCTCCTCATCCTTGGGATAGGCAACGCTCACGCCCCATGGCAGGTACATGAACATCAACGTGACGATGCCGGTATAGGTGATCATCGCGTGGTACGGCAGCGCCATCACCGCGCTGACGTTGTGGAAATCCAGCCATGACCGCAGGCCCTTCTCCGGGCGGAAGGTGAAGAAGTCCTTGAAGATCTTCTTGTGCGTGATCACGCCGGTGATGATCGCCACCAGCATGAACATCGCGCAGAAGCCGACCAGATAGCGCGCCCAGTACACCGGGATGTAGTGCAGGTCGAAATGCAGGCGGTAGAAGAAGTCACCACCGCGGGTTTCGCGCGCGGCGATTTCCTCGCCGGTGTTCGGATCGACGGTGGCATCGCCGAAGCGGCCACCGCCGCGCCGGCGGCGCTCGCCTTCCACCGGCGGCTTGACCATCGATTCGGGGTTGCGCCAGAACATGCGCATCGCCGGGTTGCGCGGGTCGGGCAGGGTGACGTTCCAGCTCTCGGCCTGCGGTGCCTTGTGCTGCAGGAAGGTCAGGGCGCGCTCGGCCGCCACGTCGGCGGTCACGCTGCTGCGCGGCAGCTCCGGGCGCATCCAGCGGCTGATTTCCTCGCGGTAATAGCTGGCCGTGCCGGCCATGAAAATCAGCAGCAGCAGCCAGCCCACCAGCAGGCCGGTCCAGGTGTGCAGCCAGGCCATCGACTGGCGGAATCCGTTCTTCATGCGGCCCCCTGCAGCAGCCGGGTGCCGATCCAGAACAGCGCGGTCGGGATCAGGATGCCGCCCCACGCGCGCAGCGCGGTACGGGTAGCGAACGCCCACAGCGCCGCGCAGGCGCACAGCACGATCGCCACCAGCATGCCGGTCAGCACCGCTTGCCCGCGCGCGATCGGCAGCGCGACCGCGAAGAACATCGAGCAGGTCGCGGCCAGCGCGTAGCCGCCGAAGATCGCGGCGAGCGAGCGTGACAGGACACCCAGCCAGGGGCGGGTGAAGAAGGAACCAAGACGGTTGAACCTGGCGCTGGCGTGCGGCGTGCTGTCCACGGAAACCTGCTGATCAATCGGGGAAACGGGCATCACCGGCCGCAGCCGGTGACGAGCAATAGTGGCCATCCCTGGCCGTGTTCACTGCGCGTCGCAGTGGTCCCTTGGAGCCGGTGTCAGAGCTTCCAGCGCAGGTTCAACATCACATTGCGCGGTTCGCCCCAGTACACGCCGTTGTAGAAACCGACGTTGCTGAAGTATTTCTTGTCGAGCAGGTTGTTGACGTTGAGCTGCGCGGAGAAATTGTCATTGAAGCGGTAACCGGCGAACACATTGACCAGGTAGAACGCGTCCTGGCTCATCACCGCCGATTCGGTACGGCCGCTGATCGCGTAGTCGGCGCGCGGCTTGGTGCTGTTGCGGTAGATCCGGCTCTGCCAGGTCACGCCGCCGCCCAGCGAGAGGCGGTTCCACTCACCGCTCGGGCGCCAGCTGGTGTTGAGCCGGAACGTGTCCACCGGGTTGGCGGTGTTCTGCGCCACGCCAGCCTGGTTGCGGATGGTGGTGTGCGCGAACCCGGCCGACAGGTTCCAGTTCTCGGTCAGGCTGCCCTGGGCCTCCAGTTCCCAGCCCTTGACCTTGTTGCCCTTGCCGGTGGACCGGTAGGCACTGCCGCCATCGGGCAGCGAGGCGGCCGGCACTGAATCGTCGAGTTCGGCGACATTGTCCTTCTCGCCCTTGAACACGGCGGCGGAGGTGTTCAGGCGGCCACCGAAGAATTCACCCTTCAGACCGGCCTCCCACATGTCGCCGACTACCGGCTCCAGGTAGTCGTTGTTCTTGTCGCGGTAGTCCTGCGGCTGGAAGATATCGGTGTAGCTGGCATAGGCGCTGAACTGCCTGCTGAAGTCGTAGACCAGGCCGAAATAGGGCGTCAGCGAATCGTCCGGCTTGTAGCCGCCGCGGGTGGTGCCGGTGCGGTTGCCGGCCGCATCGTTGGTGTAGCGCCAACTGCGGGTCTCCCAGCTGCCATAGCGCGCGCCGAGCACGGCCAGCAACGGATCGGCCAGCTGCAGGCGGGCGGCCACGTAGGCGGCTTTCTGCGTCAGCTCGTTCTCCGAGGCCAGCCAGTCATGCCGGGTGAGCGGCAACGGGGCGACGTCACCGGTCCAGGTGCGCCAGTCCGGTACCACGTCGTAGCCCGGCGGCTGCGTGAATTCCGAGGCAGGCGATTCGCCCTTGCGAACCGACTGACCGAGGCCGAATACCAGTTCATGCTCGCGGCCGAACAGCTGGAAGGTGCCGCTGGCGTTGAGGTCGAACACGTTCATTTCGCTGCGTTCGGCGAAATGCGAGAGGTAGGCGCGCACACCGGTCCCATCCGGCGCGGGATAGCCCTGCGCGCCGTACCAGACGTCGCCATCGGTGTTGCGCTTGGCCTGGGTCGCGCTGGCCTTGAGAGACCAGCCGTTGCCGAGCTGCTGCTCCAAGCGCACGAAGGTGGTCTTCTCCACGATCGGCCAGCTGCTCCAGCTTGCCGACAGGTTGGTCGAGCGCGGCAGGTTGGCCGGCGTGCCGTCCGGACCCCAGTACGGCACCACGCCCCAGGTCACGCCCTTGGTTTCCGGCGACTGGTAGTCATAGCCCACTTCGAACAGGGTGCTGTCGGTCAGGTCGGCCTGCACGATGCCGTAGAACACATCCTTGTCCAGACGGTACACATCGCGGAAGGAATCGCTCTGCTGCTTGGCGGCGACGAAGCGCGCACGCACGCGGCCGTCCAGCGCGACCGGGCCGCCGATGTCCGCTTCCAGGCGCTGGTTGCCCCAGCGGCCCAGGGTCAGGCCGGCGCTCATCGCCATCTCCTGGGTCGGGCGCTTGCGGACCATGTTGATGGTGCCCGACGGGTCGCCGGCACCGGTGGTCAGGCCGGTCGCGCCGCGGACCACTTCGATGCGCTCGTAGATCGCGCTGTCGGTGTTGGTCTTGAGCGAGCCACCGAAGGTATTGAGCATCCCGTCGATCTGGAAATTGGTGATGCTGTAGCCACGCGAGATGTAGTTGATGCGCTCCGAATCGGTGACCGATACATGCACGCCGGTGACCTGGCCCATCACATCCGACAGCGCGTACAGGCCCATGTCGTCCAGACGCTGGCGGGTCAGCACGGTGACCGACTGCGGGGTGTGGCGCAGCGACAGGTTCAACTTGGTGGCGGTGCTGGCCTGCTTGACCGTGTAGGCGTTCGGGATCTCGCCATCGGCGGTCACCTTGATCGTGTCCAGCGTGGTCGCATCGCTTGGTTCGGCCTCGGCGAACGCCGGCAGCGCCGGGCCGGCGAGGGCAGCAACGAGGGCGATCGCCAACAGCGATGGCCGGGACAACGGTGAAGCAGACGAGCAGGGCATGGCAACACTTCCAGTGTGGGAGAACGTCAGCGCGCCAGGCACAGCGGCGCTGCCGAAGGCAGCAGGGCAGGCAGGGCAGGCGGATCAGGAGGTGTACACGGGGCGTTGCGCGGGGAAGCCGTCATGCATCCGGGCGCGGATTGGCTGGGCGTACAGTCGATCAGAGAATGATAGTCATTATCATTTCGTTAGACAAGCGTTATGGCACTGTCCAACGCCATGCAAGGCCGTGCGCTGGCGTATGTGTGGAGGCCCGCAGCCACCGTCGTCTGCGTGTCACTGCCGGGCAACATCGCGTCAACAGACTGTGAGGATGTCGTGACACACCGTCGCGCCCACCCCCACCTGTTCGTTCGCGGAGTCGTCAGTGAATCGTTGTGCCCTTGCTGTTGCGGTGCTGTCCGTCCTTACCTTCGCCACGGCCGCCGATGCGCGCGCCGAGGCCGCCCCGGCAGGGAATGCCGCGGCCCCCGCCACCCTGGACACGATGATCGTCACCGGCACGCGCGGCAGCAACCGCACGCAGTTCGACACGCTGGCCCCGGTGGACGTGTTCTCGCAGGAAGAGATCCAGGCGATCGAATCCTCCGACCTCAACGACGTGCTGGCGCAGTTGGTGCCTTCGTTCGTGGTCCAGCGCATGCCGATGAACGACGGGCTTGTGTTCGTGCGGCCGGCCACGCTGCGCGGCCTTTCGCCGGACCAGACCCTGGTGCTGGTCAACGGCCGCCGCTTCCATCGCTCGGCGCTGCTGGGCGCGCGAGGCGCGCAGGGCCCGGACCTGGCACAGATTCCGGTGCATGCGATCCAGCGCATCGAAGTCCTGCGCGATGGCGCGTCGGCGCAGTACGGCTCGGACGCCATCGCCGGGGTGATCAACATCATCCTGGACGACCGCGTCGGCGGGGAACTGTCGCTGGGCCTGTCCGAATACAGCGAAGGCGATGGGACCGGTCGCAAGATCGGCGGCCGCCACGGCTTCGCGCTGGGTGACAAGGGCAGCCTGTCGCTGTTCGCCGACTGGGACAAATCCAATGCGACCTCGCGCAGCCGCCAGCGCGCCGATGCGATCGCCTTCCAGAACGCCCACCCGGATCTGGTCGTACCCGATCCCGTGCAGCGCTGGGGCCAGCCGGACCTGGAAAACCGCCATTTCGGCTTCAACCTCAACCTGGCCTTGAATGACAGCGTCGATCTGTACGGCTTCGGTCTGTACGGCCACGGCGAGGGCATCAGTGATTTCAACTGGCGCAATCCCGATGGCACCGCCTCGGTCTACAACCGCAGCCGTGTGTTCCCCGGCTGGGATGCGCGCAGCCTGTACCCGACCGGCTTCAGCCCGAAATACGGCAACGAACAGGACGACCTGCAGGGCGTGCTCGGTCTGCGCGGCTACTGGGGCGAACGCTGGCGCTGGGATGTGAGCGGCTCCTACGGGCGCAACCGCATCGACTACACGCTGGGCAACTCGATCAATGCCTCGCTCGGCCCGGACAGCCCCACCTCGTTCTACCTCGGGCGCCTCTCGCAGGAAGAGAAAAACCTCAACGCGGATATCGTCTATTCGCTGCCGGTCAGCGCGCTGGCCGCACCGATCAACATCGCCTTCGGCGCCGAGACGCGCGAGGAAACCTACGGGGTGGATGCGGGTGATCCGGCGTCGTATGCGATCGGGCCTGGGGCGGTCACCGGCCTGGCCGGGGGTGCCAACGGTGCGCCGGGCTTCAGCGCGGCCAATGCCGGGCGCTGGAGCCAGCGCAGCCGCGCGGCCTACATCGATGTCGAAGCGCCGTTGACCGCGCGCTGGACGGTCGGCGCAGCCACCCGCTACGAGCACTTCTCGGCCTTCGGTGAGAGCGTGGACGGCAAGCTCTCCAGCCGCTTCGAGTTCACTCCTGACCTGGCCGTGCGCGGCTCGGTCTCCACCGGCTTCCGCGCGCCAACGCCCGGCCAGCTGTACACCCAGAGCACCCAGCAGGGCCTGGATACCGTGACCCTGCAGGTGTTCACCACCGGCCGCCTGTCGCCCAGCGATCCGCTCGCGATCCAGCTCGGTGCCCAGCCGCTCAGGCCGGAGCAATCGCGCACCGCCTCGCTCGGCCTGACCTGGAAGAACGACCTGGGCTTCTCCGGCTCGGTGGACCTGTACGACATCAAGGTCACCGACCGCTTCAGCCAGTCGGCCTCGTTCGCGGTGCCGGCCGGCGTGCCCAACCCGCTGGCGTACACCTCGGTGAGCTTCTACACCAACGATTTCGACACCACCACGCGCGGTGTCGATGTGGTCGCCAGCCACACCACCGCACTTGGCGCGGGACGACTGAGCACCACGCTGGGCTACAACTACAACCAGACCCAGGTGGACAGCGGTGCCACCGGCGTGGCCACCAATGAAAGCCAGCGCCGCATCTTCGAAGAGCGCCTGCCGCGGCAGAAGGCCACGCTCAGCAGCACCTACGCGTGGGGGCGCTTCAGCGTACTCGGCAAGCTGCGATACTACGGGGCATGGACAGACTCTTCGGGCAATGCCACGGGCGATATCTTCCAGCGCTTCGGGGCGATGAGCTTCGTCGATCTGGCGGTGAGCTGGAACGTCACCGAGCAGCAGACGCTGCGGATCGGCGCGGACAATCTCTTCGACCGCTATCCCGACGAGGCCAGCTTCCAGGCCAGCCGTGGGCTGATCTACTCGCGGAACGCGCCGTATGACACCGACGGCCGCAACCTTTACGCCGAATACCGGATCCGTTACTGATGGACCGGCAACGACGACACCTGCTGCGTGGCGCACTGGCCCTGCCAGTCGCCGCGGCGCTGTCCGGTGCGACCGCCATGGGCGCTGAGCCGATGGCCCTGCCGGCGGTGGGCACGCGCACGCCGGCCGAGCTGGCCGCCGACGAAGGCTGGTGGGCACAGATCCGCGCGCTGTATGACCTCACCGACGAGGTCGTGATGCTGGACAACGGCTACTGGGGCGCGATGGCGCGCCCGGTGCTGCAGGCCTACCAGCAGGCCACCGCCACGGTGAATGCCGGCAACGCCTGGTTCGGGCGGCTCGCGTTTCCACCGCTGTTTGAACAGGCCCGCGTGCGTCTTGCGCAGGTGCTGGGTGTTGAGACCGACGAGATCGTACTCACCCGCGGTGCCACCGAGGCGATGCAGGTGCTGATCGGCAGCTACAGGGGGCTGTCGCCGGGCGATGCGGTGATGTACGCCGACACCGACTACGACAGCATGATCAGCGCAATGCAGTGGCTGCAGGCGCGGCGCGGTGTTCAGCCGGTGGCCATCACGTTGCCCGAGCCGTTCGACCACGACAGCATCGTGGAGACCTACCGCCGCGCGCTGGCCGCCAACCCGCGCGTGCGCCTGCTGTTGCTGACCCACGTCAACCACCGCAACGGCATGCTGCTGCCGGTCGCCGAGATCGCCGCGATGGCCAGAGCGGCAGGTGTGGAGGTGGTGCTTGATGCGGCGCATGGCATCGGCCAGGTGGATATGCCGCTGCGCGCGCTGGGCGTGGATTTCATCGGGATCAACCTGCACAAGTGGATCGGTGCGCCGGTCGGCGTCGGCGCGGTGTACGTGCGGCGCGGGCGGGTGCGTGATCTGGATCCGTACATGGGCGAGCAGGACCACGACGACATCCGTACCCGCGTTCACACCGGCACGGTCAATTTCGCGGCGTACATGGCGCTGCCGGCCGCACTGGACCTGCACGAGCGCATCGGCGTGGCCAACAAGCGGGCGCGCCTGCTGCGCTTGCGCAATCAGTGGATGGATGCGTTGCGCGGTGACGAACGCATCCAACTGCTCGGCTCGGACGACCCGCGCCTGTCCAGCGCGATCACCTCGTTCCGGCTGCGCGGACAGACCACGATGCGCGACAACACGGCTACCTCGCAGCGGATGGTCAAGCAGTCCGGCGTGTTCGTGGTGCCGCGCGAAGGGCTGGCTTCGGGCGCCTGTCTGCGGGTGACGCCGGGCATCTTCAGCACGCCGGCGCAGATGGAGGCATTGGTGGTGGCGGTGCGCGCGGTCGCGGGCTGAGCTACCCAACGGCGCTGCCGGGCTGGCTCGGCAGCGTCTCTGCAGGTGACATCAACGGGCAGCGCAGGCCTGTGCAACGGCGTCGTTGATGCGTTGCGGCGCGCTTTGTCCACTCAGGGTTTCAGCAAGATCGCGGCGGAAGCGCAGTTCATCGCACTTCTCCGGATCGGCGGCGCTGCTGATCACCGTGCCTCGGACGGGGGGCTGACCACGACCGGCATCGGCCTGCATGCGCTTGCGGGCGACATACAGATCGCGCTCGGCGCGGGTGCGCTCTTCCCAGGTCAGGTTCGGGTCTTTGACGATCGGGCGGGTCACCCCGGTGTCCTGATGGGCTGGGCAGGGCACGGTCTGGTAGATCGTCTGCGTGCCCTCCTGGCACTTGTACACGCGCTGGGCATACGCATTGCCGGCCAGCGCACACAGCGCCAGCATTGTCGCGGTCCTTCTCATGGCTCCCCCGTCGGGCCCCCTTGGCCCGGAATGCGCGCGAGCATACCCGGTTGGTCCGTCAAAAACACCGGTCGCGCATCTACCCGCTGCTTACCAGCGGAACCACACCGTCAGTGCATGCAGGATCACGCCGATCAGGCCACCGACCAGGGTGCCGTTGAAGCGGATGAACTGCAGGTCGCGGCCGACGCTCAGTTCCAGCTGCTCGACCAGATGGCGTTCGTCCCAGCTTTTGACGGTCTGCGCGATGTGCTCGGTGACGCCGCTGCGCAGCCGCGTGGTCAGGCGCTCGGCACCCTCCATCAGGTGCTGGTTGAGCGCTTCGCGCAGTGACGGGTCGGCCTGCAGCGCCTCGCCCACGGAGGCCAGGCTGCGGCGCAGGTGACCGGCCAGTGCGGAGTCTTCGCTGGCCAGGTCGGCACGCAGGCTGGCGTGGATGCGCGCCCACAGGCCCTGCACGTACTCCTGCACGGCCGGGTGGTCGATGACCTGCTGCTTGAGCTGTTCCACCTTCTCGGCCAGGGCCGGGTCTTCGCGCAGCCGCTGGATGTAATCGCTCAGCCAGGTCTCGTAATCGCGCCGCAGCGGATGCTCGGGCTGGGCCAGGATCTGCTGCAGCTCTTCCAGCACCGCATGCGCCAGGCGCTCGGCGAGGGTGTCGCCGATCTCATCGATCGGTTTGACCCAGTTGACCGTGCTGGCCAGCTTGGGCCACTCGCGCTGGATGTAGCCCACGATCAACGTGGACGCGCGATCTTTGACCTTGTCGTTGCCCAGCCATTCGCTGATCCGGGTCAGGCCTTCGTCCAGCACGCGCTGGTGGCGGTTGTCGGCGGTGAGCAGGCCGAGCAGTTCCCCCGCGGTGGCCGCCGCATTCCACTGCCGCAGCTGCTGGATCACAAAGCCCTGGATGCTGCGCCGGACGGCGGCCTCATCCAGGAAGTCCAGCGCCTGCAGCGCCCAGCCGCGCGCCATGTCGGCCAGCATTCGGGCCCGGGCGGGTTCAGCCAGCCAACTGCCCAGACGGCTGGCCGGATCGAACACCTGCAGCCGGGCCAGCAGGGCCTGCGGTTCCAGGAACTGGTCGCGCACGAACAGCGCCAGGCTGTCGGCGATCCGGTCCTTGCTGCGCGGGATGATCGCGGTATGCGGGATGGGCAGGCCGAGCGGGCGCCGGAACAGGGCCACCACCGCGAACCAGTCGGCCAGCGCGCCGACCGCGGCAGCCTCGCAGAAGGCCGAGACCCAGGCCCAGATCCCGCGTTCGCCGTGCCAGTGGCTGACCGCGAAGCCGGCCAGCATCGCCACCAGCATGGCCAGGGCGATCAGTTTGAGCCGGCGCAGCTGGGCGCGGCGCGGGTCGGGAGGGGAGGTGGGCGTCATTGCAGCAGTTTAACGACCCCGGCATGAGCAACAGGTAGTGCCGGCCAGCGGCCGGCACTACACCGGATCAGGCGTCGGCCATCTCGCTGTCCGCCACCTGCCTGCGCAGCGCGGACAGCTGCTGGCGCAGGGTGTCGTTTTCCAGGGTCAGCGCGATGATGCGCTGGCGCAGCTCGGCCGGGCCTTCGCCCAGTGCGTTGAGCGCATCGGCGATCTCGGCGGCGCGGCTGGGGTCGACCTCGGCGTCGCCATCGGCACTGTGCAGCACCTCCTGGACCGGCTTGCGCGGCTTGCGCTTGGACTCGCGCACGCGCTTGGCGGCCTGCTTGAGCTCGTCCTTGCCGGCGGCGGCCGCGGCGCGCTGTTCGTCTTCGGGCAGGTCGGCCACGGCGGCTGCGGCGCTGATCGAGATCACACCGGTCTTGACTGCTTCCACCAGTTCGGGCGCGGCCTGCTTGTGGATGCGCTCGATCATCGTCACCTGGCTGCTGCTCAGGCGCGCTTCGCGCGCCATGTCGGCGCGGCTGACCTTCGGCGCGGCGGCCCATGGCGGGCTGTCCTCGTCACCGGCATCTGCCGGGCCGCTGATCTCGCCGTCGCTTTCCTTCTGCAACTGGGCCTGATCGGCACGGTGGCGCTCGGCCAGGATGTCGCGCTTGCGCAGCGCCAGCACGCCGCGCTGGAAATCGGACACGCTGCGGCGGCCCAGGTGCTGTTCGATCATCCACAGGTGGACGTCATCCATCGACTGGAAGCGGGTGTTCTGGATCGTCTGGAACGGCAGGCCGTGCTTCTGGCAGATGCCGTAGCGGTTGTGGCCATCGACCAGCACCTCGCCCCACAGCACCAGCGCATCGCGGCAGCCCTCGGCGAGGATGCTGCGCTCCAGCGCGTCATGCTCGTCCTGCGTCAGCGGGTCGATGTAGGCCTTGAGTTCTTCTTTGACGACAATGTCCATGCAATCCGGTACGCGAGCGAAACGTGACCGACCATTGTAAGGATCGCGGCGGTCGCCGTCGTCGCCGGCGGATTCAGGCTCAGCCGGTGGCGCGGATCATGTCGCCCAGCACGTCCACGATGCGGTCGATGTGGCTGCGCTCCAGGATCAGCGGGGGCGACAGGGCGATCACGTCGCCGGTGCAGCGCACCAGCAGTTGGCCGTCGCGGAAGCAGCGCTCGAACACCTCGTAGCCACGCGCGCCGGGGGCATCCTTGCGTGGCATCAACTCGACCGCACCGATCAGCCCGAAGTTGCGGATGTCCACCACGTGCGGCAAGCCGCGCAGGCTGTGCAGCCGTTCCTGCCAGTAGTCACCCAACTCGATGGCGCGCTCGAACAGATGCTCCTCGGCGTAGGTATCCAGGGCAGCGAGGGCCGCTGCGCAGGCAAGCGGGTGGCCGGAATAGGTGTAGCCATGGAAGAACTCGATCGCAGCCGCCGGCCCTTGCATGAAGGCGCCGTGGATCGCATCGCTGGCCAGCACTGCGCCCATCGGCACCGCGCCATTGGTCAGCCCCTTGGCCAGGGTCATCAGCTCCGGGGTGACGCCGAAGCGCTGCGCGGCAAAGGCGTTGCCAACCCGGCCGAAACCGGTGATCACCTCATCGAAGACCAGCAGGATGCCGTGCTGGTCGCAGATCTCGCGCAGGCGCTGCAGATAGCCCGGCGCGGGCAGGATCACCCCCGCCGAGCCGGCGATCGGCTCGACGAACACCGCCGCGATGGTGGACGCATCGTGCAACGCGATCAAACGTTCCAGGTCTTCTGCGAGTTCGGCGCCGTGGCGCGGCAGGCCGGGGCTGAAGGCATTGCGCTCCAGATCGAGCGTGTGGCGCAGGAAATCGCTGCCGGCCAACAACGGCCCGAACGTCTTGCGGTTGTTGGGCAGGCCGCCGATCGACAGGCCGCCGAAGCCCACGCCGTGATAGGCCTTCTCGCGGCCGATGAAGCGGGTGCGATGGCCCTCGCCGCGCAGGCGGTGGTAGGCCAGGGCGATCTTCATGGCGGTGTCGACTGCTTCGGAGCCGGAGTTGGTGAAGAACGCATGGTTCAAGCGGGCCGGTGCCAGTGCAGCCAAGCGCTCGGCCAGCACGAACGGCAACGGCGAGCCCATCTGGAACGGTGGCGCGAAATCCAGCGTGGCCGCCTGCTGCTGGATCGCCTGCACGATCCGCGGCCGCGCATGGCCGGCGTTGCAGCACCACAGGCCGGCCGCGCTATCCAGGATCGGACGGTCGTCGATGTCGTGGTAGTACATGCCCTCGGCGCGTACCAGCAGACGCGGGGCGGCCTTGAACTGACGGTTGGCGGTGAACGGCATCCAGTAGGCATCCAGGTCTGCGGGTGCCTGGCTGGCCAGAGTCGACAACGACGAATCGGAACGAGGCATGAGGCACTCCGCAAGGGCGCGATGGTCACGACTTTATCGCACTCCCCTCACGTCAACCCGTGACGGCGCCGGGTATAACCGCTTTACCCGGATGAGTAAATGAGGACGACGCCGATGACCACCGCACGCACCCGTGACGACTGGCAGCGCCAGGCCGATGCACTGACCTTCCAAGGCCAGGCGTTCATCGATGGGCGCTACGTCGATGCGGCCAGCGGCGCACGTTACGACTGCATCAGCCCGATCGATGGCCGCGTGCTGGTGCAGGTGGCCGATGCCGATACGGCGGACGTCGACCGTGCGGTCGCGGCGGCACGGCGCAGTTTCGATGCGGGCGACTGGTCGCGGGCTGCGCCCTCGCACCGCAAGCAGGTGCTGCTGCGGCTGGCCGATCTGGTTGAACAGCATGCCGATGCGCTTGCGTTGCTGGAAACCCTGGACATGGGCAAGCCGGTGCGCGACGCACGCCAAGGTGATCTTGCCGGTGTGTTGCGTTGCCTGCGCTGGACCGCCGAGGCGGTGGACAAGGTGTATGGCGAAGTCGCCCCGACCGCGCTCGACACGCTGGGCCTGATCACCCGCGAGCCGGTGGGCGTGGTGGCGGTGATCGTGCCGTGGAACTTCCCGCTGCTGATGGCGACGTGGAAGATCGCGCCGGCCTTGGCGGCGGGCAATTCCGTGGTGCTCAAACCCTCCGAGCGCTCGCCGCTGAGTGCGATCCGGCTGGCGGCGCTGGTGGCCGAGGCGGGGGTGCCTGATGGTGTGTTCAACGTGCTGCCGGGCCACGGCGAGCGCACCGGCGAACCGTTGGCGCTGCACATGGATGTGGATGCGCTGGCGTTCACCGGGTCTACCGCCGTGGGCCGCCGGTTGCTGCAATGCGCCGGGAAATCGAATCTCAAGCGGACCTGGCTGGAGTGCGGCGGCAAGAGCCCGAACCTGGTGTTCGCCGACGCGCCCGATCTGGACAAAGCTGCGCAGGCTGCAGCCACCGCGATCTTCTACAACCAGGGCGAGGTGTGCACGGCCGGCTCGCGTTTACTGGTCCAGCGCTCGATCAAGGACGCTTTCGTGGCACGGGTGCTGGCGTATGGCCGGCATATGCAGCCGCAGCATCCCTTCGAGCCGGACGCCGCGATGGGCGCACTGGTCGACGAGGCGCATGCAGGCCGCGTGCTGGATTACGTAGCACGCGGTGAGGCCGATGGTGCGCGCCTGCTGCTGGGCGGCAAGCGGCTGGAGGTCGTGCCCGGCGGCAGCTACGTGGAGCCAACGGTATTCGACGAGGTCGATCCGCAGCACACCATCGCCCGCGAGGAGATCTTCGGGCCGGTGCTGTCGGTGCTCACCTTCGATCACGAAGATGATGCGCTGCGCATGGCCAATGATTCGATCTACGGGCTGGCCGCCGGTGTGTGGACACGCGACCTTGGCCGGGCACATCGGGTGGCACGCGGGCTGCGGGCCGGCAGTGTCTGGGTGAACCAGTGGGATGGCGGCGACATGACCGCGCCGTTCGGGGGCTACAAGCAGTCCGGTATCGGCCGCGACAAATCCCTGCACGCCTTCGACAAGTACACCGAACTCAAGGCGACCTGGATCCATCTGGGCGGGTAACGCCGGTCAGCAGTCCTGGTCTTGACGGATGAGTGAGTCGCGCAGCAGGTCGCGGTCCATCTCATCCACGGCGTTGCGCAGGTAGTCGATCTGCTGCCGGGTCAGGCGGCACTGGTCCACCGTATAGCCCGGTGGCCATGCGCCGATCAGCTGGAAGATGCCGTGCACGATCTGCTCCGGGGTCATCCCGGCCTTCATGCGGAAGCGCTTGGGTCTGGGCTGGAATGCCGGGTGTACCTCGCGGTCGCCCAGCACACGCGGAACCAGCGAGGCGGCATCGATACCGCTGCCTGTCAGCGAGCCCGGCACGCTCAGGTCCAACGCGGTGCGTGGCGCCTGCGGATCCACCGCCGCAGCATGCGATGTGATGGTTGGCGTGGCCACACGTGGCGCGGGCACACTCGGCGAGGCGGCGGGCTGCGGTATGGGGGGCGAGGGAGTCGCCGAGGGTGGGGGAGCCGGCGCAGGCAGCGGCCGCGGCAGCCAGTACACCGCCAGGCGGGCCTCCTCGGCGGTGCCGTTGGCGGCTGGTGAACGCAGCAGCACGCCCAGCATCAGCCCGTGTACAACGATCACCACCACGATGGCGGCGGGCTGCGCCCAGCGCGAGGCGTTGGCACTCTTCCGTGAGGCTGACATCCGGGACCGTCCTGGTGGGGTGACCGCGTTCAGACCCTGTGTCGCCGGGGAAGTTCCTGTCGGATGCGCAGGTCGCCGACCGGGTCACAGGCTGACAGTCTCGTCTGCAACCATCGCGGCAGGCATGGGGTGGGCGTGGCAGAATCCGGCAGCTGCCCTTTTCTGCGTACCCGATGTCCACACCTGCTGTCGCCCCTGTCGTGAACTCTCCCCGCCGCATCCTGCTGGCGAGCCTGATCGGCACCACCATCGAATTCTTCGATTTCTACATCTACGCCACCGCGGCGGTGCTGGTGTTCCCGCACCTGTTCTTCCCGGAGAGCAGCGATGGTGCGGCGATGCTGCAGTCGCTGGCGACCTTCGCGGTGGCCTTCATCGCGCGGCCGGTCGGCTCGGCGGTGTTCGGTCACTACGGTGACCGCATCGGGCGCAAGGCGACGCTGGTTGCTGCGCTGCTCACGATGGGCATCTCCACCGTGGCGATCGGCCTGCTGCCCACGCATGCCAGCATCGGGCTGGTGGCACCTGCGCTGTTGGCGCTGTGCCGGTTCGGCCAGGGCCTGGGGCTGGGTGGCGAGTGGGGCGGCGCTGTGCTGCTGGCCACCGAGAATGCGCCCCCCGGCAAGCGCGCCTGGTACGGCATGTTTCCGCAGTTGGGCGCACCGCTGGGCTTCCTGCTTTCGGCCGGTATCTTCCTGCTGCTGGGCCGTGCGATGAGCGACGCCGATTTCCTGCAGTGGGGCTGGCGCGTGCCGTTCCTGGCCAGTTCGCTGCTGGTCGGCATCGGCCTGTGGGTGCGCTTGAACATCCACGAGACTCCGCAGTTCCAGGCCGCGCTGGACCGCAACGAGCGGGTCAGGCTGCCGATGTGGACGGTGCTGCGCGAGCATCCGCTGACCTTGGTGCTGGGCACGTTGGGGGCGTTCGCCACCTTCGTGCTGTTCTACCTGATGACGGTATTCACCCTCGGCCATGGCACCACCGTGCTGGGCTACTCGCGCGAGCAGTTCCTGCTGCTGCAGATGGTCGGCATTCTGTTCTTCGCCGCGGGCATCCCGATCTCCGCGTTGTATGGTGACCGCTGGGGCACGCGCCGCACGATGATAGTGGCCAGCGGCCTGATCCTTGCCTTCGGCGTGGTGTTCGCGCCGCTGTTCCAGGCCGGCAGCCCGTGGCTCGTGCTCGGCTTCCTGTCGCTGGGTCTGTTCCTGATGGGCCTGACCTACGGCCCGTGCGGTACCTTCCTGGCCGAGATCTACCCGGTGCAGGTGCGCTATACCGGCGCATCCTTGTCGTTCAACCTGGCCGGCATACTCGGTGCCGCGCCGGCGCCCTATGTGGCGACGTGGCTGGCCGAACGCTACGGCCTGGTTGCGGTCGGCTACTACCTGTGCGTGACCGCACTGGTCACTATCGTCGCTTTGCTGGCGATGGGTCGGCGCCGACGCTGATCAGCGGAAGAACCGCTTGAGCGTGCGGCCCAGCCAACCGCCCTGCTGGTGCTCGCGCGCGAACTGGTTGAGGTGCTGTTTGACCTGCGGCGCGTAAGCCTTGTCATCGCCACGGATATGGTTGAACAGCCAGCGCGACAGCATCGTGCGCAGCTCTTCGGTGATGTCCTCGCCCGCCTGGAAGCGCAGCCGGTACTCGCTCACGCGCTTGCCGAAAATCTCGTGCACGCGCTTGTGCGCCGAGCAGAACGGATAGCCGGCTTCCTCCATCAGCTCTTCTTCGAAGGCGAAATGGGACATGGTGTAGTCCACCAGTTCGTCGATCACTTCGGCCACCGCCAGGCGCTCCAGGCTCTTCTGGGCGACGTGCAGGTGGTTGAGCATCTCCACGATGCGCATGTGCTGGTGATCGATGACATCGATACCGATGTTCAGATCGTCCTGCCAGACCAGAAGTGCCATGGTGCGTTCCCCGCGCTGTTCAACTGGGGGCGACTCTAGGCACTCGATCCGACGGCCGCGTTGATCTGGATCAAAGCACCGGTTCGGGCTCGCGGGTGAGCGCGCTCGTAGCGACGGTCGCGCAGTGGACCCGGTTGCGGCCGCCGGCCTTGGCCAGGTACAGCTGACGGTCGGCTTCGGAGATCAGACGGTGCAGCGAGTCGTGCTGCGGGCGAAGGCAGCACAGGCCGATGCTGACGGTCATGCGCAGCGTGGCATGGCCGACATCCACCGCCAGCGCCGCGATGGCTTGGCGCAGCTGTTCGAAGTACGCCACAGCCCGTTCGGTGTCCAAACCCGGCACCAGCAGGCAGAACTCCTCACCGCCGAACCGCGCGATCAGATCTTCATGGCGGGCATGGCCCGCCACCGCGGCGGCCACCGCACGCAGCGCATCGTCGCCGGCCTCGTGGCCGTGGGTATCGTTGATGTGCTTGAAGTGGTCGATGTCGATCATCGCCACCGCCACCTGCTCGCCGTCCAGCTGCAGCTGCGGCAGCTGGCGCTGGCTCTGCTCCAGGAAGCAGCGCCGGTTGGGCAGGCCGGTCAGGAAATCGCGGGTGGCCAGGTCCTGCAGCGTACCGATCAGCTCAAGCTGGTCCACGTTCTGCGACACGCGGCAGAAGAACTCCTCGCGTGAGAAGGGCTTGCGCAGGAAGTCATTGGCACCGTTCTTGAGGAAGCGCGGGATCAGCGATGGATCGGAGTTGCCGGAAATCCCGATCACCGCGAGTTTGTCGCGCGACCGCATCGTACGCAGGCGACGGGTGAACTCCACGCCCTCCATGCCGGGCATTTCCTGGTCGACCACCGCCAGCCGGATGGCCGGGTGCGCCTCGATCGCCTTGAGTCCCTCGGCGCCGTCGGCGGCTTCGTAGACATCATGGCCGTACATGCGCAGCAGCGAGGCTGCGTACATCCGCGCCGACATCGAATCATCCACGACCAGCGCGGCGATGCGCCGGTTGCGCTCCAGCCGCTGCACCAGCCACACCAGATAGTCGATGCTGCCAGGGGTGTTCTTGAGCACGTAATCGATGATCTGCTGCTGCAGCACGCGCTTGCGCAGGTCCTCGTCGTATACGCCGCTGACCACCACCGTGCGCAGGCCGCGCGAGAGGAAGTAGTCCACCACGGTGTCGCGGTCGCCATCGGCCAGCACCAGCCCGGTCAGCACCAGGAACCAGCCCTGTTCCTCATCCAGCAACCGCCCGGCCTCGGACAGGCTGGTCGCCACCGAGACCGGCAGCTCCAGCCGCTGCTCGATCGCCTCGCGCAGCATGCTGGTGAACGTCCGCGAGTTTTCCACCAGCAGGATCCGCTGGGGCAGGGCATCACCGGGGTCGCTGAGAACAGCGCCCTGCAACAGTGCCGGCATGAGGCGTACGCTCGGTTCCGAGGGGGTCGGGACAGATAGCGGCGGTTTCACACGCAACTTTAGGGGGGGCGGGTGCTGCGTACTGTCGCAGCCTCGGCCCGGTTGCCCAGCGGACCGTCTTGCTGCGCCGGCGGCTCAGGCGGCCCGTGTTGATAGATGGATGGCCGCTTACGGTTACTATCGCTGAAGTTCCCCTCAACGTTTTAATCAGGAGGTAAATGTGCGCATTCCAAGGATTGTGGGTGTTGTGGGTATCGTGATTCTCGCGTCGGTTCCGATGGTTGGCATGGCGCAGTCAGATGATCACGGAGTCAAACTGGCGAAACGCGGGTTGGGACAGACGCAGCCATTGGCAGCGAATCTTAGCCAGGATTCAAATTGGCTGGTATATGGATTCGAGCGTGAAGGAATCACGTACTACCAGGTGAACGACCTTGCCGGCCGCGTGCACGTGATCATCGGAAATGCAGATGGCGTGTTCTGGGCATTGCCGGCTGGCGATGTTCCCGCGCGAGTGTCACTGCCGACGCTGCGCGTCCAGCCGCCGAGAGGCGCGAGGCGCTCCGAGGTGTACCGCGGCCCGCGCTTCTCGCTGGTGCTTTACGGGAGCGGCACTGATGCAGTCTGGTCGGTCGAGCCAGTGAACGGCAGCAACTAGGCCATCTGCAGCAGCATCAGGTGGAGTTTCATTGCCGCCTGGCGCACGACCTAATCTAGGCCTCAGTTGATGGCTCCGTGGTAGGCCTGCAGGTGATGCACTCACCTGCAGGTTCACGCTGCGGGGATATTCGCAGCTCACCCGCTGTTTCTCCAATGCAACTGTTCCGCTGTGTTCGTCTGAAAGGCGATTGATCCGCCGAGTCCGCAGGATGTCAGGTCAATGCCTGACTACTGCCGCGATCCGTCGTCTTAACGTATTCAACCGGGCTGCTATGCGCGGCGTCATGGGGAGCGGTTCGCGGCATTTCCAGAAGCACCATCCTGACCCGATTGCGACGGCACTGCACAACACCGCCATAGGCAAGGGCTCGCCCCGCGAGACGTTCAATCGCCATGGACATGGTGGTTTCGGAAAGCGCATATGCGGCATCCAGCAATGCCACGGTGACTACGATTCCCCGATATCGCCCAAACCGTCCGCAGCGTGCGCGTACCTGGATCTGACCCGACTCAGTCTCCAGCAACAGTGCCACGGCGTCGGTCATCGCACGGTAGGCAGCCAATTGCAGGCCAATACTCAATTGGCACGGATCCCCCTCCAGCCGGGGGCGGGTGACGCGATGGGTCAGCTCCCACGCTTCGCGTACGCCGCCAGCCTGCAGAGCAACATACAGGCCAAGGTGATCCAGGGCTGTCGGATAGACCATGCTGGTCTGCGCACGGAATTGCCGCGAATGCACGACAGCTGTGTGGAGTAATCCTCCGGCGATCTCGTGGTGCCCCTGCAGCTTCAGCCAGTTCACAACTTCATTGAGGGAGATGTCCATGCCATCCCCGATCTTTCTCAAGTCAAGAGCGCGTTCGCGAAGCCCCATTTCGCTTGCCACATGAGAGTTTCTAGCCAATTTGATCGCGTTCTTCTCGCCGTCGTCGCGAATCTTGTAGTGGTGGTAGTAGTACGTGATGCGTGAGCCGAGGACCAGCAGTGCGACGCCCGTGATGGCCATGATCAGCTGCGTTGTAAAGGCATGAGGATCGAAAGACGATGGGTAAGGCTTAGGCGTAGTAAGGCCGATGATGAGGTTCAGCACCGGTACCGCGATGGCAGCACCACGCCAACCTAATATGCACGTCAGCGCGATGGCTGGAAGCGCCATCAGCACCTGGAGGCTGGTTCTCGCGGTCGCTGAATCGGCAGGGAGGAACGCCGCAGAAACACCCAGTAACATCATCAGCCCGAGTGCCATGCCCGTAGGCTTGAGAAATCCCGCCGCCCAGTCGGACTCACTGCGCCGCCGTACCCAAAGCAATGCAAGGGGGGCTACCGTCAATATGCCGATGAAGTCGCCGGCTGCGTATCGCGCTACAGTCGCGACAAAGGCGTTGTCCGGTGGTGTCGGCCAAAGGAACTGCGAAAAACTGCGGTTTAGCAGAGAAATGGCAACTGCGGAGGATGCTGCGACGGAAATCAGCCATACGTTTGTCGTCGCTGCGATCATCTTGCGATGCAGGTGCACGATCAGCGCCACGATGGGCATCAAGAAAGCGGAGGCAAAAATGACCCAAGCCGTGCCGTACTTGTCCACCATCGGGTAGCGCAGCTGTGCGAAGTAGGCATATTCGCCGAGGATCAGGTAAGGCCACAGCCGCGGAGGGCACAGCAGCACCGCGGCGACACGTATGCCTGCTGGCAAGTAGAACTGATCAAGGGAAACTTGACGTGCGCCCCAGCACGCGAATGCATAGATGACGGCAAGGGCAAGCCCGATCGGCTCGATGCGCAGATTCAACTGAAGTCCATTTTTCCACCATTCTCCTCGCACCGGCTCCCCCTGTTCGTGCCGTCAACGTCCCTGTGTATCAATGCCGCGATCAGATT
Organism: Stenotrophomonas sp. SRS1; assembly: GCF_026130205.1. Taxonomy (NCBI): domain Bacteria; kingdom Pseudomonadati; phylum Pseudomonadota; class Gammaproteobacteria; order Lysobacterales; family Lysobacteraceae; genus Stenotrophomonas; species Stenotrophomonas sp. SRS1. Next base: position 223,859 of record NZ_JAINFD010000005.1, on the reverse strand, counting down.
GGACGGTATATATCCGCGCCGGATTATGCAATTACGAAAGTGGCCGGGCGTGATGGCGACCACAGCGTCTGAGTTCACGCGCCGGCATGTGCCGCGCTCATAGGCGTGACACATATCTCATTTTTTTATGAAACTCTTCACGCTCGTCGTTGGGGGGCGTACTTGAGCTGCGCCGCGGACACGCAGACGATTCCCAGTGGTCGAGGCATGCCCATTTCAGCCACTGCAGGCCTTGATATGACGCATTCTCCCCACGTCGTTGCGCTGTGACGCGCGGCGTGCTCAGCAAGCGGGGGCGCTCCACACGGTCTGCTAGCACTGCCTGTTCTGGAGCTGCCCGGTAACGGAGCGCCCGCTTTCAGATGTCGCGCCGTGTCTCACTTTACCCGTGGTCGCCGAATGCCTCCTAAGCCCTCACCACAACGCGTCCCGAAGCTTGTACCAGGACATCGCCGCCACCAGTAGCGGGGTCCGCAGCATTCGCCCGCCAGGGAACGGCCGGTGCGGAATGCGTTCAAACACATCCAGGCGCTCGGCCTGCCCGGCGATGGCCTCGGCCAGCACCTGCCCGGCCAGCCCGGCAGCGGCTACGCCATGGCCCGAGAAGCCCTGCGCGAAATAGACATTCGGGGTCAGCCGGCCCCAGTGCGGGGCACGGTTGCGGGTGATGTCGACATAGCCGCCCCAGACGTACTCCAGCTCCACATCGGCCAGCTGCGGGAACACCGCGCGCATGCGCCGGGTCATGACCCCGCGCAGGCCCGGCGGGGGCAGCGCGGAGTAGCTGGCCTGGCCGCCGAACAGCAGGCGGTGGTCGCGGCTGAGCCGGAAATAGTCCAGCGCCCAGCTGACATCGGCCACGGCCATGTCATTGCGGATCAGGGACTGTGCCCGCGCCTGCCCGAGCACCGCACTGGCGCCGATATAGGTGCCGACCGGCATGATCCGCGATTCCAGCTCCGGCGCGATGCCTTCCAGCCAGGCATTGCCGGCGATCACCACGTGGTCGGCGGTTACCGTACCGTGCGCGGTGCGCAACTGCGGCCGCGCGCCACGGATCAGCTGCAGGACCGGGGACTGCTCGTGGATCACCGCCCCGGCACCCTCGGCCGCGCGGGCCAGGCCCTGTGCGTAAGCCAGGGGATGCAGATGCCCGCTGTGAGGGTCGAACATGGCCCCGCGGTAGCGCGGGCTGTCCAGCTGTTGGCGCAGTTGCGCGCGGTCCCACCATTGCAGGGGGTAGTCGTAGCGCTGTGCCAGATCGATCAGCCCGGCGCGCAGCATGCGCTCCTGGCGGGGCTTGATCGGCACGCTGGCGTGGCCGTCGCGCCAGTCGCAGTCGATCTGATGCCGGGCGATGCGGTCGCGCAGCAGGCGCATGCCGTCGCGCGAAAAGTCGAACAGCGCCCTCGCGTCCTCGGCGCCGACCAGGTCTTCAAGCGTGTCCACTTCGCAGCCATAGCCGACGATGGCCTGACCCCCGTTGCGCCCGGAGGCGCCCCAGCCGACCCGGTGGGCCTCCAGCAGCACGACGCGATAGCCGCGCTCGGCCAGGGTCAGTGCGGCGGACAGACCGGTGTAGCCGGCGCCGAGCACGCAGACGTCGGCGGTCGTGTCACCGGTCAGTGGCTGGCGCAGAGCGACCGCTGGCACGCTGTCGGCGTACCAGCTGGGCGCATGCGCCTCGCCGGCAGCGGTCATGCCGGGCACCGGCAGAAGGAGGGGAGGACAACAATCATGGACAGAGCATGCCAGCAACCGGCGCGCGGGACAGGGGGCAGTCTGTCGCAGCCACTGCCGCCGGCATGTGACGGATCATGCGCCGCCGATGTGGGGTCGTGTTGCGCAGGGTCTGCGCGCGGGGGTAACGTGATCGCAGGTCATCCGAGCATGACGCATGGTCTCGCCCCCTTGGGTCGGCCTGCCCACCGACAGCACGATGCTGGGCCTTCACCGCATTGGCCGGGCCGCCGAGCTGGCCAGGCAACCGCTAGGATCGCTTGGCCGAGGGCCCGCAGATCAAGGCCGTTGCCGAGGATGGCCTGATCGAAGCCGCCCGCAGCACCGCGCATCGTTTCGTGCTCGGCGTGCAGTGGCATCCGGAGTGGCGGGTGGCCGACAATCCGTTCTATCACAGCATTTTTCACGCTTTCGGCGATGCTTGTCGCCGCAACTCTCTTACAGCAGACCGGTCATGACCACCCGAACGCGTTCGCGCAAAGCCGCCGCCCCCAAGCCTGTTCCCCAGGAGAGCACGCTGCTGCGCTGGCTCAAGGACCGGCGCATCACCGAGGTGGAGTGCCTGGTGCCGGACATCACCGGCAACGCGCGCGGCAAGATCATTCCGGCCGACAAGTTCTCGCACGATTACGGCACGCGCCTGCCGGAGGGTATCTTCGCCACCACGGTCACCGGCGAGTTCCCGGACGATTACTACGAGCTGACCTCACCGTCGGATTCGGACATGATCCTGCGCCCGGATGCCGACACCGTCCGCATGGTGCCCTGGGCGACCGATCCGACCGCGCAGGTCATCCATGACTGTTTCACCAAAACCGGCGAGCCACATGAGCTGGCCCCGCGCAATGTGCTGCGGCGCGTCCTCAATGCCTATGCCGAACTGGGCCTGCGCCCGGTGGTGGCACCGGAACTGGAGTTCTTCCTGGTCCAGAAGAACACGGACCCGGACTTCCCGCTGCTGCCGCCGGCCGGCCGCTCCGGGCGTCCTGAAACCGCGCGCCAGTCCTACTCCATCGATGCGGTCAACGAGTTCGATCCGATTCTCGATCTGATGTACGACTACTGCGATGCGATGAAGCTGGACGTGGATACGCTGATCCATGAATCCGGCGCGGCGCAGCTGGAGGTCAACTTCACCCACGCCAATGCGATGGATCTGGCCGACCAGGTGTTCCTGTTCAAGCGCACCATGCGTGAGTCGGCGATGCGCCACGGCATCTACGCCACCTTCCTGGCCAAACCGATGGAGAACGAGCCGGGCAGTGCGATGCACATCCACCAGAGCCTGCTGCGGATCAGCGACGGCAGCAATGTGTTCACCGGAGAACATGGCGGTGAGGATTTCAGCCCGTTGTTCGGGCATTACCTGGCCGGCCTGCAGAAATACGTGCCGGCGGCGATGGCGTTCTTCGCGCCGAACGTGAACTCCTACCGCCGGCTGATGTTCGGCGAGGTCTCCCCGAGCAACGTGCACTGGGGCTTCGACAACCGTACCTGCGGCCTGCGCGTGCCGCTGGATACGCCGGAGAACATGCGGGTGGAAAGCCGGTTCGCCGGCTCCGATGCCAACCCCTACCTGGCGATCGCCGCGACCCTGGCCGCCGGGCTGCTCGGTATCCGCGAGCAGGGCTCCCCGACCGCGCCGATCAGTGGCAGCGCCAAGGAGCTCGGCTACGACCTGCCGCGGTCGCTGGGCGAGGCGCTGGACGGGCTGGAAGGCTGCCCGGAGCTGCGCGAGATGCTGGGCGAGCGCTTCTGCCGCGCCTATGTGTCGGTCAAGCGCAAGGAATACGAGACGTTCTTCCGGGTGATCAGCTCCTGGGAGCGCGAATTCCTGCTGCTCAACGTCTGACCCCGGGCGCCACGCCCGGCATGGCCGTGAGGGCCATGTGTGGGAAAATGAGGGCATGCCCGGTAGGCTGGCACCCGTTGTGCCGGTCCGGCCGGTTCCCCCCAACTCGCACCTGACCTGTGGAGAGTCCGATGAAGCTGCGAATCCTCACCCTCGGCATTGCCGTATCCGTGCTGACTGCCTGTGGCGGCGGTGACAAGCAGGACGACGCCAAGGTGCTGAACGTCTACAACTACAGCGACTACATCGCCGAAGACACCATTCCCAACTTCGAAAAGGCCACCGGCACCAAGGTGACCTATGACGTGTTCGACAGTGATGAGATGGTGGAGACCAAGCTGTTGGCCGGCAACAGCGGCTACGACGTCGTCGTGCCGACGCTGAACTTCTTCGGGCGCCAGATCAAGGCCGGCGTGTTCCTGCCGCTGGACAAGAGCAAGATCCCGAACCTGGCCAATCTCGACCCGAGCGTGATGCAGCGCATCGCGCAGCAGGACCCGGGCAACGAATACGGTGTGCCGTACATGATCGGCACCACCGGCATTGGCTACAACGTGGAGCTGCTCAAGCAGCGTTTTGGTGGCAGCACCGACATCGCCAACAGCTGGGATCTGATCTTCAAGCCCGAAAACATCGCCAAGATGAAGGACTGCGGGATCACGATCCTGGATACGCCTTCGGACATGATCCCGATCGCGCTGCACTACCTGGGCGAAGATCCGCACAGCCAGGACCCGGCCACGCTGGAGAAGGCCGCCGCGCTGCTCAAGACGATCCGCCCGTACGTGCAGAACTTCCACTCCTCGCAGTACGTGGGCTCGCTGGCCAACGGTGGTACCTGCCTGGTGGTGGGCTGGTCCGGTGACATCATCCAGGCCCGTGACCGTGCGGCCGAGGCGTCCAACGGCGTGACCGTGGCGTACTCGATCCCGCGCGAAGGTGCCCCGCAGTGGTTCGACATGCTGGCCATCCCCAAGGATGCCAAGCACCCGGAGGCGGCCTACGCCTTCATCAACTACCTGCTGGAGCCGAAGGTCGCCGCGGCCAACACCAACTTCATCCACTACGCCAACCCGGTGACCACGGCCACGCCGCTGGTGGACGAGGCGATCCGAACCGACCCGACCATCTACCCGCCGGCCGATGTGGCGGCAAAGATGTTCACCTACTCGATCAACACGCCCGAGGTGGACAAGCTCTACACCCGGCTGTGGACCGAGGTGAAAACCGGGCGCTGACCGCCCCCGCGACGCCGGCCCCGTGCCGGCGTCGTCGCTTCAGGGGGTAGGACATGACGCGGCCACCACCGGTAAAATGGCATTCTCCCCCCGTCCTGCCGCCGCTCCCGGAGCCGCTGACCATGCCATTTGAAGCCAAGCCGGAAGGCGCGGTCCTGCCGGTCCTGGAACCGGGTTACCTGTCCATCCGCGCGCTGCGCAAGGAGTTCGACGGCTTCGTCGCGCTCGACGACGTCACCCTGGACGTGCGCAAGGGCGAGATCTTCGCGCTGCTGGGTGGCTCGGGCAGTGGCAAATCGACGCTGCTGCGCTGCCTGGGTGGCTTCGAGACGCCCACCCAGGGGACCATCGATCTGGACGGCCAGCGCATCAACGCACTGCCTCCGTACCAGCGCCCGATCAACATGATGTTCCAGTCCTATGCGCTGTTCCCGCACATGACGGTGGAGCAGAACATCGCCTTCGGCCTGAAGCAGGACGGCATGGCGCGCGATGCGATCAACCGCCGGGTCGGCGAAATGCTGGAGCTGGTGCAGCTGGGCAAGCTGGCCAAGCGCAAGCCGCATCAGCTCTCCGGTGGCCAGCAGCAGCGCGTGGCGCTGGCGCGGTCGCTCGCCAAAGGGCCGAAACTGCTGTTGCTGGATGAGCCGATGGGCGCGCTGGACAAGAAGCTGCGCTCGCAGATGCAGCTGGAGCTGGTCAACATCATCGAGACCACCGGGGTGACCTGCGTGATGGTCACCCACGATCAGGAAGAAGCCATGACCATGGCGACCCGGATCGCGGTGATGGATGCCGGCTGGATCCAGCAGGTCGGCAAGCCGGATGAAATCTACGAGCAGCCGGCCAACCGGTTCGTGGCCGAGTTCATCGGCTCGGTGAACCTGTTCGATGGCGTGCTCGATGAGGACCTGCCCGAGTACGTCACCGTGCGCACGCCGTTTTTCCCCGCACCGATCTACGTCGCCCACGGGATCACCGGTTACGAAGGACAGCCGGTGGCGTTCGCACTGCGCCCGGAGAAGGTGATGATCGGCAAGGACGAGCCGGCCGGGGACACCAACAAGGCCCAGGGCGTGATCGAGGAGATCGCCTACTTCGGCAGCCACTCGGTGTTCCATGTGCGCCTGCCGAGCGGGGCCAAGGTGCTGTCCAACTTCGCCAATTCGCAGCGCTGGGCCAGCGATGGCCTGACCTGGGGTGACACCGTCTGGGTGCACTGGCGCGACAACGATGGCGTGGTGCTGACCTCATGACCGCGACCGGCTGGAAGCGCTGGCTCCCGGGCACGCGCGCCGGCGTGATCGCCGCGCCGTACCTGTGGCTGCTGCTGTTCTTCGCGGTGCCGTTCGTGATCATCCTGATGATCTCCTTCGCGCGCACCCAGGTCGGCTCGCCGCCGTACACCTGGCTGCTGGAGTACGTGGATGGCGCCTTCTCGCTCAAGCTCAACCTCGGCAGCTACGCGGCCCTGGTCAAGGACAACCAGTACGCGCTGGCGTACCTGAGCTCGATCAAGATCGCGGTCATCTCGACCCTGCTCACGCTGCTGATCGGCTACCCGATGGCGTACGTGATCTCGCGGATGAGCCCGGCCGCGCGCAACGTGGCGATGATGCTGGTGGTGCTGCCTTCGTGGACCTCGTTCCTGATCCGGGTATACGCCTGGATCGGCATCCTGGACCGCAACGGCCTGCTCAACCAGCTGCTGCTCAAGCTCGGCCTGATCGATGCGCCGCTGCAGATCCTGTACACCCCGACCGCCGCCTACATCGGCATCGTGTACTGCTACCTGCCGTTCATGGTGCTGCCGCTGTACGCCAACCTGGTCAAGCTGGACAACCGCCTGCTGGAAGCTGCCTACGACCTCGGCGCCAAGCCGTGGCAGGCCTTCATGCGGATCACACTGCCGCTCTCGCGCACCGGCATCATCGCCGGCTGCATGCTGGTGATGATCCCGGCGGTGGGGGAGTTCGTGATTCCGGAAATGCTCGGCGGGCCGGATACGCTGATGATCGGCCGCGTGCTGTGGGGCGAGTTCTTCAACAACCGCGACTGGCCCACGGCCTCGGCGGTGGCGATCGTGATGCTGGCCCTGCTGCTGGTGCCGATCCTGCTGTTCAACCGCATGCAGCAGCGCGAGCTGGAAGGAAAGCTGGCATGAGCATGGTGCGCAGCAACCGCTGGCTGGGCTGGAGCCTGCTCGGGCTGGGCTTCGCCTTCCTGTATCTGCCGATCCTGTTGTTGATGGTGTACTCGTTCAATGCCTCCAAGCTGGCCACGGTATGGTCGGGCTTCTCCACGCGCTGGTATGGCGAGCTGTTCAACAACCGGCAGATCCTGGATGCACTGTGGATCAGCCTCAAGGTCGCGTTCTGGACGGCCTGCGCGGCCACCGTGCTCGGCACGATGGCGGCGATGGTGATGACCCGCATGCGCCGCTTCCCGGGCAAGACCGTGTTCGGTGCGTTGATCACCGCGCCGCTGGTGATGCCCGAAGTGATCCTGGGCTTCTCGCTGATGACCCTGCTGGTGGCGATGGGCGGCATTCCCGGTTTCCCCAGCCGCGGCGTGACCAGCATCTGGATCGCGCATGTCACCTTCACCCTGTCCTTCGTGACGGTGGTGGTGTCCTCGCGCCTGCAGGAGCTGGACCGCTCGCTGGAGGAAGCCGCGATGGATCTCGGCGCGAGCCGGTTGAAGGTATTCTTCCAGATCACCCTGCCGATCATCGCCCCGGCGCTGGTGGCCGGCTGGCTGCTGGCGTTCACGCTGTCGCTGGATGACGTGGTGATCGCCAGCTTCGTGGCCGGCCCGAACTCGACCACCCTGCCGATGAAGGTGTTCTCCTCGGTGCGGATGGGCATCAAGCCGGAGATCAATGCACTGGCCACCTTGATGGTGCTGGCGGTATCGATCGCGGCGGTGCTGGGCTGGTACATCACCTCCCGCGCCGAGAAACGCCGCCAGCGCGATATGCAGATGGCGTTGCAGGACCCCGGCTGAACGTCATCCCGATCCGGCAACATCCGGATCACGGCGCCAGGCGCACACTGCGGGTCTGACTTTTGGAGACCCGCGATGACCGCTGACATCATCAATCCCGCGACCGGCCAGGTCACGTATCGCCATGAACTGCTTACCGCTGAAGGGGTCGAGCAGCGCCTGGCCGCCGCCGCCGAGGCGTTCCCGGCCTGGGCGGCACGCTCGCTGCAGGAGCGCGGGGCGATCCTGCGCGCCATCGCCGGCCAGCTGCGCCAGCGCAAGGGCGACATCCAGCAGGCGATGACCACCGAGATGGGCAAGCTCAAGGGGGAAGCGCTGGGCGAGATCGACAAATGCGCCGAGGCCTGCGAGTTCTACGCCGATCACGCGGCCGATTACCTCAAGCCGCAGCTGATCGACACCGAAGCCCAGCGCAGTTACGTGCGCTATGAGCCGATCGGTTGCGTGTTCGCGGTGATGCCGTGGAACTTCCCGATCTGGCAGGTGTTCCGTTTCCTCGCGCCGGCGTTCATGGCCGGCAATGTGGCGCTGCTCAAGCACGCCAGCAACGTGCCGCAATGCGCCGATCTGATCCTGGCGGTATGCCGCGATGGCGGCCTGCCCGAGGGCGTGTTCGATGTGCTGCATATCGACAACGACCAGGCGGCCGAGGTGCTGCGCGACAAGCGGGTCAAGGCGGTCACCCTGACCGGCAGCGAGCGCGCCGGGCGGTCGATTGCGGCCAATGCCGGTGACCAGCTCAAGAAGTGCGTGATGGAGTTGGGCGGCAGCGATGCCTTCGTGGTGCTGGACGATGCCGATCTCGACAAGACGGTGGCCGCAGCGGTGAAGTCGCGCTTCGACAACAGTGGCCAGACCTGCATCGCCGCCAAGCGCTTCATCGTGGTCGATGCGATCGCCGATGCGTTCGTGGAGAAGTTCGTCGCCGCCGCCGGCAAGCGCGTCTACGGCGACCCGCAGGACGAGGAGACCACGCTCGCGCCGATGGCGCGCGCCGACCTGCGCGACGAGCTGCACAAACAGGTGCAGGACAGCATCGCCAAGGGCGCCACGCTGCTGCTCGGCGGTGAGCCGGTGGCCGGCTCGCACGCGGGTTACCCGGCCACCATCCTGGACAATGTGACGCCCGGCATGCCGGCCTATGACGAAGAACTGTTCGGCCCGGCCGCCGCGATCCTGCGCGTCAGCGACGACGCCGAAGCGCTGCGCGTGGCCAATGACACCACCTTCGGCCTGGGGGGCAGCGTGTGGACGAGCGATGCGGCGCGCGGCGAGGCGATCGCCCAGCAGCTGGAGTGCGGTGCCGCCTTCGTCAACGCCATCGTCAAGAGCGACGTCCGGCTCCCGTTCGGCGGCAGCAAGCGCTCCGGTTTCGGGCGCGAACTGGCCGAGCACGGCATCCATGAGTTCATGAACATCAAGACCGTTTACGTGGCCTGATGCCATGAACCGGGTAGTGCCGGCCGCTGGCCGGCTCACGCCCATGCCCCGGACGGCCGCGAACACCAGATGAGGGTCATGCCACCGGAGGAGCCGGCCAACGGCCGGCACTACCCACCGTCGTGGCCAGCGGTCGCCCGCCGTAGCGGGCAACGGTCACCACCGTAGCGACCAACGGTCGCCTACCTACACCTACAGCCAGCGCGCGCGCTTGAACAAACGGTACAGCCCCACGCACACCGCACCCACGCCGATGATCATCGCCGGGTAAGCCCACGGCTTGTCCAGCTCGGGCATGTGGGTGAAGTTCATGCCGTACCAGCTGGTGATCAAGGTCGGGGCGGCCAGCAGCGCCGCCCAGGCACCCAGCCGCTTCACCGTTTCGCCCTGGGCCAGGGTCACCAGCGACAGGTTCACGCTCAGCGCGGTGCCCAGCATCTCGCGCAGGGTATCGATCACATCGCTGATCCGCACGACATGGTCGTGGACATCGCGCAGGTACAGCTTCACTTCGTCCGGCACCAGGTCGCCCTGGTAGCGCTTGATCTGCGAGAGCATGTCCTGCAGTGGCGCGACCGCCATGCGCATCTTGTTGAGTTCGCGCTTGAGCTCGTACAGCCGCACCACGGTGTGGCGCTTGTAGTTGTCCGAGAAGATGTCCTTCTCCAGCAGCTCCAGCGTGTCGCGGTAGCGCTGGGTGATCGGCAGGTAATTGTCGACCACGAAATCCAGCACCGCATACAGGCAGTACGACGGCCCCATCGTGCGCAGCAGCTCCGGCTCGCGCTCCACGCGCGCGCGCGGGGCAGCATAGGACAGCGATGCGCCATGGCGTACCGTGACCAGGAAGCGCGGCCCGAGGAAGGCGTGCGTCTCGCCGTACTGGATGCGCTCGTCCACCATCTGCGCGGTGGTCACCACCACGAACAGCGAGTTGCCGTAGGCCTCGACCTTGGGCCGTTGATGGGCGTTGCGTGCGTCTTCGATGGCCAGTGAATGCAGGCCGAATTCTTCCTGCAGCTTCAGCAGCACGCTGTCCTGGGGTTCGTACAGTCCTACCCAGACGAAGCCGTTGTCGCTGGCGATCACATCGCTGATCGCATCCAGGCTGATGTCGTGGCGCTTGCCCTGGTCATCGTAGTGAACGCAGTTGATGACGCAGGCGGGGTTTTCAGGTGTGACGGTATCCATGGCGGGCATCGTGCGTCAGCGGCCCGTGACGGGCAGGTCACGGCGGCCCAGCACCCATGCCAGCGCCATGTGGATGGGCAGCAACAGCACGATCCACTGCAGGTTGTACTGCGCCTGCAAGGTCAGCCAATGCAGCACCAGCCCGAGCAGCGACACGCCGGCGACCGCCCACAGCACGATCCGGAACCACGCGCGCGGCGCGCGGCCGCGCAGCAGGGTGATCGCAGCGGGAACGAGCAGCAGGCACAGCGGCGAGAGCTGCAGCAAGTTGCGATTGGCCCAGGCAGCCTGGTGCGCACTGAAGCCCCACAGGTAGGTCAGCAGGGCGCCACCAATGCCGCAGAACAGCCAGAACGGCAGTGCCAGGCCACCCAGCAGGCGGCGTCGGCGGCGCAGTGCAACCACACCCGCAGCGGCGATCAGGCCGCACAGCAGCCACGGCCACCAGCTGCGCGGGGACTCTGTTGGCTCCGGGGCGATCCGGTGCGGCAGCAGTTCCTGCTCGGCCTGCACCAGCGGGCGGCCTTCGCTGTTGCGCACCTGGCGCAGCGCATCGGCCAAGCGCATCGGTACGAACGCTTCCTGCCAGCGCGACAGCGGCTGGTCGGCGAACGGGCCCAGACCGATATCGAAGCCCAGCCACATCCACGGCGACGGCGAGGCCAGGCGCACCGATTCACTGCGATAGGTGTTGCCGCGCGAGCGCCCGGAGAGCTGCGAATGCAGCCCGCCGCCCAACGCGCCATCGATCGCATCGCGGACCATGGTGGCGCAGTTGGCGGTGTAGTAATCGTAGTGATAACGCGCGTTCTCGGGCTTGGCGCGCTCGGCCAGTGACGCGGCCAGGGTGCGCGCCTGCTCGGGCGTCAGGTCCAGCCACTGCACGCTCGCACCGCGGCCGCTCTCCTGGTAGTACGACAGGTCCTGCCCGAGCGGCAGCGCGACGAGGTAATACATCATGTCGCCGCGCACGAAGTTGCCGATGAAATCGGATTCGCTCGGGTCGAAGTAACCAAAGTTGTAGGAGGTGGCGTCGCCGGTGACCGGATCGACCACGACCAGTGCGTCATGCCCGAAGCGCTCGAAGAAGATCTCGCCCGGCTGCATGGTGACGACGCCGATGCGCGGTGCATCGGCGACGGTGGACGTGGGCGCATCAACAGCGGGCGCGGCATCCTGCGCGGCCAGCGCCCCGAAGGGCAGGCTGGCCATCGCAAGCAGCGACAACACGAACAACAGGCGGCACAGCGACCACCGATTCAAAGGGGGCCGCATGGCGTGGGTCAATCCTCGTTGTGGGTGTCGGGCGGCAGCACGGTCACATGGAACGCCTGCACACGGCGGGCATCGGCACGCGCCACCCGGAACACGAAGCGGTCCAGGGTGAGTTCGTCGCCGGTTTCCGGCAGGTGCCCGATCGCTTCGGTGACCAGGCCACCGATGGTGTCGTAATCGTCGTCGGGGAACGTGGCACCAAAGCGCTCGTTGAAATCCTCGATCGCGGTCAACGCATCGACCACGTACTGGCCGTCGGCCTGGATCGCGATCTGCGAGGTGTGGTCCTCCGCCTCGTCGTGCTCGTCGTCGATCTCGCCGACGATCTGTTCCAGCACGTCCTCGATGGTGACCAGGCCGGCGACACCGCCGTACTCATCGACCACGATGGCCATGTGGTTGCGCGAGAGGCGGAACTCCTTGAGCAGCACGTTGAGCTTCTTGGCCTCGGGGATCAGTACCGCCGGGCGCAGCAGCTCACGGATGTTGGCCGGCCCGTTGTCGGCGACCACGCCGCGCAGCAGGTCCTTGGCCAACAGGATGCCGAGGATGTCGTCCTTGTTGTCGCCGTGCACCGGGAAGCGCGAATGGCCGGATTCGACCACCTGTTTCATCAGTTCAAGGAAGGGGGCTTCGACCGGCAGGGAGACCATCTGCGAGCGCGAGATCATCACGTCGCCGACGGTGAGCTCGGCCACCGAAATGGCGCCTTCCATCATCCGCAGCGTGTCAGCGGCAATGAGGCCGTCTTCGTGCGCGGTGTGCAGGACCGCCACCAGCTCATCGCGGGTGTGGGGTTCGCCGGAGAAGGCAGCGGTCAGGCGTTCGAGCCAGCTGCGCTTCTTTTCATTGTGCTCCTGGGTGGAGCTACTACTGTCGTCTTCAGACATCTCTGGAAAAAAAGGCACCCGGCGTGCCGGGCGTTGGATTTAGTCTATCAGGATGCGGGCGCCTGTCAGCGCCCAGCCGAGGGTGGATTCACGCCCGGCAAGGGGGCGGGGGCGGCGCCCGGCGGCGGGGTGTCTTCCTCCGGCGGCAGGTCCAGGCTGTAGGTACAGCCGGCCAGGGTCTTGCCGGGGTGGGTCTTGACCGTGGACAGGCTCAGGATCACCGATTCGATCAAGGCCTCGCCGGTGCGCGGGTCGGTGACATCGCGGCTGACCAGCTCGCGCCCGGCCATGAACTTCTCCGTGGAATCCACGCCGTCCTCCAGCGCAAGGCGCTTGGCCAGGGGACGCGGGTCGGCCAGGTCCAGGATGGCCATGATGCTGGCCCCGGCCACCGTGATGTACTCGGCGCGCTCGCCGAACACCGTGATCGGGGCCGCCAGGCGGAACTCGGTCATGAACGGGTTGGTCTGCGGCAGCGGCTGCAGGCCGTTGGCGACCGCCTTGAGCGGGTCCGCCACCACCAGGGCGACCGCATCGTAGTCACCAACGCTCTGGCGGCATTCGATCAGGGCGGTCAGATCCAGCGGGCGGGCAGGGGCGTCGGCAAACGCAGGGGCGGGCAGCAGGCCCAGCAGGCCAAGGCAGGCAAGTCGCAACGGGGTCATCGAAGCAGATCCATCAACGGGGGCGTGCAGCGCACGGACACGGTGACGATCATAGCGGGGGCTGGCCCCGCGTGGCAGGGCGTCACCGGCGGCGCAGCAGCCAGCGCAGCGTGGGGAGGAAGGTGACCGCGGCGATCCCCGCCGCGAACAGCACCAACGCGGCAGTGCCCAGATGGATCGCGCCCGGACCGTTGGCGGTCTCGGCCATCAGCGCGCGCCCGAAGATCAGGGCGAACGACGCGGCAAGAACAAACAGCAGCGCCACCTGCACCGGCCGTGCGCGGAAGGTCGACGACTGTCCCGGCGCGACGCCATCGCGGCCGAACCAGCGATACAGCGTGCGCCAGCCCAGCGGCGCGACCAGGGCGGCCGCCAGCCCTGACCAGATCACCACGCGCAGGCCGGCAAGGCTCAAGGTCGCTTCGGCAGGACCGGCCAGCAGACGAGGCAGGATCAGGCCCGCCACCACGCAGGTCAGCATCCCCACGACGAACACCCCGGCGGCCAGGCCGGCCAGACGTCCGGCCCACGCCGCAGACAGGGGCGCGCGCTGCTGCCGCGCCGCCCACCAGCTTCGCGCGGGCGCCAACGACAGCGCTGCGATGACGGCCGACAGCCCAAGCATGCCCAGCTGCAGTGCGCCAGGGTCGCGGCCGGGCGGCGTCAGTGCGGTGAGCCCCGGGGCTCCGATCGCGGCGTACAGCAGCCCTACCCAGGACACTGCAAGCAGCACGGCACCCAGTGCGGAACGACGATCAGGAATCGGCATGACGGCATACGTCCTTGTATGGCAGGGCAATCAACACAGGTAGCGAGGCAACGCTCAGCGCTCGCCGGCGTACGGATCGGCAATGCCCAGTTCGGCCAGGATGTCACGCTCCAACTGTTCCATGGCATCGGCTTCCTTCTCGTCTTCATGGTCCCAGCCGAGCAGGTGCAGCACGCCGTGCACGGTCAGGTGCGCGTAGTGGGCGTTGAGTGCCTTGCCCTGTTCGTCCGCCTCGCGGGCGACCACCGGGGCGCAGATCACCAGATCGCCCAGCAGCGGGAACTTCACGCCCTTGGGCAGGCCCTCCGGCAGTTCGGCCGGGAAGCTGAGCACGTTGGTCGCGTAATCCTTGCCGCGGTAATGCCGGTTCAAGGACTGGCCTTCCTTGGCATCGACCAGACGGATCGCCAGGTCGGCCTCGCGGATGCGGCCCTTCAGGGCGGCGGCCACCCACTTGCGGAAGCTCACCGCCGAGGGCAGCCCGGCGCGGGGCTGGGCGTAGCTGATGGCGACGTCCAGTCGCACGGGACCACGGGTCATGGGGTCGCTCCGGGTTGGACCTGCTGCAGATCGCGGCGGTCGTAGGCGCTGACGATGCGGGCCACCAGTGGGTGACGGACCACGTCCCGTGCTTCGAAGAAGGTGAAGCTCACGCCCTCGACATCACGCAGCACATCGATCGCATCGCGCAGGCCGGACTTCACGTGCTTGGGCAGATCGGTCTGGGTGAGGTCGCCGGTGACCACGGCCGTGGAGCCGAAGCCCAGGCGGGTCAGGAACATCTTCATCTGCTCGACCGTGGTGTTCTGCGCTTCGTCCAGGATCACGTACGCATCGTTGAGCGTGCGGCCGCGCATGTAGGCCAGCGGCGCGATCTCGATGACGTTCTTCTCCAGCAGCTTGAGCACTTTCTCCACGCCGAGCATTTCGTACAGCGCGTCGTAGAGCGGCCGCAGATACGGGTCTACTTTCTGGCTCAGATCGCCGGGCAGGAAGCCCAGCTTCTCGCCGGCTTCCACCGCCGGGCGGACCAGGATCAGGCGCTGCACGCGCGCTTCATTGAGCGCTTCCACCGCGCTGGCCACGGCCAGGAAGGTCTTGCCGGTGCCGGCCGGGCCGATGCTGAAGTTGATGTCGTGCGTGGTGATCTGGTGCAGGTAGCGGGCCTGGTTGGCGCCGCGGCCGCGCACGGTGCCGCGCTTGACCTTGATCGCCACTTCCTGGGCCTCGTAGGCGCGCTCGACCACATGCTCCACGTTGGCCTGGTTCAGCCGCAGATGGATGGCATGGCTGTCGAACACCACGTCGCCGGCTTCGGCGTACAGCGCTTCGATCAGGGCCTGCGCATCGGCCACCACGGCCTTGGGGCCGGTCACGCGGAACACGTGGCCACGGTTGGCGATTTCCACGCCGAGTTTGAGTTCCACCTGGCGGAGATGTTCATCGAACGGACCGGCCATGTTGGCCAGGCGCTCGTTGTCTTCCGGGGTGAGGGTGAAGTCGCGTTGTGCGAGTGCGGTCATTGCGTCCGGCGGCCGCCGGTCCAGCCGACCGGGCCGCAAGCAGGGAAAGGGAGAACAGGGTAGCGCGGGTGTGGGGCGGCCGCTACAGCACCGGCGGAAAGCGGTTTTCCACAGGGGCTGTGCAATGCCGGTGCAGCAACCTGTGGATAGGTGGCGCCAGCCTTACTGCGGCAATGGGTTCAATTGCGTGGTCAAAAAAGCGTCAACGATGGCCGGACCGTGGTCCGGCCATCGCGCTCAGTCTGCCGTCACCATGCGCGCGCGCAGCGAGTTGCTGTACGCCTCGGTGATCACCACATCCACGAACTGGCCGATCAAACGCGGGTGCCCCGGGAAATTGACCGAGCGCATGTTCTCGCTCTTGCCGGTCAGCTCGTTCGGGTTGCGCTTGGACGGGCCTTCCACCAGCACGGTCTGCACGGTGCCGACCATCTTTTCCGAGATGGCTGCAGCCTGCTCGTTGATCCGGGCCTGCAGGCGCGACAGGCGCGCGTGCTTTTCCGCATCGGTGGTGGTGTCTTCCAGATCGGCGGCGGGCGTGCCCGGGCGCCGTGAATAGATGAAGGAGAAGCTCTGGTCGAAGCCTACGTCCTCGATCAGCTTCATGGTCTTCTCGAACTCGGCGTCGGTCTCGCCGGGGAAACCGACGATGAAATCCGAGCTGATCGAGATGTCCGGGCGCACCGCGCGCAGCTTGCGGATCTTGGATTTGAATTCCAGCGCGGTGTAGCCACGCTTCATCGCCGAGAGCACGCGGTCGCTGCCCGCCTGCACGGGCAGGTGCAGGAAGTTGGCCAGCTGCGGCACATCGCGGTAGGCATCGATCAGCGAATCGCTGAACTCCAGCGGGTGCGAGGTGGTGAAGCGGATCCGGCCGACGCCGTCGATCTCGGCGATGGTCCGGATCAGCAGCCCGAGGTCGGCGAACTCGCCGTCGCCATACGGGCCGCGGTAGGCGTTGACGTTCTGGCCGAGCAGGTTGATCTCCAGCACGCCCTGGGCGGCCAGCTGCGCCACCTCCACCACCACGTCCTCGAACGGACGGCTGACTTCGGTGCCGCGGGTGTAGGGCACCACACAGAACGAGCAGTACTTCGAGCAGCCTTCCATGATCGAGACGAACGCGGAGGCACCCTCGGCGCGCGGCTCGGGCAGGGCGTCGAACTTCTCGATTTCCGGGAAGCTGATGTCCACCTGCGATTTGCCCGATTCACGGCGCTGGCGGATCAGCTCCGGCAGGCGGTGCAGGGTCTGCGGGCCGAACACCAGATCCACGTGCGGCGCGCGCTTGATGATCGCCTCGCCTTCCTGCGAGGCCACGCAGCCGCCGACGCCGATGATGACCCCGCGGCCGTTGTTCTTGAGCGCTTTCCAGTAACCGAGCTGGCTGAACACCTTCTCCTGCGCCTTCTCGCGGATCGAGCAGGTGTTCATCAGCAACACATCGGCCTCGGCCGGGTCGTCGGTGAGTTCCAGCCCTTCGGAGGCGGCGAGCACGTCGGCCATCTTGGTCGAGTCGTACTCGTTCATCTGGCAACCGTGGGTCTTGATGTACAGCTTGCCGCGTACCGGGCCGGTCACCTGCGGCTTGGCGCCGGGCAGGGGGAGCAGGTCGGGGCGCGGGGCGGAGCTGGGCGGAGCGGAGGCAGGCAAGGCAGAACCGGCCGAAATCGGCGCGGTCGAAGCTGGCGTCCCGGTCATGGCGCTTATTCCAGTCGGGTGGGCGGGCAGGCAGCCGGATGGCTGCGGTGAGCACGGCATTGTAGCCGGGTCGGGCTCCCCCCTTGGCAATCCCCCACGAATTGGGGACACTCCCGCTCATGAAGGGGATGTTGGGGATCGCTGCGCTGGCCTTGGCTGCGCTGACCGCTATGCCGGCCAGTGCGGGCACGCTGTACAAGTGTGTGGGCGCCGACGGCATTCCCAGCTATGTGAGCAAGCGCGTGGGCGGGGCCAGCTGCAGCGTGATCAGCAGCTACCGGCCCGACCGCAGCGCGCCCCGTCGGGCCCTGTCTGCGCCGCCCGTGCCCGCCCCGGTCGCCACCGTCACCCCTGCACCCACCCCGGCCCGGGCCGACACCGCCACGGCGGCGACCGCGATCACCCCCGCGCCTGTTCCCGCCCCGGCCACCGTGTTGACCGCACCGTCCGCTCCGGCCCCCGCGGCGGGCAAGGCAGGGCAGGTGCGCAGCGGGCAGCTCTATTCCTATATGAAGGACGGGGTGCGTCACTACACCAGCGCACGGCCTGCCCAGATGGCGAGCCTGGGCCAGGTCCGCACCATCCACTACACCTTCATCGAACGCTGCTACGCCTGCGGCGTGAATCCTTCGGTCAACTTCGGCTCGGTCCGCCTCAATACCACGGCCTACCAGAGCGAGATCGCCGCGGCCGCCCGGGAGTTCGGGGTGGAAGAAGCGATCGTGCGCGCGATCATCCATGCCGAGTCCGCCTACAACCCGTTGGCGCTCAGCCGGGCCGGCGCGCAGGGCCTGATGCAGCTGATGCCGCCCACCGCGCGTCGCTTCGGGGTCAGTGATTCCTATGATGCTTCGCAGAACATCCGGGGTGGCGTGCAGTACCTGTCCTGGCTGCTCAAGCGCTTCAATGGCGACCTGACCCTCGCCGCCGCGGGCTACAACGCGGGCGAGGGCGCGGTAGCCCGCCATGGCGGCGTGCCCCCTTACAGCGAGACCCAGTATTACGTGAAGCGGGTGGCCGTGTTGGCCGACCGCTATCGAAGTGCGGTCGCCACCCAGCAATAACCGATGGCGCCGGGAGTACCTGATGCCGTACTGTCGGGGTAATGTCGTTCCGTAGTACCGCGTTGTGTGGCCGACTTCGGTTCAGCTACACTCGCGGCTGATTCAATGTGGACTGGCCCCCACCGGTCTACTGGCAGCCTCAAGCTACCTAAATCAATATCGGAGTGCCGGATGGCCAACGATGGGGTAAACGATCCAGTCAATACTGGACGTCGACGATTCCTTTCAGCAACCACTGCGGTGGTCGGAGCGGTCGGCGTCGGATTTGCAGCGGTACCGTTCATCAAGTCCTGGAATCCCAGCGCCCGCGCCAAACTGGCCGGTGCCCCGGTGATTGCCGACATCAGTGCGCTCCAGGAAGGCCAGCGTCTGGTCATGGAGTGGCGTGGACAGCCGATCTGGATCGTCAAGCGCTCCAAGGCCATCCTCGACGCGCTGCACGGGCTGGACGGCCGCCTGAAGGATCCCGAATCGGGCGAGAAAGAGCAGCAGCCTGAGTACGTGCTCAAGCAGAATCCCGAATTCCGTTCGATCAAGGCCGAGGTCTCGGTGCTGGTCGGGCTGTGCACCCATCTGGGCTGTTCGCCGGAAATGGTCGCCGAGATCCGCCCCGAGCCCTACGACCCGCAGTGGAAGGGCGGCTATTTCTGCCCCTGCCACAAGTCGCGTTTCGATATGTCCGGTCGCGTGTTCAAGGATGTTCCGGCGCCGATCAACCTGCTGGTGCCGCCGCACCATTACCAGGACGACAACACCATCATCATCGGCGTTGATCCGCAGGGGGCGGCTTGATCATGGCCAATATCCTTTCCCGCACCGCCACCGGCCTGGCCGACTGGGTCAACGCCCGCGCGCCCGGGCTGATGCCGGTGTACCGCAAGCACGTCAGCGAGTATTACGCGCCGAAGAACTTCAACATCTGGTACTACTTCGGCTCGCTGGCGCTGCTGATCCTGGTCAACCAGATCGTCACCGGCATCTTCCTGACGATGCACTACAAGACGAACGCGGCCGAAGCGTTCGCCTCCATCGAATACATCATGCGGGACGTGGAGTGGGGCTGGCTGATCCGCTACATGCACTCCACCGGTGCCTCGCTGTTCTTCATCGTGGTCTACCTGCACATGTTCCGCGGCCTGCTCTACGGCAGTTACCAGAAGCCGCGCGAACTGGTCTGGATCCTCGGCATGCTGATCTACCTGGTACTGATGGCCGAAGCCTTCATGGGCTACGTGCTGCCGTGGGGCCAGATGTCGTTCTGGGGGGCCAAGGTGATCATCTCGCTGTTCGGTGCGATCCCGGTGATCGGTACCGGCCTGACCGAATGGATCATGGGCGATTACCTGCCCAGTGACGCCACCCTCAACCGCTTCTTCGCGCTGCATGTGATCGCACTGCCGCTGGTGCTGTTGCTGCTGGTGGTGCTGCATCTGGGCGCGCTGCATGAAGTGGGCTCCAACAACCCGGACGGCGTGGAGATCAAGAAGGGCCCCAAGGGCAACCGCTGGTCGGCCACCGCGCCCACCGACGGTATTCCCTTCCATCCGTACTACACGCTCAAGGATGCGGTCGGCGCCGGCTTCCTGCTGATCATCGCCGCCTTCATCATCTTCTTCGCCCCGGCCTTCGGCGGGTTGTTCCTGGAGCACGACAACTTCACCGAGGCCAACCGCCTGGTGACGCCCGAGCACATCAAGCCGGTCTGGTACTACACCCCGTATTACGCGATGTTGCGCGTGGTGCCCAACAAGCTCGGCGGCGTGATCGTGATGTTCTCGGCGATCGCCATCCTGTTCCTGGTGCCGTGGCTGGACCGGGCACGGGTCAAGTCCTACCGCTACCGCGGCCTGCTCTCGCGCGGCCTGCTGGGCATGTTCGCGGTGTGCTTCGTGTGGCTGGGCGTGATCGGCTCCGGCCCGGGTACGGATGCGCACGAGACCTACATCGGGCGCGTACTGACCTTCCTGTATTTCGCCTTCTTCATCACCATGCCGCTATGGACCAAGCTGGACAGGACCAAGCCGGTACCGGACCGGGTGACCACGCATGACTGACCACTGGATTGTCCGGCTGGCCTGCGCGGCGGCGCTGATGCTTGGTGTCGCGGTGGCCGATGCCGCCGAGGGCGCCAAGACCCTGCAGGCCGGCAATGATCTGAGCGATCGTGCCTCGCTGCAACGCGGCGCACAGCTCTACATGAACTACTGCTCCGGCTGCCACGCGTTGAAATACCTGCGGTACTCGCGCATGGCCGCCGATCTCGGGCTGAGCGAAGAGGAGGTCATGAACAACCTCAACTTCACCGGCACCCCGGTGGGTGAGCCGGTCCCGGTAACGATGCCCAAGGCCCAGGCCGAGAAGTGGTTCGGCAAGATGCCGCCGGACCTGAGCCTGATTTCGCGCGTGCGGGGCAGCGACTGGGTCTACACCTACCTCAAGTCGTTCTACCTGGATCCCACGCGGCCGCTGGGCTGGAACAACACCGTGTTCCCGAATGCCTCCATGCCCAATCCCCTGTGGGAGATGCAGGGCCTGCAGCATGCCGTGCACGGCAAGGCCGAGGGCCCGGGACTGGATGCACCAGTGGTCGGCCTGAAGATCGAGCAGCCGGGCAACATGGATCCCGGCCAGTACGATCAGGCGGTGCGCGACATCACCAACTTCCTGGAGTACGCCGGCGAGCCGGCGGCGCTCAAACGCCAGAAGCTGGGCGTATGGGTGATCCTGTTCCTGGCGCTGCTGACCTTCCTGGCCTATCTGCTCAAGAAGGAATACTGGAAGGACGTCCACTGAACCGTCGGGCGCCGTCCAGTGGCGATCGTTCCACGCGTGGGACCATCGCCCTATTGGCTTTTGTGATGTGCGGTTGCACACTCGGGTACTGTGACGACCGTCGGCAATGGGCTGGCGGCGCCGATACGACCGGCGGTTACCGGACGTTGGAGAGCCTTTGATGGCGGCGAGCGTACGCATGCGGAATACCCTGACGCTGTTTTCCTCGAACGACGATGTGCTGTGCCATCGCGTGCGGCTGGTACTGGCGGCCAAGGGCGTCACCTATGACTCGGTGCCGGTCGATCCGCAGAATCCGCCCGAAGATCTCATCGATCTCAACCCGTACCATTCCGTGCCCACCCTGGTGGAGCGCGAGCTGGTGCTGTACGCGGCGTCGGTGGTCAGTGAATACCTGGACGAGCGCTATCCGCACCCGCCATTGATGCCGGTCGATCCGCTCTCGCGGGCCCGCATCCGCCTGGCGATGCTGCGCATCGAACACGACTGGGTACCGCAGGTGCAGGCCATCCAGCTGGGCAACAAGACCCAGGCCGAGGCGGGCCGCAAGCGGCTCAAGGAACTGCTGACCAGCGCGGTGCCGCTGTTCAAGGCCAGCAAGTTCTTCCTCAACCCGGAAATGAGCCTGGCCGATTGCGCGATGGCGCCGATCATCTGGCGGCTGCAGGCGCTGGACGTGCCGCTGCCGAAGGATGGCAAGTCGATCGAAGATTATGGCAACCGCATTTTCCGGCACCCCGGCTTCATCCGCAGCCTGACCGACCAGGAAAAGAAACTGCGCGATCTGCCGGTCTGATCGACGGGACGTGTGCCGCGTGCGGCACCGGTGGACTGAACGAAATCGCGGTGCCGGTACGCGCCATGGCTGACCTGCGGGTAGGCGGGCGCGTACACTTGCATCAGGCAATCCGGATCAAGAGCAGCCGAGCACGGCTCGGCTCTACCACATGACTGAAGACACTTTTCGCATGACCAGCCACCGCCCGTACCTGTTGCGGGCCTTGGTGGAATGGATCAATGACAACGACCTGACGCCGCATATCCTGGTCGACGCCGGCATGCCTGGCGTGCAGGTGCCGCAGAGCGCGGTCAAGGACGGCCGTGTCGTCCTGAACATTGCCGAGCGCGCCGTGGTGCGCCTGCATATCGACAATGACAGCGTGAGCTTCTCGGCCCGCTTCTCCGGCACCAGCTACCCGGTGCAGGTGCCGATCTCGGCCGTGCTGGCCGTGTATGCCCGCGAGACGGGGCAGGGCATGGCGCTTCCGGATGACATTCCGGGTCACGAGCCGGGCCCGGACGATGAGCTGCCGCCGGACGATTCACCGACCCCGCCGGACGATGCACCACCCAAGCCCAGCGGTCGCCCGCATCTGCGGGTGGTCAAATAAGAGTCACCATGGCCGCCGCAAGGCGGCCATTTCATTAGACGTCCTCGGCATCCCGTGTATCGATATCGCGCCGGATCTCACTGATCCGTGCCGCCGACGGTCCCACGAACGTGATCAGCTGATCACCGCGCAGCACCATGCGCCCGCTGTGGCGGTCCACGCCATCGTGCGAGTACTCGAACTTGAAGGTGCGCTCCCAGCCCAGCCAGCCGTTGTCCTTGCGGCACACGCGCAGGCCGGTGGCGTGCACGCTCTGGTCCAGCCACTGCACATCGGCAGCGCGGCAGGCATTGCGCCCGAGCACACCGGCACGCTCGGCGGCGGCACGCGAGGAATTCCAGAAGGCGTAGGCGAACGCGCCGGCAATCATCAGCAGGATCAAACTGGGCATCGGTGACTCGGCGCGGTCAGGGAGGTCGGTCCCCCCAAGATGGCGACGAATGCGGCGCGGATCAAGCCATCCGCGCGTTTGCCATCACGGCGTGCGCGATGGCGGTGGGGGCGGTGTCATCGAATTGGGCACCGGCATGCCGGTCGGAACGGGCGCATCCATCGGCACCGCTGCCGGCGCGGTGGTCACCAGCTTCAGCAGCGCGGCCCAGTCCTGGCGATTGAAGCTGCATTCCTCTTCGCGGCCCGGCGTGCAGCCCAGATCCACGCCATCGCCCGCGCTGGCCTTCGCGGGCGGCAGCTCGATCCGGCCGCTGCGGTCCAGCGACAGTTTGCGCAACGCCACGGTATTCATGACATTGCCGCCGATCAGATACAGCGTGCGGTCGCCGCCCATGTTGGCCGCGATCACCACCTCGCAATGCGACTTCCAATGCGTCACCGCACCACTGCCCAGCGACTGCACCAGCCCGCTGTAGCTCAGTGCCTCGCGCCGGTCGCGCAGGTAGCACAGCAGGTCGCCGGGCGCGGGTTTCTCCTGCGCCGGGTCGGTCATCCGGTACGGTCCGCTGTTCTGGTACGCGGCGCGGATGTAGTCGATGTGCCGGGGCGAACGGGTGAAGCCGGGCACCGAGGCGCGGGTCATCACCCAGGAAATGAAGGCGGCCGACCACGGGTTGTCGACCAGGAACGCACGACAGTCGGTGTCGGTGTAGCGCGTGCCCGGTGGGGCCATGCAGCTCGATGCACCGGGCTGGCTGCCCATCGGCGACAACGTGCCGCTCTGCCGCCAGTAGCCGACCACGCGCTGCCAGGCCACCAGGCCGTTGTCGGCAAGGTGGACGTCTTCGGCTTCGGTGACACTCAGGCTGGCTGCGCGGCCATCACGGTCGATGAAGGGCCGATACCAGAGGCGGTGTTCGTTGCAGGCGGTCTGCACGATGGCCACGGCCAGCGGACTCAGCCCGAACCGCGGGGGCACATCGCAGACCTCGGCGGCGGACGCTTGGAGCGGCAGCAGCGCGAGCAGGGGAGACAGGCAGGCGAGAAGCGGCAGGCAGCGCATGCGTGCATTCCAGGTGGGGGCAGACGCAGCCTCGCAGACCGCATCTGCCCATACCGTGAAAGTGCGGCTGGCCGTCGATCATGGATCGACGCGCGCGTCAGCCCGGGGGTGGCCCCAATTTCAACGACAGGTCGATTGCCTGCACATGCTTGGTCAGTCCGCCGATGGAGATGCAGTCCACGCCGTCCTCGGCGATCGCGCGCAGGCCGTCCAGGCCGACACTGCCGGACACTTCCAGCGGAATCCGCCCGGCCGCGATGCGCACGGCCTCGCGCCGCGTGGCGGGGTCGAAATCGTCGATGAGGATGCGGGTGCAGCCCACCTCCAGCGCCTCGCGCAGCTGGTCCAGGTCTTCGACCTCGACCACCAGCGGCAACGCCGGCCACTGCGCACGTGCCGCGAGGACCGCAGCGGTCAGCGAGCCGGCCGCGCGGATGTGGTTTTCCTTGAGCATCACCGTGTCGAACAAGCCCAGGCGATGGTTGTTGCCGCCGCCGCAGCGCACCGCGTACTTCTGTGCCACGCGCAGGCCGGGCAGGGTCTTGCGGGTGTCCAGGATCCGCGCGCCGGTACCGGCCACGGCCGCGACGTACTGCGCGGTGGTGGTCGCCGTGCCGGACAGTGTCTGCAGGAAGTTCAACGAGGTCCGCTCGGCACTCACCAGGCTGCGGTTGCGGCCCTGCAGCAGCGCCAGCACGGTGCCGGCGGCGACGCGGTCGCCCTCGGCCACGCGCCACTCGATCCTGACCTCCGGATCGAGCGCTGTGTGCGTCGCATCGAACCAGGGGCGACCGGCGATCACCGCGTCCTGCTTGCACAGCAGGTAGGCGCTGTCGGGGCGGTCCGGGAGCAGGGCGGCGGTGACATCACCGCTGCCGATGTCCTCGGCCAGCGCACGGGCCACATCGGCGGCCACCAGGGCGGCCTCGGGGGCCGGCACGGGAAGGTGGCTCATTTTTCCGGGAAATCAGCGATCTGGGTGGTGGCGATGGCCTCTTCGGCCAGCAGCACCGGGATGCCGTCGTCCACGCGGAACACCTGCTTGCGGTCGCGGGTCAGCAGGGCCTCGCGCAGCGTCTGCGCCTGCGGGCTGCCATCGGCCTTGAGCACGGCACCGCTGCCGATCGCGCGGTTGAGCGCGTCCAGGCCGGTGGCGTCGAGCAGGGACAGGGGCTGGCGCGTATCGGGCGAGCACAGGAGGTCGAGCAGCTTGCGATCCATGGATTCTTCGTCTTGCGTGGAAGACGGCTAGAATACGTCTTTAAGGCAGGTGACGGCCAATGACCCTCAACCAAACCGCGCCGCTCGTCGGCATCGTCATGGGATCCCGCTCGGATTGGGAAACCATGCAGCACGCCGCCCAGAAGCTGGATTCGCTGGGCGTTCCCTATGAAGTGAAAGTGGTCTCGGCGCATCGCACGCCGGACGTGCTGTTCACCTACGCCGAGCAGGCGGGCCAGCGTGGCCTGCGCGCGATCATCGCCGGTGCCGGCGGGGCCGCGCACCTGCCGGGCATGATCGCCGCCAAGACCGCCGTGCCGGTGCTGGGCGTGCCGGTGCAGTCCAAGGCGCTGAACGGCATGGATTCGCTGCTCTCGATCGTGCAGATGCCGGCGGGCATCCCGGTCGCCACCTTCGCCATCGGCAACGCCGGCGCCTCCAACGCGGCGCTGTTCGCGGCGGCCATGCTGGCCTCGGACCAGCCGGCGATTGGTGAGGCACTTGAGGCTTTCCGCGCCCGCCAGACCGAAGATGTCATGGCCCACGACGACCCGCGTCAATGACCCCCAAGACCGTTGGGATTCTGGGCGGCGGTCAGCTCGCCCGCATGATGGTCCTGGCCGGTGCGCCGATGGGACTGCGCTTCGAGCTGTTCGACCCGGCCGCCGATGCCTGTGGTGCCCAGGTGGCACCGCTGCAGGTGGCCGCGTTCGAGGATGAGGCGGCCCTGACGGCCTTCGCCGCGCGCGTGGACGTGGTGACCTTCGATTTCGAGAACGTGCCGGCGCGCAGCGCCACGTTCCTGGCCGAGCGCGTGCCGGTGTATCCCAATCCGGATGCGCTGGCGGTGGCCCAGGATCGGCTCAGCGAGAAGACCCTGTTCCAGTCGCTGGGCATCCCGCTGCCGGCCTTCGCCGATATCCGCAGCCGCGACGAACTGGCGGCCAAGGTCGCCGAGTTCGGCATGCCCTGCATCGTCAAGACCCGCCGGTTGGGGTATGACGGCAAGGGCCAGTTCCGGATCCGCAGCGCCGCCGACATCGACGCGGCCTGGGACACGCTCGGCAGTTATGTCGAAAAGACCGGGCTGATTCTGGAAGGTTTCGTCGCCTTTGATCGCGAGGTCAGCGTGGTGGCGGTCCGCGGGCAGGATGGCGAGTTCCGCGCGTGGCCGATCACCGGCAACTGGCACGTCAACGGCGTGCTCTCGGCCAGTCTGGCCCCGGCACAGCTGTCGGCGGCCCAGCACGAGGCGGCCATCGGCTACGCACGTACGCTGGCCGAGCGCCTGGACTACGTGGGCGTGTTCGCGCTGGAGTTGTTCTGCCGCGGCGACGAACTGCTGGCCAACGAGATGGCACCGCG
The DNA here is from genome assembly GCF_026130205.1 of Stenotrophomonas sp. SRS1. Lineage (NCBI taxonomy): Bacteria > Pseudomonadati > Pseudomonadota > Gammaproteobacteria > Lysobacterales > Lysobacteraceae > Stenotrophomonas > Stenotrophomonas sp. SRS1. The sequence continues at coordinate 197,279 of NZ_JAINFD010000005.1, read as the reverse complement.
CGTGCACAACTCCGGCCACTGGACCATCGAAGGCAGCGAGACTTCGCAGTTCGAGAACCACCTGCGCGCCGTGCTCGGCCTGCCGCTGGGCGACACGCGCATGCTGGGCCATGCCTGCATGCTCAACTGGATCGGCCAGATGCCCGATGCTGCGGCCGTGCTCGGCCAGGCCAGCGGCCATTGGCACGACTATGGCAAGCAGGCGCGGGACGGCCGCAAGGTCGGCCATGCCACGCTGCGCGATGATGATGCGGCAGCGCTGGCCGGTGCATTGGAAAGCGTCGGTGTGCAGCTTGATCGCGCCGACCAGGTCGCGCCGGTGATCGAGATCCTGCGCGGTTGACGGCCCGGTAGTGCCGGCCGTTGGCCGGCACCGCCTCAATCGCGCAATTGCGCGGTGACGAAGTCCCAGTTCACCAGCTTCCAGAACGCCTCCAGGTAGCGTGCGCGCTCGTTCTGGTAGTCGATGTAATACGCGTGTTCCCACACATCGCAGGCCAGCAACGGGGTGCTCTCCCCGGTCAGCGGTGTGCCCGCGTTGCGCGTCACCTGGATCGCGAGCGCGCCATTGGGGTGCTGCACCAGCCACACCCAGCCCGAGCCGAACAGGCTCGATGCCGCACGGTCGAATGTTTCGCGCAGGCGTTTGGCATCGCCGAAATGGCGGGTGACCAGTTCACCCAGCCGGCCCTGCGGATCGCCGCCGGCGCGCGGGTGCAGGCACTGGAAATAGAACTGGTGGTTCCAGGCCTGCGCGGCCGCGTCGAACAGGCTGCCTTGGCTTTGGCGGACGATCTCCTCCAATGGCAGCTCGGCCAGCTCCGTGCCTTCAATACGCGCGTTCACCGTGTCCAGGTAGCCACGGAAGTGCCGCCCGTGGTGCAGGTCCAGCGTCTCCGCCGACAGGTGGGGCTGGAGGGCGGCGCGGTCGTAGGGAAGGCGAGGCAGTTCGAGGGGCATGGGCACGACAGATTGGGAAGGGAGAGCCCCGACAGGGTGCCCACCACCCGAAGGTAGGGCATACAATGGCGGTCAGGGAAGTCTATCCGACCGGTGAGGCCGGGTTGTCCCATTGGAGGGAGAGTCGTTGTGGCGGTGATGCAGCAGATCCAGTCCGAAGTCGAACGTTACCCCCTCGTGTTGTTCATGAAGGGCACGCCGCAATACCCCATGTGCGGCTTTTCCAGCCGTGCCATCCAGGCATTGATGGCCGCCGGCGCGATCGCGCTGCGCACGGTCAACGTGCTGGAAGAACCCGAGATCCGCGCCAACCTGCCGCGCTTCTCCAACCTGCCGACCTTCCCCCAGCTGTTCATCCACGGCGAGCTGATCGGCGGCTGCGACATCGTGCTGGAGCTGTTCGAATCCGGCGAGCTCAAGCGCATCGTCGAAGAGGCGTCCCAGCCGTGAGTGCGGTCCCGTCCGTGGTGGTCGGGACCGGATCGCTCGCCGATCGCGTCATTCTCATCGCCGGGGCCGGGGGAGGCTTTGGTAGTGCCGCCGCTGTCGCCTGCGCGCAGGCCGGGGCAACCGTGGTCCTGCTGGGGCGCAAACCGCGCCGCCTGGACCGGGTCTACGCCGCAGTCGACGCCGTTGGCCCGGAGCCGCTGCTGTATCCGCTGGATCTGGAAGGGGCCACCCCCGACGACTACGCCACCCTGGCCGAGCGGCTGCACTCCGAGCTCGGCCATCTGGATGGTGTGCTCTATTGCGCAGCCGATTTCGCCGGGCTGACCCCGTTCGAACTGGCCGACCCGGCCGCCTTCGCCCGGGCGGTACATGTGAACCTGACCGCCCCCGCCTGGCTGGCGCAGGCCTGCCTGCCGCTGCTGCGCCAGAGCGACGATGCCGCGCTGGTATTCACCGTGGACGACCCTGCGCGGGTAGGGCAGGCCTACTGGGGCGGCTACGGCGCAGCCCAGCACGGCCTGCGCGGCCTGATCGCCTCCCTGCACGACGAACTCGGCCGCAGCCCGGTCCGGGTCAGTGGCCTGCAGCCGGGCCCGATGCGCACCGCGTTGCGCGCCCGTGCCTTTTCGCTGGATGAAGACCGCAGCGCCCGTGACCCGGCCGAGTGCGCCGCCGCGGCGGTCCTGTTGCTGTCCGCCGCCGGCGCTGCCCACCGCGGTGAGATCCTCGAGGCCTGAGGGCGGGAAGGGCGTCACCGTTGGGTGATTGTGCCCAGGGCGACCGTGCCCAAGGCCGTCCCACGGCTGTCAGGTAGTGCCGGCCGCTGGCCGGCTCCCCAGTGAACCTTGAAAAACCCCCGCGGGGATCCTCCCGAAACCGCTGGCGGCGCCAGATGGCCCGCATTCAGCCCGTCACAATCAAATGTGAAGATAGCGTCACGATCCCGTTGTGATGGCGTGTGTTTTGTCGCCAAACCGTCACAATCCGAGGTTACCGTGTTAATCTAGTGTTAACCGTTGCGGCTGAAACCAGCTCGCGGCTAGGGAACCCAGATAAAAGTCCAGTCAGCCGCCAGCAAGGCTGCTTGGGCGCGTTTTTTTCTCCGCCATCGCCAATCTCGCATCGAGGCTACTCCCCAATGACCCACTCACGCTGTCTCCGGATGTCCAAGCTCACCCTTGGTCTCGTGGCCGCACTTGCTGCCGCTCCCGCCTTCGCCCAGAGCACCTCTGCCGGTGTCGGCGGTCAGGTCACGTCCGCCTCAGGCTCGCCTGTTGCCGGTGCCGAAGTCACCATCACGCACACCGAGTCGGGCACGGTCAGCCGTGCGACCACCGATGCGGCGGGTCGTTACAACGCGCGCGGCCTGCGCGTGGGTGGTCCGTACACCATCACCATCAACAAGTCCGGTGAAGGCACCAAGACGGAAGAGGGTGTGTACCTGGGCGTCAACCAGACCGGTACCGTCAATGCGGCACTGACCGGTGACCTGGCGGCGACCAACCTGGAGGCGGTGCAGGTTGTTGCCGTCGCTGCAGGCTCGGAAGTGTTCAGCGCGACCAAGATGGGTTCGGGCACCAACATCAGCCAGCAGCAGATCGAAGTTGCCCCGTCGATCGGCGGCAACATCCAGGATCTGATGCGTCTGGATCCGCGCGTGACTTTCATCGATCGCGCCTCGGGCTCGATCTCGGCCGGTGGCCAGAATCCGCGCTTCAACTCGATCAGCATCGACGGTGTGTCCGCCAGCGACACCTTCGGCCTGGAAGGCAACAACATGCCGACCCGCCGCCAGCCGGTGGCGATGGAAGCCATCGAAGCGCTGGACATCAACCTGTCCAACTACGACGTCAGCATCGCTGCTGCCGCCGGTGCCACCGTCAACGCGGTGACCAAGTCCGGTACCAACGAATTCCATGGTTCCGTGTACGGCACCTACCGTGACGGCGACTGGTTCGGCGACAACCCGGAAGGCAAGGCGTTCAACGGCTTCACCAAGGAAGAGACCTACGGCATGACCGTGGGCGGCCCGATCGTGAAAGACAAGCTGTTCTTCTTCGCCAACTACGAAAAGTTCAAGCAGGCCGCCCCGGGCGCCGACATCAGCGGCACTGCACTGGGCAAGGCCAATCCGCAGTTCACCCTGGCCGACGTTACTCGTGCGCAGCAGATCGCGCAGGGCTATGGCATCCCGGCCGGTGGCCTGGAAAGCAACGGCGATACGGAGATGGAAGAGTACGCGCTGAAGCTGGACTGGAACATCAGCGACAACCACCGTGCCAACATCCGTTACAGCAAGATCGACCAGAGCAAGCTGCGCATCAACGGCATGTCCACAAGCACGGCCTCGCTGAGCTCTTACTGGTACCAGCACGACAAGACCAACGAGAGTTACGTCGCCCAGCTGTTCAGCGACTGGTCGGACAACTTCTCCACCGAACTGAAGGCCTCGTACCGCGAGTATTCTGCGATCCGTAACGTGTCGACCGACGCGCCGAGCATCCGCATCTTCTTCCAGGGCACACAGGCTTCGCCGACCGGCGATTCGCTGTACCTCGGTACCGAAGTCAACTCGCAGGACAACATCCTGCAGACCAAGGCGTGGAACTACTACGCTGCCGGCACCTGGACCCTGGGTGACCATGACGTCAAGTTCGGTGCGTCGTACGACACCAACGACATCTACAACTACTTCGGCGCCAACTCGTGGGGCGCTTACACCTTCTACGGCCTGGACAATTTCGCCGCCGGCCGCTGGAGCAGCTACAACTACAACCCGGAACGCAGCCCGGGTTCGATTCCGGCTGACTACAAGTTCAGCAACCTGGCCCTGTTCGTGCAGGACACCTGGTATGTCAACAACAACCTGACCCTGACCCTGGGTCTGCGTGCGGACCGTGCCGATACCTCCCCGGCGCCGACGTACAACGCAACGGCGTCGCAGTTCTTCGGCCTCGACAACAGCGATGTGCTGAGCAACAAGTTCCTGATCCAGCCGCGCGCCGGTTTCAACTACACCTTCGACACCGATCGCCCGACCCAGCTGCGCGGCGGCGTGGGCCTGTTCCAGGGTGATGCCCCGCAGGTGTGGCTGAGCAACAGCTACTCGACGACCGGCTTCAACAACTCGGTCTACACCTACACCGCCTACAACGCCGCACTGCCGTTCAACCCGAACAAGGATAGCCAGCCGGTTCCGAACACCGCGGGCTCCAACCGGCAGAACGTGAACTTCGTCAGCAGCGACTTCAACATGCCGTCGGTGTACAAGGCCAACCTGGCCCTGGATCACGAGACCCCGTGGTACGGCATCGTCGCCTCCGCCGAGCTGCTGGTCACCAAGGTCAAGGACGCCCTGTACTACAAGAACCTGAATCTGGGCCCGGTGCAGTATCAGGGTCCGGACGGCCGTGACATGTACTACTCCACTGGCAGCACCGGTTCGGCCTGGGCCACGGGCAATGCCCGCGCTGGGCGCAACCAGGCCTACGACGCCGTGTATGAGATTGCGAACACCGACAAGGGTCGCACCTCGCAGTTCACGGTCTCGCTGACCAAGCCGTGGGATGTCGCCAGCGACTGGTCGTGGAACATCGGCTACACCTACACGGACGCGACCGAAGTGGGCTCGCTGACCAGCTCCACCGCCAGCTCGGGCTGGGGTTACCAGTACGCCTTCAACGCAAATGACAACATCGAAAACACCTCGCGCTACCAGATCCGCGACCGCCTGTCGGGTGGTCTGAACTGGAAGCACAAGTTCTTCGGTGACTACGAAACCAAGATCGGTCTGGTGTACGAAGGCCGCAGCGGCCGTCCGTACAGCTACGTCTACGTGAACGATGCAAACGGCGACAACCGTTCCGCGAACGACCTGTTCTACGTGCCGACCGGCCCGGGCGATGTGCTGTTCGGCAACCTGGTGGGCAGCAACTTCACCCCGGATGCGGCGATGGAGAAGTCGTTCTACGAATGGCTGGCCAACAACCCGCAGCTGGCCAAGTACGCAGGCAGCTATGCTCCGGCCAACCAGTTCCGTACCGGCTGGATCAACACCTTCGACATCCGTGTCAGCCAGCAGCTGCCGGGGTTCATGAAGGGGCACAAGTCGGAGATCTGGCTGGATATCCAGAACGTCGGCAACATGATCAACAAGGACTGGGGCAACATCTACGACTACGGCTTCTTCGCCGATGCACGTGTGGCCAGCCTGCAGGGCATCAAGGACGGCAAGTACGTGTATAACTTCCGCGGCGCGGACCTGCCGGCAGTGGCCAACAATGACGCAGACGGCTTCGACGTCGGTGTGTCGCAGTGGTCGGTGCAGCTGGGCTTCCGTTACCAGTTCTGATGAACTGAGGCAACGACCCGCGTTACACCCGGAACGGCCAGGGCAACCTGGCCGTTCTGCTGTCCGGGAGGCGGCGGCGCCAGCGCGGGACCTGTCACGCGGTGCTTGCTCGACCCGGGCAATACGCCTATGATCAGCCGGTTGCGCGATGAACATGCAACTGCGGCAGCCCCAGCGTGGCGCCGGGGGCACCACATATCCAAACGGTCGGGTTTCCCGGCCGTTTTGCTTTTTAAGGGGGCAGCGGTACAGTCGGTAACCTTGAGGAAAGCGAACAAGATGGACATGACGATCAACGAAAAACCGGCGCGGACGCTGCCGGTGCAGGACGCGCGGATCTACCCGCGCGGTGGACTGGATGTGTTGTCGCGCGCGGAAGTGGCGCGCCTGCGCGATGCCTCCGGTGGTGGCATGCACGAGCTGCTGCGCCGTTGCGCGCTGGCCGTGCTGACCAGTGGCAGCGCCTCGGACGATCCGCGCGCCGCGCGCGATCTGTATCCGGATTTCGATATCCAGGTGGCCCAGCAGGACCGCGGTGTCCGCATCGACCTGGTCAACGCCCCGGCGATGGCCTTCGTGGATGGCGAGATCATCCGCGGCGTGGCCGAGCTGCTGTTCGCCGTGGTCCGCGACCTGGCCTACATGGCCATCGAGATGGGCCCGGCGTACGCGGCGGAGCTGGAGTCGTCCGAGGGCATCACCAACGCGGTGTTCGGGCTGCTGCGCAACGCGCGCATCCTCAACCCGGGCGACCCGAACCTGGTCGTCTGCTGGGGCGGCCACTCGATCGGCCGCGATGAGTATCTGTACACCAAGCAGGTCGGCTACGAGCTGGGCCTGCGCGGGCTGGACATCTGCACCGGCTGCGGCCCGGGCGCGATGAAGGGCCCGATGAAGGGCGCCACCATCGCCCATGCCAAGCAGCGCAAGACGACCACGCGCTACATCGGCCTGACCGAGCCGGGCATCATCGCCGCCGAGTCGCCGAACCCGATCGTGAACCACCTGGTGATCATGCCGGACATCGAGAAGCGTCTCGAAGCGTTCGTGCGTATCGGCCACGGGATCATTGTGTTCGCCGGCGGCGTCGGCACCGCCGAGGAGATCCTGTATCTGCTGGGCATCCTGCTGCGCGAGGAGAACAAGGACCTGCCGTTCCCGCTGATCCTGACCGGCCCGACCGTGGCCGCGCCGTACTTCGAGCAGATCGACCGTTTCATCCGGCTCACGCTGGGTGAAGAGGCGGCCAGCCGCTACGAGATCATCATCGGCGACCCGGTCAACGTCGCCCGCAAGATGGCCCAGGGCATCAAGCGCGTGCGCGAGCACCGCCTGGCGCAGAAGGACTCGTTCTTCTTCAACTGGTCCATCGAGATTCCGTGGGAGTACCAGCAGCCGTTCGTGCCGACCCACGAGGCGATGGCCTCGTTGGATCTGCACCACGGCCGTCCGCCGCATGCCCTGGCCGCCGACCTGCGTCGCGCGTTCTCCGGCATCGTGGCCGGCAACGTGAAGGAAGACGGCATGCGCCGCATCGAGCAGTTCGGTCCGTTCGAGATCCATGGCGATGCGGACATGATGCAGGCCTTGGACGAGCTGCTGCGCGCCTTCGTCGAGCAGCGCCGCATGAAGATCTCGGGCGAGTACCAGCCCTGCTACAAGGTCATGGCCTGAGGCTCTGACCGGACCGGCGGCGGGCAGGGGGCCTGCCGCCGGCCGTGTTCTGTGTCAACGGATTGACGCCTGTCGCCTCCGGGCGACCGTTCGTCCTGCCGCCGCTTGCTGACCGGCGGCGGGGCGTTCATCGTCTGTGTCATCAACGCTGGGGAGCGTTTCATGTCTTTGCGCCGGTTCAACGGCTTCACACTGATCGAGCTCATGGTGACCATGGCGGTTCTTGCCGTGCTGGTCGCGGTGGGGTTCCCGAATTTCCTGAGCGTGATCCGTTCCAACCGGGTGGTTGCGGCGAACAATGAAGCGCTGGGCCTGTTGTCGCTCGCGCGCAGCGAGGCCATCCGCAACAACAGGGGCGGCGGCGTCTGTGGCAGCGCCACCGGCAGCAGCTGCGACGGTGACTGGAACAGCGGCATCCTGGCCTTCGCCGATCCGGATGGCAGCGGCACCCTGGAGACCGGCGAAACCGTGCTGCGTTACAGCCAGGGCCACCCCAGGCTCATCGTCGATGGGCCGGAAAACACGGCCATCAGCTTCGATGGCCGCGGGCGCCGCCAGGCCGGCGCCGATCAGACGCTGACGCTGCGCCCGGATGAGTGTGGCAGCCAGCCGATGCAGCGCACCGTGACCATCAATTCCTCCGGCCAGGCACGCAGTGCCCAGGGAGCGTGCCAATGAACCGCAAGCGCCAACGTCGCCTGCGCGCAGTGCCGGGCGGTTTCACCCTGATCGAAGTGCTGGTCGCCATTGTCGTGCTCGCCTTCGGCCTGCTCGGCTTCGCGCTGCTGCAGACCATGAGCGTGCGCTTCACCCAGAGCGCCAATTACCGCACCCAGGCGACCAACCTGGCGTATGACCTGATCGATCAGATGCGCGCCAACCGGTTCCAGGCCGCCTGGTACAGCACGGCATCGTTCTCGGCCGGCTCGGTGGCCGTGACCGGGCCCTGCGGGCGCCCGACCGGCGATGCGGTCACCATCGAGCAGAACGTCGCGCGCTGGCAGTGCCAGGTGGCCAAGGCCTTGGGCGAAACCGCCAGCGCGGACGTCGACTACAACGGTGGCAGCGTCACCGTCTCGATCGCCTGGGGCGACCAGCGCTGGGACAAGGACAACCCCGATGACAAGACCACTTTCACCGTGACGTCGCAGCTATGACCCCTTTCCCGAACATGTCGCGCAGGCAGCAGGGTCTGTCGCTGATCGAACTGATGGTCGCGGTGGTGATCGGCACGGTGCTGATGCTGGGCGTCATCCAGGTCTTCATCGCCTCGCGCACCGCCTCCCGGTTGGCCGAAGGCGTGGCACGCACTCAGGAAAACGCCCGGTTTGCGATCGATTTCCTCGAACGCGACATCCGCATGGCCGGACACTACGGCTGCGTCAACGACCAGGCCCACTTCATCAAGGACGAGGGTGACCCGCGCCATCATTTCACCGCCGCGACCGGGGCCGGCAGTCCGCTCGATTTTTCCGTGGCGGTGCAGGGCTACGAAGCGGGCAGCACCGCGCCTGGCAACACCCTGACCCTGGGCGAGACCTGGAGTGAAGCAGGTGGCCTGCCGTCCGGGATCGCCGGGTTGAATCCGTTGGGTGGCAGTGATGTGCTGGTACTGCGCTTCCTGGCCGGCGAAGGCGTGCCGGTCACCGCGATCACAGCGGACAGCGGCAGCAGCGAATTGACGGTCGACACCGAGCGCGTGGCCCGATTGAGTCAGGGCACGCCCGCCGCGCCGACGATGTTCGGCATTGCCGATTGCGCCCATGTCGACATTTTCCCGGGCACGGTGGCCGGTGGCACGGTCACGGCGACCAATGCGGACCTGTCCAGGTATGCGCCACCCAACGGGCAGACGCTGGTGTACCGCGCCGAGTCCATCGTGTACTACATCGGCACCGGCGCCTCCGGCGAACCTGCGCTGCGACGCGCCCGTGCCAATTCCGCCGGCCAGTACCCTGCCGAGCTCAATGAAGAACTGGTGGAAGGCATCGAGAACCTGCAGGTGCTGTTCGGTCTGGATTCCACCACGGACATCAGTGCCGATGCGTCGCCGATCGGCAACATCACCGCGCAGGAAACCGCCAGTGGTGTGTCCACGGGCACCGATGCCACCGCCGCCGGGCAATGGCGCCGTGTCGGTCTGGTCCAGGTCGGCGTCCTGGCGCGCAGCCCGCAACCGGCCGATGCGTTGCAGGCCCAGCAGAAGGTGGCCCGCCAGGGCGCACTGGGCGTGGAGTTCGAGCCGTCCGACACCCGTGATACCCGCTACCGGGCCAGCTATGAAGTATCGGTGGCCCTGCGCAATCGACTCTATGGGAACTGACATGCACGCCTCCGTCCGCCCCGTCGTCCAGTCTCCCGTCCCGCGCCATCAGCGCGGCGCCGTGCTGTATGTGGCGCTGGTGATGTTGATCCTGCTGGCGCTGATCGGTATCGCCGGCATGCAGGTCGCCGGCATGCAGGAGAAGATGTCGGCCAACTATCGCGCCAGCAACCTGTCCTTCCAGAACACCGAAGCGACGGTCCGCACCGCCGAGCATCTCGTGGAGAAAATCGCCAACCGTGAGGCGCTGCCCGACGGCAGTCTGATCGGCTCGGGCGACATCGATCCCGCCTGCGATGCCGCCTTCGACCCTTCGCAGTGGGGCAGCGAGCAGAGTTCCGATGCGGTGCCGGCGGTGACGGTGCGGCAGATCGACACCTGCGTTCCCTTCGGCACCACCGTCGGCATGGGCGGGCCGCGCGATAACCCCATACCGATCTACCAGATCACCGGCTATGCCGCCGACGATGCTGACAATCCCACTTCTTCGACCGTGATCGACACGGTTTTCAAGCTCTGAGGACGCGCACATGGTATCGCGCAGGACCACACTCATTTCCGCATCCGTACTGGCCGTGCTGGTCGGCGGCGGAGTGCTGACGTACCAGCTGATCGCCGCGCAGGGGCAGGGGACGCTGTCCCAGGTGCCGTTGAACAATCAGGTGCAGGCGCAACCGGCGTTCATCATGACCGTCGACAACTCCGGCTCGATGACCTTCCAGACCCAGTTCCCCGGCGCCGATGGCCAGGCCTGCTGGAGTACGTCGACCAAGACCTTCTTCAACAGTTCCAAGGCGCTCAACACCTCGGGCACCTGCGCCTTCTACTACGTGCTGCCGGGCACACGTATCTCCGGCACGTACTACGGTATTGCGCCATTCGACACGTTCGGCTTCGCACGTTCCCCGACCTACAACCCGGCCTTCTACAACCCCGCGATCAAGTATGAGCCGTGGATGCGCTATGACACCGCCCAGGAAAAGGTGGTCGATTACGCACAGGCCGCCACCGGCAAGACCCTGATCGATCCACGTTTGGCGGCCAACGCGGCCAACACGGTGGAGCTGACTGCAGCCACCACCGGGGTGTTCAACATGGTCGATGGAATGGTGGTGCCCAAGGGCACGGTCTTCTTCGCCTATGACGCCAACGGCCAAAAGAAGGACGGAACGCCGTTCGCGGCCAACAAGGACTACGTCTGGAGCACCCCGGATTTCTACAAGGTCAACAGAAATCAGCCAACCCGGTACGACGCCACCTTCACCTACATCCCGGCCACGTTCTTCCTTCCGTATACGGGCACCAACGATCCGCGCCCTGAGCTCTCGGGTTCTCCCGGGGCCTACACGGCGGTGGATCGCGTTGCCGTCAGCAATGCCTGCGGCACGGGCTGCACGATGTGGAAGTACACGATCAAGAGCACCGACGGCGTCGCGCTGCAGAACTTCGCCAACTGGTTCTCCTACTACGGTAACCGTAACCGTTCCATGATCGCCGGCATGACCCGATCCATGGCCACGGTGGACAACCTGCGCGTGGGCTATTTCAAGATCAACGACCACGCCAAGTTCGATATGAGTGACAAGGGCGCTGCGTTGGCGATCCGCGACCTTGGTACCAAAGACGACAAGCGCGCGCTGTATACCGACATGATCGCGTTGAACGCCTCGGACAGTACCCCCAACCGACAGGCGGTCAAGGCGGCGGCCACCCAGTTCACCCGCGACGATGAGCTGGCCCCGGTGCAGCTGGCCTGCCAGAAGAATGCCGTCATGCTGTTCACCGATGGCTACAGCAACCAGGACGGGCCGACGGTCGCCAACGCCGATGGCGATGGCAACATGGGCATTCCGTTCAAGGATGCCCATTCCAACACCCTGGCCGATATCGCCGCGGCCTATTACAACAACAAGGATGGTAAATCCCCGCTGCGACCGGACCTCACCCCGGGGCTGGTGCCGGTACCTGAGGCCTGCAGCGCGGCCAATCCGGATCCGCGCCTGGATTGCCAGAAGAACCTGCACATCAATTTCTACGGCATCACCCTGGGTGGCCGCGGCAAGCTGTTCAATCCCGATGTGGTCCAGGATCCGTATACCAACGCGGCCATCTACGGCAACTGGCCACCGCGCGAGAACGGCGCGATCAGCACCATCGATGATATCTGGCATGCCGCGGTCAACACGCGCGGCGAGTTCATCAACGCGCGTACGCCGGCCGACATCACCCAGGCCATGCGCCGCGTGCTGTCGTCGGTGACGGCCGGCGCCTCCTCCTCCGGCAGCTACGCACAGTCGGGCGCGCGTATCGGCACCGGCTCGATGGCGGTGGCGCCGTACTATGAGATCGCCAACGAGTCGACCGACTGGTTCAGCCGCCTCACCGCGAGCCAGATCACCATCGACCAGGCAACGCGCAAAGCGGTCTACACCACGGCCTGGGAAGCCAGTGCCAAGATGCCCCAGCCGACCTCGCGCCGGGTTTTCTTCGGCAGGAACAGCGATGTCCTGCCGTTCGACTCCAACAATGTCACGCTGGAGTCGTTGTGTGATCTGTCCTCGTCGTTGTACCCGGGCATGGCCCGTTGCTCGGCTGGCGAGCTGACGGATATCGGGGCGACCTCGGCAACGGCGGTCAGCTATCTGCTGGGCGACAAGAGCCGCGAGACGCGGCGCGGCGGACGCTTCCGTGATCGCACCACGGTGCTGGGCGACATCATCAATTCCTCGCCGGTCATCAGTGCACCTGTGGATGATTACGGCTACCGGGGGCTGGGCGGCGACCTGGCCACGAGCTACTCCGCCTACCTGACGACCAAGCGCGACAGTGGTCGTTACATGGTCTACGTCGGCGCGAACGACGGCATGCTGCATGCCTTCGATGGTGGCATGGGTGCGGCCGGCACGATGGACAATGGCGGCGGTGCTGAAACGTTTGCCTACATCCCCGCCACGTCGATGGGCCACATGGGCAACCTGCTGTTCCCGCTGGATCCGAACAATCAGGCCTTCCAGAAGTTCTCCCACCGTTACTACGTCGATGGCCCGGTCGCAGTGTCCGATGCGCGCATCGGCAACAACTGGGGCACCGTGCTGGTCGGCACGACCGGTGCAGGCGGGCGCGGTGTGTTCGCTCTGGATGTGACCAGCCCGGGCAGCTTCGGCGCCACCAGCCGCCTGTGGGAGATCAACGATCTCAGCGGGTCCGATGCGGTGAAGGCCAACATCGGGCATGTCCTGGGCAAGCCGGCCATCGTGCCGTTCAAGGATGCCAGCGGGACGGTGACGTGGAAGGCCATCTTCGGCAACGGCTACGGCAGCGCCAGTGGCAAGGTCGTGTTGTTCATGGTGGACATTGGTACGGGCACGCCGAACATCACGATGATCGAAGCGTCCGAGACTGCGGGAACCCCGCCGGCCGGCAAGAACGGCCTGGGCAACATCCTGGTGGTGGATCGCTGGTCCGGCAGCAACCGCGGGCGTGACGGCTATGCCGATACGGTGTACGCGGCCGATCAGAAGGGCGCGATGTGGAAGTTCGACCTGCGCAACACCAGTGCGACGGTGTCCACGCCGCTGTTCACCACACAGACCAGCACCCGCAATGGGTTGACCTACCGCCAGCCGATCACCGGCGGCATCAATGCCACCAACGGTGACCGCGGCGGCGTGATGCTGTTCTTCGGTACGGGCAGCTTCGTGTTCAACGAAGACGTCCGCGACGACTCGATTCAATCGCTGTATGCCGTCCTGGACGCCTCCGATGATGTACCTGGCGAGACCATGACCGCAGCCGATCTGCGCCCGTACACCGTCTCCGCCTCCGGTGATGTGCGCACGATGACACCGGGGACGGTACCGGCCAATGCGCGCGGCTGGCATGTGGACCTGCCGGCGGGTGAGCGTTTCGTGGCCTATCCCGCGCTGGCCTCGGGGGTGGTCTTCATGCCCACCTACGTGCCCAACCCGACCACCAAGAGCTGTGCCTCGGATGGCTCCAACTGGCTGTTCGGGTTGAGTGCACAGTCCGGCGCTCCCGCGTTGTCGAAGATGCGCGCCGGGTCGCCGACCGGCACCAAGTACGGTGCAGGCACGGCGGCGGTTCCGCTGTCGACGGGCGGCAACGCACCGGTGAAGGACGTCGGCGTCCAGGTGCTGCCGCGCCAGCAGCCGCCGGGCAGCATTTCCGGCGATGACCCGGGCGGGCCGGGTGGTGGCGGGCCGGGTTCGCCGGGCGGTGGCAAGCCGCCGCCGGTCGAACCGCCCGCCGAGCCCTGTCAGATGCTCGTGACCGCAGCCGGCGGCGTCCCGATGTACGTGCCTTATCCCTGTGGTCGCCAGTCCTGGAGGCAGTTGCAATGAGTCGTTCGTTTCCCGCCATGGTCCGCGCCCGGCGCGCCTCGCCCACTTTCGCGCGCGGGGTGAGCGGCTTCACGCTCATCGAGCTCATGCTGGTGGTGATCGTCATGGCGATCCTGGCCGGTATCGCCTACCCGAGCTACGTGGAGCAGACCCGCAAGTCCAAGCGTGGCCAGGTCAAGGCGGATCTGGTCGAGTATGCGCAGCTGGCCGAGCGCTACCACACCACGCAGAACACCTACGAGGGCTTCACGTTGCCCGGTGGCGGCTCGTCGATCAGCTCGCCGCGCGAAGGCGGCACCGCGGCCTACAGTGTCGGCTTTGTTGGCACGCAGTCCGCGTTTACGCTGTCCGCGACCGCGCAGGGCAATCAGGCCAAGGACAAGTGCGGCGACCTCGGCATCAACCAGGCCAACGTCAAGACCAGTGGCGGCACGCTTTCCGAATGTTGGTAACGTGCTGAGCGGAACCTTGCGCCGGGGTGTTGCCCTCCGCGCGAGGGGCCCGTACAATGCGCCTCCCCGCCCGAATAGCTCAGCCGGTTAGAGCACTTGACTGTTAATCAGGGGGTCGTTGGTTCGAGTCCAACTTCGGGCGCCAGATTCTGCAGAAGCCGCGAGCAATCGCGGCTTTTGTCGTTTCTGACGGTCCACTCCCCTGGCCGTCATGGCTCGCAGGGGATTGGGTCCCGGAGGATCACCGAGCGGGCGCGCCCGCTGTTGCTGACGATCACTTTGCTGTGCTGGCGGCCGCGCGCGCAGATGATGACGCTCTGATTGACTCCCATGCTGCGACCGTCCGGTCGGAACCGCAGGCGAGGGCGCCCGGCCGTGGCCGGGGCCAGCAGGGTCAGGCCGGTCTGACCGGGGTAGTACTGCAGGATGTCCTTCTCGATAGCGGGTTGCCTGCTGCGCAGGGGATCGCGGTAGGTCATCCATCCCTTGCTCCATTCCGCGGTGCACCGCCGACCATCGTCGCTGGGGCAGACGCTGACGATTTCCCGGCGGGTCACCGCGGCCAGGCGCGCACCGGCGAAGGCCGAGTTCAGCTGCATCCGCAGCGCATCCGCGCGCAGATTGGACACCGTCTCGACGAGGCTGGGTCCTGCAAAGGCAACCAGCAGCCCGAGAATCACCAGGGTGGCCATCAGCTCCAGCAGGGTCAGCCCGGCACATCGGTAACGGTGAGTGGACCGGCGCACGGGACAGGACCTCCGTCAGCGGGGAAGCCTTGAGGTTGCCGCCTGACGTGCAGCCTGAACATCAGCCTGACCAGCCATGAAGCATCGGTGCAACCCTCAACCGGCCGTCACCAACCCGGCCGTTATACTGAAGGCTTCCCGGCAGTGGCGGCACCATGAGCGATCGTTTCCAACTTGAATCCCCGTATTCGCCAGCGGGCGACCAACCGGCGGCCATCGAGAAACTGACCGCCAACTTCGAGGCGGGCATCGCCAAGCAGACCCTGCTCGGCGTGACCGGTTCCGGCAAGACCTACACGGTCGCCAACGTGATCCAGCGGGTGCAGAAGCCGACCCTGGTGATGGCACCGAACAAGACCCTGGCCGCGCAGCTGTACGGCGAGTTCAAATCGTTCTTCCCGCACAACGCAGTCGAGTATTTCGTCAGCTACTACGACTACTACCAGCCGGAGGCCTATGTGCCGTCGTCGGACACCTTCATCGAGAAGGACAGTTCGATCAACGAGCACATCGAGCAGATGCGCTTGGCGGCGACGAAGACACTGCTGTCGCGCCCGGATGCGATCGTGGTGGCGACGGTATCGGCGATCTACGGCCTCGGCGCGCCGGAGGACTATCTGTCGATGCGCCTGATCCTGTCCACCGGTGAGCGGATCGACCAGCGCGACCTGATCAAGCACCTGACCCAGCTGCAGTACACCCGCAACGAGTTCGAGCTGCACCGTGGCACCTTCCGGGTGCGCGGCGAAGTGATCGATGTGTTCCCGGCCGAATCGGACAGCGAAGCGGTGCGCATCGAGTTGTTCGAAGGCGAGGTCGAGCAGATCAGCATGTTCGATCCGCTGACCGGTGAGAGCCTGCGCAAGATGATGCGCTACACGATCTATCCCAAGACCCACTACGCGACCACCCGCGAGCGCGTGCTGTCGGCGGTGGACACGATCAAGGCTGAGTTGAAGGTTCGCCTTGAGCAGTTGTACGAGCAGAACAAACTGGTGGAAGCACAGCGTCTGGCGCAGCGCACCCAGTTCGATCTGGAGATGATGGCCGAGGTCGGCTACTGCAACGGCATCGAGAACTACTCGCGCCATCTCACCGGCAAGAACGCCGGCGATCCGCCGCCAACGCTGTTCGACTACCTGCCGCCGGACGCGCTGCTGGTGATCGACGAATCGCACGTGACCATTCCGCAGATCGGCGCGATGTTCAAAGGCGACCGCTCGCGCAAGGAAACCCTGGTCGAGTTCGGTTTCCGCCTGCCCTCGGCGCTGGACAATCGTCCGCTGCGGTTTGAAGAGTGGGAAGAGCGTTGCCCGCGCAGCATCTATGTCTCGGCTACGCCGGGGCCGTATGAGCTGCGCGAGACCGAAGGCGAAATTACCGAACTGGTCGTGCGCCCGACCGGCCTGATCGATCCGGTGGTCGAGATCCGTCCGGTCGGCACCCAGGTCGATGATCTGATGTCCGAGGTCAACGAGCGCATCAAGCTGGGCGACCGCGTGCTGGTCACCACGTTGACCAAGCGCATGGCCGAGAACCTCACCGAATACCTGACCGAACACGGCATCCGCGTGCGTTACCTGCACTCGGATATCGACACCGTCGAGCGGGTGGAGATCATCCGCGATCTTCGCCTGGGCAAGTTCGATGTGCTGGTCGGCATCAACCTGCTGCGCGAAGGCCTGGACATGCCGGAAGTGTCGCTGGTGGCGATCCTCGATGCCGACAAGGAAGGCTTCCTGCGCTCGACCGGTTCGCTGATCCAGACCATCGGCCGCGCCGCGCGCAACCTGCGCGGCAAGGCGATCCTCTATGCGGACAAGATGACACGCTCGATGCAGGCCGCGATCGACGAGACCGACCGCCGCCGCGCCAAGCAGGTCGAATACAACGAACTGCACGGCATCGTGCCCAAGTCGGTGCTGCGTCCGATCACCGATGTGCTCGAAGGCGCGCGTTCGGAAGCGGCCGAGAAAGAGTCGCGCGGCAAAGGGAAGGGCAAAGGCAAGGGCGGGCGAGTGGCTGAAGAGTCCACCGATTACCGCACAATGGAGCCGGCCCAGATCGCCAAGCGCCTGCAGGCCCTGGAGCAGCAGATGTACCAGCACGCCCGCGATCTGGAGTTCGAAGATGCGGCCCGTGTACGTGATCAGATCCGCAAGTTGAAGGAAGCCAGTCTGGGCTGAACACCACGTTGTGAAATATCTTCACAAAAGTGTTGCGCTTTCCAGGGGGCGTCCGTAATATACGCGGCCTGCACCGACGCATTCGCAGCGGGGCAGGAAAGTAAAACGGGCGGTTAGCTCAGCGGTAGAGCACTACCTTGACATGGTAGGGGTCACAGGTTCGAACCCTGTACCGCCCACCACTTCAGTCCCGGAGACTGTCGTGGCACAACAGAAAAGCCAGCCCTCGGGTTGGCTTTTTTGCTTTGTGCGTTTCCTGACAACGGCCTGCATGGCGCACTGATACCCCGCACTGCGCCCGCCGTCGACACTCAGGGTTTCCCGGGTGCTGCACATGCGGCGAGCACTACACACCGGCGGCATGCCTGCACACGCGTCTGTTCCGATCTTCGGCAAGGCGTGTGCCGTCGCTTTGCTGGCAGGCATCTGCGTGATCGTCTTCTCGCCCCGGCTGCTGCCGCTGGGGTGGGGCGTTGCCGCAGCAGCGTTCGGCATCGTGTCCTGGATCCTGCCCGGCCGCTTCCGCCTCCTCGGCGCTGTCCTCTTCGGTATCGGCTGGGCCGCCGTGCACGGTCACGCCGGGCTGGCGCAGCAGCTGCCCCCCGGAGGCCCGGCGGTGGACCATGCGCTGCACGGGCGCGTGATCAGCCTGCCTCAACACGGCCCCGGCGGTACCCGGTTCCTGTTCCGGGTGGACGAAGGTGCGACGATGCCAACCGAACTTCGCGGCCGTGACCTGGCACTGGGCTGGTATGACGGGTTCCGTGGCGCGGCCGATGATCGGCGGCGCACACTCCGGGCCGGCGAACGCTGGTCGCTCACGGTTCGTGTCCGGCCGCCGCGCGGGCGGGTGAACCCGGGCGGGTTCGACGCCGAGGGCTATGCGTTGCGGCAGCGGGTGGCTGGCAGCGGGTACGTGCGGGAGCCTGCCCAGGCGCATCCGCTGGGTGAGCCGACCGGATTGCCTGCGTGGCGCGAGCGGATGGCCAACGCGATCGCCAGGGCGATCCAGGGCGACGGCCGTCGCTTCGTCCAGGCGCTGGCACTGGGCGATACCCGCGGCCTGAGCCAGGCCGACTGGGACGACCTGCGTGCGCTGGGGGTGACCCACCTGGTGGCCATCTCCGGCTTCCATGTCGGCGTGGTGGCCGGCGTCGCTGCTCTGTTGGCGGGCGGGCTCTGGCGGTGCCTGCCGATGCTTGGCCTGTACGTACCGCGTCCGATGGGGGCCGCGGCGGCGGCCGTCGCAGGCGCGGCGCTGTACGCCGCCGCAGCGGGTTTCGCGCTGCCGACGGTGCGCACCTTGCTGATGATCGCGGTGGTGGCCACTGCGCGCTGCAGCCGGCGGCGGGCAACCGTGGCGCAGTCGCTCTCCCTGGCGGCGCTGGCGATGCTGCTGTTCGACCCGCTCGCCGTCCTTGCGCCTGGCTTCTGGCTGAGCTTTGCCGGCGTGCTGTGGCTGATCTGGTGCCTGCCCGGGCGCGAGCAGGGCTGGTTGCGGGGGTTCCTGGGCGCGCAGGGCGTGGCGACCGTGGCGCTGCTGCCGTTGACCGTGGCGCTGTTCGGGCAGGCCTCGCGTGCGGGGCCGCTGGTGAACCTGGTGGCGATACCCTGGTGGACGATGGTGGTCGTGCCGCTGGCCCTGCTGGGCACTGCATTGGAGGCGCTGATCGACGGTGCCGGACGCTGGCCGTGGCAGCTGGCCGCGTGGTGCTTCGAGGCGAGCTGGTGGCTGTTCGGGTTCGCCGCGCGCAGCGAGCTGTCGCTGTGGTGGCTGCCGCAGTCCAGCCGCTGGGCACTGATCTCGGCCCTGTTCGGGGTGTTCTGGCTGCTGCTGCCGCGCGGCAGCGGTGGCCGGGTTCCCGCGCTGCTGCTGTGCCTGCCGCTGCTGTGGCCGGCGCGTCATGGGCCGGCCGAGGGCGAAGTGGAACTGCTGGTGATGGATGTGGGGCAGGGCCTGGCGGTAGCAGTGCGCACGCGCCGCCACACGCTGCTGTACGACACCGGCCCGGGGGCCGACGATGGCTTCGACGCGGGCGAGCGGATCGTGGTGCCCACCCTGCGTGCGCTGGGGCAGGGGCGGCTGGACCGGATCATGATCAGCCATGACCACCGCGACCATACCGGGGGGCTGCGCGGTGTACGCCGCAGCTTTCCGGACGCCCTGTTGCAGGCGCCACCTGATGCCCTGCGCGGCCGCGCGTCGGCCTGCCATGCGGGGCAATCCTGGCAATGGGACGGGGTGACGTTCCGGGTACTGCATCCACCGCGCGACGAGCCGCAGTCCATCAATGACAGCAGTTGCGTGCTGCGGCTGGAAACCAGCCAGGGGGCGATCCTGCTGGCCGGCGACATCGAAAAGCGCAGCGAGGCCCTGCTGGTCCAGCACCATGCGGCCCTGCTGGCGGCCGAAGCGGTGCTCGTCCCACACCATGGCAGCGCCAGCTCGTCCACGCCGGCGTGGGTGGCAGCGGTCGCGCCCCGGCTGGCGATCGTCTCGGCGGGTCACCGCAACCGGTTCGGCCACCCGCGTGCGGAGGTGGTCGCGCGCTGGCAGGCGATCGGCGCAGAAGTGCTGAGCACTGCCGACAGTGGCGCGGTTCGCGTCTGGCTCGGGCGTGAAGGCCTGCAGGTACGTGAACAACGGGTTTTCGAGCGGCGTTGGTGGGATGCCGCGGAGCGGAGCCGGCCGGCTGCTATCCTATCGGCGATCAAACAGGCGGCCGCTGGGCCGGAGGATTGAAACGTGTGGGAACTGGTCAAGGCCGGTGGCTGGCCGATGCTGCCGCTGCTGCTGTTGGGCGTACTGGCTTTGGCAATCGTCCTGGAGCGTTTCTGGACCCTGCGGCGCAATGAAGTCCTGCCCCCCGGGCTGGGTCAGGAAGTGCGCAACTGGGCCGCGCGCGGCAAGCTCGACCCGAGTCACATCCAGTCGCTGCGCGGCAACTCGCCGCTGGGCGCACTGCTGGCGACGGCGCTGGAAGCGCGCAACCGTCCGCGCGATCAGATCCGCGAGCGCATCGAAGATGCCGGCCGGCATCTGGTTCACCGCATGGAGCGGTTCCTGAATGCCCTCGGCACGATCGCCTCGGCCGGCCCGCTGCTGGGCCTGCTCGGCACGGTGGTCGGCATGATCCAGATGTTCATGGGCATCCTCGACCACGGCGTGGGCGATGTGAACCAGCTGGCCGGCGGTATCGGCAAGGCGCTGGTCTGCACCGCCACCGGCATGATCGTGGCGATTCCGGCGCTGATGTTCCATCGCTATTTCAAAGGCCGCATCGCCGGCTACGTGATCGAGATGGAGCAGGAGGCGTCGGCGCTGCTGGATGCGCTTGATGGTCGCCCGGGCGTGATGAACAACGCGCCGCGCGGCGCGGGTGCGCCGTCTGGTGCGGCACCGGTCACGGTCAAGGGCTGACGGATGCGCATCCGCAATGACCGGATCCAGGACGAGCCGCATATCGATCTGGTTCCCCTGATCGATGTGATCCTCGTTCTGATCATTTTCTTCGTGGTCACCACCACCTTCGATGCGCGTTCGACGCTGCAGCTGCAGCTGCCGACCGCCAGCCAGCAGGACACCACCGAGCCGCCGCGCTCGCTGAGCGTGCTGGTCAATGCCGAAGGGCGTTACTTCGTCAACGATCAGGAGGTGCTGCGCACCGACGTCGAGTCGGTCAAGCAGACGATTGCCGCCGTGGCCGGCAGCGATCGGGAACAGACCGTACTGTTGCGCGCCGACGCGCGCACGCCTTACCAGGCTGTCGTCACGGCCCAGGATGCTCTGGGCCAGCTGGGCTTCCGCCGCATCGCCATCGCTACCGCGCCGGAGGTGCGTCCATGAGCAAGAAACATTCCCCCGTCTGGCCGATCTACAAGCGCCTGCTCGGGTATACCGGTGCCTATTGGGTGTTCATGGTCGCGGCCGTGGTCGCGATGGTGATCGAGGCCCTGGCCGGGTACAGCTTCACCAAGCTGATGGAGCCGCTGGTCAACCGGGGCTTCGTCAACCCGGAGCCGCGCATGGCGGTGATCCTGCCGCTGACCATCCTCGGGTTGTTCATGATGCGCAGTCTGGCCACCCTGGTCAGCGATTACGCACTGGCCCGCACCGGCCGCAGCGTGGTGCGCGATCTGCGTGAGCAGGTACTGGAGAAGTACCTGCACCTGCCGTCCTCGCATTTCGATGCCGAGGCCACGCCGGTGATGGTCAGCCGCCTGAACTTCGATACCGAGCAGGTCACCCAGGCCAGCGCGGATGCGCTCAAGACCCTGGTGGCCGATACCCTCACCATCATCGCGATGCTGGTGGTGATGCTGCAGATGAGCGTCAAGGTCACCATGGCGATGCTGGTGGTGGTGCCGCTGATCGGCGTGATCGTGTCGATCGTGGGCAAGCGCTACCGCCGGATCAGCCGTGGCATCCAGGATGGCATGGGCGGCATGGCGCAGACCGCCGAACAGTCCCTGGCCGCGCAGCAGGAAGTCAAGGTGCATGGCACCCAGGCGCACGAAATCTCGCGCTATTCCCGGCTTGCCAACCGCATGCTCGGCCTGAACATGAAGGTCGAAACCACGCGCGCGCTGGCCTCCAGCACGGTGCAGTTCCTGGCGGCCCTGGCGCTGGCGGTGATCGTGTGGGTGTCCACCCGCGAGGCGTTGGCCGGCAAACTCAACGCGGGCCAGTTCATGGGCCTGATGACCTCGATGATGGCGATCATTCCGTCGCTGCGTCGCCTGACCAGTGTGCAGACCTCGATCTCGCGCGGTGTGGCGGCGGCCGAGCGCCTGTTCGGGATTCTGGACATGCCGGTCGAACGCGATGAAGGCATCCAGCGGATCGGCCGTGCACGTGGCGAGCTTGCGTTCGAGCACGTGATGCTGCGCTATCGCGAAGACACCGGCATCGCGCTGGATGACATCAGTTTCGTGGCCAAGCCTGGCACCGTGACGGCGATTGTCGGTCGTTCCGGCAGCGGCAAGACCAGCCTGATCCGGCTGGTGCCACGCTTCTACGAACCCAGCGGTGGCCGCATCACGCTGGATGGGGTGGCGCTGGACGATTATCCGCTGGCCGACCTGCGTCGCCAGGTGGCGATGGTCGGGCAGAAGGTCATGCTGTTCGATGACACCGTGGGCGCCAACATCGCCTACGGCATGGACGCGACCGAAGAGCAGATCCGCGCTGCCGCCGAAGCGGCCAATGCGTGGGAGTTCATCGCGCGCATGCCACAGCAGCTGCAGACCCCGGTAGGCGAAAACGGTGCGCTGCTCTCCGGCGGCCAGCGTCAGCGCCTGGCGATCGCCCGTGCGATCCTGCGCGACGCGCCGATCCTGATCCTGGATGAAGCCACCGCCGCGCTCGACAACGAATCCGAGCGCCTGGTGCAGGATGCGTTGCAGCGTCTGATGCCCGAGCGCACCACGCTGGTGATCGCGCACCGTCTGTCCACCATCGAACATGCCGATCAGGTGCTGGTGATGGACCATGGCCGCATCGTCGAGCGCGGCACGCACAACGAGCTGCTGGCGCTGGGTGGCCTGTACGAGCATCTGCACAAGATGCAGTTCCGCGAAAGGCAGCCTTGATGGCAGGCAAGGGCACCCACACGCCGTCGTACTGGTACGACGGCAGCGCCATCCCGTTCCTGGCACGCCTGGCGTCGCCGCTGTACGGCGCGGCGATCGCGCTGCGCCGGATGGCGTATCGCCGTCGCTGGTTGAAACGGCATTCACTGCCGGTGCCGGTGGTGGTGGTCGGCAACGTCACCGCCGGTGGCACCGGCAAGACCCCGCTCACGATCGCCCTGGTCAACCGCCTGCGCGAAGCGGGCTGGAAGCCGGGGGTCGCCAGCCGTGGCTATGGTCGCGACGATGCGGGCACACCGCGCTGGGTGCTGGCCAGTACCGATACCGCCGTCGGCGGCGACGAGCCGGTGCTGATCGCCTGGAAAACCGGCGTGCCGGTGCGGGTGGATGCGGACCGTGTGGCGGCCGGCAAGGCACTGGTCGAGGCGGGCTGCGACATCATCGTCTGCGACGACGGGCTGCAGCACTATCGGCTGGCGCGCGACATCGAAATTGAAGTGGTCGACGCCCAGCGTCGTTACGGCAACGGTCGGCTGATTCCCGCCGGGCCGCTGCGCGAGCCGGCCAGCCGCGCGCGCGACTGCGATTTCCGCGTGGTCAACATGGGCCAGGCCAGCGATGGTACCGAGGCACAGACCGCCTGCGGCTTCGGCGAATGGCCCATGCAGCTGCGTATCGACAGCGCACAGCCGCTGCAGGGCGGCCGCGCGCGGCGCCTCTCGCATTTCCAGGGCCAGCGCGTGCATGCGGTGGCCGGTATCGCCAATCCGCAGCGCTTCTTCGACATGCTGCGTGCGCATCGCATCGGTGTGGTGCCGCATGCCTTCGCCGATCACCATGCCTACCAGCCAGCGGATCTGCGCTTCGGCAGCGAACTGCCGGTGCTGATGACCGAGAAGGACGCGGTCAAGTGCAAGGCCTTCGCGACCGAATGGCACTTCGCCGTGCCGCTGTCGGCCGAGCTGCCAGCGGCGTTCTGGATCAGCCTGCTGGACCGCGTCGAGAAGCTCGGCAAGCGTTGACGGGCCCGGTGCCGGTTGCGGCACACTGCGTCTCTGACTGCATTCCTTTCGTACAGGTCATCCCCCATGAGCGCTTCCGTCGAGTTCGTCGTCGCCATTCCCGCCCGTTATGCCGCCTCCCGGCTGCCGGGCAAGCCGCTGCGCCTGCTCGGCGGCGAGCCGCTGGTGCTGCGCGTGGCGCAACGCGCGCTGCTCGCGGGCGCGCGCGAGGTGTGGGTGGCCACCGACGATCAGCGCATCGCCGATGCCCTGCAGGGCCTGGCCGAGGTGCGCGTGGCGATGACCTCCGCCGAGCACGCCTCCGGCACCGATCGGCTGGCCGAGTGCGCCGCGCAGGCGGGCTGGTCCGATGACACCCTGGTGGTGAACCTGCAGGGCGATGAGCCCTTTGCCCCGGCCGAAGGCATCCGTGCGGTGGCCGAAGCCCTGGTCTACAGCGGTGCGGAGATGTCCACGCTGGCCACGCCGGTGGACGACGCTGAAACCCTGTTCGACCCGAACGTGGTCAAGGTCGTGCGCAAGCAGAACCTGGACGCGCTGTACTTCAGCCGCGCGCCGATTCCATGGCACCGCGATGCCTTCGCGCGCTCACGCGACACGCTGCCCGGCCCGCACTGGCTGCGCCATATCGGCATCTACGGGTACCGCGCCGGTTTCCTGCGCCAGTTTGCCGCGTTGCCGGCCGGCACGCTGGAGCAGCTGGAGTCGCTGGAGCAGCTGCGCGTGCTGGAAGCGGGGCACCGCATCAGTGTGGCGCTGACCCCCGCCGAGTTCCCGCCCGGCATCGATACCCCGGGCGATCTGGCGCGTGCCGAGGCCTGGTGGGCAGCACACCCGTGACCGTGGCACGACGGTGGCATGACGCGTCGTCCGGCATAATCGGGGCATGAACGTCCAGCCCGTCCAGGATCTGCCCGAGTTCGCCACCTGGCTCAACGCCACACCGACCACCCTGGCCGAGTTGCAGGGGCGGCCGGTCGTGCTGGCCTTCGTCAACGCCGCCTCGGTATGGTGCGCGCAGCGGCTGGCCGAGCTGGCCCAGTGGCAGTCACGCCACCCGGGCAAGCTGCAGCTGCTGGTGCTGCAGGTGCCACGTTTTGATGGCGAGCGCGATCCTGATCAGTCCCTCAAGCTGCTGCGCCGCCAGGGGCTGAACGCGCCGGCCCTGCTGGATGCGGACTGGGATGGCTGGCGCCGGTTCGGCGTGAACGCATGGCCGACCCTGGTCCTGCTCGATGCGCAGGGGCGCGAGCGCGAGCGTCTGGTCGGTCTCGGCGGGGAACTGGAACGCTCCCTTGCTGCGTTGTGCGAAGGCAGCTCGCGGCCGTCCGATGAGGATCTGCACGGCGCCCGTGAGCTGAGCCCCGAGCCGCGCCTGCCGCTGCGCTTTCCGACCGGGTTGGCGGTGACCACCGAGCGCCTGTACATCGCCGACACCGGCCATCACCGCGTGCTCGAGTGCAGCCATGGTGGCCGCGTGCTGCGCCAGTTCGGCATGGGCACCGCCGATTTCATGGATGGGGACCAGGCCCAGGCGGCCTTCCACCATCCGCAGGGCCTCGCGCTGGAGCGCGAATGGCTGTACGTGGCCGACACCGGCAACCATGCCCTGCGCCGCATCCATCTGCTCTCCGGCCAGGTCGACACGCTGTGCGGCACCGGCCGCCCCGGTGAGCCCATCGAAGGGCCGGTCGCCGACCCACGCTACACCGCGCTCAACCATCCGCAGGGGCTGGCGGTCGCCGACAACCAGATCCACATCGCGATGGCCGGCGACAACCGCATCTGGAGCTATCACCTTGGCCAGCGCAGCCTGCAGTGGCGCGCCGGCAGCGGGGCGATCGACGAGCGCGATGGCAGTGGGCACATGGCCGCGTTCGCGCAACCGTGCTCGGTCGCCGCGGTCCAGCAGGTGCTGTACGTCTGCGACGCACTGGGCTCGTCGGTCCGTGCCATGCAGCTGCGTGGCGATCTGGTGCAGACGCTGGTCGGGCAGGGCCTGTGGACCTTTGGCGAGCAGGACGGCGCACGCGCGTCGGCGCTGCTGCAGTACCCGCAGGCAATTGCCCTGAGTCCGGATGCGCCGCTGCTGTGGATCGCCGATGCCGGCAACGGTCGCCTGCGCACGCTGCGCCTGGGCGGCGGTGAGCTGAGCACGCTGGAGTTGCCGCGGCGCCTGCATGGCCCGGCTGGCCTGGCATTGGGCGGTGGCGCGGTCTGGATCGCCGAGACCGATGCCCACGCCGTGCTTCGATTCGACCCCGTCAGTGGTGTCCTGAGCGACGTGCCGATCAACGAATGACTGTTTCTTCCGCCCCCGCCTTCGATGGCAAGGCATTTGCGGCCCACCTGAGCACCGCCCCCGGCGTGTACCGCATGTACGCCGCCGACGACACCCTGCTGTACGTCGGCAAGGCGCGTGCGCTGCGCAACCGCGTGGGCAGCTATTTCAACGGCACGCCCAAGACCACGCGGATCATGTCGATGCTCTCGCAGGTCGCGCGCATGGACGTGACCGTGACCCGCTCGGAGGCCGAGGCGCTGCTGCTGGAAAACCAGCTGATCAAGTCGCTCTCACCGCGCTACAACGTCTCCCTGCGTGACGACAAGACCTATCCGCACGTGCTGCTGACCCGCGAGCAATGGCCGCGCATCGCGCTGCACCGTGGCCCGCGTGCGGTGCCGGGGCGGTACTTCGGTCCGTACCCGGGCGTCACCGCCGTGCGCGAAACGCTCAACCTGATGCACAAGCTGTTCAAGCTGCGCAGCTGCGAAGACAGCGTGTTCCGCAACCGCTCGCGACCCTGCCTGCAGTACCAGATCGGCCGCTGCAGCGCGCCGTGCGTGGAGCTGGTCGCGCCGGACGATTACGCCGAGTCGGTACGCCGCGCCTCGATGTTCCTGGAAGGCAAGAGCGATCAGCTTGCGCGCGAGCTCGGCACCCAGATGCAGGCCGCCAGCGAAGCACTGGAATTCGAGCAGGCCGCGCGCCTGCGCGATCTGATCGCCTCGTTGCGCAGCATGCAGACCCGCCAGTACGTGGACGGCCGCGCGGCGGATCTGGACGTGCTGGCCTGCGCCACCCAGGGCGCCAGTGCCTGCGTGCTGCTGCTGGCTTTCCGTGATGGCCGCAACATGGGCACGCGGCCGTTCTTCCCGCGCACCAATGGCGAAGAGAGTGCCGATGAAGTGCTGGGCGCGTTCGTGTCCCAGTACTACGCCGAGCACGCGCCACCGCGCGAGATCCTGCTCGATCGCGAAATCCCGGATGCCAGCCTGATCGAATCGGCGTTGAGCGCCTCGGCCGAGCACAAGGTGCAGCTGCGCTGGAACGTGCGCGGCGAGCGCGCGGGCTACGTGGAACTGGCCGCACGCAATGCGCAGATCACTCTGGTGACCGAGCTCGGCAGCCGGACCGCGCAGCACGCACGCAGCGAAGACCTCCGGCAGATGCTCGGCCTGACCGAGCAGGTCAAGCGCGTGGAGTGTTTCGACATCAGTCACACCATGGGCGAAGCCACCGTGGCCTCGTGCGTGGTGTTCGATGCGGCCGGCCCGGTGCGCAGCCAGTACCGCCGTTTCAACATCAGTGGCATCGAGCCCGGCGATGACTATGCGGCCATGCGCCAGGCAATCGAGCGGCGCTTCCGCCGCGCGGTGGAAGAGGACGGGGTACTACCGGATTTGCTGCTGATCGACGGCGGCGCCGGCCAGCTGGCCCAGGCGCAGTCCGCGCTGGCCGATCTGGGCGTGGAAGGGGTGATGCTGGTCGGCGTGGCCAAGGGCGTGGAGCGCAGGGCAGGGCATGAAGCCCTGGTCATGCCGGACGGCCGCGAACTGCGCCCGGGCGCGGCCTCACCGGCGCTGCAGTTCATCCAGCAGGTGCGTGACGAGGCCCACCGCTTCGCCATCACCGGCCACCGCGGTCGCCGACAGAAGGCCCGGATGACCAGCAAACTCGAGGATATTCCTGGGATCGGCCCGCGCCGGCGCGCCAGCCTGCTCAAACATTTCGGCGGCCTGGTCGGCCTGAAAGCCGCCGGCGAAGCGGAAATCGCGAAAGTGGACGGCATCAATGACGCCCTCGCTGCGCGTATCTACGCTAACCTTCATGGACTGCCCACGCCCGACGCGGCGGGCGAGTAGAGAGACGCAATGAAGTTGACCCTCCCCACCTGGCTGACCCTGCTGCGGATCGTGATGATCCCCGTCCTGGTGCTGGTGTTCTATCTCCCCTACAAGTGGACCAATTTCGCCTCGGCGGCGATCTTCGGCCTGGCTGCGCTCACCGACTGGCTCGACGGCTGGATCGCCCGCCGCTACGACCTGCAGTCCGCATTCGGCGCTTTCCTCGACCCGGTCGCGGACAAGCTGATGGTGGCCGTGGCGCTGTTCCTGATCGTGCAGGGCCATCCCACCGCGTGGATGGCGGTCTGGGCGGCCGTGATCGTCGGCCGTGAAATCGCCGTGTCGGCACTGCGCGAATGGATGGCGGAAATCGGGCAGCGCGCCAAGGTGCGTGTGGCAGTGATCGGCAAGGTGAAAACCACCGCGCAGATGGTCGCGCTGCTGTGCCTGCTGTACTCGGTCGCACCGCACACCCCGATGCAGGACATCTGGATGGGCACCGAGGTCTTCCACATCGGTGACTGGACCCTGGCGATCGCCTCGATCCTGACGCTGTGGTCGGGCCTGCAATACCTGCACGCCGCGTGGCCGAGCCTGCGCGAAGACGAGCGCCTTGCGCGTGAGAACGCCAAAGCGAAAAAGAATGCGTGAGGGCTGTTGACAGGGATGCATTTGGCTGTAGAATTTCGCCTCCCAAGCGGGAATAGCTCAGTTGGTAGAGCGCAACCTTGCCAAGGTTGAGGTCGCGAGTTCGAGTCTCGTTTCCCGCTCCAGATACCGCATTCCATCGTGATTCGTCCCGATGCGATGCAACGAAAAAAGCGACCTTCCGGGTCGCTTTTTTCGTTTGTGTGCTTCGACGGTCAGTGGCGCTTCCCGATCCGGACGTTGCACCAGGTGTGGATGTTCCGCTGATCGAACCCGGGGCATGTATTGCTGACCGGCACGTACACGTAGAGCGCCTGCTCCGTATGTGCGAAGTGGTAGTAGTTCGTGCGGTCTTTGCCGTACAGCCAGTAGTTCGATGAGCCCTGGTTGATGACGTAGGGTTCGAACGACACGATCGACGATTCAGCAGGAAGGATGTTGCTTCTGTCGGTCAGCATCAGCCAGGCGTTGGATAAGGCGGGGGTGGTCGTGCCGACGACAGCGAAGGCTGCGATCGCGAAGAGGGCACCGGCGATGGCAAAGCGGGCGATGCGGAAATGGTGTGGCATGGCGGCGAATTCACAGGGAGCGAGGGGCTGAGCTGGTGCCGCCGCGGGCCGTTGGGCGTGATGCGGCAGCGCACTGACAGGGTGCGAAAAGGATGTTGACGACGTGAAGGAATTCCGACAGAATAGCGCTCCTTCGACGCAGGTCGAGGGGCCGACAGCCTCCAGCGCCTCAGGGTGCGGTGCCGTCGGGGCAAGCGAAAGTCTGCGGGAATAGCTCAGTTGGTAGAGCGCAACCTTGCCAAGGTTGAGGTCGCGAGTTCGAGTCTCGTTTCCCGCTCCAGATTTCGACAAGGCCCCCTTGGGGCCTTGTTTTTCTCCGCGATGGCACGCGGGCATCCGGTCCGGACGCATCGGCCGGGATGTGAAAAAAAGTGTGAAAAAGCTGGTGTGTTTCGAGTGGTTTCGGTAACATACACGCTTGATTTTGCGGGAATAGCTCAGTTGGTAGAGCGCAACCTTGCCAAGGTTGAGGTCGCGAGTTCGAGTCTCGTTTCCCGCTCCAAATCCTGACCAGGCCCCGTTCTCGGGGTCTTGTTTTATCGGGGCACGCAACATGCCTTCGATGATCGTAGGGTCACCGGCCTGGTGGCAGAGTGGTCATGCAGCGGACTGCAAATCCGCGTACGCCGGTTCAATTCCGACCCAGGCCTCCAAATAGAAAGTAGCCCAGAGCCCGCGAAAGCGGGCTTTGTGCGTTGTGGGCCTCCATTCAGTTTCGGAGGCCATAGCCGACAGGGCCTACACAACGGGCTTCGTATGCTGCGGCCGTCCACTTTGGCAGCCTTATGCAGACACAAAAAGCGCGCGTAGCAACCGGGATCGAAGGGCTCGACAGCATTCTTGGCGGAGGCTTTCCCCAGGGGCGGCTTTACCTGCTCGAGGGGCCGCCGGGATCGGGCAAGACCACGCTGTCCCTGCAGTTTCTGCTGCATGGCCTGAGCAAGGGGGAGCGCTGCCTGTACATCACGCTCTCCGAGACGGCTGACGAGCTGCGCGAAGTTGCCAATGCGCACGGCTGGTCCCTGGATGGGCTGGACCTGTTCGAGCTGGCCTCGGCGGAAGAAGCGCTGGGCGACGGCCGCATGCAGTCCGTGCTGCACTCCTGGGAGGTGGAGCTGGACGAGACGGTCAAGCTGATCCTGGGCGAGGTCGAGCGCATCAAGCCGCACCGGGTGGTGTTCGATTCGCTGTCCGAGTTGCGGCTGCTGTCGCAGGATCCGCTGCGGTACCGTCGCCAGATTCTGTCGCTCAAGCAGTTCTTCGCCCCGAAGAGTGCAACGGTCGTACTGGTAGACGACATGACCGCCACCGGTGAAGAGCGCGATGGCCAGTTGCACAGCCTCTGCCACGGCGTGGTGTCCCTGGAACGCCTGACGCTGGATTTTGGTCCCGCGCGGCGCCGCATGCATGTGCAGAAACTGCGTGGGGTGAATTTCACGGCCGGCTATCACGACATGACCATCCGCGAAGGCGGCCTGGAGGTCTTCCCGCGGTTGGTTGCTTCGGACCACCATGCCAAGTTCGTCGGTACGCCCATCAGCAGCGGGGTGGCCGAGATCGACAGCCTGCTCGGTGGCGGGCCGCTGCGGGGCACCAGCACCCTGCTCACCGGCCCCGCCGGCAGTGGCAAGACCAACGTGGCGCTTCAGTATGTCTGGGCCGCCTGCGAGCGCGGTGAGCACTGCTGCATCTTCGAGTTCGATGAGCGCATCGGTACCCTGCTGGCGCGCGCGGAATCGCTGGACATCGATCTCAGCAAACACTTGGAGTCGGGTCTGCTGGAAATCCAGCAGGTCGATCCGGCCGAAATTTCGCCAGGTGAGTTCGCCTGGAACATGCGGCGTGCGGTCGAGGAGCGTCAGTGCCGGCTGCTGGTGATCGACAGCCTCAACGGCTACGTCACGGCGATGCCGCAGGAGAAGCAGCTCATGCTCCAGCTGCACGAGATGCTCTCGTATCTCAACCAGAAGGGCGTGGCGACCATTCTGATCAATCCGCAACACGGGTTGGTTGGCACCATGTCGACCGGCAACCTCAACGTTTCCTACATCGCCGATTCGGTCGTGCTGTTCCGCTTCTTCGAATCGCAGGGGCGCATCCGCAAGGCGATCTCGGTCATCAAGAATCGCGGCGGTGCGCACGAGAACACGATCCGCGAGCTGAAGATCGACGGCAAGGGCATTTCGCTCAGTGCGCCACTCAATGAGTTCAAGGGAATCCTGACCGGCACGCCAGAGTTCGTCGGCAACACGGCGCACCTGCTGGGCCACACCAGTGCGCAGTGACTCCGTTTCCGGCGTGGTCCACATCTTTGCGCCGTTTGGTCGTGATGCGCAGAGCATCGCCACCGTGCTCAACGCCTCCGGCCTGAGGACCACGATCCAGGACAGCCTGTCGCGGTTGGCCGATGCGCTCGATGATGACGTGGGCGCGGTGGTGATGACCGAGGAGGCGGTCGCCAAGGGCGCAGGTGCGTTGCTGGCGCCACTGGCCCGGCAGCCGTCCTGGTCGGACATACCGTTCATCCTGCTGCGGTCGCCT
This sequence comes from Stenotrophomonas sp. SRS1, assembly GCF_026130205.1. Taxonomy (NCBI): domain Bacteria; kingdom Pseudomonadati; phylum Pseudomonadota; class Gammaproteobacteria; order Lysobacterales; family Lysobacteraceae; genus Stenotrophomonas; species Stenotrophomonas sp. SRS1. The sequence continues at coordinate 165,276 of NZ_JAINFD010000005.1, read as the reverse complement.
CGCTCGAAAAAGCGGCCGCTGGCCGACCCCGACCTGCAACTGGCGATCAACACCATCGAGCTGGATCGCCCGCTGGGTCGCAGTTCGCTGCTCAGTTCCGTGCTCAGTGCACTGCGTGCGCGCGACAAGCAGTTCCTGGTCCGTGATCAGATGCGGGCGCTGGCCGACAGCCGTGCAGCCCTGGAGCGCAGCGAAGCCGAACTGCGCCTGGTCGCCGACGCGATGCCGGTCCTGATCGCTTTCATCGACCGCGATCTCCAGTATCGCTTTGCGAACAAGGCGTATGAATCCTGGTTCGAGCGTCCCGTCTCGGAGGTGATCGGCAAGCGCGTGCCGGAGGTATTCGGCGAAGAAGTATGGGCGACGCGCCGGCCGATGATCGATCGTGCGATGGCGGGCGAACACATCGTCTTCGAGGTCAATTGGCCCTTCAGTGACGGCCGCCGGCGCGACAGTGAAATCCGCTACTCGCCGCGCTTCAACAGCGCAGGCGAGCCCGACGGCTTCCATGTGTTCGTGACCGATATCACCGCGTCCAAACTCGCCCTGGAGACCAGCCAGCAGCACGCGCAGGATCTGGAAGCGATGGTAGCCGAGCGCACCGCCGAGCTGGAGCGCCAGATGGCCGCACGCGAAGCCAGCGAAGCAGCCCTGCGTCAGTCGCAGAAAATGGACGCGATCGGACAACTCACCGGCGGAATCGCGCACGACTTCAACAACATGTTGACCGGCATCCTGTCCTCGCTGGATATCGTGCGCATGCGCCTGGAGATGGGACGGATGGATGGCCTGGAACGTTTCCTGGACGCGGCCACCGCTTCCAGCCAGCGTGCAGCCGCCTTGACCCAGCGGCTGCTGGCCTTCTCCCGCCGGCAGTCGCTGGATTCCAGAACGGTCGATCTCAACGAGCTGGTCGGCTCTACGCAGCATCTGCTGCGCAGCACACTGGGCGAGACGATCCGCATCCGCACCGTACTCAGCGACACGCCGTTGCGCGCCCATCTGGACAGCAACCAGTTCGAGAGCGCGCTGCTCAACCTGGCCATCAATGCACGCGACGCGATGCCCGATGGCGGTGAGCTGATCCTGCGGACCTCGCACGTGCACGTTGCAGAACACCAGCTTCTTGCGGTGCCGGCGGGTGAGTATGCCGTCGTCGCCGTGTCCGACTCCGGCACCGGTATGCCGCCCGAAGTGGTCGAACGGATCTTCGAGCCGTTCTTCACCACCAAGCCGATCGGCAAGGGAACGGGGTTGGGCATGTCGATGATCTACGGCTTCATGCAGCAGTCCGGCGGTCACATCACCGTGGATTCCACGCCGGGGCAGGGCACCACGGTGTCGCTGTATATGCCTGTGGTGCACGACGCCGCCACCGATGAAGAGGTGGCCTCTGTGCAGCCGGTATCGCTGGGTGCGGGTCAGTCGATCCTGGTGGTGGAGGACGATGAGCAGGTGCGGATGCTGGTCACGGTGGTGCTTGAAGACCTGGGCTACACGGCCGAGGTGGTGGAGGACGCCGATGGCGCCATTCCCATCCTTGCTTCATCGAAGAAGATCGATCTGTTGATCACCGACGTCGGACTGCCGGGGCTCAATGGCCGCCAGTTGGCAGAGATCGCGCGCCAATCCCGCCCGACGTTGCCGGTATTGTTCATGACCGGCTATGCGGAGAAAGCTCAGGAGCGGTCCGCCTTTCTCGACAACGGCATGGCGATGATCGCCAAGCCGTTCCTGCTGGATGCCTTCAGCGAGGCGGTCCGCAGTGCGATGGCACCATCGCGGCCGTAATCTGCGGACCGGAGCTGGCGCACGCAGACGAAACAAAGTGGCGGGGTTCCTTGCGATCGCCCGTTAGATTCTGAACGCTTCAGGCAACGCATTTTATTTATATACCTGAAAGTGCCAGCATATTCACTTTGCACCCGTTGGAGTTTGTCCCATGCCCCTCTGCGCAGTCGCGTATGTCAGCGACGTTGCGGGCCCGCTGTCCGCCGAACAACTCGATGCACTGGTCGATGATGCGGTGAGATTCAACAGCCTGGCGGGTGTCACCGGCGTGCTTCTCTTCGATGGTGGCCGTTTCCTGCAGTACTTCGAAGGGCCTGATGACGGCGTATCGGCGGTGCACGAGCGGGTGCTGCAGGCGCGCAGCCACCGAGCAATTGTGGCGTTGGGTCACGCGCGCGTGCCCAAACGGTATTTCCCGTATTGGAGCATGCGCTGGCTGGGCGTGGAGCCGGCAATGATCGAACAATTGGCGTCCGGCGATTGGCAGGCATTTGCCGATCCGGTGCAGGGCGGCCCACCTGCGCACAGCGGGATGGACCGACTGCTGCGATTTGTGGCGCCCCATCAGCCTTCGATCAGTGCAGGCGACGCCACGGAACGCCTGACATAACGCCTGACATAGTGCTGTCATCACTGCGATCGCATGATGCGATTGCACAAGCAGGGTTTTGCTGAACAATTCAGCATGAGTTGAATGCGGGTTGTTCCAGTAATTGACTTACTGCGAAGACCGTGCAAATTTTAAGTGAACCCGAAGTGAATCATTATCACCGAGGGTGTCTGTCGTCCCTGAAGCAGAGCAAGTCCCACGGAGGTCGTATGGAATACGGCGAACATGACTTGGCTGACGGAGTGCGAACCGAGCTGGAAGCCAGTTACGTGAAACATGGCTGCGGCCCGGAATTCTGGTCCACCTACCAGCGTGTGCTCGAGCGGTTGGTGCCGCCTGCTCAAGGCACCGCGCGAACGCGCGTCACCAATGAGCTGGCCCTGGTCATCGAACAGCTCGGCATCGTGCGGCGTGCGCAGTTGGTGCCGCCCAGGAGTGCCCGCACCCGCATGCGCTGAGACCGGTCGGGGGACCGGGTAGCGGCAGGGCGGCGTTGGGGACACCGGCATTACACGATGTGATGGACACCGATACCCAGCAGCACCAGCAGGGTGCCGGCGGCTGCGAGTGTGCGCGGCCGCAGCCAGCGGCGAGGGCGCTGCTGCAGGGCGTTGTCGCTGGCGTAGCGCAGCAGCCCCGCCGGGAACTGCCAGGCCTGCAGACGCGCATCGCAGGCCTCCACGCAGGCACCGCAGCCGATGCAGTCCGGGTACGGCCCTGCGCGCACGTCCAGGCCCATCGGGCACGCGCTGGCGCATGCGCCACAGTCCAGACAATCGCCGAGGCGATCAGCGCTGAAGTGCGGCATCGGCCCCGCGATATCTTCGTGCGCGGCACGGAAGGCGTAGTCGTTCGCACTGGTCGGGTCGAGCAGGCCACGCCCCCGCGCATCGATCCCGCCGAGGCCGGCCACGCGCGGACCGCGCGGCTCGCCGCGCCGGGCGTGGTACTGCATGCGCGGCGTATCGCTGTCGCAGAACGCGCCGTGGATGCGCGCATACGGACAGAGATCGCGGCACACCTGCTCGCGCAGGAAGCCGGCATTGCCCCAGGTGGCCGCCGCGTAGAACACGATCCAGAACGTTTCCCAGCCGCTCCAGGCCAGGGGCCAGAGGTTGCCGACCAGGCTGTGCATCGGGCTGAAGAAGCCGACGAACGTGATGCCGGTCCATCCCGCCACGAGTGCCCACAGCGCGTGCCTGGCCAGACGGGCGGCACCGGGCGAGGGCAGCCAGCGCGTGGTGCCTTGCTCAATCCAGCGGAACAGCCGGCTCCACAGCGTCTGCGGGCATCCATACCCGCACCACACCCGGCCGGCGAGGTTGGTCAGCAGCACCAGCGCGGTGGCCAGCACGGCGATCAAGCCCAGCAGCACGCCCACATCCTGCGGCCACAGCGTCCAGCCGAACAGATCGAAGCGGCGTGCCGACAGATCAAACAGCAATGCCTGGCGGCCGTCCCAGCGCAGCCACGGCAGCGCATAGAAGCTGGCCAGCAGCACGGCGGACAGCCACGCTCGCCAACGCAGCACCCGTCGCTGCCGGGCAGGCTGCGGAGGCAGTGGTGGAACCAGATGCAGTGACAGACGATCCGCCATGCTCAGCCCAATGGCACATCGTCATCATCACCGGGCATCGGGCGCAGCAGATACCAGGTGATGGTGCTGGCGGCGGCGGTGACGCCCCAGAACATGAAGAAGCCGAGCGTATAACCGAGCTCGCGACTGATCGCATGCTGCGGGAAGCTGATGTCGCGCAGGCGCAATGGATCGACGAACGCAAAGAACACCACGCTGGCCAGGCCGGCCGCGACAAAGCTGGGCCACAGAATGGCGCCCCATTGCTGGATCAGCCGTCGGCGGCTGCCGTCGGGCGGGTCGTGCAGGTCGTTCATTGCGGCCACGGTCAGGAGGAAGGGGCAGGACGCAGCTATACTTCGCGCCGACCGGGGGCCGGAATCGCGGGTGCGCACGTCCTGTCGAGCGCCCAGACTAGAAGGCTTCGCCACCGGCTTCATTGATCCTGATCAAGGCAGCGGCAGGCGCTGCCGCCGATGCTGGGCATTGCCGCCCGAGGATGTTCATGCCCGATCCCATCGACAACGCGCTGCCGCTCCCCGCACCTGACCTGTGCAGCGAAGACGAGGTCACCCGGCTGGTGCACGACTTCTACGCGCGGGTGCGCGAGGAACCGCGGCTGGGCCCGGTGTTCACGGCGCGGATCCACGACTGGGAGGCGCATCTGGCTCAGCTGATCGACTTCTGGTCGGCGATGCTGCGCGGCACGCGGCGCTTCAAAGGCGCGCCCATGCCCAAGCACATGGCCATGGACGAGCTGGACCGGGACCTGTTCGACCGCTGGCTGGCGTTGTTCCGGCAGACCACGGCCGAGGGCGACAACGTGCCGATGCAGCGGCTGGCCGACGATGTCGCCGAGCGGATCGCCGATACCTTCTGGCGTCGCTTCCAGATGTTGCGCTGGCCGAGCCTGCCGATGGCGGGACGCCCGGGCCTGAATTGATCTGACGCAATGCGCGCGCACGCATGCACGCGCAAGCTGGCGTCATGGATACCTTCTCGCCTGCCGCCGCCGGGCTCGCCTGGCACTTCGATCCCGAGCTGCTGCGTCGGCACGACCGACCCGGCCCGCGCTACACCTCCTATCCCACCGCGCCGCACTTCCATGACGGCTATGGTGAGCCTGCGCTGCGTCAGGCGATTGCGGACAGCAATGAGGTGGGCCGGCCGCTGTCGCTGTACGTGCATGTGCCTTACTGCAGCAGCCCGTGTTTCTACTGCGGCTGCAACCGGGTCATCACCCGCGACCACAGCAAGGGCATCGGTTACGTGGCACGCGTGCTGAGCGAGGCCGACCTGATGGCCCCGCAGTTTGATCCGGCGCGCGAGGTGATCCAGCTGCACCTCGGCGGCGGTACACCGAATTTCCTCGCCCCGGCGCAGATGCGCGAGCTGATCGATGGGCTGCGCCGGCGCTTCCATTTCAGCACGGCTGCCTCGCGCGATTTCTCGATCGAGCTGGATCCGCGCTTTGTCACGCGCGCGGACATCGCCGTGCTTGCCGAGCTTGGCTTCAACCGCGCCAGCCTCGGCGTGCAGGACTTTGATCCGGACGTACAGAAAGCGATCAACCGCGAGCAGGGCGTCGAAGCGACGCTGGACATCCTGCGTGCGTGCCGCGAGTACGGGCTGCGGTCGGTCAATGTCGATCTGATCTATGGCTTGCCCAGGCAGACGCTCGCCGGGTTCGCGCAGACGTTGGAGACGGTGTTGCGCGAGCGGCCGGATCGCCTGGCGGTGTATGGCTATGCGCATCTACCGCATCTGTTCCGCGCGCAGCGCCAGATCGCCGATGCGGAGCTGCCCAGCCCCGAGCAGAAACTGGCGCTGCTGGGCCTGGCGGTACAGCGTCTGTCCGATGCCGGGTATCAGTACATCGGCATGGACCATTTCGCACTACCCGAAGAGGACCTGTCGCGCGCGCAGCGTGCCGGGCAGCTGCATCGCAATTTCATGGGGTACACCACCCACGCCGACACCGATCTGGTCGGCCTCGGTGCCAGTGCGATCAGCCATATCGGGAGCACCTACAGCCAGAATCCACGGGAACTGCCGGCGTGGGAAGCGGCGGTGGATGCCGGCCGGTTGCCGGTCTGGCGGGGGCTGCAACTGGACGAGGATGATGTGCTGCGCGCCGAGTTGATCGGCCAGTTGATGTGCCAGGGCGAAGTGGACGCTGTCGCATTGGCGGCGCGCCACGGTGTGGAGTTCGAGCACTACTTTGCCGACGCGTTGCCGGCGTTGGCGGCCCTGCAGGCCGACGGCCTGGCCGAATACGAACACGGTGTGGTGCGCGCGAGTGCGCACGGACGGCCGCTGCTGCGCCTGTTGGCGATGTGCTTTGATCGGTATCTGGCCCGTCCTGACCAGCCGGTGCGCTACTCCCGCGCGATCTGAGCGGCGCGCGCGGGCCGCGTGCGCATTCCATATTCGGGCGCGATCAGGCACCCTATGCCCGCCGTTGCCCGGGTGGCGAAACTGGTAGACGCATCGGACTTAAAATCCGCCGGGGGCAACCCCATGCCGGTTCGATTCCGGCCCCGGGCACCAACGGCCGCTGTGACATCTCCCCGCATTGGCGGGTCGAGCGAGTGCAGCGTAGACGCGTAGCGCCACATCTTTCCGTCGTCCAGGCTGCCGATCACCAGGGCGGCACGCCACCGCGCGCGTTTCTTCAGTGCACTGCGTAGATGTCCGCGCGGCAACGTGTCATTGCAAGGCATGGCGGCTACCCACATCGCGGTCATCGGCATCCAGAACGACTGTTTTCCAGTCTCCCCATTTCCGGTACTCGGTCACAGAAATGAGATGTCGTCGATGTTTTTGTCTCAGATCGGGGTGGGGACGGGCGTCACACCGCCAGGGGATTGGCGCTTGGGTCGCTGCGACGACATGTTGCTGCTATGCAGCACGGAATCGACGCTGTCGAAGACTGTCGGAACTTTGGCGTCTCGCTCGCGAAGATCGCTGAAAAATAAGCAAATTTCGCAGTATGCGATCACGGAATGAGGCAGTCGCCACGCTACGTCATTGACTCAAGCTATCAATCATGCCGCCGTCATTGGGTTCCGGTGTCACAACGTGACGATATAGCGGATGCAACGAAATGGAATACTTCAAACATATGCGTGTCGGCAGCAAGCTCGCCGTTGGCTTCGGGATTCTTCTGATTCTGCTGATTTCCTCGTCCTCGCTGGCGCTTTACCAGGCCGCCCGGATCGGCCAACAAGTGAGCGAGATTGAGACGAACGGCAAAAAGATGTCGCTGCTCACCACCATGCGCGGCAGCAATTACCAGAACGAGCGCAACCTGCGCGACCTGATCCTGGACGGCGAAGAGAACGGCCCGGCGATTCTGGAGCGCATCCAGCAGACCCGCGCGGCCTACGCCAAAGCGCGGGAGGACCTGGACGCCATTCCCCACAACGCCGAAGGCATGCAGGCCAAGCAGGCCATCGGGGACGCGCAGAATGCGGCAGTGGCAGCGCACAACCAGATCATCGAGCGGGCCACGGCCAATGATGATGTGGCGGCGATCGGCCTGCTCTATGGCGAGGCCGAGCCGTTGATGGCGGCCCGCTCGGCGGCCATCCAGGCGGCGGTGGAGCTGCAGGAGCGTCGCAGCGCCGAAAGCGCGGCGATCGTCAACACATCCATCCAGACCTCACGCAGCCTGTTGATCACCTTCGCCTTGGTGGCCCTGGTAGCGGGTGGGTTGCTGGCGTGGTTGATCACGCGCAGCCTGGTGGGGCCGTTGCGGCGCGCGATGGATGTCTCCCGGTCGATCGCCGACGGTCGGTTTGATACCACGGTCGGCAACACCAGCCGTGATGAAACCGGGCAGCTGCTCGCCAGCATGGACGCGATGACCCAGCGTCTGCGCGCCTTCTCCGAAGCACAGCAGGACATGGCGCACCGTCATGATCTGGGTGAACTGGCCTACCGTATCGATGCCTCGGCCTTCCCCGGTGATTTCGGTCGCATCGCTGCGGGCACCAATGCACTGGTCGGCAGCAGTATCGAGCTGACCCAGAAGATCATTGATGTGGTGCGCAACTATGCGGTCGGCGATCTGGCCGAGGACCTGGAAGCGCTGCCCGGTGAGAAGGCGCGCTTCACCGAAGCGATGGCCATCACCAAACAGAATCTGGCGGCGATCAACGGCCAGATCCACCGGTTGGCCTCTGCGGCTGCGGCAGGTGATTTCAGCCAGCGAGGCGATGCGGGTGCCTTCGATCACGAGTTCAAGGTGATGATCGAGCGCCTGAACACGATGATGCAGATCAGCGACGAGAATCTTCGCCAGCTTTCGGAACTGCTCAAGGCGATTGCTTCGGGCGACCTCACCGTGCGCATGGAAGGCGAGTTCCAGGGCGTGTTTGCCCGGATGCGCGACGATGCCAATACCACGGTCGGCCAGCTGACCGGCATCATCGGCAGCATCCAGGTCGCGGCGGGCAGCATCAACACCGCGGCGGTGGAGATCGCCAGCGGCAACAACGATCTGTCGCGGCGTACCGAGCAGCAGGCTGCCAACCTCGAGGAGACGGCGGCTTCGATGGAGGAACTGACCTCCACCGTTCGGCAGAACGCCGAGCATGCGCGCCAGGCCAACCAGCTGGCGATCGGCGCCGGTGCGGTGGCCTCCGAAGGCGGCCAGGTGGTGCAGGACGTGGTCGTCACGATGCGCGGCATCGAAGCCTCGTCGAAGAAGATCGCCGACATCATCACGGTGATCGACGGCATCGCGTTCCAGACCAATATCCTGGCCTTGAATGCTGCCGTGGAAGCGGCACGCGCCGGGGAGCAGGGCAGGGGCTTTGCGGTGGTCGCCAGTGAAGTGCGCACGCTGGCGCAGCGCTCGGCCGGCGCGGCCAAGGAGATCAAGGAGCTGATCGAGGACTCGGTGGACAAAGTGGCCATCGGTGCGGGCCTGGTCGACAAGGCCGGCGTGACCATGACCGAGATCGTCACCTCGGTGCAGAAAGTCACCGACATCATGGCCGAGATTTCGGCAGCGTCGCAGGAGCAGTCGGCCGGCATCGAGCAGGTCAGCCAGACCGTGGTGCAGCTGGACGAAACCACCCAGCAGAACGCGGCGCTGGTGGAAGAGGCAACGGCCGCGGCGCGCTCGATGGAGGAGCAGGCCATGGCCCTGACCGGTGCGGTGGCGCGCTTCCGCCTGGCAACCCAGAGCGGCGTGCAGACGCAGCCGATGGCCGCACCGCGTGGTGCCGCCTCGCCACTGAAAGCATCGATGCCCGCGGCCGCCAAGCCGCGTGCCGGCAGCAGTACGGTGACCCCGCTGCGGCAGGTGCCGGCGGCCACGGTGGACGGTGACTGGCGCGAGTTCTGAGCAGGCAACTCGCCTGATCAAGGTGAGCGGCGATGAGACGGGGGCAGCCATGGGGCTGCCCTCGTTCGTTGTCGCTGCCGGAGCGGTGAGCCGGGCAACGCAAACTTTACGCATTTCTTTGCGCGCCGCCCTACGCTGCGCCCCATCCCGGACAAAGACAAGTGACATGGCGAACTCGGTACGTGCACGGACAGCACTGATGGTGAGCATGGCGCTGCTGCTGAGCGGCGCGGCACAGGCACAGGCACAGGCGCAGGCGCCGACGCCGACGCCGGCGTCCGCGGCGGGGGACGTGATCGATCTGGCCCCGGTGGTGGTCTCCGGCGAGCAGCCCGGCCCGGGCATGTGGCAGGTCCGCAACAGCGCCGGCCACACGCTGTGGATTCTGGGCACGGTGTCGCCGCTGCCGGCCAAGCTGGAGTGGCGGGCCGACGAAGTGCAGGCCGTGATCGGCAGTGCGCAGCAGGTGCTGGGATCACCCGGGTGGGGCTTGGATGCTGATGTCGGCTTCTTCGGCCGGCTGACGCTGGTGCCTTCGGCGTTGAAGGCCGCCCGCGATCCGGACGGGCGAACACTGCGCGAGGTGCTGCCGCCGGATCTGTACGCGCGTTGGGCGCAACTCAAGCAGCGTCATATCGGTCGCGATGGCGGCATCGAGAAGGACCGTCCGCTGGTGGCGGCCACACAGTTGTATGCCGCCGCGCTCAAGGATGTGGGCCTGGGCCGTTCCTCGCCGGTGTCCAAGGTGGTGGAGAAGGCCGCCAAGGCACATGGCCTGAAGCCGGTGCCGACCCGGGTGGAGATCAAGATCGCCGACCCCCGGCAAGCGCTCAAGGAAGTGCGCGGTACCGCGCTGCAGGACCTGGAGTGCTTCCGCCGCACGTTGGACGTGGTCGAGCACGGGCTGCCGCTGCTGGCCGAGCGCGCCAACGCCTGGTCGGTGGGGGATGTGGACGCGTTGCAGCGTCTGGCCGTGGAAGGGCAGTACGTGGCCTGCGTGGATGCGATCGCCAACAGCGCGTTCGGTCGCCGGCGCGGGCTGACCGACGTGGACGCTCAGGCACAGCGCAAGTGGCTGGGCATGGCCAGCGATGCGCTGGGGCGCAATGCAGTGACCTTCGCCACCGTCCCTGTTTCATCCCTCGTCTCTCCAGGCGGCTACCTGGAGCAGCTGCGCGCGCTGGGCTATGAGGTGCAGGCGCCTGATTGAGCAGTGAGTCACACTAGACGGTGGAAGGCACTGCAGCCTGACGCTGCGGCTACCCACTGCGATGCCTTCATGGCATAGTCAGTTCCGGTTCACTATGGAAAGCCTTCATGCCGCTGCATGCGGTCGCTTACGTCAGCGACGCTATCGAAGGAATCGAGACGTCTGACATTGATCAGATTCTGCGTGCGGCAATGGGCTTCAACAAAGTGGCCGGCGTGACCGGCGTGTTGATGTTCGACGGGCGTCGTTTCCTGCAGTACTTCGAAGGCCCGGAAGACGGGGTGGATTCGGTGTTCCAGCGCGTGCTCAATGCGCGCATCCATCAGGGTCTGCGTGAGCTGGCCCGCGATAAGGTGGATGTGCGGCATTTCGCACGCTGGACGATGGCGTCAGCCGCCGTTGAACCGGACGCGCTGGCGCGACTGATCGATCTTCCGTGGGACGGCTTCGCTTTGCGGTCGTCGCTGGACGGTACGTCGCCCACCGGATTTGCGGCGCTGCTGGATGCGTGGACCGGTGTGTCAGGCGAGTTGGAACCGGCCGCAGTCACGTTGGGTTCGTAACGCAAATCACCGTTGGCCGTAACACAATGATCACGGTTGCCCGCCTATTCTTTGTCTACCAGCTGTGACCAGTCTTGCGGGGTTTGCCCTTGGAGGCTGTCTGAAAGGGTAGTAACCGCAGCTGGACCATCATTCCTTTGGCCGTCGTCCGTACTCTCCGCGGGCGGCGGCTTTGTTCTTTGTGGGGCAGCGCCCGGCGCGTTAGGCTTGCAACACCTGTATCCCCGGCGCCTGTATCGCATGAAGCCCTCCCTGATGACGCCCCGCCTGATCGCCGGCCCGGTTCCGCTGCATGGAGCGCGGCGATGACGCGCGCCATTTCCGCATCGGCAACGCCGCGCATCGGTGTGATCGGGCTGGGGTACGTCGGGCTGCCATTGACGGTGACCTTTGGCCAGCAGCAGCCGATCCTGGGCTATGACATCGACCAGGCGCGTGTCGCCGAGCTGCAGCGTGGGCATGACCACACGCTCGAGCTGGATGCCGCCGAACTGGCTGCCGCCGTGCATGCGCGCTACAGCGCCGACCCCTCGGATCTGGCCGAGTGCAATGTCTACATCGTGACCGTGCCGACGCCGATCGATGCGCATGAGCAGCCCGATCTGGGGCCCCTGCGCAGTGCCAGCACGCTGATCGCCGGGCTGCTGGCGCCGGGCGATCTGGTGATCTACGAATCCACCGTGTACCCCGGCACCACCGAGGAAGTCTGCGTGCCCTTGCTGGAGGCTGGATCGGGGCTGCGCTTCAACGAAGATTTCTACTGCGGTTACAGCCCGGAGCGGATCAACCCGGGCGACCGCGAGCGCCGGCTGCCGGACATCCGCAAGATCACCTCCGGCTCGACGCCCGAGGCGGCGGCCGTGGTGGATGCGCTGTACCAACGCATCATCACCGCCGGGACCTGGCCGGCGCCGTCGATCCGCGTGGCCGAAGCGGCCAAGGTGATCGAAAACATCCAGCGCGACGTCAACATTGCCTTGGTCAACGAACTCGCGCTGATCTTCGATCGGCTTGGTATCGATACCCAGGACGTGTTGGCTGCGGCGGGCAGCAAGTGGAACTTCCTGCCGTTCCGCCCCGGCCTCGTCGGCGGCCACTGCATCGGGGTGGATCCGTACTATCTGCTGCACAAGTCCGAGAGCATGGGGTATCACCCCGATCTCATCCACACCGCGCGCCAGGTCAACAACCGCGTCGGCGAGCACGTCGCACAACGCGTGCTGGCGCTGCTGGCATCGCGCAACATCGCCATCGCCCAGGCACGCGTCCTGGTGCTGGGCGTGACCTTCAAGGAGAACTGCCCGGACCTGCGCAACAGCCGCGCGCTGGAGCTGGCGCAGCGCCTGCAGGCCACCGGGGCGCAGGTGGACGTGCAGGATCCGTGGGTCGGGCCGGCGGCGCTTGCCGATGCCGATGTACGGTGGGTCGCCTCGCCCGATCCGGACGGCTATGACGCCGTGGTGCTTGCGGTGGCGCATGATCGTTTCCGCGCCTTCGATGCGGCGCAGGTGCGCGCGCTGCTCAAGCCTCAGGGCGTGGTGTACGACGTCAAATCCGTGTGGCCCCGGGAAGTGGTGGACGACCGCCTGTAGACTCGGGGGCAGCTATTGATTGAGGAAAGCCATGCATCGCTATCTCGCGTATCTGCTCGCCATCCTGTTGTTCCCGGTCTGCGTGTGGTTGGCCACGATCTGGCCCGCCTGGTACTGGGGCGTCGGCGTGACGGCGTTGCTGGTCGTGCTGGGCACCTGGGATCTGCTGCAGAAGCGCAGCACGCTGCGACGCAATTATCCGGTGATGGCGCACTTCCGCTACGGACTGGAATCGATCGGGCCTGAGATCCGCCAGTACTTCGTGCAGAGCGATCTGGAAGACGTGCCGTTCTCGCGCCAGCAGCGCGCGCTGATCTACCAGCGCTCCAAGAATGAAATGGACGTGGTGCCGTTCGGCACGCTGCGCAGCACCTATGCGGTGGACTACGAGTGGATCAACCATTCGCTGGCGCCGACCGAGATCGGCCACCACGATTTCCGCATCCAGATCGGGCCGAACTGCGCCAAGCCGTATTCGGCCAGTGTGTTCAACATCTCCGCGATGAGCTTCGGCTCGTTGTCGGCGAACGCGATCCGCGCCCTCAACGAAGGCGCGCGCCGTGGCAGCTTCTATCACGACACCGGCGAAGGCTCGATCTCGCCGTATCACCGCGAAATGGGCGGCGACCTGGTCTGGGAAATCGGCTCGGGCTACTTCGGGTGCCGTGACGATGCCGGTGGTTTCAGCGAAGAGAAGTTCGTCGCCAACGCCACCCATGATCAGGTCAAGATGATCGAGATCAAGCTCTCGCAGGGCGCCAAGCCAGGCCACGGCGGCGTGCTGCCGGCGGCCAAGGTGAGCGAGGAGATCTCGATCACCCGTGGCGTGCCGATGGGCGTGGATTGCGTATCGCCCTCCAGGCACAGCGCGTTCAATACGCCGGTGGAGCTGCTGCAGTTCGTCGCGCGGCTGCGGGAGCTGTCCGGCGGCAAGCCGGTCGGGTTCAAGCTGGCCATCGGCCATCCCTGGGAGTGGTTCGGTATCGCCAAAGCGATGCAGGAAACCGGGCTGCTGCCGGATTTCATCGTGGTGGATGGCGCCGAGGGCGGTACCGGTGCGGCGCCGGCCGAGTTCATCGACCACGTGGGTGTGCCGATGCATGAAGCGCTGTTGCTGGTGCACAACACCCTGGTCGGGCTGGACCTGCGCGATCGCATCCGGGTGGGTGCGGCGGGCAAGGTCACCAGTGCCTTCGAGATCGCACGCACCATCGCGCTGGGCGCGGACTGGTGCAATGCCGGACGTGGCTTCATGTTCGCGCTGGGCTGCATCCAGTCGCTGAGCTGTCACAGCGATAAATGCCCGACCGGCATCGCCACGCAGAACCCGCATCGCTGGCGTCACCTGGACGCGGCCGACAAGGCCACGCGCGTGCACAGCTACCACGAGAACACCCTGCGCGCGCTGCGCGACCTGCTGTGTGCGGCCGGCTTGAACGATCCCTCCGAGCTGGGCCCGGAGCACATCCTGCGCCGCGTCTCGCCGGTGGAGATCCGCTCACTGGCCTCGCTGTACCGCTATCTGTCCCCGGGCGAGCTGCTGCGCAAAGTGCCGGACCACGCGGTCTTCCACGACTACTGGGCCGATGCGCGCAGTGATTCGTTCCAGCCGCCAGCGCGCATCCAGGCGCTGCGGTCGAGCAAATCGCGATGACCGCAGCGCGCGACGTGCGCTTGCGCGTTGGCCGTGCCGAGGAGGCGGACAGGCTGTGGCAGCTGCGCACGCGTTGCGTTCGTGAGCTGTGCAACGTGGCCTATCCGCCGGAGGTGATCGCGCCGTGGTCGGCCTCACCGCCGCCGCAACACTACCGCGCGCTGCTCGCCGCCGGTGGCTGCGTGATTGCCGAAGACATCGACGGCGTGCTGCTGGGCTATGGCGTGATCGATCTGGCCGGCAACGAGATCGATGCGTTGTTCGTCGATCCGGACTGTGGCGGCCGTGGCATTGGCCTGACCGTGATGCAGGCCATGCAGGCGCTGGCCGACCCGGCGCGGCCGCTCGTGCTCTCGGCCTCGCTCAATGCGGTCCCGTTCTATCGTCGCTGTGGCTTTGAAGCGCTGCGCGAGGAAAGCTACCCACACCCCAGCGGGGTAGCGCTCGCGTCGGTGCGCATGCAGCGCAGGCGCTGATGCCGGCCAGCGGCCGGCACTACCGATTGCATGTCCTGACAGGCGGTCCGGCACGCCACGGTGCGCCCTACCTCGGTAGTGCCGGCCGCTGGCCGGCACCGCGTGATTCACGCCTGCGCCAACCACGCGACCACGCCACGCCCGGCGCGCAGCCCGCTGGCATAGCAGGCCGTCAGCAGATAGCCGCCGGTCGGTGCTTCCCAGTCCAGCATCTCGCCGGCGCAGAACGTGCCGGGGCGCTCGCGCAGCATCAACTGCGCGTCCATCGCCTCCAGCCGCACGCCACCGGCGGTGCTGATCACTTCATCGATAGGACGGGCTCGCTGCAGAGCCAATGGCAGCCGTTTGAGCGCATGCGCGATCTGGTCCAGCGGTAATTGCCCGGCCTCGCGACCCAATACCTCGAACAGCAGGGCCGACTTCACGCCACCCAGGCCCAGCTGGCGGCGCAGGACTTCGCCGAAGCTGCGGCCTTGGCGCGGCTTCTGCAGCTTCTCCAGTACCTGCGCTTCGGTCTGGCCCGGCAGCAGGTCCAGCTGCAGGGTCACCCGGCCGTCGCGTGCCAGGCTGTCGCGCAGATCGGCCGACAGCGCATAGATCAGGCTGCCTTCGATGCCGGTCGCGGTGATCACGCATTCGCCCTGCAGCGAGCGCGGTTCACCCTGCAGGTTGGTCCAGTGCGCCACCACCGGCTTGAGCGGGGCGCCGGCCTGGCGCTCGCTGAAGTAAGGGGTCCAGCCGATGTCGAAGCCGCAGTTGGCCGGCTTCAGCGGGGCGATGTCGATGCCGCTGGCGGTCATCGGTGCCACCCACGCACCATCCGAGCCGAGCTCCGGCCAGCTGCCACCGCCGAGCGCGAACACCACCGCATCGGCCGTGATCGCGGTCGTGCCCTCGAGGGTATCGAAGCGCAGCGCGCCCGCGTCATCCCAGCCGGTCCAGCGGTGCTGGACGTGGAACCGCACCCCCTGTTCCTTCAGCCGGCGCACCCAGCCGCGCAGCAGCGGGGCGGCCTTGCGGTCGACCGGGAAGACCCGTCCCGAACTGCCCACATAGGTGTCCACGCCGAACGCCAGCGCCCAGGCACGCAGCGCCTCGCCATCGAAATCGGCCAACCAGCCACCTACTGCCTCCGCGCGCTCGCGGTAGCGCGAGACGAACACCTCACGCGCATCGGAGTGGGTGAGGTTGAGGCCGCCTTTGCCGGCGATCAGGAACTTGCGGCCGGGCGACCCCTTGGCTTCGTACAGATCGACGGTGTGGCCGGCAGCGCGCACGGTCTCCGCCGCCATCAGGCCAGCGGGGCCGCCGCCGATGATCGCGACCCGGCGTGGGGTGTTCAGGGCAATACTCATGCAGGCAGGATCAACGCGGCTTGACGTCGAGCAGTTCGACATCGAACACCAGCGAGGAATTCGGTGCGATCGGCCCTGCGCCACGCGCGCCATAGCCATACTCGGCCGGAATCATCAGCGTGCGCTTGCCGCCCACCTTCATCCCGGCAAAGCCTTCGTCCCAGCCCTTGATGACCTGGCCCTGGCCGAGGTTGAAGGTGAAGGGCTCGCCGCGGTCGACCGAGCTGTCGAACTTGTCGCCATGCTTGTCGGCGGTGCGCTCGTCATAGATCCACCCGGTGTAATGCACGGTGACCTTGCTGCCGGGCGTGGCCTCCGCGCCGGTGCCCGGCTGGGTATCGATCTTCTCGAACTGTGCGATGCTGCCACCGGGCGGCGGGCCGGGTGGGGTGCAGGCGGCCAGCAGCGACAACATCAGGGGGGCGAGCAGGTAACGCGGCAGACGGCGCATGGGCGGGCTCCGGATCCAAAAAACGGGGACGCAAGGGTAGCGCATCGCCGGGCGCTATCATGGGTGCATGTCGAAACTGCTGCTCAACCTGCGCAATGTCGCGGACGATGAAATCCAGGATGTCACCGCCCTGCTGGACAAGGCGGGCATCGCCCACTACCGCACCGAGCCCAGCCCCTGGGGAATCTCCTTTGGCGGGATCTGGATCCGCGACGACGCCGATCACCCTCGGGCCAAGGACCTGATGGGCGAGTACCAGCAGGCACGCGGCGAGCGCGTCCGCGGTGAGCGTGAGGCCGCGCTGCGCGACGGCACCGCCGAGACCTTCGGCAGCCTGATCCGGCGGCGCCCGGTGTTCGTGGTCGCGGTGCTGCTCGGCATGGCCGTCGCGACCGCGCTGGTGCTGCTGCCGTTCGTGCTGCTGCGCGGCTGATTCCTGGGCCGGTCAGGCGCAGCGCCGGCCCTGCGGCTAAAATGGCGGGATGATCGCCAATACCGCCGCCTACCATTTCACCCCCGTCGCCGACCCGGACGCGCTGTGCGCGACCCTGCTGGAGCGGGCGACCGCCGCGCAGCTGCGCGGCACGATCCTGGTGGCGGGCGAGGGCATCAACCTGTTCCTCGCCGGCCCCGAGCCGCAGATCGACGGCTTCTATGCCGCCCTGCGCGCCGATGCGCGGTTTGCCGGGCTGCGCGTGAAGACCAGCTACAGCCAGATGCAGCCGTTCGCCCGGCTCAAGGCCAAGGTCAAGCCGGAGATCATCAGTTTCCGCATCGACGATGGCCAGCCGCTGGCCTACCCGCGCGCACCCTCGATCGATCCGGCCACGGTGCAGCGCTGGCTGCGCCAAGGGCACGACGACGCCGGCAAGCCGGTGGTGATGCTGGATACGCGCAACACCCAGGAAATCGAGTACGGCACCTTCCAGGACGCACTGGTGCTGCCGATCACCAAGTTCACCGATCTGCCCGAAGCCCTGGCCCCGCACCGCGAGGCGCTCAAGGACAGCACCGTGGTCAGCTTCTGCACCGGCGGCATCCGCTGCGAGAAGGCCGCGCTGTGGATGCGCAACGATGGCATGGACAACGTCCTGCAGCTGGACGGCGGCATCCTGGGCTATTTCGAGGCCGTGGGCGGTGAGGGCTATGACGGCCGCTGCTTCGTCTTCGATGAGCGCGTGGCGCTGGATGCGGCCCTGCAGCCGCTGGTCGACCAGGACGCCGACGCCGCCTGAGCCGTCTTCACGGCCTGGATTGTCCTGAATCGTCGCGAGACGGAAATCAGCGTCTTGCCACCTGCGCCTTGTGGGCGGTGGCAAACCGGCCGGCCAGCCCCATCTCAGTGGGATATCTCCTGGTTGGAATGAGCATTCATGATGCAGCTGTCGATTCTTGATCTGGCGCCGGTCTGCGAAGGCAGCGACACCACGCAGGCCTTCGCCAACATGCTGGACCTGGCCCAGCACGCCGAAGGGTGGGGCTTCCACCGCTATTGGCTGGCCGAGCACCACAACATGCCCGGCATCGCCAGCGCCGCGACCGCCGTACTGATCGGCCATGTGGCCGGGGGCACGAAGCGTATCCGCGTCGGTGCCGGCGGCATCATGCTGCCCAATCACTCGCCGCTGCAGGTGGCCGAGCAGTTCGGCACGCTGGCCTCGCTGTACCCGGACCGCATCGACCTCGGTCTGGGCCGCGCGCCCGGCACCGACCAGCCGACCGCCCGCGCATTGCGTCGCTACTTCGACAGCGCCGACCAGTTCCCGCAGGACGTGCGTGAGCTGCTGCATTACTTCGAGCCGGCCCAGAAGGGCCAGGCCGTGCGCGCCGTGCCCGGTGCGGGCATCCCGGTGCCGGTGTGGCTGCTCGGCTCCAGCCTGTTCAGTGCACGGCTGTCAGCGGCGATGGGCCTGCCGTTCGCCTTCGCCTCGCACTTCGCCCCGGACGCGATGGATGAAGCGCTGGCGGTCTACCGCCGCGAGTTCCGTGCCTCGCAGTATCTGCAGGCGCCGTACGCGGTGCTGGGCTTGAACGTGGTCGCCAGCGATACCGAAGCCGAGGCCAAGCGCTTGTTCACCACCCAGCAGCAGAGCTTCGTCAATCTGCGTCGTGGCCTGCCGGGTCTGATCCCGCCGCCGATCGACGACATCGAAGCGTTCTGGCAGCCGCACGAAAAGGCCGGCGTCCAGAGCGCGTTGGCCTGTGCGGTGGTCGGTGACGTGCAGCAGGTGCAGGAAGGCCTCGCCGCGTTCGTGGCACGACACAAGCCGGATGAAGTGCTGGTCACCGCCAACATCTACGATCACGCCGCGCGCAAACGTTCGTTCGGGCTGGCAATGCAGGCTTGGCGCGCACTGCAGGTGTGACAGCGGCGCGGCGTGCGAAGAAAGTGTGACCGCGCGGTTCACGTCGCCGTAGCTGCCGATCGGCTGTGATGGGGCTCCCCTTACAGGAGCCACCTCATGGCCGAACTCGATCGCCAGCAGCACATCAAACAACTGGCTGAACTGATCCGCGATGTGGACATCGCGATGTTCACCACGGTCGGCGCGGACGGCCGCTTGTTCAGCCGTCCGCTCGGTACGCAGGAAGTCGAATTCGATGGCGACCTGTGGTTCGCCACCGGGGCCGACAGCCCGAAGATCGCGGAGATCACCGCCAACCCGCGCGTCAACGTGGCCTATGCCTCGCCGTCGGGCAACACCTATGTGTCCGTCTCGGGCACCGCGCGTGTGGTCCATGACCGCGCCAAGATCGATGCACTCTGGTCGCCGGCGATGAAGGTCTTTTTCCCCGGTGGCAAGGACGACCCGAACCTGCGCCTGATCCATGTCAGCGCCGAATCGGCCGAGTACTGGGATGGCCCCGGTGGCCTGCTCGGCAAGGCACTGTACTTCGTGCTGTCGGCGGTGACCGATGATCCGGGCGCCATGTCCGACACCGGCACGGTGGATCTCAAACCCGGCGCGTAGGACCGACTCGGTAATTCGGCAGGTACCGACCGTTGGTCGGTACTTCAGCGGCAGGTACCGACCGTTGGTCGGTACTTCAGAACCAGCGCTGGAACAGATCCACCGTATAGCCCACCAGCTGCCCCGAACTGACGCCGAAGAACAATATGGCAGCGACCGCGCCGATCCAGTTGAGCAGCATCAGCACGCCATCGCGTTCCAGCAATGCCAGCGCGAACAGCAGCAGCTGGAAGCCGAACAGATAGTTGGTGAGCGGGATCGGCAGCGACAACAGGACGCCGATCAGGATCAGCAGCAGCCCGCTGAACGCATGCGCGGGCAGCGGTACCAGCAGGCCGGGCATCCGCGGCTTGAGCAGGCGGTCCAGCCGCCGCAGTGGACGGTCGATGCGCTCCAGGAACCGATGCATGGTGCCGCGCTTGGGTCCGCGGTTGCGGATGAAGCCGGGCAGCCAGGGCCGGCGCATGCCGCACAGCATCTGCGCGCCGATCAGCACCACCAGCGGTCCACTGACCGCGCCGCCCAGCCCGGGGATCGGGATGAAGGCCGGCAGGATCGCCACGAACAGGAACACACCGAACGCGCTCTGCTGCAGATCCTGCAGGATCTGGCCCAGCAGCAGCCGTTCCTCCGGGTCACCGTGGTCGAACATCGCCAGCAGGGTACGGATACCCTCATTGCGGTACTGGGGCCGCGTCGGGTCCGGCGGCGTCGGCTCAGCCGGTGATGTCATCGGTCTCGTCTTCGCTCAGGGTGCGCAGCAACAGCTTGTCGACACGGGCACCGTCGAGATCGACGATCTCGATGCGCCAGCCGGCCCAATCGAAGTACTCGCCCGCATGCGGGATGCGGCCGAAATAGTGGATGCACATGCCGGCCAGCGTGTAGTAGTCGCCGTCATCGGCATCGGGCAGCTCGGCGTTGCCCATCAGTTCGCGCAGGTCTTCAATCGAGAGCGAGCCATCGACCAGGAACGAGCCGTCCTCACGGGTCACGACCAGCGCGTCCTCGTCCACGTTCTCCACCGACTGCAGGCGGCCGACCACCGCGCCCATCAGGTCGCTGATGGTGACCAGGCCCTGGATCTCGCCGTACTCGTCCACCACCAGCGCCATCGACTGCTGTTCCTCGCGGAAAATCTCCAGCAGCTTCATCGCATGGGTGGACTCGGAGACGTACAGCGGCTCGCGCAGGTTCTGGAACAGCGAATGGTCATCGCGCACCAGGCGCGTCACCAGGCTCTTGACCTCCAGCACGCCGACGATGTCCTGGTCGTTGTCGCGGAACACCGGGTAACGCGAGAACTCGTTCTCGCGCATGGTCGCGATGTTCTTCTCCGGATCGGCCTGCGTATCCAGCCACGCAATCCGGTTGCGGGGGGTCATCAGGCTGTCGGCGGTGCGGTCGCCCAGGCGCATGACGCGGTTCATCATGTCGCGCTCATGGGCATCGATCACGCCGGCCTCGTGGCTTTCGGCCACCAGCATGCGGATTTCCTCTTCGGTGACCGAGGCGGCCTCGTCCTTGCCCAGGCCCAGCACGCGCAGCACCAGTCGGGTGCTGTGCGAGAGCAGCCACACCGCCGGGAAGGCGATACGTGACAGCCAGCCCATCGGCCACGCCACCAGCCCGGCGATATCCTCCGAACGGGTGATCGCCAGGCGTTTGGGGACCAGTTCGCCGAAGATCAGCGTCAGGAAGGTGATCAGGGCGACCGCAAGCGCCTTGCCGACTTCCGCGGAATAGGCGAAGGCCGGCACGATGCCGTGCAGCCACTCGGCGATGGCCAGGCCGATCGCCTCACCGCCGAACACACCGGTCAGGATGCCGATCAGGGTGATGCCGATCTGGACCGTGGACAGGAAGCTCTCCGGCTTCTCGGACAGGGCCAGGGCGCGCTCGGCGCGCTTGCTGGACCCTGCCATCTGCTTCAGGCGGCTCTTGCGCGAGGTCATGACCGACATCTCGGACATGGCGAAGAAGCCGTTGAGCAGGATCAGGGCGAGGACAATAATCAGTTCAAACACGGGCGGCTTCCCCGGTTGGTGGCAGGGAGGGCGTGTTCAAGCGATGTCGGCTACCGGAGGGCGCGTAAGCGCGGCGGTGCGGCGGGGGGTAAGGGTCGTCGTCCATAGAGTGCACCCGAAGGTGCCCGCGCATCTTAACAAAAGGCCGGGGCAGGGGTGCAAACAGAGTCGTTCAGACGGGGCCGTCCCAGCGTGAAGAAGGGGGGAGTACCCGGAACAGACATCAAACCGTCATAATTCCGCCCGGTGCCGTCCTTCCTCGACGGCGAATAGGTTTCTCAATGTTCTCTCTGCAGACCATTTTTGGCTCCGGCAAACAGTTCTATACCCTGCTGGACGAGGCTGCCCAGGCCGCCCAGGACAGTTCCAAGGCGCTGCACTCCATGCTGCGCGAAGCGGACCGCCAGCCGGCGCTGGACGCCTTCAAGCTGGCCCGCCTGCGCGAGCGCGCGGCCTCGGACAAGATCAGCCAGGCGCTGGTCGACAGCTTCATGACCCCGATCGAGCGCGAAGACATCGAAGCGCTGGGCTCGGCGCTGTACAAGATTCCCAAGCAGATCGAGAAGTTCGCCGATCGCTATTCGCTGGCCACCCAGCATCTGGAACACATCGATTTCGCGCCGCGCGCGGCGATGCTGGAACAGGCGGCCAGCGTGGTGGTGGAGATGGTCAACGACCTGCGCCACATGAACCTGGACCGGATGACCGCGCTCAACGAGAAGCTGCGTTCGCTGGAAAACGAAGCCGACCGCCTGATGCTCGAGCTGTACCGCGACATCTACTCCGGCCGCCTGGACAGCCTGCAGATGTTCCTGCTCAAGGAATTCTTCGAGATCCTGGAAAAGGCCATCGATCGTTGCCGCGAGGCTGGCGTGGTGGCGTACCAGATCGTCTTGAAGAACAGCTGACGGACGCCACAGCATGCTGACCCTTGTCCTGGTGGTGATCCTGGCCGCGCTCGTTTTCGAGTTCATCAACGGCTTCCACGACACCGCCAACTCCATCGCCACCGTGGTGGCGACCAAAGTGCTCTCGCCCGGCTGGGCGGTGATGCTCGCCGCGTTCATGAACTTGATCGGCGCGCTGACCGGCACCGCCGTCGCGCTGACCATCGCCTCGGGCCTGCTCAACACCAACGTGGTCGATGTGACCCCGCAGGTGATCCTGTGCGCGCTGCTGGGCGGCATCATCTGGAACCTGATCACGTGGTGGAAGGGGCTGCCGTCCTCGTCCTCGCACGCCCTGATCGGCGGCCTGTGCGGCGCCGGCCTGGCCGCCGCCCACAACAACTGGGATGCCCTGATCTGGTCCGAGCGCATCGGCACCTGGGCCCAGAACAAGGGCCTGCTGTGGAAGGTGTTCCTGCCGATGATCACCTCGCCGATCGCCGGCTTCCTGCTCGGCATCGCGGTGATGCTGCTGCTGTGGGGCATGATCGCGGGCATGGCGAAGATCGGTGGCTTCCTGGGCCGTCTGGCCCGCCCGCGCATCGTCAATGCGTTCTTCGGCAAGGCGCAGATCGTGTCGGCGGCCTACATGGGTTTCGCCCACGGCCACAACGATGCGCAGAAGACCATGGGCATCATCGCCATGACCCTGATCGGTGCCGAGGCAACCGGTGCACTGAACGACCTGCCGTCCTGGCTGGCCTTCATGCACCCGGACGCGAGCGCCGGTGACGGCATCGCGATGTGGATCGTGCTGACCTGCGCCGTGGTGATGGCCGCCGGTACCGCGTCGGGCGGCTGGAAGATCATCAAGACCCTGGGCCACAAGATGGTCAAGCTGCATCCGATCCACGGCTTCGCCGCGGAAACGAGCTCGGCCACGATCCTGACCGTGGCGGCGCACTTCGGCATGCCGGTCTCGACCACCCACAGCATCTCCACCGCGATCATGGGCGTGGGCTTCGCCAAGAACCCGCGCTCGCTGCGCTTCGGCGTGATCGAGCGCATCGTGTGGGCGTGGATCCTGACCATCCCGGCTGCCGGCGGGTGTGCGTACCTGATCCTGCGTCTGTTCGAAATGTTCGGCTGGGCCTGATCGGTCCGCACGGTTGAACATCGAAAAGCCCGCCGAAAGGTGGGCTTTTTCGTGGAGCAAGGCGGAAGCATGGGCCGGGATGGCCAGCGGTGTTTCGTGCGGCGCTCATCCCGAGGCTGCGCTTCCTGGCCCCTGCCACTCCCGTGCCAGCAGCCCATACACGGCAGAATCGGATAGCTCGCCGGCGACCCGCCAGCGCTCGCGCAGCAGCCCCTCGCGCAGGAAGCCGAGCCGCTCCAGCACCTTCGCCGAGGGCACGTTGCGCGGATCGATCTCCGCCTCCAGGCGCCGCAGGCGCAGCACATCGAACAGATACGCCACGAACCGTGACAGCGCCTCGTGCATGTAGCCCTTGCCCTGTGCCGACGGGGCTAGGTGATACCCGATCTCCGCGCGCCTGGACGTTTCGTCGATCGCGAACACCACTACGATCCCCAGCAGCGGCCCGTCCGCACGTTCACGGATCGCCAGTTTGAGCTGCGTGCCGGCATCGATCGCGGCCAGATCGTCGAGGATCTGCACATAGGCCTGTTTGAGGTCGGTCCACGCCGGATGGTTCCAGTAGCGCATTACCGCACGGTCGGACTGGATCGCAAACAACGCCTGGGCGTCTGTCGCGCGGATCGGGGTCAGCACCAGGCGTTCGCTCTCCAGCTGCAGGGTCGGGTCGAACGGCATGCGGGTTCCCGTGATCGTGGTGCGGCCAAGGTAGCCGCTCCTACCGCGTGCATCCATGCCTGGCGTGTTCCCGCGCCAAGAAAAAACCCGCCGGAAGGCGGGTTTCTTCAGGATCACAAGGGGCCGATCAGACCTCCAGTGAAGCCAGATCGCCCTTCTTTTCCAGCCAGCCCTTGCGGTCGCTCGCACGCTTCTTGGCCAGCAGCATGTCCATCAGCGAATGGGTCTGCTCGCCGTCATCGATGGTCAGCTGCACCAGACGGCGCGTATCGGGATGGATGGTGGACTCACGCAGCTGCTGCGGATTCATTTCACCCAGGCCCTTGAAGCGGGTCACGCTGATCTGGCCCTTGATCTTCTCGCGCTCGATCTTGTCCAGCATCGTGCGCTTCTCTTCCTCGTCCAGCGCGTAGAACACCTGCTTGCCCACGTCGACACGGAACAGTGGCGGCATCGCCACGAACACGTGGCCGGCATCGACCAGCGCCGGGAAGTGCTTGAGGAACAGCGCGGTCAGCAGGGTCGCAATGTGCAGGCCGTCCGAGTCGGCGTCGGCCAGGATGACGACCTTGCCGTAACGCAGGCCGGCGATGTCGTCCTTGCCCGGGTCGCAGCCGATCGCGATGGCCAGGTTGTGCACTTCTTCGGAGGCCAGCACGCTGCCCGAGGACACTTCCCAGGTGTTGAGGATCTTGCCGCGCAGCGGCAGGATCGCCTGGAAGTCCTTGTCACGGGCCTGCTTGGCGCTGCCGCCTGCGGAGTCGCCTTCGACCAGGAACAGCTCGGTGCGCGACAGGTCCTGGCTGATGCAGTCGGCCAGCTTGCCGGGCAGGGCGGGGCCCTGGGTGACCTTCTTGCGGGTCACCAGCTTTTCGGTCTTCAAACGCGCACTGGCGCGCTCGATGGCCAGCTGCGCGATCTGCTCGCCCAATGCGACGTTCTGGTTGAGCAGCAGGCTGAAGGCATCGTGCGCGGCGCCTTCGACGAACCCGGCGGCCTGGCGCGAGGACAGGCGTTCCTTGGTCTGGCCGCTGAACTGCGGGTCGGTCATCTTCAGCGACAGCACGAACGACACGCGGTCCCAGACATCTTCCGGGGCCAGCTTGACGCCACGCGGCAGCAGGTTGCGGAAGTCGCAGAACTCGCGCAGCGCCTCGGTCAGGCCGGTGCGCAGGCCGTTGGCGTGGGTGCCGTGCTGGGCGGTCGGGATCAGGTTGACGTAGCTTTCCTGGACCAGTTCGCCCTCGGGGATCCAGGCCAGGGCCCAGTCCACGATCTCGTTTTCTTTCTTGAGGTGACCCACGAACAGGTCGGCCGGCAGCATCTCGCGCTCGCCGAGTTCGGCCTTGAGGTAATCGCTCAGGCCATCCTCGTAGTACCAGGTGTCCTGCTCGCCGGTGGCTTCATCGTGAAGCTTCACGGTCAGGCCCGGGCACAGCACGGCCTTGGCGCGCAGCAGGTGGCGCAGCCCACGCAGGTTGTACTTGGGTGTGTCGAAGTACTTCGGGTCGGCCCAGAAGCGCACGCGGGTACCGGTGTTCTTCTTGCCGACGCTGCCGACCACTTCCAGCGGGGTGGCGCGGTCGCCGTTGCGGAAGGTGATGCGGTGTTCGCTCCCCTCGCGCTTGATGTGCACTTCGACCAGGGTGGACAACGCGTTGACCACGCTGACACCAACGCCATGCAGGCCGCCGGAGAAAGTGTAGTTCTTGTTGTTGAACTTGCCGCCCGCGTGAAGGCGGGTCAGGATCAGTTCGACGCCGGGGATCTTCTCCTCGGGGTGGATGTCCACGGGCATGCCACGGCCGTCATCGCTGACTTCGCAGCTGCCGTCCTTGAACAGCGTGACGTCGACCGTGTGGGCGTGTCCGGCCAAGGCTTCGTCGACGGCATTGTCGATGACTTCCTGCGCCAGATGGTTCGGGCGCGCGGTGTCGGTGTACATGCCAGGGCGGCGCTTGACCGGGTCCAGGCCGGACAGGACTTCAATATCGGCGGCGTTATAGCGGGCGTTCATCTGTCTTCATAAAGCGCAATGCGACGGCGAAGTTTGCGGTCTGGACGGGTTTTTTGCACGCCACACGTTCAGGGGGCGGCCGACCGGGGCGCGATAGACTGTGCTGGATGGGAAACCGGAGCCTCCGGCGCCCCATTCCATGCCATACCGCGAGGAGCACCCCATGAAGAAGTTGCTGACCATCGTTGCCATCGCCGCCGCCGTCGTGGCCGTGCCCATGGCACTGGCCCAGAACGCCGGACAGGGCCAGCCCACGCCGCAGCAGGGCGAACAGGCCGACAAGGCACAGGCTGAGGCGGATGCCAAGGCCAAGCGCCGCGCCGCCGCCACGGCCGAAATGAAGGCCAAGGGCGAGCAGGCCCCGCAGAAGGAAGAGGAAGAAGAAGCGCGGAAGAAGCGCTGATTCCTGTTGCCTGATTACCGACGCCCCGGCCTGGCCGGGGCGTTTTTTATGTGAAGACCGTCATCCGCCCCTTGGGCTGGAGGCCGTCAATCTGTAAACTATGGCTTTCCGGGAGTAGTGCGTGTCATCCATCAGCGAATGGACTGGCCTGATCGTGCGCGATCGCCAGCAGGGTAGGCAGGAGGTGACGGTCCAGACAGCGGCCGGCACGGCTGACCCGACGTCGCTGACCCACTCCCGCACCGCATCCCCCCTGATCCCGGTCCTGGCGCGTGAAGACGCCGCCGCCAGCCGGATCCTTTCGATTTCCCCCTTTACGTCGTCCGTCGCCCCGCGCGCCGGCGCCGTTTCCCCCTTCCTGACAGGACACCCCCAGCCATGACTCCCTTGATCTTCGTAACCGGCGGCGTAGTGTCCTCGCTCGGCAAAGGCATCGCCGCCGCGTCGCTTGCCGCCATCCTCGAGGCCCGCGGCCTGCGGGTGACGATGATGAAGCTCGATCCGTACATCAACGTCGACCCGGGCACCATGAGCCCGTTCCAGCACGGTGAGGTCTATGTCACCGACGATGGCGCCGAGACCGATCTGGACCTGGGCCATTACGAGCGCTTCGTGCGCACCCGCCTGAGCCGCAAGAACTCGGTCACCACCGGCCGCATCTACGAGAACGTGATCCGCAAGGAGCGCCGCGGCGACTACCTGGGCGCCACCGTGCAGGTCATCCCGCACATTACCGATGAAATCCGCCGCTGCATGGACGAGGCCACCGAAGGCTTCGACGTGGCGCTGGTGGAGATCGGCGGCACCGTGGGCGACATCGAGTCGCTGCCGTTCCTGGAAGCGATCCGCCAGGTACGCACCGAGCGCGGCCCGGAGAAGGCGCTGTTCATGCACCTGACCCTGGTGCCGTACATCGCCGCCGCTGGCGAACTGAAGACCAAGCCGACCCAGCACTCGGTCAAGGAACTGCGCTCGATCGGCATCCAGCCGGACGTGCTGCTGTGCCGTTCCGAGCAGGTCGTGCCGGATTCGGAGCGCCGCAAGATCGCCCAGTTCACCAACGTCTCCGAGCGCGCCGTGATCAGCGTGCCGGACGTGGACGTGCTGTACCGCATCCCGATGGGCCTGCACGCGCAGGGTCTGGACGACATCGTCGTCAACCAGCTCAAGCTCGGCGACAAGGCCGGTCCGGTCGATCTGGCCGAGTGGGAAGCGGCGGTGGATGCCACGCTGCACCCGCTGGACGAGGTCACCATCGCGGTGGTCGGCAAGTATGTCGATCACCAGGACGCCTACAAGTCGGTCGGCGAGGCGCTCAAGCACGGCGGCCTGCGCCAGCGCACCAAGGTCAACCTGAAGTGGCTCGAAGCGCAGGAGCTGGAAGACAGCGACCTGGCCGCACTCAAGGACGTTGACGGCATCCTGGTGCCGGGCGGCTTCGGCGATCGTGGCTTCGAAGGCAAGGTGCTGAGCTCGCAGTTCGCCCGTGAGCAGAATGTGCCGTACTTCGGCATCTGCTACGGCATGCAGGCCGCGGTGGTCGATTTCGCCCGCCACGTGGCTGGCCTGGAAGGCGCCAACAGCACTGAGAACGATCGCCAGTCGCCGAACCCGGTGATCGGCCTGATCACCGAATGGCGCACCGCCACCGGCGATGTCGAGAAGCGCGACGACAAGAGCGATCTGGGCGGCACCATGCGCCTGGGCCTGCAGGAGCAGCGCCTGAAGCCGGGCACGCTGGCCCGCGAGCTGTACGGCAAGGATGTGGTCTCCGAGCGTCACCGCCACCGCTACGAGTTCAACAACCGCTACCGCACCCAGCTGGAAGATGCGGGCCTGGTGATCGCCGGCAAATCGATGGATGACACTCTGGTGGAAGTCATCGAACTGCCGCGTGATCAGCACCCGTGGTTCCTGGCCTGCCAGGCGCACCCGGAGTTCCTGTCCACGCCGCGCGAGGGCCACCCGCTGTTCATCGGCTTCATCCGTGCCGCGCGCGAGCGCAAGGCCGGTGGCAAGCTGGCGCAGGACGCAGCGGCCTGATCGCGGCCTCATTAATCACCCACGGCGGCTGGCCTGGCCAGCGTTCGCCGGACAACAAGGAAATGCCATGAAACTGTGTGGATTCGACGTCGGGCTGGACCAGCCCCTGTTCCTGATCGCCGGCCCGTGTGTGATCGAGTCGATGCAGCTGCAGCTGGACGTGGCGGGCAAGTTGAAGGAAATCACCGATCGCCTCGGCATCAACTTCATCTTCAAGTCGAGCTTCGACAAGGCCAACCGCACCTCGGGCACCGCCTTCCGCGGTCCGGGCATGGAAGAAGGCCTGAAGGTCCTGGCCGAAGTGAAGAAGCAGATCGGCGTGCCGGTGCTGACCGACGTGCACGAATACACCCCGATGGACGAAGTGGCCTCGGTGGTGGACGTGCTGCAGACCCCGGCGTTCCTGGTGCGACAGACCGACTTCATCACCAAGGTGTGCGCGACCGGCAAGCCGGTGAACATCAAGAAGGGTCAGTTCCTGTCCCCGTGGGACATGAAGCCTGTCGTGGAGAAGGCCAAGGCCACCGGCAACCAGGACATCATGGTCTGCGAGCGCGGTGCCAGCTTCGGCTACAACAACCTGGTCAGCGACATGCGCTCGCTGTCGGTGATGCGCGATACCGGCTGCCCGGTCGTGTTCGATGCCACCCATTCGGTGCAGCTGCCGGGCGGGCAGGGCAACAGCTCCGGTGGCCAGCGCGAGTTCGTGCCGGTACTGGCGCGTGCGGCGGTCGCTGTCGGTGTGTCGGGCCTGTTCGCCGAGACCCACCCGGATCCGTCCAAGGCGCTGTCCGATGGCCCCAACGCATGGCCGCTGGACCGCATGGAAGAGCTGCTGGAAACCCTGATGGAGCTCGACGCGGTCACCAAGAAGCACGGGTTCTCGCGCTTCGCATGATGGGTGACGTTCCGGCGTCACCCGCGGTGCGCCGCGGCTGGCGTGGGTGGGCCTGGGGCTGGATTGCGCTGGGCGCGGCGATCGCGGTCTGGTGCGGGGTGTTCCTGCAGGTCGTGCTGATGTTCGCCAGCGTCGGTTCGCCCGGCGATGGCGACAACGCATTGCGCTCGGTGATGCCGATGCTGCTGGTGACGCTGTCGCTGACCGGCACCGCCGCGCTGTCCTGTGTGATCGCCAGCGTGCTGGCGTTCCGGCTGCGCCGGCAACCGGCCGGTGGCGGCGTCGCGCTGGCATTGCTGGCGTTGCTGCTGGTGGTGTTGGTGATCCCGTCGCTGGTTCCGAGCAACTCCAGTGTGGTTGGCAGGCTGTCCGCGCCCACGCCGATTTGGCAAGTGACGGGTGTGCAGGGATAATCACGCGGCATGTTTGTTTCGGCGCTGCATTGGCGGCGCCTCCCCTCTCTGACTGGTAACCGGCCCGCTATGACCACGATCCGCAGCATCCACGCCCGTGAAATCCTCGACAGCCGTGGCAACCCCACGCTGGAAGCCGAAGTCATCCTCGAGGACGGCTCCTTCGGTCGTGCCGCCGTGCCCTCGGGTGCCTCGACCGGCACCAAGGAAGCCGTGGAGCTGCGTGACGGCGACAAGACCCGTTACCTGGGCAAGGGCGTGCGCAACGCCGTGTCCAACGTCAACACCACCATCGCGACCGCGCTGAAGGGCTTTGATGCCGCCGACCAGGAGGGCCTCGACCGCCGCCTGATCGATCTGGATGGCACCGAGAACAAGGGCCGCCTGGGCGCGAATGCGCTGCTGGGGGTTTCGCTGGCCAATGCCCACGCCGTGGCCGCCTCGAAGAAGCAGGCGCTGTGGCAGCACCTGGCCAACGGCCGCGACGTCACCCTGCCGGTGCCGATGATGAACATCATCAACGGCGGCGCGCATGCCGACAACAACGTCGATTTCCAGGAATTCATGGTGCTGCCGGTCGGCTTCACCTCGTTCTCCGAGTCGCTGCGTGCCGGTACCGAAATCTTCCATTCGCTCAAGTCGGTGCTCAAGGGCCATGGCCTGAGCACGGCGGTGGGCGACGAAGGCGGCTTCGCGCCGGACTTCCGCAGCAACGTCGAGGCACTGGACACCATCCTGGAAGCCATCGGCAAGGCCGGCTACACCGCCGGTGAAGACGTGCTGCTGGGTCTGGACGTGGCCTCCAGCGAGTTCTACGAGAACGGCAAGTACAACCTGGTCGGCGAGAACAAGCGCCTGACCTCCGAGCAGTTCGTCGACTTCCTGGCCGACTGGGCCGCGCAGTACCCGATCGTGACCATCGAAGACGGCCTGGCCGAGAACGACTGGGCCGGCTGGAAGCTGCTGACCGACCGCATCGGCAACAAGGTGCAACTGGTGGGCGACGATCTGTTCGTCACCAATCCGAAGATCTTCAAGGAAGGCATCGAGTCCGGCACCGCCAACGCGATCCTGATCAAGGTCAACCAGATCGGCACCCTGACCGAGACCCTGGAAGCGATCGCCATGGCGCACGCGGCCAACTACGCCTCGATCGTCTCGCACCGTTCGGGCGAAACCGAAGACACCACCATCGCCGACATCGCCGTGGCCACCACCGCCACCCAGATCAAGACCGGCTCGCTGTGCCGCAGCGATCGCGTGGCCAAGTACAACCAGCTGCTGCGTATCGAGGAAGCCCTCGGTGCCGGCGCGCGTTACGCCGGTCGTGACGCGTTCGTGTCGCTGAAGCGCTGATCCCATGCGCAACTGGCGCTGGCTGCTGCTGGTGCTCGCGCTGCTGCTCGCATGGCTGCAGTACCGCTTCTGGTTTGGACCGGGCAACTCGGGCGAAGTGATGATGCTCGAGGCCCAGGTCGAGAACCAGAAGCGGGACAACGCCGGCCTGCAGCAGCGCAACGATGCGCTCGCTGCGGAGGTCAAGGACCTCAAGGAAGGCGAGGCCGCCATCGAAGAACGCGCGCGCAGCGAGCTGGGCATGATCAAGCCCGGCGAGAAGTTCTACCGCGTGGTCGAAGACGCGCCGGTACCGCCGCCGCGTGCGCCGACGGCCGTCACCGATCCGGATGCGCCGCACCAGGATGTGCCCTGATGGCGGGCATCTGGGCGGTGGTGCCTGCTGCTGGCCGTGGCACCCGCTTCGGCGGGCCCACGCCCAAGCAGTATCTGCTGGCCGGCGACCGCGTGTTGCTGGCCCATACTCTCGAGGCGCTGCTCTCGCACCCGGTCGTGGCCGGGGTGATGGTGGTGGTCGCCGAGAACGACGCCGACTGGCCGGGCTGGCAGTCACTGGCGGACAAACCCATCCTGACCTGCATCGGCGGTGCGACACGCGCCGGCTCGGTGCTGGCCGGCCTGCATGCGTTGCCCGATGACGTGCGCGCCGATGATTTCGTGCTGGTGCACGACGCCGCACGCCCGAACCTGGCCGCTGCCGATCTCGGTCGCCTGCTGGAAGTCGGCCGTGCCGACCCGGTCGGGGCGATCCTGGCCGCGCCCGTGCGCGACACGCTCAAGCGTGCCGGCGATGACGGCGGTATCGATGCCACCGAGCCGCGTGAACGCCTGTGGCGTGCGCTGACCCCGCAGCTGTTCCGCCGCTACCAGTTGGCGCGCGCGCTGCAGGAGGCGGCCGACGCCGGCGTGGAGGTCACCGACGAGGCCATGGCCATGGAGCGCCAGGGGCTGCGCCCGCTGCTGGTGGAAGGCAGCGAAGACAACTTCAAGGTCACCACCCCGGCTGACCTGTCCCGTTTCGAATTCGTGTTGTCGCGTCGCGACCCCTGACGTCCGCACGCACCGCACCCAACCGCAGGTTCTTGCAATGACCACGCCCCAGTTTCCTCCCTTCCGCATCGGACAGGGCTACGACGTCCATGCCTTCGGCGAGGGCGACCACATCATGCTCGGCGGTATCCGCGTCGCGCACAGCTGCGGCGTGCTCGCGCACAGCGACGGCGATGTGATCCTGCATGCGCTGTGCGATGCGATGCTCGGTGCGCTGGCACTGGGCGACATCGGCGTGCATTTCCCGCCGACCGACATGCGCTGGAAGGGCGCGGACAGCGCGCACCTGCTGGATCATTGCAACGGGCTGCTGCGCGAGCGCGGCTGGCAGGTCGGCAATACCGACATCACCGTGATCTGCGAGCGGCCCAAGGTCGGTCCGCACGCGCTGGCCATGCGTGAGCGCATCGCTGCCGTGCTCGGCATTGCGTTGGACTGCGTGAGCGTGAAGGCCACCACGTCCGAGAAGCTGGGCTTCACCGGCCGCAGCGAGGGCATCGCCGCCCAGGCCAGCGTGCTGTTGGTGGCCCTGTGATCCCGTTGCCGCTGGCGTTCGGTGCGCCGCTGCTCAGCGCGAAGATCCGCACCACGCCCGAGGATTTCCAGGTCGACGAACTGCCGGCGTTCGAGCCGAGCGGCGAGGGCGAGCACCTGCTGTTGACGATCCGCAAGCGCGGGGCGAACACGGTGCACGTGGCCAAGGTGCTGGCCAAGTGGGCCGGCCTGCCGGACATGGCGGTCAGCTACGCGGGCATGAAGGATCGCCACGCGGTCACCACGCAGCGCTTCAGCGTGCACCTGCCCAAGCGCGTGGCGCCGGATCCGGCGCTGCTGGCCTCGGATGAGATCGAGGTGGTCGAGTCGACCTGGCACAACCGCAAGCTGCAGCGCGGTGCGCTGGCTGGCAACCGCTTCAAGCTGGTGCTGCGCGAAGTGCGCGGCGATGCCGCAGCCATCGAAGAGCGCCTGTCCCATATCGCCTCGCGCGGCCTGCCGAACTGGTTCGGTGAGCAGCGCTTCGGTCGCGATGGTGGCAACGTACCGGCCGCACTGGCGATGTTCGGTGGCCGCCGCATGCGGCCCGATCAGCGCTCGCTGCTGCTCTCGGCCGCGCGCTCTGCACTGTTCAACCAGGTGCTGGCGGCGCGCGTGGAGCAGGGCAACTGGGACACCCCGCTGGACGGCGAGGTCTGGATGCTCGATGGCAGCCGCAGTGTCTTCGGCCCGGAGCCGTGGACCGATCTGCTGGCCGATCGCCTCGGTCGCTTCGACATCCACCCCAGCGGCCCGTTGTGGGGCGAGGGTGAGCTGCGCAGCACCGGTGCCGCCGCGGAGCTGGAGCTGGGCGCTGTCGCCGATGAACAGTCGCTTGCACTGCGTGCCGGCCTGGAAAGCGCCCGCCTGAAGCAGGAACGCCGCGCGCTGCGTCTGCGTCCGGCCATGCTGCAGCACCAGTGGCTGGCCCCGGACGTGCTGGAACTGAGCTTCGCGCTGCCGCCGGGCTGCTATGCCACGGCGGTGCTGCACGAGCTGGGTCCGGTGGACGACGCCAGCCAGGCCGCACCGGAGGCGTAGAGCCACGCCATGCGGGTGTGCGGGTGGCGCTACCGGTTCGCCAGCAGCACCAGCACCGCGCCAGTCCCACCTTGGCCGGCGGGCGCGGAATGAAAGGCCAGCACATCGTTGCGCAGGCGCAGCAGGCGATCGACCAGATTCTTCAACACCGGTGCGCCGCCATCGGACTGCAGCCCCTTGCCGTGGATGATGCGCACGCAGCCGTACTCATGGGCATGCGCTTCCACCAGGAACTGCCGGACCAGCGCCTCGGCCTGGGCCACGGTTGCACCATGCAGGTCCAGTTCGTCCTGCACGGAATACTGGCCGCGCTTGAGCCGCTGGAACATCCGCGGCGGCAGATTCTCACGCCGGTAGCTCGCCGTATCGCCAGCCTCCAGAGGGCTGCTGTCGCGCAGCAGCCGGGCGAACTCCCCGCGCGCCTCCTGTTCATCCTGCTCGGCCATCCGCGCGCGCGGCTTCGGCCGCGGCGTGGCCGGCGGCGGCGTGACCACCTTGCGCAGGGGCGTGACCTCGCCGATGGCGGCCCGGAACAGGGCAGCGGGATCTTCGTCTTCAGGATGTGACATGCGTACAGCCTAATGGGCAGGAGGGGCGATGCCTACCGTTATCGGGGTAGGACGATCTGTCCGCTTGCGGCACAATAGCTGACGCACTTGCGCGGTCGTCATTCCCCGGAAGGGGCTGGGCCACCGCCGCCAACAGTGGGAAGTGATGGAATCGAAGTCTTGAAAAATCAAGCGGTTAAATCGCAGATGCGGATTCTGGTCAGCAACGACGACGGTGTCGATGCACCGGGCATCAAGATGCTCGCCACGGTATTGCGTGACGCTGGTCATGAAGTGACCGTGGTCGCGCCGGATCGTGATCGGTCCGGTGCCAGCAATTCGCTGACTCTGGACCTGCCGATCCGCATGAAGCGCATCGACCACTACACCTGCTCGGTGGCCGGCACGCCCACCGACTGCGTGCATCTGGCCTTGACCGGCATGCTCGAGTACGAGCCGGACATGGTGGTGTCGGGCATCAACAACGCGGCCAACCTCGGCGACGACGTCATCTATTCCGGCACCGTTTCGGCGGCGATGGAGGGGCGTTTCCTCGGGCTGCCGGCGGTGGCGATGTCACTGGTGACGCACAACCACGAGCCGCGCCATTTCGAGACCGCCGCGCGCGCCGCGGTCGAGATCGTGACCCGCCTCAAAGCCGATCCGCTGCCCGCCGACACCATCCTCAACGTCAACGTGCCGGACCTGCCGTGGAGCGAGGTGCGTGGTTTTGAAGTGACCCGCCTGGGCAACCGGCATCGCGCCGAAGGCTGCATCGCCCAGCGCGACCCGCGCGGCAACCAGGTGTTCTGGATAGGCCCCGCCGGGCGCGAGCAGGATTCGGGCCCCGGCACGGATTTCCATGCCGTGCGCAACGGCTACATCTCGATCACCCCGATCCAGGTCGACCTCACCCGCTACCAGGCGCTGGAGAAGGTGGCCAGCTGGGTCGGGGGGCTGACCGCCGCACTGGATCGACCGGCATGAGCCCACGCCTGCGCCTGCAGCCCGAAGCCGTCGGTATCGGCATGACCTCCCAGCGTGTCCGCGATCGTCTGGTCGACCGCCTGCGCGACGCCGGCATCACCGACGAAGCCACCCTCAATGCGATCCGTGTGGTGCCGCGTCATCTGTTCATCGATGAAGCGCTGGCCTCGCGCGCTTATGAAGACACCGCGCTGCCGATCGGCCACGGCCAGACCATTTCGCAACCGTGGGTGGTGGCGCGCATGACCGAAGCGGTGCTGCAGTCCGCGCCGAAGACGGTGCTGGAAGTGGGCACCGGCTCGGGTTACCAGGCCGCCGTGCTGGGCGCGATCGGGCTGGAGGTGTACACGGTCGAGCGCATCGGCGATCTGCTGCGCCAGGCGCGCAAGCGCTTCCGCGCGCTGGGCATGAACATCCGCAGCAAGCATGACGATGGGCGTGTCGGCTGGGCCGAGCACGGTCCTTACGATGCGATCGTGGTGACCGCGGCCGCACCGGCGCTGGTCGATGCGCTGGTCGAACAGCTCGCCGTCGGCGGCCGCTTGGTCGCCCCGGTCGGTGGCCCCGGGGCGCAGTCGCTGATCCAGTTGACCCGTCGCGAAGACGGCAGTGTTGAACAGCAGGTATTGGCACCGGTCACGTTCGTGCCGTTGCTGTCTGGCATGCTGGACTGATTCCAAGGAGCGTTGCGTCATGAAGATTTTTGGTCCGCTGTACGAGCGGGCAATGAAGTGGGCCGCGCACGAGCGCGCCCCGACCTATCTCACCGTGTTGAGTTTCATCGAG
Source organism: Stenotrophomonas sp. SRS1 (assembly GCF_026130205.1). Lineage (NCBI taxonomy): Bacteria > Pseudomonadati > Pseudomonadota > Gammaproteobacteria > Lysobacterales > Lysobacteraceae > Stenotrophomonas > Stenotrophomonas sp. SRS1. The sequence goes on along the minus strand of NZ_JAINFD010000005.1, from coordinate 128,846 downwards.
GCGATCATCTTCCCGGTGATGCCCGAGGTGATGCTGGCGCCGATGTGCGTTGCCCAACCCAAACGCGGCTGGTGGTTCGCCACCCTCAGTCTGACCGGCTCGATGGCCGGTGCGCTGGTGGGTTATGCGCTGGGCCATTTCGCCTTCGAAGCGCTCAAGCCGGTATTTGCCGCGCTGGGCATGCTGGGCAGCATCGAAGGCGGCATCGCCATCGTGCAGGCCAAGATGGCCGAGTCGCCGTGGGCGGTGTTCACCTTCCTGGTGCTGGGCGGCTTCATGCCGATCCCGATGAAGGTCTTCACATGGGCATCGGGTATCGTCGGCGTGCCGTTGCCGCAGTATTTCCTGAGCATGTTGATCGGCCGTGGCAAGCGCGTGTACGTGCTGGCGGCGGTCATTCGTATTGGCGGGCCGCGCGCGGAAGCTGCGCTGCGCCGTTGGATTGAACCGCTGGGCTGGATCGCGACCGCGCTGGTGGTCGTGCTGGTGGCCTGGCTTGTATGGAGAGCGAAGTTCGCATGAGTGCTGATCGTTTGAGCAAGGGAGTGCGCACCGGCGCGCTGCTGCTGGTGGTGTCGGCGCTGAGCGCCTGTGGCACCGCCACCGTGGTGCGGCCTTCGGGCTCGGGCGGCAGTGTGGCCCACAGCACCCCGCAGACCTCGGTGGCCAAGCCCGGCCAGACCGCTGTCGTCCGTCGTGGCGACACGTTGTATGCACTCGCGCGCATCCACAACATCACCCCGCGCGATCTGGCCGCGTGGAACGGGCTGGCCGAGCCGTACACGATCTATCCGGGGCAGTCGCTGCGGCTGTTCCCGGGCGGCAGTGGTGGCAGTCCGGGCCGCGCGCCGACCACCGTGGTCACCGCGCCGCGCCCGGGCAGCACCGCGCCGGCTGCAACCCCGTCGCCGACCACGGCGATCAAGAGCAACATCAGCTGGCGCTGGCCCGCGGACGGCGCGATCGTTGGCCGTTTCGTCGCCGGTGAGGCGACCAAGCAGGGCGTGGACATCGCCGGCACCAGTGGCCAGCCGGTGCGCGCGACGGCCGCTGGCGTGGTGGTGTATTCCGGTGCCGGCCTGGTCGGTTTCGGTGAGTTGATCATCATCAAGCACAGCGACCAGTGGTTGTCGGCGTATGGCCACAACCGCAAGCGCCTGGTCAATGAAGGCCAGAGCGTGAAGGCCGGCGAGCAGATCGCGGAGATGGGCCGCACCGGCGCCGCACGCGACATGCTGCACTTCGAGATCCGCTACAACGGCAAGCCGGTCGACCCGCTGCTGTACCTGCCGCCGAAGTAAGAACGAAAAAGGCCGCCTCAAGGGCGGCCTTTTCTGAACGGAAATCCGGATCTCACCCCTTCAGGATGAACGCCGCCGCCACCTTGCGACCCTCGCTGGCGAGGATGTTGAAGGTCCGCGCGGCCGCCGGGTTGTTCATCACTTCCAGGCCGATCCCGCGGGTCAGGCACGCGGCCATGACCGCCGCCGGCGGGAACACCTGGGTGTCGCCCGTGCCCAGCACCACCAGCGCCGGATTCAGCGCCAGCACCGGCTGCAGGTCTTCCGGGGTCAGCTGGGCGATATCGGCCACCGGCCAGGCTTCGATCAGCGTGTCCGGGGCCAGGATGAAACTGGCGGCCAGGGTCCGGTCATTCACCTTCGCGCTGCGGCCATCGGCGGCACGCAGGGCGTAGGCGTAGTCGGGGATTTCGTGGCTCAGCTGCATGGGCGTTCCGGGATCAGCCGCGCGGCAGGACGATCTGGCGCTGTTCCTTGCTCGGGCGGTACAGCACGGCCACGTGGCCGATACGCTGCACCAGCGCGCTCTCGCTGGCACTGACCAGCTCGGCGATCAGGGCGTCACGGGCGTCGCGGTCTTCGGCGGCAACCTTGACCTTGATCAGCTCGTGGCGCTCCAGCACCTCTTCCAGTTCAGCCAGGAAGGCCGGTGTCACCCCCTTGCCGCCGATCTGGAGCAGGGCTTTCAGATCATGCGCGTGGCCGCGGAGGAAACGGGTTTGGGAAGAAGTCAGGGCGATAGCCATTCAGGAACAAGCGGTTAACTGGGGCGATCAGGGTATCATGACCTCCCCATCCGACCCGCATCTCAATGGCAACCCGTAGCAAAAGCAGTCAACGCTGGTTGAAAGAGCACTTCGCCGACCCCTTCGTGAAGAAGGCCCAGGCCGAAGGCATGCGCTCGCGCGCCGCCTACAAGCTGGAGGAGTTGCTGCAGCGTGATCGGCTGCTGAAGCCGCACATGGTCGTGGTCGACCTGGGCGCCGCCCCGGGCGGCTGGTCACAGCAGGTCCGCCGCCAGATCGGGGATACCGGCCGGGTGCTGGCCCTGGACATCCTGGAGATGCCGCCGCTGGCCGGCGTGGAGTTCCTTCACGGTGACTTCAGGGAGCAAGCCGTCCTATCGGAGTTCGAAGCCATGGTGGGGGATCAGCCGGTAGACCTTGTGCTCTCGGATATGGCCCCCAATAAGAGTGGAATGGACGCGGTGGACCAACCGCGGATGATGCACCTGGCGGAGTTGGCGTTGGATTTTGCCGACAACCATCTCAAGCCCGGTGGCGCGTTCCTGATCAAGCTGTTCCAGGGCGTGGGCTTTGACGACTACGTGCGCGAAATGCGCCGCCGGTACGACAAAGTGGTGATCCGCAAGCCTGAAGCGTCCCGCAAGCGCTCGCCCGAGGTGTACGCCTTGGGGCAGGGAAAACGCGCGCAGATCAAGTAAGCTCAACCATACGAATCGCGTCAGGAATTAGAGGAACACCGGAGCCAATGAGGATGAACGACTTGACCAAGAACCTCCTGCTATGGGTGGTCGTCGCCGTCGTGCTGATGGTGGTCTTCCAGAGCTTCTCGCCAAAGAGCAGCGGAGCCGGCGCGCAGGGGGCGACGTACTCGCAGTTCCTGGACCAGGTGGACAGCGGCAACATCCAGAAAGTAGTGCTGGGCGAAATGCGCGGCGGTGCCAATGATGTGACCTACACCACCCGCAGCGGCCAGACCAGCACCATCACCGCGCCCTACGATCGCGACCTGATCAATGTGCTGCGCGGCAAGAAAGTGGAATTCGAGCAGGCGCCGCCTTCCAGCGGCATCTCGCTGGGTGCGATCCTGATGAACTTCCTCCCGGTGATCCTGATCATCGGCTTCTGGATCTTCATCATGCGCCAGATGCAGGGCGGTGGCGGCGGTGCCAAGGGCGCGATGTCCTTCGGCAAGTCGCGCGCCAAGCTGCAGGGCGAGGACCAGATCAAGGTCACCTTCGCCGACGTCGCCGGCTGCGACGAAGCCAAGGAAGAAGTCGGCGAGCTGGTCGACTTCCTGCGCGATCCGACCAAGTTCACCAAGCTGGGCGGCAAGATCCCCCGCGGCGTGCTGATGGTCGGCCCGCCGGGTACCGGCAAGACCCTGCTGGCCCGTGCGATCGCCGGTGAAGCCAAGGTCCCGTTCTTCTCGATCTCCGGTTCGGACTTCGTGGAAATGTTCGTCGGCGTTGGCGCAAGCCGCGTGCGCGACATGTTCGAGCAGGCCAAGAAGCAGGCGCCGTGCATCATCTTCATCGATGAAATCGACGCCGTCGGTCGCCACCGTGGCGCCGGTCTCGGCGGCGGTCATGACGAGCGCGAGCAGACCCTGAACCAGCTGCTGGTCGAAATGGATGGCTTCGAGGGAGGCGAGGGCGTGATCGTCATCGCTGCGACCAACCGTCCGGACGTGCTCGATCCGGCGCTGCTGCGCCCGGGCCGTTTCGACCGCCAGGTCGTGGTCGGCCTGCCGGACGTCAAGGGCCGCGAGCAGATCCTCAAGGTGCACATGCGCAAGCTGCCGCTGGCCGACGATGTCGAGCCGATGGTGATCGCGCGCGGTACCCCGGGTTTCTCCGGTGCGGACCTGGCCAACCTGGCCAACGAAGCGGCGCTGTTCGCGGCGCGTGGCGGTGAGAAGGAAGTCCGCATGGACCACTTCGATCGTGCCCGCGACAAGATCCTGATGGGTGCCGAGCGCCGTTCGATGGCGATGAGCGAAGAAGAAAAGACGCTCACCGCGTATCACGAAGCCGGTCACGCCATCGTCGGTCGCCTGGTGCCCGAGCACGATCCCGTCTACAAGGTCACCATCATCCCGCGCGGCCGTGCGCTGGGCGTGACGATGTACCTGCCGGAAGGCGACAAGTACTCGATGAACCGCGTGGCGATCGAATCACAGCTGTGCTCGCTGTACGGCGGCCGTGTTGCCGAAGAGCTGATCTTCGGCACCGACAAGGTCACCACGGGTGCCTCCAACGACATTGAGCGCGCCACCAAGATGGCCCGCAACATGGTCACCAAGTGGGGCCTGTCCGACGAGCTCGGCCCGATCGCCTACGGCGAAGAGGACGATGAAGTGTTCCTCGGTCGTTCGGTGACGCAGCACAAGAGCGTGTCCGACGACACTGCCCGCCGCATCGATGAAGTGGTCCGCAGCATCCTGGACAAGGCCTATGCCCGTACCACCGAGCTGCTGACCGCCAACCTGGACAAGCTGCACACGATGTCCCAGCTGCTGCTGCAGTACGAGACCATCGATGCGCCGCAGATCAACGCCGTGATGGAAGGCCGCGATCCGCCGCCGCCGATGGGCTGGGACAAGTCCGCCAGCAACAAGGATGGCGGCAACAACAACGACAAGGGCGGTGATGCCCGTCCCGTGTCGCCGATCGCCGGTCCCGCCGAGCAGATCTGAGTGTTGCCCACGTAAGTGACGAAGGCCGGGGAAACCCGGCCTTCGTCGTTTCCGGCAGGTCATAATGACGCTCCGTTTTCGTTCCTGTTCTGGAGTCGCCATGTCCGCACCCCCACCGCCGCCGGTCTCGCACACCACCGAAATGGTGATCGCCACGATCGTTGGCGTGGCCATCGGCCTGACCCGCGACAACTTCCTGCTCGGCGCCGGCATCGGCATCGCGGTCGGCGTGCTGATGAGCATCGCCAAGACCGTCTACGTGGAGCGCAAGCGCCGCCAGCGCTGAGTGCTTGCGCGCGCGGCCGGCAATGGGCACGATGCGCTTGCCCGCGCCGCATGCTGCGGTGGGGCATGGCCGGGGGATCGGCCGCCACACTTTCCAGGGGGATTTTCATGCGTCATTCGATGCGCGCAGCCGTTGCTGCGCTGCTGTGCTGTGCCACGCCGGTCATGGCGGCCGAGATCCACGTCCAGGATCCGGTGCCGTTCAATGAATCGGCGATCATCGCCGAGAACATCAAGGCCGAGTGCCGGATGGGCGCGCAGCTGGCGACCGCGCTGGGCAAGAGCGCCCCGGCCCATGGCAACACCATCGTCTTCGGCAGTGATCCGGTGAACACCGGCAGTGGACACGCGTTGAAGCTGGAGCTGGTGGAGGCGCAGAGCGCAGGCAATGCGTTCACCGGCCACTTCAAGTCGGCCGCCGTGCGCGGCGTGCTGTTCGAGAACGGCCAGCAGGTGGCCACGGTCACCGCACGCCGCGTGTCGCGCGGTGGCGCGTTTGCCGGCTTCAAGGGCTCCTGCGACGTGCTTGAACGCACCGTCAACGCGATCGGCAACGATCTGGCGATCTGGCTGGCCAAGCCGGTCGATGGGGCCCGCCTCGGCGACCTCTGACGGCCGGTCCGGTGCGCCAGCGTAAACTACGCGCTGGCGTACTTCGTGGATCTGCCCATGTTCGATATCTCCCCCCAGCTCGATTGCGGCGGCCGCCTGCTGCGGCTGGATCGCCCGCGGGTCATGGGCATCGTCAATGTCACCCCGGATTCGTTCTCCGACGGCGGTGACCACGACAGCGTCGAGGCCGCGGTCGCACACGGCCTGCAGCTGGTAGCCGAGGGTGCCGATCTGCTCGATATCGGCGGCGAGTCGACCCGGCCTGGCAGTGCGCCGGTGCCGCTGGACGAAGAACTCCGCCGGGTCATCCCGGTGATCGAGCGCCTGGCACGCGAAACCACCGTGCCGATCAGCATCGACACCTTCAAGCCCGAGGTGATGCGTGCCGCTGTCGCCGCCGGTGCTGGCCTGATCAATGACATCCAGGCGCTGCGCCAGCCCGGTGCGCTGGACGCCGCCGCCGACCTCGGCGTGCCGGTGGTGCTGATGCACATGCAGGGCGAGCCCGGCAGCATGCAGGACACCCCGCACTACGATGACGTGGTCGCCGAGGTGCATCGCTTCCTCACCGAGCGCATGTTCCAGGCCGAGATGGCCGGCGTTGCCAAGAAGCACCTGATCATCGATCTGGGCTTCGGGTTCGGCAAGACCACCGAACACAACATGATCCTGCTCGCACGCTCGGACCGCTTCCTCGAGCTGGGCGTGCCGATGCTGGCCGGCCTGTCGCGCAAGCGCAGCATCGGTGAACTCACCGGCCGTGAGCAGCCGCGTGATCGCGTGGCGGGTTCCGTCGCCGCGCACCTGATCGCCGCACAGCGTGGTGCGATGTTGCTGCGCGTGCACGATGTCGCCGCCACGGTCGACGCCTTGAAGGTGTGGGCCGCGGTCGATGCCGTGCCGATGCCGCGGGTGTCGGCGGCCCCGGCGATGCCGCGCTGGCCGGACGAGGACTGATGGCCGTCGATCAGCGCCCGCTGGCGATCGCGGTGATGGGCCCGACCGCCTCGGGCAAGACCGCCACCGCGATCGCGCTGGCCCAGCAGCTCGACGGCGAAATCGTCAGCGTCGATTCGGCCCTGGTCTACCGCGGATTGGATATCGGCTCGGCCAAGCCCGATGCGGCCGAGCGCGCGCAGGCGCCGCACCATCTGCTCGATGTGCGCGACCCGTGGCAGACCTATTCGGCGGCGGAGTTCGCCAGCGACGCGGCACGGGCTGTGCGCGGCATCATCGCGCGCGGTCGCACGCCCATTCTGGCCGGTGGTACCGGGTTGTATTTCCGCGCCCTGCTGCAGGGCCTGTCGCCGATGCCCGAAGCCGATCCGGCGGTGCGCGCACGGATTGCCGCCGAGGCGGCCGAGCAGGGCTGGGCGGCGATGCATGCCCAACTGGCCGGCATCGATCCGGCAGCGGCGAAGCGCATTCACGCAACCGACCCGCAGCGCATCCAGCGGGCGCTGGAAGTCCATCGGCTGACCGGCACCCCGATCAGCGAATGGCAGAAGCTGCCCGGCGTGGACCGGCTGCCGGTACGGGCGCTCAAAGTGATCCTCGCGCCGCGCGAGCGCACGGTGCTGCACCAGCGCATCGAAACCCGTTTCGACACGATGCTGGCCCACGGGTTCCTTGACGAAGTCCGCACGCTGCGGGCCCTGCCGGCGATGGCCGAGGTGGCCGCGCCGCTGGATCTGCCGGCCGTGCGGGCGGTGGGTTACCGGCAGGCCTGGGAGTATCTGGACGGGCAGGGCACGGCCGAGGCCTTCCGTGAGCGCGGCATCCAGGCCACCCGCCAGCTCGCCAAGCGCCAGCTGACCTGGCTGCGCGGGGAGCTTGATGCGCGCTGGTTCGATCCCCATCTAGACAGGGCTTCCCTGGCGGATGCGGTGTCGACCTTCGTCGCACGCTGAGTCCACGCCTTCACCCGCCCACCCCGTGTACCATCAAGGGTTCCGGCGGGCGGCGGGGGCCGTGGCAACTGCCGGAAAACCATAAAAACAATAATGAGGAGTGTGCAATGTCCAAGGGGCAATCGCTGCAGGATCCGTTTCTGAATGCACTTCGGCGCGAACGTGTGCCGGTGTCGGTGTATCTGGTCAATGGCATCAAGCTGCAGGGAACGATTGAATCGTTCGACCAGTTCGTGGTGCTGCTGCGTAATACGGTGAGCCAGATGGTGTACAAGCACGCCATCTCGACCGTGGTGCCGGCGCGCAACGTGAAGGTCGGGCCCGGAGGTGGTTATGTGCAATCCAATGATGGCGCCGATGGCGTCCAAGGTGATGACGACGTTGAGTGACTGCGTGAAAAATTCTGGAGAACTGCGTGTTTGACCGTTCCAAGCGAGGCGAACACGCACTCCTGATCCAGCCGCATGCCGGCCGGCTCGAAGATGACGTGCTTGAAGAGTTCACCGATCTGGCCCGCTCCGCCGGGGCCAGCATCGCGGCCACGCTGACCGCGCGCATCGATCGGCCCAATCCGTCGATCCTGATCGGCAGCGGCAAGCTGGATGAGGTCAAGGCGGCGGCCGATGCCACCGGCGCCGACCTGATCCTGGTCAACCACGCGCTGTCGCCGGGGCAGGAGCGCAACCTGGAGCGGTTCCTGGAGCGGCGCGTGATCGACCGTACCGGGCTGATCCTGGACATCTTCGCCCAGCGTGCGCGCAGCCACGAAGGCAAGCTGCAGGTGGAGCTGGCGCAGCTGCGCCACATGTCCACGCGGCTGATCCGCGGCTGGACCCATCTGGAGCGCCAGCGCGGCGGTTCCATCGGCCTGCGCGGCCCGGGTGAAACCCAGCTGGAAACCGATCGCCGCCTGCTGCAGAAGCGGGTCGAGCAGCTGCAGAAGAAGCTGGAAAAGGTGGAAGTGCAGCGCACCCAGATGCGCCGTGCCCGCCTGCGCAGCGAGCTGCCACGCGTGGCGCTGGTGGGCTATACCAACGCCGGCAAGTCGACGCTGTTCAACGCGCTGACGGGTGCCGAGGCCTACGCCGCGGACCAGTTGTTCGCCACGCTGGACCCGACCGTGCGCCGCATTGCACTGCCGGGCGGCAGCGTCGTGCTCGCTGACACCGTCGGCTTCGTGCGCGACCTGCCGCATGATCTGGTGGCCGCGTTCCGGTCCACCTTGTCCGAAGCCCGCGAAGCGGACTTCCTGCTGCATCTGGTCGATGCCGCCGATCCGCACCGTGAGGAGCGCATCGCACAGGTGGATGAAGTGCTGACCGCGATCGGCGCGGGCGATCTGCCGCAGTTGCTGGTGTTCAACAAGATCGACCGCATCGACGGCGCCGATGTGCGTCACGATGGTCAGGACGGCATCCCCGACAACGCGCGCCGTGAACGGGTCTGGATTTCCGCCCGCGACAACGTTGGCCTGCCGTTGCTGCAGTCCGTGCTGGGCAAGCGCCTGGGCCTGCAGCACGTCAGCGGCGAGCTGCGGTTGCCGCCGAGTGCCGGCCGCCTGCGTTCGCGCCTGCATCAGCTGGAAGTCGTGCGCAGCGAAGTCACCGACGAAGACGGTTGGTTGCTCCAGGTCGAGATCCCGATCGCCGAGGCCGAGAAGCTGGCGGCCGGCGAGGGCGGCGAACCGATCCGCGCGATGCTCCCGGAGAAGCTTCCGGAGTGGTGAGGGGTGTGCCGGCCACTGGCCGGCGCCCATGATGGTCCCGGCGGGGCTTCGAGAATGGGCGAGGCTTCGCGCATGGTAGTGCCGGCCGCTGGCCGGCTCCCAACACACGACATCACCCGCGATTTCGGCTAAAACAAGGGGGCGTTCGTCCCCCCGTTGATCCAGGATCCCCCATGACCGTTCCTTCCGACGCCGAGCTGGGCGCCCTCGCCAGTGACGTGGGCCAGCGCCTGCAGCAGGCCTCGCTGCAGCTGGTGACCGCCGAAAGCTGCAGTGGCGGCTGGATCGCCAAGGCGATGACGGATATCGCCGGCTCCTCGGCGTTCTTCGATTGCGGCATGGTGGTCTACAGCTACGAAGCCAAACAACGCCTGCTCGGCGTGCGCGCACAGACGCTGGAACAGTTCGGGGCGGTCAGCCGCGAGACCGTGCTGGAAATGGTCTCCGGTGCGCTGATCAATTCCGGCGCCGGCATCGCCGTGGCGGTGACCGGCATTGCCGGGCCTGGCGGCGGCAGCGAGGACAAACCGGTCGGCAGCGTCTGGATCGGCTGGAAAGGCCGTGGCGGCTATGCCCGTGCGCAATTGTTCCAGTTCGATGGCGACCGCGAAGCCATACGGCGGCAGACCGTGCAGCAGGCGCTGACGGGAATCTTCCCGCTGTTGTGACATCCTGACCGGGTGTGCTGACAGGAGAGTGGGCCGATGTGGGAAACGCTGGGTACCGTGCGTGACCTGGGGCGATTGCAGGAAATCGCGTCGGTCCTGATCCGCTATGGCTTCGGCGACCTCGTGCGCCGGATCGGCCTGGCCGATGTGCTCGAACGCGCCGGTCGGCTGCTGCACTGGAACGACACCCAGCAGATGCTGCGGATGACCGCGCCGGTGCGCGTGCGCCGGGCGATGGAAGACCTGGGCCCCACCTTCGTCAAACTGGGCCAGGTGCTGGCCACCCGCGTGGATCTGTTCCCGCCGGATTGGATCGCCGAGTTCTCCGAACTGCAGAATGCCGTGCCTGCGCTGCCCTACGCACAGGTGCGTGATCAGCTCGAACGCGATCTGGGCGCACCGGCGACCGAGGTGTTCGCGTGGCTCGATGAAACGCCCATGGCCGCCGCCTCGCTGGCACAGGCGCATCGCGCAACGCTGCATGACGGCACCGCCGTGGTGCTGAAGATCCGTCGTCCGGGCATCCGCGAGGTGATCGAAGCCGACCTGCGGCTGCTGGCGCGGCTGGCTGAAATCGTCGAAGCGCGCTTGCCCGACATGCAGCGCTACCGCCCGGCCGAGGTGGTACAGCAGTTCCAGGTGTCACTGCGTCGGGAGTTGGATTTTGCCGCCGAATGCCGCAATGCCGAGCGCATCGCGCGCAACTTCCAGGGCCGCGATGACATCCTGATTCCCAACGTGCACTGGCAGTGGACGTGCGAAAGCCTCAACGTGCAGGACTTCGTCGACGGCATCCCCGGCCGTGATCTGGCCGGTGTCGATGCGGCCGGTCTGGACCGCGTGCAGCTGGCCCGTACCGGCGCGCGCATCGTGCTGAAGATGGTGCTGGAGGACGGCTGCTTCCACGCCGATCCGCACCCCGGCAATATCATCTACCTGCGTGACGGCCGCATCGGCGTGATCGATTTCGGCATGGTCGGGGCGATCTCCGAGCAGCGCCGTTTCCAGGTCGCCCAGCTCCTGCATGGTCTGGTCACCCAGGAGCCGGAGCAGGTGGCCGACGTGCTGCTGGACTGGGCCGGTGGCGTGGAGGTGGACGAGTCCCGGCTGCAGCAGGACATCAGCACCTTCGTGGACCAGTACCGCGGGGTGCCGCTGAAAGACCTGCACATGGGCCTGATGCTGGGCAACATCACCCAGCTGCTGCGCCAGTACGCGCTGACCCTGCCGGCCGATCTGGCGCTGATGATCAAGACCTTCCTCACCCTGGAAGGCATGGGCCGCCAGCTCGACCCGCAGTTCGACATGGCCAGTGCCGCGCGTCCGTATCTGGAGCGGGTGATGTGGCAGCGCTACTCGCCCGGCGCGATGCTCAAGCGCGGCAAGCGCAGCCTGGTCGGGGTGATGGATCTGGTCGGCGACCTGCCGCGCGACGTGCGTAGGCTGCTGCAGATGGCGCGCCGCGGCCGGCTCCAGCTCAAGATCGAAACCACCGCGCTGCAGGGCTTCGGCGACCAGGTCAACCGCGCCGCCAACCGGCTGGTGATGGGCATCGTGACCGCCGCGCTGATCATCGGCTCCTCGATCGTCATGCACAGCGTCGGTGGCATCTCCAGCCGCTGGCTGCTCGCGCTTGGCGTGGCCGGCTTCATCGGTGCCGGCTTCTGTGGCGTGTGGATCCTGTTTTCGATCTGGCGCAGCGGCAAGAACCCGTAGGGTTCTTGCCGCTGGGATCCGAAGGATCCCCGGAATCTCCCGCTCAAGCGGGGGATTCCGTGTAGGTCCGACCGTTGGTCGGACGCTCCTTCCTGACCGACCCGTCACCGCTGCCACGGGTAGAGCCACGCCATGCGTGTCTGCTCCGGCCCGTCACCGCTGCCACGGGTAGAGCCACGCCATGCGTGTCTGCTCCGGCCCGTCACCGCTGCCACGGGTAGAGCCACGCCATGCGTGTCTGCTCCGGCCCGTCACCGCTGCCACGGGTAGAGCCACGCCATGCGTGTCTGCTCCGGTCCGTCACCGCTTCCACCGGTAGAGCCACGCCATGCGTGGCTGCCCCTCATCCGGCCCCCACGAATGCCTGACCCAAGAGATGGCAGAGGCTAAACGCCGGAGAGATGGCCGCAAGCGACATGCGCCCGCGCCGTCAGGCATTGCCGCGCTGCGCGCGGTCACCGACCAACGGTCGGTGGCTACAAGCATTGCTGACGGCTTCGGTCGGGCGTGGACCACCCTTCTCCTATCTGCTCTTCCTCTGCGGGCACTTGCGTGTCCGCATCGTTAGTAGTAATACTACTAACCATGGACCTGACCGATACCCAGCAGGCGATCCTGCAGTTGATCGCCGAGCGTATAGAGACCGATGGCGCACCGCCGTCGCAGACGGAAATCGCCCGTGCGTTCGGCTTCAAGGGCGTCCGCGCAGCCCAGTACCATCTGGAAGCGCTGGAGCAGGCCGGGGCGATCCGTCGCATCCCGGGCCAGGCCCGCGGCATCCGGCTGGTCCAGGCACCGGCGCTGCAGAACGGCCTGCCCGAATCGCTGCCCGCCTCGGCGCTGCCGGACCACGTCCTGCGCCTGCCGGTGCTGGGCCGGGTCGCGGCCGGCCTGCCGATCGGCGCGGATATCGGCTCGGACGACTTCGTGGTGCTCGACCGGGTGTTCTTCTCGCCCGCGCCGGACTACCTGCTGAAAGTGCAGGGCGACTCGATGATCGACGAGGGCATCTTCGACGGCGACCTGATCGGTGTGCACCGCACCCGCGACGCGCGTTCCGGCCAGATCGTGGTGGCCCGCATCGATGACGAGATCACGGTCAAGCTGCTGAAGATGGGCAAGGACCGGATCCGCCTGCTGCCGCGCAACCCCGATTACAAGCCGATCGAAGTGCTGCCCGACCAGGACTTCGCCATCGAAGGCCTCTATTGCGGGTTGCTGCGGCCCAACCGCTGACCCTGTTCCCCCTTGAATCACGCGCGGTCTTTTGTGGCACATCTCTGGTTTTGCTGAGGTTGGTACGGATGTCCGATAATTTTTTTCCGAACGCCGGGCAGAATCTCAGCCCGTGCGATACGCCAGCCTTAAAGTGAACCCATGGCCAAGAAGACTTCCAAAGACAGCACCTCCACCGATACGACCTCTGCAAGGACCACTCCGATGGACGAAAACAAAAAGCGCGCCCTCACCGCCGCGCTGAGCCAGATCGAAAAGCAGTTCGGCAAGGGCGCCGTGATGCGCATGGGCGACCGCGTCGTCGAAGCGGTCGAGGTCATCCCCACCGGTTCGCTGATGCTGGATATCGCTCTCGGTATCGGTGGCCTGCCCAAGGGGCGTGTCGTGGAGATCTACGGTCCGGAATCCTCGGGCAAGACCACCCTGACCCTGCAGGCGATCGCCGAATGCCAGAAGAAGGGCGGTACTGCGGCCTTCATCGATGCCGAGCACGCGCTGGATCCGATCTACGCCGCCAAGCTGGGCGTCAACGTGGACGACCTGCTGCTCTCGCAGCCCGATACCGGTGAGCAGGCGCTGGAAATCGCCGACATGCTGGTGCGTTCCAGCTCGGTGGACATCGTGGTGGTCGACTCGGTCGCCGCGCTGACCCCCAAGGCCGAAATCGAAGGCGAAATGGGCGACCAGCTGCCGGGCCTGCAGGCCCGTCTGATGAGCCAGGCGCTGCGCAAGCTGACCGGCAACATCAAGCGCTCCAACACCCTGGTGGTCTTCATCAACCAGCTGCGCCACAAGATCGGCGTCATGATGCCGGGCCAGAGCCCGGAAGTGACTACCGGTGGTAACGCGCTGAAGTTCTACGCCTCGGTCCGCCTGGACATCCGCCGCATCGGCGCGATCAAGAAGGGCGACGAGATCATCGGTAACCAGACCAAGATCAAGGTCGTCAAGAACAAGCTGGCGCCCCCGTTCAAGCAGGTCATCACCGAGATCCTGTACGGCGAAGGCATCAGCCGCGAAGGCGAACTGATCGACATGGGCGTGGAAGCCAAGCTGGTCGAGAAGGCTGGCGCCTGGTACAGCTACGGCGAAGAGCGCATCGGCCAAGGCAAGGACAACGCCCGCGGCTACCTGCGCGACAACCCGCAGATTGCCCAGCGCCTGGAAGCCGAGCTGCGCGAGAAGTTCCAGCCGGAAGAAGCCGTGCGTGAAGGCGGCGACGAGGCGGAAGACGACGCCGAGTGAGTTTCCTGCGGGGCAGGGCAGCGCCGTCAGTGACGCTCGCCCTGTCCTGCAGCTTCAAGAATCCCCGACGGGATGGCGCCAAGGACGGCGCACTGTAATGGACCGCTGCCATGCAAGACTCCGAAGCCCCCTCACCCCGGCGCAAGCGCCGTGTCCAGGAACAGACGCCGGTCCAGCGGGCGTTGGGGCTGCTGGTGCGCCGCGAACACTCGCGTAAAGAGCTGACCCGCAAACTGCAGGCCCGCGGCATCGAGAACGAGGCCGCCGAAGCCGCGGTCAGCAAGCTGGCCGAGGCCGGCTGGCAGGATGACACCCGCTTTGCCGAGAATCTGGTCCGGATCCGGGCCAACACCGGCTACGGCCCGATCCACATCCGCGCCGAACTGGGCACGCATGGCCTGGACAGCGACCAGATCGCTGCCGCCATGGACACCTTCGAAGGCGATTGGACCGAGAACGCTCGCGACCTGGTCTGCCGCCGTTTTGGCGAGGCCGGCCCGCAGGAACTGCCTGCACGGCGCAAAGCCGCCGATCTTCTGGCCCGCCGGGGGTTCCCCGGCGACAGCATCCGCCAGGCCACCCGTTACGACCCTGAGGACTGAGCGGCCCGGGCCTGATACCCTTTGTGGTTTCGGCGGTCCTGCAATTGACACCCGGCCATTGGGGCTGCGTGCCAGGGACTGACCGGCCCGCACAAAGCCAGCCCCCCATGAACGCATCCGTCAAATTCACTACCTCCCAGATCCGCAGCGATTTCCTTGAGTTCTTCAAGGGCAAAGGCCACACGATCGTGCCGTCGGCGCCGCTGGTGCCGGGCAATGATCCGACCCTGTTGTTCACCAACTCCGGCATGGTGCAGTTCAAGGACGTGTTCCTTGGCGCCGAGAAGCGCAGCTACGTGCGCGCGGCCGACGTCCAGCGCTGCCTGCGCGCCGGTGGCAAGCACAACGATCTGGACCAGGTCGGTTACACCGCGCGCCACCACACCTTCTTCGAGATGCTGGGCAACTGGTCGTTCGGCGATTACTTCAAGAAGGACGCCATCGCCTGGGCCTGGGAGCTGCTGACCCAGGTCTGGAAGCTGCCGGCCGAGCGCCTGCTGGTCACCGTGTACCAGACCGATGACGAAGCCTACGCGCTGTGGCGCGACATGATCGGCATTCCGGAAGAGCGGATCGTGCGCATCGGCGACAACAAGGGGGCACCGTTCGCGTCGGACAACTTCTGGCAGATGGCCGAGACCGGCCCGTGCGGCCCGTGTACCGAGATCTTCTATGACCATGGCGACCATATCGCCGGTGGTCCGCCGGGCTCGCCGGATGAAGACGGCGATCGCTTCATCGAGATCTGGAACCTGGTCTTCATGCAGTTCGACCGCCAGCCCGATGGCACGCTGGTGCCGCTGCCGGCGCCGTGCGTGGATACCGGCATGGGCCTGGAGCGTCTGGCCGCGATCCTGCAGCACGTCCACACCAATTACGAAATCGACCTGTTCCAGGCGCTGATCCGCAAGGCCAGCGAACTGACCGGCATGGCCGATCTGGAGAACAAGTCGCTGCGCGTGATCGCCGATCACATCCGCGCCTGCTCGTTCCTGATCGTCGATGGCGTACTGCCATCCAACGAAGGCCGCGGCTACGTGCTGCGCCGGATCATCCGCCGCGCCCTGCGCCATGGCTGGATGCTCGGTGTTCGCCAGCCGTTCTTCAGCAAGCTGGTGCCGACGCTGGTCGAGCAGATGGGCGTGGCCTATCCGGAATTGCCGGCGCAGGTCGACACGGTTGTGCGCGCCCTGCAGGCCGAAGAAGAGCGTTTCGCGGAAACGCTGGATTCGGGCATGAAGATCTTCGACGACGTGGCCGCAAAGGTGAGCAACGGCGTGATCCCGGGCGCGGATGCGTTCCGCCTGTACGACACCTACGGCTTCCCGGTCGATCTGACGGCCGATATCGCCCGCGAACGCGATATGACGGTGGACATGGTCGCCTTCAACGCCGCGATGGACACCCAGCGCGAGACCGCGCGCGCGGCCGGCAAGTTCGGCGGCGGCGTGACCCTGTCGGCCGATCTGGTCGCCACGCTCAAGCCGACCGTGTTCCTCGGGTATGACCGCCTGCAGGCCGACGACCTTACCGTGGTCGCCATCCTCAAGGACGGCCGCCCGGTGGAGAGCGCTCAGACTGACGATGACGTCATCGTGCTGACCAACCAGACCCCGTTCTACGCCGAGTCCGGCGGCCAGGTCGGTGACAACGGCACCTTGTCCGGCGCGGGCGTGCAGGTGGACATCAGCGACACCCAGAAGTTCGCGGGCCAGTTCCACGGCCACGTGGGCAAGCTCACGGCGGGCAGCCTGAAGGTCGGCGATGTGCTGTCCGGCCAGGTCGATGGCCAGCGCCGTGGCGCGACCATCCTCAACCACTCGGCCACCCACCTGCTGCATGCCGCCCTGCGCGAAGTGCTGGGCACCCACGTGCAGCAGAAGGGTTCGCTGGTCGCGCCTGATCGCCTGCGCTTCGATTTCTCGCACTTCGCGCCGATCAGTGCCGAGGACCTGGCGATCATCGAACGCAAGGTCAACGAGCAGGTGCGTGCCAACAACGCCGCTGAAGTCCACAACATGGGCATGCAGGAAGCGCTCGACTTCGGCGCGATGGCGCTGTTCGGCGAGAAGTACGGCGAGCACGTGCGCGTGCTGAAGATGGGCGATTACTCCACCGAACTGTGTGGCGGTACGCATGTGTCGCGCACTGGCGATATCGGCCTGTTCAAGATCACCTCCGAAGGCGGCGTGTCCTCGGGCGTGCGTCGTATCGAAGCGGTGACCGGGCAGGGCGCGTTGGATTACGTGGCCCACGAAGAAGCGCAGCTGGGCGAAGCCGCTGCACTGCTTGGCGGCAATGCCGGCGACGTGGTCGACAAGATCCGTCAGCTGGGCGAGCGCCAGAAGAAGCTCGAGCGTGAGCTGGAATCGCTGAAGGCCAAGCAGGCTGCC
This sequence comes from Stenotrophomonas sp. SRS1, assembly GCF_026130205.1. Taxonomy (NCBI): domain Bacteria; kingdom Pseudomonadati; phylum Pseudomonadota; class Gammaproteobacteria; order Lysobacterales; family Lysobacteraceae; genus Stenotrophomonas; species Stenotrophomonas sp. SRS1. The sequence continues at coordinate 111,711 of NZ_JAINFD010000005.1, read as the reverse complement.
GGTGCGACTGCCGATCTCGGTGGCGCCGCCGTCGAGGTCAACGGCATCAAGATCCTGGCCGCGCGTCTGGAAGGCTTCGATGCCAAGGCGCTGCGTGATGCGATCGACCGCCTCAAGCAGCAGCTCGGTGATGCGGTGATCGTGCTGGCCGGTACCCAGGACGGCAAGGCGGCCCTGGTCGCGGGCGTGAACGGCAGCGCAATGGGCAAGGTCAAGGCCGGGGAACTGTTGGCCCATATCGCCAGTCAGATCGGGGGCAAGGGCGGCGGCCGCCCGGACCTCGCCCAGGGTGGTGGTGAGGACGGGCCCGCCCTTGCTTCTGCACTGGCCGCGGTCGTCGACTGGGTCACCCCCCGTATCTGAACAGCCTGAGGCCTTCTGCTCCTTGAAGGGGCGGGAGGCCTGACGGTACTATGGCGAATCTTTTCCCGTTGTCGTGGGGCGCTCTTGCCGGGGCGCCAAGCCGGTGGGGAAATGCCACCACCGGTTCCCCTGGAGACTTGAACAAATGTTGATCCTGACTCGCCGTGTAGGCGAAACCCTGATGATCGGTGACTCGGTCAGCGTGACCGTGCTCGGCGTCAAGGGCAACCAGGTGCGTATCGGTATCACCGCTCCGAAGGACGTGGCCGTGCACCGCGAAGAGATTTACCAGCGGATCCAGCGCGGTGATGAGCCGAATGCATCCGGAAGTGAAAATTCTTCGGATTAAGGCTTTACCTGAGGGCGCGGAAAACGTTATTATTCGCGCCCCCGCTGAGATGATTCATCGCAGCGGCGGACCAAGAACACTGGAGCGGTGCCCGAGTGGCTGAAGGGGCTCCCCTGCTAAGGGAGTATAGGGCTTAAAACTCTATCGAGGGTTCGAATCCCTCCCGCTCCGCCAGTTGTAGAAAAGGCCTTCGTACGCAAGTACGGAGGCCTTTTTCTTTGTGCGATCCGGGTCAAACGACCGACTTGCACACCGCTTCGATCCGATGCCCATCCGGATCGATCAGGAAGGCCGCGTAGTAGTGATCGCCATAGTCCTCGCGCAGCCCCGGCGCCCCGTTGCAGGTGCCGGCAACCGCCAGTGCGTTGCGATGGAACGCGTCCACGGCCTGGCGCGAGGGTGCGCCGAACGCCAGGTGGAATCCCGCGCCCGGCGGCGACGCATCGGCCCGCAGTTTCAGGCACAGCAGATCCTCGTCCTCGACATAGCCATAGCCGATGGCCTCGTCGTCTTCGAAGACGCGACGCATGCCCAGCGCGCCGAGCGCGGCATCGTGGAAGGCGGCGGCACGCGCAAGATCGCGCACGCCCAAGGAAATGTGATGCAGCATGGTGAGGTGCGTCCGTGTCGAATGTCGCGCGCAGCGTCGCATGAAACAGGCGGGCGGCGCGCCGGCCGACGCATTCGGATGGCGCATGCAGTCGATCCCCAATCTTCATTGGTGCCGACGCGGCGGCTCGGCTACGGTCGTTGTCCAGCGGCGTCCCACCGGGCGCCATCCGTGTAAGGAGCAGGAACATGTCGATGGGACGGAGGTCACTGCGTGGCTGGGTGGTCTTGAGCATGCTGATGGGCATGGTCATGCCGGTCAGTGCGGCGTCGTTGGATGAGCGCCTGCATCGTGCGGCGGAAAAGGGCGATGCCAGCGCGGTGCGCACGCTGCTGGGGCAGGGTGCACAGGTGGATGCGCGCGGCGCGGCGAAGGCGACCCCGTTGCTGGTCGCGACCCACCGCAACCACGTAGAGGCCGCGCTTGCGCTGATCCAGGCCGGTGCCGACGTCAATGCCAAGGATGCGATCCAGGACAGCCCCTACCTCTATGCCGGTGCCCGCGGGCATCTCGAGATCCTGCGCGCGACGCTGGCTGCCGGTGCGGACCTGAAGAGCACCAACCGCTACGGTGGCACCGCACTCATTCCAGCGGCCGAACGCGGTCACGTGGAGACCGTGGCGACACTCATCGCAGCCGGTGTCGATGTGGATCACGTCAACAACCTGCAATGGACCGCGCTGTTGGAGGCGATCATCCTGGCCGATGGTGGCCCACGACATGTGGAGATCGTCCGTCAGCTCCTCGCGGCCGGGGCCGACGTGACCCTGCCTGACGGCGAAGGCGTCACCCCGCTGCAGCATGCACGCCAGCGCGGTTACCGCGAGATCGAGACGCTGCTTCTCGCCGCAGGCGCTGGGCAGGGCTGAGCAGCCGCAGGGTGGGAAAGGGCAATGTTGCCGCCGCCTTGACGCGCCACAGGCATGCTCTGCACCGCCCCTCTGAGAAGGTGTGCGCTTCCCCCGCAGAAACAGGAGTCGCCGTGAACACACGTCGCCACTTCCTCTCCGTTGCCGCCGCCGGTACCGCCGCGTTCGCCGCCTCGCCGTTGATGGCGCAGTCGGCTGGGCCGGGCAGTGTCCTGCCCACCCGCGGCCAGGCCTCGGCGAAGCCCTTGCCGGGCAACCCCGCACGGCAGGGCAGGCGCTATCGTCCGCAGACCCGTCTGGGCTTGGGCGGTGTCGCGATCGGCAATGGTTTCGCGGCCGCGACCGATGCGCAGAGCGAAGCCACCCTCGCCGCCGCCTATGCGGCCGGGGTGCGCTGTTTCGATACGTCGCCGTGGTACGGGCTTGGCCTGAGCGAGCGCCGTTACGGCCACCATCTGCACAACCATCCCGCGCGTGAGTACACGCTGTCGACCAAGGTTGGTCGCCTCCTGACGGCCACCGCCGGTGAGCTGCAGGACGTGATGTGGAAGGACCCGTCGCCGTTCCACTACCGCTACGACTACTCTGCCGACGGCACGCGGCGGTCGGTGGAGGACAGCCTCAACCGGCTCGGCGTATCGCAGTTGGACGTGGTGTTCATCCATGATCTGTCACCGGACAACGAAAAAGACCTCGGGATGCCGTGGGAGCAGCGCTTCGCCGAGGCCGCAAAGGGCGCGATGCCGGCGCTGACACGCATGCGTGAGGAGGGGCTTATCAAAGCCTGGGGGTTTGGCGTCAATCGACCCGAGCCGGCGCTGCGTGCGGTGGCCGAGTCCGACCCGGACATCTTCCTGCTGGCCTGCCAGTACTCGCTGCTGGATCACGAGCAGGCCTTGCATGACACCTTCCCGAAGATCGCCGCGCATGGCGCGTCGGTGGTGGTCGGGTCGCCGCTGTTGGCGGGCTACCTGGCCGGGCGGGACCGGTATCTCTATGACGGCAAGGTGCCGTCCTGGGCGCCGGAAAAGCGCGCCAGGGTGCAGGCCATCTGCGATCGCCATGGTGTGGACCTGCGCACGGCGGCGCTGCAGTTCGCCGATGCACCCGAGGTGGTATCGGCGGTCATTCCGGGCGCGCGCACGCCCGAACAGGTCCTGGCCAACGTCGCGTCGATGTCGGTGGCGGTGCCGGGGGCCTTCTGGGCCGAGCTCAAGCAGGAGAAGCTGATTGCCTCGGATGCGCCGGTGCCCCGTGGTTGATCCGGTCGGTGGACCGGCGGATCACCTGACCTGATCGCCCCCGGCCAATGACCCTGCGGCGCCCCGGCTGCAGCCGGAGCGTCGCCTGTCTGCAGGGCTCTCCACCCGGTCGCCTGCCGCGGTAGTCTTTCGCTATAGCCCAGGATGCGGCATCATGCCGCCCATTCGTTCCCTCCAGCCGCCGCCAGAGGAGTCCCTTCCTGCCTGGAGGCATTGCCGTGTCCGTCGTTCCGTTCCGTGTAGCCCCGATCCATTCGGGTCGCCGTCGTGCTGTTCCCGCGTTCTCCCCATTGATGCAGGCGATGGCCTGCGTGCTCGGCCTTGCGCTGTCCGCCTCGGCGGTGCAGGCCGAAGAGGCGCCGGCGGGTGACGCACCTGCCAAGGACGGCGCACAGACCCTGCAGACCGTGCAGGTCACCGCCAACCAGCTCGGCACCGTGACCGAAGGCAGTGATTCCTATACGCCCGGCACGATCGCCACGGCCACCCGCCTGGTGCTCAGCCCGCGCCAGACCCCCCAGTCGATCAGCGTGATCACCCGGCAGGAAATGAACGACTTCGGGCTCAACGGTATCGATGACGTCATGAAGGTCACGCCCGGCGTGAGCATCGTCACTTACGACAGCGAGCGCACCGAGTACTACGCGCGCGGCTTCGCGGTGCAGAACTTCCAGTACGACGGCATCCCGATGGCGCGCGATTCGGCGTACTCGGCCGGCAATACGCTCAGTGACATGGCCATCTACGATCGCGTGGAAGTGCTCAAGGGCGCCACCGGGCTGCTGACCGGCATGGGCGACCCGGGCGCGACCATCAACCTGGTGCGCAAGAAGCCTACCCGGGAGCTGGCCGGCAGCGCCACGCCGGGTGTCGGTTCGTGGGACAGCTATCGCGCCGAAGTCGATGTCGGCGGGCCGTTGACTGAGAGTGGCCGCGTGCGCGGCCGCGTGGTCGGCGCCTACCAGGACAAGCATTCCAATGTCGACCACTACCAGCGCAGCAATGGGGTGTTCTACGGCATTCTGGAAGCCGACCTCGGCGAGAGCACGCTGCTGACCGTCGGTGCCGATTATCAGGACAGCGATCCGGAAGGCTCCAGCTGGGGCGGTATTCCCCTGCTGGACAGTGCAGGCAACTTCAACGACATGCCGCGCTCGTTCAACAACGGCGCGCGCTGGAGCCGCTGGGGCCAGTACGCCCGCACCGGCTTCGCCACGCTGGAGCACACCTTCGCCAATGACTGGGTCGCCAAGCTGCAGCTCAACCACCAGGTCAACGGCTATGACGCCTCGCTGGGCGCGGCGGCCGGTGGCAATCCGGATCCGGTGACCGGTGAGGGCGTGAGCATGTGGCTGGGCCAGTACATCGGCAAGACCACCAGCAACGCGGCCGATCTGTACGTCAGCGGCAAGTTCGAGTGGTTCGGCCGCCAGCATGAACTGGTGGTCGGTGGCAGCGTGTCGCGCAAACGCTGGGTCAACAACGGCTACTCGCCGCAGCCGGGCTACGTGAGTGACGTCGCCAACTACTACGCCTGGACCGGCGATGTGCCCGAGCCGGACTGGCAGTGGGGCTACGGTGACAACCAGGTCACGCGCGAAAGCGGTGCCTACGTGGTGGGCCGTTTCGACCTGGCCGATCCGCTCAAGCTGATCGTCGGCAGCCGCATCGCCAACTATACATCTCCGGATACCGACGAGAGCGGTGTGGTCGTGCCCTACGCCGGCCTGGTGTACGACCTCAACCGCAATGTCTCGGTGTTCGCCAGCTACAGCACCATCTTCAAGCCGCAGGGCAACCAGGACGAACAGGGCCGGGTGCTGGATCCGTTGGAAGGGCGCAGCTACGAAGCGGGCCTGAAGGCGGAGTTCTACGACGGTCGCCTCAACGCCAGCGCGGCGGTGTTCCAGCTGGAACAGGACAACTACGCGCAGCCGACCGGCGGCAGGACACCGAGCGGCGGGATCGCCTATGAAGGCCTGATGGGGGTGCGTACCAAGGGCTATGAGCTGGAGGTATCCGGCCAGCTTGCGCCGGGCTGGCAGATCCAGGGTGGCTACGCGCACAAGATCGCGCGGCAGCAGTCCACCAAGGTCTCCACGCTGGAACCGGAAGATCAGTTCAGCGTGCACACCAGCTACCGCCTCACCGGTGCGGCTGACGGCTGGAGCGTCGGCGGCGGCGCGCGCTGGCAGGGCAGCACGTTCGGCACCATCACCAATCCGGCCACTGGCGGAAGCCAGCTCCACCGCACCGAGCCCTACTGGCTGCTCGATGCCATGGCGCGTTACCAGTTCAACGATCAGCTGTCGGCAACGCTCAACGTCAACAACCTGCTGGACAAGCACTACTACACGATCTTCAGCTGGTACAGCACCTACACCTGGGGCGAGCCGCGCAACGTGCGGCTGACGCTGAACTACCGGTTCTGATCCACGCAACGAACGACACCCCGGGCAACCGGGGTGTCTGCGTTTGAGGTCGGGGGGTTATAGCGCCAGCTCGAACACGATGACTTCCGCGTCGTTGGCGTTTTCCAGCGTCAGCTGCGCCTCGTCACTGACCTGCAGCGCATCGCCGGTCTCCAGGGTGATGCCGTTGACCTGCAGCTGCCCGCGGGCCACCTGCACATAGGCGCCGCGGCGCGGGGCCAGCGGCAGGTGGACGCGGTCGTCACCGTCCAGGATCGTGGCGTAGATGTTCGCGTCCTGGTGGATCAACAGCGAGCCGTCACGGCCATCGCGCGAAGCGATCAGGCGCAGCTGGCCGCGCTTGGTCTCCGGGGCGAAGTGGGTTTCCTGATAGCTCGGGGTGATGTTCTCCTGATCGGGGAACAGCCAGATCTGCAGGAAGTGCACCGCCTCGTCGGCCGAGTGGTTGAACTCGCTGTGGCTGACGCCGCTGCCGGCGCTCATCCGCTGCACATCGCCGTAGCGCAGCACCGAACCGGTGCCCATCGAGTCCTTGTGCTCCAGCGCGCCGCCGAGCACGTAGGAGATGATCTCCATGTTGCTGTGGCTGTGCGTGCCGAAACCCTGGCCGCCCTGCACGCGGTCTTCGTTGATCACGCGCAGCGGTCCGAAGCTGGTATAGCGCGGGTCGTAGTAATTGGCGAAGGAGAAGGTGTGCATGGAGTTCAGCCAGCCATGGTCGGCCTTGCCACGGGTGTTGCTCTTGCGGATCTGCAGCATGGTGAATCTCCTCGGTGTTCGATGGTTTCGATGGCGGTCCGGGCGGTCGCTGCCGTTCCCTTTCCTGTTGCGGCCAGTATCCGCTTGCTCCGGCCCGTTGAAAAACGGATAGTTTCGCAAGCCATCATCGAAAAATTCGAATGCTCAAGCTCAGCCTCGACGCCCTGCAGATCCTGGATGCCATCGACCGCCGCGGTTCGTTCGCCGCGGCCGGCAAGGCCCTGCACAAGGTGCCCTCGACCATCTCCTATACCGTCTCCAAGCTGGAAGAGGACCTGGGCGTGCAGCTGTTCGATCGGGTGGGCCCGCGCGCGCACCTGACCCCGGCCGGGGAAGCGTTGCTGGAGGAGGGGCGCCATCTGCTGCGGGCGGCGCGGGAGCTGGAGATGCGGGTGCGGCGGGTGGCGTCCGGCTGGGAGGCCGAGCTGACCGTGGCGGTCGACTCGATGTTCGTGCCGGCGCTGCTGGCCGAGGACGTGCGCGCCTTCAATGCAGTGGCCGAACAGACCCGGATGCGGCTGATCAGTGAATCGCTGTCCGGCACCTGGGAGGCACTGCTCGACCGGCGCGCGGACCTGCTGGTCGGCGCGGCGGGCGAGGGCCCCAGTGGCGGGGGCTATGTGGTCGAGCCGATGGGTGTGGTGCGTTTCGTGTTCGCGGTGGCGCCCTCGCATCCGCTGGCGGCCGCGTCCGAGCCGCTGGGCCGTGAGCAGCTGGCCACCCACTGCGCGATCGCCGTGGCCGATTCGGCCCGGCGGATGCTGCCGCGCACGGTCGGGCTGCTGATGGGGCAGGAGACCGTGACCGTGCCGGACATGGTCAGCAAGTTCCGCCTCCAATGTGCCGGGCTCGGTTTCGGTTTCCTGCCCGAGCCGTACGTGCAGCAGGCGGTGCGCGATGGCCGGCTGGTGATCAAGCAGGTCGAGGAGCCCAAACCGGACGAGACGTTCTGGCTGGCCTGGCGCACTGGCGAGGAGGGGGCCGCGCTGAGATGGTGGCGTGAGCGCATGCAGCGGCCGGAGGTACTGGCGGGCTGGTGGCCGACGATGGAAGGCTGGCTGGGCTAGCCAGCCGCTGGGGCCAACCTGAATCCTGGCCTCGCTGTCATCGGATGGTCATACGGATGCGATAGAGCGGGGCGGAGCGGATCGGTAACCTGCCCGACTCGATTGGTTTTTCCGACTCTGCCCATGAAGCGCTTGCTGCTGTTGCTGCTGGCCGGGGCTGGCCTGTGGCTGGCTGCCTGCTCCTCCTTGACCTCCACCGCCGCCTCGACCTCGTTGAGTGATCGGCTGATCGCGCCCGGTGGTGTGTCCACCCTGCTGGACATGCCGCGCATCGCCGAAGCGGTGGACAGCGTCCCCAACCGGCATGGGCGGGTGACCGGCCGCGCGGGCGTGCCGATCTTCTGGCGGGCCTTCGACCCGGGCCAGTACGGGGTGCGCTACCACTACCTGCCCCAGCACCATGACAACGGCGAGCCGCTGCGCACCGGCATGGCGCTGGACCTGCCGCATCCCTTCCAGCCACAGGCGCCGCGCGGCACGGTGGTGCTGTTGCACGGCTGGATGATGAACGGTGATGCGATGCTGCCGTGGTCGCTGCAATTGGCGCAGTCGGGCTACCGCGTGGTCACCATCGACCTGCGCAACCATGGCCATTCCGGCGCCGGCCCGTCCGGCTACGGCACGTTCGAATCGGATGATGTGGTCGATGTCATCGCTGCGCTGAGGGGACGCGGGGAGGTGGTCGGGCCGCTGTATCTGTTCGGCGTTTCCTACGGCGCAGCCACCGCGCTGTTCGCCGCCGACAAGCTCGGCGACCAGGTCACCGGCGTGGTGGCGATGGAATCCTTCGCCAATGCCGGCGATGCGATCCGCAGCATGATCCCGCACCTGATGTCGCTGCAGCCGACGGCGTGGAAGGCGCAGGCCATGGCCGCCTATGGGCGCTGGCGCTACGGCGGGCAGGATATCGACCAGGTGATCGCCGCCGCCAGTCAGCGTCTGGATCTGGACCTGGATCGCGTCGACGTCACCCGCGCGCTGGCCGACAGCCGTACCTGCGTACTGCTGCTGCATGGCCAGGATGATCAGCATGTGCCGGTCGGGCAGGGCCGTCGTCTGGCTGCCGCCAGCCCGCGCGTGCATTACATCGAAATGCGTGGCGAAGACCACATCACCCTGCCGCTGCGCGTGGATCTGCTGGGCGGCGTGGTGGATGACTGGTTGGCCCATGACGCCCATGCCGGTGGCGACTGCCCGGCGCCGGAACTGCCGGGCGAAGCCGACCTGGTGGCGATGCAGGCAGCCCAGGCCCACGCACCGCAGGGATGACCTCCCGGTAGTGCCGGCCGCTGGCCGGCGCCACGCGATCGTCCAGCATCCATGAGAGCCGGCCAGCGGCCGGCACTGCCTGGTGGCAGCTGGCGCCAACGCAAAAAAAAACAGCAACCGGGGTTGCTGTCTTCGTCGATGCAATGGTGCGCCCGGAGAGATTCGAACTCCCGACCGCCTGGTTCGTAGCCAGGTACTCTATCCAACTGAGCTACGGGCGCATTTGCATTGTCTGGTTGTGTGTCCTGCCGCGCGTGTCGCCACGTTCGACGGGAAGGCAAGCAGGCTTGCCGTTCGATGTAATGGTGCGCCCGGAGAGATTCGAACTCCCGACCGCCTGGTTCGTAGCCAGGTACTCTATCCAACTGAGCTACGGGCGCATTTACATCGAATTTTCATTACTGATACCGACGGCGAAATCGATACCCTGTTGATGGTGCGCCCGGAGAGATTCGAACTCCCGACCGCCTGGTTCGTAGCCAGGTACTCTATCCAACTGAGCTACGGGCGCGTCAACAGGAGCGGAATTATGCGGATCGGCGCCGCATTCGTCAACGGTTTTTGTGAAGGTCTTCATTCAAATGAACGAAGAAGCTGCTCCACCACGGCTTCCGGCGTTTTCATCCAGGCGAAGTGATCGGCACGCGCACCCAGCATCTGCGCACTGACTACGCTGAGCTGCGCACGCATGCCCGGCATCTTGGCCAGCAGGCCCTGCATCGAGCCCGTCGGTGCCAACCAGTCGTGGTCCATCACCACGGCGGTCGCCTGGCCGCGTAGTTCGCGCATCCCGGCCTCCAGATCGGTCGCCATGCCAGCGGCCGCGTAGTGGTTGTTGAGGCCAACGCGCGACCAGTCGCGGATCAACCCGCGCGCCTCGGTGCCACCGAAGCCAAGCTTCCTGCCGTGCAGGACCCCTTGGCGCTGGGCCAGCCAGGGCAGGAAGCGATACACCAGCGGCAGGATCCAGCCACGCGGGGCCGGGAAGGTGCGCCAGTACGGCGTGCCACTGGCGACCAGCCACACGCGGGCGAAGCGCTGCGGATGCAGCCCGGCGAAGCAGCAGGCCAGCTGACCGCCGAGACTGTGGCCGCCGATGATCACGGGTGTTTCAACGTTTGCGGGCACGTTTGCCAGGCTCGCCGGCAGGTCCTGCTCAAGGATGTCGCGGTAGCCCCAGTCCTGCGTGCGCGACGGGCGCAGGCTGCTGCTGCCGTTGCCACGCCACTCGTGCAGGTACACCGCGATGCCGCGCGCAGCGAGCGCCTCGGCGAAGGGCAGGTAATGGCGCGCGGCCACGCCCAGCGCCGGCAGCCACAGCAGACGTGCGCGCGGCTGCGTGGGCACGCGCGCCAGCAGTTCGACGCGATGGCCATCGCCGGTCTGCACGGGCAGGGGCGAGGCGTCGATCATGCCGGGCGTGCCGCGCCGAAGTGGTCGATCACCAGTACTTCGCTGCGGCCCGGGTAATAACCGCTCTGCAGGCCGCGCGCGACGTAGTCGATGGCCGCTTCGCAGGCATTGGGCAGTGACAGCCCCTGGCACAGCTGTGCAGCGATCGCCGAGGCCAGCGTGCAGCCGGTGCCGTGCGCATCCACTGGCAGCCGGGTATGGATGAACTCTTCGCGGGTGACGCCGTCGAAGTAGCGATCGATCACGCGGCTGCCTTCGTCCAGATGGCCGCCCTTGAGCAGCACCGCGCCGGCGCCCAGTTCAAGCAACGCGTCGGCGGCATCTTCGGCATCCTCGGCGGTGATGATGCGGCGGCCGAGCAGCAGTTCGGCTTCGGGTGTGTTGGGCGTCAGCAGCGTGGCCAGCGGGATCAGGCGCGTGCGCATCGCCTCCAGTGCGCTGGCTTCGAGCAGCCTGGCGCCGCTGGTGGCGACCATCACCGGATCCAGCACCACGTGCGGTGGGCGGTGCTTTTCCAGCGCGTCGGCGACCAGGCCGATCACCTCGGCATTGGCCAGCATGCCCAGCTTCACCGCATGGATATCGAAATCGGCGAAGCAGGCATCGATCTGCGCCTGCAGGAAGGCCAGCGGCGGCACGTGTACGGCGGTAACGCCGCGGGTGTTCTGTGCGGTCAGGGCGGCGATCGCGGACAGGCCATGCACGCGATGGGCGGCGAAGGCCTTCAGGTCGGCCTGGATGCCGGCGCCACCGCCGGAATCGGAGCCGGCGATGGTCAGGGCGGAAACGGGGCTGGAGGGCGTCATAGCCCGATTGTGCAATGTTTGCCGCGGCAGTGCTGCCGCGCCGTCAGCGCGCCCGCAGCAGCAGCCACTGCCGGTACAGCACGTAGCCCAGCCCGGTGCCGCCGGTCAGCAGCGCGGGGGCGAGCAGGGCGTCGTAGCCGAAGCGCAGGAACAGCAGGGCGCCGATCACGCCGCCAGCCAGGAAGCCGCTGACGATCAAGCCGCTCAGGGTCAGCCGTCGGATCGGCAGTGGCAGCCCGCGCAGCAGATGGCCCAGCCCGATCCCCAGGTCGGTGAACATGCCGCTGAGGTGGGTGGTGCGCACCACTGCGCCACTGAAGGTGGTGGCCATTGCGTTCTGCAGGCCGCAGGCCATCGCCGCGGCCAGTGCGCCCCATATCTGCTGCTGTTTGAACAGCGGAATCGCGATCAGCAGCAACAGCGATTCCAGCGCCAGCACCACACCATAGCGACGGCCCAGCTGCAGGCCGCTGTCCTGGATGATCACGCCGCTGAGCGTGGCGCCCACGCAGAACGCGATCAGCAGGCCCCACAGGTGACCGACCACGCGCCAGTCGCGCTGGGCCAGGGCCATCCCGAGCTGGCTGGTGGTGCCGGTCATGTGGCTGACCGCCTGGTGTTCGAAGCCCAGGAAGCCGACCACGTTGACCATCCCGGCGACGCAGGACAGGGCGATCGCCCCGATCCAGACCCAGGTGGGCAGCCGGATGCTCATCCGGCGTGCGTAGGGGTGGTCACGGCACGATCAACGACCCGCGGGCGGGCCGTTGAACTGCACATCCGAAAAACTGCCGCTGCCCGGATCGAACACCGCGCCCCAGAACTGCGCGCCCCCATCGCAGACCCGGATCGCATCACGCGCTGGATCGATGTCGGCATCGTCAGGCAGATGGAAGGCGTTGAGGTAGATCAGCTTGCGCGCGTTCATCTCGATGCCGACGTACTGGCGATCGAAATCGGCGGCCTTTGGCACCTGCGCCTCCAGCGTCGGCAAGGCTGCTTCGAGCTGCTCGACATCCTTGCGGCTGGGCGCCCAGTAACCGGTGACCCGTCCGGCCTCGCGGCCGGGACTGTCGCGCGAGCAGGTATCCAGCACCTGGGCGGCGACGATCGGTCGCGTCACCACCCAGGACTGGCCGGTCTTGATTGCGGTCGGGACGCTGGCGCCCGGACGCGTGTTGGCGGGCGTGCAGGCCGCCGCCAGCGCAGCAAGCGCCAGCGGCAGGACGGCACGGGACAGGGAACGGCTCACAACACCTCCGAAGCGTAATCGGCCAGGCGCGAACGCTCGCCACGGCGCAGCGTGACGTGCGCGCTGTGCGGCCAGTTCTTGAAACGGTCCACCGCGTAGGTCAGGCCCGAGGTGGTCTCGGTGAGGTATGGAGTATCGATCTGTTCGACGTTGCCAAGGCAGATGATCTTGGTGCCCGGGCCGGCACGGGTGATCAGGGTTTTCATCTGCTTGGGGGTGAGATTCTGCGCTTCATCCAGGATCAGATAACGCGACAGGAAGGTGCGGCCACGCATGAAGTTCAGCGAGCGGATCTTGATCCGGCTGGCGATCAGGTCGTTGGTGGCTGCACGCCCCCATGCGCCGCCTTCCTGGGTATGCGTGAGCACTTCCAGGTTGTCGGTCAGCGCGCCCATCCACGGGGTCATCTTTTCTTCTTCGGTACCGGGCAGGAAACCGATGTCCTCGCCGACGCTGACCGTCGCACGGGTCATGATGATCTCGCGGTAGCGCTGCTGGTCCATGGTCTGGGCCAGGCCGGCGGCCAGCGCGAGCAGCGTCTTGCCGGTGCCGGCGGTGCCGAGCAGGGTGACGAAATCGATCTCCGGGTCCATCAACGCATTGAGCGCGAAGTTCTGCTCCCGGTTGCGCGCGCTGATGCCCCACACCGCGTGGCTGCCGTGGCGGAAATCGTTGACCAGCGACAGGGTGATCTTGTCGCCGTCCACCTTGGCCACGCGCAGTTCGACTTCATCGTCGCCCGGCAGGTAGGCGTACTGGTTGGGGTGCCAGTTCTCGTCTTCGCTGGCGATGATTTCGTAACTGGTGCGGCCCTTGTCGCTCCAGCTGCGCAGGCTGTCGGTGTGCTTCTTCCAGAAGTCTTCCGGCAGCTCGGTGGCGCCGGTGTAGAGCAGGCTGAAATCGTCCAGCGCGCGGTCGTTCTCGTAATCCTCGGAAACGATGCCGGCAATCGCCGCCTTGATCCGCAGATTGATGTCCTTGGACACGAACACCACCGGAATCTCGGGCACCTGTTCCTTCAGCGCCAGGATCGCGCCGAGGATGGCGTTGTCCGGAATCACCGCGCCGAAGCTCTTGCCCGCATCGAAGTGACTGGTCTGGAAACGCAGCAGGCCCACGCTCTGCTTGCCACGCAGCTGCAGCCCGTTCGGGCGCTGCAGCGGGATGCCATCGGCCAGGTTGTCCAGGCCCGAGGCCTGCACCAGCTCATTGAGGAAACGGCTGACCTGGCGCGCATTGCGGCTCGCCTCGGTGGTGCCCTTCTTGCCGTTGTCCAGCTCTTCGATCACCTGCATCGGCAGGTAGACATCATGCTCCTCGAACTTGAACAGCGCGGTCGGATCGTGCATCAGCACGTTGGTATCCAGTACGTAGATGCGCTTGCCTCGGGTCATCGTCAATTCCTGGTGGCAGAACAGGGACAAGCCATCACAACCTGCGGGGCAGGGTGATGGCCATTGGGGGTGCCGGGTTGATCACTGGGTTTTCGCGGCCTTCAGGGCTTCAAGGACAGTGTCTGCGTGGCCGGCCACTTTGACCTTGCGCCACACCTGCACGATACGACTGTCCGGCGAAATGAGGAAGGTGCTGCGCTCGATGCCACGCACCTGCTTGCCGTACATGTTCTTCAGCTTGATCACGTCGAAGGCGGTGCACAGCGCTTCATCGCCATCGCTGATCAGCGGGAAGGCGAAGCCCTGCTTGGCGCAGAAATTGTCGTGGGATTTGACCGAATCGCGGGAGACGCCGAAGACGCGGGCGCCGGCCTGGGTGAACTGCGGGAGCAGCGCGTTGAAATCGATGCCCTCGGTGGTGCAGCCCGGGGTGCTGTCCTTGGGGTAGAAGTACAGCACCAGCCACTGGCCGGCCAGATCGCCGAGGGTGGTGGTCTCGCCGCCGGACAACGCCAGCGGCAGTGCGAGGGTGGTGCTGTCCAGGGTGTCGCCGTCGTTCATGGGTTCCTTTCCGGATCCTGGGGTAGATCTACTACAACTGCATGAAACCCCGCGCGCCCGTGACGAACGCGCGAAACATCAGAATTTCATCGGGTCCATGATCGCATCGAGGTTCAGGTGATCGCAGAACTCGAGGAAATCATCGCGCAGCGCGGCAATGTGCATGTTCGCCGGCACCCCGATCGTCACCTGCGCGGAGAACATTTCCGCACCGGTCTGCATCGCGCGGTAACGCGTGCTCTGCAGGTTTTCGATGGTGATGCCCTGGCGGTCGAAGAAATCGGCCAGCTGGAACAGGATCCCCGGCTTGTCGGCCGCGATCACTTCCACGATGTAGGGCAGCAGGTTGGACTGGGCCTGCTTGGCTCCGGTGCGATACCAGACCAGCTTCAGGCCTTCCTCGCGCTCCAGCCGGGTCAGCATCGCTTCCAGCTTGGCCACCGAGTCCCACGAGCCGGTGGCCAGGGCGGTGACGGACACGTCGCGACCGACCGTGGCCAGGCGGGCATCGACCAGATTGCAGCCACTGTCGGCGATACGCCGGGTCACAGGCAGCAGGGGGGACTCCGGATGCGTCGTATAGGCGTTGATCAGGAGGTGGTTTTCGGTCGGCGCAGGCCGCGGCGTGGTGTCGGTCAAGATGGTTCCGGGTGATGCAAGGTGAGTCTGAACGGCCGGACGACGGCACGTTCGCCGGAGTCCAGCATACTTGCCCGCGCTTTCGACCCGCAAGTAACATGCAACATACATCTGGCCGGCGTTTACGCAGGCGGGGTGCCCCCTTTCTTCCGAGCACGATGTCCTTGTCCCTTTCCGGTCTCATCACCGCGCTGGCGACGCCCTTCCAGGCGAACGGCGCATTGGATCCCGACGGTTGGCAGCGCCTGCTGCACCTGCAACTGGAGGGTGGTGTTCACGGGGTGGTGGTGGCCGGTTCGACCGGTGAAGCCGCGGCCCTGTCCGACGACGAATACGACCAGTTGCTGCGCAGTGCGGTCAAAACCGTCGCCGGGCGCATCCCGGTGCTGGCCGGGACCGGGCTGTCGGGGACGGCCAAAACCATCGAGCAGACCCGCCGGGCGGCCGCCAATGGCGCCACCCATGCGCTGGTGGTGACCCCGCCGTACGTGCGCCCCACGCAGGCTGGCCTGATCGCGCATTACCGCGCCGTGGCCGACCAGGGCGGCCTGCCGGTCATCCTGTACAACGTGCCCGGCCGCACCGGCTGCGACATGCTGCCCGAGACCGTGGCCGAACTGGCCCGGCACCCGAACATCGTGGGCATCAAGGAGGCGGTCGGCGATGTGGGCCGCGTCAATGCCCTGCTGGCGCTGCGTTCGCCGGACTTCGCCATCCTCAGCGGTGACGACGGTACGGCCGCGCGCTCGATCCTGTCCGGCGTGGATGGCCTGATCTCGGTGGGCTCCAACGCCCTGCCGGGCGCGTATCGCCGGATGTGCGATCTGGCGGCGGCCGGTGAGCGCGAGGCGACCGAGGCGTGGGATGCCCGCCTGGAACCGTTCCATGAATTCTGCGGCGTGGAGTCCAATCCGATTCCGGTGAAGGACCTGCTGCGCCGGATCGGCATTGGTGACGGCCTGCGCCTGCCGCTGCTGCCCTTGTCCGCGGCCCATCACGCCGCTGCCGAACACCTGGCCACCGATATCGGTGCGCTGGAAGCACTATCCAACCACTGATCACAGTGGTCACTCAGGAGATTCCCATGCGTCAATCCGTTTCCGCCTTCCGCGTGCTGTCCTTCGCGATCCTGGCCACCGCCACCCTCGTCGGCACCACCGGTTGCTTCAAGCGTGGGGCCAAGGGCGACTATGCCCTGGCCCCGGAAGTGCGTCCGCTGGAAGTGCCGCCGGATCTGAACGTCCCGGCTGGCCAGGCCGCTGCCACCGCCGCCGTCGCCAGTTCGACCTTGGCGTCGCAGGCCGCGCGTCCGGCCCCGGCCGCGAATCCGGCCGCCGCCAACAACGCCGGCTTCACCGTGCCGGGCACCAAGGAAGAGGTGTTCGCCAAGGTCGGCACCGCCCTGGAGACCGTTGACGGCGTGAAGATCGCCAGCAAGGCCCAGCTGCTGGGTTCCTACGACGTGGCCTTCGAAGGCAGCGACTTCCTGGTCCGCGTCGTTGCGGTCGATGCCGGTGCGTACGTCTCGGCCGTGGATCCGCGTGGCATGCCGGCCACCGCCGCCGCCCCGACCAAGCTGCTGGGTGAGCTGAAGGCGAAGCTGGCTCCCTGAAGCGCCAGCGGTAAGGCCCGGCCGCTGGCCGGGCAGGCACGCACAGCATGCCGTCCAGGTGCGACCTGGATGGCGTTGGAGCGGGCAGCAGCCGGCCAGCGGCCGGCACTACCGAAGCTGCGGGTCAGAGAAGCAAAAAGGGCGCCCTCGGCGCCCTTTTTCGTTGCCGCCAGAGCCCGTGGGCTCAGCGTTCCAGAAGCTTCAGTTTGTCCGGCTTGCCGTCCCATTCGCCGGCATCGGCGGGCGGGTCCTTGCGCACGGTCAGCACCGGCCAGGCCTGGGCCAGCTCGGCGTTCAGGGCGACGAACGCTTCCTGCCCGGCGGGCACATCGTCTTCGGGGAAGATCGCGTTGACCGGGCACTCCGGTTCGCACAGGGTGCAATCGATGCACTCATCCGGGTCGATCACCAGGAAGTTGGGGCCTTCGTGGAAGCAATCCACGGGGCACACTTCCACGCAATCGGTGTGTTTGCACTTGATGCAGTTTTCGGTGACGACGAAAGGCATGGGGAAATCCGGCGTTAAGCCGCGTAATTCTAGAACAGGTTGTGCCTGAATGCTGGAGCGGTGCGCTCAGTCGAGCAGGCCGCGCTGCCGCGCAAGGCGGTACAGGCCCCGTGCTGCAAGGTTTTCAGGGGCATTCACCGGGGTGATGCCGAGCAGCTGCAGGGCGTGGCCATAGCGCGCCGTCAGCGCGGCACTGCCCACCAGGTGGACCTTGGCGCTGGCATCGGCGAGCGCACGGATTTCATGGCCGAGCAGCACCCCGGAGAGGTAAGAAGGCGCTGCGAGGGCGGACAACCGTTCAAACAGGCCCAGCGCCCGCACGCCGAACAGGTGGTGCAGCAGGCCGCCGGCCTCGCCGCTGCGCTGCACGCCCTGCGCGAAGGCGGTGGCGTCGAAGCTGTCGCCGTCGTCCATCAGGCGGCCAAGCAGGCTGTGCTGGCGCAGCAGGGCGAACAGCTCGCCGGTCATGGCGGTCGCAAAACCGGTGATCGCTCCATCGTGCAGCATTGCCCACTTGCAGTGGGTACCGGGTAGGCAGGCCTGCGCCACGCCGGCACCGGCGTCCAGACCGAACAACTGCGTCTCTTCGCCGCGCATCACATCCGGCGTCCCCCCAGCACCTTGGACGGCCACGCCCGGCACGAACCAGATATCGCGGCCGGGCAGCCGTTCGTCGTGATGCAGGTGCAGGGCCGCAGCGAGATCGGCGAGTCTGGCCGGGCAGGGCAGGTAGGCCTGCTCGATCCAACCGCTGCGGCTGCCGATCATGCCGCTGAGCAGGATCGTACGGTCCGGCCAGCCATCCATCAGCTCGGCCAGCACGTCGGCGAAGTTGTCCTCGCAGTGCAGGATGCCGCGCCCGCTGGCGCGTTGCTCGATGATCGCGCCGGCATCATCCAGCCAATAGCCGCGCAGGCTGCTGCTGCCCCAGTCGACCGCGATCATCCGCGGATACGGCTCTCGGGCAGGCCAGGCTGCGCCTGGCGTGCGCTGAACAGGCTGCCGGCGTGCGTGCTCGCAGCGAGTTCCTCCGGCGTATGGTCCAGCCGTGAGCTGATGACATACAGCGTGCGCAGATCGCTCCCGCCAAAGGCGACGCAGGTGGGGTGTTTGACCGGGACCGGCTGGACCTGCAGCAGCGTGCCATCGGGTGCATAGCAGCTCACCTGGCGTGCGCGCCATTGCGCGTTCCACACGCGTCCGGCGGCATCCACGGCCGAGCCATCCGGTTCGGCGGCGGTATTGGCCAGCGCAGTGAATTCGCGCACGTTGGTGGTGCGGGCCTGCTCGGGGTCGTAGTCGCAGGCCATGATCCGCGGCGATACCGAGTCGCACCAGTACATCGTGCGGCCATCGAGGCTGAAGCTGATCGCGTTGGAAATGACGATGCCCGGCAGCGGCAACTCGCGCAGGCCGTGGCGGGTGGAGTACTGGTAGAAGCGGCCATCGGCAGCGCGTCCGGGGTGCTCGTTCATGGTGCCGAACACGAAGTTGCCGTCGCGGTCGGCGCGGCCATCGTTGCTGCGCGTGTAGGCGTTGAGTGGGTCCACGTCGGCCAGCCACTGCAGCGGCAGCGCATCATCGGTGGCCGTGGCCAGATCGGCGCGGTGCAATGAACTCACCAGCGCCACCAGCAGCGTGCCATCCTCGAACAGGCCGATGCAGCCGGGCCGGTCCGGCAGCGTCCAATGCCGGGTGGTGCCACGCTCGGGGTGGTGTTCCCACAGCCGGCGTTCGGCGATGTCGATCCACAGCACGCTCTGCCGCTGTTCGCACCAAAGCACGCCTTCGCCATGGGTGCAGCGGCTGTCCACCGCCAGCGTGGCCGGGGCCAGTTCAACGCTCATCGCGGCTCACCACTCGGCAACGGAGCCATCGGCGTGGCGCCAGACAGGGTTGCGCCAGTCAGGCGGATTCTCATGGGCATGGCGCAGGCGCTCCTCGTCGATTTCTACGCCCAGCCCGGGTTTGGGCAGGGCGGCGATGCTGCCATGGTCGCAGTGGAAGTCGTCCTTGTTCAACACGTAATCGAGCAGGTCGGCGCCCTGGTTGTAGTGGATGCCGATGCTCTGTTCCTGCAGCACCGCGTTGTGCGAGACGAAATCCAGCTGCAGGCAGGCGGCGAGTGCGACCGGGCCGAGCGGGCAGTGCGGTGCGAGCGCGACATCGTAGGCCTCGGCCATTGCGGCGATCTTGAGGCACTCGGTGAGACCCCCCGCGTGCGAGAGATCAGGCTGCAGCAGCGACAGCCCACCGTTGGCGAGCACCTGCTTGAATTCGAAGCGCGAGTACATGCGCTCACCGGCCGCCAGCGGAATCGAGGTGGCCGCGGCCAGGCGCGGGTAGTACTCGGCCTGTTCGGGCAGCACCGGTTCTTCCACGAACAACGGGCGGTACGGCTCCAGTTCCTTGAGCAGCACGCGCGCCATCGGGGCGCCGACCCGGCCGTGGAAGTCCACGCCGAAATCGATGCTGTCGCCGAATGCATCGCGCAGCGCGGCCACCTTGGCGATGGCGGCATCCACGCGGCGCGGGCTGTCCAGCAGCTGCATTTCTTCGGTGCCGTTGAACTTGAACGTATCAAAGCCGAGCTCGCGGTAGCGATGCACCTGCTCGACCAGATCGGCCGGGCGGTCGCCGCCGACCCAGCGGTAGGTCTTCATGCGGTCGCGCACCAGACCGCCGAGCAACTGGTACACCGGCACGCCGAGCGCTTTGCCCTTGATGTCCCACAGCGCCTGGTCGATCCCGGCGATGGCACTCATCAGGATCGCGCCGCCGCGGTAGAAGCTGCCGCGATACATCGTCTGCCACAGGTCGTTGATCCGGGTCGGGTCCTGCCCGATCAGATACTCCGACAGCTCATGCACGGCCGCGTCCACGGTGCGCGCGCGGCCCTCGATGACCGGCTCGCCCCAGCCGGTGATGCCCTCGTCGGTCTCGATCTTCAGGAACAGCCAGCGCGGTGCGGCGTGATAGGTAACCAGTCGGGTGATCTTCATCCGTGCGTAGTCCGGTAGGCCTGGAGGAACGCCTGGGCCTGCTCGCGGGTACGCTGCAGCGGCTGGGCGGGTTGATAGAGATCGCCCCCGATGCCGGCACCGACCGCACCGGCGGCGAGGTAGCTGGCGAGGGAATCCGGGGTCACGCCGCCGACCACGTACAATGGCAGCTCGCGCGGCAGCACCGAGCGCAGGGCGCGCACGTGGCCGGGACCGTAAGTGGCGGCTGGGAACAGCTTGAGCATCTGCGCGCCGGCGTCGATCGCATCGAACGCCTCGCTGGCGGTGGCGAACCCGGCCATCACCTGCAGGCCGCGATCCACCGCGTGGCGGATCAGTGCGGGCCGGGTGTTGGGGGTGACGATGAAGCGCGCACCGATCTGCACCAGCGCATCCACCTGCTGCTCGCGCAACACCGTACCGCCGCCGATCCAGGCGTGCGCACCGAAGGCCTGCTGCGCGCGGGCGATGCTGTCTTCCCAGCGCGGCGAGTTCAACGGGACTTCGATCGCATCGAAGCCGGTCTCCACCAGCGCGCCGACATGGGCGAGGGTGTCATCGGGGGTGATGCCGCGCAGGATCGCGACGAGGGGCAGTTGGAAGATCGGGGCGCTCATGATTACTCGTGGTAAAGCTGGGAACGGCCACCGTCGATCAGGATGTCGGTGGCATTGATGAAGCGGGCTTCGTCGCTGGCCAGGAACAGCGCGGTGTGCGCCACTTCGCTGGGCTCACCGATGCGCTTGCAGGGCAGCAGCTGCTCCTGCGCGTGGCGCGTGGCGGCCGGATCGGCGCTGTTGGCGAACCAGGCCTCGATGCGGGGTACCAGGATCAGCCCAGGTGAAATCGAGTTGACCCGGATGCCTTGCGCCGCGTACTCGATGCCGAGTGCTTTGCTCAGCCCGATCAGGCCGTGCTTGGCGACCGGGTAGGGGAAGGCATGCGGGATGATCCGGTGGCCATGCACCGAGGCGATGTTGACGATGGAACCGGCCTGCTGCGCCAGCATCGCCGGCAGCACCGCCCGGCACAGGTTCCAGGCACCCTTGAGGTTGAGATCCAGGCAGCGTTCCCACTGCGCGTCTTCCAGCTGCAGCGGGTCGGCGAAGACATCGGCGCCGGCGTTGTTGACCAGCACATCCACGCGGCCATGCTCGGCGCGTACCGTTTCCACGAGCGTGCGAATCGCCTCGGCATCGGTGATGTCGGCCAGGCGGTGGTCGATCCGCACGTCAGGCGCACGCGCCGGGTTCAGATCCAGCCCGATCACCCGGGCGCCATGCTCGGCGAACAGTGCGGCGGTGGCCGCGCCGATGCCGCTGGCCGCGCCGGTGACCAGCGCGATCTTGTCCTGCAGTCGTTTACTCATCGAACAGTGTGTCCAGGGACGGAGCCAACGGCAGACGGTACGACAAAGCGGATGCGGACAAAGCAGGCTCCAGAAATCGGCGGGCGCGGGGGGCGCTGGCGGGCTGGCAGCCGGGGCGGCGCAGCCATACGGTCAGGGTTGCGTGCGAAGGTATTCTTATCAAATGAAATTTTTCGGGATATCTATTCCCCCGGCGAATACCGTGATTCAATGCGGCGATCAACGCAGAACGGATGTGTGATGACGACCGCACCTGGCCCTTGGACAAATGCCTCCCGGCTCAAGACCCGGCATTTGATGTTGTTGTTGCACCTGCACGAACACGGCTCGGTGCTGCGTGCCGCCGAAGCCGCCGCCATGACCCAGCCGGCTGCCTCCAAATTGCTGGCGGAGATGGAGGACATGCTCGGGGTGAAGCTGTTCGAGCGGCACGCCCGCGGCGTGGAGCCGACCTGGTACGGGCAGGTGCTGATCCGGCGCGCGCGCTCGGCAATGTCGGAGATCGGCCGGGCGACCGAAGAAATCGCCGCGCTGCGCAGCGGGCATATGGGGCAGGTCTCGATCGGTACCGTGGTCAACCCGGGCACCAACCTGGTGCCGCAGGCGATCGCCGAGGTGAAGCGCGAGTTTCCGGACATCCTGATCCGGGTCGAGATGGACTACAGCCGGCCGCTGGTGGCGCGACTGCTGGATGGCCAGCTGGATCTGGTGATCGGCCGCATCCTGGGACCCGAGGGCGCTGCGGACCTCACCTTCGAAGCGCTGGCGGACGAGCCGCATTCGGTGATCGCCCGTGCCGGCCATCCGCTGGCCAGTCGTGACGACCTGCACTACGCCGATCTGGCCCGGCATGGCTGGATCCTGCCGCCGGCTGACAGCGTGCTGCGCGCGCGGCTGGATGCGCTGTTCCTGGAGCAGGGCCTGCCGATTCCGCAGAACATCATCGAGACCAGCTCGCTGCCGGTGATGACCAGCCTGCTGCGCGGCAGCGATCTGCTGGCCGCGTTGCCGGTGGAATCGGTGGCGCCCTACATCCAGGCCAAGCTGCTGACCGTGCTGCCGATCGATGTGGGCGTGCGCATGGAGTCGTTCGGGATCATCTACCGGCGCGGCCACGTGTTGCCGCCGGCCGCCGAGCGCATGCTGCTGGCCCTTCGAACGACCGCGCGCTGGCTGTATCCGGGGCTGCGCGGCAGCGGCTGAAGCGGGCCGGGCCACGGCTGGTATGGGTGGCGTGAATGGTATTCTCCGAAGGAATACATCCTGCCCAATATTTTATTGGCATGGAATGGCTGCCGCTGCCTAAGCTGCCCGCCAGCCGACCGGAAACGACCGGCCGCGTTGTACCCCGCCCCGGCATCCCGGTGGTGGGCATGACCTTACAACCTGATTGTTACAGGCGGCGCCGAACGGCGTCGTCCACCGTCAGCACATGTGTCCTGGGAGGGAAACATCATGTCAGTACGTTGTTGCCGTGGGGCGACAGGCGCATCCGTGCCTGCACGTACCCCCACCGCGTTGCGCCGCCGTGCGCTGGCGGTCTGTGTTTCGATGCTGGTCGCCGGGCAGGTGATGGCCCAGCAGAGCGATATCCAGGACACGAATGCCGCGACCCAGCTGGACACCGTCCAGGTGACGGGTACCCGCAGCAGCGTGACCCGTGCCCAGCAGATCAAACAGAATGCCGAGCAGATCGTCGATTCGATCGTGGCTGAGGACATCGGCAAACTGCCCGACAACAACGTCGCCGAAGCGCTGCAGCGCATCTCCGGTATCCAGATCACGCGCAACTACGGCGAAGGCAGCACCATCGCCATCCGTGGCCTGACCCAGGTGCGCACCGAGCTCAATGGGCGTGACATCTTCACCGCCAATGACGGCCGCGGGCTGAGCTTCGAAGACGTGTCGGCCGAACTGCTCGGTGGCGTCAACGTGTACAAGAATCCCTCGGCGGAGATGATCGAAGGTGGCCTCGGCGGCACCGTCGATCTGCGTACGCGCCTGCCGTTCGACTATGACGGCCGCAAGATCGCCGGCAGCCTGCAGTACAACCACTACGATCTGGCCGATGACAGCAAGCCGGCCTTCTCGGGCATGTTCAGCGACCGCTGGCAGACCGGTATCGGCGAGGTGGGCCTGCTGGTGAACTACTCGCAGCAGACCAGCCCATTCCGCCAGGACACGATTTCGCTGGAGCCGTGGTATTCGCAGACCGATCTGCCCGGTTTTGAAGGCACTGAGGTGTTCGTGCCGCACGGCGCCGGCATCAATACCACCGTGGGTGAGCGCAAGCGCCGCACCGGTGCGGTGGCGCTGCAGTGGCGCCCGCGCGACGACATCGAAGTGCAGGCGCAGGTGCTGCGCTCGGACTACGATTTCCGCTGGCAGGATTACTCGTTCTTCGCCTACAGCGGCGGCGACGCCATGCAGGGCGCGCGCGACATCGTGGTCAACGACCGCAACGAACTGGTCAGCGGCGTGTTCCAGAACACCCCGGCCGATTCCAACACCAGCCTGACCCAGCGCAAGTCGATCACCACCGACTACTCGTTGGGGGCCAAGTGGACGGTGACCCCGAACCTGACCTTGAGCACTGATTTCCAGTATGTGGATGCCACCACCAAGGGCACGCGCTACATCGTGGGCACCGGCATGAATGCCACGCCCTTCTACACGATCGACCTGAGTGGCGACCTGCCGTACCTGGCCGTGACCGATGCCGCAGGCAACCAGGGGTATCTGACCGATCCGGCCAACTACGTCGGCTGGAAATTCCATCTGGACAACAAGGACGACAACAAGGGCACCGAGTTCGCCTGGCGTTCGGACATGGATCTGGCGTTCGACGATGGCTTCGCCCGCAGCTTCAAGGCCGGCGTGCGTTACACCGATCGCAAGGCCGAGAACCAGGGCAACGTTTGGCGCTTCATGTGGCTCGGTGCGCCGTTCGCCGACTTCCCGAACGTGGGCCTGGTGCCGAACCCGATCACCGACTTCTTCCGCGGCAAGAGCTATACCTTCGGCCCCACCCTGAGTGCGGCCGACGCGGCGGTGGAGAACTACGAGCAGACCCTGGCGGCGTTCGGCGCCGATCCGCTGGAATTCTCGCCGAACAACATCAACAACCAGCGCGAGAAGACCTACGCAGCGTATGGCGTGCTGCGCTTCGGCGCGGACGATTGGGGTGTTCCGTTCGATGGCAACGTCGGCGTGCGCGTGGTGCGCACCGAGGTCACCTCCGACGGCGTGCGCACCGGCACCGACATCGAAGGTGGCGGCCTGCTGCCGGTGAATGTGGCGCAGTCCTATACCGACGTGCTGCCCAGCCTCAATCTGCGTTGGATGTTCACCGATCAGCTGCAGCTGCGCTTCGCCGCGTCCAAGGGCATCTCGCGCCCGGGCTTCGACAAGCTCAACCCGAACCTGAGCCTGAGCGCGGCCGATGCCGGTGGCGGTGTGACCCGGCGGACCGGTTCGGCGGGCAACCCCAACCTCAAGCCGATGGAAGCCACCCAGTTCGACACCTCGCTGGAATGGTACTTCGGCCAGGGCTCGATGATGTACGGCACCGCGTTCTACAAGAAGGTTGACGGCTTCATCGCCAACGCCGTGTTCAACGAGGTGTACGCCGGCGAGAACTGGGAGATCACCCGCCCGGTCAATGGCGATGACGGCAAGATCAAGGGCGTGGAAGTGGGCTACACCCAGTTCTTCGACTTCCTGCCGGGTTGGATGAGCCATTTCGGCCTGCAGACCAACTACACCTACGTCGATTCCAAGGCGCCCAGCCCGAACGCCACCGATACCAACGGCAGCCAGCTGGTGGTGCCGCTGGAGGGGCTGTCCAAGAACAGCTACAACGTCATCCTCAGCTACGAAGTGCCGCGGTTCCAGGCGCGTGTGGCCTACAACTGGCGCAGCGACTGGCTGATCACCACCGCCGGCAACGGGACCGGCAACCTGCCGGTCTACAACAAGGGCTTCGGCCAGCTGGATGCCTCGCTGCGGTTCAACATCAACGACGTGTGGTCGGTGTCGCTGGATGGCATGAACCTGCTCGATACCCGCAACGAGAGCTACCTGGGCTACACCACGCGCTACCGCGATTTCGTGATCAACGACCGTCGCTACGGCATCACCCTGCGCGCGAGCCTGTAACGCGCGTGATCGTCTGTCGGCCTTCCTGCTTCGTGGATCTTCCTCTCCACCACGAAGCGGGCAGGGCCGCAGTTCCTGCTCCAGGCGTGCGGCCGCGATGCCGCACGCCGCTCCACCGGGAGGCCCGTGCATGACCCCCGCCGATTGCCTGATCTGGACGTTGCGTGCATCGGCCCATCCTGGCCGCTGCCGGGCAGGGTGGCTCGTGGTGTTGCTGGCCGTGTTTCCGCTCCTCGCCGCGGCAGCCCCCTACCAGTGGCAGAACGTGGCCATCGGTGGCGGTGGCTTCGTGACCGGGCTGGTGTTCCATCCGACCGAGCCGAACCTGCTTTACGCACGCACCGATGTCGGCGGTGCCTACCGGTGGGACCAGACCACCGGCCGCTGGAACGCGTTGACCGACTGGCTCGGCCGCGACGATGCCAACCTCACCGGCATCGAAAGCCTGGCCGTGGACGCCAGCGACCCGCAGCGCGTCTATCTGGCCGCGGGCACCTATACCACTCCTCGCGTCGGCAACGGCGCGATCCTGCGCTCGTCCGACCGCGGGACCACCTTCACCCGCACCGATCTTCCGTTCAAGCTCGGTGGCAACGAGCTTTCGCGCGGCAATGGCGAACGGTTGGCGGTGGATCCGCATCAAGGCCGCATCCTGCTGCTGGGCACGCGCAGCAACGGCCTGTGGCGCAGCGACGACCATGGCGCCCACTGGCGGGAAGTGACGAGCTTCCCGGCGATCGCGCGCAGTGCGCAGGCCAGTGCGCCGGCATGGAACGGCACGCAGCAGATCGGCATCGTATTCGTGCAGTTCGATGCGCGCAGCGGCCGTGCCGGACATGCCACGCCGGTGATCCATGCCGGTGTGTCGACCACGACCGGCCCCGCGCTGTACCGCTCTGACGATGCGGGACAGACCTGGCAGCCACTGCCCGGGCAGCCGCGTGGCCTGCGCCCCACCCGCATGGCGCAGGGCAGTGACGGACGCCTGTATATCGCCTATGCGGATCTGCCGGGCCCGGACAGCATGGGCAACGGCGCGCTGTGGCGGTTCGATCCCGCGCAGGGGCGCTGGCAGGACATCACGCCGGTCCCACAGTCCAGTGACATCCAGGGCGATGGTTTCGGCTGGGGCGGCGTCAGCGTGGAGGCCGGCAATCCGGACGTGGTGATGGCCAGCACCTTCAATCGCTTCGGCCCGCACGACGATATCTTCCGCAGTACCGATGGTGGCCGCAGCTGGGCGCCGGTCATCGCAGGGGCGAGGTTCGAACACGACAACGCGCCCTGGACCGCGCACGCCTCCCCGCACTGGATCGCCGATGTGCAGATCGATCCGTTCGACCCGCGCCGGGTGCTGTTCGTCACTGGTTACGGACTCTGGGCGAGCCGCGATATCCGCGCCGCCGACGATGGCCAGCCGGTGCAGTGGTGGTTCCAGAATGATGGGCTGGAGGAAACGGTGCCGTTGGATCTGGTCAGCCCGATGCAGGGCGCGCACCTGCTCAGCGCACTGGGCGACATTGATGGCTTCCGCCACGATGACCTGGCGGTGTCGCCGTTGCAGTACGCCGGCCCCCGTCTGACCAACGGCGAGAGCATCGACGCTGCGGCGCTGGCACCCTCGCACGTGGTGCGTAGCGGCACCGTGCGGCATCGCCTGCACAACGAGGTCCGTGCAGCCTGGTCGGAGGATGGCGGGCGCACGTGGCAGACGTTCGTGAGTGAACCGCCGGACGGCGAGGGCGCCGGCCGCATCCGCATCGCCAGCGATGGCGGCCGGGTGCTGTGGCACACGCTGCGCGGCCGCCATTGGTACACCGATGACCATGGCCGGCACTGGCGCGCCGTGCGCGGCCTGCCCGACAGTGCCGTGGTGATCGCGGACACCCGCACGCCTGCGCACTGGTATGCGTACGACGCCGCCAGTGGCGCGTTGCTGGGCAGCGACGATGGGGGTGCCTCGTTCGTGGCCGACCACGTACGCCTGGCGCCGGCCCCGGCGCTGACGGCCGAGCTGCGCGCCGATCCGCGGCGGCCTGGGCTGGTGTATGTCGGTGCCGGTCCGCAGGGGCTGCTGCGCTGGCGCAAAGGAGAGCTGCAACGCGTGGCGGGTGTGGACGTGGTTCACAGCCTTGGCGTCGGCAAGGGCACCCCCGGTGGTGAGGTTGCCAGCGTGTTCATTGCCGGCACCATCGATGGCATCCAGGGGCTGTTCCGTTCCGATGACGGCGGTGCCCGGTGGCTGCGCATCGATGACGCCGCGCACCAGTTCGGTCAGATTCAACGCGTCACCGGTGATCCGCGCCTGCACGGGCGTGTCTACTTCGCGACCGGTGGACGCGGCATCGTCTATGGAGATCCACAATGAAACGAGCATGTGCGCTGGCGGTATCGCTGTCGATGTTCACCGCGGCCGTGCAGGCCGAGCCGGTCCTGCCGCGGTTGTTTGCCGATGGCATGGTGCTGCAGCGCGACCAGCCGCTGCCGGTGTGGGGCACTGCCACGCCCGGCGCACGCCTGCAGGTCGGCATCGACGGCCTGCGCGCCAGTACCACGGTCGGTACGGACGGCAGCTGGAACGTCGTGTTACCGCCGCACGCGGCCGGCGGCCCGTTCCAGCTGGAGATCGCGGGCGACGGGCGCGCGCTGCAGGTGCGCGACGTCCTGTTCGGCGATGTCTGGCTGGCCAGCGGTCAATCCAACATGGAGTGGCCGCTGCACGATACGCAGGGCGCCGCGGTGGCCATCGCCGCGGCGAACGACACGCAGCTGCGGCATTTCAAGATTCCCAAATCCTGGTCCGGGCAGCCGGAGACGGCGCTGGCCGGTGGCCACTGGCTGCCGGCGACCCCTGCCAACGCGGGCAACTTCTCCGCGGTCGCCTACTACTTCGCGCGCGAGCTGCGGCAGCACACCGGGGTGCCGATCGGCATCATCGACAGCAGCTGGGGCGGCAGCGCCATCGAGGCCTGGATGCCGGCGGCGATCCAGGGCATCGACGCCGCCACGTTGGCCACGCGGATGCAGGCGCAGCGTGAGCGCGATGCCCGCACGCTGGTGCAGGTACGGCAGCGCCTTGCCCACTGGACCACGTTCGATGAGCAGCCGCAGTGGTCGGCGGCGCCGTTCGATGACAAGGACTGGGAGGCCGCCACGCTTCCCGGCCTGTGGGAAACCGGCGGCTATGCCGGCATGGACGGTATCGGCTGGTACCGCGCCGAATTCACCCTGAGTGCCGCGCAGGCAGCGCAGTCCGGCAGCCTCGGGGTCGGGCGGATCGATGATTCGGACCGCACCTTCGTCAATGGCGTGCAGGTCGGCGCGACGACCATGGCCTGGAACACGCCCCGGGTGTATCCGCTGGCGGCCGGCCAGCTGCACGCCGGTCGCAACGTGGTCGCGGTGCGGGTCGAGGACCTGGGCGGTGGCGGCGGCATCCACGGCGAGGCGGCCGAGCTGTTCGTCCGCCTGGCCGATGGCAGCCAGCTGCCGCTGCAGCGCTGGCGGTTCCGCCCCGCCGCGGTCACGGTCGCGCTGGACGATGACAAGAACCAGACCCCGACGCTGCTGTACAACCGCATGATCCATCCGCTGCCGCCGTTCCCGATCAAGGGCGTGATCTGGTACCAGGGCGAGAGCAATGCGACCGACACCGGGGCGTTCGCTTACCGCGACCAGTTCAAGGCCTTGATCCAGCAGTGGCGGCAGGACTGGAGCGCACCGGCGCTGCCGTTTGTCTGGGTGCAGCTGGCCAGCTTCGGCGCGGGCGCCGATCACGGAGACCAGAGCCCATGGGCGGTGCTGCGCGAATCGCAATCGGCGGCGCTGTCGCTGCCGCACACCGCGCAGGCGGTCAGCATCGACCTGGGCAATGCGACGGATATCCATCCGCGCAACAAGCGCGATGTCGGCGCACGGCTGGCGCTGGCCGCCCGGCACGCGGCGTATGGCGAAACGCTGGACTACAGCGGTCCGGTGCAGCGTGCCGTCCGCTTCGATCACGGCCAGGCTGTGATCACCTTCGACCTGATGGGCAGCACGCTGGCGGTACGCGGCGGTGGCACGCAGCCGCAGGGCTTCACCGTGGCCGGTGCCGACCGGCGCTTCCACCCGGCGAAGGCGCGGATCGACGGTGATCGCGTGATCGTCCACAGCGAGGCGGTCGCCACGCCGGTCGCCGTGCGCTATGCCTGGCGCGAGAATCCGGCCGACGCCGACCTGATCAATTCGCAACAGCTGCCGGCCTCGCCGTTCCGCAGCGATACCTGGTGACCACAAGGACCCCGTGCATGTCTCCGACCACATACCCGCTTCCGCTGTTCCCGCGCCGCCTGCTGCTGCCGGCCGCCTTGCTCTGCCTGCTGGCTGGGTGTGGGCAGGCACCGGCACCGACACCGGCCGAGGGCTCCACGCCGCCGGCTACGGCCGCGGCCGGCAAACCGGGGACGCCCGACGCCGCCAGGCAGGCGCCGATCCCGCAGTTCATCAGCAAGGACGGCAGGCACGCGCTGTTGGTGGATGGCGAGCCGTTCCTGGTGCTGGGCGCACAGGTCAACAACTCCAGCAACTACGCGGCCGCGCTGGAGGCGGTGTGGCCGGCGGTGAAGATCATCGGCGCCAACACCGTGCAGGTGCCGATCGCCTGGGAGCAGATCGAGCCGGAGGAGGGCACGTTTGATTTTTCCTTCGTCGATACGCTGCTCCAGCAGGCACGCGAGCATGACGTGCGGCTGGTGCTGCTGTGGTTCGCGACCTGGAAGAACAACGGTCCGGCCTACGCGCCGCGCTGGGTGAAGACCGACAACACCCGTTTCCCGCGGGTGGTGACCCGCGACGGGCGCAGTATCGGCTCGCTGTCGCCGCATGCGCCGGCCACGCTGGAGGCGGACCGCAAGGCGTTCGTTGCCTTCATGCAGCACCTCAAAGCGGCTGACCCCCAGCGGACGGTGATCATGGTGCAGCCGGAGAACGAGCCGGGCACCTACGGCAGCGTGCGCGATTTCTCGCCGATGGCGCAGCAACTGTTCGACGGCCCGGTGCCGGCCGAACTGCTGCAGAAACTCGGCAAGTCACCCGGCACCTGGGCACAGGTGTTCGGCGCCGATGCCGATGAGTTCTTCCACGCCTGGTCGATCGGGCGCTTCATCGATCAGGTCACCGAGGCGGGCAAGGCGGTGTATCCGCTGCCGATGTACGTCAACGGCGCGCTGCGCGGGCCGTTCAATCCCGGTCAGCCCGGCCAGTACGCCAGTGGCGGCCCGACCGACAACGTGCTCGATGTGTGGAAGGCCGCAGGTCCGCACATCGATTTCCTGGCGCCGGACATCTACATGCCCGAGTACCGCATGTACACCACGGTGCTGGAGCGCTATGCGCGGCCGGACAACGCGCTGTTCGTCGCCGAGACCGGCAACGCACCGCCGTATGCGCGCTACCTGTTCCCGACCCTGGGGCACGACGGCATCGGCTGGTCCACGTTCGGCATCGATTTCAGCCATTACAGCAACTACCCGCTGGGCGCGAAAAAGGTCGACGAGGAAACATTGGCGCCGTTTGCCACCGGCTTCCAGCTGGTCAGCCTGGGCATGCGCCCGTTCGCCAAGGCCTCGGCCGAAGGCAAGCTGCATGGCGTGGCCGAAGAAGCCGGCCAGGCCGTGCAGGACGTGCCGCTCAACGCGCGCTGGCGCGCCACCGTCACCTATGGCGTGCCGCAGTTCTGGTTCCAGGGCCAGCCGCCGGGCAATCCCGAGCCGATCGGCAGCGCGCTGATCGCCGAGCTTGGCCCGGACGAATTCCTGATCACCGCCCAGCACGCACGGGTCACCCTGCACCCGGCCGGAGAGGCCACCGCGAACATGGTGCTCGACCGTGTCGAAGAGGGGTTCTACAAGGACGGCCAGTGGCAGTTCCAGCGCAACTGGAACGGCGACCAGACCGACTACGGCTTGAACTTCACCACTGCGCCGCAGCTGCTCAAGGTCACGCTCGCGACGTATTGAACCGGGGGTGTCCGCACCCGAGCAACGAGTAAAAAGGGAGCACTGAATGCGTTACAAGAGCGTACTGAGCGTGCCGCTGCTGGCATTGCTGGCGTCACCGGCGATGGCCCAGAGCCACCGCGTGCTGGACAACGGTGTGGTGGTGGTGCCGGCCCAGGCCGGCGCGGCCCAGGTCCGGCTGGAACTGGTGGACGACAACATCGTGCGGGTCAGCGCCGACCCCGACGGCGACTTCACGCGCACCCCGAGCCTGATGCGCGTCCCCGTACAGGGCAAGCCGCGCTTCACGGTGGAGCAGGGCGGTGGCAACGTGCGGCTGGTCGCGGCCGGCATCAGCGCAGAGATCTCCGAAGCCGATGGCCATGTCAGCTTCCGTGACGCCCAAGGCAAGCCGCTGCTGGCCGAGCGCGCCGGTGGCCGCAGCTTCAGCCCGCTCACGGTGGAGGGCAAGGCGTACTACAGCGTGCGCCAGCGCTTCCAGTCGCCCGGCGATGAAGCGATCTACGGGTTCGGTCAGCATCAGCAGGGCTGGATGAACCAGAAGGGCCGCGACGTCGAGCTGCTCCAGGGCAACATCGACATGGCGGTGCCGTTCATCGTCTCCAGCCGCAATTACGGTCTGCTCTGGGACAACAACGCGATCACCCGGCTGGGCGACCCGCGCGGGCTGCAGCCGCTGCAGGCCTCGCTGCAGGTGTTCGATGCCAAGGGCAAGGCCGGCGCCTTGACCGCCCGCTACATCGTCGATGGCAAGACCCGCGTCGAGCGCCGCGAGCCGGAGGTGAACTACCAGTACATCAAGGACCTCACCGCGTTTCCGGCCAAGGGCAAGAACGGAGCTGAAGGGGGGCGCTCGCAGGTGGTCTGGGAAGGTGCGATCGAGGCGAAGACCGCCGGTCGCCATACCTTCTCCCTGTACGGCAGCGAGTACATCAAGCTGTATGTGGACGGCAAGCTGGTGATCGACCGCTGGCGCCAGAACTGGAACCCGTGGCATCACGAATTCGCGCTGGAACTCACGCCCGGCACCCGCCACCAGATCAAGGTCGAGTGGGACCTGATCGACCCCAGCTACATCGCGCTGCTGCACCGTGATCCGCTGCCGCAGGCCGAAGCCGCCGATCTCTCGCTGTGGTCCGAAGCCGGGCAGATGGTGGACTATTACGTGGTCGCCGGTGGCAATGCCGATGAGGTGATCGCCGGCTATCGCGAACTGACCGGCAAGGCCGTGATGCTGCCCAAGTGGGCCTACGGTTTCTGGCAGAGCCGCGAGCGTTACAAGAGCCAGGATGAACTGCTCGGCGTGCTGGACGAGTACCGCCGCCGCAAGCTGCCGATCGACAACATCGTGCTGGACTGGTCGTACTGGCCCGAAGATGCCTGGGGCTCGCACGACTTCGATTCCACCCACTTCCCCGATCCGGACGGCATGGTCAAGCACATTCATGACCAGCACGCGCAGGTCATGATTTCGGTGTGGCCGAAGTTCTACCCGACCACGGCCAACTACAAGGAACTGGACGCGGCCGGCTTCATGTACCAGCGCAACGTCGAGGTGGGCGAGCTGGACTGGATCGGCAAGGGCTACAAGAACTCGTTCTACGATCCCTATGCGGCAAAAGCGCAGCAGATCTACTGGCGCCAGATCAACGAGAAGTTGAACAGCAAGGGCTTCGATGCCTGGTGGATGGACGCCGAC
Source organism: Stenotrophomonas sp. SRS1 (assembly GCF_026130205.1). Classification (NCBI taxonomy): domain Bacteria; kingdom Pseudomonadati; phylum Pseudomonadota; class Gammaproteobacteria; order Lysobacterales; family Lysobacteraceae; genus Stenotrophomonas; species Stenotrophomonas sp. SRS1. The sequence continues at coordinate 78,319 of NZ_JAINFD010000005.1, read as the reverse complement.
GAGCCGGATGTGCACTCCAACCTGGATATCGGCGAGCGCAAGGCACGTACCACGCCGACCGCACTGGGCCCGTCCACCGAGTTCTTCAATTCCTATCCGCTGCCGCACACACAAGGCGTGTACGAGGGGGATCGCGCGGCTGATGGCCAGCGTGTCTTCATCCTTTCGCGCAAAGGCTATGCCGGCACGCAGCGCAATGCGGTGGCGGTGTGGAGCGGCGACATCGTGTCGCGGTGGGACGACATGCTCGAGCAGATCTCGGCCGGCGTGAATACCGCCATGTCCGGCCTGCCCAACTGGACCTTCGACATCGGCGGCTTCTCCACCGAGAAGCGCTATTCCGAAGAAGATCCGGCGCACCTGCAGGAGTGGCGCGAACTCAACACCCGCTGGTTCCAGTTCGGTGCGTTCGTACCGCTGTTCCGCTCGCATGGGCAGTACCCGTTCCGCGAGATCTGGAACATCGCGCCGGAAGGAACGCCGTACTACGACAGCATGGTGTACTACAGCCGCCTGCGTTACACGCTGCTGCCCTACATCTACACCCTGGCCGCCGACACCTGGCACCACGACGGCAGCATCATGCGCGGCCTGCCGATGGACTTCCCGTCCGATCCGGCGGTCCGTGACATCAACGACCAGTACCTGTTCGGTCCCTCGCTGCTGGTCGCCCCGGTCACCACGTTCGGCGCGACCTCGCGCAAGGTGTATCTGCCGGCCGGCACCACCTGGCTGGATTACTACACCGGCCAGCGCCTGCAGGGCGGCCAGACCATCGATGCCGCCGCGCCGCTGGAACGCATCCCGTTGTACGTGCGGGCCGGCGCGATCATGCCGATCGGCCCGGTCCAGCAGTACGTGGATGAACAGCCGGACGCGCCGCTGACCGTGGTGGTCTATACCGGTGCCGACGGCACGTTCTCGCTGTACGAGGACGACGGCCGCAGCTACGGCTATGAGAAGGGGCAGTTCAGCCGCATCCCGCTGGAGTGGAACGAGGCCACACGTGAACTGCGCATCGGCAAGCGCGAAGGTCAGTGGAAGGGCATGCAGGCGCAGCGCACGATCCAGGTCCGCTTCGTGGAGGGACCGCGTGCCGACGCCGGTGCGCTGGCCCCGGCCATCGATCAGACCGTGCGCTATGACGGCAAGGCGGTAGTCGTGCCGCAGCGCAAGATGGCAGCCGCGCGCTGATCGCCTAGGATGATGATGACTACCGGTGGACATTTCGCCTTGGAGGGCGTTGAAGTGGCAGCAGGCAGCACAGGCACGCCAATGCAGCGCAGGGGAATGCCGTGGAGCTGAGCCGCCGCGGGCTGTTCAAGGCACTTGGGGCCGGGCTGACCCTGTCCGCCACCGGCTGGTCGTCCCAGGCCGGTGCGGTGCCAGCGGCTGCAGGGCGGGGCGACGCGGCTGCGGCGCCGGGGGACGCCCCGCAGCTCTGGTACCGCGCGCCCGCCACCGAATGGGTGCAGGCCCTGCCGACCGGCAACGGCCGGTTGGGCGCAATGGTCTGGGGCGGGGTTGCGCATGAACGGATCGGCCTCAACGAAGACACGCTTTATGCCGGGGGGCCGTATGACCCCACCAGTCCGGACGCGCTCGCGGCGCTGCCGGAGGTGCGCGCGCTGATCTTCGCCGGACGCTACGCCGAGGCCGAAGCACTGGCCGACGCCAAGCTGCTGTCGCGGCCGGCCAAGCAGATGCCGTACCAGCCGCTGGCCGATCTGCTGCTGGATTTCGACCGCGCCGATCACATCGACGGGTATCGCCGGTCGCTGGATCTGGACACGGCCGTGGCGACCACTGAATTCCGCAGCGGCGGCGCCTGGCACCGCCGCGAGGTGTTCGTGTCCGAACCGGACCAGTGCATCGTGGTGCGGCTCAGTGCCGACCTGCCGGGGCGGATTTCGCTGCGGCTGGGCGTGGACAGCCCGCAGCAGGGGACGGTGCATGCGGACGCGGACGGGCTGCTGTTTGAAGGGCGCAACGCGGGCTTTGCCGGTATCGAGGGCAAGCTCCGCTTCGCGCTGCGGGTGCAGCCGCGTCTGCACGGTGGCGCGCTGCGGGTGGCGCGTGATCGCCTGCATGTGGAAGGTGCCGACGAGCTGGTGCTGGTGCTGACGGCCGCCACCAGCTTCCGCCGCTTCGATGATGTCAGTGGGGATCCGCAGGCGCTCACCGCGGCGCACCAGGCGCAGGCCGATGCCCACGATTATCCGGCGCTGCTGGCGCGCCATCTGGCCGCGCACCAGACGCTGTTCCGTCGTGTGTCGATCGATCTCGGCAGCACGCCGGCCGCGCAGCTGCCCACCGATCAACGCGTGCGGGATTTTGCCAGCGGCAACGATCCGGCGCTGGCGGCGCTGTATCACCAGTACGGGCGCTACCTGTTGATCTGCAGTTCGCGGCCCGGCTCGCAGCCGGCCAACCTGCAGGGCGTGTGGAACGACCTCATGGCCCCGCCGTGGGAGAGCAAGTACACGATCAACATCAACACCGAAATGAACTACTGGCCCAGCGAGGCCAATGCGCTGCACGAATGCGTGCAGCCGCTGGAAGACATGCTGTTCGATCTGTCCCGTACCGGCGCGGTCACCGCGCGGCGGATCTACGATGCGCCGGGTTGGGTGGTACACAACAACACCGACCTCTGGCGGCAGGCCGGGCCGATCGACGGTGCCCAGTGGAGCCTGTGGCCGATGGGCGGCGTCTGGCTCCTGCAGCAGCTGTGGGACCGCTGGGACTATGGCCGCGATCCGGCCTATCTGCGCCGCATCCATCCGCTGTTCAAGGGCGCGGCCGAGTTTTTCGTGGCCACCCTGCAGCGCGACCCGACCACCGGCGCGATGGTCACCAATCCCTCGATCTCGCCGGAGAACCAGCATCCGTTCGGTGCGGCGGTCTGCGCCGGGCCGGCGATGGACTCGCAGCTGCTGCGCGATCTGTTCGCACAGTGCATCCAGATCAGCGCGGCGCTCGGCGTTGATACCGCGTTCGCCGCGCAGCTGAAGACGCTGCGCGCGCAACTGCCGCCGGACCGGATCGGCAAGGCCGGGCAGTTGCAGGAGTGGCAGCAGGACTGGGACATGGAGGCACCGGAAATGCATCACCGGCACGTCTCGCATCTGTATGCGCTGCACCCCTCCAGCCAGATCAACCTCCGCGATACTCCCGCACTGGCGGCAGCCGCCAAACGCTCGCTGCAGATACGTGGTGATGAAGCTACCGGCTGGGGTATCGGCTGGCGCCTGAACCTGTGGGCCCGGCTGGGCGATGGCGAGCATGCGCTGCAGATCCTGAAGATGCTGCTCTCGCCCGAGCGCACGTATCCGAACCTGTTCGACGCACATCCGCCGTTCCAGATCGATGGCAACTTCGGCGGCACCGCCGGTATCACCGAGATGCTGCTGCAGAGCTGGGGCGGGTCGATCTTCCTCTTGCCGGCGTTGCCGTCGGCGTGGCCTGACGGCGAGGTGCGCGGCCTGCGCGTACGCAATGCCGCCGGCGTGGATCTGCAATGGCGCGATGGCCAGCTGCACTCGGCCCTGCTGCGCAGTGAGCGCGGGGGCACCTATCAACTCGTGCATGGCGAGAGCACGCTGACCGTGGCGCTGCGCGCCGGTGGCCAGCAGCGCATCGGCCTGCGCGGCAATCAACTGGTGAAGCAATGAGTCTGTACGTAGGGCTGGATGTCGGGACGCAAAGCGTCAAGCTGCTGGCCTATGACCCGTCGCTCGGCGAAGTGGTCGCCACGGTCGCCCGGCCGATGCAGCTGGTCAGCCACGACGATGGCACCCGGGAGCAGGAGGCGCAGTGGTGGATCGACGGCATCATCGCCTGCTTTGCAGAACTGGACCCGGCACTGCGCGGCCGCATCCGTGCGATCGGCGTCTCCGGTCAGCAGCACGGTTTCGTGCCGATCAACGCACGCGGGGAGGTGATCGCGCCGGTGAAGCTGTGGTGCGATACCAGCACCGCGGCCGACTGCGCGCCGATCATGGCCGCGGTGGGGGGGGCCGCGGCCTGCATCGCGCTGGCCGGCAATCCCATCCTCGCCGGGTACACCGCCTCCAAGCTGCCGTGGACGCGCCGCCATCGCGCGCAGGCGTATGCAGAACTGGACGGCATCCTGCTGCCGCATGACTACATCAACTTCTGGCTGACCGGGCAGCGCTACGCCGAGTACGGTGATGCCTCCGGCACCGGCTGGCTGGACGTGCGCAACCGCTGCTGGTCGCGCGAGCTGCTGCAGGCGATCGACCCGGAGCGCGATCTGTCCGCGCTGCTGCCGCCGCTGGTGCCGCTGGAATCCACCTTCACGCTGCATCCGCGGATCGCCGCGCTGCTGGACCTGCCGGCCGACGTACAGGTCTCCACCGGCGGCGGCGACAACATGATGGCCGCGCTGGGCACCGGCAACGTGGCCGCGGGGCGGTTGACCATGAGCCTGGGTACGTCCGGCACGCTGTTCGCGTATGCCGATCACCCGGTGGTGGACGACGATGGCCGCTGGGCCGCGTTCTGTTCCTCCAGTGGCGGCTGGCTGCCGCTGATCTGCACGATGAACTGCACCGTCGCCACCGAGCGCATGGCCGCACTGTTCAACATCCCGCGCGGCGGTGGCGAGGCGCTGATGGCGCAGACCGAGCCAGGCGCGGGCGGCCTGGTGATGCTGCCGTACTTCAATGGCGAACGGACCCCGGACCTGCCCGACGCGCGTGCCTGCCTGCACGGCATGGACCTGCACAACACCACCCCGGCGCACTTCTATCGGGCCGCGATGGAAGGCGCCACGTACAGCCTGCGCAACGGCTACGACGCCTTCACCAGTGCCGGCCTGTCGTTCGACACCGTGTTGCTTACCGGCGGCGGAAGCAACAGTGCCGCGTGGCGGCAATTGATCGCCGACGTCTTCGATCTGCCGGTCAAGGTGCCCACCCAGGCCGAAGGCGCGGCCTTCGGCGCGGCCCTGCAGGCGCTTTGGGCGGCGCAGCGCGGGCAGGGCGGCGAACCGAGCCTGGCGGCGACGGTCGATGCGCACGTGCGCTTCGACGACGCGCTGTCGGCCACACCCGATCCCCGCACTGTGCCGCGCTACGCAGAACAGTACCGGCGTTTCCTCCACCATCTATCCGAGGTTGGTCCGCTGCTGCGTACCGACCCGTCACCACCGCAAGGATCCGAGCAATGAGCACCTCCGTTTACATCGGCGCAAAGGAATACTTCCCCGGCATCGGCCGCATCCCGTTCGAGGGACGCGACTCGGACAATCCGCTGGCCTACAAGGTCTATGACGCGGACAAGCGCGTCGGCGGCAAGACCATGGCCGAGCACCTGCGCTTCGCCGTGGCTTACTGGCACAGCTTCTGCGCGACCGGCCACGATCCGTTCGGCCCGGGCACCCGGGTGTACCCGTGGGATGCCGGCAACACGCCGCTGGCGCGTGCCGAGGCCAAGGCCGATGCCGCGTTCGAGTTCATCACCAAGCTGGGCGTGCCGTATTACTGCTTCCATGACATCGATCTGGCGCCGGACGCCGACGACATCGCCGAGTACGAGGCCAACCTGCAGCACATGGTCGGCATCGCCGGCGAGCGCCAGAAGGCTACCGGGGTCAAGCTGCTGTGGGGCACCGCCAACCTGTTCTCGCACCCGCGCTACATGAACGGTGCCTCGACCAACCCGGACTTCGCCGTGGTCGCCCGCGCCGCGGTGCAGGTCAAGGCCGCGCTCGAGGCCACCGTGGCCCTGGGCGGCGAGAACTACGTGTTCTGGGGCGGCCGCGAGGGCTATGCCTGCCTGTACAACACCGACATGAAGCGCGAGAAGGACAACATGGCGCGCTTCCTCACACTGGCCCGCGACCATGGGCGCAGCATCGGCTTCAAGGGCAACTTCCTGATCGAGCCCAAACCGATGGAGCCGATGAACCACCAGTACGATTTCGACAGCGCCACGGTGGTCGGCTTCCTGCGCGAGCATGGCCTGGACAAGGACTTCAAGCTCAACATCGAGGCCAACCACGCCACGCTGTCCGGGCACACCTTTGCCCATGACCTGCAGGTGGCCTCCGATGCCGGCCTGCTCGGCAGCATCGATGCCAACCGCGGCAACCCGCAGAATGGCTGGGACACCGATCAGTTCCCGACCGACCTGTACGACACGGTCGGCGCGATGCTGGTGGTGCTGCGCCAGGGCGGCCTGGCCCCGGGCGGGTTCAACTTCGATGCCAAGGTGCGCCGCGAGTCGTCCGCGCCGGAAGACCTGTTCGAGGCCCATATCGGCGGCATGGATGCGTTCGCGCGCGGGCTGGAAGTGGCCCACGCCCTGATCGAGAGCTCGCCGCTGGAAGGCTGGCGCCAGGACCGCTATGCCAGCTTCAGCAGTGGCGCCGGTGCCGAGTTCGCCGCCGGTCGCAGCAGCCTGGAGGCCCTGCGCAGCCTGGCCCTTGCCCAGGGCGAGCCGCAGCAGCGCAGCGGCCGCCAGGAAAGGTATGAGAACCTGATCAACCAGTACCTGCTGCGCTGATCAGCAGCTTCCCTTCAACCCAGGGGTTCCCATGTCCAGTGCTTCGCTCAGCAGTACCCGCGCCGGCAGCGGCGAGAACACCGGCTTCATCGTCCTGATCAGCTGCGTGGCCACCATCGGTGGCTTCCTGTTCGGCTTCGACAGTGGCGTGATCAACGGCACCGTCGACGGCCTGAAGGACACGTTCCAGTCCAGTTCGGCCGGGATCGGCTTCGAGGTCGCCTCGATGCTGCTCGGCTGTGCGATCGGTGCGTTCTTCGCCGGCCGCCTCGGTGACCGGCTCGGCCGTCGCGGCGTGCTGATCATCGCCGCGGTGATGTTCCTGTTCTCCGCCCTGGGGGCAGGGGCGGCACACAGCTCCACGGTGTTCATCATCGCCCGGGTGATCGGTGGCTTCGCGGTCGGTGCGGCCAGCGTGATGTCGCCGGCCTACATCGCCGAGGTGGCGTCGGCCCGGTACCGCGGCCGGCTGGCCACGGTGCAGCAGATCGCGATCATCAGCGGCCTGTTCTGCGCCTTCCTGAGCAACTTCCTGCTGGCCAAGGCCGCCGGTGCCTCCACCCAGGAGCTGTGGCTGGGGCAGGCGGCGTGGCGCTGGATGTTCTGGATGCAGGCCATTCCCTCGCTGCTGTTCCTGGGCCTGCTGCTGGTGATCCCGGAGAGCCCGCGCTTCCTGGTGGTCAAAGGGCGCCGTGACCAGGCCCTGGCGGTGCTGACCCGTCTGTACGGCGCGGCCGAGGCGCAGGCCAAGATCACCGAGATCGAAGGCTCGCTGTCCCAGGACCAGCACCGCCCGACCTTCTCGGATCTGATCAGCAAGACCACCGGCAAGCTGCGCCCGATCGTCTGGATCGGCATCGGCCTGGCGGTGTTCCAGCAGCTGGTCGGCATCAACGTCGTCTTCTATTACGGCGCGGTGCTGTGGCAGGCGGTCGGCTTCTCGGAGAATGACGCGCTGCTGATCAACGTGCTGTCCGGCGCGCTGAGCATCGGTGCCTGCCTGATCACCGTGGTGCTGATCGACCGCATCGGCCGCAAGCCGCTGCTGTGGGTCGGCTCGGTCGGCATGGCGATCTCGCTGGCCCTGGTCACCATTGCCTTCGCCAGTGGCTCGCTGGATGCCGCCGGGAAGCTTCAGCTCACTGACAACATGGGCGTGCTGGCGCTGGTGGCGGCCAACGTCTACGTGATCTTCTTCAACATGTCCTGGGGCCCGGTGATGTGGGTGATGCTGGGCGAGATGTTCCCCAACCAGATCCGCGGCTCGGGGCTGGCGGTGGCCGGCGCGGCGCAGTGGACCTCCAACTTCGCCATCACCGTGTCCTTCCCGATCCTGCTGGGCAGCATCGGCCTGGCCGGCGCCTACGGCATCTATACGGTGGCGGCGGTGATCTCGGTGTTCTTCGTGCTGCGCTTCGTCAAGGAGACCAAGGGCAAGGAACTGGAGCAGATGGAGGGCTGAGCCGCTCCGGACGGCCCCGCGCGCAGGGCAGGGGCCGGGTCGGGGAGTGCGCTCCCCGGTCCGGGCCTGGCAGGGCAGGGCAGGCGCCGCAGGCTCTGGGCCCTGAACGCAAAAAACCCCGCCGTGGCGGGGTTTTTGACTTTCTGCACCGCGACTGGTGCTCCCTAGGGGACTCGAACCCCTGTTTTAGCCTTGAGAGGGCCACGTCCTAACCATTAGACGAAGGGAGCATGCTTTGTCGCGAACTGCGCAGCGCGCTAGTATATGGACCTAGATGCCATTGGGCAATCCCGAAAACTCAACCGGAAGCGCCAACATCAATTCCTCTGCTACATCACCGTTCAGCCTGCGCGTGATCCCGCGCGATCAGCACAACATCTCCCGCAAGGACATCAGCCCCAACGCCCTGCGCGTTCTGTACCGGCTGCGTGATTCCGGGTTTGCCGGCTACCTGGTCGGCGGCGCCGTCCGCGATCTGCTGGTGAACGGCCACCCCAAGGATTTCGACGTCGCCACCGATGCGACGCCCGAGCAGGTCAAGCAGTTGTTCCGCAACTGCCGGCTGATCGGCCGCCGCTTCCGCCTGGCGCACGTGGTGTTCGGCCGCGAGATCATCGAGGTCGCCACCTTCCGCGCCAACATCGACGATGGCAGCGGCGACCGTGAGATGGAAAACGGCATGCTCGTGCGCGACAACGTGTACGGCAGCATCGAAGACGACGCGATCCGCCGCGACTTCACCTGCAACGCCCTGTACTACGCGATCGAGGATTTCTCGGTCCGCGATTACACCGGTGGCTTTGAAGATGTGCAGGCGCGCCTGATGAAGCTGATCGGTGAGCCCGAGCAGCGCTACCGCGAAGACCCGGTGCGCATGCTGCGCGCGGTGCGTCTGGCGGCCAAGCTGGGCTTCCAGATCGAAGACGCGACCGCCGAACCGCTGCCGCGCCTGGCCAATCTGCTGGCTGAGGCCGCCCCGGCGCGCCTGTTCGAGGAAGTGCTCAAGCTGTTCCTGTCCGGGCACGGCGTGGCCAGCTTCGAGGGCCTGGAGCGGTATGGCCTGCTCGACGTCATGTTCCCCGAGAGTGCCGCCGCCCTGCGCAGCAACCGCAGTGGCGCGTTGCGCCGCATGGTGATCGAAGGCCTGCACAACACCGATCTGCGCGTGGCCAATGATGAACCGGTGTCGCCGTCGTTCCTGTTCGCGCTGCTGCTGTGGCCGGCCTTCTGCCGCGCCCTGGCCAGCCTGCAGAAGCAGGGCGTCGCACTGGAAGAGGCGCAGCGCCGCGCCGCGGACCGCGTGACCCTGCACCAGTTGAGCACGATCGCCCTGCCGCGCCGCTTCTCGCTGCCGATGCAGGAAATCTGGCTGCTGCAGGGCCGCTTCAGCTCGCGCCAGCGCAAGCGCGTGATCCGGACCCTGACCCATCCGCGCTTCCGCGCCGCCTACGACTTCCTGGTCCTGCGCCAGGTCGCCTCCAGCGAGCATGAGGCCGACGTGGCGTTCTGGCGCGAGGCCCAGCTGCAGTCCGGCACCGAGCTGGATTCGGCGCTGGATGCCGCCCAGGCCGACGGTGAGGGCGAAGACGGTGCACCGCGCAAGCGTCGCCGCCGCCGCCGTCGTCCGGGTGGAGTGGCAGGCGAGTAAGCCGTGACCCTGGCCTGTATTGGATTGGGCGCCAATCTGGGGGACGCCGCGCAGACCCTGCGTGAGGCGTTCCAGGCGCTGGCGGCCCTGCCGCAGACCACACTGCGGGCGCGCTCGCAGCTGTACAGCACGCCGGCCTGGGGCAACGAAGACCAGCCGGCGTTCGTCAACGCCGCCGCCGTGCTGGAGACCGCGTTGCCCGCACCGGATCTGCTGGCGGCCCTGCTGGAGATCGAACGCCGCTTCGGCCGCGTACGCGATCCGGCCGTGCACTGGGGGCCGCGTGCACTCGATCTGGACGTGCTGCTGTATGGCGAAGAGGTGATCGATCTGCCGCAGCTGCAGGTGCCGCACCCGTATCTGCATGCACGTGCGTTCGCGTTGCTGCCCCTGGCCGAGATCGCGCCAGAGGCCGCGATTCCCGGCCATGGCCGCGTGCGGGATGCTGTGATGCGGGTCGACCCCTGCGGGATCTCCCCATTAGGAGGATAATGGGGGGCTTATCGCCACCGGTTATCAGCTCATGAGTACCCACGCAGACAGCAAGCCCTGGACCGTCCCCGCATTGGCGGAGGCCAAGCGCACGGGGCAGAAGCTGGTGATGTTGACCGCCTACGATGCCGGGTTCGCCCGCAGCTTCGATGCCAACGGCGTGGACCTGATCCTGATCGGCGACTCGCTGGGCATGGTGGTGCAGGGACACGACTCGACCCTGCCGGTGACCACCGACGACATGGTCTATCACACCCGCGCCGTGGCCCGGGTGCTGGAGCGTGCGCTGCTGGTGGCCGATCTGCCGTTCGGCGCCGATGCCACCCCGGAGCGCGCACTGGATGCCTCGCTGCGGCTGCTCCAGGCCGGTGCCGAGATGGTCAAGATCGAAGGTGCCGGCTTCAAGCTGGACATCATCCGTTACCTGGTCGAGCGCGAGATTCCGGTCTGCTCGCACCTGGGCCTGACCCCGCAGTCGGTGCTCCGCCTGGGCGGTTATCGCGTGCAGGGCCGTGGCGATGCCGCCCAGCAGCTGCGCGATGACGCCAAGGCCGCGGTCGCCGCCGGCGCCAGCCTGGTCGTGCTCGAATGCGTGCCCACGCCGGTGGCTGCCCAGGTCACCGCGGACATCAGCGTGCCCACCATCGGCATCGGTGCCGGCCCGCAGTGCGATGGCCAGGTGCTGGTGCTGCATGATTTCCTCGGTCTGGACAGCGGCCATCGCCGTCCCAAGTTCGTCAAGGATTTCCTTGCCGACGGCGGGTCGGTTGCCGGTGCGGTCCGTGCCTACGCCGACGCCGTGCGCGACGGCTCCTTCCCCGACGCAGAACACGCCTACGCCTCATGATCGATACCGTCACCGAACTGTCCCGCCTGCGCGCCGTCGTCAATGGCTGGAAGCGGGAGGGGCTGCGCGTCGCGCTGGTCCCGACCATGGGCAACCTGCACGCCGGGCACTACTCGCTGGTTACGCTGGCGCGGCAGTACGCCGACCGCGTGGTCTCCAGCGTCTTCGTCAATCCGACCCAGTTCGGCCCGAATGAAGATTTCACCCGTTACCCGCGCACGCCGGAAGCCGACACCACCGGGCTGGAGCAGGCCGGCTGTGATGTGCTGTGGCTGCCTACCGTTGAATCGATGTACCCGTTCGGCGTGGCGCTGGCGGCCAGCGTCAACGTGCCGGGCATCAGCGGTCTGCTCGAAGGCGCGCACCGCCCGGGCCATTTCGATGGGGTCTGCACCGTGGTGTCGCGCCTGTTCAACCAGGTCCAGCCGGACGTGGCGGCCTTTGGCAAGAAGGACTTCCAGCAGCTGGCGGTGATCCGCCAGATGGTGGAAGACCTGGCCTTCCCGATCCAGATCGTCGGCGGCGACATCGTGCGCGAAGACGACGGCCTGGCGATGAGCTCGCGCAACCAGTACCTCAACGCCGAGCAGCGCAGCGTCTCGACCACCATCCACCAGGTGCTGCTGGGCATGCGAGAAGGCTTCATCGCCGGCAAGACCCGCAGCCTGATCGAGGCCGAAGCGGCCGCAGCGCTGCAGGCCGCCGGCTTCCAGGTGGACTACGCCGTGGTCCGCCTGCCGGACCTGTCCGAGCCGGCCGATGCCAATGACGGCACCCGCGTGGCGCTGATCGCCGCACGGATCGGCAACACCCGGTTGATCGACAACCTGGAGTTCTGAGGGCTGCGCCCCGCCGGGTAGGGCCGCCCCGTGGGTGGCTGCTGGGCGATGCCGGACGTGCAGCCACCCATGGGGTGGCTCTACGCCGGGCCGGGTGGGGTCGTGACGATGCTGAACCGCCGGCAGCCCCCGGCATGGGCGCGCGCGCCAGCCGCTGCCGTCCGCCCCCCGGGTGCTAGAATTTCCCTTTCCTTTACCGTTGTCCCGTTGCCATGCATCTGTCCCTGCTGAAGACCAAGATCCACCGCGCCACCGTCACGCATTCCGAGCTGAACTACGAAGGTTCCATCGCCATCGATGACAACCTGCTGGCTGCGACCGGCATTCGTGAGTTCGAACAGGTGCACATCTGGGACGTCACCAACGGTGCGCGTTTCTCGACCTATGCCATCCGCGCCGAAGCCGGCAGCGGCGTGGTCTCGCTCAACGGTGGCGCCGCGCGTCACGTGCAGGTCGGCGACATCATCATCATCGCCGCCTTCGCCAGCATGAGCGAAGAAGAAGCTGACAGCTTCAAGCCGAAGTTGGTATATGTGGACGGCAAGAACCAGATCTCCCACACCAACGACACGATCCCGACACAGGCCGCATGACACAGCACAACGGATTCGACCCGCTTCATTCCCATGCCCAGCGCCTGCGTGGCGCGAGCATCCCTTCGTTGATCGCCGCCGAACCGGGCCGCGCACAATCGCTGGGGCTGCGGGTCGGTCCGTTGTACGTCAATTTCGCGCGGCAGAAGTACGACCGCGCGGCGTTGGACGCACTGCTGCAGCTGGCTGCCGAGCGCGATGTCGCCGGCGGTTTCCAGCGGTTGTTCCGTGGTGAAACGGTCAATGTGACCGAAGGCCGTGCGGCGCTGCACACCGCGCTGCGCGGCGATGCCAGCGGCGCGCCGGTGGCCGGTGAGGCCTTCGCCACCGCCGCGCAGGTGCGCCAGCAGATGGGCGAGCTGATCGCCGCGCTGGAAGCAACCAACATCACCGATATCGTCAGCGTCGGCATCGGCGGGTCGGACCTGGGTCCGCGGCTGGTCGCCGATGCGCTGCGTCCGGTCTCCGGGGCGCGCTTCCGTGTGCATTTCGTGTCGAACGTGGACGGTGCCGCGATGCAGCGCACGCTCGCCACGCTGGACCCGGCGACCACGGCCGGCATCCTGATCTCCAAGACCTTCGGCACCCAGGAAACCCTGCTCAACGGGCAGATCCTGCACGACTGGTTGGGCGGCAGCGAGCGCCTGTATGCGGTCAGTGCCAACCCGGAGCGTGCGGCCAAGGCCTTCTCGATCGCCGCCGGCCGCGTGCTGCCGATGTGGGACTGGGTGGGCGGGCGCTACTCGCTGTGGTCGGCAGTCGGTTTCCCGATCGCGTTGGCGATCGGCTTCACGCGTTTCGAGCAGCTGCTCGAGGGCGCGGCGCAGATGGACGAACACGCCCTGACCGCACCGCTGGCGCAGAACCTGCCGGTGCTGCATGCACTGACCGATATCTGGAACCGCAACCTGCTCGGCCATGCCACGCATGCGGTGATGACCTATGACCAGCGCCTGGCGCTGCTGCCGGCCTACCTGCAGCAGCTGGTGATGGAAAGCCTGGGCAAGCGCGTGCAGCTCGATGGCAGTCCGGTCGCCAGTGACACCGTACCGGTGTGGTGGGGTGGGGCGGGCACGGACGTGCAGCACAGCTTCTTCCAGGCGCTGCACCAGGGCACCAGCGTGATCCCGGCCGATTTCATCGGCTGCGTGCACAACGATGATCCCTACGTGGTCAACCACCAGGCGCTGATGGCCAACCTGCTGGCGCAGACCGAGGCGCTGGCCAATGGCCAGGGCAGCGAGGATCCCCATCGCGAGTATCCCGGTGGCCGTCCGAGCACCCTGATCCTGCTCGATGCGCTGACCCCGCAGTCGCTCGGCGCGCTGATCGCCATGTACGAACACGCCGTGTACGTGCAGTCGCTGATCTGGAACATCAACGCCTTCGACCAGTTCGGCGTGGAGCTGGGCAAGCAGCTGGCCAGCCAGTTGCTGCCCGCGCTGCAGGGCCAGGCGCATGCCATCACCGATCCGGTGACTCTGGAACTGCTGGGCCGGCTCAAGGGCTGAGCATCGGCTCATGCCGTGCCATCACGAACCGCCGGCCTGTCCGGCGGTTCTGCGTTGTGGCCGCCGGATCGCATCGCGTTCTGCGCAGTACACGCGGCAGGGGATACTGCAGCGCAACACGGATTGCCGTGCCACTCGGCCCAGGTATGCCGTAAACCGCCGTGATTGCAGGGTGGGCCATCGGTTTTGGCTATAGCCCAATCCCATACCAGCCTGCGCCGACGGCATAGCCGCGCGGTGGATTGACAGCGTGGCCCGCAACGCCAAAGGTAGGCCGTCATGGCGCGGGGAGTCGTGCCATCCGTCTGCTGCCTGTGCAATACCTGGGAGGGTACATGCCGTTGCTTTCGCTTCGTTCCAACCGGCGGTCGATCCGCCACGCCCTTGCGCTGGCCACCTCGGCCACGGTGTTGCTGCTGGCCGGCTGCGGCGGCGACACGCCGGCCACGACCGCGCAGGCTCCGGCGCCGGCTGCTGAGGCCGATGCCAACGCCATCCACCCGCAGGACTGGCCGGAACTGACCTGGCCGCTGGCCGACGACCCGGCGCTGGAGAAGCGCATCGATGCGCTGATGGCGGGCATGAGCGTGGAGCAGAAAGTCGGGCAGACCGTGCAGGGCGACATCGCCAGCATGACCCCCGATGACGTGCGCCGGTATCACATCGGCTCGGTGCTGGCCGGCGGCAACTCGGATCCGGATGGCAAGTACGATGCGCCGCCCTCGGCGTGGCTGAAGCTTGCCGATGCCTACTACGCGGCCTCGATGGATCCCGCCAGCGGCGGCCCCGGCATCCCGATCATCTTCGGTATCGATGCGGTGCACGGCCAGAGCAACATCGTCGGCGCCACGCTGTTCCCGCACAACATCGGTCTGGGCGCGACCCGCAATCCCGACCTGATGCGCCAGATCGGCCAGGTCACCGCGGTCGAAACGCGTACCACCGGCATGGAGTGGACCTTCGCACCCACCGTGGCGGTGCCGCAGGATGATCGCTGGGGCCGCACCTACGAAGGCTATTCTGAAGCGCCGGAGGTGGTGGCCAGCTTCGCCGGCAAGGTCGTGGAAGGCCTGCAGGGCGTGCCGGGCCAGCCGGGCTTCCTCGATGGCCATCACGTGATCGCCTCGGTCAAGCATTACGCCGGCGACGGTGGCACCACGCACGGCAAGGACCAGGGTGACACCCAGGTCAGCGAAGCGGTGATGCGCGACGTGCACGCCGCCGGGTATCCGCCCGCCATCCAGGCCGGTGCGCAGACCGTGATGGCCTCGTTCAACAGCTTCAATGGCGTCTCCATGCACGGCCACAAGCCGATGCTGACCGACGTGTTGAAGGGGCGCATGCACTTCGGCGGCTTCGTGGTCGGCGACTGGAACGGCCACGGCAAAGTGGCCGGCTGCACCAACGACAACTGCCCGGCCTCGTTCAATGCCGGCGTGGACATGCTGATGGCGCCCGACAGCTGGAAGGGCATCTATGAGAGCAATGTCGCTGCGGTGAAGTCTGGCGTGATCAGCATGGCGCGCCTGGATGAAGCGGTGCGTCGCATCCTGCGGGTCAAGCTGCGGCTGGGCCTGTTCGAGGCCGGCAAGCCGTCCACGCGCCCGCTGGGTGGCAAGTTCGAGCTGCTCGGCGCGCCCGAACATCGCGCGATCGCGCGCCAGGCGGTACGCGAATCGCTGGTGCTGCTGAAGAACCAGGACGGCGTCCTGCCGCTGGCGCCGAAGCAGCGCGTGCTGGTCGCCGGTGACGGTGCCGATGATCTGGGCAAGCAGTCCGGTGGCTGGACGCTCAATTGGCAGGGCACCGGCACCAAGCGTTCCGATTACCCGAATGCGGACAGCATCTGGGATGGGCTGAAGCAGCAGGTCACCGCCGCCGGTGGCAGTGCCGAGCTGGCGATCGACGGCAGGTACCGCACCAAGCCGGATGTCGCGGTGGTGGTGGTGGGCGAGAACCCGTACGCCGAGTTCCAGGGCGACATCGCCACGCTGGCCTACAAGCCGGGCGATGACAGCGATCTGCAGTTGATCAAGCGGCTCAGGAGCGAGGGCATCAAGGTGGTCACGGTGTTCCTCAGCGGCCGCCCGCTGTGGGTGAACCGCGAGATCAATGCGTCCGATGCCTTCGTTGCAGCATGGCTGCCGGGCTCGGAAGGGGCAGGCATCGCCGATGTGCTGCTGCGCAGGCCCGACGGCAGCGTGCAGCACGACTTCAAGGGAACGCTCAGCTTCTCCTGGCCGCGCACCGCCGTGCAGTACCAGAACAACGTCGGCCAGAAGGACTACGACCCGCAGTTCGCCTTCGGCTTCGGCCTGCACTATGCCGACAACGGCAACCTCGCCGCACTGCCGGAGGTCTCGGGCATCACCGGTGAGCAGGGCGATGCCGGTGTGTACTTCAACAAAGGCAAGCCGACCGCCGGTCTGGCCATGCGCCTGAGCGGGGTCAAGCAGTCGGAACTGCCGGCAGTGACGTTCCCGGCCGTGCTCAGCGACGCCAGCCTCAAGGTGTCCGCGATCGATCACAAGGCGCAGGAAGATGCGCGTCGCCTGCAGTGGTCGGGCAGTGGCAAGGCGAACATGGCGCTGCTGTCCACGCGGCCGCTGGACCTCACCCGCGAAAGCAATGGCGATGTGCAGCTGCTGCTGACCGTGCGCCGGAGCGGCGCGATCGCCGGGCCGGTGGGGCTGGCGATCGGCTGCGGCCAGGGCTGCGAAGGCAGGGTCGATCTGGCCCCCACGCTGGGCGGCATCGCCGAGGGCGAATGGCAGACGATCGGCGTGCCGTTGAAGTGTTTCGCCACGGCCGGCGCGGACCTGTCGAAGGTCGAGCGCCTGCCGGTGCTGGAGTCTTCCAACGCGCTGGACCTGTCGGTGTCGCGGATCGCGCTGGGCACCGGCAACGACGCCAAGACCGTGGTCGCCTGCGCGACCCGATGAGCCACACGGGCTCCTGCCGCCGCGGCAGGGGCTGATCGCCACCGCGCGCTGCGTTTGCCGGCGCGCGGGACGGTGCAATGTTGCATAAGGAGCATGACGTGGGATTGGCAACACTCGATGTGGCAATCGTGCTGGTGTACCTGGCCGGCATCTTCGTGCTGGCGCAATGGGTCTCGCGCGAGAAGGCCGGGCACAGCAAAAGTGCCGAAGACTATTTCCTGGCCGGGCGCTCGCTGCCGTGGTGGGCCATCGGTGCCTCGCTGATCGCGGCCAACATCTCGGCCGAGCAGATCATCGGCATGTCCGGCTCCGGCTATGCGATCGGCCTGGCCATCGCGTCCTACGAATGGATGGCCGCGCTCACCCTGCTGATCGTCGGCAAGTACTTCCTGCCGATCTTCCTGCGCAACGGCATCTACACGATGCCGCAATTCCTGCAGCAGCGGTACGGCAACCGCATCCGCACGCTGATGGCGGTGTTCTGGTTGGGGCTGTATGTCTTCGTCAACCTGACCTCGATCCTGTGGCTGGGCTCGATCGCGGTGACCGAGGTCACCGGCATGGACCAGATGCTGGCGCTGGTGCTGATCGGCGTGTTCGCGCTGCTCTACCAGTTGTACGGTGGGCTGAAGGCAGTGGCGCTGACGGACATCGTGCAGGTCTCGCTGCTGATCCTCGGGGGTCTGCTGGTGACCGCGCTGACCCTCAATGCGGTGGGGGGCGAGGCCGGCATCCTCGGCGGCTTCCAGAAACTGTGGGATCAGCATCCGGAGCACTTCCAGATGATCCTGCACCCGGACAACCCGTTCTACAAAGACCTGCCGGGTCTGAGCGTGCTGATCGGCGGGCTGTGGATCATGAATCTGAGCTACTGGGGCTTCAACCAGTACATCATCCAGCGCGCGCTGGCGGCCAAGGACATCGGCGAAGCGCAGAAGGGTGTGCTGTTCGCGGCCTTCCTGAAGCTGTTGGTGCCGCTGGTGGTCGTGGTGCCGGGCATCGCGGCGGTGGTGCTGGCGCCGGATCTGGGCAAGCCGGACCGTGCCTACCCGGCGATGATGAGCCTGTTGCCCAGCGGCATCCTCGGCCTCGTCTTCGCCGCGCTGGTGGCCGCGATCGTGGCGTCGCTGGCGTCGAAGATCAATTCGGTGGCGACCATCTTCACCCTGGATTTCTACGCCAAGGCACGCCCGCAGAGCAGTCAGACCACGCTGGTGCGCGTGGGCCGCATCGCGGCGACGGTGGCGGTGCTGGTGGCGATCGTCACGGCGCGTCCCTTGCTGGGCAGCTTCGACCAGGGCTTCCAGTACATCCAGGAATTCACCGGCTTCTTCACCCCGGGCATCACGGTGATCTTCCTGCTGGGCCTGTTCTGGAAGAAGGCCAGCGAAGCCGGTGCACTGGCGGCGGCGATCGGCTCGTTCGCCTTGTCGATCGCGCTGAAGCTGGCATGGCCGTCGCTGCCGTTCATCGACCGTGTCGGCCTGGTGTTCCTGCTGGCGCTGGTGCTGGCCGTGCTGATCTCGCTGTGGAAGCCGGCGCGCACCGGGCAGGATCTGATCCGTACCGATGACGTGCGCTACGCCACGCCGATGAGTTTCAACATCGGCGGTGCGGCGGTGATCGCGATTCTGATCGCGTTGTACACGGTGTTCTGGTAACCGCGATCACCTGCATGCGGCAAACCAAAACGGCGACCTTCGGGTCGCCGTTTCTGTCTCATGCCGTGTGGTGCGAATGATGCTTCACCGGCTTGGATCACGCTCCGGGCTGGGCCGCTTGGCCAGCTTGCGCTGCAGCGAGCGGCGGTGCATGCCGAGCAGCCGCGCCGCGGCGGACACGTTGCCGCCGGTCTCATGCATCGCCTGCTGGATGTGTTCCCACTGCAGCCTGCTGATCGGAGTCATCGCATCCGGTGGCTCCATGTCACCATCATCGGCCGGGCCATCGTCTTCCTCGCCGAGCGCGCGCAGGATCATCGGCACCGTGGCCGGCTTGGGCAGGTAGTCATCGGCGCCAAGCTTGATCGCTTCCACCGCAGTGGCGATGCTGGCATAGCCGGTCACCAGCAGGATCCGCATGTCTTCGCGCAGGGCGCGCAGCGGCTGGATCAGCGCAAGGCCGGATTCGGTACCGAGCTTGAGGTCGATCAGCGCGTAGGCCGGCGGCTGCTGCCGGGCCAGCAGCAGGGCTGATGCGGTGTCGCTGGCGGTGACGGTTTCCAACCCTTTGCGGGCCAGGCTGCGCTGCAGCGTGCGCAGGTACAGTTCGTCGTCGTCGACCAGCAGGCCATGGCTGGCCTGGCCGGGCGTGGGGGTGAAAGCGGTCATGCGGAAGTCTCCCGTGGGGACAAGGGCAGGCGGAAGCCGACGCGCGTGCCGGCGCCATTGGCCGGGCGCATCCACAGCTCGCCGTCCAAGCGTTCGATGGTGGCGTGGGACAGGGCCAGGCCCACGCCCATGCCGTCGGTCTTGCCACTGTTGAACAAGGTGCCGGGCAGTACCGCCTGGCGGGCATCGAAGCCGTGGCCGTAATCGCGCACTTCGCCGATCAGGTCATCGCCTTCGATACGCAGCGACAGATCCACCTGTGGGCGGTCGGCTTTCTCGCCGGCGTCGGCGGCATTGTTGAGCAGCACCATCAGCAGGTGCCCGATACCCGGGTCCAGCGGCAGGGTGAGCGGGGCGTCCTCATTGCGCTTCAGCGCGATGGTCGGACGCACCAGCCGCCATTGTTCCAGCACCTGCGGCAACGTCACCGGATCGCGGCCGGGGGCGTCGCCGGCGGCCGGGCGGGCGAGGGCGAGCACGCGCTCCCGGCACTGCACCAGCAGCTCGCGCAGGGTTTCCACGTCATCGCGGACCTCGCTGCTTTCAGTCTGGTCGGCGATATCGTCGGCGAGCAGGGTCATGGTCGCCAGTGGGGTATTGAGTTCATGCGCCACCGAGGCGGCGTGGGTGGCCAGCGCGACGATGCCCTCGTTGCGCACGAAGCGTTCGCGCAGCATGGCCAGCTCGTGTTCGCGCTGGCGCAGGGCGATCGCCAGCCGCGTTGCGAACACGAGCACCACCGTGGCCGACAGCAGGAAGTTGCAGACCACGCCCCACTGCTGCATCTGCGCGCCGGTGAAATAGCCGCTCGGCAGCGGCAGGCCGAACACGCCGCTTGCCGCATAGCCGATCAGGCAGGCGGCCGCCACGGCGAGGGTCCAGCGCAGGGGCAGGGCGAGCGCGGCCAGTGCGATCAGGATCAGGAACAGCGAGCCGAACGGATTGGCGATGCCACCACTCCAGCCGACCATCCAGGTCAACACGATGACATCCACCAGGATGTGGCCGAAGGCCGTCACCGGGGCGGTGTCCGGGTCCTGCACGCGCAGCTGCGCGTACAGGTTGAACAGGGTCAGCGCAGCGACGCCAGCCCAGAGCGGCAGCTGTGGCAGCGCCAGGCCCAGCACCCAGGTAGCGACCAGGATGGTAGCGGCCTGGCCGGCCACGGCCAGCCAGCGCAGGCTGCACAGGGTGCGGAGAAAGGGGGCGTCGGTACCGGTCATGTCCGCACATCGTATGCGCTCCGGGCAGGAGCTGCCTGCGACAATAGGCCGCATCCGGGGTGGGCGGTGCGAGGGCGGCACTGAACATGAGTGCCAAGCAACGGTGGACACCTACCCGCACGCTGGGCGCGCTAAAATAGGCGGATGCATGACGCCGTGACCCGACCGACCCAACCCGCCGACTCCGCCGTGTGGGCCCGCCGCCAGACCCAGCCCGTCCGTATCGGCGGCGTGGTCGTGGGTGGGGGCCATCCCGTGGTGGTGCAGTCCATGACCAACACCGACACCGCCGATGTCGCCTCCAGCGTGAAGCAGGTCGCTGAACTGTGGCGTGCGGGCTCGGAGATGGTGCGGTTGACCGTCAACAATCCTGAGTCGGCCGCGGCCATCCCGCGGATCGTGGAAAAGCTGCAGATGATGGGGATTGATGTCCCCCTGATCGGCGACTTCCATTACAACGGCCATCAGCTGCTGACCCAGGAACCGGCCTGCGCCGAGGCCCTGGCCAAGTACCGGATCAATCCGGGCAACGTCGGCTTCGGCAAGAAGAAAGACACCCAGTTCGCGCAGCTGATCGAGTTTGCGATCCGCTACAACAAGCCGGTCCGCATCGGCGCCAACTGGGGCTCGCTGGACCAGTCCCTGGCCGCGCGCCTGATGGACGAGAACAGCAAGCTCGCGCAGCCCTGGGATGCCGGTCGGGTACTGCGTGAAGCGCTGATCCGCTCGGCGCTGGATTCGGCGGAGACCGCCGTGGAGCTGGGCCTGCCGCGCGACCGCATCGTGCTGTCGGCCAAGGTCAGTGGCGTGCAGGAGCTGATCGCGGTGTACCGCGACCTGGCCCAGCGCTCGGATTTCGCCCTCCACCTGGGCCTGACCGAAGCCGGCATCGGCAGCAAGGGCATCGTCGCCTCCTCGGCGGCGCTGGCGGTGCTGCTGCAGGAGGGTATCGGCGACACCATCCGTATTTCGCTGACCCCCGAACCGGGCCAGTCGCGCACGGCCGAAGTGATCGTTGCGCAGGAGCTGCTGCAGACCACCGGGCAGCGGGCTTTCACCCCACTGGTCACGGCCTGCCCCGGCTGCGGCCGGACCACCTCGGAGTTCTTCCAGGAGCTGGCCAAGGTCGTGCAGAACCACGTGCGCGAGAAAATGCCGGTCTGGAAGGTGAGCCACCCGGGTGCGGAGAACATGACCCTGGCGGTCATGGGCTGCATCGTCAACGGGCCGGGCGAATCGCGCCATGCCAACATCGGCATCTCGCTGCCGGGCACGGGTGAAACGCCGGCCGCGCCGGTGTTCGTGGATGGCGAGAAGACGGTCACCCTGCGCGGCGAGAACATTGCCCAGGACTTCGTCACGCTGATCGATGAGTACGTCGAACGCACCTATGTCCGACGCGTTGGATAAGCCGGCGGTGCTGGCCGCGCCGGAGCCGGCCGCCGGCGTCCGCCACTGGATGGGCCGCAACGCATGGCGCTTCGTGCTGCTGTTTGTGGGCGTGTTGCTGCCGTTGGCCGGCTTCGTGGCCCTGGCCGATGAAGTGCACGAGCTGGAGGCGATCTACTTCGACGACCTGTTGTTGTGGAAGCTGCACGCGCTGCATTCGCCGGGCCTGGACCGCTTCTTCGTGCTGCTGTCCAAGCTGGGCTACGAGTGGTTCCTGATTCCGGCCGACGTGCTGATCGTGGGCCTGCTTGCCTGGCGCAGACGCTGGCGCGAGGCCAGTTTCGTCGCGATCTGCTTTGCCGGCTCGGCCCTGTTGAACCTGGGCAGCAAGCGCTTCTTCCAGCGCGACCGGCCCAGCCTGTGGGAGTCCATCGCCCCGGAGAGCACCTTCAGCTTCCCCAGCGGCCACGCCATGGGCTCGATGACCTTGGCCGTCACGCTGATGCTGTTGGCCTGGAACACCCGCTGGCGCTGGCCGGTGGCCCTTGCCGCGCTTACCTTTGCGGTCCTGGTGAGCGTCTCGCGCATGTACCTGGGGGTGCATTACCCCTCCGACATCCTGGCCGGCTGGTGTGCTGCCCTGGTGTGGGTGGTAGGGTGCTTCCTGGTCATGTTCCGCCGCCGGCATCCGTGGCGGCACCGCCACTGAGGGCATTACGGCGGTAAACTGGCCGAAAACGGCATGAAGGCCGGCCGCATCGATAGGCTGTCCCTTTGGAACAGGCTAGGATGAGAGGCGCAGGGGGAGGGGCAGGACAGCATGTCTGTGATGCGCGGACCAGAACGCGATGATGGGGAACCCGGTTCCTTGTGATCGACACATCCCGCGGCTAGGCTTGCCCCCGTTCACAGTGTTTGACGAGGTTGGCGGATGACGATTCGAGTGTATCTGGTGGACGATCATGCTCTGGTGCGTACGGGCATGAAGATGATCCTCTCCAACGAGACCGACATCGAGGTAGTCGGTGAGGCGGAGAGCGGTGAAGATGCGCTGCCGGATATCCGCCGCCTGCGGCCCGACGTCGTGCTGTGCGATCTGCACCTGCCGGGCGTGAGTGGCATGGAAGTCACCGAGCGCGTGGTCCGTGGCGATCACGGCACCCGCGTGGTGATCGTCTCCGTGCTTGAAGATGGCCCGATGCCCAAGCGCCTGCTCGAAGCCGGCGCGTCCGGTTACATCGGCAAGGCCTGCGATGCACAGGAACTGCTGCGCGCGGTGCGTGATGCCGCACTCGGCCGCCGTTACCTGGGCAACAGCATCGCGCAGAACCTGGCGTTGTCGAACGTGGAAGGCAACCATTCGCCATTCGACACCCTGTCCCCACGCGAACTGGAAGTGGCGCTGCTGCTCACCCAGGGCCTGCGCCAGGAAGACATCGCCAAGCGCCTGAGCCTGAGTGCGAAAACCGTCAACACGCACAAGGCCCGCCTGTTCGAGAAGATGGGCATCAACGACAACATCGCGCTGGCGCGCATGGCCAGCCAGTATGGCCTGGTGAATCCGGCACGCCCGATGTAATCCGCGCACGAGATGGCCGACAAAAAAACGCCCGGGCATGCCCGGGCGTTTTCGTTCAGTGCGCGCGCACCCGCGCCACGATCTTCGCGGCCTGGGCCGCACTCTCGCGCACCTTGTCCCACTCGCCGCGCTCGATCCAACCGCCCGGCACCATCCACGAACCGCCGATGCAGACCACGTTCTTCTGCTCCAGATACTCGGCTGCCGTGTCTTCGGTGATGCCGCCAGTCGGGCACAGTTTCAGGTCCGGAATCGGACCGGCCAGACCCTTGATCATCGCCAGCCCGCCCACGGCCGAGGCCGGGAACAACTTGCAGACCCGGAAGCCGCGCGCATACAGCGCCAGCATTTCCGTCGGCGAGGCCGCGCCCGGCACCACTGGCAGCGGCGCCTGCGCCAACGCATCGGCCATATGCGCCGGCGTACCCGGCGTGACCAGGAAATCCGCACCCGCATCGATCGACTGCTGCATCTGCGCCACGGTCAACACCGTGCCCGCACCCACCACCACGTCCGGCAGCTCGCGCTTGAGCATGGCGAGCGCGTCCATCGCCACCGGCGTACGCAGCGTCAGCTCGATCGCCGGCAGCCCGCCCTCCAACAACGCCGCACTGACCGCACGGGCCTGATCCAGCGTATGCACGGTCACCACCGGCAGAATGCCGGCAGCCTTCAACAGGGTTTCAGCGCGTTTCTGATGTTCGGCGATGCTCATGCGTTTCCAATCCTTCTTTTCATCAATGTCAGCAGCGCAAACGAGGCGCCGAAATGTGTCGGGAGGCAGCGGGATGGCCCCAACCAGGACCGTCAAGCGGCATGGATGCCGCTTAACGAGCCCCCATGGATGGGTTCACGGCGCGTCCTGGTTGGGGCCGTCCCGCTGCCTCAACCAGAACACCCGGCCGCCGCTTTTGCGTCAGCTCACGCGTCCTTACCCTCATGCGGCGCATCCGCAGCCGCCGCATCGTGCCCAAGCTCATATTCCGCATCGTAATTCCAGATGCTGCCGTCATCGGCCGCCGGCCCGCACGAAATCGACATCGCCCCCTGATCGGCCGGACCCACCAGGCGGCGGCTCATCGCGAACAGATTGCGGCCCAGATCATGCGCCGCCGGCGCGGTGTTCGGCGCCGGCTCACGTGCCGCGAATTCCGCCGCATCCACCAACAGCTCCAGCGTGCCGGCCTCACCATCCAGACGGATGATGTCGCCCTCGCGCACCCGTGCCAGCGGACCGCCACGCGAGGCTTCCGGCGTCATATGGATCGCCGCCGGGAACTTGCCCGACGCACCTGACAGACGACCATCGGTGACCAGCGCCACGCGACGGCCCTGGTTCTGCAGCAGGCCCAGCAGCGGCGCCAGCGAATGCAGCTCCGGCATGCCATTGGAGCGCGGGCCCTGGTAACGGACCACCGCCACGAAATCGTGCGGCAGTACACCGGCGGCGTGCAACTTGTTCAGCACCTGCGGCGCATCGACGACCACCGCCGGTGCTTCGATCGTGCGGAACTCCGGCTTCACCGCCGACAGCTTGATCAGCGAACGGCCGAGGTTGCCGCGCAGCAGGCGCAGGCCGCCCTGCGACTCGAACGGATTGGCCACGCCGCGCACCACATCCGGATCGGCACTCTCGCGCACGCCATCGATGTAGGTCAGCTTGCCGTCGCGCAGTGCCGGCTCTTGGCCGTACTGGTGCATGCCGCCTTCGGCCACGGTCTGCAGGTCGGCATGCATCAGGCCGGCCTCCATCAGCTCGCGGAACACGAACGCGGTGCCGCCGGCCGCGGCGAAGCGGTTCACGTCGGCTTCGCCGTTCGGATAGACCCGGGCCAGCAACGGGATCAGCTGCGAGAGCTGGTCCATGTCGTCCCAGGTCAGCACGATGCCGGCCGCACGCGCTACTGCGATCCAGTGGATGGTGTGGTTGGTCGAGCCGCCGGTGGCCATCAGGGTGACCACCGCGTTGACGATCGCGCGCTCGTCGATCAGGCGGCCGAGCGGACGGAAGTCGTCGCCCAGGGCACTGATTTCCAGTGCGCGTACTGCCGCGTGGCGGGTCAGTGCATCGCGCAGCGGCGTATCCGGATTGACGAACGAGGCGCCCGGCATCTGCACGCCCATCGCCTCGAGCAGGGTCTGGTTGGAATTGGCGGTGCCGTAGAAGGTGCAGGTGCCGGCGCCATGGTACGAAGCGGCTTCGGCTTCCAGCAGTTCCTCGCGGGTCGCCTGGCCGGCCGCATAGCGCTCGCGCACTTCGGCCTTCTGCTTGTTCGGGATGCCCGGGGTCATCGGGCCGGCCGGCAGGAAGATCGCCGGCAGGTGACCGAAGGCCAGCGCGCCGATCAGCAGGCCGGGCACGATCTTGTCGCAGACGCCGAGGTAGACACTGGCGTCGAACATGTCATGGCTCAGGCCGATCGCGGTCGACTGGGCGATCACATCACGCGAGAACAGCGACAGTTCCATGCCGCCGCGGCCCTGGGTGACGCCGTCGCACATCGCCGGCACGCCACCGGCTACCTGTGCGGTCGCACCGAGTTCCCGCGCGGTCTCGCGCAGGATCTCCGGGTAGTGCTCGAACGGCTGATGCGCCGAGAGCATGTCGTTGTACGCGGTGATGATGCCCAGGTTGGGCGTCACGCCGCCGCGCAGGCGCGACTTGTCGGTCGGGCCGCACGCGGCGAACCCGTGGGCGAGGTTGCCGCAGCTCAGGCGCGAACGGAACGGACCGTCGCGCAGTGCCGCGTCGACACCGGCCAGGTAGGCGGCGCGGGAGGCGACGCTGCGCTGGACGATGCGCTCGGTGATGGCATGGAGTTTGGGATGCAGGCTCATTGGCTACCGGCTATGAGAAGGCGAACGGAACAACACCGGGGCAACTCAGTCACACCAGTGGACGCGCAGTTTCGCGCCGTCGAGATCGATCGCATTGAGGATGGGATACAGCTGCGGATTGTTGCTTTCCAGCGCGTGCTTGAGCACTTCCAGCTTCTGCTTGCCACGCAGCAGCAACAGGCGCTGGCGGCTCTGCTTCAAGCCATGCGGGGTGAGGGTGATGCGCAGCGGCCATTGATTGGCACCGGGGCAGCCGGTGGCGTCCAGCGCTGCGTAGGGCAGGGTGCTTTCCAATGCGCGGGTCAGATCCTTCGAACCCGGGAACAGCGAGGCGGTGTGGCCGTCGTTGCCCATGCCAATCACGCTCAGGCACGGCCGCTGGCTGTGCTGAGCCTGCAGGTTGGCGCTGTAGACGCATTCGGGCAGCGGCTTGCCGACCCGCACCAGCGGATCGAAATGCGCGCCTTCGGCACGGGTGAGGAAACTCTCCCGCACCAGCCAGGCATTGCTGTCGCGATCCTGCGGTGACAGCCAGCGCTCATCGACCAGGCTCACTTCCACCCGGTCCCATTGAACGTCCAGCTCGGCCAGTGCCTGGTAGATCGGCGCCGGCGTGGTGCCGCCGGAGAGCAGCATGCGCGCCCGGCCGAATTCGGCAATGTCACGGTTGAGCTCGGCGGCCATTTCAGCGGCCACGGCCTCGATCCAGCCATCGGCATCGCCATGGCGGATCAGGGTGAAACGATCGGACGTATCCAGGGTATTCATGCAGTGCCTCCCGGCAGATCGCGTTCCACATCCGCCGCATACGCGGCCGCGCCGAGCAGGCCCGGGCTGGGGTGCATCACGGCCAGTGACGGCACCTTGGACATGATCGAAGAGAAGCGGCCCTTGTGTTCAAAGCGCTGGCGGAAGCCGGAGTGCTGCAGTGAATCCAGCATCTTCGGCACCAGGCCGCCGGTCAGGAACACGCCATCCCAGGCGCCCTGCATCAGCACCAGGTCACCGGCGATCGCGCCGAACACCGCGCAGAACACATCCACGGTCCGCATCGCCTGCGGGTCGCCATGCAGCGCACGCGCGGTGACGTCCACCGGCTGCAGCTGGCCCGGGTCGATGCCGGCCATCTCGCACACCGCGCGATGGATGTTGACCAGCCCGGGGCCACAGATCAGGCGCTCATTGGAGACACGGCCGAACTGCTCGGAGAGGATCTCCAGGATGCGGATCTCTTCCGGCGTGCCCGGCGGGAAGCTGACGTGGCCACCCTCGGTTTCCAGCGGATAGCAGCGGCCGTGGCGCAGGATCAAGCCGCCCACGCCCAGCCCGGTGCCCGGACCGATCACCGCATAGTTGCGCGGCTGGCCGGGCTTGCCCGGCACCCACGCTGCGCCGCCGACCTGGATCACGTCCTGCGGCTGCAGCAGCGAAATGGCCATCGCCTGGGCGGCGAAGTCGTTGATCAGGTGCAGTTCGTCGAAGCCGAGCATGTGCGCGGTGCGCATGCGCGAAATCACCCAGGGGTGATTGGTGATGCGCGCCTCGTCGCCGTCCACGCGGCCGGCCACGGCGAACACCCCGCGTTTGGCCTGCGCGCCGATCTCTTCCAGGTAATGGCGTGCCGCTTCACCCAGCGAGGGGAACTCGGCGACGCGGAACTCGCGGATGCTGTCCTGCTGCAGCGGGGCATCGAGTGAGGTATCGGCAAGCGCGAAGCGTGCGTTGGTACCGCCGATGTCCGCCACGAGGACCGGTTGGGACACCAGCGTCATGCCTGGCCACCACGGCCAGCCTCGGCATCCACATCGGCCGGCAGGAAGCCAGCCGCTTCCTGCGGTCCCCATTCACCAGCCGGGTAGGGCTGCAGCGGCAGGCTGGCCGCTTTCCAGGCATCGCTGACGCTGTCGATCCAGGCCCATGCGGCGCGCACTTCGTCATCGCGCACGAACAGCGCATGGTTGCCGTTGAAGGCATCCAGGAACAGGCGTTCATAGGCGATGCGGCGATGCAGGCCGGTGGGTACGGACAGTTCCAGTTCCAGCGGGTGCAGTTCCAGCGCGCCCCATTCCGGGCCCGCCAACGAGCTCATCAGGCCCAGCTCGATGTTTTCCTGTGGCTGCAGCTGGAAGGTGATGCGGTTCGGCGTGGCGTTGCCGCGGGCTGGACGTTCGAACAGCCAATGCGTGACCGGCTTGAGGTTGACCACCACGCGCGTGGTGCGCTCGGCCAGGCGCTTGCCGGTGACCAGGTGGAACGGCACACCACTCCAGCGCCAGTTGTCGATATGCGCGGTGACCCCGGCGAAGGTTTCCACGTCGCTGCCTTCCGGCGGCTGGTAGGCCTGCGCAGGCTGCCCGTTGATGGTGCCGGCGGTATAGCGGCCGCGCACGCTGTCACGTGCGGCGTGCTTGGCGTCCAGCGGGCGCAGGGCGCGCAGCACTTTGACCTTTTCATCGCGGATGCGGTCGGCTTCCAGCGACGCTGGCGGTTCCATCGCGACCAGGCACAGCAGCTGCAGGATGTGGCTCTGGACCATGTCGCGCAGTGCGCCGGAGCGGGCGTAGTACGCGTCACGGCCATCCACACCCTCGCTCTCGGCGACCAGGATGTGCACCGACTCGATGTAGTTACGGTTCCAGACCGCCTCGAGCAGCGTGTTGCCGAAGCGCAGCGCGATCAGGTTCTGCACCGCGGCCTTGCCCAGGTAGTGATCCAGGCGGAATACGCGGTCTTCGTCGATCCACTGGCCGATGGTGGAGATGATCTCCTCGGCGCTGGCGCTGTCGCTGCCGATCGGCTTTTCCAGCATCAGCCGGTGCGGTGCGGCCAGTGCGCCGCCCTTGGCCAGGCCTTCGCAGGTGGAGATGTACAGGCCCGGCGGAATCGCCAGGTAGCTCACGCAGTGGCGGTCGACCAGGTCATGCACCGATTCGGCCACGGACTCGGGATTGCGCAGGTCCACCGAGCGGTAGTCGATGCGCTGCAGCAGCGAGTGGATGTCGTCCTGGCTGGCCATCGGCATGGCCTGCTGCAGGCGCGGCCGCAGGATCTCGCGGAAGGCCTCGGTGTCGTGCGGCGACAATGCCAGCGCACGGACCTTGAAGTCTTCGGGGAGCAGACCGTCGCCGAGCAATCGCAGCAGCGAGGGGAACAGATAGCGCTGGGCCAGGTCGCCTGTGGCGCCAAACAGGAAAAGGGTGTCGTGCATCGCTCGAGTTTCAGATCCGGGTGACATCGTTGTCAATCGCTTCTCGTCTATGTTCTCGGGGGTCGGGCGGGGTAGCTTGTCTGCCCGACATGATGGCCTGCCGACGCGGTGTCGGGAGAGATTTCGCATCCTCCCCGGCAATCAGGTCACGGCCGACCATCGGATAGTGCCACGTGAAAACGTTTACATGGCAGAATGCGCAGACTGTATTCGATTGCAGTGGTCGCCGTCATGCGGCACCACGCCATCGACCTGCCATCGGGAGGGCCGAAGGCAGTTCCGCATAACAGCCCGGAGACCGGGCGGACTGGAATGGTGATATGGCAAAAGTGCAGCTGCAGGGCGTTCGCAAGGTCTATGACAACGGTCAGGTGGCCGTGCAGGGCGCAACCTTCGAAGTGGCCGATGGTGAGTTGATGGTGCTGGTGGGGCCGTCGGGGTGTGGCAAGTCCACACTGCTGCGCATGGTCGCCGGCCTGGAAGAGATCAGTGGCGGCACGCTGACGATCGGCGACCGCGTGGTCAACGACGTGGCGCCCAAGGATCGCGACATCGCGATGGTGTTCCAGAGCTACGCGCTGTACCCGCACATGACCGTGGCCGAGAACCTGGCCTTCGGCCTGAAGCTGCGCGGCCACGACAAGGCGACGATCAGCAAGCGGGTCAGCGAGGCGGCCGAAACGCTGGGCCTGACCGACATGCTGGACAAGCTGCCCAAGGCGATGTCCGGTGGTCAGCGTCAGCGCGTTGCGCTGGGTCGCGCCCTGGTGCGTGAGCCGGCGGTGTTCCTGCTCGATGAGCCGCTGTCCAACCTGGATGCCAAGCTGCGCCACAGCGTGCGCACGGAAATCGCGCAGCTGCACCGCAAGCTGGGCACCACCATGATCTACGTGACGCATGACCAGGTCGAAGCCATGACCCTGGGCCAGCGCATCGTGGTGCTCAAGGATGGTGTCATCCAGCAGATCGATACGCCGATGGCGCTGTATGACCGTCCGGCCAACCTGTTCGTGGCCGGCTTCCTCGGCAGCCCGGCAATGAACGTGCTGCGTGGCACTCTGCAGCGCACCGAGAACGGGTTTGCGGTGCAGGACACGGCGCTGACCGCGCCGCTGGGCCAGGCGCGTATCGCGCAGGACTGGGTCGGCAAGGCGATTGCCGTGGGCGTGCGCCCGGAGCATCTGCAGCCTGCCGCTGCCGGTGATGCGACCGCCTTCGAAGCGATGATCGACGGCATCGAGCCGGTCGGCAACGAGATCTTCGTCAACATGACCAGTGGCGGCCAGCCGTTGGTGATGCGCGTGGCGCCGCAGGCGTTGCCGTCCGTCGGTGAGCCGATCCGGGTGGCGATCCAGCCGCAGGGTCTGCACTTCTTCGACGCAGACACCGGCGAGCGCTTGAACGACGCGTAAGGGGCGGACGGGTGACGGGGTTCGCCGACCAACGGTCGGCGCCTACCCGGGCGGCAGGTCACGACCGCTGGTCGTGACCGCGATGCTTACCGCGCCAGACCGTCCAGCAACGGCAGGTGGGCGGCTTCAACCCCGCCGACCGTCAACGGCTCCGGCGCGATCTCCAGCGGCAGCACGGCCAGGGCCAGGTCACCGGCCACCGAGGCCACCGTGCCGATCCCCGTCGCGTTCTGGTGCACCTGCGTGCCGCTGGTCGTGCCCTCCACGACCCGCAGCAGCTGCAGGGCGCGCTTGGCCTTGCCGAGGAAATGGGTGCGGGCCACGATTTCCTGGCCCGGGTAGCAGCCCTTCTTGACGCTGTACCCGTTCAGGCGGTCCAGCCCGAGCTGCTGCGGCGTCCACTGCTCGCGCTGATCTGCATCCAGGCGCGGCAGGCCGTAGCGCAGATCGGACTGGCGCCAGGCCAGCGCGATATCCGCGCTGTCGGCCGCAGCGGCCACGGCATCGGCCGCACCGATCCGCAGGCTGCGCGGAAGCGCATCGCTGCCCAGGTCCAGTTCGAGGTTTTCGCCGGCAAGTTGCGCAATCGCGGCCCCGGAGGCCGATTCCGGCGCGGTGAAGCTCGCCACCACCGCCAGATCGTTTCGCAGCTCGATCCGCACCTTGCGGCGGAACACGAAACGCTGCAACTGCGACGCAATCGCATCGGCGTCGCCATCGGCGAGCACCAGCACGATGCGCTCCTCCTCCAGCCGCAACAGCTGGAACACAGCAATGGTGCGGCCCTTGGCCGTCAGCCAGGCGCTCCACTGCCAATGCCGCAGGGGCAGGGCGGTGACGTCGCTTGAGAATTGGGCATGGGCGAACGCGGCCGCATCGGCACCGCTGAGGCTGAGCAGCTGGTGACCGGGGAGGCGCGAAAAGCCGGCGAAATCGGAGGGCAGGTTGTCAGGCACGTGAACGGGGTCTAAAATTTGTGCGTTGCGAGAACACCCATGATAGGCCAAACAACCCCCACTCCAGATTCTGAAGCTGAAGGCACGCTGGTACCGGAGGAGCAACCGCTCCCCGAGACGCCGGCAGTGCCTTTGGAAATCGGCGGCCGCGGCGGACTTGATCCGGTGCGGTACGGAGATTGGGAAAAAAACGGACGCTGCATCGATTTTTGATCAGCATTGAGCCAACGCGGCATTGTGCCGCCCAGCCGAGATAACGAGCCCAGCGAATGGCCGCCAGAGAACGTCCCCTTTCCCCGCACCTTCAGGTGTATCGCTGGCAGATTCAGATGGCCACCTCGATCCTGCATCGAGCGACCGGCATCTTTCTGTCTGTTGGAGCCCTGATCATTGCCGGCGGCCTGCTCGCCCTGATGATGGGTCCTGAATCCTGGAACTGCTTCACCGGCCACGCCGGCAGCTGGTACGGCAAGCTCTTCCTGTTCGCCTGGACCTGGTCCTTCGCCTACCACCTGTGCAATGGCATCCGCCATATCGTGCAGGACTTCGCGATCGGCTTCTCCATTCCCGCCTTCGTGCGCAGCAGCTGGGTCTCGGTCTTCGCCAGCCTGGTGATCACCGCCCTGATCTGGGCCTATGTCTTCATGGGAGCGGCCGCATGAACAAGTACCGTACCCCGCTGAAGAACGTGCGTGGCCTGGGCGCCGCCAAGACCGGCACCGAACACTTCGTGATGCAGCGCCTGACCGCCACCGCGCTGGTCGGCCTGACCATCTGGTTCCTGGTGTTCGTGCTGAGCCTGATCGGCGCCGATTACGTGACCGCCACCGACGCGGTGTCCAAGCCGTGGAACGCGGTGCTGCTGGTCGGCTTCCTGGTCGCGATGTTCTGGCATGCCCAGCTCGGCCTGCAGGTCGTGCTGGAAGACTACATCCACAATTCGCTGCTGGCCCTGGCGCTGCAGACGACGGTGAAGTTCATCGCCGTGCTCGGCGCGATCGTCAGTGTGTTTGCGGTCGCCCGCATTACGCTCGGCGTTGCCTGAGTCCAGGCACCAAGACAGGAATCCAGATTAGATGTCCGCTTACAAGATTACGGAACACAAGTACGACATGGTCGTGGTCGGCGCCGGCGGTGCTGGCCTGCGCGCTACGTTCGGTCTTGCCGCCAAGGGCCTGCAGACGGTCTGCCTGACCAAGGTCTTCCCGACCCGTTCGCACACCGTGGCCGCGCAGGGCGGTATTTCCGCCGCGCTGGGCAACATGGGCGAAGACGACTGGCGCTACCACTTCTTCGACACCATCAAGGGCTCGGATTGGCTGGGTGACCAGGACGCCATCGAGTACATGTGCCGCGAAGCGATCCCGGCCATCATCGAACTGGAACACTACGGTGTGCCGTTCAGCCGTACCGAAGAAGGCAAGATCTACCAGCGCCCGTTCGGCGGCATGACCACCAAGTACGGCGAAGGCCCGTCCGCGCAGCGCACCTGCGCCGCCGCCGACCGTACCGGCCACGCCATGCTGCACACGCTGTACCAGCAGTCGCTGGCGCACAACGCGCGCTTCATGATCGAGTACTTCGCCCTCGACCTGATCTTCGATGACGAAGGCGTCTGCCGCGGCGTGCTCGCGCTGGACATGGCCGACGGCTCGCTGCACCTGTTCCGCGCCCATGGCGTGGTGCTGGCCACCGGCGGCTACGGCCGCGCCTACTTCAGCGCCACCTCGGCCCACACCTGCACCGGCGACGGCGGCGGTCTGGTCATGCGTGCCGGCCTGCCGATGCAGGACATGGAGTTCGTGCAGTTCCACCCGACCGGTATCTATGGCGCGGGCTGCCTGATCACCGAAGGCGTGCGTGGCGAAGGCGGCATCCTGCGCAACAGCAACGGCGAGCGCTTCATGGAGCGCTATGCACCGCACTACAAGGATCTGGCCTCGCGCGACGTGGTGTCGCGTTCGATGACCATCGAGATCCGCGAAGGCCGCGGCGTCGGCGAGCACAAGGATCACATCCTGCTCGACCTGACCCATCTCGGCCCGGGCGTCATCGACGACAAGCTGCCGGGCATCGCTGAAAGCGCCCGCATCTTCGCCGGCGTGGACGTGCACAAGCAGCCGATTCCGGTCATCCCGACCGTGCACTACAACATGGGCGGCATCCCGACCAACTACCACGGCGAAGTCGTGCGCAAGGTCGGCGACAACCCCGATGCGGTCGTGCCGGGCCTGTACGCCATCGGCGAAGCGGCCTGCGTGTCCGTGCACGGCGCCAACCGCCTGGGCTCGAACTCGCTGCTGGATCTGGTCGTGTTCGGCCGTGCGGTGGCCAACCGCTGCGCAGACACCATCAAGTCCGGCGCACCGCACAAGACCCTGCCGTCCGATGCCTGCGACAAGGCCCTGGGCCTGCTCGACAAGCTGCGTTACGCCAACGGCGACACCCCGACCTCGGTCATCCGCGATCGCATGCAGCGCACCATGCAGAACGACGCGGCGGTGTTCCGTACCAGCAAGACGCTGGAAGAGGGCTGCACCAAGATGGCCGAGATCTTCGACTCCTTCCAGGACGTCAAGGTCTCCGACCGTTCGCTGGTGTGGAACTCGGACCTGATCGAAACCTACGAGCTGAACAACCTGCTGCTCAACGCGGTGGCGACGATCAACTCGGCCGAACAGCGCAAGGAAAGCCGTGGCGCGCATGCGCATGAGGACTTCCCGGACCGCGACGACGTCAACTGGCAGAAGCACACGCTGGTCAACGTCGACGAGAACGGCAAGTGCGAGTTCGACTACCGTCCGGTCCACATGTACACGCTGAGCAAGGACGTGGACGTCGTCCCGCCCAAGCCGCGCGTTTACTAAGAGACCTGCGGCATGACCTCCGTCCACGCAGCGCTCGCCACCGCCACCACCCGCACGGGTGGGGTGGTACGTGCGCCGCGGGCCGGTGGTGTCGACTTCCTCATCTTCCGTGCTACCCGCGCCTGCTCTGCAGCGCGAGCCGCCTGAGCCAACGAGAACAGCCATGGCCGAGTTTTCCCTCCCCAAGAATTCCAAGATCGGAAAGGGCAAGCACTTCCCCGCCCAGACCGGTGCGAAGAACACCCGCACCTTCAAGATCTACCGCTGGAGTCCCGACGACGACAGCAATCCGCGCACCGATACGTATGAGATCGATCTGGACGCCTGCGGCCCGATGGTCCTGGACGCGCTGATCAAGATCAAGAACGAGATCGATCCGACCCTGACCTTCCGTCGTTCGTGCCGCGAGGGCATCTGCGGTTCGTGCGCGATGAACATCGACGGCACCAACACGCTGGCCTGCACCCGCGCGATTGCCGATTGCGGCAAGGCCGAAGTACCGATCTACCCGCTGCCGCACATGAGCGTGGTCAAGGATCTGGTGCCGGACCTGACCCACTTCTACGCGCAGTACGCCTCGATCAAGCCGTGGATCCGCACCCAGACCCCGCCGCCGCCGGATCGTGAGCGCCTGCAGTCGCCGGAAGACCGCAAGAAGCTCGATGGCCTGTATGAGTGCATCCTGTGCGCGTGCTGCTCGACCAGCTGCCCGAGCTACTGGTGGAACGGCGAGCGTTACCTGGGTCCGGCGATCCTGCTGCAGGCCTACCGCTGGATCATCGACTCGCGCGATGAAGACACCGGTGCGCGCCTGGACGAGCTGGAAGACCCGTTCAAGCTGTATCGCTGCCACACCATCATGAACTGCTCGCGGACCTGCCCGAAGGGCCTGAACCCGGCGCTGGCCATTGCCGAGATCAAGAAGCTGATGATGGCGCGTCGCGCCTGATCCAGACGTGCCCTGCAGCGCCACGCCATGCGTGGCCCTGCAACAAAGGATCGAAACGGTAGAGCCACGCCATGCGTGGCTTCGCAGAAAATGATCGAAACGGTAGAGCCACGCCATGCGTGGCTTTGCCTTATCTGGAAACGCAGAAAAATGGACGAAGCAACCGAACTGAAAAAGCTGCGCTGGCGTTGCCGTCGCGGCATGCGCGAGCTGGACCAGCTGTTCGGCCGTTACCTGGACCGTTGCTGGCTGCAGGCACCGACAGACGAGCGCGAGGTTTTCCTGTTCCTGCTCGAGAGCGAGGACGATAAGTTGTGGCGCTGGTTCATGGGTTACGAGGAGTGCCCGCATGCCGCGCCCGCCGCCCTCATCGCCCGGATCCGCGCCCTTCCTGCGTGAGTGGCATCCCTCGCGCTGGCAGTGCCGCGCGCTGATCGCCATGGGCGTTGTGATGCCCTGGGCGTTGTGGGCGACCGATCTGCCCGCGCCGTGGGGCCTGGCGCTGGGCGTGGTGGCGATGGCCGGCACCTGGTGGGAGGCATGGCGGTATGCGCGCCGCCCGGGCTGCGTCTTTGTGATTCCGGCGGACGAAGACCCGGCGCAGGTGGATGGCGAACCCGTCGAGGCACTGCAGATGCGGCGCCGTGGCCCGCTGGTGCAGCTGGGGTGGCGGCAGGACGGCCGCCGCCACTGGCGCCTGTTCTGGCCCGATACCCTTCCAGCAGGGCAGGCACGTGAACTGCGACTAGCCGTCCGGGCACACTGCATTTCCCGTTCACCCCCTGCAGTGGCACCATAGCCTGAATTGTCCGGCGTACCTGCATGTTCAAACCCATACCTGTCTCGATTGGCCTGCGCTACCTGCGGGCCAAACGCCGCAACGGCTTCATCTCCTTCATCTCCATGGCCTCGATCCTCGGCATTGCCCTGGGCGTGACCGTGCTGATCACCACGCTGGCGGTCATGAGCGGTTTCCAGAAGGAGATCCGTGATCGCCTGCTGCAGATGACCGCGCATACCACCATCACCACCGACGGCGCTCCCATGGCCGATTGGGCGCATGCGGTGGAGGTGGCCAAGAAGGATCCGCGGGTTGCCGGCGCGGCGCCGTACATCGAAATCCAGGCCATGCTCAGCGGCCCCCGCGTGCAGGGCGCCATCGTGCAGGGCATCGACCCGGCGCTGGAGCCGAACGTCTCGGTGATCAACCAGAAGGTCAAGAAAGGCAGCTTCGACAGCCTGACCGCGGGCAGCTACAACCTGCTGGTCGGCCAGGAGCTGGCGATCTACCTCGGTGTCGGCGTCGGCGATACCGTGCTGGTCACGTTGGCCGAAGTGCAGGGCACGCCGATCGGTGCGATCCCGCGCATGAAGCGCTTCACCGTGAGCGGCATCTTTGAAGCCGGTTACAACGAGGTCGACCGCGGCGTGGCCTACGCCAACATGGCCGATCTGGAAAAAGTACTGCGCATCGATGGCGTCACCGGCGTGCGCCTGAAACTGCATGACATGGACAAGGCGCTGGAGGTCGGCGTCGATCTGGCCCACAACCTGACCGGTGCCTACCGGGTCAGCGACTGGACCCAGCAGAACGCGAACCTGTATCACTCGCTGCGCATGGAAAAGGTGGTGATGGGCATCCTGCTCTCGCTGATCATCGCCATGGGCGCGTTCAACCTGGTCTCCTCGCAGGTGATGCTGGTCACCGACAAGCAGGCCGACATCGCGATCCTGCGCACGCTGGGCCTGACCCCGGGTGGTGTCATGCAGGTGTTCATGGTGCAGGGCTCGCTGATCGGCATCTTCGGTACCGTGCTCGGCGTGATCGGTGGCATCACCCTGACCTTGAACCTGGAGCGCATCCTCGGCGCGATCGAGACGCTGTTCAACGTCAAGCTGCTGCCGGAGGACGTGTACTACATCACCGGCCTGCCGACCGACATGCAGACCCCGGACATCATCGTGATCACCGCCGTGGCGCTGATCATGAGCTTCCTTGCCACCCTGTATCCCGCCTGGCGCGCGGCACGTACCCAGCCGGCGGAGGCCCTGCGTTATGAATGAAGCACTCACCCTGGGCCAGGAAGTCATCCGCGCCGAAGCCCTGGCCAAGACCTATGCCGAAGGCCGTATGCAGACCCCGGTGTTCAACGGGCTGGACCTGCGCGTGGCGGCCGGCGAGACCGTGGCCATCATCGGTGCCTCCGGTGCCGGCAAGAGCACCCTGCTGCATCTGCTCGGTGGGCTGGATACGCCGACGGCGGGCGAGGTCTACGTGGCCGGCCAGCGCATGTCCGGCCTGTCCGACAGCCAGCGCGGCCAACTGCGCAACCGTGCGCTCGGCTTCGTGTACCAGTTCCATCACCTGCTGCCCGAATTCACCGCGCTGGAAAACGTGATGATGCCGGTGCTGCTCGGCGGCGAAGAAGTGGTCGACGCGCGCACCCGTGCGCAGGCGCTGCTGGAATCGGTCGGCCTGGGCCATCGCCTGGACCACAAGCCGGGCGAGCTGTCCGGCGGTGAGCGCCAGCGTGCGGCCGTCGCCCGCGCCTTGGTCAACCGCCCGGCCTGCGTGCTCGGTGATGAGCCGACCGGCAACCTGGATGACAAGACTGCGGCGACCGTGTTCGAGCTGATGCTCGAGCTCAACCGCGCGCACCACACCAGCCTGGTGCTGGTGACCCATGACCGCTCCTTGGCGCGCAAGCTGGACCGCGTGTTGGAGCTGCGCGAAGGGCGGCTGCACAGCCTCGCGCACAGCGAGGTCTGAGTAGGCATCGCTGCCCGCCTGATCGCTGAACACCCGGCGGGGTCCTCTCGCCGGGACCACGCCGGGCGGCGCATGATCGCCGCACAGTCCCCAGCAGGAGGCGTCATGAAGCAGACCCTTGCCATCGCGGCCCTGTGTCTCGGCCTGGCCGCGTGTGCCAGTACCGGCCGGTTGTCCACCGCGCAGAAGCTCGATCTTTACCGCGCCCACGCCGGGCCGCCGCAGCAGGACATGCCGTTGTATGGCTCGCTGTCGGGCTGGAACGAGCTGGGTGACAGCGCGCTGGCGGTGTGGACACGCCCGAGCGAGGGCTATCTGCTGGAACTGGCCGGGCCGTGCCAAGGGCTGGACTACGCTCCGGCGATCGGCCTGACCAGCCGCGTCGGTCGTGTCTCGGCGCGCTTCGACAAGGTGCTGGTGCGCGACCCCACGCCTGGCCCGATGAACATGCCGTGCTTCATCAGCAGCATCCGCAAGCTGGATACCAAGGCCCTGCGCAGCTCGGAACAGGCGCTGCGCCAGGCACAGGTGCAGGAGCGCGAAGAGGGCCAGCAGCCACCGACCCGGTAGTGCCGGCCGCTTGGCCGGCCAAGGTATATCGACGAGGCACCGCGATCTGCCGGACCCCACATCCTCGCGGTCGTCACAACCTCACGGTCGTCACAACCTCACGGTCGCCCCAACCTCACGGCCGCCCCAACCTCGCGGTAGATACCGACCGTTGGTCGGTATCAGCAACGATCAGGCCTCCGGTACGAACCCGGCCGGCTTCTCCGCGCCACCGCTGAACAGGTACTTCACCAGCTCCTCTTCCAGGAACGCGCGGTGCTTGGGATCGCGCGGCGACAGCCGGTTTTCGTTGATCAACATGGTCTGGTGCGCCAGCCACGCGGCCCACGCCGGCTTGCCGATGTGGTTGAAAATGCGCTGGCCCAGTTCGCCGGGGTAGGGCACGAAGTCCAGGCCTTCGGCGTCGCGTTGTTCGTACTGGCAGAAAACGGTGCGGGGCATAGCGTTACTCGATGTCTTGGGATGTTGCTGCGCGCCGCATTGTACGGCGCTTGGGCTGAGCGGGCGGTGCACCGGTCTCCAGCAACTTGCGGATCGGTGCGGGCAGGCCCAGCGTGGCCAGCGCCTCGGCAGCGACCCAGCGCAGGTCAGCCTTCTCGTCGCGCAGCCCCTGTACCGTTGCCTTCAGCACCTGCAGATGCAGCCGGTAGTGGCTGAAGGTGTGCTCCAGCACCGGCAGCGGCTCGGCGTCGTCCAGCGAGCCGTCGATGTGCGCGTCGAACCAGTCCTGCAACGCGATCCCGCTGTCGGCCTGGGGCAGGGTCCACAGCTGCGCCCAGATGCCGGTGTCAGGCCGCTTCTGCAGCAGCACCCGGCCGCGCGCATCGCGCAGCAGCAGCGCCACCGCCTCGCGCTCGGGCAAGGTCTTGCCGGGCTTCGGCGTCGGCAGCTGATCGGTGCGCCCCTCGCGACGGGCGACGCAGGTGGCCTGCAGCGGACAGATCACGCAGGCAGGCTTGCTGCGGCTGCAGACACTGGCGCCGAGGTCCATCTGCGCCTGGGTGTAATCGACCATGCGCGTGTCAGGCACATGCTCGGCGTGCGCCTCGGCCACTGCCCACAGCTGCTTTTCGACGACCGGCAGGCCGGGGAAGCCCTCGATGCCGTGATAGCGGGTCAGTACGCGTTTGACGTTGCCATCCAGGATTGCGAACCGATCATTCCAGGCCTGGCTGAGGATCGCGCCCGCGGTGCTGCGGCCGATGCCCGGCAGCGCATGCAATGCATCGAAATCGCGCGGCAGCTCGCCGCCATGCAGGTCCACGCAGCGCTGCGCGGCCGCATGCAGGTTGCGTGCACGGGCGTAGTAACCCAGGCCGGCCCACTGGGCCATCACCGCATCATTGCTGGCCGCGGCCAGGTCGGGCAGGGTCGGGAACGCCGCGAGGAACTTCAGGAAATACGGGATGACCGTGCTGACCTGGGTCTGCTGCAGCATGATCTCCGACAGCCACACCCGGTACGGCGAGCGCGGGTGCTGCCACGGCAGGTCATGCCGGCCATGATCGTCGAACCAGTGCAGCAGCCGCGCGACGAAGACATCGTCGGTCGGCAACGTGGCGCTGGCGGGAGGCTGGCGGGTCATGCAGGTTCCGGAGGAGGGCTGGTGCCACGCCATGCGTGGCTGCATCAGCTCAGGCGCCGAGTGCTTCGGGCAGCAGTGCGTCGACAAAGGCTTCCGGATCGAACACGCGCAGGTCTTCGGGGCGCTCGCCGATGCCGCAGAAGCGGATCGGAATGCCGAATTCACGCGCCAGCGCGAACACCACGCCGCCCTTGGCGGTACCGTCCAGCTTGGTCACCACCAGGCCGGTCACGTTGACCGCGGCATGGAACTGACGCAGCTGCGAGAGCGCGTTCTGGCCGGTGGTGCCATCGATGACCATCAGCACTTCATGTGGTGCATTGGCATCGATCTTGCCGAGCACGCGGCGGATCTTGCCGAGCTCGTTCATCAGGCCGGCCTGCGTGTGCAGGCGGCCGGCGGTATCGGCGATCAGCACCTCGGTGCCACGTGCCTTGCCGGCCTGCAGTGCATCGAAGGCGACCGAGGCGGCATCGGCGTTCTGGCCCTGCGCAACCACGGCCACGCCGTTGCGCTCCCCCCAGGCCTGCAGCTGCGCGACGGCAGCGGCACGGAAGGTATCGCCGGCGGCCAGCATCAGGCTGTGGCCGTCGTCCTTGAAGCGCTTGGCCAGCTTGCCGATGGTGGTGGTCTTGCCGACGCCGTTGACGCCGACGGTGAGCACCACGAAGGGCTTGGCGGTGCGGTCGATCACCAGCGGCTTGGCCACCGGCTGCAGGATCGCGATCAGCTCGGCGCGCAGCGCGGTGAGCAGCGCGTTGGCATCGGTGAACTCGCGCGCCTTCATGCGCTTGCGCAGGCCTTCGACCAGCGCCGTGGTCGCGCCGACGCCGACATCGGCGGTGATCAGCGCGGTTTCCAGTTCGTCGAGCAGGTCGTCATCGAGCTTGGGATTGCGCGAGAACAGACCGCCGAAACTGCGTGCGATCACGCTGTTGCGCAGGCGCTCGCGCCAGCCGCTCTTGCCGGCGGCGGCGGGGGCCATGTCCTGGGAGGACGGGCGCTCGGTCACGATGGTGGGGGCGACCGGGGCAGCCGGGGTAACCGGGGTAACTGTAGTGATCGGAGCTGGAACAGCCGACGGCGCAACGACGGCCGGCGCAGGGTTGCTCACAGGAGCGGCCGGAAGCGGGGTGGGCGTGGCGAGCGCGACACGGGCCTCCAGCGGAGGCGCTTGAACCGGTGCAGCCACCGTCGGGACCGGGGCAATAGGCTCCTGAACAACTGGCGCGGCCATCGCGGGTGCAGGGGCTGCCGGCGCCGGGGTCACCGGAGCAGGCACCACAGGTGTAGCCACCACGGGCGCGGGAATGACCGGGGCGGGAACCACGGGGGGCGGCGCGATTACCCGCTCGGCCGGCGCGGCAGCGGGAACAGGCGTTTCCACCACGGGCGGCATCGGCTCAGGCGCTGGCGGTGCAGCGGGCTCGGCCCTGGCCTGCGGGAACGCGGCAGCCAGCTCCTCGGCGGAGTAATGCTGGGTCTTGGCCGCCTCTTGCGGGGCGTCCTGGGGCTTTTTGCGACGGAAGAAGCTGAGCATTGGCAAAAGACGCTGAAATCAGAGGGCTATGCTACCACTGCGCCCCGAATGCCCATGGGCGTGCAGGTGCGGTGGGGCGGGACTCAAGTAATGGCCGATGCGGCCGTTACCGGTTGTGAAGGGCTGCGCCATGCGGGCGCGGCCGGGACGGCGAAACGGGAAACGGTGAATGATGAGCGTGATGTCCATTGCCAGCGCCGGCATGCGTGCCGCCTCGCTGGGCGTACAGGCGGCCGCCTCCAACGTGGCGCGATTGCCGGTGGCTGATTCCACACGCCTGGGTGTGGCGCAGGCCGCAACGGCAGGTGGCGGTGTCACCGCCACCGTGGTCGCCGCCCCCGACGATGCCAACGCGCCGATCGCGGATATGCTCACGGCCAAGCAGGCTGCGCTGGCGTTTGCCGCCAACGCGACCGTGATCCGGCGTCAGGACGAGATGCTCGGCACCTTGCTCGACCGCTGGGCCTGACCCGAGCGCGCGCGGTGTCCGCCTCGCGGCGCCATGCATCATCAACCGCGGTGGGCGCAGACCGGTGGCCGGCACCCCTCTGCCGCACGACTTACGCCGACAGCTCCAGCAGCAGCTTGTTGAGCCGGCGCACATACGCCGCCGGGTCCTTCAGCGTGTCGCCCGCGGCCAGCGCGGCCTGATCGAACAGAACGCGGCTCAGGTCGTCGAAGCGTGCGGCATCGCCTTCCTGGTCCAGCTTGCCGATCAGCGGATGGGCCGGGTTGAACTCGAACACCGGCTTGCTGTCCGGCACCTTCTGCCCACTGGCTTCCAGGATCTGGCGCATCTGCAGGCCCAGATCCTGCTCGCCGATCGCCAGGATCGCCGGGGAATCGGTCAGGCGGTGCGAGACGCGCACGTCGGTGACGTCCTCACCCAGTGCGGACTTGATGCGGTCCACCAGTGCCTGCTTGTCCTTGGCGACGGCTTCCTGGGCCTGCTTGTCTTCGGCGCTTTCCAGCGCGCCCAGGTCCAGATCGCCACGCGCGACATCGACGAACGACTTGCCGTCGAATTCGGTCAGGTACCCCATCAGCCATTCGTCGATGCGGTCGGTGAGCAGCAGCACTTCGATGTTCTTCTTGCGGAAGACTTCCAGGTGCGGGCTGTCCTTGACCTGGGTGTGGCTGTCGCCGGTCAGGAAGTAGATCTTGTCCTGGCCCTCGATCATGCGGCCCACGTAATCGGCCAGCGAGACGCTGGGCTCGCCACTGGCATCATGGGTCGAGGCGAAGCGCAGCAGGCCGGCGATCTTTTCGCGGTTGTTGAAGTCTTCGGCCGGACCTTCCTTGAGCACCTGGCCGAACTGCTTCCAGAAGCCGGCATAGATCTCCGGCGTGTCCTTGGCCAGCTTTTCCAGCATGTCCAGCGAGCGCTTGGTCAGCGCCGACTTCATCGAATCGATGACCGGGCCGGACTGCAGGATTTCGCGCGAGACGTTCAACGAAAGATCGTTGGAATCCACCACACCCTTGATGAAACGCAGGTACAGCGGCAGGAACTGCTCGGCCTGGTCCATCACGAACACGCGCTGCACGTACAACTTCAGGCCCTTGGGCGCGTCGCGGTGGTACAGGTCGAACGGTGCATGGCCGGGGACATACAGCAGCGAGGTGTACTCGAGCTTGCCTTCCACCTTGTTGTGGCTCCACGCCAGCGGGTCCTGATGGTCGTGCGCGGCGTGCTTGTAGAACTCCTGGTACTCGGCGTCGGTGATCTCGGTGCGCGGGCGCGTCCACAGGGCGCTGGCACGGTTCACGGTCTCCCATTCGATCTCGGCCGGGGCGTCTTCACCGTGGTGTTCCTTGACCATCTGGATCGGCAGGCCGATGTGGTCGGAGTACTTCTTGATGATGCCGCGCAGGCGCCAGCCATCGGCGAAGTCGCGTTGGTCGTCCTTCAGGTGCAGCACGATGCGGGTGCCGCGCTCGGGCTTGTCGATGCCTTCCACGTCGAACTCGCCTTCGCCGCGCGAGGACCAGTGCACGCCCTCGCTGGCGGGCAGGCCGGCGCGACGGGAATACACG
Source organism: Stenotrophomonas sp. SRS1 (assembly GCF_026130205.1). Taxonomy (NCBI): domain Bacteria; kingdom Pseudomonadati; phylum Pseudomonadota; class Gammaproteobacteria; order Lysobacterales; family Lysobacteraceae; genus Stenotrophomonas; species Stenotrophomonas sp. SRS1. The sequence goes on along the minus strand of NZ_JAINFD010000005.1, from coordinate 34,201 downwards.
TCCACCTGGTCGGCGACGATGAAGGCGCTGTAGAAGCCGACGCCGAACTGGCCGATCAGCTGGGAGTCCTTCTTCTGGTCACCGGAGAGCTGGCGCAGGAAGTCGCCGGTGCCGGACTTGGCGATGGTGCCCAGGTGCGCGATCGCCTCGTCACGGCTCATGCCGATGCCGTTGTCGTCGATGGTCAGGGTGTTGGCGGTGGCGTCGAAGCTGACGCGGATTCGCAGGTCGCCGTCGTTCTCGAGCAGGGCCGGCTGGGTCAGCGCTTCGAAGCGCAGTTTGTCCGAGGCGTCGGCGGCGTTGGAGATGAGCTCGCGAAGGAAGATTTCCTTGTTGGAGTACAGCGAGTGGATCATCAGCTGCAGCAGCTGTTTGACTTCGGTCTGGAAGCCCAGGGTTTCTTTTTGGGTCTGCACGGTCATGGGTCGTGTTGCTCCTTGGGGCATTGCCGCGCCCGGCGCGGCGGCTGGCTCAAGGGGTAGGGGTGGCGGGCTGGGTTTTCAAGTGCGCGGAAACAGCGCGGGTAGACCAACGCACGGATCCTGATGATCCGGGTGGCAGCCGACAGTATTGTGGCCAGGCACGACCCTTCTGTGCTGAGGGGCAGGGGCGGGGCGCTTCCGCTTGGATTGGTTGCGAACCGCCGCCATTGTGAATGAACATCACACCATGCCTTCGATGGGCCACATTGCATTTTTGTTGATGCGGCTTACTAACTCCTATTCATTCTGGTGCGCCGGAGCAAGCGGACTTGCTTCAGTTGATAGCCACCGAGCCATTGTCGGAGCCACATAGGCGGGGGACGCAACCTTCCATTTTCGTTGATATCCTTCTTGGCTCGTGAACGATACAGATCGCGGTTGCAACATGACTTCCGCTGAAGGGGCGGGCGTAAAACTGAGAGAAATTGGTTGTGCACCGGCCGCTATCGACTGAAACACTACCCCGCATGGAGCCGGAGCTTGAACTGCTGTAGCGAATGGTACCCGTTGAGTGGAAGTTGACGCCCACACGGGCTGAGCCATTGGGTGCATTCGCAAAAACATAATCGGTTGATCTATCCATGAGCGCACCCGGGTATTGATGGGTGGCCACTTCTGGGTCGAGCGCCTTGTCCTCATCGCCCAATTCGCATATCCAGGCCGCAAGACTTCCTTTCAGCACGGCTTCTCCTCCAGCAGGCCGCGCATTCTTTTCGAGGCAGAAGGCCTCATGGTAGAGCTGCGTTGCCTTGCTTTGGCGAGAATACTGATAGGTGGGATTGCCGTCTTCGTTCATCAATAAACGCTGTTCGACCGCGACGAAGCCCCCTTCAAAGTCCGGCCACTCAGTGGTCCTGACCATGGTGCTCTCCCCGCTTGTGTTTACTTCTACCCGATCTTGTTGAGAGGTGGGAGGGGCTGCAGACACTGGGAAGGCAATTATCAAGGCGATCGCGATTCTATTCATTTTGAGTGCCCGGAAGGCCGCGGGTGCGGCAATTGGATTCTCGTTAACCAAGTAAGGCGGTGCAGCGCTATTCGTCTCGAAATGGCGCGTCTGGCAATGACATTTTTATATTGATAATGGTGCGGCCATCTGCGGTCCCGATGGTGGGTGGCCATCGGTGCATGAAATGACTCCTCGGTCGACACTCCAGTCGAGAACATTGAATGGATGTAGATGAGCGGGGTTGCGACGTAGCGATGCGTACCGGCGACGCTTCAAGCGACGAGAGCGCCCCGGGTTTGCGGGATAGTGGATTGGGAGGTGCGGGTCCACGATCTATCGATGGGATCGCCCCGTGTCGCGTTTAGTGAATGAAGCGCATTCGCCAGGTACCACCGATTAGACTATTGGGCCGCCTTCCCCTGCCTTTCGTCCCATGACCCGTTTGCCTCCGTTTCACGCGTCGACCCACCCAACCAAGAGCCACGCATGAAGCCGCGTCAGCCGGCGGGCGCCGTGGGCCAGGTGCGGATCATCGGGGGCAAGTGGCGCAATACGAAGCTGCCGGTGCCGCTGTCACCGGGGCTGCGGCCCAGCAGTGACCGGGTGCGCGAGACGCTGTTCAATTGGCTGACGCCGCGGCTGGGCGGGGCGCGGGTGCTGGATCTGTTCGCCGGCAGCGGGGCGCTGGGGCTGGAGGCGGTGTCGCGGGGGGCAGCGCAGGCGACGCTGGTGGAGCGGGATGTGGCGTTGTCCCGGCAGCTGCGCGAGTCGGTCGCCAAGCTGGGGGCGCAGGACCAGATCGCGGTGGTGCAGGCCGATGCGCTGCAGTGGCTGCGGCAGCCGGCCGGGGCGCTGGCGGATATCGTGTTCATCGATCCGCCGTTCGCCGATGGGCTGTGGGAGGCCGTGATCGCCGGGCTGCCGTCGCATCTGGCCGCCGATGCCTGGCTGTACGTGGAGTCCCCGGCCGATCAGGCGCCGAAGATGCCCGCGCCGTGGCTGCTGCACCGTGAGGGGGGCACCCGGGAGGTCCGTTTTGCCCTGTATCGGCGCGCCACTGCTACACTTTCACCAGACCAACACGCGTAGCTGACGTATGACCGTGGCCAACCGCCGCATTGCTGTCTACCCGGGCACCTTCGATCCGATCACCAACGGTCACATCGATCTGGTGAACCGCGCTGCACCCCTGTTCGAGAAGGTGGTGGTGGGCGTGGCGCAGAGCCCGTCCAAGGGGCCGACCCTGCCGCTGGAGCAGCGCGTGCAGCTGGCTCGCGATGCGCTGGGCCACAACCGCAACGTGGAAGTGCGTGGTTTCGACACCCTGCTGGCGCATTTCGTGCGTTCGGTGCAGGGCGGCATCCTGCTGCGCGGCCTGCGCGCGGTGTCCGATTTCGAGTACGAATTCCAGATGGCGAGCATGAACCGCCATCTGATCCCGGAGGTCGAGACCCTGTTCCTGACCCCGGCCGAGCAACACAGCTTCATTTCGTCTTCGCTGGTCCGCGAGATCGCCCGTCTGGGCGGCGACGTGTCCGGCTTTGTGCCGTCCGCTGTGCTTGAGGCGCTGCGCAAGGTCCGTGAAGCGAAGTCGGCCCAAGCGTAGTACCTGCAAGACCCATACATACCAAGAATCACCAAGGGAGGAATTCCATGAACAACACCATGCGTGCCATGTTGATCGCGTCGTTCGCGCTGGCCTTCACCGCCTGCAAGAAGGAAGAGGCCGCGCCGGTCGTCGAAGCCCAGCAGGCGCTGGTCGCCCCGGCTGCCGATGACGATGCCGGCTGGAAGAAGTACCTGCAGGCCGTGGCCGTGCAGAACATGGGCAACATCAGCAACAGCCCGTACCTGTACTACCTCGCCCCGGAATCGGATCCGGAATTCGCGGCCAAGTATGAGCGTCAGGTCGAAAGCGCCACCCAGGCCGTGGGCCGTGGCGTGCAGCCGGGCAACATGCTGGCCTTCGGTTCCTCGGCCTCGGCCAAGATGGCCGACATGATCCAGGCCGTGTTCAAGGACGTTTCGCCGGACTCGATGAAGGGTGTGCGCGTGGTGTTCATCGGCAAGGCCGCCGACAACGCCCGCGTCCAGTCGATCATCCAGCCGACCGGCGCCGAGTACATCTTCGTCGAAGCCAAGTAACCCGTGCAGTGGCGGCTGCGCCGTGTGCGCAGCCCGGGTGGCGCCCGCAGGGGCGTCACCGATGACCGGCCCGCGCGCCCGCGTGGGCCGGTTCTCATCCGCCGGCGCGGGCGTGGAGTAACGCCATGTCGCTGAAAATCAATGAGCTCTGCGTCAATTGCGACGTCTGTGAGCCGGCCTGTCCCAATCAGGCCATTTCGATGGGTGAAACCATCTACGTGATCGATCCGGCCCGCTGCACCGAGTGCGTGGGGCATTTCGACGAACCCCAGTGCGTGGTCGTCTGCCCGGTCGAATGCATCGATCCCGATCCGGACATTCCGGAAACCCAGGACGCTCTGCTGGCCAAATTGCATGGACTGCAGCGCGATCATCCCGAATTGTATGTCACGGAGTTTGTGCCCAAATGAGAACGCTGTCGCGTCGCTGGTTGCTGTTTGTCCTGCTGGTGGCCCCGGGTGCCTGGGCCGCGGAACCCGCGCAGGCGGCCCTGGCCAAACATCCTGACGGTGCCGCCGTCGCCAGTGGCCATCACCTGGCCACCGAAGCCGGCATGGAAATCCTGGCCAAGGGCGGCAACGCGTTCGATGCGGCCGTCGCGGTTTCGGCCACGCTGGCGGTGGTCGAGCCGATCAGTTCCGGCCTTGGCGGCGGCGGCTTCTTCCTGCTGCACGATGCGGCCACGGGCAAGGATGTGATGCTGGACGCGCGCGAAACCGCGCCGCAGTCCGCCACCCCCGAAGCCTTCCTGGACAAGAAGGGCGAGCTGGACCGCGACCGTTCGGTCAATGGTGCCTGGTCGGCCGGTATCCCGGGCCTGCCGGCAGCACTGGTGGAGCTGTCCTCCAAGCACGGCAAGCTGCCGCTGAAGACCTCGCTGGAACCGGCCATGCGCATCGCGCGCGAGGGCTTCCCGGTGTATGCACGCATGGCCAAGGGCTATCAGTCCCGGCGTGAGGTGATGCAGCGCTACCCTGGCACGCGCGAGGTGTATGAGCGCAACGGCAAGCCGATCGCCGAAGGCGACGTGTTCCGCCAGCCGGAATTGGCAAGGACCATGGAGCGTCTGGCCGACCAGGGCTTTGATGGTTTCTACCGTGGCGAGACCGGCAAGCTGCTGCTCAAGGGCGTGAAGCAGGCCGGTGGCCAGTGGACCGCCGAGGAGCTGGCCGGCTACCGGGTCAAGCTGCGCGAGCCGATCGCCTTCAAGTACCGCGACTGGACCATCACCACCGCCTCGCCGCCGTCTTCCGGCGGCATCGCGCTGGCGGCCATGCTGCAGATCCTGGAAGGCTGGGATCTGAAGTCGATGGACCAGGCCCACCGCACCCACCTGGTAGTGGAAGCGATGCGCCGCGCCTACCGCGACCGCACCTTCTTCCTGGGGGATCCGGACTTCGTGGATATCCCGCAGAAAGTGCTGACCAGCAAGGATTACGCGCAGGGACTGCGTGCCACCATCCATCCGGAGAAGGCGACGCCGAGCGATCTGCTGTCGGGCAACCCGACCCCGCTGGAAGATGATGAGACCACGCATTTCTCGATCATCGACCGCGAAGGCAACCGCGTCGGCGCCACCCAGACCGTGAACCTGCTCTACGGCTCGGGCCTGATTCCGTCGGGTACCGGCGTGCTGCTGAACAACGAAATGGACGATTTCGCGCTGAAGCCGGGCACCCCCAACGCCTTCGGCGTGATGGGCTATGCGGCCAATGCGCCGAAGCCGGGCAAGCGCATGCTCAGCTCGATGACCCCGACGTTCATGGAGTCCGCCGACAAGGTCGTGGTGCTCGGCACGCCCGGTGGCAGCCGCATCATCACCATGGTGCTGCTGGGCATCCTCGGCTACGACGACGGCCTGACCGCGCAGCAGGTCGCCGCGCTGCCGCGCTACCACCACCAGTGGTTGCCCGACCGCATCGAGGCCGAGGACGGCACCTTCGATACGGACACCATCAAACAGCTGCAGGCGATGGGCCACAAGATCGATCTGCCCGGCGATACCGCCGCGGGCGGTCGCGGCTCCAGCCATGTCTGGGGCAACCTGCAGACGGTGGAATGGGACCGCCGCAGCAATGTCCTCAGCGGTGGCAGCGACCCGCGCAACCCGGTCGGCAGCGCCGCGGTCAGCCAAGCGCATTGATTGATCGCAGCAATGAGAAACCCCGTCCCAGTGGCGGGGTTTTTTCATGGGCGACGGCTAGCGAATATTTAACGTGCGCCGCCGGATAATTTGCGAATGAAACTATGGTCCATCCGCGGTAACTCCCAGAAACTCGACGGCGGCGCGATGTTCGGCAATGCGCCGCGCGCGGTCTGGGAAAAATGGGCGGCACCGGACGATCTCAACCGGATCGAACTGGCGTGCCGTGCATTGCTTGCCAGCCCGCTGGCCGGCAAGACGGTGCTGTTCGAAACCGGTATCGGCGCGTTCTTCGAGCCGAAACTGCGGGACCGTTACGGCGTGCAGGAACCCAGCCACGTGCTGATCGAATCCCTGCGCGAGGCCGGGTTCGAGCACGAAGACATCGACGTGGTGGTGCTGAGCCACCTGCACTTCGATCATGCCGGCGGCCTGCTGGCACCGTGGAGCGAAGGGCGCTCGCCGGAACTGTTGTTCCCGAATGCGATCTTCCTGGTCGGTGCCGAACACTGGGCGCGTGCGCTGCATCCGCACCCGCGCGACCGGGCCAGCTTCATTCCGGAGCTTCCCGGCCTGCTGGAGGCGAGTGGGCGACTGGAAATCGTCGAGGGCCCGTACTCGACCACCCTGGGTGACAGTGTGCGTTTCAGCTTCAGCGACGGGCATACCCCGGGCCTGATGCTGGCCGAGATCGTCGGGCCGGAGACGGTGGACGGCCAGGCGCGGGGTGGCGTGGTGTTCTGCGCGGACCTGATCCCGGGCCGGTCGTGGGTGCATGTACCGATCACCATGGGTTACGACCGCAATGCCGAACTGCTGATCGACGAGAAGCGCAGCTTTCTGGAAGACAAACTGGCCCGCAACGTCCATCTGTTCTTCACCCACGACCCCCAGTGCGCGCTGGCGCAGGTGTCACGCGATGAAAAGGGCCGCTTCGGCACCGTGCACGAACAGGGCGAACTGAAGGCGCGCGCGCTGGCATAACGCCAGGGGTGGCCCGGCCGCGCACCGCCCGGGCATGACCAGGCCATGTGAAGCACCGACGGCCGTTGAGGGCCGCCGGTCAGAAGGACGGAATCAACCGACCACGCGGGTCCCGAAAATCCGGTCGCCGGCGTCGCCCAGGCCCGGCAGGATGTAGCCCTTCTCATTGAGCTGGGCATCGATGGCGGCAGTGAAGATCTCCACATCCGGATGCACGGCCTGCACGGCCGCGATGCCTTCCGGTGCGGCGACCAGGAAGATGCCCTTGATCCGGCGTGCGCCGGCGCGCTTGAGCATGTCGATGGTGGCGATCAGGGTGCCACCGGTGGCCAGCATCGGGTCCAGGATCAGCGCATCGCGCTCTTCCAGGCGGCCGGTCAGGCGCTCGAAGTAGGGCACCGGTTGCAGGGTTTCCTCATCGCGCTGCAGGCCGACCACGCTCACGCGCGCGGCCGGAATCAGCGACAGCACGCCACTGAGCATGCCCAGGCCGGCGCGCAGGATCGGCACCACGGTGATCTTGGCGCCGGCAATGCGCTGCACCGTCACCGGGCCCGCCCAGCCGGCCATGGTGTGGGCTTCGGTATCCAGATCGGCCGTGGCCTCATAGGCCAGCAGCCCACCGAGCTCATTGGCCAGCTCGCGGAAGTCCTTCGTGCTCAGCGACGCATCGCGCATCAGGCCGATCTTGTGCTGCACCAGCGGATGGCGCACTTCGACGATTTTCATGGGGGGAATCAGGCGAGAGAAGAGACCGATAGTGTGCCGCAACACCCCACCGAAGCCAAAAGCCGACGCCGCCACCGACCGTTCGATGTCCCCGGTGTCATCCCCATGCAACCTCCCGGACATACCGTGCTGACCCATTCTTTACACAGATTGGGGAAGGCAGTGCAGAAGAAGCGTCCGTTGGGCCTGGCGATCAGCCTTTCGTTGCTGGCGGTGATCACCCCGTCGGCCCATGCCGCCGATACGCCCGATGGCGGCACGGTGGCCGGCAGCGCCGCCGCCAGTGCCGCCGCGATCGATCTGGACCGGGTCGAAGTCCGCCCGCAGCTGGAGTCGCAGACCCGGGCGGTCGACCTCAAGCGCAGCAGCGATGCGATCGAAGATGCGGTGTCTTCCGATGCCATGGGCGTCTACCCGGACCAGAACGTGGCCGAATCGCTGCAGCGCCTGCCGGGCGTCAGCGTTACCCGTGACCAGGGCGAGGGGCGCTTCGTGGTCATCCGTGGCCTGGATGCCAATCTCAACAGCGTCAGCGTCGATGGCATCGCGATTGGTACCCCGGAAGACTCCAGCCGCGCGGCCCCGCTGGACGTGATTCCCTCCGACTCGACCGAGCGCCTGCGCGTGGTCAAGTCGCCCACCCCGGACATGCCGGGCGACGCCATCGGCGGTGCGATCCTGGTCGAGTCCGCCTCGGCGTTCGATCGCGAAGGCCGCAACCTGCGCGGCAAGATCGAAGCCAGCCATCAGCAGCTCTCCGGCAACACCAGCCCGAAGGCCGCGATCAACTACAGCGAAGTGTTCGCTGATACCTTCGGCGTGGCGCTGGGGGTGAACTACCAGAACCGCAAGTTCGAATCGGACAACACCGAAGTGGAGTACGACACGTTCGACGGCGGTGCCGAGGACGACCTGTTCGCCACCAGCCTGCAGCAGCGCAAGTACGAGATCGAGCGCAAGCGCATCGGTGCGAACCTCAACCTGGATTGGCGCCCGGATGACGACAACCGCTACTACCTGCGCACGCTGTACAGCCAGTTCGATGATGCCGAGACGCGCCAGCGCACGATCTTCAATTTCGGCGATGGCGACGTCACCTCGCTGGGCAGCAATCAGTACCGTGTCGATGACCTGCCGGCCGATGCCATCCAGAAGCGCATGCGCTACCGCACCAAGAAGGAAAACACCTTCACCACCAGCGCCGGCGGCGAGAACCGCCTGACCAATGCGGTGGTCGATTACAAGGTGGGTTACACGCGTACCGAAGAGCGCGTCAACGATGAGATGGAGGCGCGCTTCGAGTACAACGGCGACGACCTCGGCGCCCGCGTCGATCAGAACAGTGGCATCCCGCGCTACAGCCTGACCAGCGCGGAGTGGATGGATAACGGCAACTACGATTTCGATCGTTTCGTGGTGTCGCCCAAGCAGGTCAACGACAGCGAACGCAGTGCGCAGATCAACGTGCGCTTCGATGGCGATTCCTCCAGCATCAAGCTTGGCCTGCTCGGTCGCTGGCGCGATCGCGACGTCAATGTCGATGAGCGCGAACTGCGCGTCGGTCCGGACGTGGCGTTGTCCGACTGGACCACCTCCCCCCCCGATCACCGTGGCGGCAGCCTCGGCCAGGGCATGAGCTCGGATGCCATGCGCCGCTACTGGGCACAATCCGGCAGCCGCTACAGCGCCCGCCCGCAGGATGCCGGCGGCAACGCGCTGACCTCGCTGGAAGAGGATTACACCGCCAGCGAAGATATCTTCGCCAGCTACGTGATGGGCACCTGGGATGTCGGCGCGCTGCGCATCATTGGCGGTGTCCGCGTGGAGAACACCCAGTTCAGCGCCACCGGCAACAGCGTCGAGGTGGCCGGTAACGGCCGCAGCTTCACGGTTACCCCGTTGAGCGTGAGCCGCAGCTACACCAACGTGCTGCCCGGCCTGCACCTGCGCTACGACGCCGGTGATGACTGGGTGCTGCGCGCGGCCGCCAACAAGACCGTCTCGCGTCCGTCGTTCGGCGATGTGGCACCGCGTGTCGGCCTGAGCCGGGGTGACGAGGAAGTCCGGATCGGCAATCCGCAGCTGGATCCGTATGAATCCAGGAACATCGACCTCTCGCTCGAAAAGTACATCGGCAGCACCGGCATCGTCTCGCTGGGCGTGTTCCACAAGTCGATCGACGGCTACATCGTCAACACGGTGAGCAACAACGATCCGGCGTATCCGGGCTTCGAGGTCACCCGGGTGATCAACGGCAACAAGGCCACGGTCAAGGGCGCCGAGTTCAACTGGCAGCAGCAGCTCGCCTTCCTGCCGGCCGGCTGGGATGGCCTGCTGGTGGGTGCCAGCGGTACCTGGCTGGATACCGATTTCGACCCCGGCGTGGCTGGCCGCGAGCGCGACGACTTCATGCTGCCGCGCGCCTCCAAACACGTGTACAGCGCGCACATCGGCTATGAAAAGGCCGGCTTCAGCACCCGCGTGGCCGCGGTCTACCGCAGCGAGTACCTGGATTCACTCGGCGACAGCCGCGCCTATGACATCTATGTGGCGCCCAACACCCAGCTCGATTTCAGCATGGACTACAAGATCACCTCGAACGTCAGCGTCTACTTCGAAGCGCAGAACCTGCTCGACAAGCCGCTGGAGCTGTACCAGGGCGTGCGCTCGCGCACCCTGCAGAACGAGGAATATGGTCGCACCTACGCCCTTGGCCTGAAGGTGGCCCTGTGATGCGCGCGTCCCATGGCCTGAGCCTGCTCGCACTGGCGCTGTTGACCGCCTGCAGGCCGGCAGCCGCGCCCGACGCAGCGGCGCCGGCCCCGGTGGTCGCACCGACCGGCACCGACGCCTCCACGGCACGTGATGTGGCCACCGTCGCCGAAGCGTTCCTCACTCCGATGACCCCGGACGACAACATCGACTCGCCGGCCAGCTGGACCACGCCCGACGGCCAGGTCTGGCTGATCGCGACCGCCAAGGCCACCGACAAGCTGGTGGTCTACGACGGGCAGACCGGGGCGAAGCTGCGTGACGTCGGCAGCCTCGGCACCGCCCCGGGTCAGTTCGATCGCCCCAACGGCATCGCCGTGGTCGATGACCTGGTGCTGATCGTGGAGCGCGACAACCACCGCGTGCAGGTGCTGCAGCTGCCGGACTTCATCCCGCTGGGCGTGTTCGGCGCCGACGATCTGCGCAAGCCGTACGGGCTGTGGGTGAACAAGCAGGGCAATGGCTACGACGTGTACGTCACCGATTCCTACGATGCGGGCGAAGACGCGCAGGGCAACGATGTGCTGCCGCCGCTGGCCGAACTGGACAAGCGCGTGCGTCGTTACGCGGTCACCGTGCAGGGCGGCAAGGCGCTGGCTGCATTGACGGCCAGTTTCGGTGACACCACCGAGGCCGGCGCGCTGCGCGTGGTCGAATCGATCTGGGGCGACCCGGCCAACGACCGCCTCCTGATCGCCGAAGAAGACGAAACCTACGCCAGCGAGTTCAAGGTCTATACGCTGGAAGGCCGCTTCAGCGGCACCACGTTCGGCCGCGATGCCTTCCAGGCCCAGGCCGAAGGCGTGATGCTGCGCACCTGCGGCAAGGACGGCTGGTGGATCACCACCGAGCAGGGCAAGCAGCGCAGCGTGTTCCATCTGTTCGACCGCCACAGCCTGAAACATGTCGGTGCATTCCAGGGCAATACGGTGGCCAACACCGACGGCATCTGGTCGATGCAGGCACCGTCCGCGCGCTTTCCGCATGGCGCGCTCTATGCCGTGCACGATGACCAGGGCGTGGTGGCCTTCGACTGGGCGAGCATCGCCAAGCAGTTGTCGCTGCCGCTGGAGTGTGGCGCGTGAGCCGCGTTCCCGCCGCCCTGACCGCGCTGACGATGGCGCTGCTGCTGTGCAGTGGCAGCGCCCTGGCAAAGAAGGACGCCGAGACCGGTGCCGAGCCCAACACCCAGGTGCCGGCCGGCAGCCGTCACTACGCGGCGACCGGCTTTCCGGATCGCTTGGTCGCTTCGCCGGCGCAGGACGCTGCCCGCGGTTTCTCGGTTGCGTGGCGGACCGATACCTCGGTCAAGGCCCCGGTGCTGGAATGGGTGCTGGCCGGTGATTCGCCGGATGTGGGGACGCCCACCCGGATCACCGCCACCACGCAGGCGCTGACCACCGAACTGGGCGCGTCCCATCATCACCGTGCCGATGTGACCGGCCTGCAGCCGGACACGCTGTACCTGTGGCGCGTGCAGGGTCAGAACACGTGGAGTGCCTGGAACCAGCTGCGCACCGCCGGCCGTGCCGACCAGCCGCTCACGCTGTTGTACTTCGGTGACACCCAGAACAAGAACCTCAGCCACGTTTCGCGCGTCATGCGGGCCGGCATCAAGGCCGCCCCGGACGCACGCCTGAGCCTGTTCGCCGGTGACCTGGTCAGCGGCGGCGACGGGCAGGACGACAGCGAGTGGGGCGAGTGGTTCGCCGCCGCCGGCTGGCTGCCGCAGGAAACCGCCGTGGCCCCGGCGATCGGCAACCATGAGTACTTCGAGGAATTCGAAGACACGCCGCAGGAGCGTCGCGTGCTCGGTAGTCACTGGCCGGTGACGTTCGCGCTGCCGCGTAATGGTGTGGACGCCGCGGATACCAGCACCTACTGGTTCGACTACCAGGGCGTGCGCATCGCCGTGCTCGACGGCACCTCCGCACTCGATCTCGGCACCGCCAAGGCGCAGGCCGCCTGGCTGGACAAGGTGCTGGCCGATAATCCTCACCCGTGGAGCATCGTGCTGCTGCACCAGCCGTTCTACTCCCCGCGCGAAGGCCGTGAGAACACCGAGCTGCGCGATGTGCTGCTTCCCGTGGTGCGCCGCCACCAGGTCGATCTGGTGCTGCAGGGGCATGACCACACCTATGGCCGCCGTGGCGAAGGGCAGGGCGCGACGCCGCAGTTCGTGGTCACCGTGGCCGGGCCGAAGCAGTACCGGCTTTCGGATGAAGCCCGTGCCACCATGGCTCCGGTCGGCGAGGACACGCAGCTGTTCCAGGTGTTGAAGATCGATCCGAGCCGCCTGCGTTACGAGGCGCGCACCGTCACCGGCCGCCTGTACGACGGCTTCGAGTTGACACGCGGCGCCGATGGCCGCAAACAGAAAGCCGAACTGACGCAGGGCCGCATCGCCCCCCGTGACTGCGCGCGCGCCCAGACCCTGAAGGGCCGCGCCGACCGTTGCTGGGAATGACCGACCGACCGGCTGGGCCGCTGCGGCGCGCCCGGCCTTCCGTGGAGATCAAGATGATCCATCGCCGTTCCATCGCGCGGGCCGCCTTGGCCACCTCGCTGCTGCTGCTCGCCGGTGCCAGCGTGGCCGGCAATGCCGTCCTGCACCCCTTCCTCGCCGCGCAGCCGAAGAACGCGCCGGACGAAGTGCATCTGGCCGTGGAGATCCCGGCCGGCAGCGTCACCAAGTACGAGATCAAGGAAGACGGTCTGGTCCATGTGGACCGCTTCCAGTCCATGCCGGTGGCATACCCGGCCAACTACGGCTCGATGCCGCGCACCCTGGCCGGCGACAACGATCCGCTGGACGCACTGGTGTTGACCCGCGAGCCACTGCATCCCGGCGTCATCGTGCGGTTCCGCCCGATCGGCTTCCTGAAGATGGTCGATGACGGCGAGCCGGATGAAAAGGTCATCGGCGTGCCGACCGACAAGATCGATCCCACCTACGCCACCATCCGCGATCTGGACGACCTGCCGCTGATCGAACGGCAGCGCATCGAAGCCTTCTTCCGGGTTTACAAGGATCTGCCTGCCGGCCGTAATCCGGTCCAGCTCAACGGCTGGGGTAATGCCGCCGAGGCCAAGGCGCTGATCCGTGCGTCCATGCAGCGCTTCGATGCGCACCAGCGGCGCGCGAAGGGCGATTGATCAGCCATGTGCCATCCCGGGCGATCACGCCCGGCCCGCAGTCGCCTTCTGCAGCCGCCGCAGGAACACGGCCATCTCCTTGACCGCCTGTTTGTCGCCGTTGGCCCCGGCGACAGTACTGCCTTCCTGCCAAGCCTGTGCCGCCGCGTCGGTATCGCCTGCGGCCAGCTGCGCTTTGCCCAGCCATTTCCAGCCCGCCGAGTAGCGCGGATCCTGCGCGACACAGTGCTGCAGATGGATGACCGCCTCCGCGGTGTCACCCGCGTCGAGCAGGGCCTTGCCCAGGCCGAAGCGGAGCAGGGCGCTGTCGCGACCCCGCTCGAGCAGGCGTTGCAGTGCGGGGATATCCATCGGATGCGTCTACCGTGCAGGGCCCGCGTCCATCAACGGCCGCCGGCGGCCTGGTAGCGGCGCGCGACTTCGGTCCAGTCGATCAGTTCGAAGAAGGCGGCGATGTAGTCCGGGCGCCGGTTCTGGTAGTTGAGGTAGTAGGCGTGTTCCCACACATCCAGCCCGAGGATCGGGGTACCGCCGGAGAGGCCCGCGAAGTCGCCCATCAACGGGTTGTCCTGGTTCGGGCTGCTCTCCACCAGCAACTTGCCATCACGGCTCAACGTCAACCATGCCCAGCCACTGCCGAAACGGGTCTGCGCAGCCTTGGTGAAGGCGTCCTTGAACGCTGCGTAGCCGCCGAGGTCGCGCTCGATCGCCTGGGCCACGGCGCCTTCCGGCGTGCCGCCGCTGGCGCTCAGCACTGTCCAGAACAGGCTGTGGTTGGCATGCCCGCCGCCGTTGTTGCGGACGACGTTGCGCACCCCCTCGGGGAGAGCCCCGATATCGGCGATCAGCGCGTCGATGTCGGTGCCCTCGATCCCGGCATCGGTGAGGGCGGCATTGAGGTTGCTGACGTAGGTCTGGTGGTGCTTGGCATGATGGATTTCCATCGTGCGTGCATCGAAGTGCGGTTCGAGCGCGTCGTAAGCGTAGGGCAGGGCGGGGAGGGTGTAGGCCATGTGCATCTCCAGAGGGGAAGCGGGAGGGAGGACGCCACGATAGAACCTCAAGCGTGATTGAGGTCAAGCGTGGCGATGTGGAACAGTGCGGGCCATCCACGCGCGATCGCTGCCTCTCCTTCACCTGCACTGGCTATCATTGCCCTTCGAATCTTCCGGGGTAGTCTCGTGTCGGTAGCGTTGGTGTGGTTTCGCCGTGACCTGCGGTTGCAGGACAACCCGGCCCTGCAGGCCGCTCTGGATGCCGGCCATGTGCCGGTGCCGGTCTACATCCACGCGCCACACGAAGAAGGCGACTGGGCGCCCGGTGGCGCGTCGAACACCTGGCTGCATCGCTCGTTGGCCGCGCTCGACACGGACCTCCGCGCGCGCGGCTCGTCGCTGGTGCTGCGCCAGGGCGACAGTCAGGCACAGCTGCAGCAGCTGATCGAGCAGACCGGTGCGGTCGCGGTGTACTGGAACCGCAAGTACGAGCCGGCCACGCAGCCGCGCGATGCGAAAATCAAACGGGAGCTGCGCGAGCAGGGCATCGAGGCCGAAAGCCACAACGGCAGCCTGATGTTCGAACCGTGGGACGTAGCGACCCAGCAGGGCGGGCCGTACAAGGTGTTCACCCCGTTCTGGCGCAATGCGCTGACCCGTCTGCAGTTGCCGGCCCCGACCCGCTTGCCCGAGCGGCTGCCTGCGCACAGCGCCAGCGGCGAGAGTCTCGACACGCTTGGCCTGGCACCGTCGATTCCGTGGGATCGACAGTTCTGGGACCATTGGCAATCGGGCGAGGCGGGCGCGCACGAGGCGCTGACTGTCTTCATCGATGGGGCGCTCAACGGCTATCGCGAGCAGCGTGATCTACCGGACCGGGTCGGCACCTCGCTGCTGTCGCCGCACCTGCATTTTGGCGAGATCGCCCCGTGGCAGATCGCGCGTCGTCTGCAGGGCGAGCGCAGCGCCAGTCGCGATGCCGATATCGATGGCTACATCCGCGAGCTGGGCTGGCGCGAGTTCTCCTACCACCTGCTGCATCACTTCCCGCAGACCCCGGACCACAACCTCAACCCACGCTTCGATCAGTTCCACTGGGCCACACCGGACCCGGCGGCATTGCAGGCGTGGCAGCAGGGCCGCACCGGCATCCCGATCGTCGATGCCGGCCTGCGCGAGCTGTGGGCCACCGGCTACATGCACAACCGCGTGCGCATGATCGTCGCCAGCTACCTGTGCAAGCACATGCGCCAGCATTGGCGCGAAGGTGCACGCTGGTTCTGGGACACGCTGGTCGATGCAGACTTGGCCAACAACACCATGGGCTGGCAATGGGTCGCTGGCACCGGCGCGGATGCGGCGCCGTACTTCCGGATTTTCAACCCGGTCACGCAGTCGCAGAAGTTCGACCCGCAGGCGCGCTACATCGCGCGCTGGGTGCCGGAACTGGAAGCGCTTCCGTTGAAGGCACGCTTCGCACCGTGGCAATCGCCGCAGTTGCTGGCCGAGCTCGCACCGGGCTACCCGGCATTGCCACTGGTGGATCTGAGCGAGGGTCGGGATGCCGCGTTGGCAGCGTATCGGCATACCGGCGGGGCGTGACCGGCGTCCCGGAAAGGTCGCTTTCGCCGTAACCGTTTACCTGAACAGGGAGCTGCCGGGCGTGCCATTCATCATGCCGGCATCGCGTTCGGCTGTTTATGCTCTTCACCGCCCGCACGCCGGCGCCGTCCGGTAACCAAGGAGAAACCTCATGATTCGACCCGCAACCCGCAACGTGGCCTTGGCCCTGATGACTGCTGCCGCCCTGACGGCCTGCGCCACCGGTGGCTCCTACGTGCAGAGTGACCAGTACGGCAACCCCGTCGAACAGCAGAACCGTACCGGCCGCAATGCCCTGATCGGTACCGCCGTCGGCGTCGCTGCCGGCCTGCTCAGCGGCAACAGCGCCACCGAACGCCGCCAGCACGCCATGATCGGTGCCGGTATCGGTGCGCTCAGCGGCGCGGCCGTGGGCCAGTACCAGGACCGCCAGGAACGCGCGCTGCGCGAACGTACCGCCAACACCGGTATCGACGTCTCCCGTAATGGCGACAACCTGGTCCTGAACCTGCCGGACGGCATCACCTTCGATTTCGGCAAGTCCACGCTGAAGCCGCAGTTCTACGGTTCGCTCAACGGCGTGGCCAGCACGCTGGCCGAGTACAACCAGACCATCATCGAAGTGGTCGGCCACACCGACAGCATCGGCAGCGACGCGGTCAACAACCGCCTGTCCAAGGAACGCGCCGACTCCGTCGCCGCCTACCTGGCCGGCCAGGGTGTGCAGCGCGCCCGCATTGAGACCCTGGGTGCCGGCAAGGCCTACCCGATTGCCGACAACAACACCGATGCCGGCCGCGCGCAGAACCGCCGCGTCGAGATCCGTGTGATTCCCTTGCAGCAATAACAGCGCGCCAGCGCGCTGTTATTGCGTGTTGCGAGCCCAGGTTCGCAACACGAAAATGCCGCCCTTACAGGCGGCATTTTTTGTAGGTACCGGCCGCTGGCCGGTACGCCCGGAACAACTCCGTCCGCTCGCACACCCACACGACCGCACCGCCCAAACGACAACGCCGCCCAAGGGCGGCGTTGTCGTTCATACGGCACTGCGCTGATGAAGCAGCATTACCCCGCGGTCACCGTCTCCAGAATCCGCTTCCCGGCCGCCTGCAGCTCGGTTTCCACCTGGGTCTGCTGCTGCTTGGCCAGCTTCGCGGCCGGGCACTGTGCCAACATGTAGTTGGCGTCGAAGTTCATCTTCTCGACCAGGAAATCGACGAACGCGCGCACCTTCGGCGAGACCAGCCGGCCGCCGGCGAACACCGCGTTGAAGTCCACTTCCGGCCCGGTCCAGCCGGCCAGCACGCGGCGCACCATCCCCGATTCAACGAACGGCTTGGCCATCACGTCACCGGTCAGCAGCAACCCTTCGCCGCACACCAGTGCACCGTTCAACGCGGACGGATCATTGGCCACCAGCAGCGGATTCACCGGGAAATCGAGCAGCTCGCCCCCGTTCTCGCCCAACTGCCAGAAGAAGCGGTTGTTGTTGAGGTTGCGCGCTTTGCGCATCGCCAGGATGCGGTGGAACTGCAGCTCATCTGGATGCAGCGGCTCGCCGTAGCGTTCGATGTAGGCCGGGCTGGCGAATACCTGCGTGCGCAGGCTGCCAAGCTTGCGTGCGACCAGGTTGGAGTCGGGCAGGGTGCCCACGCGCAGCGCAAGATCCGCTTCGCCGGCGATCAGGTCGAGCTTCTCGTTGCCAAGATGCATGTCCAGCTGGATTTCCGGGTACTGGGCATGGAACTGGCCGAGCAGCGGTGCGATCCAGGTGATGCCGATCGAGTAGGGCACGGTGAAGCGCAGCCAGCCGCGCGGGCCGGACTGCAACTGGTTGACCGCGCCTTCGGCTTCTTCGAGCTCGCGTGCGATGCGCTGGCAATGCTCGTGATAGACCGAGCCCGCTTCGGTAAGGCCGAGGCGGCGGGTGGTCCGGTGCAGCAGGCGCGCGCCGAGGCGCGTTTCCAGTTCCTGCACTTTGCGGCTGACCGTCGTCTTGGGCAGCCCCAGAGCAGTGGCGGCGGCAATGAAACTGCCTTGCTCGACCACTTTGACGAAGATCAGCGTGTCGTTGAGATCGTGGGCCATGACGGGATCCAAGGTCGGGGGAGGAGAGAGTGCCGCAAATGATTGTGCCGGGCACGGGATGATTATTCCCCTAAATCCGGACTAATCAAGGGGGAGTTTGAGGACTAATCTGGCGCCATTCCAGATATGAAGGACGACAACCATGTGGTTGCGGAACATTCTTGGCCGCCTGCGTAGCGGCCCAAACGCCCCGCTGGACCTGGCGCTGACCGTGGAACCCCGCTTGGGGTCCCTGTCCCGCAAGGCTTTCCGGGAATTCACGCCGCCTGCCAACATGCAGCGTGGCGGCAGCATTCGCCTTGGCGCCCGTGGCGGTGACCGACTGGGCCGAATTGGGATTATCCCGGCGACGGGAGTGAAAGTCCCATGAATGGGACATTGGCCCCCGAAGTGCTGGTGCTCGGTGGCACCGGCAGCGTGGGCCAGGGCATCGTGGCTGCGCTGCTGGAGGCCGGAAGCCCCGTGCTGGTGGTCGGCCGCGATCCCGCACGGCTGACCGCGCTGCAGGAGCAGTTCGCCGATGAGCCCGGGCTGGAAGTGCTGCTCGGCTCGTTGGGCGATGACGGCTCGGCGCGCACCGTGGCCCAGCGCCTGGCCGGGCGTCGGCGCACGCTGGCGGCTGTGGTCGATGCGATGGGCGGCCCGTACAACCGCGGCCGCGTGACCGACCGCAGCGGCGATGCGCTGCTGCAGGCGCTGCAGGCCGATGTGATGCCACATGTGCACGCCGGTCGGCATCTGCTGCCGCTGCTGCGTGGTGGCGCGCAGACGCGACGCTATGTGCTCGTCGGCGGCCCGGCCGGGTTCAAGCCGTGGGCCGGGCACGGTGAATCTTCCATCACCATGTCGGCCACGCGCATGTACGCGCAGGTGCTCCACCAGGAAGCCCAGGCGCTGGGCGTGCGCGCGCAGATGCTGGAAGTGTCCGACCCGGTCTGTACTCCCGCCAACGCAGCCAAAGCCTGCATCGAATGGCCGAGCGCGCTGCTGGTCGGCCGTCGCGTGGTCTCCCTGCTCGACAACTGCGCCGACAACCGCGCCATCGTCCGCTGCGACGCGCGCGATGCCGAACTGCCGCGCGGACTGCTGCATCTGGATTGGCCTCCCTCGCTGTCGCGCAACACCGCCGGCACCGCTTGACCTTCACCTAGGTTCAGGTCCCAGGCTACGCCCCCACGTCGCCCCGTCTCTTCGATTTCCCTGTATCACCACCCCTACGTACGGATGCATGTCATGACTTCTTCCTCTTCCACCCCGCACCGTTTCACCCGACGGCTGGCCCTGGCCGGCGTGTCGATTCTTGCCGCCGCGGTGCTGACCGCCTGCAGCGGCAGCCATGCTGAAGAAGCCGGCATGCCGCCGCCGCCCTCGGTCAGTGCCGCCCCGGTCCTGGTCAAGCAGGTCAGCCAATGGGACGACTTCAGCGGCCGCGTCGAAGCGGTCGAAAGCGTTGAACTGCGCCCGCGTGTCTCCGGCTACATCGACAAGGTCAACTATGTCGAAGGCCAGGAGGTCAAGAAGGGCGATGTGCTGTTCACCATCGATGCCCGCAGCTACCGCGCCGAACTGGACCGCGCCACCGCCGAGCTCAACCGCGCGCGCACCCAGGCCCAGGTGAGCCGCAGCGAAGCCGACCGTGCCCGCCGCCTCTCCGACCAGCAGGCGATCTCCACCGAGACCTGGGAACAGCGCCGTGCCGTGTCCGAGCAGGCCCTGGCGCAGGTGCAGGCCGCTCAGGCGGCTGTCGATGCGGCCCGCTTGAACATGGAGTTCACCCAGGTGCGCGCACCGATCAACGGCCGCGCCGGTCGCGCGATGGTGACCGCCGGCAACCTGGTCACCGCCGGCGACAGTGCCAGCGTGCTGACCACGCTGGTCTCGCTGGACAAGGTGCATGTGTACTTCGATGCCGATGAAGGCACCTTCCTGCGCTACGCCCAGATGGCGCGCAAGGGTGAACGCCCGAGCGAGCGCGACAGCGAACTGCCGGTGAAGGTCGGCCTGTCCGGTGAAGAGGGCTTCCCGCACGAAGGCAAGGTCGACTTCCTGGACAACCAGGTGACCCGCAGCACCGGCACCATCCGCGTCCGCGCGCTGCTGGACAATGCCGACCGCGCCTTCACCCCGGGCCTGTTCGCCCGCGTGCAGCTGCTCGGCAGCGGCCAGTTCCAGGCCATGCTGATCGATGACAAGGCCGTGCTGACCGATCAGGACCGCAAGTTCGTCTACGTGGTCGACAAGGACAACAAGGCACAGCGCCGCGATATCGAACTCGGTCGCACGGCCGACGGCCTGCGCATCGTCGAGCAGGGCCTGAAGGCTGGTGACCGCGTGATCATCGACGGCGTGCAGAAAGTCTTCATGCCCGGCATGCCGGTCCAGGCCAAGGCGGTTGCGATGCAGCCGGTTGCCGCACCGGTAGCCGCGCCGGCTGTTGCAAAGAATTGAAGGGCTGCCGACTGACCGTCGGTTCTACATAGCAGCCGACCAACGGTCGGCTCTACCGTGACTGCCATCGCCCCGTGCAGGGGAACCCGCCACCGCTGTCGCCTGCGACAGCGGCCGGGGTCGTGCACGCCGGCGCTGGTGAAACCCCAGGAATCCACCCATGGACTTTTCCCGTTTTTTCATTGACAGGCCGATCTTCGCGGCGGTGCTGTCGATCGTGATCTTCGCCGCCGGCCTGATCGCGATTCCCATGCTGCCGATCAGCGAGTACCCCGAAGTGGTGCCGCCCTCGGTGGTGGTGCGCACGGTGTACCCGGGCGCCAACCCCAAGGTGATTGCTGAAACCGTGGCCACACCACTGGAAGAAGCGATCAACGGCGTGGAGGACATGATGTACATCAAGTCCGTCGCCGGCTCCGACGGCGTGCTGCAGATGACCGTGACCTTCCGCCCGGGCACCGACCCGGACGAAGCCGCGGTCAAGGTGCAGAACCGTGTGGCCCAGGCGCAGGCGCGCCTGCCTGAAGACGTGCGCCGCCAGGGTGTGTCCACCCAGAAGCAGTCGCCGACCTTCCTGATGGTGGTTCACCTGACCTCGCCGGACGGCAAGTACGACTCGCTGTACCTGCGCAACTACGCGCGCCTGCACGTCAAGGATGCCTTGGCACGCCTGCAGGGCGTCGGCGATGCACAGATGTTCGGTGGCGGTGACTACGCGATGCGTGCGTGGCTGGACCCGGACAAGATCGCCGCCCGTGGCCTGACCGCCAGCGACGTGGTGCGCGCGATGCGCGAGCAGAACGTGCAGGTCTCGGCCGGCCAGCTCGGCGCCGAACCGATGCCGAGCAGCGACTTCCTGACCCTGATCAACGCCCAGGGTCGCCTGCGCAGCGAGCAGGAGTTCCGCGACATCGTGCTCAAGGCCGGTGACGACGGTGAAGTGGTGCGCCTGTCCGATGTCGCCCGCCTGGAACTGGGCGCCGGTGACTACACGCTGCGCTCGCAGCTGGACGGCAAGAACGCGGTCGGCATCGGTATCTTCCAGGCCCCGGGTGCCAACGCGCTGGAGATCCGTGACTCGGTGATCCATACGATGGACGAGCTGACCAAGCAGTTCCCGGCCGGCGTGAAGTACGAAGCGGTGTACGACACCACCATCTTCGTGCGTGACTCGGTCAAGGCCGTGGTCTCCACGCTGCTGGAAGCGATCGCGCTGGTGGTGCTGGTGGTGATCCTGTTCCTGCAGACCTGGCGCGCCTCGATCATTCCGTTGATCGCCGTGCCGGTGTCGATCGTGGGTACGTTCGCGGCGCTGTACGTGCTGGGCTTCTCGATCAACACCTTGACCCTGTTCGGGCTGGTGCTGGCGATCGGCATCGTGGTCGATGACGCGATCGTGGTGGTGGAGAACGTCGAGCGCAACATCGAAGAAGGCCTGACCCCGCTGGCCGCGGCGCACCAGGCGATGCGAGAAGTGTCCGGGCCGATCGTGGCGATCGCGCTGGTGCTGTGCGCGGTGTTCGTGCCGATGGCGTTCCTGTCGGGCGTGACCGGTGCGTTCTACAAGCAGTTCGCCGTCACCATCGCGATCTCGACCGTGATCTCGGCGATCAACTCGCTGACCCTGTCGCCGGCGCTGGCCGCACGCCTGCTGAAGCCGCACGGTGCACCGAAGGATGGCCTGACCCGTCTGATCGATCGTCTGTTCGGCTGGATCTTCCGTCCGTTCAACCGCTTCTTCAAGACCAGCTCGGAGAAGTACCACGGTTCGGTCGGCCGCCTGCTGGGCCGCCGTGGCCTGGTATTCGTGGTCTACGCGGGCCTGCTGCTGGCCACCGGTCTGATGTTCAAGGCGGTGCCGGCCGGCTTCATCCCGACCCAGGACAAGCTGTACCTGATCGCCGGTGTGAAGCTGCCGGAAGGCTCCTCGATCGCACGGACCGACGCCATGCTGGCCAAGGTCGCCGAGATCGCGCGCAACACCGATGGCGTGGCGCACACGATCCAGTTCCCGGGTCTGAACGCACTGCAGTTCACCAACACGCCCAACACCGGTGTGGCCTTCGTTCCGCTCAAGCCGTTCAGTGAGCGCAAGGGCCGCACCGCCGCGCAGATCAATGCCGAGATCAACGCCAAGATCGCCGGGCTGCAGGAGGGCTTCGCGTTCTCCATGATGCCGCCGCCGATCCTCGGCCTGGGCAACGGCAATGGCTACCAGATGTTCATCCAGGACCGTGGCAACCTCGGTTACGGCGCACTGCAGACCGCGGTGAGCACGATGCAGGGTGCCGTCGCGCAGACCCCGGGCATGGCGTTCCCGATCACCAGTTACCAGGCCAACGTGCCGCAGCTGGATGCCGAAGTGGACCGCGTCAAGGCCAAGGCCCAGGGCGTGGAACTGAACGAGTTGTTCGACACCCTGCAGACCTACCTGGGCTCGTCGTACGTAAATGACTTCAACCAGTTCGGTCGTACCTGGCAGGTGATTGCCCAGGCCGACGGCCAGTTCCGTGACAGCGTGGAAGACATCGGTCGCCTGCGTACCCGCAACAACCGTGGCGAGATGGTGCCGATCGGCTCGATGGTCACCGTGAAGGAAACCTACGGTCCGGATCCGGTGCTGCGCTTCAACGGTTACCCGGCGGCCGATCTGGCCGGCGAAGCCGACCCGCGCATGCTGTCCTCGGCCGAGGCCATGGCCAAGCTGACCGAGATCGCCGGGCAGGTGCTGCCGGTGGGCATGCAGACCGAGTGGACCGACCTGAGCTACCAGCAGGCCACCCAGGGCAAGGCCGCCTTCATCGTGTTCCCGGTAGCGATCCTGCTGGCGTTCCTGGTGCTGGCTGCGCTGTATGAAAGCTGGTCGCTGCCGCTGGCGGTGATCCTGATTGTCCCCATGACCCTGCTGTCTGCGTTGTTCGGCGTATGGATGACGGGCGGTGACAACAACGTGTTCGTGCAGGTCGGGCTGGTGGTGCTGATGGGCCTGGCATGCAAGAACGCCATCCTGATCGTCGAGTTCGCCCGAGAACTGGAAATGGGCGGCAAGGGCATCGTGGAGGCTGCACTGGAAGCGTGCCGCCTGCGTCTGCGCCCGATCGTGATGACCTCCATCGCGTTCATCGCCGGCACCATCCCGCTGGTGATCTCGCATGGCGCCGGTGCGGAAGTCCGCTCGGTGACCGGTATCACGGTGTTCGCCGGCATGTTGGGCGTCACCCTGTTCGGCCTGTTCCTGACCCCGGTGTTCTACGTGGCCCTGCGCAAGTTCGTCAGCCGTAATGGCGGCGGGCAGCTGGTGACCCACGGCGAACCGACCATCCACCACTGATTCCTTCCCCCGCGAGGTTTTTCCCATGAATACCGCTACCCAAAAGATCGCCCTGGTCACCGGTGCCACCCGCGGCATCGGCCTGGAAACCGTCCGTCAGCTGGCCCAGGCCGGCGTGCATACGCTGCTGGCCGGGCGCAAGCTCGACGTCGCCGTGGCCGAGGCGCTGAAGCTGCAGGCCGAGGGCCTGCCGGTGGAAGCGATACAGCTCGACGTCGGTGATGCCGCCAGCATCGCCGCCGCCGTGCAGACCGTGACCGAGCGCCACGGCCGCCTGGACATCCTGGTCAACAACGCCGGCATCCTGCTCGACGACGTCAAGCTGGCCCCCTCGGCGCAGACCCTGCAGACCTGGCGCGATACCTTCGACACCAACGTGTTCGCGGTGATCGCTGTCACCCAGGCGTTCCTCCCGCTGCTCAACGCCTCGCCGGCTGGCCGCATCGTCAACGTGTCCAGCATCCTGGGCTCGCTGACCCTGCACAGCCAGCCGGGCTCGCCGATCTACGGCTTCGCGGTGCCGGCCTACAACGCCTCCAAGAGCGCGGTGAATGCCTGGACCGTGCAGCTGGCCTATGAGCTGCGCGAGAGCACCACCAAGGTCAACACCGTGCATCCGGGCTACGTCAAAACCGACATGAACGGTGGCGAGGGTGAGATCGAAATCAGCGAAGGCGCGCGTTCCAGCGTCGGCATGGCACTGATCGATGCCGATGGCCCGAACGGCAGCTTCACCTACCTCGGCGAGGTGCTGCCATGGTGATCCGCCTGTTGACCGCGGCCGTGACCAGCGCGCTGCTGGCCGGCTGCGTCAGCGTCGGCCCCAACTACCAGGCGCCGCCGGCCGAGCCGGTGACCCTGCAGGGCGCCGCCGCGCCGGTGTTCACCACCACCTCGCCGGTGGCGAGCTGGTGGGCCCAGTTCGACGACCCGGTGCTGGAGCAGCTGGTGCATGAAGCACTGGGCACCAACCTGGACCTGCGCATCGCGATGTCGCGCGTGCGTGAGGCCCGCGCGGTGTTTGTCGAGCAGCGTCTGGACCAGTTGCCGCACGTGACCAGCGGCGGCAGCTACGACCGTCGCAAGCAGCCCGATGCAACGGTGGGTGGCGAGCGTGTGTTCAGCGAAAGTTACCAGCTCGGCTTCGATGCCGGCTGGGAACTGGATCTGTTCGGCCGCCAGCGCCGTGCCGCGGAAGCAGCGCGCGCGGACCTGGGCGCCGAGCAGGACAACCTCGCCGATGCACAGGTCACCGTCGCTGCCGAAGTGGCCCGCAACTACTTCGAACTGCGTGGTACCCAGAAGCGCATCGCGGTGGCAAAACGCACCCTGGTCAACCTGCGCGACACCCAGAAGCTCACCGAAACCCGGTGGGAACTGGGCGCCGGCAGCGAACTGGATGTGCAGAGCAGCCGCGCGCGTCTGAAGGCGATCGAGGCCGACATCCCGCTGCTGGAAGTGGCCGAAGTGCAGTCGCGTCATCGCTTGGCGGTGCTGCTGGGCCAGCGCCCGGATGCGCTCGACAGCCTGCTGCAGCCGCGCGAGATGCGGCCGTACGCCAAGGCGTTGCCGCTCGGTGACACCACCGATCTGCTGCGTCAGCGCGCCGATGTGCGCGTGGCCGAGCGTCGGCTGGCTGCGGCGACCGCGCGCGTTGGCGTGGCCACGGCTGACCTGTTCCCACGGATCAGTCTGAGCGGGTTTGTCGGGTTCCTGTCCGGTGATGCCAGTGGCCTGGTCAACGGCAGCAACAAGGCATGGTCGGTCACCCCGTCGATCAGTTGGGCCGCGTTCGATTTCGGCACGGTGAAAGCCCGGTTGCGCGCGAGCAAGGCGCAGGCCGACGGTGCCGCGGCCGAGTACGAAAAGGCCGTGCTGCTGGCACTGGAAGACACCGAGAACGCACTGACGCGTTACGCCAAGCAGCAGGCCCGCCTGGCGATCGTCGCCGAGCAGGCCCAAGCGGCAGGGCGCGCCGAGGAGTTGGCGCAGATCCGCTTCCGCGAGGGCTCGGAAGACTTCCTGACCCTGTTGGATGCACAGCGCACGCAGCTGGCTGCAAATGATGCGCTCGCCGAGGCCGAATCCACGGTCAACGTCAGCGTGGTCGGTGTGTACAAGGCCTTGGGTGGTTGGGGCCAGCAGCAGGATGCGGCCAACACCCCGGTGGCGGTCACGCAACGCTGACCGGCGCGTGGCTCAGGGGGCGGCGAGGGCGCCGTTCCGACAGCACGAAAGGCAACAGCCGTCACATCCGCTGCGCAGTGCGTCGCGGTTGACGGCTTTGCCTCTGCACGGTTTCTGCGCACGGTGCTAAAAGCGTGGGTCGTTTTCTGGAGTGGCCCGCATGCAACCCAATCCGTGGCGTCCTGTCCGCCTGCATCTGCACGACCCGGGACCTGCATCCGGCGCGGGACTTTCCCGTGGCGTGATCGCGCTGTTGGTGGTGGCGATCCTTGCGGTGGTCACGGGATTCTGTTGCCTGACCGAAGGTCTGTTCGAGATCGGCCTGATCGCCACCGGTGTGTTCATCGCCATCGGCGCGCGGATCTGCCAGGCACGTGAGCAGCACCAAGCGCTGTACCGGCTGCTGCAGCAGATCGATGAGCGGCAGACGTGATGCGGTGATGGACGCGCATGGCCGCCGGGCGGCCATGCTGAAGCCGATGGACGGTGCTGTGACCGCCCATCGCGCGTTTCCTTACTTGCCCGTCGTCGTGCCCGCGGGGAACCGGAGTTCCGCCTGCACCGGGTAATGATCCGACGGCAATACGCCACCGGGCTTCTGGTCCAGCGTGCTGAAGCTGTCCACGCTGAAGCCGCGCACCAGGATCCAGTCCAGCTCCACCGTGGGCTTCCCGGTGAAATCATGGAAGGTCAGGCGCGGGCCATCGACCTTGCCAGCGAGTTTGCGAGCATCGCCCAACGCGGCGGTAAAGGCTGTGTAGGTGTCGCTGCCCGGCTCGCTGTTGAAATCGCCGGTGACGACCACCGGGATGTCCTTGGGCAGTGCAGCCAGACGGGAGACGATCAGCTTGGCACCGAGCACGCGGCGTGGCTCATCCTCATCGCGGTAGGGCAGGTGGGTGTTGAACAGATAGAAACGCTGGCCGTCGGCCTGACGCTGGAACAGCGCCCAGGTCACCATGCGCGGGAACAGGTTGCCCCAGGTGATGCTGCCCGGCACGTCCGGTGTATCGGAGAGCCAGAAGTCGCCTGACTCGATCACCTTCAGGCGCGTGTTGTCGTACAGCACGCCCATGTGTTCATCGCCACTGCCGCCGCGCCGGTCCCTGCCGAACAGGGTATAGCCGGGCAGGTGCGAGACCAGATAGTCGCCCTGTTTTTTGACCAGTTCCTGGGTGCCGATGACCTCGGGCTTCTGCTCGCGGATCAGCGTGACCATCGCATCGCGGCGGTCTTCCCAGCGCTTGCCCGGATCGGTGTCGGCCGGTGTGCGTACGTTGAACGACATCACCTTCAACGCATCCGGTGCCTGCGCCCAGGCGCTGCCCAGCGGGGCGGCGAGCATCATCAGGGCCAGCAGCGCGGGCCGATGGAAACGAGACAGCATGTGGAATCCCTCCATTCCATGAAAACGTTCCCAAAGGGTCGCATGGAAGGGCGGGGGAAGGATATGCGGGACATGGCGGTTGGTCGGCAGTGGCGCCCTCAGCTCGAGAGCAGGATCACGCCGATCGTCATGTTGATCGCAGCGCCGAGTACCAGTACCCACAGGGTCGAGAGGATCGTGTTGAGCCACGAGCGCTGCAGCGCGACCTTCAGCCACCCGGCCTGGACCACCGCATACCACACCGCGGCAAGCACGCCGACCGCGATGCCCAGCGTGGTCGACAGCTGGCCCGGCAGCCGCACGAACACCATGCTGGTGGACAGGGCCACCGCGAACGGTGCAGTCAGGTAGCACTGCATGAAAAACGGGCGGCGCAGCGACTCGCGGGTCATCGGCACGTGCTTGCGCCGCAGCAGGTGCGTGGTGGTCACCAGCGGCCAGATCGCGAACGTGATCGAGCGGTACAGCAGCAGGCTCTCTTCATTGCCGAAGATCGAGCGCGACAGCGCTCCGGTTCCAACCACCTGCTGGTGCAGCATCAGCTCCACCCCGTGCGCGACCAGCACCGCCAGCATCAGGAACATCGGCGGGCTGATCGCATCGTCGAACTGGCGGTCCAGTTTTTCCTTCAGCTCTGTATCCACGTATTGCGCCATCCGGCGCGGATACACGACCACGCGGTACAGCGTGCGCGGGAAGAACAGGAACCAGGTACACAGCTCGTAGAGGAACTCTTCCAGCGACCGCAGCAGTTTGAGGAAGTCCATCCCGGGGCCCTTGCGTGGACGAAGCCGACACCCCCGAGCATACCCGGGGCGGGGCTCAGCGGATGGCGACCGTCAGGCTGTGCGGTGCCTTTTCGTTGCGACGCGCCTGGGCACGCATCTGGTAGACCTGCACGACATAGGTGCCGGTGGTCGGCAAGGTGCCGCTCCAGCGTCGCTTCTCGTCGTTGCTGCCCAGTGCCTCACCCTGGCCGGGCGTCACGCCGGGGGCAAACACATTGAAGTTGGCGTTGGGACTGCCGTCGATCGTCACCGCCATGGTCTGGCCGGCCCGTGCGGCGATCGTGTACCGAACGGTGTCATAGCCGGACAACGTGCCGCGCAGGGTGGCGCTGCTGGCGCCCTTGGTGAAGTGCACGGGAGTGGTGGTGACCTTGTCCGCTGCGGTGGCCAGCATCGGCGTCAGGGCGAGCAGGGTAGTCAGCAGCAGCGAGCGGAGCGGCGTCATGGCATGTCCTTGGTGGCCCCCGACCGGGGCGTTTCGTCTCGAGCATGAGCGCGATCCGATCAAGGAATTGTCGAGGATCTCCACTTCACTGCCGACGGGTGATGAACGCCATGTGCTCTATCGGTGCCGTTTCCCAGTGTGTTCTGAATTGTTTACGCAGGTGCCCGGCGCGTGCATGCGCAAGCGCCCATCACGCACACATGGGTAACGCCGGCAGGCCTAGCGTGGATTCACCGGCACCACTTCGATGCCGAACACCGGAGATACGGCAATGGCCAACACCCCGAACCCGCAGCAGGGTCAGAATGATCCGCAGCGCAACGCCCCGCAGCAGGAGCAGCAGGATCAGCGCGATCGCGATGCCCAGAAGCAGCAGCAACAGCAGGACCAGGATCAGCAGGGCCAGCGCTCGGGCCAGCAGAGCGACCAGGAAGAATAAAGCGGGTCCGCACGCACCGTGGCCCGGCCGGGTTGGCCGGGCCGTTCGTGTTGCCGTCAGCGAGAAAGCAACGCGTGTTACTGAACGTCTTCCAGCGCTCGCCCGGCTGACCGGCTACCATGCCCGCATGAGCATCCCCGTACCAGATAGCAGCGTGCCGCGCCTGCTGGGTTTTGACGTCCCGACATTGCAGACCATTGTCGATCACGGCGCGGATGAGGCCATTGTCGCCATGCTCGATGTTGTTCCCGATGCCCACTGGTTGAAGCTGTTCGACGAACGGGTGGCCGCGCTGAAGGGCGAACTCGGGCTGGCCGGTGTCGAACTCGACGGCACCTCGATTCTGTTCTTCGGCTCCATCTCGGACAGCCGCCGCCTGGCGACCGCCGTGTCGGCCCTGATCAATGCCATCAACATGGAAGTGGCCGGCCACACCGATCCGTTCCAGCCGACGGCGCCCTAGCTCCTCACGAATCGATACGGCACGCGCGCAGCAGCGCACTGTCACTCAGGCCCGCATCTGCCGTGCGATACGGAGCCGGGCAGGTGCCGCGGATCTCGGTCACCCACATCACCATCATGCCGACGATGCGATGGGCCTCGGCAGGCCATTGCGCGATCAGTCGATCATGGATCGCGTCATACACCGCCCAGCGCTCAGCGGCCGACACCCCGCCTGCCCAGCACTGCGCCAACTCGGCCTGCGCCAGCCGAAAAACTTCTTTCTGTCCGTCCATAGCGTTCCCCCGACACAATCCATACCGGGCAGGCGCCTGCCTGCCCGGGTGAGCCCCCTGCAATGAGGTAAACGCAGTTGGGGCGGCGCAGCGGCCAGCGCGCAGCGCGCGGTGCGCACACGGCGCGTCGCCGCAGGCTGAACGCATCGGCGGTACACGGGTCAAACAAAACAGGACGTCCTGTATAGTTACGATCCCGTTGCCCCTCCTGACGCCCCATGACCCCGACCAAGACCCAGCGCTGGAGCCTGCTGCTCACCGTAGCCGCCGGCCTGTTGCTGATCACCCTCGACAACTCGGTGCTGTACACCGCCTTGCCCACGCTGACCAAGGAACTGGGCGCGACCCCGCTGCAGGGCCTGTGGATCATCAACGCTTATCCCCTGGTGATGGCTGGCCTGCTGCTGGGTGCCGGTACGCTGGGCGATCGCCTGGGGCACCGCCGCATGTTCCTGATCGGCCTGGCGATCTTCGGCATCGCCTCGCTGCTGGCCGCGTTCGCGCCGGATGCCAATCTGCTGATCGCTGCGCGCGCGCTGTTGGCCGTAGGTGCAGCGGCGATGATGCCGGCCACCCTGGCGCTGATCAGCCTGACCTTCGAAGACGAGCGCGAGCGCAATCTGGCGATCGCGGTGTGGGGCTGTATCTCCATCATCGGCAGCGCCATCGGCCCGATCGTCGGCGGCGTGCTGCTGGCGCACTTCTGGTGGGGC
Organism: Stenotrophomonas sp. SRS1; assembly: GCF_026130205.1. NCBI lineage: Bacteria > Pseudomonadati > Pseudomonadota > Gammaproteobacteria > Lysobacterales > Lysobacteraceae > Stenotrophomonas > Stenotrophomonas sp. SRS1. The sequence continues at coordinate 3,681 of NZ_JAINFD010000005.1, read as the reverse complement.
GCGGTGTTCCTGATCAATGTGCCGATCGTGCTGCTGGCCATGGTCGGGGCGGTGCTGTTCGCGCCGCACGGCACGCCCGATGCAGGCAAGCCGTGGGATCTGATCTCCTCGCTGCTCAGCCTGGTCGCCTTGTCCGGGCTGGTGGTGGCGATCAAGGAGGTCGCGCATGCACCGCCGAACTGGCCGCTGGCCGGCGGGGCCGCGCTGATCTTCGTTGTCGGTCTGGTGCTGTTCCTGCGTCGCCAGCGCCGCCTGCCGTATCCGATGCTCGACGTGGCCATCTTCCGCAATGCGCCGTTCCTGGCCGGCGTGCTGTCCGCGGCGTTCGCGATGTTCGCCATCGCCGGCCTGCAGCTGCTGACCACCCAGCGCTTCCAGCTGGTCGCCGACTACACCCCCTTGCAGGCGGGCCTGCTGGTGTCCGTGGTGGCGATCGGGTGCCTGCCCAGCGCCATTTTCGGCGGCATGTTCCTGCACCGCGTCGGGCTGTTGCCGTTGATCACCGTCGGGCTGGGCGTGGGCACCGCCGGTGTGGTGCTGGTCGCGGCCACCTTTGGCGGCCACCTCGGCTGGACCCTCGCCGGGCTGCTGCTGACCGGGCTGGGCATGGGCGCCACCATCTCCGTGGCTTCCACCGCGATCATCGGCAACGTGCCCCCGCACCGCGCCGGCATGGCGTCGTCGGTGGAGGAGGTGTCCTATGAGTTCGGCAGCCTGTTCGCGGTGTCCCTGCTGGGCAGCCTGATCGCCGCGCTGTACTCGGCCACCGTGACGCTGCCGGACGGCGTGGACGCCGGTGCGGGCCAGAGCATCCAGCAGGCGCTTGCACTGGCCGCACAACCTGGCGGCGACGCCGGGTGGCTGTCAGCGGCCAGCACCGCGTACGACGCCAGCTACGTTTGGGTACTGTATGTGATTGCCGGGGTGCTGCTGGTCGGCACCGTCACCACCGGCGTACTGCTGCGCCGCCATGGCCCCGGCACGGCCACCACCGTCTCCCACGCCCACTGAGCCCATGCGCCCGAGCAACCGAACCAACATCCTGGATGCCGCCGTCCGCGTGATCGAACGCGACGGCATCACCGCGCTCACTTTCGAAGCGGTCGCCACCGAATCCGGCATCGCCCGGGGCGGGTTGCTGTACCACTTCCCCTCGCGCGATGCGCTGCTCCAGGGCATCCACCAGCACCTGGCCGGCGTGTGGGAGGCGAGCATGATCGATGCGGCCGGCAAGCCGGGCGAGGCCGCGGCTGCGACTGAACGCTACCAGGCCTACGCACTCACCTGTGCCCAGACCGCGAGCCGGGCCGAGCTGCAGCTGATGTTCGATGCAGCCGCCACCGACGAGAACATGCAGCCCTGGACCACGGTGGTGGAGCGTTGGTCGCCGCCCACGCCGCAGGACCTGAGCGACCCGGCCGCGCTGGACCTGTTCATCGCCAAGCTCGCCGCCGACGGCATGTGGGTGTTCGAAGCGCTATCGCGCTCGCGGCTGGCGCCGGAGGTGCGGCAGGCCATCGCCGACCGGCTCGCGCAGACGATCGCGGCCGCCTCGAAGACAGCGTGATGACTGCCATGCGGGTACCCTTGGCGGTTCACTTCTTGAACGACGGGAACGCCTGATGGATTACCAGCTTGTGATCAAGTTCTGGCGAAAGTCGCTGGACGACGAGGCCTTTCTGGCCACGCTGGAGGCCGAGCTGACCACGGCGCTTGGCAAGGCCGCCACGCTGGACGGCTACGACGTCAGCGCGAAAGAGATCAACCTTTTCATGTTCACTGCGGATCCGCGCCCGACGTTCCGGAAGACCAAGGATGTTCTGGAGGGGATGGGCGTGCTGCACAGTGTGTCGGCGGCGTACCGCCTGGTGGGTGGTGCGCAGTTCACTTCGGTGTGGCCGCTGCGGATGGCGCGGAAATTTACGTTGCCGTGATGGGCTGAGCGGCTGTCTTGCTGGCGGAAGACGGGCACAAAAACGGCTATCGCCTGCGCGAGAACCATTTGCGTTTTCGGAGTGCGAATGTCCGCGCGCGGTACGGCAGGCCAAAGAGCAGCCCATCAACGGTTACTTCTGGGGTTGGGCCAGACGTTCTTTGAGGCAGTCCATGACTTTCGCAGCATAAGCTTCCGACTTTGGATCCAAGGATCCCATGTCCTCACAGATCAGATGTCCGCGTTTATCAGAGAGGCTCAGAACGCGCTGCCCTACGGTGGAAATGAGCAGAAGAATAGTTGTGCCGATTAATATCCATGCCACATTTTTGTACTGCGCCGGGCGTTGCAGTGGGTCTTGCATACGGTCTCCTAAAGGAGAGGGACGTTGCCAGATGCGTCGCCCTTGCGCCAGTCGGGACCTCCTTTACGATACTTGTATGACTCCCTGCTCCTGCACCTCCCTCACGCCGTCACCTGCTCGCGGGCAATCGGATCGAGGAGAAGACGGCTGACCCTGGACTGTCCCGGACCGAAATGAGGTCGCTGACTAACTGAGGAAAGCCCAAGGGTGTCCGCGTTTCGGGTCCGGGTCTGGACAAATCGGCCGCACATGGCCGAGCCATACCCACACCAGGCCGGGACTCACCCTGTACCGCCGCAGGTCACGCCCGGCCAATCTGTGCTCGCCGGATCCGGGGGGGGGGGGGGGGGGGGAGGCAGCCAACCACGGGGGCCGGGGCGCCTAAGCAGCGTCCCTCTGGCAGCGCGTACTCAGCTATGCCTATCCCGTCATATTTTTCAGCGGACAGGCTGGGTAGACTCGGTCGGCGCGCATGATGCGTGCACTACGCCAATTCAGAGGACGATAGTCATGTTGAAAGGATTTACACCTCTCGCCGCAGCTGCGCTTTGCCTGCTCGGCCTGTCCGCCTTCGCCCAAGACGCCGCCGCCGCTCAATGGGTCGATAGCGGCCGAAGCGCATACTTCAGACACAGCGCTTATATCGCCGCTGAAGACTACACCTGCAACGCCAGCGCAGCTCCGATCACTGGTTTCCCGGGCACCTGCGCTAACGATGCGGTCAGCGGCTGGACAGCCAACTACAACGCCTCCAGCGCAGAGGCAAATGGTCAGCGCATGGCCTGCAACCACAATCCGCACCAGATGGGCTCGACTTGCTACGGCGTGTCTTATGCGATCAACGGATACGCTTACGCTGGCGATCTGCCGTCCGCGTGCAGCGTCGGCACGCGCGCGGTGGTCTATTTCGCCCTCATAGAAACCGTCGAGATCGAGCACGAAGAGCTCGATGTGAACATGGTCCACTCGGCGACGGAGTATGTCTGCCAGTAAGCCGACCACAGGATGCCGCCGCCGAGCGCGGCGGTGTTCTGTACGTAGGACGTAACGGTTACGGCCAGTCGCGGATTCTGAGATGCCTGGCCGTATCCTTCGAGCATGCTGCCGCCCCAAGACATTCCCGGATTCATTATTCCATTTCGCCCCACGGGCTGGGTGCATTGCGGTGAGCACTGGGGGCTATGAAGGGGGAACCATCAGAACGCCAGCATGCAGCCAGACGCCCGGGGCATCCGAATCGTCTTGGCCTGCAGGAAGCTATGGCAGGAGCCGGTGACCCGTCCTGCCATAGGTTGACACCTGTGGCGGATGATCCAGCCGCCGCTAGGCGGCCAGAGACGCCCGATGCACCGCATCGGGCGTCTGCATTTTAAGGGACAGATGT
>NZ_JAINFD010000004.1:0-435089 GCF_026130205.1 Stenotrophomonas sp. SRS1 | reverse complement strand
GAACTTTGGAATCGGCCTCAGCGCCTTCTTCCGTTTGCCCCGACGTTTCCGTCGTTGCGAGCCGCCCATTGTAGACCGGCTTATCTGCTTCGTCAACACCTTTTTTCAAGGCCGTTTCACCGAAGTGAACCGTTGTTGCCGATGCCGCTTCGTCGTTCGCCTCAGAGGCTTTCGTCGTTGCGAGCCGCCTATTATGTCAGGCTTTTCGTTTCCGTCAACACCTTCTTTCGAAGAAGTTGAAGTCCTGTTCCTTCGCGGTTGCCGCCTTGCGGTGGCCCCTGCGTCGGGGGAGGGAAAGTATGTCCCTATCCGGGTCGTTTGTGAAGGGGGTAGACGACATTTTTTCACGTCGTCCCGCCCACATTCATGCTGGAAGGGGTCCGGATCGCCCGAACCCCTTGTGCCACTTAGGCTGCGACCAGCAACACGCGTGCGAAGGTGCGCTTGCCGACCTGCAGCAGGCCTTTAAAACCGGGCACGAACACCTGCTGGGCATCCTCCACCACCTGGCCATCCACCTTCACCGCACGCTCCTTGAGCTTGCGGGAGGCTTCGGAGTTGCTCGGGGTGAGACCGGCAGCCGTCAGCAGGGCACCAATACGCAGGCCCTCGGCCGGAATGGTCACTTCCTGCAGCGGCAGCAGGGTCACATCGCCCTGCCCGGTCACCGCGGCATTCCAGCCGGCGATGGCCTGTTCGGCCGCCGCCGCATCATGGAAGCGGGTGGTCAGCTCACGGGCCAGGCGCAGCTTCACCTCGCGCGGGTTCAACCCGCCCGCCTCGACCTGCTCACGCAGGGCCTTGGCCTCGGCCTGGCTGATATCAAAGGAGAGCAGCTCGATCCAGCGCCACATCAGGTCGTCGCCGATCTTCATCGTCTTGGTGACGATGTCGATGGCCGGCTCGCTGATACCAATATAGTTGTTGAGCGACTTGGACATCTTGGCCACACCGTCCAGGCCTTCCAGCAGCGGCATGGTCAGCACGATCTGCGGCTTCTGCCCGTAGTGCTCCTGCAGGCCACGGCCCATCAGCAGGTTGAACTTCTGGTCGGTACCGCCCAGTTCGACGTCCGCTTCCAGCGCGACCGAGTCATAGCCCTGCACCAGCGGATACAGGAACTCATGCAGGGCAATGGACTGCTGGGCGGCATAGCGCTTGGCGAAGTCGTCGCGCTCGAGCATGCGCGCCACGGTGTGCTGGCCGGCCAGGCGGATCATGTCGGCGGCGGCCATCTTGCCGAACCACTCCGAATTGAAGCGCACTTCGGTCTTCTCGCGGTCCAGCACCTTGAAGACCTGGTCCTCATAGGTACGCGCATTGGCCAGCACGTCTTCCTTGGTGAGCGGCTTGCGGGTGACGTTCTTGCCCGAGGGATCGCCGATCATCCCGGTGAAGTCACCGATCAGGAAGATCACCTGGTGGCCGAGGTCCTGGAACTGGCGCAGCTTGTTCAGCAGCACGGTGTGGCCCAGGTGCAGGTCCGGCGCGGTGGGGTCGAAGCCGGCCTTGACCCGCAGCGGACGGCCGCTTTCCAGACGCTGGCGCAGTTCGTCGGATTTGAGGATCTCATCGGCGCCTCGCCCGATCAGGGCGATGGCTTCTTCAATCGAGGACACGTGACAACTCCCGGCAATGCCTTATTTATATGAATGACGTTAAGTACAAGTTAACCGCAGGTGCTTCACAAAAGCCAATAGGCACAAGGGTTTGACGCGGTATTTATACCTGTCTATGTTACCGACGTTTGGGCCCGCGCTCCCGGGCCAGCCAGGAACAGACCGACGATGCTCAATTCCGATCAAGGCCGCGCGCGCAAGCAGCGCTTCAAGGAACGTCTCCACGTCCTCCACGACACCGCCCTCCATCGGAAGCTCAAACAGCATCTTCCTGCGGCCTTCAACCAGCGCTGGACCCGCCGCCACTGGATGCACGCCAGCCTGTTCGCCACCATCGGCGCCCTGGTGGCCACGATCGTCCCCGGCTTCTCGCACACCATCGACTCGCCCTACTCGGTCAGCCATTCGACCCTGGCGCTGCCGTTGCCGCCGCTGTCGCTGGAACGCCAGCAGCAGACCCCGGGCGACAGCTGGCAGGTGCTCCGCGTGCAGCGCGGCCAGACCCTGAGCAATCTGTTCGACCAGGCCGGCATCCCGGCCACGGTGATGCACCAGGTGCTGGAGCACCCCGGTGTGCGCGAATCGCTGACCAGGCTGCGCCCGGGTGCGGAGATCGCCTTCGACCTGCCACTGTCCGGCGAGCTGCGCACGATCCGCTTCGACCGCGATGCCGACAACCGCGTGGAGCTGTCCCTGGCCGGCGACAAGATCACTGAAACGGTGAGCAAGCGCGAGAGCTCGACCCGCCGCGTGGTCGCCAGTGGCGAGATCACCAGCTCGCTGTATGCCGCCGCGCGCAAGGCCGGGTTGTCGCCCTCGGCGATCGCGACGATGACCGACGAGATCTTCAAGTACGACATCGACTTCTCCAAGGACCTGCAGCCGGGCGACCGTTTCAGCGTGGTGCTGGATGAAACCTGGCGCGAAGGCGAGAAGGTGGACACCAGCAAGATCCTCGCGGCGACCTTCAGCTCGGGCGGCAAGACCTACAGCGGCTTCCGCTTCGACCGCAACGGCAAATCCGAGTACTTCGATGCCAGCGGCCGCCCGCTGAAGAAGAGCTTCATCCGCATGCCGATCCAGTTCGCGCGCTTGAGCTCGAGCTTCGGCGCACGCAAGCACCCGGTGCTGGGCAAGATGCGCATGCACAAGGGCGTGGACTACGCCGCGCGCACCGGCACCCCGATCATGGCCGCCGGCGATGCCCGCGTGCAGTTCGCCGGGACCCAGCGCGGTTACGGCAACGTGGTGATCCTGGATCATGGCCGCGGCCACACCACCCTGTACGGGCATATGTCGCGCTTCGGCAAGATCAAGACCGGCCAGCGCGTGGCGCAGGGCACGGTGATCGGCTATGTCGGCTCGACCGGCCTGGCGACCGGCCCGCACCTGCACTACGAATTCCGCGTCAACGGCGTGCACCGCAATCCGCTGTCGGTGACGATGCCGCCGCCGGAGCCGCTGCAGGGCGCCGAGCTGGCTGCCTTCCGGGCGCAGACCGCCCCGGCGCTGGCCCGCATCCAGGGCATGGAGAAGCTGATCTACGCCGATGCCAGCCCGGCACCGGATGCCAAGGCCGCCGATACGGCCACGGCGAAGGCCGGCAAGCCGGTCAAATCCAACCGCGGCTGATCGCTGCGATTGACGGCGGCAACGGGTTGCGCGGAAGCTGCACGCAACCCGTTGGACCGCCTGGCCATGACCTCTGCTGTTGTTCCCACCACCCCGCTCTACCTGGGCCTGATGTCCGGCACCAGCGCCGACGGCATCGATGCCGCGCTGGTGCAGTTCCCCGCCGAGGGGGGCTGCCGCTTCGTCCATGGCCTGACCCACGACTGGGATCCGGCGATCCGCGCCGAGCTGATCGCACTGGGAGAAGGCGGCACCATCACCTCGCTTGATGCACTGGGCCACCTTGATGCCCAGGTCGGGATCACGTTCGCCGCGGCCGCCAACCGCCTGCTGGACAGCGCGCGCATCGACCGTACCCAGGTGCAGGCAATCGGCTCGCATGGCCAGACCGTGCGCCACCGGCCGCTGGCCGCTCCCGCCTTCACGATGCAGATCGGCGACGCCAACCGCATCGCCGAGCTGACCGGCATCACCACCGTGGGCGATTTCCGTCGGCGCGATGTCGCCGCCGGCGGCCATGGCGCGCCGCTGATGCCGGCGTTCCACCTGGCGATGCTGGGCGACAGCGATGAAGACCGTGCCGTGCTCAACCTGGGCGGCATCGGCAATCTCACCCTGATCCCGCGCGAGGGCACGCCGCGCGGCTTCGATACCGGCCCGGCCAATGCGTTGATGGATGCCTGGTGCCAGCGCCATCGCGGCGAACCGTTCGATGCCGACGGCGCGTTCGCGGCCAGTGGCCAGGTGGATGCCGCGCTGCTGGCGCGCTGGCTGGCCGATCCGTGGTTCGCGCTGCCGCCGCCCAAGAGCACCGGGCGCGAGCAGTTCCACCTGGACTGGGCGCAGACGCAGCTGGGTGAGGGGCAAGTATCGGGCGCGGATGTGCAGGCGACGCTGCTGGAACTGACCGCCGCCACCGTGGCCGATGCGCTGCTGGCGCACCTGCCGGGCGCGAAACGGGTGCTGGTGTGCGGCGGTGGCGTGCGCAATCCGCAGCTGCTGCGACGCTTGCGTGCGCGGCTGCCGGGCGTGGTGATCGAGTCCAGCGCGGTGCACGGGCTGGATCCGGATTATCTGGAGGCGATGGGCTTCGCGTGGCTGGCGCAGCGCACGCTGGCCGGGTTGCCGGGCAATCTGCCGAGCGTGAGTGGGGCGCGGGGACCGCGGATTCTCGGGGCGATCCACCTGGGCTGAGGGGCCACCGCAGGGGTCGCTGCATGCGGCTGTGATCGCCGATGTGCCGTTCGCGGCGTGCCGCCGTTACAGCCCCTGCGCGTCCGGCAACGCCTGCAAGGCGGCGATCGCATCTGCCAGCGCATCGACTTCGGGATCGTGGAAGCCACTGCGGACCTCCAGTTCGCTGGCGAACAGGCCTTGCTCCAGCAGCGCCACGCAGGTGTCCTCGCGGGTCCAGCCGCGCGCAACCGCAATGCGGCGGATACGTTCCAGCAACAGCGGGTCCACCTCCCGCAGCAGTAGATCAGCCATCGTTCTCCCCGTTGGCGCGCCGCCATCCCCGCGGCACAACTTGATGGATCATGGCGCAGTGGGGGGGCCGCCAGCAACGGAGCCTCAAATCGCCGGGGTGCGTCGGCGTTGCTGCCGGATCAACAACGCACACAGAATCACTACCGGGATGCCGATCAACGCGGTGCCGGTGAAGAACAGCGCATAGCCTTCCAGTAGGGTGCGGCCCTGAGCCAGCGACTGCACCGCCCAGCCGGAGAGTCCTTTCAATGCCTTGCCCGGCATTGCGTAAAACGAACTCAACAAGGCGTACTGGGTGGCGGTGTAGCCGATGCTGGTCAGGCTGGACATGTAGGCAATCAACGCCGTGCCGGCGAAGCCGCCGGAGATGTTGTCGATGGCCATGGCGATGGCGAAGCTGGTCGGGTCCGGGCCGACATAGGCCAGCCACGCAAAAGCGAGGTTGGAGGCCGGGCCCAGCACTGCGCCGACGAGCAAGGTGGCGAGTACGCCCCAACGCACCGATACCAAACCGGCAGCGGCAATACCGATGAAGGTGGCGACCAGCCCGACCGAGCCGCGCACCGCGCCCACAGTCTCCTCGGCCAGCCCCAAGTCCACATAGAACGGGTTAGCCATCGGGCCCATGATGAAGTCGGCCATGCGGTAGATGCTGATGGCCAGCAGGATCAGGATCGCGCCACTGCGGTGTTCGCGCAGGAAGGCCACGAACGGTCCAACCAGTGCGTCAAACAGGCCGCGTGGCGTCCACAACGCAGCTGCTTGGGTCTGCACCGCCAGCTGCGCACGCGCTGGCTCTTTTGCCATGACCACGGCTACGACACCCAATGCCATCAGCCCGGCCATGATTTCATACGAAACCTGCCAGCCAACGCGGGCCGCGATCAGCAGGATCAGCGCATCGGTAACCAGCAGCGCGGTGCGATAGCCCAGCGCAGCCGAGGAAGTCAGCAGCCCGAGTTGTTCACTGTTCTCGGCAATCTCGATGCGCCAGGCATCAATGACGATGTCCTGCGTTGCGGACGCAAACGCCACCACGGTGGCCATGACCCCGAACACCACCAGGTGCTCCCAGGCGATGCCCAGGAAGACGAAATGACCGCCCTTGGGCTGAACCAGCGCCATGCCCACCAGCGCCACGGCCACCACCAGCTGGGACAACAGCATCCAGCCACGGCGGCGGCCGAAGCGCCCCAGCAGCGGCGCGTTGACCTTGTCCACCAGTGGGGCCCACAGGAACTTCATCGAGTAGGCCAGGCCCACCCACGACAGGAAGCCGATGGTGGTCAGCTCGATGCCTTCCTTGCGCATCCAGAAGCCGAGCGTGTTGCCGACCAGGTAGATCGGCAGGCCGGAACTGAAGCCCAGCAGCAGCATAGCCAGCACCTTGCGCTGGCGCAGGTTGGCCAGCACCCGTTGCCAGGGACGGCGCGGCTTGGCGACCGCATCACTCATGGGGCGTAGTCCACCGTGAAGGGGGCATGGTCGGAGAAGCGCTCATCGCGGTAGACCGAGCAGCTGCGCAGGCGATCGCGCAGGCCCGGGCTGACGAACTGGTAATCGATGCGCCAGCCGACGTTGTTGGCGCGCGCCTGGCCGCGGTTGCTCCACCAGGTGTAGTCCTCACCCTGCGGGTGCAGCAGGCGGTAGGCATCCGTCCAGCCTTGGCCGGCGGCGATATCCAGCGCCTGGTCGGCGTCCACGCACTGGCCGTTGAGCCAGTCGCGCTCGGGCGGCAGGCAGCCGGAGTTCTTCTGGTTGGATTTCCAGTTCTTGATGTCCAGCGCGGACCGCACGATGTTCCAGTCGCCGCACAGCACGTAGTCGCGGCCACTGGCCAACCAGCCGGCCAGGATCGGGCGCAGCCATTCCATCACTTCGTACTTGAAACCCTGGCGCAGATCACCCGAGCTGCCCGACGGGATATAGAACGAGACCACGCTGAGGTTGCCGTAGCGGGCCTCGATGTAGCGACCTTCATCGTCGAACGGGGCCCAGCCCAGCGAGGTGATCACCTGGTCCGGCTCGCGCTTGCTGTAGATCGCCACGCCGCTGTAGCCCTTCTTGGTGATGGCATCGCGGTAGAAGCAATGGTGCCCGTCCGGGCGGAACATCGGGTCGGTCAGCTGGTCTTCCTGGGCCTTGGTTTCCTGGATGCACAGGACGTCGGCGTCCTGGGCGCGGAACCACTCGAGGAAGCCTTTGGTGGCGGCGGAACGGATGCCATTGGCGTTGAAACTGATGATGCGCATGCTGACCCGGGTCTGGAACGATACCCGCAAGAGCATACCGTTTCGGCCCTTGCAGGGGCTGGCTGGAAACGGACGCGATTACCGCGCGCCGGGGCATTGCGGGTCGTCTCGCCGCACTGTGCGACACCGGGCCGCAGGGGCCGGCGAGCGGAAAAGTGCGGGCATGCATTAGGATTTGCGCTCCAAATGAATTGAATTGAGTCTTGATGAGCGACCATCGCCACCGTTTCCTGCAACTGGCCCTGACCGCCGATGCCCTGCGTTTCGGCCAGTTCACCCTGAAGTCCGGCCGTCTGAGCCCCTATTTCTTCAATGCCGGCCGGTTCGATTCCGGCGCGCGCATGTCCCAGCTGGCGGCCTGCTACGCCGATGCCGTGGAAGCGACCGGGCTGAAGTTCGACGTCGTGTTCGGCCCGGCCTACAAGGGCATTCCGCTGGCCACCGCGACCGCCTGTGAATTCGCCCAGCGCGGCCGCGACCTGCCGCTGTCGTTCAACCGCAAGGAAGCCAAGGACCACGGCGAAGGCGGCAACCTGATCGGCGCTGACATGAATGGCAAGCGCGTGCTGATCGTGGATGACGTGATCACCGCCGGCACCGCGATCCGCGAGGCGTTGGCAATCATCAAGGGCGCCGGTGGCACCCCGGCCGGCATCGTGGTGGCGCTGGACCGCCAGGAGATCGCCTCGGAAACCGACCGCCGTTCGGCCGCCCAGGCCGTGGCCGAAGAAGCCGGGATTCCGGTGGTCGCCGTGGCCACGCTGGCCGACCTGCTTGATTTTGCCTCCGGAAATCCGGAACTTGTCGGCTACCGGCAGCCGCTGGAGGACTATCGTTCCCGCTACGGCAGCCGTCCTACGCGTTGAGAGCAGGGGGCTTTCACCATGTCCAGGTTTGCCACGTTCACCGTTGTCGGCCTGTTGCTGGCCGTGCCGCTGTTGCCTGCCCAGGCGCAGAAGCGCGCGGCCGATGCGACGCCCAAGAAGTTGTACTGCTGGAACAAGGGCAGCGAGCGCATCTGCAGTGATGCCCTGCCCCAGGAGGCGGTGAACAGCGCGCGCGAGGAGTTCAACCTGCGCAGCGGCATGCGCAGCGGCGAAGTACAGCGCACGTTGACCGAGGAAGAGCGCGCGGATGCCGCGGCGCAGGCCACGCAGCAGCGCCTGGACGTGGCCGCCGAGCAGACCCGCCAACGCACCGAACAGGCAATGCTGGCCACGTATGAAAGCGAGGACGAGCTGCGCCGGGTGTTTACCGAGCGCAGCGGCATCCTGGACAACAACATCCATACCGCCAGTTACAACGTGGCCAGCGTGCGTGATGCGCTGGTCACCCTGCTGGCCACTGCGGGCAACCGCGAGCTGGATGGGCAGCCGGTACCGGACAAGCAGGCCGCGCGCATCCGTGAGCGGCATGCCGAGCTGGTGGCACAACGGCGCATGCAGGCGTCGTTCGAGCAGCAGCGCCAGGCGCTGGATGTGGAGATCGAGAGCACGCTGCAGCGTTATCGGTTGCTGAAGGGTGTGGGGAGCGATCCGCGCGGGTAAGGGTGGATGTGCGATAGCGTTGAAACGAAGGCGGCCTTTTGGGCCGCTTTTTTTGTGTTGTCCTCGCGGCAAGTGTGAAGCGCTCTGGACGTTCTCAAGCGCGGCGGTCGATGGGTCGGGCGCTGGGGCGCTATGCCCTTGTCGGCGAATGTCCCCCGGTGCCGGCCTGCGGCCGTCCCCTCCTCCTTGATTTCGCCCACAAGGGCATAGCACCCCGCGTATCCAGACTACTGGCGCCCCACGGCAAGCGCCGGTGTGCCTTCGGCCTACCACACGCTGAGCTCCGTAGCGGCCGGCAGGTCCCTGGGCAAAATCAAGGAGGAGGCTGTCGCCGTCAGGCGGCGGCCGGGGGACATTTGCCGAGGGGCCTGCCGGTCGCTGCGGGGCGTAACGTTCGCACCAAAGACGCACCTTTTTATGCATTTTTTACGGGAGTCGCGGGTTTCGGGCGTGGAGCGTTTATGCCGGGCAGGCAGACCATGAGCGCCTGACGTGGAGTGGTTCCACCTGGACGTCCCATGAGCCCGTATCTGCCTGTGTTCCCTGCCGCCGGTGCGCCCCGCACCGCCGCCCTTCTTTCCCGCGTTTGAGGCCACAACCATGTCTGCCTGGCTTTCCCTGCTGTGCGGCGTGCTCGTGCTCGTTGCCGCCGCCTATCTGCTGTACGTCGTGCTTCGGCCCGAAACCTTCTGACCGGAGCCGACCATGACCGAGATCCTGTTGATCCTGCTGGCCAGCATCGTGCTGGCCTTTCCACTGGGGCTGTACCTGGCCCGGGTGATGCGCGGTGGCCCGATGCGCGGCGACGCGCTGTTCGGGTGGATTGAAAAACCGCTGTACCGGCTGCTCGGGGTCAACCCGGCGCGCGGTATGTCCTGGCGTGGCTACGTGGGCGCCTTCCTGCTCAGCAACGTGGTGATCGCGGTGCTGGTGCAGGCGGTCTTCATGACCCAGGCCTGGCTGCCGTTCAATCCCGACCAGATCCCCAACCTGCGCTGGGACACCGCGCTGCACACGATGGTGTCGTTCCTGACCAACACCAACCAGCAGCACTATTCCGGCCAGGCACAGCTGTCCTATTTCTCGCAGATGACCGCGATCACCGGCCTGCAGGTGGTGACGCCGATGATGGGCCTGGCGCTGGTGGTGGCCACCCTGCGTGCGCTGTTCAGTGCGCGCCCTGAGGACGTGCCGGCCGACCAGGCCGCGCTGCTCAGTGGGGACCGCCGTGTCGATGTGGGCAACTACTACGCCGATGTGGTGCGCGCGTGCGTGCGCTTCATGCTGCCGCTGTGCCTGCTGTGGGCGGTGCTGCTGACCCGCCAGGGCGTGCCCGCCACGCTCGCCGGGGGTCCGCAGGCGACGCCGATCGATGCCGCGGCCGGCATGGAGACGCAGAAGATTCCACTCGGCCCGGTCGCGGCGATGGTCGCGGCCAAGCAGCTGGGCACCAACGGCGGTGGCTGGTACGGCCCCAACAGCGCGATGCCGCTGGAAAACCCGACCCCGCTGTCCAACGCGCTGGAACTGATCGGCATCCTGCTGATCCCGATCGCGGTGATCTTCATGCTCGGCGCGTTCACCGGGCGCAAGCGCCTGGCCGGGCTGGTGTTCGGCTGCATGCTGGCGATGTCCAGCGTGTCGATCGCCGCCACCGTATGGCTGGAGGGTCACTCGGCGACCGCGGCCAGCCCGCTGCTGATGGAGGGCAAGGAAGTGCGCTTCGGTGCCGATGGCACGGGGTTGTGGGCCGCGATCACCACCCAGGTATCGAACGGTTCGGTCAACGGCATGCATGACTCGCTCAGCCCGCTGGCCGGTGCCGTGCCGATGGTCAACATGCTGGTCAACGCGATCTGGGGCGGCATCGGCTGCGGCCTGCAGCAGTTCATCGTGTACCTGATGCTGGGCGTATTCCTGGCCGGCCTGATGACCGGCCGTACCCCGGAACTGTTCGGCCGCAAGCTGGAAACGCCGCAGGTGCGCCTGCTCGCGCTGCTGGTGCTGCTGCAGCCGATCACCATCCTGGGCTTCACCGCACTGACCTTGGCGATCCCGTCGATCACCGGCAGCTCCAACCCCGGCTTCCACGGCATCAGCCAGGTGTTCTACGAGTACACCTCGGCGTTCGCCAACAACGGCTCGGGCTTTGAGGGCCTTGGCGATGCCACCGTGTGGTGGAACCTGAGCTGCACCCTGGTGCTGCTGCTGGGCCGCTACCCGGTGCTGGTGATCCCGTTGATCGTGGCCGCGCAGCTGGCGGCCAAGCGGCGGGCGCCGGAATCGGCCGGCACGCTGCAGATCGAAACCCCGACCTTCGCGCTGACCCTGATCGCGCTGATCGTCATCCTCACCGTATTGCAGTTCATGCCGGCGCTGGTGCTTGGCCCGGTCGCCGACCACCTGTCGCTGACGCTGCACTGAGACCTCCTGCCATGAGTACGTATCCGTTGAACGTTTCTTCGCACCGCCGCCAGCGCCTGCTGGATGGCGCCGGTTGGCGCCGTGCCCTGCGCGATGCCGTGATCAAGCTCTCGCCGCGGCACCTGCTGCACAGCCCGGTGATGGCCGTGGTGATGGTCGGCACGGTAGTCAGCGCGCTGGTGACGCTGACCGGCAATGCGCCGCTGGGCTTCGGCCTGGCGGTCACCGCGATCCTGCTGCTGACCGTGCTGTTCGGCAACTTCGCCGAGGCCGTCGCCGAAGCGCGTGGCCGGGGCCAGGCCGCCTCGCTGCGGCGGGCCCGCCAGGACCTCAGCGCGCGCCGGCTGGCCGCCGCGCATGCCGACGCCAGTGAAACCCAGGTCCCGGCGGCCGAACTGCGCCCGGGCGACCATGTCATCGTCAGTGCTGGCGAGTTGATCCCGGCCGATGGCGAGATCGTGCAGGGCCTGGCCACGATCAACGAAGCGGCGGTGACCGGTGAATCGGCCCCCGTGCTGCGCGAAGCAGGCACCGACCGCAGTGGCGTGATCGGTGGCACCAAGGTGCTTTCCGACCAGATCATCGTGCGCATCACCGCCGAGCCGGGCCACAGCTTCCTGGACCGGATGATCGCGCTGGTGGAAGGCGCCAACCGCCAGAAGACCCCGAACGAGGTCGCTCTGACCCTGCTGCTGGCGGCGATGACGCTGACCTTCCTGGTGGTGGTGGCGACGCTGCCGGCGATCGGGGCGTTCGTTGGCGTGCAGGTCGATCCGCTGCTGCTGATCGCGCTGCTGGTGTGCCTGATCCCGACCACCATCGGCGGCCTGCTGCCGGCCATCGGCATCGCCGGCATGAACCGTGCGCTGGCCGCCAACGTGCTGGCCAAGTCCGGCAAGGCGGTGGAAGTGGCTGGCGATGTGGACGTGCTGCTGCTCGACAAGACCGGCACCATCACCTACGGCGACCGCCAGGCCACGCATTTCCATGCCCTGGCCGGTATCGACGCCAGCCAGCTGCGCGAGGCGGCGCTGCTCTCCTCGCTGGCCGACCCGACCCCGGAAGGCAAGTCGGTGGTGCGGCTGGCACGTGAGCAGGGCTGCACCACGGCCGAGCCGGACCGTGCGGACTATCTGGCCTTCAGCGCGCAGACCCGCATGTCCGGCGTCGATCTGGACGGCGGCCGCCGCATCCGCAAGGGCGCCTCCGATGCGATCACTGCGTATGTGCGTGAGCTGGGCGGCACGGTGCCGTCGGAGCTGCCGGGCCGCGTGGAACAGGTGGCGCGCAACGGTGCGACGCCGCTGGTGGTGTGCGAAGGCCGCCATGTGCTGGGCGTGATCGAGCTCTCGGACGTGGTCAAGCACGGCATGCGCGAGAAGTTCGCGCAGCTGCGCGCGATGGGCATCCGCACGGTGATGATCACCGGCGACAACCCGCTGACCGCCGCGGCGATCGCGGCCGAGGCCGGCGTGGACGATTACATCGCCGAGGCCCGCCCCGAAGACAAGCTGGCCCGCATCCGTGCCGAGCAGGCCGGTGGGCGGCTGGTGGCGATGGTCGGCGACGGCACCAACGATGCACCGGCACTGGCCCAGGCCGACATCGGGCTGGCCATGAACTCCGGTACGCAGGCGGCCAAGGAGGCCGGCAACATGGTCGATCTGGATTCGGATCCGGCCAAGCTGCTGGCGGTGGTGGAAGTGGGCAAGCAGCAGCTGATCACGCGTGGTGCACTGACCACCTTCTCGCTGGCCAACGATGTCTCCAAGTATTTCGCGATCCTGCCGGCGCTGTTCGCCTCGACCCTGCCGGCGATGGCGGCGTTGAACGTGATGCACCTGTCCAGCCCGCGCAATGCAGTGCTGGCGGCACTGATCTTCAACGCCCTGGTGATCCCGGCGCTGATCCCGCTGGCGTTGCGCGGGGTGCGCTTCCGCCCGGCCACAGCCACGGCGCTGCTGCGCCGGAACATGCTCGTGTACGGACTCGGCGGTGTGCTGCTGCCGTTCGCGGCCATCAAAGTGATCGACCTCTTCCTTGTCTCGGTATTCGGCGCATGAACCGCTCGCTTGCTACTTCCGTTTCCCACGCGGCACGCAGCCGCGCTGCCACCTCCACCCAGCTGCAGCAGGACAGCGCCTGGCGCGCGGCCCTCGTGCTCGGCGTGAGCAGCCTGCTGCTGCTTGGCCTGGCCTACGCGGTGGCCACCACCAGCGTAAGCCGGCTGCTGTTTCCGGCGCAGGCCGATGGCAGCCTGCTGATCCGCAATGGGCAGGTGCGCGGCTCGCGGTTGATCGCCCAGCCGTTCGTCGGCGATGGCTACTTCCAGGCGCGGCCGTCGGCGGCCAACTACGATCCGATGGCCGCCGCCGGCAGCAACATGGCGCGCAGCAACCCGGCGCTGCAGGAACGGGTGCACGCGGCCATCACTGCGGTGGCCGCACGCGAAGGCGTGCCTGCCGCCCAGGTTCCCGGCGATCTGGTGACCCAGTCCGGCGCCGGCATGGACCCGGAGATCTCCCCGGCCGCCGCGCAGGTGCAGATCGCCCGGGTGGCACGCAGCCGTGGCCTGCCGGTGGAGCGCGTCGCCGCGTTGGTGCAGGCCAATACCCGGGGCCCGCAATGGGGGGTGCTCGGCCAGCCGCGGGTGAACGTGATGACGTTGAACGTTGCTCTCGACGCGCAGCAGGGCACGGCCCGGCGCTACGGTAGGCCTTGATGCGCTGCGTATCGTCCTGGGCGCACAATCCCAGCCCATGAGCGACTCCCGTACGCGCCAGGCCGATGCCCTGGTCGACAGCCTGCAGCGCGAAGCCGGCGGCAAACTCACCGTGTTCCTGGGTGCGGCCCCCGGCGTGGGCAAGACCTTCAGCATGCTCACCCGCGCGCACGAACAGCTGCGACGCGGCGTGGACGTGGTGATCGGGCTGGTGGAAACCCACGGCCGCGCCGAGACCTCGGCGCTGCTGGCGGGGCTGCCGCAGGTGCCGTTGCTGCAGCGCGAGTATCAACAGCACGCGCTGGATGAAATGGACCTGGATGCAGTGCTGGCACGTCGCCCGGCGCTGGTGCTGGTGGACGAGCTGGCGCATCGCAACGTGCCCGGCAGTCGCCACGAGCGGCGCTGGCAGGACGTGATGGAGCTGCTGGATGCGGGCATCGATGTGTGGACCACGGTCAACATCCAGCATCTGGAGAGCCTCAATGACGTGGTCATGCGCATCACCGGCGTGCGGGTCAGCGAGACCGTGCCCGATGCGGTGCTCGACCGCCTGCACGACATCGTGCTGGTGGACCTGCCGCCGCGCGAGCTGATCGAGCGGCTGCAGCAGGGCAAGGTCTACGTGCCGGAGCAGGCGGCGCAGGCGTTGCAGGCGTTTTTCTCGCCGGCCAACCTGACCGCGCTGCGCGAGCTGGCGATGCAGGAGGCTGCCGACCGCGTGGACAGCAGCCTGCGCGAAACCCGTGCCGCGCGCGGCGAAGGCAACCTGCCGCTGCGCCGGCGGGTGCTGGTGGCGATCGATGGCGGCGGCCAGAGCGAGTACCTGGTGCGGGTCGGCCGACGCATCGCCGAGCGGCGCGATGCGCCGTGGACGGTGGTGACGGTGCAGGCACGCGCGCACGATGAGCAGACCCGGCGCGAGATCGATGCCGCCTTCGCCCTCGCCCGCCGCCTCGGGGGTGAAGCGGAGCTGCTGCATGGCTCCAGCATCGCCGATGCACTGCTTGACCATGCCGCACACAACGGTGTCTCCACGCTGGTGCTGGGCCGCACGCGCGAGCGCCCGCTGGCGCGCATGCTCAACCGCACGCTGACCCAGCAGCTGATCCGGCGCGGCGCGCATTTCGAGATCACCATCATCGGTACCCCACAGGCACGTGCCCGGGCGCGCCGGTCCGGGCTGTCGATACCCAGCCGCAGCGCCGGCAAGGATGCGCTGCTGGCGCTCGGCGCCACGGCGATCGCCTGCCTGGTGGCGCTGGTCGCCGAACGCTGGATCGGGCTGTACGACCTCTCGATGGTGTTCATCGTGGCAGTGGTGATGGTCGCTGCGCGCAGCCGTACCAGCGCGGCGGTCATCGCGGCAGCGTTGTGCTTCCTGGCCTACAACTTCTTTTTCATCGCGCCGCGTTTCACCTTCGCGATCAGCGCGCGCCAGGGCGTGATCACGGTCTTCCTGTTCCTGGCCGCCGCTCTGGTGGCCGGGCGACTGGCCTCGCGCCTGCGCATGCAGGTGGTGGCGTTGCGCGCGGCCAACCGGCACGCGCATGCGCGCCAGGCACTGGGCCGGCAGCTGGCCAGTGCGCCGAACAACGAGCAGGTCGCGCAGGCCGGCCGCGAAGCGCTGGAACAGGCGATGGATGCGCCTGCCTGGCTGCGCATCGGGCAGCACATCAGCGCCAGTGGCAGCGCCGCACCGGGCGATACCGATCTGGCCGCGGCCGACTGGGCGTACCGGCATGCCCAGCCCAGCGGACGCTTCACCGATACGCTGGCCGGTGCGGGCTGGTGGTTCCTCCCGCTGCTGGACGGTGATGACCGGTCGATCGGCGTGGCCGGCATGCGCTTCCCGCGCGAGGCGCCGCGGCTGACGCCGGAGCAGCGCCAGCTGGCCGAGGCAATGGTGGACGACATTGCCCAGGCCGCGCTGCGCACCCAGCTGGTGGCGGATCTGGAAAAGGCGCACGTGAGCAACGAGACCGAGCGGCTGCGCTCGGCGTTGCTGTCCTCGGTCTCGCATGACCTGCGCTCGCCGCTGGCGGCGATGATCGGCTCGGCCGACAGCCTCTCCAGCTACGCCGATGCGATGGATGCCAGCGACCGCCGCGCCCTGCTGGACACCATCCTGGTCGAAGGCGAGCGCCTGGACCGCTACATCCAGAACCTGCTGGACATGACCCGGCTCGGCCACGACGGCCTGCAGATCAACCGCGACTGGATCGGCGTGGATGAGCTGGTCGGCTCGGCCGCGCGCCGCCTGCAGCGCTATCAGCCCGACGTGCTGCTCAAGCTGGATATTCCCGCTGAACTGGCGCCGATCTGGGTGCATCCGGCGCTGGTCGAGCAGGCCGTGTTCAACGTGATGGAGAACGCGGCCAAGTTCTCCCCGCCCGGCGCGGCGGTGGAGGTACAGGCGCGGCTGGTCGAGGGTGAGCTGCGCATCGACGTGCTCGATGCCGGCCCCGGTATTCCCGACGACGAGCGGGCACGGATCTTCGACATGTTCTACAGCGTGGAGCGGGGCGACCGCGGTCGGCACGGCACCGGGCTGGGCCTGACCATCTGCCAGGGCATGATCGGCGCGCATGGCGGCAGCGTGCAGGCGCTGCCCGGCCGCGACGGACGCGGTACCCTGATCCGCATCACGCTGCCCCTGCTGCACCCCCACCCTGCCGATGACACCGATGATTCCTGAGGCTTCCCACGGCGTGCCCCCGGCGCGCGTGCTGGTGATCGACGATGAAGCGCAGATCCGGCGCTTCCTGGAGATCAGCCTGCGCGCGCAGGGCTACCGCGTGTCCCAGGCCGCGACCGGCCAGGCCGGGCTGGAAGCGCTGGTCGGCGAAGGGGCGGACCTGGTGATCCTGGATATCGGCCTGCCCGACATGGAAGGCCATGACGTGCTGGGCGAGCTGCGTCAGTGGAGCCAGGTGCCGGTGATCATGTTGACCGTGCGTGCGAGCGAGACCGAGAAGGTGCGGGCGCTGGATGCCGGTGCGAACGACTACGTGACCAAGCCGTTCGGCACGCAGGAACTGATGGCGCGTGTGCGTGCACTGCTGCGCTCGCGCACGGTCTCCAGCGAGGGCGTGCTGCCGCAGTTCGATGATGGGCACCTGCATATCGACCTGGTACGGCGCGAAGTACATCTGGACGGTACGCCGGTGGCATTGACGCGCAAGGAGTACGCGCTGTTGTCACTGCTGCTGCGCAATGCCGGGCGCGTGGTGACCCAGCCGCAGATCCTGCAGGAGATCTGGGGGCCGACGCATCAGCACGACACGCATTACCTGCGGATTCTGGTCGGCAAGCTGCGCCACAAGCTCGGTGATTCGGCGCTGGATTCGCGCTATCTGTTCACCGAGCCGGGCGTGGGCCTGCGGTTCAAGGGGTAGGTACCGACCGTTGGTCGGTACCCACGCCGATCAGAAGCCCAGGTCCACACCGGGCAGCAGCGGTTGCAGCTGCGCGCGGAACAGGGCCTTGATGCGCTCCAGCGCTGCCTCGTCATCGGCCTCGAAACGCAGCACCAGCACCGGCGTCGTGTTGGACGCGCGCACCAGTCCCCAGCCATCGGGGAAATCGGCACGCAGGCCGTCGATGGTGGACAGGCGCGCACCGGCGAACGGCGAGTCCTCCACCTGCACCGAGGACACGAACAGCGACACCAGCGCGTGCGGGGTACCCGCATCGACCGGCACTTTCAGCTCCGGAGTGGAGACGCTGTCAGGCAGTTCGTCCAATACCTCCGAGGGGCTCTCTTCGCGCTGGGCCAGGATCTCCAGCAGGCGCGCGGCGGCGTACAGGCCATCGTCGAAGCCGAACCAGCGTTCCTTGAAGAAGAAGTGCCCGCTCATCTCGCCCGCCAGCTCGGCGTCGGTTTCGCGCATCTTCGCCTTCATCAGCGAATGGCCGGTCTTCCACATCAGCGGGCTGCCACCGTTGCGCAGCACGTAGTCGGAGAGCTTGCCGCTGCACTTCACGTCGTAGATCACCAGCGCGCCCGGGTTGCGCATCAGCACATCGGCGGCGAACAGCATCAGCAGGCGATCGGCGTAGATGATCCTGCCTTCGCGGGTGACCACGCCGAGACGGTCGCCGTCGCCATCGAAGGCCAGGCCGATATCCGCATCGAAGCGCTTCACGGTCTGGATCAGGTCTTCCAGGTTGTGCGGATCGCTCGGGTCCGGATGGTGGTTCGGGAAGGTGCCGTCCACATCGCAGTACAGCGGAATGACCTCGGCACCGATCGCTTCCAGCAGCGGCTGGGCAAGCTCGCCGGCGACACCATTGCCAGCGTCGGCGACCACCTTGAGCGGACGATCCAGCTGCACGTCATCGGCGATGCGCTGGATGTAATCGGCATTGACCTCGCGGGTCTGGAAACTGCCCGGCTCGGGCGCCACGTGCAGCTGGCCATCGCGGATGCGGTGGTACAGCTCGGTGATCGCATCGCCGGACAGCGTTTCGCCGCCGACCACGATCTTGAAGCCGTTGTAGTCCGGCGGGTTGTGGCTGCCGGTCACCGCCACGCAGCTTCCCGCGCGCAGGTGGTAGCTGGCGAAGTACACCACCGGCGTCGGCGCCAGGCCGATATCGGTGACGTTGCAGCCGGCGCGGCGCAGGCCTTCGATCAGACCGGCGGTGAGCTCGGGACCGGAGAGGCGTCCATCGCGGCCCACCACGATGTCGCGCAGGCCCTGGACCTGCAGCACCGAGCCGATCGCCTGGCCGATCAGGGCGGCGACCTTGGGGGTCAGCTCGCGGCCGACGATGCCGCGGATGTCGTAGGCGCGGAAGATCTCGGCCGCGACGGTCTCGCCCGGCACGGACGGCGGCGGCGAGGTCGCGGCTGTCTCGTCGTTGCTTTCGACGGCGGCCACCGCGAGCGGTACCTGGGCCAGACTTTCACTCAAGGTGGGGCCGGCGTCGGCACCACTGTCGGCAGCACCACGGCGACGCGGCAACGGCACCTTGCCTTTGCCCAGCACCAGCAGCACGGCAATCAACAGCAGCAACACGGCCACGATCGCACTGGAGATCGCGCCCAGTCCCAGCGGACCCGGCTCGATGTCCGGCACCGCGGCCGACAGGCGCAGTCCGCTGCGGCCGATCGGGCGCGCCAGTGCTTCAGCACCACCGGACAGCCCGCGGCTGCCCTGTTCGACGACGTTGTGGCTGCCCTGGCGAAGCGCGAGATAACCATCACCCGGCACGGCGACCTGGTCGAATATGCCGGTCAAGCGCAGCAGCGGCTGGCGCACGTAGACCACGGCCTCCCCCTGCGGGCCAAGCTCCACCGCCGCGGCCAGGCCGAGGCGCTGTCCGCCGGCATCGCGCACCACGCGACCGACAGGTTTGTCATCGGCGATGGCCGCCTCGAGCAGGGCCAGGCGCGAATAACCGAAGGCCTTCGGATCGGCGTAGGCCGCATCGAGATCGGCGGTGAGGATCTGGACGTCTTCCACGCCCGGCCAGCCTTCGCGGATGGCGACAGCGGCACCTTGTGCATTGCCGCTGGCCAGTGCAGTGGCAACGCGCTCGGTCTTGAGCACCTTGCCGAGCTTGCCGAGCTGACCGGTCAGCGCCGTCTGCAGGCCTTCGACCACGCGGTCGCGCGACTGCTCCAGCGCGTCACCGACCGCAGCCTGGCGCCATTGGCGCACGCCGCTCCAACCGAACCAGATCGCCAACAGCACCAGCAGCACGGCCAACAGGGGCACCGAGCGCCCTGATGTCCATCGCGGCCGTCCTTCCGCCTTCGCCTTGCTCATGAAGCTCCCCTATCAGCGCACCCCGGTATGGCCGAATCCACCCGTTCCCCTGGCGCTTTCGGTGAAAGTATCCACTACCTGAAGGGCCACGCGTGCAATCGGCAGCACGACCAGCTGGGCGATGCGGTCGCCGGGCTGAAGGGTGAAGGGTTCGCGCCCGCGATTCCAGGCGCTGATCAGCAGCGGACCCTGGTAATCGGCGTCGATCAGGCCGGTGCCGTTGCCCAGCACGATGCCGTGGCGGTGGCCCAGGCCGGAGCGCGGCAGCACCACGGCGGCCAGGTTCGGGTCGGCGATATGGATGGCGATGCCGCTGGGGATCAGCGCGGTGTCGCCTGGCTGCAGGGTGAGTTCGGTCTCCAGCGCCGCGCGCAGATCGAGGCCGGCGCTGTGCTCGGTGGCGTAGGCCGGCAGCGGCCATTCGTCGCCGAAACGCGGGTCGAGCAGCTTGACCTGCAACGGCTGCAGGGAGGAATCGATGGTCATGCGTGCAACCTCTGGGCAATCAGGGACAACAGTTGTTCGGCCAACACAGCCTTGGAGGTGCCGGGGAACACCTGTTCGCCGCCCTGCCAGTAGGCCGTGGCGGCGTTTTCATCACTCTCGAAACCGCCGGTGCTGATCCCGACCTGGTTGGCGATCACCAGGTCCAGGCGCTTGTCCACCAGCTTGCCGCGCGCGTATTTCTCCACATCGTGGGTTTCGGCGGCGAAGCCGACCACCAGCTTGAGCGCGTTGGTCTGCGTGGCCACCTCGGCCAGGATATCCGGGGTGCGCACCAGCTCCAGCGTCAGGCTCTGGGTGTCGGCGGTCTTCTTGAGTTTCTGCGGAGCGACCTGGCGCGGCGTGTAATCGGACACCGCGGCCGCACCGATGTAGATGTCGGCGGGCAGTGCGCCGAGCACGGCTTCGCGCATCTGTGCGGCCGAGCGCACATCGATCCGCTGCACCCCGGCGGGCGTGGCCAGCTGGACCGGGCCACTGACCAGCACCACCTGCGCGCCCAGGCGGGCGGCGGCGGCGGCCAGGGCATAGCCCATCTTGCCGCTGCTGCGGTTGCCGACGTAGCGCACCGGGTCGATATCTTCATAGGTCGGGCCGGCGCTGATCAGCACGCGCAGACCCTTCAGTTCACTGCTCGCCGGTGGCTCGGCGGGGGCCGGCGCCTGCAGCCGGGCCAGCGCGGCCACGATCGCGTGCGCTTCGGTGAGCCGACCGGGGCCGGACTCGCCTTCGGCCAGCGGCCCGTCTTCCGGCCCGATCACCTGGGCGCCGCGCTCGCGCAGCAGGCCGATGTTGGCCTGGGTGGCCGGGTGCAGCCACATGCGGTGGTTCAACGCCGGGCAGACGGTCAGCGGCGCGGTGGTGGCCAGGCACAGGGTGGTGACCAGATCATCGGCGTGGCCGTGGGCCAGGCGCGCGAGCAGATCAGCCGTGGCCGGCGCGACCACGATGCGATCGGCCCAGCGGGCCAGCTCGATGTGGCCCATGGCCTGCTCGGCCGCGCTGTCCCACAGGGTGGTGCGGGTCGGCTGGCCAGACAGCGCCTGAAAGCTCAGCGGGGTGACGAACTGCTGGGCCCCGGCGGTCATCGCGACCTGCACCTGGGCCCCGGCATCGCGCAGGCGGCGCACCAGTTCCAGCGACTTGTAGGCAGCGATCCCGCCACCAACGCACAACAACAGCTTCTGGCCTTCCAACGGGCGCGCGGCCGCCGGAGAAGCCTGGGGGGAGTCAGCCACCTTGGGTGTTCCTGTCGAACCGAGGCGATTAGCTTACCCGATGGTCCGTAAGCCGCCTGATGCGCCAGCGGCATAAGCAGGCAGATTTTCGTCATAAGCAACCGCCCGACTTGGCACGATGCCCTGCATTTACCGACACGATGCCACCCGGTTCACTGATGGTGGCCCGCTCGGCACCGAGGGAGACTGGCGCCATGTCGATCCGAGACTGGCCCAGTGCCGAGCGTCCCCGCGAAAAGCTGCTTGCCCAAGGCGCCGGCGCGCTGTCCGATGCCGAGCTGCTGGCGATCTTCCTGGGTTCGGGCCTGCGCGGCCGCGACGCGGTCGAAACCGCCCGCGACCTGCTGCAGGCCCACGGCCCCCTGCGCAACCTGCTCGACCTCCCGGCCGCCGCGCTGGCGGCCCTGCCCGGCCTTGGGCCGGCGCGCAGCTGCAAGCTGGTGGCCGGGCTGGAACTGGCGCATCGCCATCTGGCGGCCGAGCTGGCCCGCGGCGAGAGCCTGCGCGACCCGGCCGCCGCCGGGCGCTATTTCAAGCAGCGGCTGCGCGCCCGGCCCAACGAGGTTTTTGCCGCACTGTTCCTGGACAACCAGCACCGCACACTGGCCTGCGAGGAGCTGTTCAGCGGCACGGTGGATGCTGCAGCGGTCTACCCACGCGAAGTGGTCCGCCGCGCCCTGCTGCACAACGCGGCCGCGGTGATCGTCAGCCACAACCACCCTTCCGGCAGTGCCGAACCCTCGCTGGAGGACCGCCGGATCACCACGCTGCTGCAGCAGGCCTTGGCCCTGGTGGATATCCGCCTGCTCGACCATGTCGTGATCGGCGACGGAGCCCCGGTATCGATGGCCGCGCGCGGCTGGATGGGCGCGGGGACGGCCTGATCCGGTACGCCAAGCGCCCCGCTCGGCCCCGGTTCAATGGATCGGGGTGGCTTCTGGGCTAAAATTGCCGATTCCGCCGCTCCAGTCCCAAAGCAGGCCTTGTGAAAAATCTCCTCCGCGCCCTGATCAGCCAAGGCATCGAAGCCTTGCGCGCCAACGGCACTCTGCCGGCCGATACCCTGACCCCGGAATTCGTGGTCGAACGCCCGAAGACCCGTGAGCACGGCGATTTCGCCACCAATGCCGCGATGCTGCTGGCCAAGCCGGCGCGCAGCAACCCGCGCGCCCTGGCCCAGGCGCTGCTCGATGCGCTGCCCAAGAGCAATGATGTGCTGCGCGTCGAGATCGCCGGTCCGGGCTTCATCAATTTCCACCTCGCCCCCAGCGCTTACCAGCGCGAAGCGGCCGGCGTGCTCAAGGAAGGCGCCGATTACGGCCACAACCTGAGCGGCAACGGCCGTACCGTGGGCGTGGAATACGTGTCGGCCAACCCGACCGGTCCGCTGCATGTCGGCCACGGCCGCGCGGCGGCGATCGGTGACTGCCTGGCGCGCCTGCTGGAAGTGAACGGCTGGAACGCCAAGCGCGAGTTCTACTACAACGACGCCGGCGTGCAGATCGAGAACCTGGCGCTGTCCACCCAGGCGCGTGCGAAGGGCCTCAAGCCGGACGACGCCGGCTGGCCGGAAGCCGGCTATCGCGGCGATTACATCGAGGATGTGGCCAAGGCCTACCTGGCCGGCGCCACGGTGGAGCTGGAAGGCCACGCGGTGGTCGGCGAGCGCGACCCGGACAACCTCGATGCGATCCGTCGCTTCGCGGTGGCTTACCTGCGCAACGAGCAGAACCAGGATCTGGCCGCGTTCGGCGTGGATTTCGACATCTACTTCCTGGAAAGCTCGCTGTACAAGGACGGCAAGGTCGAAGAGACCGTCGCCCAGCTCAACGCGGCCGGCCATACGTATGAGGAAGGCGGCGCGCTGTGGCTGCGCTCGACCGACTTCGGTGACGACAAGGACCGCGTGATGCGCAAGTCCGACGGCACCTATACCTACTTCCTGCCGGATGTGGCCTATCACCTGAGCAAGTGGCAGCGCGGCTACGAGCGCGCGATCACCGAGCTGGGCGCCGACCACCACGGTTCGCTGGCGCGTGTGCGTGCCGGCCTGCAGGCGCTCGACGTCGGCATCCCGAAGGGCTGGCCGGAATACGTGCTGCACCAGATGGTGACGGTGATGCGCGGCGGCGAGGAAGTGAAGCTGTCCAAGCGTGCCGGCAGCTACCTGACCCTGCGCGACCTGATCGAAGAAGCCGGCCGCGATGCCACCCGCTGGTTCCTGATCGCGCGCAAGCCCGATTCGCAGCTGACCTTCGATATCGATCTGGCCCGCCAGCAGAGCAACGACAACCCGGTGTTCTACGTGCAGTACGCACACGCCCGGGTGTGCAGCCTGCTGCGCCAGGCGCAGGAGAAGAAGCTGAGCTATACGCCAGCCGAAGGTCTGACCGGGCTGTCCTCGCTCGGCGATGAAGCGTCGCTGTGGCTGATGGTGGAAATGTCGCGCTTCCCGGAAGTCGTCGAAGCGGCCGGTCTGGCGCTGGAACCGCACCTGATCGCGCAGTACCTGCGTGAATTGGCGCACGCCTTCCACACGTGGTATCACGGCACGCAGGTACTGGTGGCCGACGAAAGCGAACGCAACGCCAAGCTGACGCTGGCCTGCGCCGCGCGCCAGGTCCTGGCCAATGGTCTGAACATCCTGGGCGTTTCCGCCCCGGAAAAAATGTAAGCAGTGGAGAAGCAGTAAATGGCAGCACGACGCGGCAAGAGCCAGGCACGGCGCAACAGCAACCAGGGCACCCCGGGGTGGGTGTGGCTGGTCGCAGGTGTGGCGATTGCGGCCGTGGTGTTCCTGGCGGCACCGAACCTGTTCAAGAACGACGGTGATGGCTTCCTGCGGGTCGGCCCGCAGCCGGACCCGAACGCCCAGCCGGCCCCGGTGAGCGACGCCGAGACCGACGTCGGCACCGAGCTGCCCAAGCCCGGCGCCGCCAAGCCTGCCGAACCGGCCAAGCCGGCGGCGACGCAGTACGACTTCTACACCCTGCTGCCCGGCAAGGAAGTGGAAATGTCCGATGCCGAGCTGGCCGCCAGCGCACGCGCCGAAGACCAGCGCCGCGCCAAGGCCGATGCGCAGCGCGCGCAGGCGGCGCTGGAAGGTCGTCCGTTGCCGCCGGCACCGGCGCCGACCAGCACCGCCGCGACCACGACGCCTGCGCCGGTCAGTACCGCTGCGTTGCCGGCGCCGGTGAATGAACGTCCGGCCGCCACGCCGGCACCGGCGGCATCGGCCCCGGCCACGGTGGCCACCGCGCCGAAACCGGATGCACCTGCGGCCACCGCGCCGGCTGCCGCTGCAGCCGCCGATCCGGCCGCAGGCAACGTGCGTTACATCCTGCAGGCCGGTGCGTTCGGTGCCTCCGGCGACGCCGAAGCGACCAAGGCCAAGCTGGCCATGATCGGCCTGGCCGCGCGGGTGGAATCGGCGCAGATCAACGGCAAGACGGTGTACCGCGTGCGCATGGGGCCGTATGGCAGCGCGGGCGAACTGGCCGAAGCCAAGCAGAAGCTGGATGGGACCGGGCTGCAGGCGATGGCGATCAAGGCGCAGTAGCCGCGCGCCCTTGCACTCCAAGGGGGCTGTTGCTCCAGATGCACCCCGAACGCCGACCCCTGGGTCGGCGTTCTTGTTTCAGGCAGCACCCCTCGCTGGCGACCACCTGGCAGTGCGCTATCGTCCACGCATGTCTTCCCGCCCCGATTCTGATGACCTTCCCGGCATTGCCGGTGCGACCGGTCGCTACCGCGAATGGTCGGCACCTGCGCCGCTGCAGGGCTGTTTCGGGCAGCTGTGGCGCAGCGATCTGCCGGTGGGCCATAGCGGCGAGGTTGCGGTGCTGCCCGATGGCTGCGTGGACATCCTGTGGCGCGATGGGCGGCTGTACGCGGTGGGCCCGGATGTGGTGGCCGCCCACCCGCAGTTGCTGCCCGGCGCGCAGGTGTTGGGCGCGCGCTTCCAGCCCGGCGCGGCGCGGGCGTGGCTGGGGGTGCCGCTGGACGAACTGGTGGGCACCGCCGTGGAGCTGGATGCGGTGCTGGGACCCCAGGCGCGGCAGCTGGCGGCGCGGTTGAATGACGTGGGCGATGGCGATGCGCGGCAGCGGGTGTTCGCGCAGGCGCTGGCGCGGCTGCCCCGCTCTACCGGTAGCCGCCACGCGGTGGCGGCGCGGGTGTTCGGGCAGGTGCGGGCCGGTGGCCATGATCTGGCCGCGATCGGTTCGGGGCTGCAGATAAGCACGCGCAGCCTGCGCCGGTTGTGCCATGAGCAGTTCGGCTATGGGCCGAAGATGCTGGAGCGGATTCTGCGGCTGCAGCGGTTCCTGGCGCTGGCCCGGGCGAGGCCGCGGGAGGGGCTGGCGGGGTTGGCGGCG
Organism: Stenotrophomonas sp. SRS1; assembly: GCF_026130205.1. Classification (NCBI taxonomy): domain Bacteria; kingdom Pseudomonadati; phylum Pseudomonadota; class Gammaproteobacteria; order Lysobacterales; family Lysobacteraceae; genus Stenotrophomonas; species Stenotrophomonas sp. SRS1. The sequence continues at coordinate 409,510 of NZ_JAINFD010000004.1, read as the reverse complement.
GATGTGGGCTACGCCGACCAGTCGCACCTGAGCCGCGAGGTGCGGGCGTTGGCGGGGATCGGGGCGGCGGCGTTGTGCGCGCAGTGGCGCAGCTGACTGGCCGTTTTGTTCAAGACCGGCGCGGCCGCGGTGGCGATGCTGGGGCTCCTTTCAACGAGAAGCGTCCATGAGCACCGCACACGGCAACGATCGCCGCATCGACAACATCGAATTCAATGTCACCAACATCGCGCGCAGCAAGGCGTTCTACGGTGAGGTCTTCGGCTGGACATTCACCGATTACGGACCGGCCTACACCGAGTTCAGCGATGGACGCCTGACCGGTGGCTTCACCACCGGCGAAGCGGTGCAACCGGGTGGGCCCCTTGTGATCCTGTATGCCGATGACCTGGTCGCCACGCAGCAACGGCTGCAGGCGGCCGGCGTGGCAATCTGCCGGGCCGCGTTCGATTTCCCGGGCGGGCGTCGGTTTCATTTCCGCGATCCGGATGGGTATGAGCTGGCGGTGTGGACGGCCGCCTGAGGTAGAGCCGACCGTTGGTCGGCTGCCAGGATGCAGGTAGAGCCGACCGTTGGTCGGCTGCCGTCAGCGGTGGGTAGGCGCCAAGGGCAGCCGACCAACGGTCGGCTCTACCGGTTTCGGGCGTGCGGCCGAGGTGTTGGCCCGTTCGGGTGTGTGGCCGAGGTGTTGGCCAGCGGTCCGGTTGGATCAGTCGCGCGCGACCTGGAACCCGGCGAACGACTGGCTGACCGGCATCACTTCGAGGCGATTGATGTTCAGGTGCGCCGGCAGCGAGGCGACCCAGAAGATCTGCTCGGCGATGTCATCGGCGGTCATCGGGTTGGCACCGGTGTAGAGCTTGTCCGAGGCCGCCTGGTCGCCATGGGTGCGGACCACGGTGAACTCGGTTTCGGCCATGCCCGGCTCGATCGTGGTCACGCGCACGCCGCTGCCGTGCAGGTCCGAGCGCAGGCCGAGCGAGAACTGGCTGACGAAGGCCTTGGTGCCGCCGTAGGCGTTGCCGCCCGGGTACGGATACACGCCGGCAACCGAGCTGATGTTGATGATCGCGCCCTTGCGTGCGACCAGTTGCGGCAACAGGCGATGGGTCAGCGTCACCAGGGCGGTGACGTTGGTGTCGATCATGGTGCGCCAGTCCTCCAGCGAGGCGCTCTGGGCCGGGGCGGTGCCCTGGGCCAGGCCGGCGTTGTTGACCAGCAGGTCGATGTCGGCGAAGCCGGCCGGCAGGGCGGCCAGGGCCGCTTCCATTGCCGCGCTGTCGCGCACGTCGAACACTGCGGCGTGCACGCGCTCGGGACCGTAGGCATCGACGAGCGGCTGCAGGCGCTCGGCACGGCGCCCGGTGGCGATCACGCGCCAGCCGGCCTGGGCGAAACGGTGGACAGCGGCGGCGCCAAAGCCGGAGGTGGCGCCGGTAATCAGAGCGGTACGGGTCATCGAGGTACTCCGTGGAGATCCCGGCCATTTTCGCACCGATGCCCGACCGGTGCAGAGCCGGGCGCTGCTCCGCAGCTCGGCGCTACGAGCCGTCGCGTCAGCGGATGCGGAACACCCGTGCCTTGGGCAGATCTTCATCCACCTGCAGGAACCAGCGGCCGGCGATGCCCGGCACCACGACAATCTCGGGGTTGCTGCGCGCGGTCTTGAGCGTCATCTCGCCCTTGAGCACCTGCCACTGCTGGCCGTTGTCGAGGGTGAACACGGTGCCGGGGGCCCAGCCGTCCACCTGGCCGGTGACCTTGGCATTGATGGGGCCCTCGTCCAGCCCGGGGAACATGGGTGACGGCGTCGGCACACCCGGGCCTGCGGCGGGTGCCGCCGCGACGGCCACCGGCGCCGGGGCCTCGGCCTCGGCCTCGCGCAGCAGGCGGTTCAGCGTCTGCAGCTGGGCCGGGGTCAGCCCGACCTCGGCCAGCGCCTGGGGATCCAGCCGCTGTTCCAGCGCCACATACGGAACCTGCGCCCCTGCCTGGCCCGCCAGCAACATGCCCACACACCCGAGTACCTGCCACCTGCGCATTGCCTGCTCCACTGCCTGTCGATGCCTGATCGCGGCACTGTGCTTCACTTTCATGGCAGCCAGATGACAGCGACCACCGGTCGCAGCCGGCCGCGCGCCCGGCACGGGGTAAAATGGCCGCCAGCCGCGCAGCCGCGCCGGCGGTATTGGACGTCCCATGATCAACAACGATGTACTGCGCAGCATCCGCTACATGCTCGACCTCAGCGACGGCATGATCGCCGACACCTGTGCCCTGGCCGATCCGGCCTTCGTGATCGACAAGGCCGATGTGGCCGGCTGGCTGCGCAAGGAAGACGAAGAGGGTTTCGTGCCCTGCGACGACCGCACCCTGGCGCATTTCCTGGATGGCCTGATCGTGCATTTCCGTGGCCGCGACGAGAACCAGCCGGTGCGCCCGGTGGAAAAGCGCATCACCAACAACCTGGTGCTGAAGAAGCTGCGCGTCGCCTTCCAGCTGAAGGACGTGGACATGCACGAAGTGTTCGACGCCGCCGGTTTCTCGGTCTCCAAGCCGGAACTGTCCGCGCTGTTCCGTCAGCCGGACCACAAGAACTACCGCGCCTGCGGTGACCAGATGCTGCGCAATTTCCTCAAGGGCCTGACCCTGCGTGTGCGCGGCGCCTGAGTGAGGCCTTGGTGCGTGGCTCCGGTGCCGGGGCCACGTGCTGCAGTGCTGCTGACTCGGCTGCCTGAAATGGCTGGCCATCTGGATTCCAGATGCGTTGGATGAAGACGTTTCATTTCCCTCATCCGCCGATCGGGCGGACACTGGCGCCCCTTCTTTCCTGGAGCCCGTCATGACCCACGACGTGCCCTCGCCACTCAGCCGCTGGCAGGTCCTGCTGATGGCCTTCGCCACCGGTGTGGCCGTGGCCAGCAACTACTACGCGCAGCCGCTGCTGCACACCATCGCCGGGCAGTTCGGGGTATCCTTCGCGCGTGCCGGGACGGTGGTGACCGTGGCCCAGCTGAGCTATGCGGCGGGCCTGATCCTGCTGGTGCCGCTGGGCGATCTGTTCGAGCGGCGCCGGCTGATCGTGGTGATGTCGCTGCTGTCGGCGGCGGGGCTGGTGCTGAGCGCGCTCAGCCATCAGTTCGTCTGGCTGCTGGTGGGCACCGCGCTGACCGGGCTGTTCTCGGTGGTGGCACAGGTGCTGGTGCCGTTCGCGGCGACGCTGGCGCGGCCGGAAGAGCGTGGCCAGGTTGTCGGCACGGTGATGAGCGGCCTGCTGCTCGGCATCCTGCTGGCACGCACCGTGGCCGGCGCGCTGTCCTCGCTGGGCGACTGGCGCACCGTGTACTGGATCGCCGCGGCCGCGCTGGTGCTGACCACGGGCATGTTGTATCGGCATCTGCCGCGCTTCCATCAGACCGCCGGGCTGGGCTATCTGCAGCTGCTGCGCTCGATCGGCACACTGTTCGCGCAGGAACCGGTGTTCCGCCTGCGCACGGTACTGGGCGCGTTGAGCTTTGCGATGTTCGCGATCTTCTGGACGCCGTTGGCGTTCCTGCTCGCGGCCGAACCGTATGGCTACAGCGATGCGACGATCGGGCTGTTCGGGCTGGTGGGTGCGGCCGGCACGCTGGCCGCCGGTGTGGCCGGGCGCATGGCCGACCGTGGCAAGGCTGCGTTGGCGACGACGGTGGCGCTGGTGCTGCTGGCCGCGTCATGGCTGCCGCTGGGCTTCTCCACGCACTCGCTGATCGCACTGGTGCTGGGCGTGATCGTGCTCGATCTGGCTGCGCAGCTGTTGCATGTGAGCAACCAGAACGTGGTGTATGCACTGCGCCCGGAAGCACGCAACCGGCTCAATGCCGGCTACATGACCGGCTATTTCATCGGTGGCTCGCTGGGCTCACTGGTCTCGGCGCAGGTCTTTGATCGCTTTGGCTGGACCGGTGTGTGCGTCACCGGTGCGGGCGTTGCGCTGGTGGCGATGGCGGTGTGGGCTGTGGCGGTGGTGGCGGAGAAGCGTGTGGCTCGGTAGAGCCGACCGTTGGTCGGCTGCAGTTGCGCGATGGCTGGGGCAGCCGACCAACGGTCGGCTCTACCCGGGTTGGCGCTACGTTAGAAGGCGGTCTGCAGCCCGACCTCGACGCGCGATCCCGCATTGCCCGGAAACAACTGTTTCGCGGCACCGTCGGTGTCGTGCCCGGTCACCCGCAGCTCCCACGGCCCGTGCACACGCCACACCACGCTGAGCTGGCCGTGCAGATAATCATCGGCCTGCGCGCCGTTCAGCCAGTAATGGCCTACCGCGCCCTCGACACGCCACTGCCCGCCCAGCGGCAGACGCGCACCGAGCTGCGCATAGGTGCCGCTGTGGCCGCCGGCCAGCGCGTTGTCGGAGACGCCGACCTGCAGCCAGGCGCGTTGCCGCCAGGTCACCGTGCCGTTGAGCTCGGTCCAGTCCAGATCGACGGTGGTCGAGGGATAGAGGTAGCGGGTCAGGTTGACGTCCACGCTCCAGTCCGGCGCCACCGCACTGCTCCAGCCGGCGACGAGATCGAATTCGCTGCGCGCGCCGTTGTCCGGGCGGAACGAGACGCCCGAGCCCCACGCCGAGGCATACCAGCCGTTGGCCGTACTGAGCTTCACGCCGGCCTGCGCGGCCGGATCGCCGTCGCTCTGGGAGCTGCCGCGCCAGATGTAATCCGAGGTCAGCGTTACGTTGCCCTCCACCGCGGCCGCTGCCGCACCACTCATGACCAGCCCCGCCAGCACCGCGCCGCAGCGCAGGCGCTGTTTCCACTGTTGATCCACCACGTGTCCCACTCCAGATGACGGCCGCGCCGTCGAGAGCGACAGTCTCCCCAGGTGGGCCGTAAAGCCGCCATGGCCTACCCGCGCGATCGGCGCAACGTTTCTGTAAATCCTGCGTCAGGGTGGTGCCCGGAGGTGCGCGGTATCATGGCCACTCTGACCTGTTGCGAGTAATGGCGTGGACGCGATCCTGACCCCGGTATCGATTGGCGAGCTGATCGACAAGATCACCATCCTGGAAATCAAGGCCGAACGCATCGCCGATGCGGGCAAGAACGCCAACGTCCGCAAGGAACTCGATGGCCTGTGGCCGCTGTGGCAGCAGCAGGTAAGCGCTCAGCCCGGGCTGGATGCGCTGAAGACGCAGCTCAAGGCAATCAACGAGCGCATGTGGGAGATCCAGGATCAGCTGCGCGACAAGGAAGCGGCGCAGGTGTTCGACGATGCCTTCATCCAGCTGGCGCGCGGTGTCTATGGCACCAATGGCGAGCGGGTCAAAGTGAAGAACGAAATCAACCGCATCGCCGGCTCGCAGCTGGTCGAAGAAAAGCAGTACCAGGGCGAATAAGCCCGCCGGTACGCGCCGGGCTCAGTGCCCGGTCGCGGCCATGAAGCGTTCGCGGTCCTGCTGGGTGCGCCGGCGGATTTCAGCCAGCGCTTCATTCTCGGTGGCTTCCAGCATCGATTCGAACAGCCGCTGGAAGTGGTTGCGCATGGCCGACCGCGCCGCTGCCGGGTCGCGCTGGCGCAGTGCATCCAGAATCCGGGTGTGTTCCTCGTCGCGGGTGTCATCGTCGTTGTGGCAGACGTTGGCGTAGACCTGCTTGACCCGCGGCAGCTCGTTGCGCATCCGCCAGATCAGCTGCACGCAGTGCTCCACCACCGGGTTGCCGGCGATCCGCGCGATCGACAGGTGGAACTGCCGATCCGCCTCGCTGGCCGCCGCCTCGCCCGAATTCGGATCGACCATGGCCGCGATCAGGCCGGCCAGGTCCTCCAGTTCGGCATCGGTGATGCGGCTGGCCGCCATCGCGGCCGCCTCGGCCTCGATCACCGCACGTGCCGCGGTCAGGTCGAACGCCGAGACGTCGGGCAGTGCGCCCGGCGCCTGCGACGGCTTGGCCTTCACGTACACGCCGGAGCCGGTCTTGATGGTGATCAGGCCCTGCGCTTCCAGCGCGATTTCCGCCTCGCGCACCGTCACCCGGCTCACGCCCAGGCGTTCGGCCAGGTCGCGTTCGCCCGGCAGGCGCGAGCCCGGCGGGAATTCGCCCTTCTCGATCAGCGCGACGATTTCGGCAGCAATGGACTGGTACAGACGGGGTTCGGACATCATCAAAGGCCTGGCTGACAGGTGGCTGGGGACCGACACGCGACCGCGCCTTGAGAGAGCGGCGCGGTCGGAAAAACCGCGCCACTGACCTCAGAAGCGGTAGCGCACCCCCAGATAATACCGCCGCCCGTACGTGGTGTACTCGCGGAAGCTGCCGAGGATGGGCATATCCGACACCCGCGGCTCATCGGTGAGGTTGCTGGCCGACAGCGACAACGACAAGTGCTTGTTCACTTTGTAGGTGGCGCGGAAGTCCAGCGAGCCATTGTCACGCACATAGCGGTTCTGCGACGGGTCGCCGACAAACTGCTGGTAATAGTCGGAGCGGTACTTGTAGATCGCCTGCAGATCGAGCTTGCCCAGGCCCCAGTACACCTGCGCCGAGGCCACATGCTTGGACAGACCGAAGATATTGGCCGGCTCGACGATGCCCGGGGTCACCACGCCGGTGGCCGGGTCGGTGGACTCGCCCAGGCGCAGGTCTTCGGTCTTGAAGTTGGAATCGGCGTAGTTGTAGCTGGCCTTCACGCCCAGCCCGGAGAAGATCCCCGGCAGGTAGGAGAAGCTGTGCGAGGCGGTGAACTCCACGCCGAACAGATCGCTCTTCTGGTCGCTGGTGGCCAGCTGCTCCACCGGCACGGTCACGCTCTGACCATCGATATCGAAGGTCTCGTTGACGATCACCGGCATCGAGCCGCCGTTGAACTGCTTGTAGTACAGCGCACCGGACAGCATGGTGTCTTCGTTGGCGTACCACTCCAGCGAGAGATCGCCATTCCATGACATCAACGGTTTGGCGCGCGGGTTGCCGGTGGCGGTGATGCTGCGCAGTGCATCGCCCACGCTGTTGAACTCGGTATCCACCTCGCCCAGGTTGAAGGTGCGGCCATAGCCTTCAGCGGCCAGGTCCGGACGCGACATCGCCCGATAGGCGCCGACGCGCAGCAGCAGGTCCGGGCGCAGTTCGAAGGCGGCGTTGAAGCTGGGCAGCCATTCGGTATTGCTGGACTTGAGCACCTGCGAGGTGAAATCGCCGGTCGGTTCCAGGGTCACGGTGCCGTCGGGATTGTTGATCACATCCAGGCCGCTGCGCAGGCCGACCGAGCGTACCTCGGTCCGCACGCCACGCACGCCGATGTTGCCGGTCACCGGCAGGCCGAACCATTCGGCGCTGTAATCGCCCATCAGGTACAGCGCGCTGGTTTTCTCGGTGACATCGTTGTTGGCCGGGTTGCGCAGGTCCGCGCTCAGGCCGGTGTCGTCGGCGCCGGTGAAGGCCTTGAACAGGCAGCGGCTGTCGAAGCTGGCCCACTGGTCGATGGTGTTGCCACTGGCATTGGCCAGGAAATCGTCCTGCGGGAAGGCCTGACGGCAGGCCTGGTTGGCAGCGCGGATCGCAGCGACATTGGTGGTGGTCACATCCACGGTGTCGGTGTAATCGGTGTAGGTCGCCTCGGAGCGGCGCAGGCCACCCTTGATCGCGGTGAAGAAGCCGCTTTCCGGGGTGAACGTGGCATCGAAGCGGCCGGCACGGATGGTGTGCTCGCGATGCTGCTGGCGACGACGCACCAGCGCCGAATCGGTGAAGTTGTCCGGGTTTTTCACATCGAACGCCGGATCAAGATAGATGCTCGGCACGTCACCGCTGTAGTCATAGGTGTAATCGACGTAGCGGGTGTTTTTGATGCCGCCGACCGGCCTGCCGTTGACGTCGGTGCGACCGGCGCGCAGCCGGGTGCTGCGTTCGATCTGATCGCGCTCGGTGTTGGAGTAGGACAGATCGGTGGACAGCGTCCACGCCGGGCTCGGCCGGAAGATCACGTTGAGCCCGCCGCCGGTGTATTCCTCCTGGCGCTCCAGGAAGTTGCCGGTGGAATCGACCGTGGTGCTGCCGGTGTGGTGCAGCAGCGCGCCATCGTCGGTGACCACGCGGTTGTTGAGGTTGCGCATCATCGAGGACAGCGACAGATCCGAGCGGTCTTCGGTGTAATCGCGCTTGGAGTGCTGGTAATCCAGGTTCACTTCCACCGTATCGCTGGGCCGCCACTGCAGCGCGGCGAACTGCGAATCGCGTTTGTCGTGCTCGATGAACTGGCGGTAGATGCGGCTGCTGGGCACCAGGTAGTACGGCACGCCGTTGGCCACCTGGTTGCCATTGACCTGGGTGCAGTTGCGCGTCGCGCCGACCACTTCACGGCCATCGCAGGCCACCCAGGTGGAGCTGCTGGAGAACATCTCTTCCGGGTTGCTGCCTTCCAGCGCCTGCACACCGATGGAGACACCGAGCTTGCCGGCGTTGCCCATGTCGAACTGGTCGATGTAGCTGGCGGTACCGCGCCAGCCGACGCCGTCCTTGTCCTTCAGACGGTCATCGTAGTCCTGCCAGGTGCCCCGGCCATCGAGCTGGAACGTGCGTTTGCCGTACTCCAGTGGTTTGACCGTCTCCATGTTGATCGTGCCGGCCACGCCACCTTCGACGAAGTCGGCGCGCTGGGTCTTGTAGATCGCCACGGTGTTGATCAACTCGGACGGGAACTGGTTGAAGTTCACCGAGCGGTCGCCACTGCCATTGGTGGCCTCGCGGCCATTGAAGGTGGACGAACCGAGGAACGGCCCCAGGCCACGGATCGAGATTTCCGACGCACCGCCCTTCTCGCGGTGGGTGGAGGCACCGGTGATCGTTTCGATCGCTTCACCGATCGACAGCGCCGGCAGATCACCGATGTCGTCAGCGGCCAGCACATCGGAGACCACGGTCTCCTCGCGCTTCTTGTCGATCGAGGTCTGGATGGTGCCGCGGATGCCGGTCACCTGGACCTGATCCAGCGTGGTGGCTTGCCCCGGCGGCGAGGCGGGTGCTTCGGCATCCTGTGCGTGGGCCAGCGGCAGTGCCGCGGTGGCGCACAGGGCATAGAACAGCGCGCTGTGCAGCGCGGTGCGGCGGAGGCCTCGTGGTGAGGCCGTACGGCGGTCATGCAACATCGTGATCTCCCTCCCAGGATGGATCGTCCGATTACACGGATTCGATCCGGAAGATTCACGACTGATGAACCAATGTCAATGAATTGGTACTAAAGTCTACCCCGCACCACCGTCCAGACCACTTTGCATGGAATTAATGTGCGGACGCAGCAGAAAAATGCGCAAACCACATACCACATGCACCTAAAGTGGTATGCGATTGTGGTTGACGTGCGCGCCGGGCAACCTGTTAGGATCGTGTCTCGCGTCAGTCGCCACGGTTCATCTGGGAGGGTAAGCCCGTGACTTTGCAACACTCGCATGCGCCGTTGGCCCGCCGTCCCATGGCCAAGGCCTTGCTGTTGAGCCTGTCCCTGGCGGCATTCCCTGCCGTCGCGGCCGATTATCTGGTGCGCGACGCTGCTGCCTATGCCACCGCCGTACGCGCCCTCGCCCCCGGCGATACGGTGATCCTGGCGGACGGCGTCTGGCGCGACATGGACCTGCTTTTCCGGGGCACCGGCAAAATTGGTCAACCAATTAAGTTGACGGCACAGACCCCCGGCAAGGTGATTCTCAGCGGCCAGTCCCAGCTGCGTCTGGCCGGTGAGCACCTGGAGGTCTCCAACCTTGTCTTCCGCGATGGTTGGGCGCCGGGTGGCGAAGTGGTGTCATTCCGGCGGTCCGCCAGTGAGTGGGCCAACCACAGCCGGGTGACCGGGATCGTCATCGACCGCTACAACAAACCGGACCGCCAGCAATCCGATCACTGGGTGGCGCTGTACGGCCAGCACAACCGCTTCGACCACAACCAGCTGGTCGGCAAGACCAATGCGGGCACCACCCTGGTGGTGGTGCGCAACGCCACCAGCGGCCTGGACAACCAGCACCGCATCGACCACAACTGGTTCGGCCCGCGCCCCAACCTGGGCGCCAACGGCGGCGAGACGATGCGCATCGGCACCAGCCACGATTCGCAGTCCGATTCGCGCACCGTGGTGGAGAACAACTGGTTCGAGCAGTGCGATGGCGAGGTGGAGATCGTCTCCAACAAGTCCGGCGGCAACACCTACCGTGGCAACGTCTTCCAGGACTCGCGCGGCTCACTGGTGCTGCGCCACGGCCACGGCAACCGGGTCGAACGCAATGTGTTCCTCGGCCATGGCAAGGCGCATACCGGTGGCGTGCGCGTGATCAACCGCAACCAGACGGTGCGCGACAATTACTTCGAAGGCATCGCTGGCGACAACTTCGCTGCGGCGTTGAGTGTGATGGCCGGTACCCACGACGCGCCGTTGAACCGCTACGAGCAGATCGATCACGCGGTGATTGAACGCAACAGCTTCATCCAGGTCGGCACCCTGTTGCTGGGCGCGGGGCTGGATGAGGAGCGCAATGCGATGCCGGTGAACAGCCGCATCGCCGGCAACCTGTTCATCGGCGATGGACACCGCGAGCTGCTGCGCACACAGGGCGATCTCTCCGGCATCAGCTTCGCGGGCAATGTGCAGAGCCCGGCCGCGTCTGCCGGCTTCCCTGGCGGTGTCAGCGGCCAGACCCTGGCCCTGCAGCGCGCGGCCAACGGCCTGCTCTACCCCACCGCCGCCATCGATGCCGGTGCCCCGCGCGGTCTGACCCCGATTGCCCGCGACCAGGTCGGCGTGGACTGGTACCCCAAGACCCTGCCGACCACCGCCTTGGACAGCGGCGCCGTGCGCAGGGTCGCACCGGGCGAGGACACCCTCACCGCCGCCGTGGCCGCCAGCGCCCCCGGCGACCGCCTGCAGCTGCAGCGCGGCCGCTACACCGTGAGCCAGGTGCTGGCGGTGGACCATCCGCTCAGCGTGGTCGGCCCCGCACGTGGCCAGGCCAGCGTGCAGTTCTCGCGGCCGAGCCTGTTCGAGATCGGCGCACGCGGTTCGCTGCGCCTGGCGCGGCTGGACATCGACGGCGCGCTCGCCCCGGATGCCGCCGGCAACGCGGTGATCCGCGTGCCGCCCGGCAGCCAGGCCTTCAACTACACGCTGCGCATCGAGGACAGCCGCGTGCACGGGCTGACCGCCAACAAGGCCTTCGATGTGATCGCCACCGGCAAGGGCAGCCTGGCCGCGCGGATCGCACTGGCCCACGTCACGGTGGAGGACATCACCGGCAGCGTGATCGCCGCGGCCGCCGAGACCGACGATCTGGGCACCTACAACGCCGAACAGGTCGATCTGCTGGACTCCACGTTCCGCCGCATCGGCGGGCCAGTGGTGAACCTGTATCGCGGCGGCACCGACGAAAGCACCTTCGGTCCGGCGCTGCAGGTGCACGGCAACCAGTTCGAGCAGGCCGGGGTGGCCGATGACACCAGCCTGCGCCTGCATGGCGTGCAGTTCGCCAGCATCCGCGACAACCGCTTCGACCGCAGCGGCCGCATCCGTTTCAGCCATCGCGTCGGGGAACCGACCCTGCGCATGGGCGACAACCCGCTGACGGCCACCGCGCCGTTGCTGTCCGATACCCCTGTTGAGGCCCTGCCATGAATCACGCCCCGCCCCTGATGCTGCTGCTCGCCGCCACGCTTGGCGGGGCTTTGTTGCCCGCCGCGCAGGCCGCGCCCGCCGCCCGGCAGGCGCCCGCCGATGCCGCCACCGCGCCGGTGCTGGTCACCGCCGCGCAGTGGACGCAGATGCGTACCGAGGGTGGGCGATCACCCCTGTTCGCCAAGGAACAGCAGCGTGCCGAACAGCGCGTGCGCGCGATGATGAAGGCCGGCATCGACGTGCCGGTGCCCAAGGACAAGGGCGGCGGTTACACGCACGAACAGCACAAGCGCAATTACCAGGCCATCCAGGCCGCCGGCGCGCTGTATCGGCTGACCGGTGACAAGGCCTATGCCACCTTCGCCCGCGACCTGCTGCTGGGCTACGCCAAGCTCTACCCAGGGCTGGGCGCGCACCCGCAGGGCCGCGGCCAGATTCCCGGCCGGCTGTTCTGGCAGACCCTCAACGATTCGGTCTGGCTGGTCAGCGCGGCGCAGGGCTACGACGCGATCCGCGACACGCTCAGTGACGCCGACCGCAAAACGATCGACGACAACGTATTCCGCGCGATGGCCGATTTCCTGTCCGGCACGCCGGAGAACTTCGACAAGATCCACAACCACGCCACCTGGGCTGTCGCTGCGGTCGGCATGACCGGCTACGTGCTGCGCGACACCAACTACGTCGACAAGGCCCTGCAGGGCAGCAAGCGCGATGGCAGTGCCGGCTTCCTGAAACAGGTGGATCAGCTGTTCTCGCCGGACGGGTATTACGAAGAAGGCCCGTACTACCAGCGCTATGCGCTGGCCCCGTTCATCCTGTTCGCCAACGCCATCGAGCGCAACGAACCGCAACGCGGCATCTTCAAGCGCCGCGACGGCGTGCTGCTCAAGGCGGTCGATGCGCTGGTGCAGAGCAGCTACGGCGGCTACTTCTTCCCTATCAACGACGCCATTCTCGACAAGGGGCTGGACACCGAGGAACTGGTGGCCGGCATCGATATCGCCTACGCGCAGACCGGTGATGCACGCCTGCTGTCCGTCGCCAGAACACAGAAGCGCGTGCTGCTCTCGCCCGAAGGCCTGCAGGTGGCCCAGGCGCTGGCGGAGAACAAGGCCAAGCCGTTTGGCTTCGTACCGACCCTGCTGCGCGATGGCCCGGACGGCACCGAAGGCGCACTGGCGATCCTGCGCATGGGCGGCGAGAACGGCCAGGCGCTGGTGATGAAGAACACCAAGCAGGGCATGGGTCACGGCCACTTCGACAAGCTCAACTGGTTGTTCTACGACAACGGCCAGCGCGTGGTGACCGATTACGGCGCGGCGCGCTTCCTCAACATCGAGGCGAAGGCCGGTGGCATCTACCTGCCGGAGAACAGCAGCTGGGCCCGGCAGACCATCGCGCACAACACGCTGGTGGTGAACGAACAGAGCCACTTCGGCGGCGACTGGAAGAAGGGTCAGCCACTGGCACCGACGCCGCTGCTGTTCGCGGTCAGCGACGATACCCAGATCGCCTCGGCACGGATGGAGGGCGCCTACGACGGGGTCAGCTTCACCCGTACCCAGGCGCTGCTCTCGCACCCCTCGCTCGGCGAGCCGGTGGTGCTGGATCTGCTGCGTGTCACCGGCAGCAAGGCCGCACGCTATGACCTGCCGCTGCACTTCAATGGCCACATCATGGACGTGGGCTTCAAGACGCAGTCCGCGGTCGCCGCACGCCCGGTGCTGGGCAAGGCCAACGGCTACCAGCATGTGTGGATCGATGCGGCCAGCGAGCCGACCAGCGACGCACGCAGCCTGACCTGGCTGCTGGACGGCCGCTTCTATACCTACCGGTTCGCCAGCACCGCGCCCTCGCGCGCCCTGATCGGCGAGAGCGGTGCGAATGATCCCTTGTTCAACCTGCGCCGTGAGCCGATGCTGCTGCAGCGGGTGGATGGGCAGGCTGCCACCACGTTCTACGGCGTGCTCGAACCGCACGGCCAGTACGACGGCACTGCCGAAACCGTGCGGGGCGCCAACAGCCGCATCGACCGCCTCACCCACTACCGCGGCAAGGATGCGGACGTGCTGGTGCTCGACCTGGCCGGCGGCAAGCAGCTCGCCGTGGGCATCGCCGATGATCCGGCCGAGGGCGGATCGCATGAAGTGAGCGGCGGCGGACACAGCTGGCGCTGGGACGGTGGCTGGAAGCGCTTCGATACCGGCACCCGCACCGGCAAGGACGGCAAATGAAGGTCACCACGCAGGCCCGCACCTATGTCCGTTGGCTGATCGTGGCGCTGATCGCCATTGCCACGGTGATCAACTACATCGACCGCAACGCCCTGGCCGTGATGTGGCCGCAGATCTCCAAGGACGTCGGCGCGACCAAGGAAGACTACGCGCTGCTGGTCACGGTGTTCATGCTGTTCTATGCCGCCGGCCAGTTCGTGTTCGGCCGCCTGTTCGACATCATCGGTACGCGCCTGGGCTTCGCGCTGTCGATCGCGGTGTGGTCGATCTCGATCGCACTGCACTCGGTCACCCACTCCATCCTGTCCTTCAGCATCGTGCGCGCCATGCTCGGCATCAGCGAAGCCGGCGCGTGGCCGGGTGCGGTCAAGGCCAATGCCGAGTGGTTCCCGGCACGTGAGCGCGCGCTGGCACAGGGCGTGTTCAATGCGGGTGCTTCGATCGGCGCGATCGTGTCGGCACCGCTGATCGCCGTGCTGTTCCTGTGGCTGGGCTGGCGCGGCACCTTCATCCTGATCGGTGCGATCGGCTTCATCTGGCTGCTGCCGTGGCTGATCATCTACCGCGCCGGCCCGGACAAGCACCCGTGGGTGAGCGCGGCCGAGCGCGCGTTGATCCTGGATGCACCCACCGAACAACCAACCGTGCCGGTCCCCGAGTACGTGCCCAGCATGCGCCAGCTGCTGGGCCATCGGCAGACCTGGGGCATCCTGATCTCACGGTTCTTCCTGGACCCGATCTGGTGGCTGTTCGTGTCCTGGCTGCCGCTCTACCTGGCCGATACCTTCGGTTTCGACATCAAGCAGATCGGCATCTTCGCCTGGGTGCCGTATGTCGGCGCGATGATCGGCAGCCTCGGCGGCGGCTGGTTGTCCGGGCGCCTGATCGGCGCCGGCTGGAGCGTGGACAAGGCCCGCAAGGTGGTGATCACCCTGGGCGGCGCGATCATGGCCCCGGCGCTGCTGGGCGCGGTGCTGGCCACCGATCCGGTCTGGGCCGTGGTGACCATCGCCTTCGTACTGTTCGGCTTCCAGATCGCCATCGGCAACATCCAGACCCTGCCCGGCGACATCTTCAGCGGCAAATCAGTCGGCTCGGTCGCCGGCCTCGGCGGCATGGCCGCGGTGGCCGGCACGCTGATCACCACCTGGCTGGTGCCGGCCATGACCCACGACTCCTACGCACCCATTTTCATCCTGGTGGCGGCCCTGGTGCCGGCCTCCCTGCTGGCGCTGTGGCTGGTCACCGGTCGCGTGGAAAAACTCCACGGCCCGGTCGAGCGCCGCTGAGCCCTCTTCTTCCCTTTCCCCCAACGCATCACAGGAGTGTTTCATGACCCAATTCAAGGACAAGGTGGCGATCGTCACCGGTGGCGGCCGTGACATCGGCCGCGAGATCTCGCTCAAGCTGGCCGCGGCCGGTGCCAAGGTCTGCATCAACTACGCCAACGACGAAGCCAGCGCGCAGGAGACCCTCAAGCAGGTCGAAGCCGCCGGCGGCACCGCGATCGTGCATCGCGCCGATGTCACCGATGCCAAGGCCGTGGCGGCGATGGTCGCTGCAACCCAGGCCGCGTTCGGCCCGCAGATCGATGTACTGGTGAACGTCGCCGGTGGCATGGTCCAGCGCCGTCCGCTGGCCGAGATCGATGAGGCGTTCTTCCACAAGGTGATGGACCTCAACATGAGCTCGGTCTACCTGACCACGCATGCGGTGGTGCCGCACATGCCCGAAGGCGGCGCGATCGTGAACTTCGCCTCGCAGGCCGGGCGCGATGGCGGTGGCCCGGGTGCGGCGATCTACGCCACCGCCAAGGCCGCAGTGATGACCTTCACCCGCGCCATGGCCAAGGAACTGGGCCCGGGCGGCATCCGGGTCAATGCGCTGTGCTGCGGCATGATCGCCACCCGCTTCCATGACGAATTCACCAAGCCGGAAGTGCGCACCGCGGTGGCCGGCAACACCCCGCTGCGCCGCCAGGGCCGACCGCAGGAAGCCGCCGATACCGCGGTGTACCTGGCCTCGGATGCAGCCGGTTTCATCACCGGTGCCAACGTCGACGTCAACGGCGGCACCTACTTCTCCTGATTGACCCGCTGACCGCCTGGGAGGGCCGCCATGCTGCGCTGGATCACTGCATTCTCTCTTGCACTTGCCACCAGCGCCGCGGCGCTGCCCGCCCAGGCCCAGGTCTGGGTGCCGGCCTGGACCGCCTCGCCGGCGCCGGATCGTCTTGATGGCACCCCCGAGGCCCCGGTGCAGTTCGCGAACCAGACCGTGCGCCAGGACATGCGCCTGGCCAGTTCGGCACGCGCCCTGCGCTTCCGCATCAGCAATGAACTCGGCCAGGCCCCGCTGCATATCGGCGGGGCCTCGGCCCACCTCACCGGCACCGCCACCGCGGCCAAGCCGGTCACCTTCAATGGTCGCGGCGAGATCGTGGTGCCGGTCGGCGCCGCCCTGCTCAGCGATCCGGTCGCGATCACCGCGCCGGCGCTGGCCGACGTCTCGCTCACCGTGTATTTCCCGGATGCCACACGGCCGGCCGTGCGCCGCACCGCGCTGCGCATCGCCGATGGCCGCGCAGCCACCGTGGGCGACGCGGTCAAGCTCGCCTACCGCCAGAACGTGGTCTCCGCCGTGCTCGCCGAACGCGCCAGCAAGCCGGTGGTGGTGGTCGCCCTGGGCGACTCGATCACCGAAGGCGCCACTGCCACCCGCGGCAGCAATGGCGACTGGCCGGCGCTGCTGTCCGCCCGTCTGCAGCAGGCGTGCCCGGACCAGGTGGTGGTGGTCAACGCCGGCATCAGCGGCAACAAGGTGATGGATCACGGCCGCAGCCACAGCGCGTTGGCGCGGCTGGACCGCGATGTGATCGCACTGCCGAACGTGGACCGCGTGATCCTGTTCGAAGGCATCAACGACATCCGCCATGATGGCGGCGTCCCGCCCGTGGCCGGCCGCAACGCCGAGGACATGGTGCTGGGTTACCGGCAGATCGCCGAACGCCTGCACAGCAACGGCATCCGCCCGATTGCCGCCACGATCACGCCCTTCGGTGGTTCGGACCGCTACGAGCCGATCGCGGCCGCCACCCGCACCACGCTCAACACCTGGATGCGCGGCGGCCGCAGCGGCTTCGATGGGTTGATCGACTTCGACCAGATCCTGCGCGATCCGTCCAACCCGGAGCACCTGCCCGAGGAGATCACCCGCGACCACCTGCATCCCAACGACGAGGGCTACCGGCGCATGGCCGCGGGCATCGATCTGGCGCTGCTCGGGTGCCCGGCGCGATGAGTGGCCAGACCTTCGTGGTGGCACCAGACACCGGGCAGCGCTGGGACGCGCTGGCACTTGGGGAGGTGATGCTGCGCTTGGATCCCGGCGAAGGCCGGATCCGCAGCGCGCGCCAGTTCAACGTGTGGGAGGGCGGTGGCGAGTACAACGTCGCCCGCGGCCTGTGCAGCACCTTCGCCCATCGCACCGCGGTGCTCACTGCCCTGCCGCGCAACGAGCTGGGGCTGCTTGCCCAGCAGCTGATCCAGGCCGGCGGGGTGGATGCCAGCCAGATCGTGTGGCGCGACTACGATGGCATTGGCCGCAACACCCGGATGGGCCTGAACTTCACCGAGCGCGGCTTCGGGGTGCGTGCGCCGCTGGGTATGTCCGATCGCGCGTACTCGGCGGCCTCGCAGCTGCAGCCGGAGGCGTTCGACTGGGATGCGCTGTTCGGGCAGCACGGCGTGCGCTGGCTGCACACCGGCGGGATCTTCGCCGCGCTGTCCGAGCACAGCGCGCAGACCGCGATCACCGCGGTGCGGGCCGCGCGCCGGCACGGCGTGGCCGTCTCCTACGATCTCAACTACCGCGCCAGCCTCTGGAACAGCCATCCCGACCCGGATGCCGCGCGTCACGCCAACTGCGCCATCGCGGCCGAGTGCGACCTGTTGATCGGCGATGAGTATTCGTTCGCCGCATGCCTGGGCATGGACCTGAGCGATCTCGGTCGCCGCCACACGCCGATGGATGTCGGTCCGGCGGAGGCGGCCGCCGTGCGCGCGATGGCGCAGTTCCCGGCGTTGCAGGCGGTGGCATTCACGCTGCGCGACGCCGCCAACGCTGCCCGCCACGGCTGGGCCGGTGCGCTGCGCACGCGCTCGCAGCTGTATGTCTCCGACGCACGCGAAGTGGATCTGCTCGACCGTGTCGGCGGCGGCGATGCCTTCGTGGCCGGCGTGGTGCATGCGCTGCTCAGCGGCAAGGGCGAGCAGGCGGCCGTGGATCTGGGCGCGGCACATGGCGCGCTGGCGATGTCCACGCCGGGCGACTACGCCATCACAAGCCTGGCCGAAGTAGAGGCCGTGGCGCGGGGAGATGGCGCCGCCGCACGACGCTGAGCGCCCTGCGCGCGAGGACTCAGTGCGCGAGGACTCAGTGCGCGATCGAGAGGTGTTCCAGGGCCTTGCGCGTAGAGAGCGTCAGCGGCGCGGGCAGTGCATCCGCGGTGAACCAACCCAGCCCGAGCAGTGCCTCGGGCTCCTGCACGGACGCGATCGCGGTGTCCTGCGCCCGCACCAGATACACCGGGGCGACCCAGTGCTGGCCAAGCGCGGGCTCGAAATGATCGACCACGCACAATAGACGCTCCACCGTCACCTGAAGGGCGGTCTCCTCTTCCACCTCGCGGATCACCGCGTGTTCGACGGTTTCCATCCAATCGACCTTGCCACCGGGCAACCCCCAATGCCCCTGCTCGGGCGGGCGCCCACGCTGGACCAGCAGGATCGCGCCATCGGCACGCTGGATGACGGCACCACAGCCGAGGCGAGGCTGCTGCAGATCGGTGGATGGGGACATCGGGCATCTCCATGAAAGTGACTCATTATCCCTCGGGCCCCGTGCCTGGATCGCGCCCACGAAAAAGGCCCGGCAATGCCGGGCCTTTTCTGCCACGCCGATCAGGCACGTGGCGATGCGGTCACGCTGGGATTACCAGCTGAAGCGCGGGCCGACCGACCATTCCTTGTCACCATGGCGATCCATCTTGATGTCGCCATTGATGCCCCAGTTCTGGTTCAACTTCACCTGGCCACCCAGGCGGCCGTAGAACTGGCCATCCGGATTGACGCCGTGCTTCTTGCTGTAATCCTCGTAGCCGGCCATGGCATAGACTTCGGCGTGCTGGCCGAACGCGGTACGGATACCGGCTTCAGCGCTGTAGCCGTTGAAATCCAGGCCTTCCTTCGGGTCGAACTTGTTGTAGGCAACGCGGCCCACGAAGTCGGTGCTGTTGCCGATTTCCTGGTTGTAGCCGACGCCGACGCGCCACTGGTCAACCTTGAAGTTGCCGATGTCGGTCTTCTGCTGGTTGTACTCACCGAAGGCGTGGAAGTTCGGCAGGAAGGCATAGGAACCCTTCACGCCCCAACCATCGGCCTTGCCGCCATCTGCGTCGGTCTTGACGTAGTCGGCTTCAGCGTAGTTGTAGGACAGGCCTTCAGCCGCCGAAGCGGTGAACGGGAGGGCGGCAGCCAGGGCCAGAGCAATCAACGAAGTCTTCATGGGGGTACACCTTTATGTCTTGGACTACTTGCACCCGGCATGGAGGCCGGACTGCATCGGGAATGTAAATTCTCCGTTATTCGACACAACCCCCCCTGAAGTTGACCGCGTCCACAAAAGTGAATTTTGGGGCGGCGTTCAGACGCGCTCTGGCATACGCGCGTGGCCTTTCTCAGGCGATGAAGGCGTGAATGCCCGTACGGCGCGGCGCTCACGTGGGCAACTGAAAAGGAGGGGCCAAGACCGCGCGCGCGAACCACGCACGGAAAGGACTCTGGTCACGACGGTGCCCTTGCGGGGCGTCACGCGCTGGGGAAGCCGCTCTTGGGGAGTAATCGGCTAACGCGTCCATCCTCCTGAATGCACCGAGGTCCATGCCGCGAGGCACTGGACCGCAGGGCGCCGTGGGGCGTCCTGCCCGGCATCGCCATCATGTGCTGAATGCGTCAGATACAACATCAGGAAGTTCCTCACTCTGACTCAGAGTTTTCTGACCCGGCCCCGGTCAGCGGCGTTCACCCTCTGCGAAGGGCCGCCGGCGCACTGTCGATTGCCCGCCCCCTGGTTCGTCGACTGTTTTGAAGGCGCCCATCCCGGCGCGTCATCTGGAGTTCTGCCATGGCTTACATCGATGGTTTCGTACTGGCCGTCCCGACCGCGAACAAAGATGCCTTCCTCAAACATGCCCGCATGGGTGATGCGATCTGCATCAAACACGGCGCCCTGCGTGTGGTGGAGTGTTGGGGCGATGACGTCCCGCACGGCAAACAGACCGACTTCCATCGTGCGGTGGAAGCCAAGGAGGATGAAACGGTGCTGTTCTCCTGGATCGAATGGCCGGACAAGGCCACGCGCGATGCCGGCATGCAGAAGATGATGGAAGACCCGCAGATGAATCCGGAGAACAACCCGATGCCCTTCGATGGCAAGCGGATGATCTACGGCGGCTTCGTGCCCGTGGTGGAACTCAAGGGCTGAGCGGTTCTGCTATCGCTCAGCGCGGGTGAGCGGATTCGTCGTCGCTCTGGAATCCGCCGCCCGTGCCGCCACCACCGCCCATTCCTCCACCACCACCGCCGGTTTTTCCACCACCTTTTTCTGCCGCATCGCCCTTGCCTTTCGCACCGGCCGACGGCCGTGCCGGGCCCTGCCGCGGGATGGTGACCGAAGCGGGAATCGGATCCAGGTCCAGCGCCTGGCGGATGAAATCGCGCAGCGAGACCACCAGCTCGGCCGTGGGCACGGCGCGGCCTTGGGCCATCTCATGGGCCGCATGCGCAGCCAGGCGCACCTGCTCATCCGTGCCCAGCAGCACTATGTCCGACAGGGCTGCTTCCACCGCATCACGGATCCGACGCGCACGCTCGCCACCGCTTTCGACCTCCGCCGGCAGATGCAGCGCATCACCTTCTTCGCTTCCGTCGGGCAGTGCGCGGAAATCACGTCGATGGCGTGGATCGACGTCGAGCGTGCCGGTGAACGATCCTCCGAGGACTTTGTAAGCGGCGATCAGCGTGCGCAGACGCTCGTTGATCTGCCGGTTCTCGCGCTCGCGGCGCTGCTGCATGGTCTGCATGACCAGCAGCCGGATGCCGACGCCGATCAGGGTGATGACCGCCAACCCGACCAGGGTGGAGAGCATGGCCTGCCAGGAGCTGAAATCGAGTCCGCGCATTGGAGTGCTTCCAGAAGCCGATGGCCAGATTAGCAAGACGGTGTGCGCGGCATCGTCAAGGCTGCGCCATGCTCAACCTGTGCAGTACTGCTCCAGCTGTACGATCCGGGCCTGATAGGCGTCTTCCAGGCAGGCCGCATCGCTGCACTGGTTGCGCCGATGCTGCAGCCACTGCCGCTGATCGGTGCGCAATGCGACCCGGTCACCCCCACATGCAGGCGCATCGGCATAGGCGCGCGCCATGCGAACGTCCAGCGCCGCCAGGATGGGGTGCGCGCATAGCAGGTGTTCGGCAGGATGGCTCGCCCTCGCGCAGTCGAAACTGGGCCGCGCCGCGGCTTCGTCAGCCTCCCGGGCCATGCGCGCCATCATGCCGGCGTAGCCGCTTTCATCTGCAGGGGCGGCTTGTACAGCGATCCGCTCGACGGCAGCGGCCTCACTCTGCGGATCACTGGTCGCTGTCGATTCCGGACCCAGGTCGAAGCCATCGGTAGTCGCCGCCATCGGAGGAACTTCGGAGTCGGAATCCGCATCGCTCAGCTCTGGCGCGCCGACCTCCCTGGGGAGGCTATCGGCCGCAGCCACGTCACGTCGCCGCTTCTCGTTCTCGGCAGCCACAGCAGCAAGTTCCGAGAGTTCATTGGGCGTCACCAGGAACTGGCCCGCCGCCAGACCGTAGGTCACCTCGATGTTGTTCATCAGAATACGCCGCCACCACCCGGGGCGATCCTGTTCATTGCGGTCGATCACACGCTGCAGTGCCTGACGGGCAGCGGCATAGGCCTGCGGATCCGGCTCGGGAATCTGTGCGTAGGCATCTTCCAGCCGATCAAGCATCAACTGCGTGGCAGCGACGTTGTACTTGACGCGCATGGCAACGCACTTTGTCGTCGCCCCCGCACCGAAACACTCGGATCGGAACTCCATCGCCAGCATGTCCAGGCGAATCGCCCGACCCTGCTGGCAACCAGCAAGCACGACTACCAGCACAACCAACAGAATTTTCTTCAATGCGTTTCCCCTGATGCATCCAATGCTTGATGACCTGCGACAACGGGATTTCTGCAGACATATTGCTTCATGCGCGGGCGATAATGCGGCATCAAATAAAAGACGTCACGTCAGGAGTTTCCCTACAAACTCCATGCGCATGCGTTTGTTCCCTGCCGTTGACTTTAGGATATCCTTGCCCGCGAAAGGATACAGGGGGACGGCGTGGCCGCCGGAGCAGAACGAGGTGCCCATTGGCACCTGGATAATGAGTCGTGGGTGCAGGATGGAACCGGATTTTCTCTGGTCGCCATCGACACAGCCGTGCCTCCACCAACACTGAGCGATCTGGACTATCTGTCTGGCGCGCATCGCATGCCCGAGGGTGGTTATCTGCCGGGCAGCTTCCGGTTTTCTCCCTTTACCGGCCGACCGCTTGCGCGGCGCCCGGTGCAGCAGTGGCGGACCCCGTTTGGCGGGGATGACGGTGGACGCAGTTGCACCGCCGCCGTGACGGCCCCGCTACCCTCAACGCTTCAAGCGTTGTTCGACCAGCTGCAGCGAAGCGGCCAGTCAATGCAGGACGCCGCCGAGGTGATCAAGTCACCGCAGCCCAGTGGCCTGTTCTTCTTCACCAGCCACGCCGGTGGGCATCGCGATGGGTTGTTCGCGGCGAGCCGTTCCGGCCAGCTTTCGCTGTGGCAGAACGGTCACCGCCATTGGGTGACGCTGGCACCCCGCGGTGTCTCACTCGGCCGCAGCCATCTTGAAACATGGGCGAATGCGACATTGACGCTGCCGCGCGACGATGGCCATCAGATGATCCTGGCGACCGCCGCAGGTGCCGATTGCGTCAGCGTCGATGCGATGACGTTGAGCTACCAGATCGATCGCGCGGTCGGCCGCACCTTGGGTGCCCCCGGTCTGCTGGACGATATCGCCCTCGTGCCACAGGAACATGAGGGCCGATGGGGCCTTGCGATCCGTCGGCCCGGTGAGGCGTGGCAGCAGCAGCTGCTGATGCTGGATGCGCCCCTGCAGTTGCTTTCGGCACCGATCAGCGATCCGGCGCACCGGAGCCTGTTCTGGATCGGCACGCAGGGCGTGCTGAGCGTGCGTCTGGACGGCCAGGGCGACGCATCTGCCCGCTGGCAGAGCTGGCCCGAGGGCTACGAGGCCAACCCGGTTCTGGGGCCTCCGTATCGCGATGGCGAAGGTTTCTGGCAGCTGCTGTACGACACCCGGGACAAAAAGTGGATCGTCATCCGGCTGGACGCCGCCCTGCCCGAGCAGCGCGCCGCGCCACGCGGATCCACCAGCACCGGCCGTACCAGTTTTCAGTTCAATGTGCGCCTGGAGCGCCCGTGGGACGAGTTCGACCATGACCTGTATACGGTGAGCCATGTGGTCTATCCGTTCCTGGACATCGTCGAACCGCAGCTGATGCTGTCGCTCCATGCGCCGCTTCCGCAGCAACGCAGCCTGCTGTCATTCTTCGAGAGCCAGGCGACCGTGCATGCGACGTTCTGCCTGGAGCAGATCGGCGGTCGCGCACACACCTATGCCATGGACACGCCCTCGCCCTGGAACGCGCAGTGGTTCGTTCACGATGACGCGCTGTGGCTGTGGGTGGACGCGCGCGGCACCCTGCTGCGTTGGAGCCTGCCGCAATGACCGGGTCCGTGCTGAAGCGTCTGCTGGGCGTCGCGGTGCTGCTGGCCAGTAGCATCGGCACGACCGTCGGGGCCGCCGAGCTGCGGCAGGCGGTCCTGGTGCAGAACTCCGGCTGGATGGAGCCGTTCTACGTCGATGCCGAGTCGCCTTTCAAGCCGCTTGTCGCACAGCTGGCCCAGGCGGCGGCTGGTCAGGGCGAGGTCGTGGTGGGCGCGTTCAACCAGTCCGACGCCACCCATCCCTCGCCGGAGTGGGTGTATCGCGGACCGGGAAACCACCCGGGGCTTGGCCAGGCGATGACGCGCCTGCAGATGGCGCGCAAAGGCAGCGGCGCGCTCGCCGATACCGACTTCAAGGAAGCGCTGCTCGGTGCGATCGAGGTGGGCCTGGAGGGCCGCCCGGGCATCATCTGGATCGTCACCAACAACAAAAACAGTCCCAACAACAGTACCGAGGTCGTGGCCCGCAACCGCGAGTTCTACGAGTTGCTGCACGGTGAGGACGTCATCAGCCGGATCGTTGCGTTCCCGCTGAAGATGCCGGTACAGGGGCAGCACTACCGCGCCAACGGCTTGATGCTGTACGCCCTGGCTTACGGCGAGCCGGCGTCGGCCGCGCTGGATGCGGTACTCGCGAAACCGGCTCTGACCGCACTGCTTCCCGAGGGACATGTGCGCCTCAAGCCGCTGACCGAAGCGGCCGTGCGCTTCAGCCCGACCGGCGTGACGGATTCGCCTGGCATCGCTGCTGGCCTCGCCGCCGACGGCCACACCCTCGTGCTGTCGTTCGACGCCAGCACGCAGGTGCGCACCGCGCAGGTGCAGGGCCGGTTCGAGAATCTGTTCAATCCCTACCGCATCGTCAGTGCTGACACGTCATTGGTGACGCCGCCGGCGATCGGCCTGCGGGGCGAGATGTCCACGCATTCGCTGCAGGCGCTGGATCCCGGCAAACAGAGTGACCCGTTGACCCTGCGTCTGTCGCTGCCCCCTTTGCCGTCGCAGTGGTCGCGTGAGGTGCTGCTGCGCAGCGGCTATGAACGGCGCGGGGCGATCGATATCCACCTGGACAACCAGCAGCTGGAAGTGTCGCCGCAGTTCCGCGCGCACATGGCCGACCTGTTCCCCGGGGATGCACTGCCTGAGGTCTTCCTTCCTCCCGTCACGGCCAATGCCTCGGTCACCCGGGTTCCGCTGCTGCTTCGGGTGCAGTATCCGGTGTGGCCGGCCGTGGTGGTGTATGGCGGTGGCCTGCTCGCGCTGATCGGTGCGCTGCTGTTTCTCGTGCTGGTGACCGGCGCGCGCAAAGCAACGGTCTGGATCGACGATCAGCCCCAGCACCTCCGGCTCAAACCATTCACCACTACCGACGTGCGCGACGCCAACGGCACGCACGTTGCCACGGTCCGCCGCGG
Source organism: Stenotrophomonas sp. SRS1 (assembly GCF_026130205.1). NCBI lineage: Bacteria > Pseudomonadati > Pseudomonadota > Gammaproteobacteria > Lysobacterales > Lysobacteraceae > Stenotrophomonas > Stenotrophomonas sp. SRS1. Next base: position 384,324 of record NZ_JAINFD010000004.1, on the reverse strand, counting down.
CGCGCTCAAGCCTCGTGTGAGCTGGGCCCAACCCGATACATCCATCCGCATCAACTAAGCGTTTCACCGCCAAGGACAGAGCATGAGCCAGAAGAGTTCCCTCCCCGCGCCAGTGACCGACCAGCCGGCCACCGCCACGCCGTCCGAACAAACCGCACCGGCGACAACAGCGGGAACACAGCAGCCGACCGCTACCTTCACCGGTGACTGGGACATCCAGGTCGGCGAGCAGACCAGCAGTCGCGATGCACTGATTGGTGGGGTCGTGCTGCTGGTGCTGGCCGTGCTGTTCTTCGTGGTGAAGAACGCGTATGCCAACTGGCGGGTCAAGGAGCGCGTCGCGCCGAGCCGCGCCAATGCGTCGGGCTGGTTTCTGTTCATCGGTCTGATGGCGGTTGCCACCGTGACCGTGCTGGCCTTCGTCAACGCCGGGCGGTTCCTGGCGCCGTTGTATCTGGTGCCGATGAGCGCCCTGGCCGGCGTGTCGTTGATCGCCTGGCTCGCCACCTTCTCCGCCAAGCGTTGATCCAGGGGTCCGCCGCATGAACGATGCCACCGAAAGCACCTCCCTGCCCGGCCAGCCGCCGCAGGTAACCGAGAAGATCCGTCCGACGCTGTTCATCGCCCTCGGCGGCACCGGCATGAAGGTCAACATCCGTCTGCGCCGCCGCATTCTCAATGCGATCTGGGGCGGCAACGCGAAGGTCGAGAACGTCGCTGACTTCCCGGTGGCACAGTTCATCAACTTCGATCTGGATGCCGGTGAGGTCACCCAGGACGGCAAGTCGGTCAAGACCGATGTACTGGCCGAGCAGGTGGCCTTCACGCCCGAAGAGAAGATCATCGAGCGGCTGGACCTCAACAAGTACACCCAGTCCGACGACGAACTGCGGCGTCACCGGGAGGTCGCCGAGTGGTTCCCGCTCACGCCCGAGCGCATCCGCCTGCTGGGCGTGGACCCAAGCAAGGGCGCAGGCCAGATCCGTGCGCTGTCGCGTCTGTACTTCTTCGACAAGTATCCGGTCATCCGGGACAAGCTGCGTGACAAGATCGAAACGCTGCTGAGCAACATCGGCGCACGCGCGGACAAGCTCAAGAAGCTGGGGCTGGAAGTGGAGCCGGGCAAGGTGCGGGTGGTCATCACCGGTTCGGCGGCCGGCGGCACGGGCTCCGGGTCGTTCCTGGACATGGGCTATCTGGCCAAGGCGATCCTCAAGGAGAAGAATGTCGAGGGCAAGGTCGACCTGTACATGGTCCTTCCCGGCGGCTTCATCACCACCACCAACCCCGACCGCATCCAGGCCAACGGCTACGCTGCCTTGATGGAGCTTGAGACTGCACTGCGCGGCAATGTGCTCGTCAAGCATTGGGATGCCTCGGACAACCTGCATATCGACAGCCGTCCGTACGATGATGTGTACATCGTCGACAACACCAACGTGGCGATGGCCAAGACGAGTGAACAGGAAGACATCTACGAGATGCTCTCGGATGTGTTCTTCACCGATTTCACCTCGCAGGACTTCGCCAACCGCAAGCGTTCGGTGGCCGTCAATCAGAACCAGCACAAGATCCGTGCCTATTCGGTCCCGTTGCCGCAGGACTATGGTGACGATACGGAACTGCGCTTCACCGCCAGCTACTCCGGCGTCGGCCAGGCCGTGCTTGATACCCAGGTGGAGGCGCGCCAGAACGTGCGCATGAACCGCCAAGTGCAGGCAATGCTCAAGGCGTTCTTCGGCATCGCCAATATCCAGGCCCCGGGCAACCGCCCCACCGATAAAGAGCGCGATGATTTCCTGCGCGAGCAGCTGGCGATCGTACCGCGTACCTTCACGGACATTCCGCAGTTCCTCTCCCGCGGCGATCTGGCCACGCTCAACGGAGAGTTCACGCACTACCAGGTGGCTGATGATCTGTTGAAGGTGACCGGCGACGCCAGCATCGGCGCGCAGATCGAACAGAAGGTCGAGAATGCGTTCCAGCAGCTGATGCACGGCAGCGCTGACCGTGACCAATGGCCGCTGCACGTCCAGGATGTGATCAAGCAGCTTGAGCGCGACACCAAGGGCAACCGGGTAGACAGCGCCGACCGCAACCATGAAGTCCGCATCAAGGAAAACCGCCAGCGGGTGTTGCTGTCGATCACCGATGAGGCTGAACTGCCTGCGCAGATCTTCCGCCGGCTTGACGATGATGAGCGCGGTGGCCTGGATTACACGCTGGCCTTGGTGGAGATGATCAAGGACCGGCTGGAGAACGAAGGCACCGGTATCGTTCCTGCGCTGGAACGCAATGCACAGCGCTTTGCCGAGATTTCCGAGAGGCTGCAGAACGCCGAGCTTGCGCGCGAGTTCGAACGCCTCAAGGAGACCACCGGCAAAGGCCTGCTCGCGCGTATCAGCGGCAAGGACAAGCAGGCCGAAACCGTGCTGGCGCAGATCAAGGAGACGATCCGGGACAGCCTGCTGTTCTACGTGCGCTCGGTCGCTTCGCGCGAGGCGGCCAACCTGCTGCGCGACGTCTCGGCCTGGCTAGGTGTCAAGGAAGCGGTCGATGCCCATGGTCGCCCGCTGTGGAGTGGTTTTGTGGGGCGCCTGCAGGACGGCCGCCAGTCGGTCGAGTCCCTGCTGCAACACGTCGAACGTGACATCGGCAAGATCGAAGCGGCCATCGCCGAGAAGCATGCGACCCTGATCGCACTCAAGGCGCCGCAGGATGAAGAGCAGCCGGCCATCGATCCGGCCGAGTTCCGTCAGTGGGCCAAGGAAGCGTTCAAGGACTTCGGTGGCTCGCAGACGCTGTTCCAGAAGCTGCTCAGCGACGAAGGCGCCCAGGAAGTGCTGGGCAAGCTGCGCAACAAGGCCGTAGCACAGCTGCCCCAGGCCGATACCCGTACTCAGACCGATCCGCTGATGCAGGCGCTGGCCGCGCTTACTCCCGAGCAGTTGCGCGAGACCTTCCGCCTGCTGCTGCAGCGCGCGATGCCATGGGTGCCGTTGAACCTCAATGGTGGCTTCGACATCTCCAAGGACCGCTATACCTGCCTGGTCGGGGTAAAGGATGCACGCCTGTTCCGCCGCCAGTACGGCGCGCTGCTGGAGCAGGCCGTGCCGCAGGGCACCGGCATGACCGCCAGCCAGATCGACTTCGTCGAGTCCGGCATTCCCGGCAAGCTGATCTGCTTCACCGAGCTGTCCGGCTTCCCGGTACCCGCACTGACGCCACTGCCGACCTACCAGGCCGCGTACCGCAAAGAGGCGGCGCGTATTCCGCTGCACATCCACAAGCGGGTCAGCCAGTTCGTGCAGCCCATCCAGTTCACCCAAGGCCAGTACCGGCAGTTTGCTGAGGATTTCAAGGTATACCTGCATGCCCTCGGCCTGGGGGTGCTCAAGCGCCGTGCCGATGGCAAGTACGAAATCACGCTGGAAGGCGACGGCTTCAGCATCGGCGATGAATTCTCCGTGCGGCAAAGTGGTCTGGACGGCAATGACAAGCGCAACATCGAAGAGCAGCTTCGTCAGCGCTCGGCCAATGTGCGCGACCCGCTGCAGCTCGCACTGCTGGCGCAGCTTTTCCGGCATTACGCCACCGTGGCCTACAAGCCGATCAAGCAGGAAGATCAGCAGGGTCGCGAAAGCCTGAAGAAGCGCTTCCCCTACAAGCTGAGCGAAATGCTGGCCACCGACTATCGGCAGAAGCTGGTGCAGGCCGCCGGCGACGACGCCGACCGGATCGAAGAACGCGCCCGTGCCTTGTTCGACGCCTGGACGCAGCCGGTTTCCGGCTCGTCGGCGGATGTCTACGCTGACGAGGTCGCCGCCGACCGGGGCGACAAGCGGCAGGTGAATGATGCCTTCGCCCAGATGCTCGGCGCTACGTCCCTTGCCGGCGCGGGCATGGCGGGTCAGGCCCCGGGTGCGGTACCGCCCCCTCCCCCGCAGGGCAGCCTGCCCGGCGCCCCTCCGCCGCCGCCACCGATGGTCGATTACAGCTACTACGTCGGCTACAACAATCAGTCGCTGGGACCGTATACGGTTCAACAGCTGCAGCAGTTCGTGGGCACCGGCAACATCAACCGCAACAGCCTGCTCTGGCGCGAAGGCATCGAGTGGAGCGCAGCCGGTGCACTGCCGGAGCTGGGCCATCTGTTCGCCCTTCCATCGGCCCCGCAACCGCCGGCTCCCCCGCCGCCGCCCTCCGGGTACTGAGGGCGCATCACCGCAATGACTGACGCCACCACCGCCTCCCCGATCTGCTGTGTCAACGACCAGTGCATGAAGCCTCTGCCGGGGGAGGTGCGCTTCTGCCCGTTCTGTGGCGTGTCCGCGCCTGAGGTGGCGACGCCGCCGGTCGTGACGCCGCCGCTCGCGGGCCAGGTTGCGGCCCCGGCGGCGGCCGTACCGCCGCCCCCGATTCCTGCGGCACCCTCGCCAGCGGCGCCGGCAGAGGTGGAATCAGCGCCTCCACCCGCCCCTGCGGCACCGCAGCCCTCATCTCCGCAACCGCCACCTGCACCGGGACCGAAGCGCTCGGCCAAGCCCCCTGCGCCTGCAGCGCCGATCTCACCTGCGCCCGTTCATCGACCGCGCTCACGCGTGCCGCTGGTGCTGGTCTGCCTGGTACTGGGCGGGGTGTTCTGGACGATCTTCCTGCGCGATCGAGGTGCGCCGCCAACCGTGCCGGCCGGCCGCATCGAGCAGCATCGTGCGGCTGTGGAGTCATGCCTCGCGCGCGCAGACCTGGCCTGTGCGCGCATCGCCTTGCTGGACATGCAACGCGAGCTGCCGGGTGACGAAAACTGGCGCGACCTGCAGGTGCGGGTGACCGCATTGGAAACCAACCTTGCCAAGCAGGCCGAACCAGCGCGCCCCACCCGCGCCACTGCACCGGCACCGGCGCCGACCGAGGCACCCGAACCGGTATACACCCAGATTGCGCAGACGCCACCGGCACCTGCAGCGGTCCCGGACCGGGCCGCACAGGTAGATGCGGCATCGCGCGAGCGCGCTCCCGTACGCTATCCACCGGAGGCAATGCGTGCGGGTGCACGCGGCAACGTTCTGCTTACCATCGCGGTTGCCGAAGACGGCACTGCAACGGCCATCTCGGTGACACGCACCAGTCGGGAGCGGTCACTTGACCGTGCTGCGCTGGAAGCCGCGCGTCGCTGGCGTTATCTGCCAGCCATCCGGGATGGCCGCGCGTATGCCAGCGCGATGCAGCTGGAGGTGAACTTCAGCCCGGACGCGGGTAACGCCTCAGACATGGCCGACCTGCGCCAACCTGACAACAGCTACCCGCCCAAAGCGCCGACGATCGCGCCGCCGTCAGCAGCGCCGGAGGCCGGCTTGCTGAGCAAGGCCCGGGTTGAGCTGCAGCAAGGCCGTTACGACGTCGCCGTGGCCTTGGGCGAATCGGCGCTGCAGGTCAATCCCGATTCAGCAGCTGCCCGCTCGCTCATCCGCCAGGCAAAGGCAGAGCGCGACCGTGTCATGCGCGAAACCACCATTGAATGATGCCCGCCCCACTTCCCACCAGGTGTTGACCATGAAAAAGGAATATTTCGCCCCCGCCTCGCTCGGCAAGGTGCTGTTGATCGGCCTCGCTACCGCCGGCACGCTTACCGGTTGCACCACGGGCAATCAGATGACCCGGTCGGACTGGGGCAAGTGCCTGGGCGCGATCGCGCTGGGCACCGGTGCTGGCGCGCTGGTCAACGGAGAGAAGGGTGCCTATGTCGGTGCCGCGGCGGGCATCGCCGCCTGCTTCGTGATCAACGCACAAAGCCGCCGCACCCGCAGTGCGGCCCAGGTGGAGTCGGACTACCGGTCGCGTTACTCGCAGCTGCCGGAGTCCGCCGAGGTCGTGCGTTACCAGACCAGCCTTCCCGGCAACAGCGTACGGCGTGGTGAACCGCTGAAGATCGTATCCAACATCGAAGCGGTCAGTGGCCGCCAGCAGCCGATCCGCGAGGTCAAGGAACAGATCCGGATTTACGAACCCGGCCAGTCCGAGCCGTTCAAGACCGGTGAGAAGATCGCCAGCGAGAGTTCAGGCAGCGGTGCATACGAGAACACCTTCACGGTGACCTTCCCGTCCAACATGCCTCAGGGTCGCTACAGCATCCAGACTGACGTGTTCGTCAATGGCGAACGGCTGGACAAGGGCAGCAACCAGATCCAGGTGGTCTATGACGGCGAGCGCCTGATGCGCGAGTTCGCCGCGATCGCGGCGCGCTGATGATGCCGGGGTGCCCCTCCGGGCGCCCTGTTTCCTTCTGAGGGACGACCACCCCGGCCACGTGCCGGGTTCGGCGATGAACGCATCGCATGGCATCCCACCATGCCGCTCCCGCCCTCAGGCAGGAGCAGCACGTTACAACTTACTTACTTGCGGGCGCGCTTGGCCGGTGCCTTGCGGGCAACCGGCTTGGCGGCAGCACGCTTGGCCGGGGCGGCCTTGCGGGCCGGGGCCTTCTTCGCCGGGGCCTTCTTGGCCACAGCCTTCCTGGCGGTAGCAACCTTCTTGCCGACGGTCTTCTTGGCCGCTGCGGTCTTCTTGGTCACGGCCTTCTTGGCCGTGGCGACCTTCTTGCCAACCGACTTGCGGGCAACGGCGGTCTTCTTGCCGGCCACCTTCTTGGCGGTCGCGGTCTTCCTGGTCACGGCCTTCTTCGCGGTTGCCGACTTCTTGGCAACAGCCTTCTTGGCGGTGGCGACCTTCTTGCCGACGGTCTTCTTGGCGACAGCGGTCTTCTTGCCGGCGACCTTCTTGGCCGCTGCGGTCTTCTTGGTCACGGCCTTCTTGGCGGTCGCCGACTTCCTGGCAACAGCGGTCTTGGCAGCGGCGACCTTCTTGCCGACGGTCTTCTTGGCGGCCGCGGTCTTCTTGGTCACGGCCTTCTTGGCGGTCGCGGTCTTCTTGGCGACAGCCTTCTTGGCGGTGGCGACCTTCTTGGTCACGGTCTTCTTGGCGGCGGCGGCCTTCTTGGTCACGGCCTTCTTGGCGGTCGTGGCCTTCTTGCCGGCAGCCTTGGTGGTCTTGGTCACGACCTTTTCAGCGGCGGCCTTCTTCTTGGCAACCTGCTTCTTGATGGCGGTGGCTTCGGCCTTGGCGTTCTTCTTGGCCGCTTCCAGCTTCTGCTTGGCGGTAGCCAGGGTCTTGCCAACCGACTTGGCGGCCTTGTCAGCCTTCTTGGCGACGGTCTTCTCGACCTTGGTCACGGCCTTTTTGACCTTGGCGACCTGGGTGGTGGCAGCCTTGCGTGCGCGCTTGGCGGTCTTCTTCACCGAAGCGACTGCATCTTCCGCAACGTGTGCGATGGTCTCGCCCACATTGGTGGCGGTTTCTTTTGCATCTTCGACGGTCTGCGAGAGAACCGTGGTCACACCATTACCGTTGCTCATTGAGTGCCTCCTAAGGGGCCTGGTTAGTCAAATCGCTGGCGATGCTATACCGGCGCGGTCCATCGTGGAACGGTCTTGATGCGATGCTCGTGCCAAGCCGACAGTAGCACCCTCATCGGCGGCAGCAAGCAATGCACCGGTCGCGTGCACGAAACCCCTTGAAAACAGCAGTGGCGTTCCAGCACGTGGCACGCGCGATGTATCTCGATGCGCATGTTGGCTGCATGCAATGAGCCGATGATCGGTCGTCGCACTTGATCCATTCCCTGCCCTCGCACCCGGCATTTGCGCTGGTTTCGATGACGCGGATGCGCCTTGCCGGTGCATGAGCCGGGTTCGCCTGGACGTTGCCAAGCACACCACGCCGCCCTCCTTCGCACCTCGCCACCGGCCCATATCGGCCCCGCCCTCCATGCCCAGGCAACGTCACCGGAAGACCGACGACGCCGCGAATTTCATCCCGGGTTTAGCCGGTTGCGGACACACTCATTCAGGTTGAATTACCGTATACGTGTTTTCCCTGCCCCCGCCCCCTCCGACACGGAACCGCCGGACCATGCGACCGCTCCCGACCCTGCTCACGCTCGCCCTCGCCGCTGCCTTCGGCGGGTTCACCGCCACGGCCATCAACGCGCACCTGGACAACCGTGCCGAAGCGGCGCCGGCCGCGTACACGATTCCCAGCGCGGCCGCGCTGCCCGCAGCGGTCGCCGGGCAACCTGTGCCCTCGCTGGCGCCGATGCTGGACCGTGTGATGCCGGCGGTGGTCAGCGTCAACACCAAGCAAGTGGTGCGCGTGCGCAACCCCTATTTCAACGACCCGTTCTTCCGCCGCCTGTTCCCGGAAGTGCCGCAGGAACGCATCAACGAATCGCTGGGCTCGGGGGTGATCATCGATGCCGCCGAGGGCTTGGTGCTGACCAACCATCACGTCATCGACAACGCCGACGACGTGCAGGTGACGCTGGCCGACGGGCGGACGGTGAAGGCTGAATTCATCGGCTCCGATGCCGATACCGATGTCGCGTTGATCCGCATTCCGACCGGCAACCTGACCGAGATCAAGCTCGGCGACAGCGCGCAGCTGCGCGTGGGCGACTTCGTGGTGGCGATCGGCAACCCGTTCGGTTTCAGCCAGACGGTCACCTCCGGCATCGTCTCGGCGGTGGGCCGCAGCGGCATCCGCGGGCTGGGCTACCAGAACTTCATCCAGACCGATGCCTCGATCAATCCGGGCAACTCCGGCGGCGCGCTGGTCAATCTGCAGGGCCAGCTGGTCGGCATCAATACCGCCAGTTTCAATCCGCAGGGCAGCATGGCCGGCAACATCGGCCTGGGCCTGGCGATCCCCTCCAACCTGGCGCGCGACGTGGTCGACCAGCTGGTCAAACACGGGGTGGTGGTGCGCGGCACGCTGGGCATCGAAAGCCAGAACCTGACCCAACAGATCGCGCAGGGCCTGGGCCTGACCGAGACACGCGGCGCGCTGGTCACCCGCGTGCTGTCCGGTTCCAGCGCAGCCGCTGCAGGACTGAAGCCGGGCGATGTGGTGGTGTCGGCCAACGGCCAGCGCGTGGACAGCGCGCAGGCGCTGCACAACGTGGAAGGTCTGCAGCCGGTCGGCAGTACGCTGACCCTGGACGTGCGCCGCGAGGGCAAGCCGCTGCAGATCAAGGCCACGCTGAAGGAGCAGGCGCGCGCGGTCACCGGCGAGTCGCTGGACCCGCGCCTGGGCGGGGCCACGTTCGTCGATCTTCCCGAGTCGCTGCGCCAGGCCGGCGTCAGCGGCGTACTGGTCAGTGACGTCAAACGCGGCAGCCGCGCGGCAGCCTCCGGGCTTGCGCAGGGTGACGTGATCACCGCGGCAACGGCAGGTGAGTTTGCCGACCTCGCCAGCTGGCGCGCCAACTTCCAGCAGCGCCCCGCGCAACTGGTGGTAAGGATCATCCGAGGAAACAGCGGCGGTCAGCTGGTCATGCGCTGAACGCGCACGCAGCCGTAACGTCGCTTACACCCGGGCGGTGCTATTACCTTGTGTTCGTTGCCGTCGGATCGTCCGCGGTCACCTTCCCCATCGCACAGCAGGAGATACACGATGAGCCCCACCAATACCGAGAACCTGAAGGAACACCTGGGCGAAGCCGGCTCGCACCTGAAGTCGGCCGCCACCGCCGCAGGCGGCGCCATCAAGGGCGCCACCGGCGCTGCCGGTGATGAGCTGCGCCTCGGCAAGGCCAACGTCAAGGCCGAGCTGTCCGATACCGCGCTGTCCGGCCTGGCCGCTGCCGAGTTCGGTGGTGCCGCCGCCAAGGAACAGGTCGATGCACTGATGGACAAGGGCAAGGACCTGGTCGACAGCGCCGCCGAACTGATCCGTGAGCGTCCGCTGGCCTCCTTCGGCGTGGCCTTCGCGGCTGGCTGGATCATCGCCAAGCTGGCCCGCAGCGGCGGCGACAAGTAAGCCTCGGCGTGAGCGATCAAGCCCAGTCGACCGCTCCCGGTGGCGCGGATACCCCGCCACCGGACAGCGGTGAGAAAGCACCACGCCTGGACGAGAGCATCCGCCAGGTCGGTGAGGCCGGCCGAGAGACCGTCGATTCGGCCAAGCACACGCTGCGTTCCCTGCGACGGTTGGCCTCGGCCGACTTCGCACTGGCGCGCAGCGCGTTTGGCCGGGCGCTGGCCTGGGCCGGCGTGGCGATCGTATTCGGCGCATCGGCCTGGTTGTTGCTGGCCGGTACGCTGATCGCCCTGATGCAGCGTTGGGGCCTGTCCTGGTTCCATTCGCTGCTGATCACCTCGATCGTCAGCCTGCTGGTCACCGGTTATGCGATGTGGCGGGTGTCGTTCTTCTTCCGTCATACCGGCATGCATGCCACGCGCCGCCAGTTGTCGCGGCTGGGGCTGTATGACGAGCCCAGCGATGAAGATCCGGATGCCGACGTCGATACCACAGGGGTGAAGCGATGAACTTCGAAGCCTTGCGGCAACGCGTCCAGCGCGCCGAGCTGGTGGTCGCGGTGCGGGTGGAGAAAACCCGCAGCAGCTGGTCCACCCTCAGCACCGTCTGGCGTACCGGATGGACACCGCTGCGCATCATCACCGTGGGTCTGGCCGGCGGCTTCCTGGCCGGCAAACTGGAACCGACCGGCCTCGGCGCGAAAGTGCAGGGCGCACGGTGGTTGCAGATGATCGGCTCGGTGTCCAATCTCGTCGCCAGCACCCAGGCGGCGTTTGCCTCGATGCAGGCCAGCGAAGCGGCTGACACCGCCGAGCAGGCGGCGGACAAGGTGGATGACGCCGCCGATCAGGCGCCGCGTCAGGCGGCTCCGGCTCCCGCAGCAGCAACGCCGCGGCTCAGCCCGGAACGGCGTGCCGAATCGGCCTCGCCCCATCAGCCGCAGCCAGCCGAGGCGGCCACGGATATCTCCGAACGCTGATCGCAGTGCGCTCAGCCGTCTCTTCCGAAGGCCCTGCGGCGTCGCCGTGGGGCCTTTCCTGGTCTGCACGTCCCCCACACGCCACGCGCACCCGGCTTGCCCAATAATGACGCTCCTTTCCCGTGTGCGACCCGCATGAGCGTTCCGCTTCCTCCTTCCGCCGAAGCCGTCGTCGCACCGTCCCCGCCGCGTCCGCGCGCCCCGATGTCGCTCGTAGTCCTGGCCACGCTGGCCGTCGCGTTCACCTTGTGGGCGGCGCAGGATGTGGTGCTGCCGATCCTGCTGGCCATGTTCTTCGCGCTGGTCGGCAACCCGATCCTGCGGATGCTGCAGAAGATCTGGATTCCCCGTTTCCTTGGCGCGGTGCTGGTGCTTGGCGTGGGCTTGAGCGGCGCCGCCGCACTGGGCGTGCAGCTGGTGGGCCCGGCGATGGAGTGGGCCCAGGAGGCACCACAGCAGCTGCGCAAGGTCGCCCGCCAGGTGCAGAACCTGACCAAACCGGTGCAGCAGGCCAACCAGGCCGCCGAGAACTTCGCGCGCGTGGCCGGTGGCGAAGGCAGCCGCCGGGTACAGATCGTGCGCACCCAGATGGATGATCCGTACAAGGTACTGACCCGTGCGCCGCGGTTGGCTGCTTCGGTACTGGCAGTGGTGCTGTTGACCCTGTTCTTCATGATCTACGGGCAGAGCCTGCAGAAGCACGCCATCGCGTTGTTCCCCAGCCGCCAGCAGCAACGGTTCACCACCGACATCCTGCGTTCGATCGAACGCGAGGTCTCGCGGTATGTCCTGACCATCACGGTGATCAACACGCTGGTCGGCCTGGTGTTCTCCGGCATCCTGCTGCTGCTCGGCATCTCGCTGCAGGAGGCGCTGCTCTGGGGCACCGTGGCTGCGCTGCTGAACTTCGCGCCCTACGTGGGGCCGCTGATCGGCGTGGCGCTGATGCTGCTGATGGGCTTCGTGGAGTTCAGTGATCCCTTCAAGGCACTGTTGCCGGCGGCCTGCTATCTCGCGCTGCATACCATCGAGGGCCAGGTGGTGACACCGATCGTGCTCGGCCGGCAAATGGCGATCTCGCCGCTGATCCTGATCCTGGCGCTGATGGTGTTCGGCTGGCTGTGGGGCATGATCGGCCTGCTGCTGGCGGTGCCGCTGCTGGTCTGCATCAAGCTGGTGCTGGCGCGGCTGGATGGCACCCAAGGCTGGGCCAAGCTGCTGGAATAAGCGGTTCAGGACCAAGGATACGGCTGGCCGCGCGATCCCCGGTGCTGCCAGAATACCGGCACCCTTTTTCGGATGGATCCCGGCCCTGATGTCTTCCTTCGCTACCCGTTGCCTCGCCCTCGCCGGCCTTGTCACTCTCGCTGCCCCGACGTTGGCCGCACCCCCGCCCAGCGCCGAGGTGGCCAGCCGCCAGCTGATCGAGGCGGTCACCTGCAAACGTCACCTGACGCCTGCGCAGTTCGCCGCGCTGGCGAAGGTGCTCAAGCCGACCGAGCTGCAGGCGTACGGCGAACTGTCCGATGGCGAGTATGCGCTGACCACGCCGCTGCTCGTGCTGGGCCAGCCAGTGAACCGCCTGCACCTGTACGACGGTGCCAACGGCGAGGACAGCATCGACAGCTACACCGCCTACTTCAGCACAGCCGGTATCGAACAGATCGCAGCGCTGGCGAAGATTCCGCGCAACGAAGCCGGCGACTACACCCTGGAAGTGGGCCGCCACGACCTGAGCGTGCGGCAGGACGAGGGCCAGGCATCCATCGCCTGCTCCTACGACCTGCGCTGAAGCACCTCATCTCGGCGCCTGCGCGCACCATGAAAGCCCGCGCGCGCAGGCGTAGAATGGCGGGGTGAATTTCCCCGTCCAAGCCATCACCCTCGACCTCGACGACACCTTGTGGCCGTTCGCCCCCATCGGCGCCCGCATTGACCAGGTGTTGTACGAGTGGATGCTCCAGCACAGCCCCGCCACCGCCGCGATGTACCCGGTGGCGGCGATGCGCGAACTGCGCGAGCGCTCCTTCCATGACAACCCGCACCTGCACTACGACCTGAGCGCGCTGCGCCGGTTGACGCTGAGCGAGGCGCTGGAGAAAAGCGGCGCCGATCCGGCGCTGCTGGAGCCGGCCTACGAGGCGTTCTACGCCGCGCGCAACCAGGTGGAGTTCTACCCGGATGCGATGGAGGCGCTGGCCCGGATCGCCGCACGCGTGCCGGTCGCCGCCCTCAGCAACGGCAATGCCGACCTGCAGCGGATCGGCGTGTCACACCACTTCTCCTTCCAGCTCGGCTCGCGCGAGCACGGTGCGGCCAAGCCGGCCGCCAGCATCTTCCATGCCGCCTGCGACCGCCTCGGCGTCGCGCCTGCCCAGGTCCTGCACGTCGGCGACCATGCCGAGATGGACGTGGTCGGTGCGATGCAGGCCGGCCTGCGCGGCTGCTGGATCAACCGCGAAGAACACACCTGGACCCACCCTTCACTGCAGCCCGATCTGCAGTTCGACACCCTGACCGGGCTGGCCGACTGGCTGGATGCGAACGCATCCGCCCAGCACGCGTAAGCCGCCGCCCAAGGAGCATTCGAGTCCCATGTCCCAGATCAACGGTTTCACTTCCGAAACGCGCAACGCCCTGCCGCTGCACGTGATGACCCGCGAGCAGTACGCCGGCTGGCGCGCGCAGCAGTCCGACGCGCTGGGCGCGTGGCTGGATGCGCAGCGGTTCAACGGCAGCGGTGGCAGCGTGGTCCTGCTGCCGGGCGAGCACGGCCTGGCCGGCGCCATCGTCGGCGTGGGTGACCCGGGGGATGTCTACAGCTACGCGCATGCGCCGTTCGCGCTGCCGGAAGGCACCGTCTGGACGCTGGCGGATGCACTGGCACCGGAGATCGAGACCCTGCTGCAGCTCGGCTGGGGCCTGGGCAGCTACCGCTTCGCGCGGTATCGCAAACCGAACCGCGCGCCGGCCCAGCTGGCCGCCACGCCCTCGGCTGAAGTGCGCGACGTGATTGCCGCCAGCCTGCGCGTGCGCGACTGGGTCAATACCCCGACCGAGGACATGGGTCCGCAGCAGCTGGAAGATGCCGCGCGCGAACTGGCCACCGCGCATGGCGCGCAGATCGAGGTGATCACCGGCGATGCGCTGCTGGAGCAGAACTTCCCGTCCATCCACGCGGTGGGCCGCGCCTCGCATCGCGCGCCGCGCCTGATCGTGCTGCGCTGGGGGACTGCAGGCCAGCCGCACGTGGCACTGGTCGGCAAGGGCGTGTGCTTCGATACCGGTGGGCTGGACATCAAGCCGGGCGATGGCATGCGCAACATGAAGAAGGACATGGGCGGCGCCGCGCATGCGCTCGGCCTGGCCGGGCTGATCATGGCCCAGCAGCTGCCGGTGCAGCTGACCCTGCTGATCCCGGCGGTGGAAAACGCGATCGGTCCGGATGCGTTCCGCCCGGGCGAAGTGATCGCCACCCGCAAGGGCCTGAGCATCGAGATCGACAACACCGACGCCGAAGGGCGCGTGATCCTCGCCGATGCGCTGACCTATGCCAGCGAGCAGCAGCCGGAGATCGTCCTCGATTTCGCCACCCTGACCGGCGCGGCCCGCATCGCGCTCGGCCCGGACCTGCCGGCGCTCTTCAGCAACGATGACACCCTGGCCCAGCAGTGGCTGCAGGCCGGTGAATCGGTGCGCGATCCGGTCTGGCGCATGCCGCTGTGGCGCCCGTACCTGCGCTACCTGCACAGCAACATCGCGGATCTGGCCAACGCCGGTTCGCGCATGGCCGGCTCGGTCACCGCCGCGCTGTACCTGGAGCGCTTCATCGCGGAAGGCCAGACCTGGGCACACCTGGACGTATACGCCTGGAACGACGGCGAGCGCCCGGGCCGCCCAGCCGGTGGCGAAGCGCTGGCGCTGCGTTCGGCGTGGGCGATGCTGAAGACGCGTTACGCCTGAGGCACGGCCGGGTACTGCCCGGCACGCGCTGAACCACACGATCCCCGCCCCGGCGGGGATCGTCGTTTTTGGAGAGTTGTCGAAAATGTGAATATCGGCTTGCGCCGTGTTCTGCGACGATGCCCGCTGTCGCCCACCCACACGCATCGTGAAGGCAGGAATCCGGACATGTCGCTCTTCGGCTACACCCGCGCTGGTCGCGAACCGGGCGGCCCACGCCCTCCCTCACCGTTGCTGTGGATCGCGCTGATCGCGCTGATCGCCGGCGGCCTGGTGCTGGCCTTTGCCTGGCTGGCCGGCTGGATCGGCCGCGACCGCGTCACCGCGCAGACCTTCACCGATGCCATCGAGGCGACCGGCCCCCCGCAGCCCGGCTTCCGCCGCGCGCATACCAAGGGTGTCTGCGTCAGCGGTGTGTTCCAGGGCACGCCGGAAGGCGCGGCACTGAGTTCGGCACGCGTGTTCCGCCAGCGCCAGGTACCGGTACTGGGCCGCCTCTCGATCGGTGGCGGCGACCCGCACGGTGCGGACAACAAGGCCCGCGTGCGCAGCATGGCGCTGCAACTGGTCAGCGACGATGGCCAGGAATGGCGCATGGCGATGAACAGCTTCCCGTTCTTCGCGGTGCCCACCGCCGAGGCCTTCCTGGAACAGACCCGCGCCGGCACGCCGGACCCGGCCACTGGCAAACCGGACCCGGCGAAGATGGCCGCCGTGCTGGAAAAGTACCCGTCCGCGCGGGCCTTCCAGCAGTGGGCCAAGACCGCCCCGTGGTCGAACAGCTGGGCCAACACCGCCTACAACGGCGTCAACAGCTTCCGCTTCACCGCCGCCGATGGCAGCCACCGCTTCGTGCGCTGGAGCATGCGCCCGCAGGCGCCGTTCGAAGACATGACGCCGGAGCAGCGCGCGCAGTCCGACGATGATTTCCTCAGCGAGGAGTTCGCCCAGCGCCTCGCGCAGGGCCCGGTGCGCTGGGACATGTGGGTGACCATCGCCAACGACGGCGACCCGATCAATGACCCCTCGCAGGTGTGGCCGGACGATCGCCGCCAGGTGAAGGCCGGCACGCTGACCCTGAGCAGCATGCAGCCGCAGGCCACCGGCGCCTGCCGCGACCTCAACTACGATCCGCTGATCCTGCCCAGCGGCGTGGCAGGCACGGATGACCCGATCCTGGCCGCACGCTCGGCGGTGTATTCGCAATCGTTCAATCGCCGCGAGCGTGAAATCGCCAGCGGCAAAGCGCCCGCCGCCACGGGCAAGGAAGGTACGCGATGAACCGTGATGCCGGCCATTTCAATCTCCTCGCACGCGTCCTGCACTGGCTTATGGCGGCGATGATCCTGACCATGCTGTTCGTCGGCGTGACCATGGTCGCGTCGCTGCACTGGCGGCCGATGCTGATCGATCTGCATCGGCCACTTGGCATCGCGATCCTGCTGCTGGTGCTGGTGCGCCTTTACAACCGCCTGCGGCATCGCCCGCCGCCGCTGCCGGCCGATCTGCCCGCCTGGCAGGCCGCGGCCGCGCATGCCTCGCACTGGGTGCTGTACGGGCTGATGCTGGCCATGCCGCTGGTCGGTTGGGGCATGCTCTCTGCTGGCGGCTACCCGATCGTGATGGGCGGCGGCGTACATCTGCCAGCGATCCTGCCGCACAATCCGGCGCTGTATGCCGCCCTGCGCAACGCGCACAGCCTGTTGGCCTATGTGCTGTTCGCCACGGTGGTGATGCACCTGTCGGCCGCGCTGTTCCACCTGTGGGTGCGCCGCGATGGCGTGTTCCAGGCGATGGCGAAGGGGCCGGAGAAAGAGCGCAACGACGATGCCGGATAAATCAGGCTGCCTGGCATCCTGGTAGCCACCGACCGCGTTACAACCAGCCCTTCTGCCGCGCCAGCCGATACGCTTCGATGCGGTTCGCCACGCCCAGCTTGCCGATGCACTCGGACAGGTAGTTGCGCACCGTGCCGTGCGAGAGGCCGAGCTGGGTGGCGATCTCGCTGGCCGAGCGGCCGTCGCCGGACAGGCGCAGCACCTGCCGCTCGCGGTCGTTGAGTGGATCGGCCTGCGACCACGCATCCAGCGCCAGCTGTGGGTCGATCGCGCGGCCGCCGTGCTGCACCTGGCGCAGCGCATCGGCCAGGCGTTCGGCCGGGGCATCCTTGAGCAGATACCCGCACACACCGGCATCCAGCGCACGGCGCAGGAAGCCCGACCGCGCGAAGGTGGTGACGATCACCACCTTGATCGGCAGGCCCTGGCGGGCGATCCGCTGCGCCAGTTCCAGCCCGGACAGGCCGGGCATTTCGATATCGGTCACCAGGATGTCGGGCTGCAGCTGCTGCAGCATCCGCCACGCGGCCTCGCCATCGGCCGCACTGCCCAGCACCTCGATGTCCGGTTCCAGCCCGAGCAGCGCGGACAACGCGCCACGCACCATCGCCTGGTCTTCGGCGAGCACGATGCGGATCATGATGCACCCCCGGCAGGCAGCGACGGTGCTGTTGGCACCTCCACCGGCGCCATCACGGCCGTGGTCGCGGCCGGCAAGGTAACCCGCACCGTCACGCAGGTGCCCTCGCCCTTTGCCGACTGCAGCGCCAGGGTGCCGCGCAGTGCAGCGACGCGTTCGCGCATGCCGGTCAGCCCGTTGCCATCAACGTGGACACCGCCGCGCCCATCATCGCGGATCTGCATCAACAGACTGCGTCCGTCCTGTTCGAAGGTGATCCACGCCTGCCGCGCCTGTGCATGGCGGGCGATATTGGTCACCGCCTCGCGCAGCACCAGCGACAGCGCACGCTCGGTATCGACCGGCATCGGCGGCGGCGGCGCGTAGTGCAGATGCACATGCTGGTACTCCAGCAGCAACCGGGCCGACGCGAGTTCGGCTGCCAGATCGCTGGCGCGGATACCGGTGACCGCGCTGCGCACTTCGGCCAGCGCCTGCCGCGCGATCGTTTCAGCCTCGTCTGCTTCGCGGCGTGAGCCGGCTGGATCGCGGTCGGCCAGCTTCCGCGACAGCTCCAATTTCAAGGTAATCAAGGACAACGTATGGCCCAGCAGATCATGCAGATCGCGGCCGATGCG
Organism: Stenotrophomonas sp. SRS1; assembly: GCF_026130205.1. Lineage (NCBI taxonomy): Bacteria > Pseudomonadati > Pseudomonadota > Gammaproteobacteria > Lysobacterales > Lysobacteraceae > Stenotrophomonas > Stenotrophomonas sp. SRS1. Next base: position 366,414 of record NZ_JAINFD010000004.1, on the reverse strand, counting down.
CTCGCGTTCGGCAGTCGCCGCCAGCCGGCGCACTTCATCCTGGGACAGCTGCAGCGCTGCATCCTGTTCATGGCTCGCGGTTTCGAAATTGACCACCAGGCTGATGATCATCGCCATGCTCGGGATCCAGATCAGCGCCTGCCACGGATAGTGGGCCAACAGACCCACCACCACGAACAGCGCGTTCAAGCCCACCAGCTGCAGTAGATAGCGCCCGTAGCCACTGCGGCGCGAGACGCGCAGGGTGACACAGCCGAAAATGAAGTAGCTCACCGCCGAGGGGTACCACGCCAGCGGCACCAGCCCCAGCACCACCATCGACAGCGCATAGCGCGGTGCGTGGCAACGCGGTGCGAGCAGCACACCGGCGTACAGGACCAGGAACACCGGGTAGGTCAGCAGGGTCAGCGCCGCCCAGCGCCACGTGTAGCCAGCGCCGAACAACGGCGTCAGGAACACCCACAGCGTCCACAGCAGGTGGATCGCGTCCACCCACGGCGATCTGCCGCGCCGCAGGTTCTCGGCCACGGCCGAATCCGGCGCGGGGCGCAACAGGGAGGCGAGCCGACTGAAGGACACGGACGATTCCAAGGCAGAACGAACAGGCGCGATCATGCCACTTCAGCCGATCCGCCGCAGACGGCGTCGTCGTAGGGGACCTCCACGTCGTGAAGGCAAGGGAAGGCAGTGGGCTCGATGATGACGGACTCCCGGAGAGGACACCGACAGCTTCTGCCGCTGGCCGCGGCCGCCCCAGCGGCCGTCGTCAGCCCATGCAGGTGACAGCTGTCACTGCCGCAGCGCCACGCTGCCGGGCATGCTGTGGACCACCCCGGCCACGATGCCGGTTTGCCCCCCGGCCGCCGATGCGGTCACACTCGGCCCGATTCCCCGTCCAGACTCACGATGAACGCATCCGCTGAACTGCTCAAGGAACTCCGCATCGACCGCAAGGCCGGTTCACCGCCCCCGTCGCCCTCGCGACGTGTCCGCTGGATCGTGCTGGCGATCGTCCTTCTCATTGTGCTGGCCGGCCTGGCCTGGTTCGTGCTCGGTCGCGAGCGCCCGATCGCCGTGACCACCGCGCCCGTGGTGGCGATCCAGCAGGGCGGCGCCAGCAGCTCGGTGCTCGACGCCAGCGGCTACGTGGTCGCCCGGCGCATGGCCACCGTCTCGGCCAAGATCACCGGCAAGGTCCGGGAGGTGATGATCGAGGAAGGCATGCGCGTGGAAGAGGGCCAGGTGATGGCCACGCTCGACCCGATCGATGCCAACGCCCAGCGCAGCCTCTCCGCCTCGCAGCTCGAGGCCGCACGCAGCCAGCTGGTCGGCCTGCAGGCACAGGTCGCCCAAGCCGATGCCGAAGCCGGTCGCCTGCAGGCACTGGTCGGCCAGCAGCTGGTCTCGCGCTCGCAGTACGACCTGGCCATCGCCCAGCGCGACAACCTCCGCGCCCAGCTCAGAACCGCCCAGCGCAACACCACCGTGGCCAGCGATTCGCTGGCGATCGCCGACCTCGGCGTGGACAACAACATCGTGCGCGCGCCGTTCTCCGGCGTGGTCACCGCCAAGGCCGCGCAGCCGGGCGAGATCGTCTCGCCGCTGTCAGCCGGCGGCGGCTTCACCCGGACCGGCATCGGCACCATCGTGGACATGGATTCGCTGGAGATCGAAGTCGAGGTCGGCGAATCCTTCATCGGCCGCGTGCAGCCGAAGATGCCGGTCGAAGCCACCCTCAATGCGTACCCGGACTGGAAGATTCCCGCCGAGGTGATCGCGATCATCCCCACCGCCGACCGCGGCAAGGCCACCGTGAAAGTGCGCGTGGCGCTGAAGACGAAGGATCCGCGCATCGTTCCCGAGATGGGCGTGCGGGTCAGCTTCCTGGAAAGTGCCCAGCCCGCCGAAGCCGCCAAACCGCAGGGCGTACGCGTGCCGGCTTCGGCGATCGTGGAGCGCGAGCAGAAGACCGTCGCCTTCGTGGTCAAGGACGATGCGCGGGTGGAACAGCGCGCGATCACCGTGGGCACCACGCTCAACAACGACCGCCAGGTCACCCAAGGCCTGAGCGCCGGCGAGGTCGTGGTGACCACACCACCGGCCGAGCTGCACGACGGCAACAAGGTCACCGAAACCCCCTGACCGGCCACCGGCTGCGTCACGCGAGCCGCTCTCACGCTCGCGGCAAGTGCGATTCGCTCGTGCCGTCACGGCGCGCACGGTGGCGGCTGCCCGTCACCGCGGAAACCCGGCGGCCCTCGCCGGGGCGCGCCGGATGCCCTTTCTTCCCGATCCACGGAGAACCACCCATGTCCACCCTGGTTTCGCTCCGCAACATCACCAAGACCTACCAGCGCGGCCCCGAGAAAGTGCAGGTGCTGCACGGCATCGACCTGGACATCCAGGCGGGCGATTTCGTCGCGTTGATGGGCCCGTCCGGCTCGGGCAAGACGACCCTGCTGAATCTGATCGGTGGGTTGGATACGCCCACCGCCGGCGAGATCGAGATCGAAGGCGAGCGCATCGACCGCATGAGCGGCGGCCAGCTCTCGACGTGGCGCAGCCACCACGTCGGCTTCGTGTTCCAGTTCTACAACCTGATGCCGATGCTGACCGCCCAGAAGAACGTGGAGCTGCCGCTGCTGCTCACGCACCTGGGCGCCGCGCAGCGCAAGCGCAACGCCGAGATCGCGCTGACCCTGGTCGGCCTAGCCGACCGTCGCAGCCACCGCCCGAATGAACTCTCCGGTGGCCAGCAGCAGCGCGTGGCGATCGCCCGTGCAATCGTTTCAGACCCGACCTTCCTGATCTGCGATGAGCCCACCGGTGACCTGGACCGCCAGTCCGCCGAGGAGATCCTGGGGCTGCTGCAGCAGCTCAACCGCGAACACGGCAAGACCATCATCATGGTTACCCATGATCCCAAGGCCGCCGAGTACGCCACGCACACGGTGCACCTGGACAAGGGCGAACTGGCCGACGCGCCAGCAGCCCACTGACGGAGGATGCGGCGATGAAATACTTCTCGCTGGTCTGGGCACAGCTGTTCCGCAGCAAGACCCGCACCCTGCTGACGTTGTTGTCGGTGGTGGCGGCCTTCCTGCTGTTCGGCATGCTCGATTCGGTCCGGGTGGCGTTCAACTCCGGCGGTGACACCATCGAAGGCGCCAAGCGGCTGGTGGTCTCCTCCAAGCTCTCGATCACCCAGAGCCTGCCCCTGCGGCTGCTGCGCGATATCGAAGCCACCCCGGGCGTGCGCAAGGTCAACTACGCCATGTGGTTCGGCGGCATCTACCAGGACCAGAAGAACTTCTTCCCGAGCTTCTCGGTCTCGGACAACTACATGGACCTCTACCCCGAGTTCGAGCTGCCGCCCGAGCAGGCCGAGACATTCAAGAACACCCGCACCGGTGCACTGGTCGGTGAAGCCCTGGCCAAGCGTTTCGGCTGGAAGGTGGGCGACACCATTCCGATGCAGGCCACGATCTTCCCGCGCAAGGGCAGCAACGACTGGCCGCTGGAACTGAGCGGCATCTACCGGGCCAAGGACCGCAACAACGCCGGCGCGGAGAATCAGCTGCTGCTGCACTGGAGCTACTTCGATGAATCCAACGACTACATCAAGAACCAGGTCAGCTTCTACACCGTGCAGCTGGAGAACCCCGCGCACGCCTCGCGTGTGGCCCAGGCGATCGATGCGCTGTCGCTGAACTCCGATCACGAAACCAAGTCGCAGACCGAGGCTTCGTTCTCACAGGCCTTCGCCAAGCAGTTCGCCGATATCGGCCTGATCGTCACCGGCATCATGGCCGCGGTGTTCTTCACCCTGGTGCTGCTGACCGGCAACACCATGGCCCAGGCCGTGCGCGAGCGCATCCCGGAGCTGGCGATCCTCAAGACACTGGGCTTCAAGGATGGCACCGTGCTGGTGCTGGTAATGGTCGAGTCGGTGCTGCTGATCGTGCTCGGCGGGCTGATCGGCATGGGCCTGGCCTCGATCGTGATGCCGGTGATCAGCGCCAGCAGCCAGGGCATGATCAGCCTGCCCGGCGTGCCGGCGCAGACGTGGGTGGTGGCGCTGTGCCTGATGGCGGTGATCGGGATCGTGGTGGGTCTGCTGCCGGCATTGCGCGCGCAGCGGTTGAAGATCGTCGATGCACTGGCCGGGCGCTGAGGAGACCACCATGAACATGCACTGGATGTGGAACGTAGTGACTGTGGTGGCGCTGCTGGTCGCCCTGGTGGTGTGGATCGTGCTGCCGTGGTGGATGGTGCTGGCGATCGCCGTGCTGCTGGCCGCGTGGCTGGTGCTCACCCGCAGCGGCCGCTTGTCGCTGGCAGCCGCACGGATCGGCATCGCCAGCCTGCCGCAGCGCTGGGGCGCCTCCTCGGTGATCGTGGTCGGCATCGCTGGCGTGGTCGGCGTGCTGGTGGCGATGCTGGCCATGGGCGATGGCTTCAAGGCCACCCTGGAGCGCAGCGGCAGCGATGACGTGGCGATCGTGCTGCGCGGTGGCTCGCAGGCGGAAACCAACTCGGTGATCATGCGCGACCAGGTGCCGCTGATCGAGAACCTGCCCGGCGTGGCCCGCGGCAGCGACGGCAAGCCGCTGATCTCCGCCGAGTTGTCGCAGGTGATCAGTCTGCTCTCGCGCAGCGACCACAGCGATACCAACGTGCAGTTCCGCGGCGTCGGCGAGCAGGCGTGGGCCGTGCGCGACAACGTGCGCATCATCGCCGGCCGCAGGTTCAAACCGGGCCTGCGCGAGATCGTGGTCGGCAAGGGCGCGCAGGCGCAGTTCGAGGGCCTGGAGATCGGCAAGACCCTGCAGCTGGGCAAGCAGGAATGGACGGTCGTGGGCGTATTCGCCTCCAATGACGTGCATGAGTCGGAGCTGTGGTCGGACACGCAGACGTTGTCCACCACGTACAACCGCAGTGCGTATCAGTCGGTCAACGTGCGCACCGAAGGGGCGGCGGGCTTCAAACAGTTCAAGGACGCCATGGAGGCCGACCCGCGCCTGAAGCTGGATGTGGAGACCACCCGCGACTACTACCGCAAGCAGTCCGGCGGCCTGAGCAAACTGATCAGCATCCTGGGCACGGTGATCGGCGCGATCATGGCGATCGGCGCGGTGTTCGGTGCGCTCAACACCATGTATGCGGCCGTGGCGACACGGGCGCGCGAGATCGCGACGATGCGGGCGATCGGCTTCCGCGGCGTGCCGGTGGTGACCGCGGTGATGCTGGAGACAATGCTGCTGGCCCTGCTCGGCGGCCTGCTCGGTGGGCTGGTGGCGTGGCTGGTGTTCAACAACTACACCGTGTCCACGCTGGGCAACAACTTCAGCCAGGTGGTGTTCCAGTTCCAGGTCTCGCCGCAGCTGCTGTGGACGGGCTTGAAGTGGGCCTTGGGCATCGGCCTGGTCGGCGGGCTGTTCCCGGCGCTGCGCGCGGCGCGCCTGCCGATCACCACGGCGTTGCGTGAGACCTGAGCGATACGTTTGAACAACGCGCGTGCGCGTGGTCGCGCACGCGAAATAGCAACTCCGGAACCGCATTCGCAAGAGTGCGGTTCTTTTTTTGCCTGCAGTATTCACTGCGCGTTTAGTTGTAGCGCGCGTACGCAAAAGCGCAGCTGTACGCACGCTGCGACACGATCACGCACGCGCTCAAGTTGCCGCGTGCCTCGCCGCTATCGGTGCCTCTGCCCAACACAGCGCGACGTTTTTTTCGTGCGCAGCATGACGAAGTGAAAAAGGTTTCCTCTGAATGCGTGTTTTTGTCAGCCATCGTTCATTTACAGCGCTTTTTACGCTTTCAAATGAAAGTAAAAAATTTGAAAAGTCATTAGACTCCCGCCCCCCACGTCGTGGTGTGTTGTTCCCCACGCCGCCCGAACGGGCGAATGTTTTTACAGAGAAAGAGAAACGCACGGATGTATTTGAAGACCAATCCGCTGCGCAACGCGATCGCCATCGCGCTTGTCGCCAGCTGCAGTGCCCCCGCCTTCGCACAGAGTGCCGATGACGGCACCACCAACCTCGATCGCATCGAGATCACCGGCTCGCGCATCCGCCAGGCCAGCGTCGAATCGGCCCAGCCGGTCGTCGCGCTGAACCGCGCCGAGATCGAGAAGAAGGGCTACGTCAACGTCGCCGACATCCTGCAGGACGTCACCGCCGCCGGTTCGCCGAGCATGAGCCGTGCTTCCTCGCTGGAATCGGGCCGTGACTTCGGTGGCATGTACGTGAGCCTGCGCAACCTGGGCCCGGAACGCAGCCTGGTGCTGATCGATGGCCGCCGCATGGGCGTCAGCGCCGGCGGCTACTCCGATCTGGCCTCGATCCCGTCCTCGATCGTCGAGCGCGTGGAAGTGCTGACCGACGGTGCTTCGGCCCTGTACGGCTCGGACGCCATCGCCGGCGTGGTCAACATCATCACCCGCAAGAACTTCGACGGTGCCGAAGTCAGCGCCTACGTCGGCCAGTACAGCGAGGGCGACGGCCAGAAGACCGCGTACAGCGCGACCTTCGGCAAAACCTTCGACCGTGGCTGGGTCACCGTGGGTGGCGAGTACACCGACGAAGATCCGGTCCTGGGCGGCACGCGTGCCTTCACCGCGTACCCGAACGGCCCGCGCCACACCGGCGACGGCCTGAGCGGCGTCACCCCGTGGGGCTATGCGACCGTCAACGGCAGCAACCTCAGCGTGGGCCCGGGCGGCGATCCGACCCAGCTGGGCAATTTCAAGCCGGCGGACAAGGCCAACGACGCCAACACCAAGACCAACATGAGCCTGCTCACCGGTCTGCAGCGCAAGTCGGTGTTCGCCAACGGTGGCTTCTCGATTACTGACAACCTGCGTCTGGTCGCCGATGCGCTGTACAGCGAGCGCGAGTCCAGCAAGCAGCTGGCCGGCTACCCGTACCAGAGCACCGGTTCGCGTGCGCTGCTGTCCAAGGACAGCGCGTTCAATCCGTTCGGTCGTGACGTTGCCTTCGCGCATCGCACCGAAGAGCTGCCGCGCGGCACCGAAAACAACCTGACCACCAAGCGCGCCAGCCTGGGCCTGGAAGGCAGCTTCGAGACCGGCTCGCGGTACTGGGACTGGAACGTCAGCTACATGTACAACCGCAATGAAGGCGAGCGCATCGGCACGGGCAGCATGTACCAGCCGAACGTGAACCAGTCGGTTGGCCCGTCGTTCCTGGATGCCAACAACGTCGCCCATTGCGGCAGCGTTGGCAACGTGATCGCCGGCTGCACCCCGTGGAACCCGCTGGCCCCGATGGGCTACACCGGCCCGGGCTCGCTGAGCAACCAGGACGTGCAGGACTTCCTGTTCACCCGCTTCACCGACACGATGCAGAGCACCACCAAGGTGGCCAGCGCGAACATCTCCGGCTCGCTGTTCAGCCTGCCGGCCGGTGACATCCTGGGCGCACTGGGTGTCGAACACCGCAGCGAAGAAGCCAGCTACTCGCCGGACCTGATGGTCCGCAACGGCCAGATCGCCGGCACCACCGGCCAGCCGACCCAGGGCGATTACTCGCTCAACGAGGTCTACCTGGAACTGCAGGTCCCGCTGCTGGCCGACATGGCCTTCGCGCGTGAACTGTCGCTGGACATGGCCGGTCGCTATTCGGACTACAACAACTTCGGCTCGACCACGAACACCAAGTTCGGCCTGAAGTGGAAGCCGATCGACAGCCTGCTGGTGCGCGCCACCTACGGCACCGGCTTCCGTGCGCCGACCGTGGAAGATCTGTACGGCGGCACCACCAGCACGCGCGATTCGTACACCGATCCGTGCGACACCAGCTTCGGTGCGGCCGCCAACAACCCGCAGGTGCTGGCACGCTGCCTGGCCAACGGTGTCCCGGCCAACTTCCGCCAGCTCGCCGCTGACGGCACCGCCGCGACGGTACCGGGCCAGCAGGGTGGCACGGACTTCAGCTCGGGCTCCAACCCGGAACTGAAGCCGGAAACCGCGAAGACCTGGACCGTGGGCGTGGTCTACAGCCCGGAGTTCGTCTCGGGCCTGGACCTGAGCCTGGACTGGTGGAAGATCCGCATCAACGACGTGATCGTCGGTGAGTCGGCCACGGACATGCTCAACCAGTGCTACGTGCTGGGTGTGGACGCTGCGTGCGACCGCTTCACGCGCGCCCGTTCGGGCCGCACGATCGGTCAGGTCAACGGTCTGGACCGCACGCTGTTGAACGCGGGCTACCAGGAAACGGCCGGCTACGATCTCTCCGTGCGTTACCGTCTGCCGGAGCTGGCGATCGGCAAGTTCGCGGTCTCCTGGAACACCACGTACGTGGATTACCTGGAGCGCAAGAACGACAACGTCGACACCACGCCGGTGCGTCAGTACACGGGCTGGGAAGGCAACTTCCGCGTGCGTTCGAACCTCAATCTGGACTATCAGTTCGGCAACTTCGGTCTGGGCTGGACGGCGCGTTACTACTCCAGCATGAAGGAGAACTGTGCGTACACGACCGAGTGCAGCAATCCGGGCTTCAGTTCGGCGTACACGGGCCGCCAGGGCATCAACAAGGTGGGTTCGAACACGTTCCACGATATCCAGGTGCGTTATGTGCTGCCGTGGAATGGCACGGTGTCGATGGGCGTGAACAATGTGTTCGACCATCAGGGCCCGATCATGTACAGCCAGCCGAACAGCAGCTTCACGTACTACGGTGGGTTCGATATCGGCCGCTATATGTACATGAAGTACCAGCAGCGTTTCTGATCGGGTTCGCCTGATCACCCTTTTCTGATCCGCGGCTTACTCTCTCCAAGCCGCTGAGTGGAAGTGAGACGGCGCCTTCGGGCGCCGTCTTTTTTTTGATCTCGCGAGACTGCGGGAGGTGTGAGTTGAGACGCAACAGCAGAGCAACAGCAGCAGAGCAACAGTGCAAAAGCGCAAAAGCGCGTAGGGCTGCGGTCGCGCTGGTTGGGGCGGGCACGGGTGGGTCCGCGGGACCCGCTGCAAGTACGTCCATGTAGCTCGTATGCCGCCATCCATGGCGGCATACGGTCCCGCCAACCCACCCGTGCCCACCCTTTGACAGTGGGCTGGTGCGCAATGGAACAGCAGCACCGCGGCTGCGGCTTTTGATCTGCTCGGCTTTTGATCTGCTCGGCTTTTGATCTGCTCAGCGTTGATCTGCTCAGCGTTGATCCGCCCAGCTTGATGGGCTCAGCGTTGCTTTGCTCCGCCTCACAGACTCAGCTCCAGTTCGCTCGACCTGCTTGGCTGCGCTCTGTCTTGGCTGCGCTTCGACCGGCGTGGCTTCCACCGGATCAATACGCTCGGCGCTGCAGCAATGGCGCCGCAGCGCCGTGCCGCCTTTCGCTTTGGCTTTGGCCTTGGCCACCAGCCCACTGTCGGAGGCGGGGTGTGGGTGGGTGCGCGGGACCATATGCCGCCATGGATGGCGGCATATGAGCCCCCATGGATGGGTTCACGGCGGGTCCCGCGCACCCACCCACACCCCGCCTGGCCACGCACCCCGGCAAACCAGGGCTCAAGCTTTCAGGCTTTCAGCTTTCAGCTTTCAGCCTTCAGCGCTTCAACGCACCACCCGCCCGCGACCGCCACACACCGTCGCTGATGAACAGCAGCAGGCCGGTCCAGATCGCCGCGAAGCCCACCGCCTTGGCCGTATCGAATGGCTCGCGGAAAAAGAACACGCCCAACAACAACCCGATACTCGGCGCGATGTACTGCAGAATCCCGACCAGCGACAACGGAATCCGCTTCACCCCGTACGCAAACCCGATCAACGGCAACGCCGTCACCGCACCACCGAAAATCAACAACGCATCGGTGCGCCAGCCCCAGCCACTGAAGAACCCGCCGCCGTGCCCGTTCTCGCTCCACAGCGCGAACCCGATCGCCGGCAGGAAAAGATAGAGACTCTCCATCCCGAGCCCCGCCACCGGGTCCACCGAAATCATCTTGCGCAGCAGCCCGTACAGGCCGAACGAGCAGGCCAGCCCCAGCGCGATCCAGGGCGGCGTTCCCGCATCGAGGGTCAGCCATGCCACACCGAGCGCCGCGCAGCCCACCGCGAGCCACTGCAGGCGGCGCAGGCGCTCTTTGAGCACCACCACGCCGAGTACCACGCTGACCAGCGGATTGATGAAGTAGCCCAGGCTCGTCTCGATCACATGCCCGGCGTTGATCGCCCAGATGTACAGGCCCCAGTTGAAGGCGATCGCCACGCTGCTCAGCGCCAGCGTCGGCAGCGCGCGCGGCTGCGCGGCGATGGCCTTCCACCAGCCCAGGCCATTGCTCAGCAGCAGCCAGGCCACCACCAGCACCGTGCTCCAGATGATGCGGTGGGCGATGATCTGCTGCGACGGCACGGCCTTGAGCAGGTGCCAGTAGACCGGTACCAGGCCCCACAGGGTGAAGGTGAAGGCGGTGATCGCGAAGCCGCGGCGTTGTTCCTGCAGGCTGTGTTGGGCAGGCACGCTCACTTCGCGCGCGTCCGGGCCAGGGTCAGCACCACCACGCCGGCGAGGATCACGGCCATGGCGAGAAAGTCACGGCCGCCGAAATGCTCGTTGCCGATGATCACGCCCAGGATCACCGCGATCACCGGATTGACGTACGCATAGCTGGCCACCAGCGCCGGGCGCACGTTGTGCAGCAGCCATACGTAGGCAGTGAAGGCGACGATCGAGCCGAACACGCACAGGTAGGCCACCGCCAGCAGCCCATTCATGCTGGGCCAGGTGGTCGGGCGTTCGCCGCTGAGCAGGCCGAGCACGACCAGCATCACGCCACCGCAGAGCATCTGCCCGGCGGCGGTCATGAACGGGCTGGGCAGGTCCAGGCCGCGCGCCCAGATCGAGCCGAAGGCCCAACCGATCGGGGCGATCAGCAGCAGGATCAGGCCCTGCGGCGAGGCGGTCAGGCTGCTGCCGGCGTTGAGCCAGACCACGCCAAGGAAGCCGATCGCGATGCCCAGCCACTCACCGCGGCTGGCGTTCTGTCCGCGCATCGCGCCAAACAGCGCCATCCACAACGGCACCGACGCCACGGCCGTGGCGGCCAGGCCGGAAGACACCGTGCGCTCGGCCAGCACCACCATGCCGTTGCCCAGCACCAGCATGGTCAAACCCATGATCGCCAGGTTGCGCCACTGGCGCCTGGTCGGGGCAGGCGAGCCGCGCCAGCGCAGGACGGCGTACATCAGTGAGCCGGCGATGATGAAGCGGCCCCCGGAGACCATCGTCAGCGGCAGTGCGCCGCCTTCCAGCGCCAGCCGGATCCCGAGATAGGTGGACCCCCAGACCACGTACACCAGCAGCAGCGCCAGGACGACCAGGCCGCTGCGGGGAGCGGCCGACGGAGAGTGCGGTAGGACGGCCATGGGCCACCACGGTACGGGGGAACCCGAATTCTAGGCCGTTGCCGATGGCGCGGCACGCGTTGAGGTGGCACGCTGTTTTCATCAGGCCGCATCGTGATGCCTGACACGCACCCGTTTTTGACGTGCGGTAAGGTAACAAGTGCAATCAACGCTTCCCCGCCAGGACCCCTACCCTGTATGAGTACATCCGTCCCCGCCACCGCGGCACCTTCCGACCGGGCCGCCCTGCGGCGTTCCATCTCCAATACCCTCAAAGGCTCGGCCGGCAATCTGGTCGAGTGGTATGACGTCTACGTCTACTCGGTCTTCGCGGTCTACTTCGAATCCCAGTTCTTCTCGGCCGCCGACAAGAACTCCACCATGTACGTGTGGGCGATCTTCGCCGCCACCTTCCTGATGCGTCCGATCGGTGCCTGGTACTTCGGCCGCTTCGCCGACCGCTACGGCCGCCGCCTGGCCCTGACGGTGTCGGTCACGATGATGGCCGCCTGTTCGTTCCTGATCGCGATCACCCCGACCGCGTCGCAGATCGGCATCTGGGCGGCGGTGATCCTGCTGTTCGCGCGCCTGCTGCAGGGCTTCGCCACCGGCGGCGAGTACGGCACCAGTGCGACGTACATGTCCGAGGCCGCCATTCCCGGGCGCCGCGGCTTCCTGTCCTCGTTCCATTACGTCACCCTGGTCGGTGGCCATGTGCTCGCACAGCTGACCCTGCTGTGCATGCTGACCTTCTGGGACAAGCCGGAGATTTCCGCGTGGGGCTGGCGCGTGGCGTTCGGCATCGGCGGCATCGGTGCGATCGTGGTGTTCTGGCTGCGCCGGACCATGGACGAATCGCTGCAGTCCGATTCCATCGAAGCCGCACGCGATGGCCGCGCCAAGGCCTCCGGCTCGATGCGTGAGCTGTTCGTCAACCAGTGGCGTCCGCTGCTGCTGTGCTTCCTGATCACCGCCGGCGGCACCGTCGCGTTCTACACCTACTCGGTCAATGGGCCGAAGATGATCCAGAGTGCGTTCGCGGGCAATGACGTCATGACCGGCACGCTCATCAACCTCGGCGTGCTGACCTTCCTGATGGTGCTGCAGCCGATCGGCGGCTGGCTGTCGGACATGGTCGGGCGCAAGAGCCTGCTGGTGTTCTTCGGGATCGGCGGCGTGCTGTACAGCTGGTACCTGATCACCGAGCTGCCCAACCAGCATGATCCGTTCATGGCCTTCCTGGTGCTGGGCATCGGCTTCGTGATCCTGACCGGCTACACCTCGATCAACGCGGTCGTCAAAGCCGAGCTGTTCCCGACCCATGTGCGTGCACTGGGCGTGGGCTTCGGCTATGCGATGGCCAACTCGCTGTTCGGTGGTACCGCGCCGCTGCTGTACCAGGGCGCGCTGAAGACCGGCCAGGTGAACCTGTTCGCCGTGTACGTCACGGCGATCATCGCGGTGTCGCTGGTGGTCTACATGTTCTTCCTGACCAACAAGGGCCCGAACTGGCTCGATGGCACCCGCAAGTAAGCGCTGCCCCGCCCGCCCCGCGCTCGCGCGGGGCGGGGGAATGCTCGCGATGCTGGTCCCGGCGTTCGCCCAGGCCAGCACCGCTGCTCATGCAATCAGCGCCCCTGTGGGCGCTGCATTGTTTTGGGCGATGGCCCTGCTGGCGGCGCTGAGCGCCGCCGATGGCCTGCCTCAGCGGCGGGCCGATTCGCTCTTCTCGCGCTCGGCGCGGAACTCGGAGCCTTCTTCCCACTGCGGCCAGCGACGGCTGTTGGCCAGCTCTGCGCCCAGGTCGTAGACCAGCAGCGTATCGGCGGCGTGGCCACTCGGATCCCAGCTCGGGGTCCAGGCATCGCAGGCCTGGTGGTAGCAGGCGGCGAAGTAGGCATCCCGCAGTTCACGGCCCTTCTCGATTCCGCCCTCACGCATGTCCAGCCCCGGGCCGATGGTGATCGCCGGCACGCCGAGGCGCGCAAAGGCGAAGTGGTCGGCGCGGTAGAAGAAGCCTGCTTCCAGATTCGGATCCGGCGAGTAGGTGCGGCCACGTGCCTTGGCCACGCGCTCCAGGTCCCCTTCCAGCGAGACCCGGCCCTTGCCCCACGAGGCAATGTCGCGGGTCGGGCCGTCCGGGCTGAACATCTCGATGTTCAACACGGCAGCGGTCTTGTCCAGCGGGGCAAGCGGGTGCGCGGCGTAATAGCTGGCGCCGAGCAGGCCCTTCTCTTCGGCGGTCAGCGCCACGAAGTACAGGGTGCGCTGCGGCTGCGGGCCGGCAGCGAAGACACGGCCCAGCTCGAGCACAGTGGCCACGCCGGTGGCGTTGTCGATCGCACCGCGACGGATGCGGTCACCCTTGGCATCGGGCTGGCCGATACCGAAGGCATCCCAATGCGCGGAGAAGATCACCGCTTCATCAGCGTGCGCGCCGCCCGGCAGCTTGGCCACCACGTTGCGGGTGATCACCTGCTCGCGCTTGAGCTTGAAGTCCACCGAGAGCTGCGCATCGCCCAGGGCCACCGGCTTGAAGGCCGGCGTCATCGCGCGGCGCTTCTCGGCCTCGAAATCCAGGCCCGCATCGCGGAACAGCTGCTCGGCCAGGCTGCGCTGCATCCAGCCACGCACCGGCACGTGCTGGGCCAGCGCCTGCTCGCGGGTGCGTTCGATATCGAACAGCGGCGAGGTGCCCGAGCTCTTCACCGTGGCCCAGCCGTATGCGGCCGGCGCGGTTTCATGAACGATCAGCACGCCCTGCGCACCACGGCGCGCGGCTTCTTCGAATTTGTACGTCCAGCGGCCGTAGTAGGTCACCGCCTTGCCATCGAACGCGCCCGGCTGGTCGGCCTCGAAATCGGCGTCGTTGATCAGCACCACGGCGATCTTGCCGTGCAGATCGACGTCCTTGTAATCGTTCCAGTGGCGTTCGGGCGCATCGATGCCGTAGCCCACGAACACCAGCGGGGCGTTCTTGATCGCCACCGCATCCTGCGGACGCAGGCTCTGCAGCGTGACATCCTCGCCATTGACCAGGGCGCGCTGCTTGCCCTTCTGGCGCAGTTGCGCACGCACCGGGCCATCAACCTGCGCACGCACCATCGGCACCGGCTGCACCCAGCCGCCGTCGACGCCGCCGGGCTGCAGGCCGTATGTCTTGAATTCTTCGATCAGGTACTGGACCGTGCGCTCTTCGCCGGGCGTGGCCGGGGCGCGGCCTTCGAACTCGTCCGAGGCCAGGATGCGTACGTGCCGCGACAGAGCCTGCGGATCAATGCCGCCACCGGGCAGGTCATTGGCGGCGTGGGCCAGGCCGCCCACGAACAGGCAGGACGACAGCAGCAGCATGCGCATCGGATTCACGGCAGACACCAGGACAGAAAACGGGACACCGGAGTGTAACGTGACACCCTCGTGACCGTGCACTAGCGCCGATCGCGATCCAGCCAGCACGCCAAGCCCTGTGCGTTGAGTTCGATGTCCATCGCCAGCACCCGGGTCACCGCTTCGTCGTCCAACGGGCAGCCGTGGGCCTGTGCGCGCTCCAGGTACAACGCCGTCAGCGCCGCGACCAGACAGCGATGCCGATCCGGCCGACCGTCGCATTGGCGGCCGATCTCGACCATCGCATCGATCTGCTCGACGAGATCCACCGCCAGTTTCTGCGGCGGTGCCACGCGCCCGTAGTGGGTCAGGTACATGGCCTGCGGATCGTAGGCCAGCATCTTCGCGATCGACTGCTTCAGCGGCTCGGGATCGAACTGCACCGGCGATGACGTCGGCACGATGAAGGCCCCCTGCGCGCTGTCCAGCTCGCGGTAGGACAGCCCGAAGGTATCGCCGGTGAACCAGCTGCGGCTGCGCGCATCCCACACGCACAGGTGATGACGCGCGTGCCCGGGCGTATCCACGCACAGCAGCGGGCGGCCGGCCAGATCCACGGTATGGCCATCCTCGGCGATCACCACCCGGTCGGCAGCCACCGCCAGGATCGGCCCATAGCTGCGCGCAATTTCCGCCTCACCATAGACCTCGGTCGCACCGGCGATCAGGCGGGTCGGATCGACCATGTGCGGCGCGCCGCGCGGATGCACCACCAGCGTGGCGTTGGGCAGTTGCTGCATCAGCAGGCCGGCACCGCCGGCATGATCCAGATGCACATGGGTCAGGATCAGCCACTCGACCTGTTCGGGCGTGCAGCCCGCGCGCGTCAACGCGGCGAGCATCGCCGGGACGGCCAGGCCGGTACCGCAATCGATGAAGGCCGCCCGACCGTTCTCGACGATCAGGTAGGCGGCGTCGAAATCATCGCGCTGGAACGCGGTGTCGATCGTATGAATGCTGGGGTCGACGTGCATCACCACCTCCCTGGCGCGAAACGCCCCCATCTTACGTCGATCAGTGCAGCGGCTTCGATGCGGCTTTGGTCGCAGTCGCGCTCAGCAGTGGCCCACGCAGCAGCAGCGCGGCGACCATCACCGCCAGGAACGCGCCGTAGGCATAGAGCACCGCCAGCACCTGTCGCCAGATCGGCCCGGCATCGTTCTGGACCACGCCGATGTGGTGGCCCCACAGCATCGCCACGATGCTCAGCACGAAGGCCAGCACCAGCGCGGCGCCATCGAACAGGCGGCGCGCGGTGCCACGCGGCTGGCGCGGAAACAGCCAGTACAACGTGCCCAGCAGCACGAACCAGGGCAGGAACAACAACAACGACAACCAGGCCATCGCAGTCTCCCGTGCAGGAACACGCCCCTGCGGCGTGCAGGGGCATCATGCCATAGCCCGGTTGTCGGCCAGCGGCGGGTGTTACTCGCGCAGTGCCTGCAATGCGGCGAGCACCACGTCCACTTCGGCCTCGAGCTTGAACAATTCGCTCTGGAGTCCGTCGCCATGCTCGGTCTGCTTGAGCACGCCGATCAGCTGGCCGGCATCACGCGGCGAGTCGAAGCCCTCGCTCTGGATCAGCGGCGTGCCGTCACTGGCCTGCAGCTTGAAGTAGAAGCGGCCATCCTGTTCGCGGTACTGCTTGAACAGCGGCGGTGCAGCGCGTGCCGCCCTGCTTTCTTCACTGGGCACGTCACCGGCGGTGGACAGATCGCGCAGGCCCACCGCATGACGCAGCTCCTTGAGCAACGGCACGGCCAACTGCTCGCGCAGCTGCTGGCCACGACGACGCAGCAGCGCCTCGATTTTTTCCGGCTCGGCCATCAACGCGTCATAGCGCTCGCGCAGCGGAGTGATCTCGCTGTCGATGCGTTCGAACAGCTGCTGCTTGGCATCGCCCCAGCTGATGCCGTCGGCGAAGGCCTGCGCGAACGCCGCGGTCTGCTCCGGGGTGGCAAACGCCTGGTACATCTGGAACAGCGCCGAGCCTTCTGTGCTCTTGGGCTCGCCGGGCGCGCGCGAATCGGTCAGGATCGAGAACACCAGCTTCTTCAGCTCCGCGCGCGGGGCGAACAGCGGAATGGTGTTGTGGTAACTCTTGCTCATCTTGCGGCCGTCCAGGCCCGCCAGCGTGGCGACCTGCTCATCGATCACCACCTCCGGCAGCGGGAAGAACGCCTGCCCGTAGACATGGTTGAAGCGCTGCGCGAAATCGCGCGCCATCTCGATGTGCTGGATCTGGTCGCGACCGACCGGCACGCGGTTGGCCTTGAAGATCAGGATGTCGGCGGCCATCAGCACCGGGTACATGAACAACCCCGCGCTGACCCCGGCGTCGTCATCCAGCTGCTCCTCGCGGTTCTTGTCCACGGCGGCCTTGTAGGCGTGCGCGCGGTTGAGGATGCCCTTGCTGGCGATCACGGTCAGGAACCACATCAGCTCGGTGGTTTCCGGGATGTCGCTCTGCCGGTAGAACCACACCTTGTCCGGGTCCAGCCCACAGGCCAGCCAGCTTGCCGCGATCTCCAGCGTGGAGCGCTGGGTGCGCTCGGGCTCCTGCGCCTTGATCAGGCTGTGCAGGTCGGCCAGAAAGAAGAAGCTCTCGATATCCGAGGCCTGGCTGGCGGCGATCGCCGGGCGGATGGCACCGACATAGTTGCCCAGATGGGGCGTGCCGGAGGGGGTGATGCCGGTAAGAACGCGGGTCGTCATGGGGGAATCAGTGCTGACAAGTGAACCGCCCCAGTTTACCTGCCCGCGCTCAACCCCGTTGGCCGGGGCCGTGCGTTTGATACTGCACCTGCCCTGCGGAGCCTTGCCATGAAGCGTCTGATCCTGCCTCTGCTGGCCGTGCTGGCCCTGTGCGGCTTCAAACCCGGGCTCCCCCTGCGCTACGACACCGGTCCGGTCCACCTGACGGTGATCGACCGCGACAGCGGCAAGGCCCTGACCCAGCATCGCCAAGGCCCGCAACGCTGGGTGGCCGGGCAACAGGGCCACCGCTACAGCGTGCGCCTGCGCAACGGCAGCGCCGAGCGCGTGCTGGTGGTGCTTTCGGTCGATGGGCTGAACGCCATCAGCGGTGAGGTCGCCGCGCCCGGCCAGACCGGCTACGTGCTCAACCCCTGGCAGACCACGGACATCCACGGCTGGCGCAAGTCGTCGGAGGAGGTCGCCCAGTTCGTGTTCACCGATCCGGACCGCAGTTACGCCGGCCGCACCGGGCGCCCGGACAACATCGGCGTGATCGGCGTGGCGGTCTTCCACGAGGCTGGGCGGGTGTCCATGGCAGTCGCCCCAGCGGCGGCGGGATCGGCCGATGCCAAGGCGCGCCCACAGGCACGCTCGTCCTCACTGGAAAGTGTGCGTGTCACCGGCTCCTCCGCACCGGCACCCCAGCTCGGCACCGGTCATGGCGAGCGCGAGGCCTCGCGCGTGCGCAACACCGCCTTTGAACGCGATACCCCCTACCCGGCGCAGCAGGTGCAGGTCCGCTACGACAGCGAACGCAATCTGATCGCCCGCGGGATCATTCCACGGACGGGCACACCGGCACGCGGTGAACCCCAGGCATTCCCCAACCGCTACGTGCCGGATCCGCCGCCGTATCCAGGCCGCTGATCGCGAACGACGCGCATGAAAAACGGGCCGCTCTCGCGGCCCGTCCCGGTTTCAACCCCCGACGGCTGATCCGTCGTACTGGATCACCACTCAGTGGTAATCCGGATAATCCTTGCGCATGGCCGCTTCGAAGTCGCGGACCTCGGTTTCAGCACGGTCACGTGCCCAGCCATAGCGTTCCTGCAGGCGCCCTGCCAGATATTCGGCATTGCCTTCGGCCACCTTGAAATCGTCGTCGGTCAGGTCGCCCCACTTGGCCTGCGCCTTGCCTTTGAGCTGCGTCCACTTGCCGGAAATGATGTCTTTGTTCATGGGTTCGCATCCTTGATTGCAACGGCCATCTCGCCGTGCACTCAGAATGCGGCAGCACACGTTGGCATGCGGTCAAGCGGCGATGAAACACGCGCTCACGAGCTTGAATGGATTCACTACGGTCTCGTCCGCGGTGTCATCGCGCGGACATGAAAAAGGCCGGGAATTCCCGGCCTTTTCCGTTGACTGCTGATCCGCGGATCAGTTGCCCTTGGCAGCGTCTTCGACCGATTCACCGGCCTTCTGCACGTCCTTGCCTGCACCAGCAACGGTGTTGCAGCCGGACAGCATGGCCACCGAGAACATCGACAACAGCATCAGTGCGATAACACGCTTCATGGGGTTCTCCTGATTGTTCAAATTCAATACCGAAATCCGGTCCCGCCTGTCAGGAGAGCACGCCAGCGCAGCCCCCCTTCCTGACCTGCAGTGCCGTGGGTCGAAACACACAGCGCCGCGTGACGTGCAATCTGGCTGGAGAGGCGTGCAGCGGATGTGAACGCAGGAAAATGCGGTTCAGCCAAGCGTCCTCAATCGCGCATCAGGGTCGATTTCCCGAACAGGCTTTCGACCAGATCGACGGCCAGTTCGGCCGTCGCATTGCGGTTGTCCAGCAGCGGATTCAGCTCGACGATGTCCAGCGACCCCATGCGCCCGGTGTCGGCGATCATCTCCATCACCAGCTGCGCTTCACGGTAATTGACCCCGCCCGGCACGGTGGTGCCGACGCCGGGTGCAATGCTGGGATCCAGGAAATCCACGTCGAAGCTGACGTGCAGGTGCGTGTTGGCGTCGATGCCAGCCAGCGCTGCCTCCATCGTGCGCTTCATGCCGGCTTCGTCGATGTAGCGCATGTCATAGACATCCACCTGGTGCTGCTTGATCAGGCGCTTCTCTTCCTGGTCCACCGAGCGGATGCCGATCTGGTGCACCTGCTGCGGGCGGATCGCCGGGGCATCGCCACCCAGCCGGGTCAATGCGTCCGGGCCGAGCCCGCACAGGCAGGCCACCGGCATGCCGTGGACGTTGCCCGACGGGGTGACCTCGCTGGTGTTGAAATCCGAATGCGCGTCCAGCCACAGCACGCGCAGGTCCTTGCCCTGCTCGCGGCACCAGCGCGCGACCGCGGTGATCGAGCCGATCCCCAGGCAATGGTCGCCGCCCAACATGATCGGCATGCGCCCGGCCTGCAGCTCGGCGTAGGTGGCGTCCATCAGCGCACGGTTCCAGGCCACCACTTCGTCAAGATGGCGGTAGCCCTGCACCGGTGCCGTCCACGGGTTGCGCGGACCGGCCAGGTTGCCGAGGTCGCGCACCTCCACGCCGCGCGCGGTGAGCGCATCACCCAGGCCCGCGATGCGCAGGGCGTCCGGTCCCAGACCCGCGCCACGGTGGCCCGCCCCGATATCGGTGGGCACGCCAATCAGGGAAACCGGGGAATACATCGCCATCGCTGTTGCCTCCATTGCAAAGAGGACCAGCATAGCCAGCGCGGGGGGATACGACTCGCGGCGCTGCAGCAGTCGTCATCGACCGTGCATCAATGGTGCCGGCACCCGGATTCGAACTGGGGACCTACCGCTTACAAGGCGGTTGCTCTACCAACTGAGCTATGCCGGCATGGGCATCGCAGCGGGATGACCCGTCGCGGAGCCGGGATTCTAGCGCAAGCGCGCGCATTCCAGCGAGCGGTGCTGAGCTGCGCCGCTGCGCTGGCGGGCCACGGCGGGGTCGGTGCCTTCGGCAAGGGTCGCATCCAGCCACCACTGCGCGCTGCCATCGCCCCCGCTGGCGACCATGGTCGCCTTGAAACCGGCGGCGCTCAGGGCGGACAGGCGGCGATCCGCGCCTTCGCGATTGCGGTACTGGCCAAGCGCGATGGCGTTGGTGTCCTCGCCCTGGGCAATGATGTAGTAGTCGCTCACGCCGGCCGCGACGATGCGCTTGACCGTGGCCTGCGCCTCCTCACGGCTGGCGGCGGGCGGCAGCAGCACGCGGTAGCGGGTGGCGCCGGCATCGGCGACCTCACGCAGCTTGGCGCCACGCAGGGCACCCCCGGCGCGCGACTGGGCGGTCTGGGCCGTTGCGCGGTCCGTGAAGGGCCCCAGGCTCACGCATTGGGCGGGAGTGGGTGTCGCGGTGACGGGTGCGGGTACGGCGGCCGGTGTGGGCGCTGCGGCCACCGGGGCCGGTGCAGGGACGCTGGCAGCCGGCGTTGGCGCAGGCATGTCGGCCACGGCGGTGGCCGGCGCGGCGGTGGTCACCGGCGGCTGTGTCACAGGCGCGGACGCGGAGGCGGGCGTGACGTCCTGCAGTGCAGGCGCCGCGCTCACCGGCGTCGCCTTGGCCGGCGGCGCCTGCGTGCTCGGCAGCACTTCCAACTGCGCCACACCGACGGGCGATGCCGGCGGTGCGCTGGCCGGTTCGCCGCGCAGCAGCCACCACAGGGCGACACCGAGGTTGAGGATGACCAGGACGACGATCAGGGCACGGGTAAGCATCGGTTGATCCTAGCCTGCCGACGGCGGTTGATGCACGGCCCAGCGGGCCAGCCCATCAAGCACCAGCGCGGGCTGGAATTCGGCATCGCCGAGCAGCGGCAGCAGGGCCGGCGCACCGCCGCCGTGCACCAGCAGATGCGGCAACGCGCCGAGCCGCTCGCCGCCCTGCACACGACTGCGTTCGATCAGGGCCACCGCCGCCCCATCGCAGCCGGAGGCCAGCGCATCGGCCGTGTCATTGGCGAACTCGCTGTAGTCACCGCCCGCCGCCGGCAACTGCACGGCACGTGCATGCAAGGCTTCGCGCATCGTGGTGGGCGAGGCCGAGATGCGCCCGCCGTGATGCTGGCCCTCGGCATCCAGCAGATCGATGGTCAGTGCGGTGCCCACGCCGGCAATCAGCACGGCCTGGCCACGCGCGGCCACGGCCAGCAGCGCCAGGTAGCGGTCCACGCCGAAGCGGGTGGGATCGGCATAAGCGATCCGCACACCGGCGTAGTCGGCTTCGGTGCGCGCCACCCGGACATGGCGGAAGCGTGCCTGCAATACATCCAGCATGGCGGCGGTCAACGAGGGTGCGGCAACGCTGGCAACGTAGGCGGTGTCGCCCGACGGCAGCGCATCCAGTGCTGCGGCCGGCATCGCTTCAGCACCATGCGGCCACGCCTGCACGTCGCCCGCGCGCACGCCCTGCAGCGGCGCGAACTTGAAGCGCGAATTGCCCAGATCAAACAACCAGTCGCTCATTGCGCCCTCACGCTGACTTCGCCCGCATGGAAAACCCGTTCACCGCCGTCGATGCGCACACGCAGCGCCCCGTCGTCGGCCAGACCCAGCGCCGTGCCGGCAAACCGCACGCCGCCTTCTTCCACCTGCACCTCGCGCCCGGCCAGGCTGTCCAGCGCGGCATACCGGGCGAGGAACGGCGCGAGGCCGTCCTGCTCGAAGGCGTCCAGTGCGGGCAGCAGGGCGGCGAGGATGTGCGCGACCACCGCGTTGCGCGAGGTCTGTGCGCCGGAGAGCGTATCCAGATCGGTCCAGGGCTGGGTGATCTCCGCCGCGAACGCAGCGGGCATCCGGACGTTGACGCCGAGGCCAATCACCGCGCGCGCCGGACCGGCGAATTCACCGCCGCCCTCGATCAGCAGGCCGCCGAGCTTGTGCCCGTCGACGACAAGGTCATTGGGCCACTTCAGGGCGACGCCCGGATAGCCGGCCTCGCGCAGAGCCTCGGCCACCGCGACCCCGGCGACCAGGCTCAGCCCGCCCAGCCGCGACAGGCCACCGGCAAACCCGCGCAGCACCGAGAGGTAGATATGCGCCGCCAGCGGCGAGGCCCAGGCCCGCCCGCGGCGGCCGCGGCCACGCGTCTGACGCTCGGCCAGCAGGGCCATCGCCCCGCGCTCCGGCGCGCTGCAGCGCAGCAATTCGGTGTTCGTTGACGCGACCGACCAGGCCACCTGCAGGGAGGTCAGCTGGCCGCCGGCCGCGGCCGGCAACGCGGCCAGGACGGCCTCGGCGTCGAGTAGATCCAGCGGCTGCTGCAACTGGTAGCCGTCACCGGCGCGGCCGTCGATATCGACGCCAGCCGCCCTAAGTCCTTGAATCCGCTTCCAAATCGCGGCACGGGTCTGGCCCAGCTCGCGCGCCAGCGCGTCGCCGGACAGGCGCCCGGCGCCCAGTTTGGCCAGCAGTTGGCGGTCGTCCACGGCAGCTTCCATCGGGTAAACGGGAAAAGTATGCGGGAAAGCCGCCGCCAGCGCCCGCCCGGGGGCCTTCCAATCCCCCGGCCGAATCGGGCTAGAATCGAGAACTTGACCCGCCGCTGGATGTTGACGATGCGCCCGTTCGCCCATTGCCTGCTCCTCCTGATGGCCCCGCTGGCCGCGCATGCTTCCGATGCGCTCACCACGGCGGGCCGCGGCGCGTGTGTCTATTCGGCCAACGAGAACGAGCGCAGCGCACCGGCATCGGCTTCGGCGGCTGCGGCACCGGCCACGGTGAAGCCCAGCGCCAGCAGCGGTACCAGCACCGGCGGTGGCGGCGATGACGACGTGCTGCCACGCCTGCGCGCACCGAAGTGGCACAGCTTCCTGCCGGGTATGTTCCGCTGATCGAACGACTGTTGGGCTGGCTGCGCCGCACGCCACGCGAGATCGACCCTACCCTCTGGGACACCACCTGCCGCCGCGCCGCCTGGCTGCAGCAGCTGGACCCTGCCCGCCGCGAACGCCTGCGCGCGCTCGCTGCGCGCTTCCTGCACGAGAAAACCATCAGCCCCGCTGCCGAACTGCAGCTGGCGGACGCCGATGGCGTGTTGCTGGCCGCGTTGTGCTGCCTGCCACTGCTGGAAATGGGCGAGATCGGCCTGCGTGGCTGGTCGCAGCTGATCGTGTATCCCGAGGCGTTCCGCGTGCACCGAAGCCAGGTGGATGCGGCCGGCGTGCTGCACGAATGGGACGATGCGCTGATCGGCGAATCGTGGGACAGCGGTCCGCTGATTCTGTCGTGGGCCGACATCCAGGCCGACATCGCCGATCCGGAGGCGGGGTTCTGCGTGGCGGTGCATGAGATGGCGCACAAGATCGATGCACTGGACGGGGCGATCGACGGCACACCGCCCTTGCCGCGCGCGTGGCAGAAACAATGGGCGGCGGATTTCCAGCAGGCCTATGACGCGTTCTGCGCCGAGGTGGACCAGGGTCGCGAGACGCTGATCGATCCGTATGCCTCCGAAGCGCCGGAGGAGTTTTTTGCCGTGGTCAGCGAGTACCACTTCTCCGCACCGGCGCTGCTGGCCCGCGAGATGCCGGCGGTAGCCGCGCATCTGCAGCGGTTCTACGGTCCGTCACCGCTGATGCGGTGACGCGTTACGGCCCGGGCGGCAGCTTCACTTCGAAGCGTGCACCACCCAGCTCCGGCGAACGCTTCACCTGCAGTTCGCCGCGATAGTCCTTGATCAGGTCCTGCACGATCGACAGGCCGATGCCGTGACCCTGCACGCGCTCATCGCCGCGCACGCCACGCTGCAGCACCTTGGCGATGTCTTCCGGTGCGATGCCCGGGCCATCGTCATCCACCGACAGCACCAGGCCCGCGCGACGCGCACCGGGGGCCGGCAACGGATGCGCGGTCAGCAGCACGCGACGCTTGGCCCACTTGAAGGCATTCTCCAGCAGGTTGCCGAGCAGTTCCTGCAGATCACCGGGCTCGCCGTGGAAACGCGCGGCCGGGTCGATATCGAATTCGCACAGCACGCCCTTGGAGGCGTAGACCTTCTCCAGGCCCCGCACGATTTCTTCGGCATTGGATTCGATCGGCAACGGGGCGGAGAACAGCTTGTGACCGGACGAAGCCGCGCGCGCCAGCTGGTACGACACCAGGTTGTTCATGCGCCGCAGCTGCACGTCGAACTCTTCGCGCAGATCCTCATCGCGTGCGCCGCTGTCGAGCTGCGTACGCAACACCGCCAGCGGCGTTTTCAGGCTGTGCGCGAGATCGGCCAACGTGTTGCGCTGGCGTTCGAGGTTCTCGCGCTCGCTCTCGATGAAGGCGTTGATGCTGTCGGTCAGCGGCTCCAGCTCGCGCGGATGGCGTTCGCTCATGCGCTCGGTTTCACCGCGCTGGACCTTGGTCAGTTCGTTGATCACGCGCCGCATCGGGCGCAGGCTCCACTGCAGAATGACCGTCTGCAGCAGCAGCAGGATCAGGCCGATGCCGCCGAGGTAGAACCACACGCGCCCGCGGAACACGCGCAGCTGTGCGCCGAGCGCGCGCGAGTCTTCGAGCACGTAGATCGTGTACGGGAATTCGGTGGCCGGGTCGGCGTCGGCATCCCAGACCAGGCCCATGCCATAGCGGTAGGCCGAACCCTCGCTGCCATCGATCTGGATCATCGGCAACGGGCCTTCGAAGACTTCCTGGCGCGGGGCCAGCATGCCGCCGCCCACGGTCGGCAGCATCGGGCCTTCGGCAGACATGGAGTTGCCCTTGCCGTCCGGCATCACGACCTGCAGATAGAGGCCGCTGCCCGGGACGTCAAAGCGAGGATCCGGTGGCTGCTCGCGGATGTACAGCGAGCGGTCGCGGGTGAAGTCGATGCCGGCGGCATACGCCGTGGCGTAATTCTTCAGCCGCTCGCGCAGGTTGGCCTTCGCGGTATCGGCGAAGGCGGCGTCCAGCGCGTAGCCGGCCAGGGCCAGGAAGGCCACCAGGCCCACCGAGGCGGCCAACAGCTGGCGCGCCTGCAGTGAGCGCGGCCGCCAGCGTTTAAAGAACCACAGACGGCCGGACATCATCTATCGCCAGCCGCAGCTCAGCCTTCGTTGCGCGGAATGGCGAAGCGGTAACCGCGGCCACGCACGGTTTCGATCGGCTTGAGTTCGCCGTCGGCATCGAGCTTTTTGCGCAGGCGGCCGATGAAGACCTCCAGCACGTTGGAGTCGCGGTCGAAGTCCTGCTGATAGATGTGCTCGGTGAGGTCGGCCTTGGAGACCAGTTCACCGGCATGCATCATCAGGTACTCGAGCACTTTGTACTCGTAGCTGGTGAGATCCACGTTGCTGCCGTTGACGCTGACCGTCTGCGCAGCGAGATCGAGCGCGACCGGGCCGCACTCCAGCGTCGGCTTGCTCCAACCGGCGGCACGGCGCAGCAGCGCATTGACGCGGGCCAGCAGCTCTTCCACATGGAACGGCTTGACGAGGTAATCGTCGGCGCCCTGCTTGAGGCCCTCGACCTTGTCCTGCCAGCTCGAACGCGCGGTCAGGATGAGCACCGGGAATTTCTTGCCCTCGTCGCGCAGGGCCTTGATCAGCTCCATGCCCGACATCTTGGGCAGGCCAAGATCGATGATGCCGACATCGAACGGAACTTCGCGGCCCATGTACAGACCTTCCTCACCGTCCTGCGCAGCATCGACGGCAAAGCCTTCGCGCTTGAGCCGGGCTGCCAGTGTTTCCCGCAGCGGGGCTTCGTCTTCGACCAGAAGGATACGCATGAACTCTCCCTAGTGTCCTGGGTATGGCCCCATGGGGCCAGTGGGTAATGCAGATGACTGCGGACAACTATCCCTGTTCAGGGGTTATCGCCGCGTAGTGATGACATATCCGAGCGCGGCGTGCGGGGCTGTGAACGCGATGTCGCCGGATCGTCCATATAGCGGACGCGACCGCGATCATCCATGTACTTCACCCGGTTGATGTCGCGCCCATCGAAGGGCACGCGCTCGGCGCCGAGGATGTGTCCACCGGTAGTACGTTGAACCCGACGCACCGCATCGGACAGCGAGCGCTCCTGCGGACCGCCGCGTTCGGCCGTACGCATCATCTCGGCACGGCCCGCTTCCGGCGGCGGCATCTGCGCCCACGCACTGGTGGAGGCAGCTGCGCCCGTCGCCAGAAGGGCGAAGGCGGCAATGCGGCGGTGGCGGGTCACGGAGAACATCGGTCTGATCCTAGCGGAGCGCGGCTAAACGTTCAAAAGTTGTGAATCGGCAACCGCCAGCCTGGGCCGGCGCTTTACGAATCTTTAGCGAATTCTTGGTTTTAGCCAGTGAATCCGGTCTGAACTTTTCCGCCTGCCTCCCCGCTTTGTTCATCTAAGTGAACATTGGCGGCTAAACCGGGGCCCTTGTCAAGCTGACAAGGTGACGCGGCTCACGCCGCGACGCGCTCGGCCTGGGCACGGGTCACCGCCAGCGCCTGCTCGATCAGGCTCCAGTCGGCACCGACGCGGTGCGAGCCTTCGCTCAGGATCTGGCGGAAGGCACGCCCACCCGGCTGGCCGTGGAACAGGCCCAGCAGATGGCGGGTGATGTGCTTGAGCGCCAGCCCACGGGCCAGCTGGGCCTCGATATAGGGCTGCATGGCGCGCAGCAGCGCCTCGCGGGACTGCTGCGGGGCACCGGTCTGGGCGGCCTCCAGCTGATGCAGCACGTAGGGGTCATGGTAGGCGGCACGGCCCAGCATCACCCCGTCCAGCACCGGCAACTGGGCCTGCGCGGCCTCGACGGTGGCCAGACCACCGTTCAGGACGATCTGCAGCTGCGGACGGTCGGCCTTGAGACGGTGTGCCCAGTCGTAGCGCAGCGGCGGCACTTCGCGGTTTTCCTTCGGCGAGAGGCCCTTCAGCCACGCATTGCGGGCATGCACGACGAACATCTCGCTACCTGCGTTGGCCGATTGATCGACGAAGTTAACGAAGTTTTCGTAGTCGTTGTCCTCATCCACGCCCAAGCGGCACTTCACCGTGACCGGGATGTCCACCGCAGCGACCATCGCGCCCACGCACTCGGCCACCAGGGCCGGCTCGCGCATCAGGCAGGCGCCGAAGCGCCCGGCCTGCACGCGGTCGGACGGGCAGCCGCAGTTGAGGTTGACCTCGTCGTAACCCCACTCCTCCGCGATACGGGCGGCCTGGGCCAGCAGAGCGGGATTGCTGCCACCGAGCTGCAGGGCAAGCGGATGCTCGCTGCCATCGAAGCCCAGCAGGCGCTCACGGTCGCCGTGGATCACCGCGTTGGCGTGCACCATCTCGGTGTACAGCCGTGCGCCCGGCGCCAGCAGCCGGTGGAAGTACCGGCAATGGCGGTCCGTCCAGTCCATCATGGGGGCGACGGACAGGCGCAGGGAGGCGGCGTAACGCGCGGCGGCGTCGGTGATGGGCTGGGTCATGGGGTGCGGGGCTATCTGGATTCACTGGCAATACCAGCGCAATCAATAGTTTACCTCCTTCCCATGAACGCTGCCCGTGGAGCCCGACGATCCCGGGACCGCGTGGGGAGTACACGCCTGCAACGAGGGCAGTAGACAATGCAGCCCTGCACGTCCCTCCCAGGCGCCCATGCCCGCGTTCCGTTTACCCAGCTTCGACCCCACCACCGAACAAGGCGTCCTGCGCCTGTCGATCGCCGCATCGCTGGCGATGGCCGCGGCGGCGGTGGCCTTTGGCCTGCTCGCCAACTCCTCGCTGATCATCTTCGACGGCATCTACGGGCTGATCGACGTGGTGATGACCTGGTTGTCGCTGCTGGTGGTGCGCCTGATCAGCCTGTCGACCCACGTGGATACCCTGCAGTCGCGATTGAATCAGCGCTTCACCATGGGCTTCTGGCACCTGGAGCCGATCGTGCTCGGGGTCAGCGGCACGTTGATGATCGGTGCCGCCCTGTACGCAGCGGTCAATGCGGTGGACGCACTGATGTCCGGCGGACGCGAGATCGCGTTGGGGCCGGCGATCCTGTTCGCGGTGATGTCGATCGTGGCCGAAACCGGCCTGGCACTGTTCGTGCGCCGCGCGAACCGGACGATCGGCTCGGACTTCATCGCGCTCGATGCGAAGAACTGGGTGGTCGCGGCGAGCATGTCGGCGGCGTATCTGGTCGCCTTCGTCGGCGGCTATGTGCTGGGTGATACCGACTGGGCGTGGCTGGTGCCGTACATCGATCCGGCGATCCTGCTGGTGGTCTGCCTGTTCGTGGTCGTCGCGCCGATGGGCACGGTGCGCCAGGCGTTGTCGGACATCCTGCTGATCACGCCGCTGGATCTGCAGACCCATGTGGACGAAGTCGCGCGCGACATCGTGGCCAGGCACGGTTTCCTGGAATTCCGCAGCTACGTGGCCAAGGTCGGGCGCGGTGAGCAGATCGAACTGTTCTTCGTGGTACGCGCCGATGATCCACCGCGGGCGCTGATCGAATGGGATCGCCTGCGCGATGAGATCGGCGAAGCTCTGGGTGAGGAGTCGCCGGACCGGTGGCTGACGATCATGTTCACGACGGATCGGGAGTGGGCGATCTGAGCGTTCCCGGACCGTCAACCAGTAAGGACTGCGAGAGTGAGAAAGGCGAGCACCTCTGTTACGAGAAGGATGCGGAGGATTGCCGCGTCACGGCGCATGTCACCCAGTTCCTTCAAGGGCACGCTTTTTTCCAGGCCGAGAATGATCCAGAGATGCGTCACCTGCCCCTGCAATCCAAAGGTTTCGGGACATCCCAGCCTCTTCCACATATCTGGATACTGGTGTCTGAACTTGCGCACGAAGCGATAGAAAAGCGCCAGGTAGATGAAGACGGAAGCGAATGCCACCATGGCTACAACGTTGAACATCATTGAGTTTTCCAAGGTCATGCGCGCTCGGGAGATTCCATGGGGTTGAGCATGTTCTTCCACTGCCGCGGCGATTGCCCGGTCTGCGCCTTGAACGCGCGCGACAACGCTGCTTCGCTGCCGTAACCCACGTCGATGGCGATGCGCTTGAGCGGGTGGCCGCGGCGCAGTGCCTGCTGCACGAGGCGGGTACGCCAGCCCTGCAGATAGTGCCCGGGCGTACTGCCGATGGTGTCGCGGAAGCTGTCGGCGAAGGCGCTGCGTGACATGCCGGCGCGCTGCGCGAGCGACTCCAGCGTCCACTCGTCGGCGGGTGCTTCATGCATGGCCACCAGCGCGTGGCGCAGACGCGGATGGGCCATGCCGGCGAGCAGACCGACGCGGATCTGGCCACTCTCCATCAGCGCGCGCAGGATCTGGATCAGCACCACTTCGAACAGGCGATCCAGCAGCGCCTGGCGGCCGCAGCGCTGCGCGAAGGCTTCTTCGAACAGCAGCGACAGCACCGGCTGGCCGCCGTACAACCCCTCCAGCGGCAGGCAGACGATCGGCGGCAGGGCAGCGGCGACCGGGTTGTTGGCGCCCCCTTCGAACTGCAGGTTGGCGCAGGCGAAATCCGCGCCCCGCGTGGCATCGGTGACGAAGCGGTGCGCGAGCGGACGCGGGTACAGCAGCACGCTGGGGGTGGTGATCTGCAGCGTGCTGCCGTCCGGGTGCTCGACGCGTACATCGCCGTCGCGGATCAGATGCAATTGGCCGCGCTCGCCATCGCCCGGCAGATCGTTGATGCCGCACAGCGCGCCAGCGTGGAAGACTTCGGCAGAAACCGCGAAACGGTCCAACAGGGATTGCAGTCGGTCGACCATGGCGGACTCCAGATCAAGTTTTCTGGACGAAATGTTGCCACAAGTACGACCCAGGCGCGCAAAGTACACCTGCCATCTGGCCCACCCCTTTCACTCCGCAGGAGATTCCCATGTCCATTGCCAACGTTCTGTATACCGCCCAGGCCACTGCCAACGGCGGCCGCGACGGCCGCGCCGTCTCGTCCGACAACGTGCTGGACATCCAGCTCTCCACCCCGCGCGAGCTGGGCGGTGCGGGCGGCCCGGGCACCAACCCGGAGCAGCTGTTCGCTGCCGGCTACTCGGCCTGCTTCCTGGGCGCGCTGAAGTATGTGGCCGGCCAGGCCAAGGTCGCTCTGCCGGCTGAAACGCAGATCACCGGCAAGGTCGGCATCGGCCAGATCCCGACCGGCTTCGGCATCGAAGTGGCGCTGGAAATCTCGGTCCCGGGCCTGCCGCGCGAGCAGGTCGAAGACCTGGCGCAGAAGGCGCACATCGTGTGCCCGTACTCCAACGCGACCCGCGGCAACATCGACGTGACGCTGACGGTGGTCTGAAAAAAATGGGCGGCTGCCGGACTTGATCGTCTGGCAACCGCCCATCCCACCGCGGTGGATCCTGTGGCTGACCACGGGATGCATCTTGTTCGGCTGCAACGATCAACGGTCGTTGCCTACCCGGGCTACCGTCGTTGCCGGCCAGCGGCCGGCACTACCGGATCCGGCCTTTATGGGTCGTGCGTGATCAGCTGCACCACGCTGGAGAAATCCAGCTTGCCGCGACCGGCCTGGTGATTCATCGAATACAGGTTGCGTGCCAGCTCGCCCAGCGGGATCGAGGCACCGACACTCATCGCTGCTTCCACCGCCAGGCCCATGTCCTTGAGCATCAGGTCGCTGCCGAAACCGCCGCTGTAGCCACGCGAGGCCGGGGCGTTTTCGAGCACGCCGGGCCACGGGTTGCACACTTCGGTGGCCCAGCTGCGGCCGGTGCTGACTGCCATCATCTGCGACAGCACTTTCGGGTCCAGCCCGTGCGCGACGCCCAGCGCGATCGATTCACCGGTCACCGCCATGATCACGCCCAGCGCCATGTTGTTGCACAGCTTGGCGACCTGGCCGGCACCGCTGGCACCGACGTGGAAGATGTTCTTGCCCATCGCCTGCAGCAGCGGGCGCGCCCGCTCCAGTGCCTCGGCTTCGCCACCGACGATGAAGGTCAGCGTGCCGGCCTGCGCACCTGCGGTGCCGCCGGAAACTGGGGCATCCAGCATCTGCAGGCCACGCGCCGCGGCCGCTTCGGCAACCTTGCGGGCGGTGGCCGGGGCGATGGTGCTGCAATCGATGATGAGCGCGCCGCCCGGGATGTCGCCGAGCAGGCCGTCATCACCCAGGTACACGCCTTCCACGTGGCGGCTGGCCGGCAGCATCGAGATGACGATCTCGGCGTCGGTCAGCGTATCCAGCGCCGAGCTGGCGGCGGTGGCGCCGGCATCGACGGCGGCCTGCACGGCGGCGGGCACCAGATCGAACACGCGCACGGCGTGACCGGCTTTGGCCAGGTTGGCGGCCATCGGGCCACCCATGTTGCCCAACCCGATGAATGCAATACGGCTCATGCGTGGCTCCTTTCAGGGACGGTGGCGCCGAGGTCGGCCAGCGGATGCGCGGCATCGGACCACGGCGAAACGAAGAAGGTGCGGGCCCACTCGGCCGTGGCGTCCGCCAGCGTGCGCGGCTGCCACTTCGGGGTGCGGTCCTTGTCGATCAGCAGCGCGCGGATGCCTTCGGCGAAATCGCCATGGGCGGCCGCATGCAGTGCTGCGATGTACTCGATGCGGTAGACCTCGGCCAACGAGGCGCCCTCGGCCAGGCGCTGCAGCTCGAACGCGAGCCGCGCCGAGCCGGGCGCACCGGCGGCGAGCGTGGCCTGCGCGCTCTTCAACCAGGCGTCCTCGGTCTCCAGGGCAAGGATCGCCTCGACGATCGCGCCGACGTCGTCACCGGTGCACAGCGCATCCACGGTGGCGGCATTGCGCAGCAACGGGCCGGTGGCCGCATCGCTGGCGTGCTGCTGCAGCAGCGCGGTCAACTGTTCGTGGTTGCGCTTGGCCTCGCGGCTCCAGTGCACGTCCACCAGCGCATTGAACACGGTCTCGCGCTGTGCCTCGGCGATGTGGATATCGGCCAGGCCGGCGTAGATCGCATCGCCTGCGTTGAGCGGCGCACCGGTCAGGGCCAGGAACAGGCCGCCGTGGCCGGGCACGCGCGGCAGCAGCCAGCTGCCGCCGACATCCGGGAACAGGCCGACGGTGATCTCCGGGAACGCCAGCTTCGAGCGCTCGCTGACCACGCGGTGGCTGGCGCCGGACATCAGGCCGATGCCACCGCCCATGACGATGCCATGGCCCCAGCACAGGATCGGCTTGGGATAGGTGTGGATCGCGTAGTCGACGCGGTACTCGACGTCGAAGAATTCAGCGGCGTAGGCGTTGTCGCGGATGTCGGCCTTTCCGCTCTCGCGGTAGTCGACCATGCTGCGGTACAGGCTGTGCAGGTCGCCGCCGGCGCAGAAGGCTTTTTCGCCCGCGCCCTGCAGCACGACCAGCGCGATGCCGTCATCAACGGCCCAGGCCTCCAGCCGATCGCGCAGCAGGTGCGCCATCGGCAGCGAGAACCCGTTGAGGGTGCGCGCGGCGTTGAGCGTGGCGATGCCGATGCGCGTGCCGTTGCCGGCGGCGCGCTCTTCGAACAGCACCGGCGCCTCGTCATGGGCGACGGCGGTGCTCATGCGTTCTTCCATTGCGCAGCGCGCTTTTCCAGGAAGGCGTTCACGCCTTCGGCCTGGTCGGCGCTGTCGAACAGATCGACGAAGGCCTCGCGTTCGGCGACCAGCGCCGAGGCGTGGGTACCGGTACGGGTGGCCTGCACCAGGGTTTTGCACGCGGCGATGCTGGTCGGGCTCTGCTTGCCGGCCTTGTGCGCCCATGCCAGCGCCAGTGCCTTGGCTTCGCCCTTGGCGACCTTCTCTTCGACCAGGCCGATCCGCAGTGCGGTGTCCGCATCGACGCGCTCGCCCAGCAGGATCATGCGCTTGGCCCAGCCTTCGCCAACCAGACGCGGCAGGTTCTGGGTGCCGCCGGCGCACGGCAGCAGGCCGACGGTGGCCTCCGGCAGCGCCACCTGGGCGTGTTCTTCGATGATGCGCAGGTCGCATGCCAGCGCGCATTCCAGACCGCCGCCCATCGCGTAGCCGTTGATCGCGGCGATGGACACGCCACGGAATCCGGACAGCGCTTCAAAGGCTTCGCCGAAGCGGCGTGCAGCTTCGCGTGCGGCGGCCTTGTCGCCGGAGGCGAACTGCTTCAGGTCGGCACCGGCGGAGAAGAACTTCTCGCCATCACCGGTGATCACCAGCGCGTAGATATCGCGGTCTGCATTGAGCGCGCCGACCAGATCGCGCAGCGCGGACAGGCTGTGCACGGTCCAGGTGTGCGCTGGCGGGTTGTTGAGGGTGATGACCGCAACGTGGCCATCGGCCTCGACCTTCAGACCGACATGATCATGCTGGCGCCACTCCATCATCGCAGTTCCTCTTCAGTGTTGAGCAGATGGCGGGCCACGATCACACGCATGATCTCGTTGGTGCCCTCCAGGATCTGGTGCACGCGCGAATCGCGCAGCAGCCGTTCAATCGGGTATTCACGGATATAGCCGTAGCCCCCGTGGATCTGCAGCGCGTCGTTGCAGATGTTGAAACCGGCATCGGTGGCGAAGCGCTTGGCCATCGCGCACCACACGTTGGCATCGCTGGCACCGGCATCAAGCTTGCGCGCGGCGGTGTGCACCATCTGCCGGGCGGCGACCAGCTGGGTGACCATGTCGGCCAGTTTGAACTGCAGTGCCTGGAACTCCGACAGCGCCTTGCCGAACTGGCGGCGCTCGCCCATGTAGCGGCGGGCGGCATCCAGTGCGCCCTGGGCGGCGCCCAGCGAACAGGCCGCGATGTTGATGCGACCGCCGTCCAGGCCCTTCATGGCCAGCTTGAAACCGCTGCCTTCCTCGCCGAGCAGATGGCTGACCGGCACGCGCACGTTCTCGAACGTGATGCCACGGGTCGGCTGGCTGTTCCAGCCCATCTTCTCTTCTTTGCGGCCGTAACTGATGCCCGGCAGGTCGGCCGGCACCGCGATCGCGCTGATGCCGCCCGCGCCCGGGCCGCCCGTACGCGCCATGACCACCAGCAGTTCGGTGGCACCGGCGCCGGAGATGAAGGCCTTGGAGCCGTTGAGTACGTAATCGTCGCCGTCACGCACCGCGCTGGTTTTCAGCGAGGCCGCGTCCGAGCCGGCACCCGGCTCGGTCAGGCAGTACGAGGCCAGCTTGGTGCCGGACGAGAGGTCTGCACCCCACGCGGCACGCAGGCTCTGCTGGCCCCATTTGGCCACCATCCACGACGCCATGTTGTGGATGCTGACATAGGCCGCCGTGGACGGATCCACATTGGCGAGCTCCTCGATGACGACGGCGGCGTCCAGACGGCTCAAGCCGCTGCCACCGACCTCGGGATCCATGTACAACCCACAGAACCCGAGTTCCCCTGCCTTGGCGATCGCCTCGCGCGGAAAGATGCCCTCCGCATCCCATCGCGCGGCGTGCGGCGCCAGTTCGGCCTGGGCGAAGTCACGCGCTGCCTCTCTATAGGCCTGCTGCGCTTCGTCGAGTTCCGTCGTCATCGAGTGGCTCATGGTCGAACTCCGTTGTTGCTGTTGCTTACTTCAGGCTGATGGTGGTGTTGACGCCATGACCCAGCGTCTCGTCATCGAACCAGCGTGAGGTGATCGTCTTGGTCTGGGTGTAGAACATCACCACCTGCTTGCCGTACGGGCCCAGGTCACCGAGCTTGGAGGCACGCGAGCCGGTGAACGAGAACAGCGGCACCGGCACCGGGATCGGCACGTTGATGCCGACCTGGCCGACGTCGATGTCTTCCTGGAACTTGCGGGCGGCCGCACCCGATTGGGTGAACAGCGCGGTGCCGTTGCCGTTCGGGTTGGCGTTGATCAGTGCGATGGCGTCTTCGAGCGTGTCCGCTTCCAGGATCACCAGCACCGGCCCGAAGATTTCCTCGTCGTACACGCGCATGCCCGGCTTGACGCCGGCGAAGATGGTCGGGCCAACGAAGTTGCCCTTCTCGAAACCATCGACCTGCGGATTGCGGCCGTCGAGCACCAGCTTGGCGCCCTGCTCCACGCCCGAGGCGATCAGTCCTTCGACACGCTCACGCGCGGCGCAGGAGATCACCGGGCCGACATCGGTACCGGCGACACTGCCACCGCTGACCTTCAGCGTCTTGGCCTTGGCCACCAGGTCCGGCACCCACTCGCGCGCTTCGCCCACCAGCACCAGGGTGGAGGCGGCCATGCAGCGCTGGCCGGCCGCACCGAAGGCGGCACCGACCATCGCGTTGAGGCTCTGTTCCTTGTTCGCATCCGGCAGCACCACGGCGTGGTTCTTGGCGCCCATCATGCACTGCACGCGCTTGCCGGCCAGCGAGGCGCGGTTGTACACGTGGGTGCCGACGCGGGTGGAACCGACGAAGGACACCGCCTTGATATCCGGGTGGTCGCAGATCGCGTTGACCACGTCTTCGCCGCCGTGCACGACGTTCAGCACGCCCTTGGGGATACCCGCTTCCAGCGCCAGTTCGACCAGGCGCATGGTGACCATCGGGTCCTGCTCGGACGGCTTGAGGATGAAGGTGTTGCCGGTAGCGATGGCCATCGGGAACATCCACAGCGGAATCATCGCCGGGAAGTTGAACGGGGTGATGCCCGCGCACACGCCGAGCGGCTGCAGCAGGGTGTAGGTGTCGACGCCGTTGGCCACGTTGTTGGCCAGCTCGCCGAGCTGCAGGTTGCCGATCGCGGCAGCGTGCTCGACCACTTCCAGGCCACGGAACACATCGCCCTCGGCATCCGGCACGGTCTTGCCCTGCTCGGCGCTGAGGATGTGGGCCAGCTCGCTCATGTTCTCGCGGATCAGCTGCTGGTACTTCAGGAAGATGCGCGCACGGGTGCCGATCGGGGTCTTGCGCCAGGTCTTGAACGCTTCCTTGGCCGAGGCGACGGCGGCGTCGACTTCGCTGGGGGTGGCAAACGGGACCTGGGCCAGGACGTCCTGGGTGGCCGGATTGACCACGTTCTGCCACTGCGAGCTGGCCGATTCGATGAACTGGCCATCGATCAACATGCGGATACGGGGCGCTGCAACAGTCATGGACAATCCCGGCGGGTTGAAAGTTGTTTGCATTATTCACAGTGCCACCCTCGATTTCCGGCCTGTATGCGCTTAATCTGGCCAATCCCCGCTACGATTTTTGTGAATTCTGTGAATAGCCAGCCCGTCCAACGCCAGATCGGCCTGCGCCTGCTCAAGCTGCGCGAGCAGCGCGGCTACAGCCAGCTGGCGCTGGCCAAGGCGCTGGGGCTGTCGGCCAGCTACCTGAACCAGATCGAGCGCAACAAGCGGCCGCTGACCCCGGCGGTGCAGGGCAAGCTGCGCGACGTACTGGGCGACGTCAGCGAGCTGTTCGAGGTCGATGACCCCGGCGCGCTGCAGGAATCGCTGGGCGAGACCCTGCGCGACCTCGGCCTGGCCGATGTCAGCAGCACCGAACTGCGCGCGATGGCGGGCAACCTGCCGCAGATCAGCCGTGCCCTGCTCGACCTGCACCGCCGCCACCTGATGCTGCGCGAGCATGCCGCCGCGCTGGAGTTCCAGCTGGGCGATGTGCATGCCGGGCAGGCGCTGCCCGCGGGCGACCAGGTCCGCGATTTCTTCAACCGCATGCACAACCACATCCCCGAGCTGGATGACCTGGCCGAGCAGTTGTTCGGCGAATGGGGACTGGTGGCCGGGCACGTGGCGCCGCGACTGCGACAGCTGCTGGCCGACCGCCATGGCGTACTGGTGGAAGTGGGGCCGCTGCAGGCCGGGCGCGAGAAGCGCGTCTACGACGGCGGCAGCCGCACGCTGTGGCTGCCCGACTACCTGGAGCCGGGCCAGCAGGCGTTCCAGATGGCCGCCGAGCTGGCGTTGCTGGGCTATGCGGCGCAGATCGATGCGGTGATCGCGCGCGCGGGCTTCGGCGAAGCAGAGCAGATCGCGCAGGCCCGGATCGGCATGTCCAACTACTTCGCCGGTGCGCTGGTGATGCCGTATGCGCAGTTCCTGCGCGCCGCCGAGCACAGCGCGTACGACATCGATGCGCTGGCCCATCGCTTCGGCGTGGGCTTCGAGGCGGTCTGCCATCGCTTGAGCACGCTGGCGCGACGCAGCGCGCCCGGCCTGCCGTTCTTCTTCATCCGCGTGGACCGCGCCGGCAATGTCTCCAAACGGCATTCGGCCACCGATTTCCACTTCTCACAGGTGGGTGGCTCGTGCCCGTTGTGGATCGTGTACGAAGCCTTCAACCAACCCGGGCGCGTACTGACCCAGACCGCGCGGATGCCTGACGGACGCCGCCACTTCTGGCTGGCGCGGCAGGTGAGCAGCGGCCCGATCGGGCATGGCCAGCCGCGCAAAACCTTCGCGGTGGCGCTGGGCTGCGATCTGCAGCACGCCGAGCGGTTGATCTACACGCGCGGGCTGGATATCCAGAGCCCGGGCAACTCGGTCTCGATCGGCCCGGGCTGCCGCGTGTGCCCGCGCGAGGACTGCATGCAGCGCGCGTTCCCGCAGCTGCCGGGCCGCGGCTGATGCGGTCCGGTGGCGGTTGGATCGTGCCGGCCAACGGCCGGCACCTACCGGTTTGAAGGACACCGGTCTAGTAGATCGGCGTGACCTTCATCTGCGGCAGCGGGCGCGGCGCGCCGTCGGTGAGGTCCGGCCCCAGGTCTTCCCAGGTCTGCCCCTGCTCGACCATGTGCCTCCACAACTGCTGCGATTCGTGGCGTTTGTCTTCCGAGCTCAAGCGGTAGGACGGCGGCACCGGCGTGCCGGTGGCCACACTTTGATACGCCGCTTCGTAGGCCGCCACGCGTTGTGCGGGGTCATCGGTGCGCGCCACATCCAGCGTGTAGCGCTGGTAGGCCGAAGCCAGGTTGCGCCAGCGGATCCAGTAGTGGTTGGCGAAAGAGAAATCGCAGAAGCGCTCCCCGGCGATGCTGCCCTTGTCGGCGATGCGGCTGAGCACGGCCTGTGGCATGTCCAGGTTCATGCCGCCTTCGTCGCCCTCCAGCGCGACATGCACGATGCGGTCGCGGTACCCCGGCGCACGCGCCTGCAGCACATCGCGCCAGTTCTGCATGGTCGATACGATCGAAAACAGGAAACCGGACATCTCCGCGGCGGCCAGCGGCCGCGCGATGGACTGGTAGGTGCGCTGCCAACCATGGCGGTTCTCGGTCGGCAGGAACACCGCCTGCTCCGCCCGCGCATGCGCGTTCGTCTCCTCCTCAGGCACTGCACTGATCGCCTCGGCGGCCTGCGCGTAAACAAGATTGATGCCGAACGTGGGCCAGCGCGGTAGCGCGGCATCGAACAGGTGGATCGGGAAGTTGCTGCTGATCCCGCCATCGGAGAACCAGCACACACGGAACGCGGTGATCACCGGGCCGCAGCTCTGGCCACCACTGGTCAGCCCTTCCATGCTGTCGGCGACGTTGGTGTTGTCGCGACGAGGCTCGGCATCGGCCACCGGCGCGCAGCGACGTTCGCGACGGGCAGGCTCGTGCAGTGGTACCGCGCTGATCAGCAGCGGGAAGCTCAGGCTCATGCGGGTGGCCACCAGCACCGGCAGCTCCTCCCCGTCTACCAGTCGATAGTAGTCGCGCCCGTCCACCCGCTCCGGCGCGCCGGCCCGTGCAACCAGCCACTCGACCACGCTGGCCGGGAACAGCTGCGCGAACTCTTCGCGCAGGAACCAGAAGTGCGCAGCACTGAATGGCAACGTGCGCGGCTCACTGTGCGACACGCAGGTGGTGATCATCTGCAGCGTGATCGCGTGCGCACCGCTGGGCTCGCCGGGATAGCGTGGGGCCGTATGCAGATCGCCGAAGGTCAATGGCTGGTCATGCGGCTTGCCGGCCAAGGCCTGCAGCTGGGTATGCAGCCAATCCGTCAGCGCCGGCGCGGAGGCATTCGGCTGGGTGCTGCCGTTGCACAGGCCGAGCAGATTACGCCGGGCCACCCGGGCCACGCGCAGCGCCGAGGCCAGTACACCGGCGCCGTAGGCGCACAACAGGGAGGGCAGCAACGTCGCCCAGATGCCATCAATGCCACCGGCCAGGTAGCCGATGCCCAGCAGGCCAGCCAGCGACAGCAGCACCTCCAGCGGCGCGATCGCGAACACCGCGGCGAGCAGACAGGCGATCTTGCGCAGCAGGCCGGCCTTGCCGGTGAGCATCACCAGCAGGCGGTACGCGGTGCGCGCGCAGTACGCCGGTTGGAACAGGCTGTGGATGAAGCCCTGTCGGGACAGCTGGGCGGACACGTCGGCCAGCCCCGGAAAGCCCACCGCCGCCGCTACCGGCTCCCCGGCCTGGCGGCGCCGATCGCCCAGCGCGGCCGCCGCGGCCACGGCGGCGGCAATGGCGCCGGCCGAGGTGCCACCGATGCTCTTGAAGCGGTACTCACGGGCCAGAGACAGCACCGCGTTGGGATACACGATGCCGCTGGTGATGCCGCCCTTCATGACCAGATCGCAGTACTTGTCCGCCACGTTGCCGTCCTCTGTCCCCCGTGCGTGGCCGATCCACGCACCCTCCGCAGCGGTGCCCGCCACGAGGCAGGCACCGGGGAGATCGATGGCGACAGTATCGCCCGCGCGCTTCTCAGGGCCTGAGAAGCGCGGCACGGAACGGCTTATTCAGCGTTGCCGGACTGCGGCACGCGCCGCACCTGGGAGAGGTCGTAGCCGAGCGCGGCGATGCGGGTCATCGCGGCCTGGTAATCCGCATCGGAGATGGTCGGGGTGCGCGCCATCAGCCACATGTAGTCGCGCTTGCTGCGGCCCACGATGGTCTGCTTGTAGTCCGGATCCAGGTCCACGATCACGTACTCGGCCTGGATCGGCCAGATGAACTGCATGCCCCAGATCGCGCCGCCGGTGCCTTCCTTGACCGTCCCGACCGGGTGCATGGTCTTGATCGGTGCCTGGAAGCTGCCCTTGCGATAACGGAAGGTGGTCTGGATGCGGCCGTCCGGACGCAGTGCGTAGGACTCCACGGCATCGAACGCTTCACGTTCGGGCCGGCTGGGGATATGGGCGATCACATACCAGTCGCCCATGAAGCGCGGCACGTCCACATGCGCCACGGGGGGGATCGGACGGGTGTTGCCGCTGCAGCCGCCGAGCATCATGCCGACAACCAGCAGGGGAACGAGAGCACGGATGGACATGACGGCTTCCTCCAGGAACGTGGGGTGATCACGGACGGTTGAACAGGTAGTGGGCCACCTGCCACTGCTGGCCCTGCTGGTAACCGAACAGCTCGGCGCAGGCCATCCAGAACATGCGCCAGCGCTGATGCCACAGCGCGGCCGAGGCGTCGCCATAGGTCTGCCGCAGCACCGCCATCACGGCCTCTTTCTCACGGTCCTGGTTGGCCAGCCAGTGGTTGGCGGTGCGCTCGTAGTGGGTACCATCCAACAGCCAGCGCTGCTGCAGCTGCAGATGCTGCTGGAAGAACAGCAGGGTATCGGCCGCCGGCATCAGGCCACCGGTGAAGAAGTGGCGGCCCATCCAGTTGTCGTCGCCCTCGGTCTCGAACGGGTACATCAGCGTGCGGTGCACGAAGATGTGCACGAACAGCTTGCCCTCCGGCCGCAGCCACGAGTGGATGCGCTGCAGCAGCTGCGGATAGTTGCGCATGTGCTCGAACATTTCGATCGAGACACAGCGATCAAAGGTCTCGGCATCGAGCGTCAGGTGATTCACATCACGGGTCAGCACGGTGACGTTGATCAGGCCACGTGCACGACACTGCCCCAGAATGTACTCGCGCTGGCTGTTGGAGTTGGAGACGGCGGTGATCTGCGCGTTCGGATAGCGCTCGGCCATCCACAGTGTCAGCGAACCCCAACCACAGCCCAGCTCAAGAATATGCTGCCCATCGGCCAGCTGTGCGCGTTCGCCGTACAGCGCGAGCATCGCCTCTTCGGCTTCGTCCAGGGTTTCAGTGCCGGTGGCGTAGTAGCAGCTGCTGTACTTCAGGCGCTTGCCGAGGCAGCGGTGGAAGAACTCGGCCGGCACTTCATAGTGCTGGCGATTGGCCGCATCCACGTGCAACGCCACCGCGCTGCTGGCCAGCCCGGCGATGCGCGCGGCAAAGCGCTGCGACTGGACCTGCTGGCCGCCGGCAAGCTCTTCGCGCAGGCGCTGCTCGCACTGGCGGCGGATGCCGAGCCGCAACAGCGTATCGGGCAGCACCCCGCGTTCGGCCAGGCCGGTCAGGCCCGGTGCGTAGTCCGGCAGCGGAAGACGGTCACTGGCGACATTCATGGTGAAGATTCCTTGCGGGCAGACGACGAACGGGAGGGGAACCACGGAAACAGCATCGGCGTGGTGCGTTGGTATTCGCGGTAATCCTCACCGCGCGAGCGCAACGCCTGCGCCTCGGTGAAGGGGATACCGCTGACCCAGCGCAGGAACACGTACATCACCAGCGGGCCGGACCAGGCCAGCCACCACAGCGGCGACTGCACGGCCAGCAGCACGTAGGTGAACCAGTGCAGCCATTCAAAGAAATAGTTGGGATGCCGCGAGTAGCGCCACAGCCCATCGCGGCAGGTCTTGCCCTTGTTGGCCGGATCGGCGCGGAAGCGCGCCAGCTGACGGTCGGCCAGCGATTCGCCGCCCACGCTCAGCAGCCACATCGCCACGGCCGCGATCCCCCAACCCCAGCCATGTGCTTCCGGATTCACCGACACCGCCACGAAGGGCAGCGCGAACAGCACGATCAACAGCGCCTGGAACTGGAAGAAGCCGAAGATCTTTCCCTGGTGGCCGTTCCAATGCTTGCGCAGATGCTGGTAGCGGCCGTCCTCGGGCTCGCTGCGCACGCGGTGCCAGAGGTGCAGCGCCAGGCGTGAACCCCATAGCCCGCCCAGCACCGCCAGCGCGATCCTCGGCATCGCCGCGCCATCGCCGAGCAGTGCCAGCAACAGGGCAGAGGCGCCCACACCCTTGGCCCAGAGCACATCGACCACGCCGATGTTCTGGTGCCGGCGCTGCCACCACCAGCCCCAGGTCATGATCACGGCGGCGTACAGCCACACCACCCACAGCATCTTCATCGTGTGTCTCCTGGAGCAAGTGTGGCGAGGGGTACCGCGCGGGTCTGCCAATGACGGGCGCACGCCGCAAGCACCGGCAGTGCGATCGCCCAGCCGAGGCCGAGCAGCAGCACGCCGTGCCACTGCGGCGCGGCGAACACCACCGACGACCAGCCGCGCGCGGCGGACAGATATGCCAGCGGGGCCAGCAGCAGGCCAACCAGCGCTGCCGCAACCAGATGCCGCTGCAGCACCGCGAATGACACCGTGAGCGTCATCGCGAACGCGGCCCACAGCGCGAGGATCCAGGCCGGGGCGATCCACGTGGGATCATTGCCGGCCGCGTACAGCACCCACCCAGAGGCGCCGGCCAATCCGTCAACGAGCAGCCCGCAGCCGAGCGCGACCAGCATCAGCCTGACTTCAACTGACGGCTGCGCGGACCAGACCAGCTGACTCCCCACGTAAACCGCCGCTGCCACCAGCGCGGGCCAACGCAGCCCGTGACCGGCGCCGATCACGGCGCACAGCCAGACCAGCTGGTTGCCGATCACGTTGGCCCAGAAACGTGGCACCTCAGGCCTCCCCGGCAATCAGTGCGGGCCGGTAGCCCGGACGCGCCATCAGCAGGTGCGAGACGCCGATGGAGCGCTCCAGGAAGCCACCTTCGCAGTACGCCAGATAGAACTCCCACATGCGGATGAAGCCCGCATCGAAGCCCTGTGCACGCACCGCCGGCAGCTGGGCCAGGAAGCGCTGGCGCCACGCACGCAGCGTCAGTGCATAAGACGGG
The DNA here is from genome assembly GCF_026130205.1 of Stenotrophomonas sp. SRS1. Taxonomy (NCBI): domain Bacteria; kingdom Pseudomonadati; phylum Pseudomonadota; class Gammaproteobacteria; order Lysobacterales; family Lysobacteraceae; genus Stenotrophomonas; species Stenotrophomonas sp. SRS1. Next base: position 323,191 of record NZ_JAINFD010000004.1, on the reverse strand, counting down.
CCGAAATCATGCTGGCCGATCAGCTGCAGGTCGCTGCTGCGGGTCTTGGCGGCGACGATCGCATTGATCGAGGGAATGAAGCTGCCGGGGAACACAAAGCGCTTGATGTAGTCGACGCTGCGCCGCGCCTGCTCGTAACGCTGGTCTTCGATGGTGATGGCCTGCAGCAGCGCCAGGCCATCGTCCTTGAGCAGGCGGGTCAGCGTGGCGAAGTAGGTGTCCAGGTACTGCGCGCCGATCGCCTCGATCATCTCGATGGACACCAGCTTGTCGTACTGGCCCTCCAGATCGCGGTAATCCTTGAGCAGCAGGGTGACCTTGTCCTGCAGCCCGGCCGCCTCGACCCGCTGCCTGGCCAGCGTGTACTGCTCCACCGAGATGGTGGTCGTGGTGACGTGGCAGCCGATGTGGCGGGCCGCGTACAGCGCGAAGCCGCCCCAGCCGGTGCCGATCTCGACCACGCGATCGGCCGCGGTGAGCTGCAGCTGCTCGCAGATGCGGGCCAGCTTGCGCTCGGACGCCGCCTCCAGCGTGTCGTCCGGGCTGGCATACAGCGCCGAGGAGTACATCAGGTCCGGCGACAGGAACAGCGAGAAGAACGGATTGCCGAGGTCATAGTGCGCGGCGATATTGCGGCGGCTGCCTTCGCGCGTGTTGCGACGCAGCCGGTTCCAGCCTTTCAGCAGCCAGCCGCCGATGCGCGCCGGGCCGCCCTCCATGCCATCGAGCAGATCGCGGTTGCGCACCAGCAACTGCACCAGCGCGACCAGGTCATCGCAGCGCCAGTCACCGCGGATGTAGGCCTCGCCTGCACCCACGCTGCCCTGCGCGGCCACCGCGCGGTAGAAGCCGGGGTCGTCCACCCACACCGTCACCTGTGGCAGGGCGTCCGGATCGCCGATCACCACATCGCCCACGGCATCGCGCAGCCGCAGATGCCCGCCGCGCAGCGGTGCCAGTTGCGCCAGCAGTCGCCCGCGCAGGAATCCTTCAAGGGCGGACGGTTGCGGCACGGCCACCGCACGGGTCATGTCGTTCATGGGGATTTTCCGGCAAGAGATGGATGGTCGTGAACGGGGTTGCGCTTGAGCCACAGGCGCAGCGCCTGCCAGTGGATCGCGGCAACCACCTTGAGGGTCATCAGCGGGTAACGCAGCAGCACGCCGGCCAGGCCACGACCGGTGAGCGGATGGCGCTGCATCACCAGGTCGGCATCGAACTGGCACACGCCCTCGCGCCACACCTGCATATGCACGTGCAGGTCATCACCCGGCGCGGTGAAGCGCCAGCGGTACTCGCAGTCCATCTGCATGAAGGGAGAGACGTGGAACTGCTTGTCGAAGGACCAGCACAGCGCGCGGCCCTGGGCATCGGCCTGCGCCACCGGCAGTACGTAGGCGTGGCGCTCCTTCCACGGCGTGTTGGTGATCTCCGCCACGATGCTGTCCAGCGTGGTGCCATCGGCGGCGTAGCAGTAATAGAAGCTCACCGGATTGAACACATGGCCGGCGTAGCGCGGATGCGTGAGCAGGCGGATCGGCCCGGCGGGCGCGCGGCCCAATGCCTCGGTGATGCGGGCGCGCACGGCATCGGCCAGCGGTTGATCGGGCGCGCCGAGATAGTCACTGCGGCGGAACTCGACCACGTTGCGACGGCCCACCGACCACAGCCAGCGCCGCTCGAACAGACGCGGCAGTTCGTCCAGGTCCAGCAGCAGCTGCGCGATCGGATAGCCGAACGCATGCGCATGCGGCGCGTGCCGCCGATGGCGCATCCAGCCACGGTAGATCGCACTGGCGGTCATGCCGGCAGGGCCTCGGCCAGCGGCCAGTAAGACTCTGCATCCAGCGCCTGCAGCGCATCGACCACGCGGCGGGCACTGCGGATGCCATCTTCGTGGAAACCCCAGCCCCAGTACGCACCCGCGAACCAGGTACGGCGATGGCCCTGGATCTCGGCCCAGCGCTGCTGCGCCCGCACCATCGCGTGGTCATGCACGGGGTGGGCGTACTGCAGGCGGCGCAGCACGGTGGCCGGATCGACCGCCTCGCTGCGGTTGAGCGTGACCACCAAGGGCGTCGGCGTGTCGATGCCCTGCAGCAGGTTCATGCAGTAGCTGACCGTGCACGGTGCGAGCGCATCGCGCGGCACATGCGCATTCCAGGCGGCCCAGGCCTTGCGGTCACGCGGCAGCAGGCTGGCATCGGTATGCAGCACGACCTCGTTGGGCTGGTAGCGGATCGCGCCCAGCACCGCGCGCTCGGTGAGATCGGCATCAGACAGCAGCGCCAGTGCCTGATCGCTGTGACAGGCCAGCACCAGCTGGTCGAAGCCTTCCAGGCCGGCAGCGCTGTGTACGCGCACGCCATGCTCGTGCCGCTCCACGCCGAACACCGGACACTCCAGGCGCTCGCGCACTTGCCAGCGGCGGCGCAGTGCATCGACGTACCTGGCCGAACCGCCCTGCACCACCCGCCACGGCGCGCGCCCGGTCATCTGCAGCATCTGATGATTGGCCATGAACTGCACGAGATAGCGCGCCGGGAAGGCGGCCAGGCTGGCGGTCGGCGACGACCACAGCGCCGAGGCCATCGGCAGCAGATGCTCGTCGATGAAGGTGCGGCCATAGCGGCCCTTGGCGAGGAACTCGCCCAGCGAAGGGCCGTCGTCCTCGCGCTCCAGCAGCGCAGGCGCCTCGCGGTAGAACCGGCGCAGGTCGCGCAGCATGCCCCAGAAGCGCGGCGAGACCAGATTGCGGCGCTGACAGAACAGGGTGTCCAGCGAGGTCGCGTTGTACTCCAGCCCGCTGCGCTCGCTGTGCACCGAAAAACTCATCGTGGTCGGCTGCGAAGCCACCCCCAGCTCGTCGAACAGGCCGGTCAGCAGCGGGTAGTGTGCGGGGTTGAACACGATGAAGCCGGTGTCCACCGCCTGCGTTCGCCCATCCACCTCCACCTCATGCGTATGGGTGTGACCCCCGAGGTAGTCATTGGCCTCGAACAGCGTCACTTCATGCTGCTGGCTCAGCCACCACGCACTGGAGAGGCCGGCGATACCCGATCCGATCACGGCGATCCGCATGTCAGTGCTCCGCCTTGGCCAGCACCCAGGCCGGCACGGGTTTGAGATCACGCACCAGCCCGAGCGCGGCCATCGCACGCAGGCCATACCAGGTGACATCCACTTCCCACCAGTAGAAGCCCTGACGCGCGGTACCCGGGAAGAAGTGGTGGTTGTTGTGCCACCCTTCGCCGAAGGTCAGCAGGGCAAGCCACAAGTTGTTGCGGCTGTCGTCACCCGTGTTGAAACGCTGGCGGCCGAAGCGGTGCGCCAGCGAGTTGATGGTCACCGTGGCGTGGAACAGCACCACGGTGGAAATGAAGAAGCCCCACACCAGCATCTGCCCACCGGTAGTTCCCCACGACGGCGCGATACGCTCCAGCAGCGCACCCAGCCCGAACAATGCGGCGGCCAGCGCGATCGGCACCAGCGTGTCGAAGCGATCCAGCCAGCGCAGCTCCGGGTACTTGGCCAGATCGGGGATGCGCGACCAGTCGGTGCGGAAGCCTTCGACCGTGAGGAACCAGCCCATGTGGCTCCACCAGAAGCCATGCACCGAGGGCGAGTGCGGATCGGCGGCGGTATCGGTATGACGATGGTGATTGCGGTGATGGGCGGCCCACCACAACGGGCCGCGCTGCACGCTGGAGGCGCCGATCAGCGCGAAGATGAACTGCACGGCCCGCGACGTCTGGAAGGTGCGGTGGGAGAAGTAGCGGTGGTAGAAGGCCGTGATCGCAAACATGCGCACCGCGTACAGCGCGACCGCCACGCCGACCGCGACCCACGACACGCCCACCCAGATCACCGCCAGGCAGGCCAGGTGCATCGCGGCGAACGGGATCGCCCGCACCCAGTCCACACGCTGTGGCTGGTCCGTCGCGACAGCCGCATCGGTGCGGGTGTCGAACCAGCGCAGCAGCGTCGCCCAGCGACGTGGCTGTGCGGTGCGTCCTGCGTCCGGGGTGGGGCTGTCCGACATGACTCGCTTCTCCTGAGGCGTTAACAGGAGATACGACAGGGCACGACGTTTGGATGCACGGATCCGGAAAAAAACCGCGACTCCGTGCGATTACAGGTTGGCGATGTCGCCCTTGGCGATGATCGGGCCGGTCGGAATGCCTTGTGGCGCACCGCTCGACGGTTCCAGCGTGATCGCCAGCACCGAGCCGTTCACAAGCGCATCACGCAGCGTGTCCGGTACGGCAACGGTATGCGCGCGGTCGATGGAGACCAGGCCCAGCGAACGCGGTGCGCCGCCGGCCGGGATCAACCACAGCTCGGGGGCACGGCCGGCTGCATCGGCCGCGGCCGGGACGGGCACCATCAGCACCTTGCCCTGGGCCTTGTCGACGGAGGCCAGCCACCCTGGCGTGCCATCGTCGTGCAACAGCGGTGTGACCGGCTTGGTCGCCTGTTCCGGCTCGGCCGGCGTCGTCGGCTCGGCCGGCGTCGTCGGCGCGGTCGGCGTGACCGCCACCGGCGTCGGCGCAGGTGCGTTGGGCTCCAGATCGCGGCGACTGAACACCGCCACCAGGGCCAGCGCGGCGGCCAGCGCTGTCATGCCCTGCCAGAAACCGGTGCGCTGCCAGACCCGGGGCGAGGCGGTCGTTGCTGCGGGCCAGCCCAGTGACGTGCGGATGCGGGGCCACAGATGCGCAGGCACCGCTTCACTGCCGAACGATTCGAGCAGCGGCGCAAGGCGGTTCTCCCACTGCGTCACCAATCGCGCAAAACCGGCATCGCTGGCGATGCGGCGTTCAACCTCGGCACGCTGGGCGGCATCCAGCACGCCCAGCACGTATTCCCCGGCCAGGATGTCGGCACTCGGCGGCTCGCCGTCGTCGTGCAGATCGTGGAGGTCGCGGACGTTCATCGTTCCAGACACACCCGCAGTTGACCCAGCCCACGACGGATCCAGCTCTTCACCGAGCCCAGCGGCGAACCGATGCGGCGCGAGAGTTCTTCATAGCTGGCGCCATCCAGGAAGGCCAGCCGGATCAAGGACCGACGACGCGGTTCCAGGCTCTCCAGACAGTCCTGCAGGCGCGCGTGGTCGGAGGCCTGCTCGGCGGCGTGCGCAGGCTGCGGGGCGACATCGGGAATCTCCTCCGCCACGGAGAGGTCATCCAGCGCGCGCGGCGGCGCGGCCCGCAGGCGGTCGATCGAGCGGTTGCGCGCCATCATCGACAGCCAGGTCATGGCCGCCGCCTTGGCGCGGTCGAACTGCGCCGCCTTGTTCCAGACCGTGATGAAGACGTCCTGCAGCACCTCTTCGGCATCGCCGCGGTCGCGTAGCACATGCAGGCAGATCGCGAACAGGCGTCCCGAAGACAATTGGTAGACCGATTCGAACGCCTGGCGATCACCGCCGGCGACGCGGACGAGCAGCTCGTCCAGACGGTGTGATGCGGCGGTGGCGGCGTCCAGCTCGGGCATTGCAGGCTCAATGTCGATAACGGGCGTATCGGCATCCTCCCTGCTCCCGCCGCTGTCTGCAAGGGGGCACTCAGGCACCGCATGTCTTCACCAGCGGCTGCGTACGCGCGGCGGACAACTCGGCCGCAGGCGTGGCAACGGGAGCCGCCGGAAACTCGACCCGCACCTGCGGGTACTTGCCCTTCTCATCGCGCACGTTGCCGGTGCCGGTGAACTGCAGCAGCCGCTGGTCCGCGGTGGCATAGACCAGGGTGACCGGGGGCACCGCGAAACCGAACCACGCATCGAGCTTCATCTGCAGTTGCTCGGCCGGTTGACCCTGCCACGTCACCGCGCCGGTGCGTTGCAGTTTCAGCGGCACCAGGCGCTGACGGCTGGGCAGCAGGAACTGGAACGCCACGCTCTGCCCCGCCTGCAACGCCGCCCAATGGCTGCGCACCGCCGCGTCGAAACCGGCATCCACCACCGCGCCCGGCGGAACCGCGATCGCGCGGCTGAACGTCGGTGCCTGCGCGCTGGCGCGGACCGATACCTGGCGGGTGGCGGCACCGCCGCGCACACCTTCCTGATAGCCGTCGCGGCCATCGTCCAGGGTGAAATCCGGCGTCTGCGGGCTGCCCTGCGGGGTCATCCACTTGCGTGCGAAGGGGCGCCCATCGCTGCAGCGGTACAGCACCAACCGCGACTGTGCGCTTGCCGGCCCCTGCAGCCAATGGGTCTCGCGGTAGAGCAGGCGCCCATCGGCGGTGGCGTACGCGCGGCCTTCCTGGCGCTGCACGGTCTGATCGGCGGCACTTACGGGGGCGGCAATCACCGACAGCAGCAGGATCAGGCAGGGCAAGGGCTGGCGCATGGGGGTCCAAACGGGCGGGCTTGCAGGGAGATACGCAGTTGGCAGTGGTTTGGATGCAGTGGGGTGAATCGGGCAGACGACTTGACCATCGCTCGCCTTCGGCCTACCTTGTGCTCGCCGAAGGTATCCATCGCTTCATGCAGATGAAGGGATGGATTTAAACGGGAATCCGGTGAAGGCGCATCCCGCGCCCATTCCGGAGCTGCCCCGCAGCGGTGAATGGAAACGACTCCTGCCAACAGCACTGGGCCTTCGCGCCTGGGAAGCGGCAGGTACTAGGTGGGCGTTCGCGCCCGTGTCCATCAGCCCGAATACCGGCCCCGGCCGGAGGACATGACCGTCCTCCGATTCGACCTGGAACGTCCGCGGGGAGGTTGCCGGGGCCTGCCGCCATGCCGCCTGCCTGGCGCTGCCCCCGTGCGTCCGCTTCACGGCATCCGGTTCGCCCGCGGGGGCGAAGGTCGCTGGCGGGGCGAAACGGGCTGCAAGGCCCCGGACGGCGCGCGGTTCCTTCGTTCCTCAATGCCCCTACGCAATGAGGACACGTTCCAATGACCACTGTTACCAACCTGGGTTTTCCACGCATCGGCGCCAAGCGCGAACTCAAGCGCGCGCTCGAAGCCTTCTGGTCCGGCGAGAGCACCGCCGCGTCGCTGCAGGACACCGCGGCCGAGCTGCGTGAACGCCACTGGCAGCTGCAGCGCGAGGCCGGCGTGGATGTGCCGCCGAGCAACGATTTCAGCCTGTATGACCAAGTGCTCGATGCCGCCTTCCTGTTCGATGCGATCCCGGCCCGCTACCGCGCGCTTGCCGATGCCGAGCCGCTGAGCGGCTACTTCGCGATGGCGCGTGGCCTGCAGCGCGATGGCATCGACCTGCATGCGCTGGAGATGACCAAGTGGTTCGACACCAATTACCACTACCTGGTGCCCGAACTGCATGCCGGCCAGACCTTCACGGTGCGCGGCGACAAGCCGCTGGCCGAGTACCGCCAGGCCAAGGCGCTGGGGATCGAGACCCGCCCGGTGCTGATCGGGCCGGTGACCTTCCTGCGGCTGTCCAAGACCACCGATGGCAGCAAGGCGCTGGACCTGCTCGATGCGCTGCTGCCGGTGTACGTGCAGCTGCTGGGCGAGCTCAAGGCCGCCGGCGCTTCGTGGGTGCAGCTGGATGAGCCGCTGCTGGTGCAGGACCTGGACGAGGCCACACGTGCTGCCTTCGAGCATGCCTACGCGGTGCTGTCCCAGGCTGCCCGCCCCAAAGTGCTGGTGGCGACGTACTTTGGTGCGCTGGAGGACAACCTCGCCCTTGCCGCCTCGCTGCCGGTCGATGGCCTGCATGTGGATCTGGTCCGTGCGCCGGAACAGCTCGATGCGGTGATCAAGGCGCTCCCGGCCGGTCGCGTGCTGTCGGCCGGCCTGGTCAACGGCCGCAACATCTGGCGCACCCATCTGGACAACGCCCTGGTGCTGGCGCGCTACGCGCACGGCCATGTCGGCAGCGATGCGCTGTGGCTGGCGCCGTCGTGTTCGCTGCTGCATACCCCAGTCGATCTGGACCACGAAAAGAAGCTCGATGACGAACTGCGCAGCTGGCTGGCGTTCTCCAGGCAGAAGCTCGGCGAGCTGCGCGTGCTGGCTGATGCGATCGATGCGCCGGCGCGTGCCGAAGCGCCGCTCGCCCATTCGCGTGCGTGCATCGAATCGCGCCGACGTTCGCCGCGCGTGCACAACCCGGCCGTCGCCGCGCGTCTTTCCTCGCTGACCCCGGCCGATGCACAGCGCCACAGCCGCTACCCGCAACGCCACCTCGCCCAGGCCGCCGCGCTGAAGCTGCCGCGCTTTCCGACCACCACGATCGGTTCGTTCCCGCAGACGCTGGAGGTGCGTGAGGCACGTGCCCGCAACAAGTCCGGCAAGCTCTCCGATGCGGACTACGATGCGTTCCTGGCCACCCAGACCGAACACTGCGTGCGCGTGCAGGAGCAGATCGGGCTGGATGTGCTGGTGCACGGCGAGTTCGAGCGCAACGACATGGTCGAGTACTTCGGCGAGCAGCTCGATGGCTTTGCCTTCACCAAGAATGGCTGGGTGCAGAGCTACGGCTCGCGCTGCGTGAAGCCGCCGGTGATCTTCGGCGATGTGACCCGTCCGCAGCCGATGACAGTGCGCTGGTCGCAGTATGCGCAGTCGCTCACCCAGCGGCCGATGAAGGGCATGCTGACCGGCCCGGTGACGGTGCTGCAGTGGTCGTTCGTACGCGACGATCAGTCCCGCGCGGACACCTGTCGCCAGATCGCACTGGCGCTGCGCGATGAAGTGACCGACCTGGAAGCGGCCGGGATCGGCGTGATCCAGATCGACGAGCCGGCGATCCGTGAAGGCCTGCCGCTGCGCCGTGCCCAGTGGCGCGAGTACCTGGACTGGGCGGTGGAAGCGTTCCGGATCAGCGCCAGCGGCGTGCGCGATGCGACCCAGATCCACACGCACATGTGCTATTCCGAGTTCAACGACATCATCCACTCGGTGGCTGCGATGGACGCGGACGTGATCTCGATCGAAACCTCGCGCTCGCGCATGGAGCTGCTGGATGCCTTCGTGCGCTTCCAGTATCCCAACGAGATCGGCCCGGGCGTGTACGACATCCACTCCCCGCGCGTACCCGACAAGGCCGAGATGCTGGCGCTGCTGCGCAAGGCCGCCGAGGTGCTGCGCCCGGAGCAGATCTGGGTCAACCCGGATTGCGGCCTGAAGACCCGTGGCTGGCCGGAAACCCGTGCTGCGCTGGAAGCGCTGGTCGCCGCCGCGCGCGAACTGCGCGAGGAAACCGCCGACGCCAACGCCGCCTGATCCGACCCTTGTAGACAGCCCCAAGGACCCCATCGCCGCCGTTGCCGGCGGTGGGGTCGACGAGAAACGCATGAACCCGCATGACCTGACACCGATCGACCGCCCGACCCTGTCCCTTCCCGACGGCCACACCAGGCTGCTGCTGCATTCGTGCTGCGCGCCGTGCTCGGGCGAAGTCATGGAGGCGATCACCGCCTCCGGCATCGACTACACGATCTTCTTCTACAACCCCAACATCCACCCGGTGAAGGAATACGAACTGCGCAAGCAGGAGAACATCCGCTTCGCCGAGAAACATGGCGTGCCGTTCGTCGACGCTGACTACGACACCGACAACTGGTTCGCCCGCGCCCGCGGCATGGAGAACGAACCCGAGCGCGGCATCCGCTGCACGATGTGCTTCGACATGCGCTTCGTGCGCACCGCGCTGTATGCGCACGAGAACGGCTTTGCGGTGATCAGCAGCTCGCTGGGCATCTCGCGCTGGAAGGACATGAACCAGATCAACGATTGTGGCCACCGCGCCGCCGCACATTACCCGGGCATCCAGTACTGGGATTACAACTGGCGCAAGGGCGGCGGTGCCGCGCGGATGGTGGAGATCAGCAAGCGCGAGCAGTTCTATCAGCAGGAATACTGCGGCTGCGTGTACTCACTGCGCGACGCCAACCGCCACCGTCGCGAGGCCGGCCGCGAGCGGATCAAGCTGGGCGTGCTGTACTACGGCGACGGGACCTCGAAGCAGGGCGACGCCGACTGACCGTTGCGGGGGCGTCGGCTAGACTGGGCGCCCCCACAGCCGTGAAGCCGCCATGAGCCGTTACCCCGCCGATGTCGCGTTGGTCGTGATCGACCTGCAGCCGGACTTCATGCCCGGTGGTGCACTGGCCTGTGTGGACGGCGATGCGATCGTGCCGGACATTGCCGCTTTGCTGGCCGAACGCCGGTACGCCACCGTGGTGGCGACCCAGGACTGGCACCCGGCCGACCACGCCTCCTTTGCCAGCCAGCACCCGGGGCATCTCCCGTTCGAAGCGATCCTGCTGCACGCCCAGCCGCAGACGCTGTGGCCGGACCACTGCGTACAAGGCAGTGACGGCGCGGTGCTGCACCCGGGCGTGGACTGGACGGTGGCCGACCTGATCCTGCGCAAGGGCACGCGCCAGCAGGTGGACTCCTACAGCGCGTTCCGTGAGAACCATGGTCCCGACGGCACCCGCCCCGCCACCGGCCTGGCCGGCTGGCTGTATGAGCGCGGCATCCGCGAGGTGCATGTGTGCGGCCTGGCGCGCGACTACTGCGTGCTGTGGAGCGCGCAGGACGCGGTGAAATCCGGGTTCCGGGTCAAGTTCCATTGGGACCTGAGCCGGCCGGTGACCGAAGCCAATGATGGGATGGTGCGCGAGGCGTTGGCGAAGGCGAAGATCGCGGTCATCTGACAGGCGAACCCGGGCGCCGGCCGGAACGGCGTACCGACCAACGGTCGGTACCTACCGGATCAAAGAACGACCGTCTGGTGCCGGCCGTGCGCTGGTAGTGTCGGCCGCTGGCCGGCTCCCGATACCGTTTGGGGCGTGCGATGAGCCGGCCAGCGGCCGGCACTACCGGAGCGTCATGCCGACCAAAGGCCGGTACCTACCGGTCAGCGGAAGACGACGGTGCGATGCCCGTTGCGCAGGATCCGATGCTCCACATGCCGGCGTACCGCGCGCGCCAGCACCTGCGATTCGGTGTCGCTGCCCAGCCGCACCAGGTCGCGCGGCGTCATCGCGTGATCCACGCGCGCCACGTCCTGCTCGATGATCGGGCCTTCGTCCAGATCCGGGGTCACATAGTGCGCGGTGGCGCCGATGATCTTGACCCCGCGCGCGTGCGCCTGGTGGTACGGCTGCGCGCCTTTGAAGCTGGGCAGGAAGCTGTGGTGGATGTTGATCGCCCGCCCGGCCAAGGCCTCGCACAGGCGCGGCGACAGAATCTGCATGTAACGCGCCAGCACCACCAGGTCGATCTGCTCGCGTTCGACCAGGTCGATGATCTGCTGCTCCTGCACGGCACGGTTGTCCGCGTTGACCGGCAGGTGATGGAACGGCACGCCGTAGGACCCAGCCAGGGCGGCGAAGTCCTCGTGATTGGAGGCCACCGCCGCGATGTCCACCTGCAGCTGCCGGCTGTGCGCGCGGAACAGCAGGTCATTGAGGCAATGCCCCTGCTTGCTGACCAGCACCAGCAGGCGCGCACGGCGGCGGGCATCATGCAGCTGCCAGTCCATGCCGAACTCGGCGGCCAGCGTGGCCATGCGCGCTTCCACGTCGCCCAATGACTGCTCGGCGGCACGGTCGAAATGCACGCGCAGGAAGAACCGGCCGCTCTCGTCGTCGCCGAACTGCTGGGCATCGAGGATGTTGCAGCCCAGCTCGAACAGCAGGCCGGACACACGGTAGACGATCCCGGTACGGTCCGGGCATGAGAGGGTGAGGATGGAATCGGGGCGCATCCTTTCAAGTGTAAAGGAGCGCCCGGATCCGCGGCACGGTTGCTCTCAACTGCAACCATTCGGCACGGCCATCTGCGTTACCGCGGCGGATGCACCGTCCACGCCACCAGCCGCATCACCACCGGGCGCACCATGAGCACGCAGCAGAACGCCGTCGGCATCGCCAACTGGTAGGCGCCAAGCACGCGCGCGGGGTAGTCCGCGCCGACGCCGGCATTGGCGGCGGTGATCACCAGGCACATCAGCATGGCCATGATCGAGGCCATGAAGAAGGCGAACACGAACGGGGTGGCGCGGGCGCCGAGCTTCCAGCGGCGCATCGCCACAGCCTGGGGAGCGGTCATGCGTAGGGGTCCTTTGAGCAGGCAACCAGCGGTTGCGGGACCGGCACGATAGCCAGCGGCCAGAAGGCCCGGTAGACCGCGCCGGCTTGGCGCTTTATAAAGCAATTCTTTGCAATGACCATGGAAAATGGCCTTCAGCATGAACATTCTCCAGTCAATCCGCAGTTTCATCCGCACCGCCGATGCCGGCAGCCTGGCCGCAGCCGCCCGCACGCTGGGCATCAGCCCTGCCGCGGTTGGGCAGAACATCGCGCGGCTCGAAGCCCACCTCGGCGTGCGCCTGCTCAACCGCACCACCCGCCACCTCGCGCTGACCGAGCGCGGCGCGGTCTATCTCGCCCAGGTGCGCCACATCGAGCGTGATCTGCAGCGGGCACAGGCCGCCGTGACCGATCTGGATGCCACGCCCGAAGGCCGGCTGCGCATTGCCAGCAGCGCGGCTTTCGGCCGTCATGTGCTGGCGGCGCTGATGCCCGCATTGCAGGCACGCTATCCACGGCTGGCAATCGAACTGCTGCTGGCCGACCGCAGCGTCGACCATGCGCATGAAGACGTTGACGTCAGCATCCGCATCGAACCGCAGCTGGAAGAAGGGCTGGTCGCACGGCCCATCGCGCAGGTGCCGTTCGTGGTCTGCGCGGCACCGTCGTATCTCGCGCGTGCCGGCATCCCGCTCACGCCAGAGGCGCTGCGCGAGCATCGCTGTCTGCTGTTCCGCTATCCGCTGGACGGACGCTACCTGCGCTGGGGCTTCGTGCGGGACGGCATGCGCTTCGATGCCGAGGTGACCCCGGCACTGGCCAGTGATGACATCGACGCGCTGGCCGCGATGGCGGTGGCCGGTGGCGGCATCACCCGCCTGGCAGCGTTCGTGGCGGCGCCCTATCTCGCGCGCGGCGAACTGCAGGCGTTGTTCAAACCCGGCGATCCGCAGAGCACCCAGGCCTCACCGGAACCGATGCGGTTGTTCCTGTGCGTCAGCGATCGCCGTGATCTGACGCCCAAGGTAAGGGCGCTGATGCAGCACATCATCGACGGGCTGCCGCCGGCGTGGCGGGTGGACGTCGGCTGAGCGCAGGGGCGCCCGGGATGCCGGCCAGCGGCCGGCACCCCCTTCAGCCTGTCAGCGTTCCGGCGCGATGAACACGCCGCGGGCTTCGCGCGGTTCGCAGCGCAGGTACTGCGGTGCCGGGGCGACCGAATCGCCGAGCGCCGCAGCGGCATGCCACGGCCAGCGCGGATCGTAGAGGATGCCACGGGCCAGCGCGATCGCATCGGCATGACCATGCCGCAGGATCGATTCGGCCTGCGAGGGCTCGGTGATCAGGCCCACCGCGATGACCGGCATGCGCAGCTTGTGCGCCTTGATCGCCTGCGCAAACGGCACCTGGTAGCCCGGCGACAGCGGAATCTGCTGGCGCGGGTCGTTGCCGCCGCTGGACACATGCAGGAACTGGCAACCGCGCGCGTCCAGCACGTGCGCCAGGGTCGTGGTCTGTTCGATATCCCAGCCGCCCGCCACCCAGTCGCTGGCGGAGATGCGCACACCCACCGCGATGCGGTCGGAGACGGCCTCGCGCACGGCATCGAACACGCGCACCAGCAGGCGCATGCGGTTCTCCAGCGAGCCACCGTAGTCGTCCTCGCGGCGGTTGCTCAGCGGCGACAGGAACTGGTGCAGCAGGTAACCGTGCGCGGCGTGCAGTTCGATCAGATCCATGCCGACGCGTTCGGCGCGACGGGCCGCAGCCGCGAAGGCTTCAACCACGGCATCGATACCGGCCAGGTCCAGTTCGGTCGGCGTCGGATCGGTCTTGGCGAACGGCAGTGCGGACGGCGCGACCGTGGGCCAGGCGCGCGGATCGGACGGGTCCATCGCACCGCCGCCTTCCCACGGCTTGTTGACCGAGGCTTTGCGCCCGGCATGGCCCAACTGCACGCCCAGCGGCATCGGCGACCACTGTTTGACCGAGGCCACGACCGAGGCCAGCGCGGCTTCGGTGGCGTCATCCCACAGACCCAGATCGGCCCAGCTGATGCGGCCTTCCGGCAACACGGCGGTGGCTTCCAAGATCAGCAGGCCGGCACCGGACTGCGACAGCTGCCCCAGGTGGATGCGGTGCCAGTCATTGGCGAGCCCGTCGGTGCAGGAGTACTGGCACATCGGCGCGATCACGATGCGGTTGGGCAGGGTCAGCGGGCCGAAGGGGATGGAGGAGAAGAGCTGGCTCAAGGGGGGAACTCGGGAAGAGGAAATGGAACCGGACGCCATTGCACTCCTGTGCGGCGGCGGAGGCAACCGTGCCAATGGATCAGTGTTTCGTAGCGGCTCAGGCGGCGGCAGTTCCCGGCAGCAGAAAGGCCAGCGCCTCGGCGCAGGATTGGTCGACTTTCAGGCTCAGCAGCGCGTCGGCGCGGGTAAGGCCACGGTTGAGCGCAGCGATCGGCACCCCGGCCTGCGCGGCCGCCTGCACGAAGCGGAATCCGGAATAGACCATCAGCGAGGAACCGACCACCAGCACCGCATCGGCCCGCTGCAGATGGTCGTGAACGGTGGCGACCCGCTCGCGCGGCACGCTTTCACCGAAGAACACCACGTCCGGCTTGAGCACCCCGCCGCATACCGGGCAGGCCGGCACCTGGAAGGCGGAGAAATCCATCTCCAGATCGGCATCGCCGTCGGGCGCCTGTCCGGCCTCCAGATGCTCCCAGCCGGGGTTGAGCGCCAGCAGCCGGTGCTGGAACGCCTCGCGCGGGGTGCGTGCGTCACAGCCCATGCAGCGCACCTGGTCCAGCCGCCCATGCAGATCGATCACCGCCTCACTCCCCGCCCGCTGATGCAGGCGGTCGACATTCTGGGTGAGCAGCAGCTCGACCTTACCCCGGGCTTCCAGCGCGGCGAGCGCGGCATGCGTGCTGTTCGGCTGGGCCCACCCGAACCGGGGCCAGCCCAGCAGACTGCGCGCCCAGTAGCGCTGGCGCGTGGCCAGTTCACCCATGAAGGCCTGGTAGGTGACGGGCGGACTGCGCTTCCACTGGCCATCGGCATCGCGGTAATCCGGGATGCCCGAATCGGTGCTGCAGCCCGCGCCGGTCAGCACGAACAGGCGCTGGGCGCGGTCGATGAACTCGGCGAGAGGTGTGCTCATGATCAGCAGATGGGGGCGCAGGCGCGGAGAGGCAATCGCCGGCCGCTTACGGGCCCGGAATGTCACCCGGCAGCGGCGGAACGGTCGTGGGGTGGCCGTCGGCATCCAGGGCGATCATCACGAAGTGCCCGCGCGTGCAGAGCTTGCGCTCACCGTTGTGCAGGTCTTCGGCGATCAGTTCGACCTCCACCTTCATCGAGCTGCGGCCCACTTCAACGATGCGGCCGACGGTTTCGACCATCTGGCCGATGCGGATCGGCAGCTTGAAATCGACCTGGTCCGAGCGCGCAGTGACCACGGTGCGGCGCGAGTAGCGGGCCGCGGCCAGGAACGCCGCCTTGTCCATCCATGCCAGCGCCTGGCCACCGAACAGAGTGCCCATGTGGTTGGTGTGGTTGGGGAACACGATCTCGGCCATGCGGACTTCGATGGGCGGGACGGTTTCAGGGATGGGGGTCATGGCGGGGGCCGGGAATGTGTGTGGGGTGGCGCGGATGATACGACAGGGGGTGGTTGGGCGCGTAGAGCTTGGAGCGCTTCCTTTTCTATCGGCTTGAGGAGGTCTGTCGTTGCGCGGTGGGGAGAGCGGCTTTGGCGAGTGCTTACGCGACGTGGTGTGGGAGAGAAAGAGCAGCCGAGCATGGCTCGGCTCTACCCAATGTGTGGATATCAAACGCTGCATTGATGGTCAGCGCGCGTTGGTAGCAACCGCCTTTCCAACCGCAATGGGAGATCCGTGAGAAGTGACCCGGGCAGGCGAATGCAGGACCGTTGGGCCGCATGGATGCGGCCCACGAGCCTACACGGACGTATTTACGGCGGGTCCAGCATTCGCCTGCCCGGGTCACTTCTACTCGCAGCATCCGGACGCCAACGCTCTTGCTTCAACGCTTCAACGCTTAAGCGACTAAAGCGGGAAACGAAAAAGCCCCGGAACATGTCCGGGGCTTTTCGACATCACGACGTAAGCGTCAGATCAGAACGACATATCGAACGACACTTCGCCCTTCACGCCCACCTGGTAGGCCGACGAACGACGCTCGAAGAAGTTGGTCAACTCCTGCACATCCTGCAGCTCCATGAAGCTCAGCGGATTGCGCACGTTGTACTTCTTCTCCATGCCCAGGCGATGGAAATGATTGTCCGCGCAATGCTGCAGATACTGGCGCATGTCACGCGTCGAAATGCCCGCCACACCACCCGACAGCACGTCTTCGGCGAACTGCACTTCGCACTCGATCGCATCGGCCAGCATGTCGTAGACCTCCTGCTTCATCGCGTCGTCGAACAGGTCCGGCTCTTCCTCGCGGATCACGTCCACGCACTCGAAGGCGAACTCCATGTGCGCGCTCTCGTCGCGGAACACCCAGTTGGTGCCCGAGGCCAGACCGTTGAGCAGACCGCGCGAACGGAAGTAGTAGACGTAGGCGAAGGCCGCGAAGAAGAACAGGCCCTCGATGCACGCCGCGAAGCAGATCTGGTTGAGCAGGAACTGGCGACGCTCGTCACGGGTCTCGATGCGCTTCAGGTTCTGGATCGAATCGATCCACTTGAAGCAGAAGTCCGCCTTCTTCTTGATCGAATCGATGTTCTCCACCGCGTCGAACGCCTTGGCGCGCTCGTCCGGATCCGGCAGGTAGTTGTCGAGCAGGGTCAGGTAGAACTGCACGTGCAGCGCTTCTTCGTACAGCTGGCGCGACAGGTACATGCGCGCTTCCGGCGCGTTCAGATGCTGATACAGGTTCAGCACCAGATTGTTGGACACGATCGAATCGCCGGTGGCGAAGAACGCGACCAGGCGGTGGATCAGGTGGCGCTCGCCCGGCGACATCTTGCCGTGCAGGTCGCTGATGTCGATCTGGAAGTTGATTTCCTCGACCGTCCAGGTGTTCTTGATCGCGTTGCGATACATGTCATAGAACTGCGGGTAGCGCATCGGGCGCAACGTCAGTTCAAAACCTGGATCGAGCAGCATTTGAGCAGGCTTGTCGGCCATGGTGTTTCGTCCTTCTTGGCGACTACCGACCAACGGTCGGCAGCTACCGAATGTGTGATGTTCCGTCCGTGCACCCGGCGGTGCCGGCCCGGTGGGCCGGCACGCCTTGTTTACTGGCACGCCTCGCAGCTTTCCGGGTTTTCCAGCGAGCAGGCGACGGCTTCGACCGGGGTGTAGCTGCTGACGGTCGTCTTGGCGATCTTGGTCGCCGGGCGCGAACGCAGGTAGTACGTGGTCTTGATGCCCTGCTTCCAGGCGTACATGTACATGGAGGACATCGCGCCGATGTTCGGGCTTTCCATGAACAGGTTGAGCGAGGCGGACTGGTCGATGAACGCCCCGCGCTCGGCGGCCATGTCGATCAGCGAACGCATCGGCAGTTCCCAGGCGGTGCGGTACACGTGGCGCAGCGTTTCCGGAATCTGGGTGATGCCCTGGATCGAGCCTTCGGCCAGCTTGATCGCGTCGCGCATTTCCGGCGTCCAGTGGCCCAGCTTCTTCAGCTCGTTCACCAGGTAACGGTTGACCTGCAGGAAGTCGCCTGACAGCGTTTCGCGCTTGAACAGGTTGGACACCTGCGGCTCGACGCACTCGTAGCAACCGGCGATCGAGGCGATGGTGGCGGTCGGGGCGATCGCGATCAGCAGCGAGTTGCGCAGGCCGTGTTCCTTGATGCGCTCACGCAGGGCATCCCAACGCGCGGTGTCTTCGGGCACCACGTTCCATGCATCGAACTGCAGCTCGCCGCTGGCCGCACGGGTGTCGGCGAAGGACGGGTGCTTGCCGCGTTCCTGGGCCAGCTCGCACGAGGTTTCCAGCGCGTGGAAGTAGATCGCTTCGGCGATCTTCTTCGACAGCGCGCGGGCTTCGGCACTGTCAAAGGCCAGACGCTTGCGGAAGAACACGTCCTGCAGGCCCATGCAGCCCAGGCCGACCGGACGCCAGCGCAGGTTGCCGCGGCGGGCGGTTTCGATCGGGTAGAAGTTCAGGTCGATCACGCGGTCGAGCTGACGCACGGCCAGGCGCACGGTGTCGGCCAGCTTGTCGAAATCGAACTCGCCGTGGGCATCGAAATGGTTGCCCAGGTTGATCGAGCCCAGGTTGCACACTGCGGTCTCTTCGGCCGAGGTGATTTCCAGGATTTCGGTGCACAGGTTGGACAGGTGGATCACGTTGCCCGGACGCAGGGTCTGGTTGCTGGCGCGGTTGCACTTGTCCTTGAAGGTCATCCAGCCGTTGCCGGTCTCGGCCAGGGTACGCATCATCCGCGAGTACAGCTTGCGTGCGGAGATCGTGCGCTGGGCCTTGCCCTGGGTTTCGGCCTGCAGGTAAGCCTGCTCGAAGGCTTCACCGAACAGATCGGTGAACTCGGGCACCACGCTCGGATCGAACAGCGACCACTCCTGGTCGGCCTCGACGCGCTGCATGAACAGGTCCGGGATCCAGTTGGCCAGATTCAGGTTGTGCGCACGCCGCGATTCGTCACCGGTGTTGTCACGCAGCTCGAGGAAATCCTCGATATCGGCGTGCCAGGTTTCCAGGTACACACAGGCCGCGCCCTTGCGCTTGCCGCCTTGGTTGACCGCCGCCACGGACGAATCCATGGTCTTCAGCCACGGCACGATGCCGTTGGAATGACCGTTGGTGGACTTGATCAGCGAACCGCGCGAACGCACGCGGCTGTAGCTGACGCCGATGCCGCCGCTGAACTTGGAGAGCTGGGCGATATCGCCGTACTTGGCGTAGATCGACTCCAGCGAATCCTGCGGCGAATCCAGCAGGAAGCACGAGGACAGCTGCTCATGCGTGGTGCCGGAGTTGAACAGGGTCGGGCTGGACGGCAGGTAATCCAGGTTGCCCATGCGCTTGTACAGCGCCAGGGCTTCGGGCACGTCTTCGCTCAAGGCGCTGGCGATGCGCAGGAAGAACTGCTGCGGGGTCTCGATCACCTTGCGGGTGTGCGGATGGCGCAGCAGGTAACGGTCGTACAGGGTGCGCAGGCCGAAGTAATCGAAATGCAGGTCCAGGGTCGGATCGATCGCGTCGTTGAGCTTGCGCGCGTTGACCTGCACGAAATCGAGCAGGCGCGCGTTGATCAGGCCCACTTCGTGGCCGCGGCCGACCGACTGCGAGAACGCATGGATTTCCTGGCCGGACACTTCCTTGGCGATGAAGTTGGCCAGCAGGCGCGCGGCCAGGCGACCGTACTCCGGCTCCTCACCGATCAGCAGCGCCGAGGTGCGGATCGACAGTTCGTCCAGCTCCTGGGTGGTCGCGCCGTTGTACAGGCCGGAGATGGTGCGGGTCGCCACACGCATCGGATCGACCGCATGCAGACCCTCGGCGCAGCGCTGTACCGCGCGCACGATCTTGTTCAGGTCCACCAGTTCGGTCGTGCCGTTGCGCTTGGTCACGCTCATGGCGGTCGCCGTCGGCGGCGAGGTCAGCAGGAACTCGCTTTCCTTATCGATGTCAGTGCTGGTTTCGATGCTCACGGCGTTTTCCTCTGGGCGTGATTGGAAGTAGTACAGCGTCGCCTGCGTTGCAGGCCGAACCGGCGCACGGATCTACAGGGTGGACCTGCGGCGTCGCAGGAGCCGCGACAGCGCAGGCAGGCCTGCGGGCGGTTTCCCCTGCGTCACCGGTCCTCTCCCCCGGAGAGTCGTGCGACCGGCACCACACGCTGTACGTGCGTGCGGTTGTCAGTAGGTCTTCAGGCCATCGGCGTGAAGGCAATACACCCGTCGACTTGTGGTCGGCGGGACCGACGGCCACAAGATAGTGGGGGTACCAGGTGTCGTCAACGCCAAATGTAGTGAATTTCCCTAATCCCTTGTGGCGCAAGGACCGTGCCCGAACAGCGTCCGACGAACGGTCTGGACCCGTCGAAAGCGAGTGCGCAGTCAAGGCCAAAACGTCGATGGCGGATGCGATGCAGGGTCGCGAAAAACGGAACAGCGGGCCTCACGCAGCCCTAACGAATGGCCGCCGGTCAGGGTGACTTCCGACCCGCGCCGGGGTGGCTGCGGGGTGCCACGCTCAGCTTGCCTCCTTTAGATGAACGCGACCATGCGCCTGCCCCTGACCGGATGTCTGTTGCTGGGCCTCGCCCTGAACGGTACCGCTGCTGCCGGCGAGAGCAAGGCGCCGGCGCTCTCCTCGCGCCAGTGCGGGATGAGCACGCCTTACAACGTACTGGTGGACAGCGGCGGGATCTGGCTGCGCAACCGCGAGCAGGTGCCGGCGGAGATCTTCTTCCACGATGGCGAGCTGAACATCGATCGCCAGCCGATCCCGGTCAGCGCTGCCGACGCCCAGCGCCTGCGCCAGCTGGAATGGGGCACCCGCCAGTTGGTGCCTGCCGTGGCCGGGGTGGCCGGCGAGGCCACGGACATCGCCTTCGACGCGCTGGGGGCCACGGTGGAGATCATGACCGGCAGCCGCCGCAAGGCGCGCGAAGTGGACGGGCTGCGCAAGGATGCCCACGCGTACGTCGGCCGTACCCTGGGCCGCGGTATCTGGGAGCAGGACCTGTTCGGCGAGCAGTTCGAGGCGCGCATCGAGCAGGCGGCCGAATCGATGTCGGCCTCGCTCGCCCGCGGCGTGATGTGGACGATGCTGACCGGCGGATCGGGCCGGATCGAAGCCCGCGCCGAGAAGATGGAGGCTGACCTGGAGCGCCGCATGGAGGCACGTGGGCAGGCGCTGGAGGCACAGGCCCAGTCGCTGTGCACGCAGGTGCTGGCGCTGGATGCGATCCAGCAGTCGCTGGAGGTGCGCTACCAGGGCAAGCCGCTGGCGATGATGGTGATGGACCGCGAGGAGGACGCGGCACCGCCGATCGCGCACGAACAGCCGCGCGGGGACGCGTTGGTGCTGCCCCCGTTGTAGAAAACATCCACGCCCGGCGCGGAGTTACGCGCGGTGCGGGGTGCCCAGGTACTCGGCGCTCTGCATTTCGATCAGGCGCGAGGCGGTGCGTTCGAACGCACCCTGCAGCCGGACGCCCGAATACAGCCCGACCGGTGAATCGGTCGCGGTGCAGACCAGGTTGACGTGGCGGTCGTACAGCTCGTCGATCAGGTTGACGAAGCGGCGCGCGGCATCTTCGTTGAGTGTGTCGAAGTGCGGGATGTCGCCGAGCAGCACGGTGTTGAACTCGTGCGCGATCTCGATGTAATCCGAGGGGCCACGGGGGCCTTCGCACAGCGCCTTGAAATCGAACCAGACAATGCTCTTGCCGCGGCCACGCACCGGGATCTTGCGCGCCTCGATCTCGATGTTGCCCGCCTTGGCCGGCTGCCCACCGCTGAGCTCGGCCCAGCGGCCGGCCAGCCAGGCATCGCTGCCGGCATCGATCGGGGACTGGTACACCGGCGAGCGGGTCAGCGCGCGCATGCGGTAATCCTCGGTGCCTTCGGCGTACAACTCCACGCAGTAGGTCTGCAGCAGCCCGATCGCGGGCAGGAAGCTGTCGCGCTGGAGGCCGTTGAGGTACAGGTTTTCCACCGCCGTGTTGGAGGTGGTCACCAGGGTCACGCCCTCGGCGAACATCCGCTCGAGCAGGCGCGCCAGCAGCATCGCATCGCCGATGTCGGTGACGAAGAATTCGTCCAGCACCAGCACGCGCAGTTTGCTGCGCCACTCCTGGGCGATCTTCGCCAGCGGATCGCTTTGCCCCTGGTGCTCGCGCAGGCGCTCGTGGATGCCGCGCATGAAGCGGTGGAAATGGGTGCGGTACTTCTGCTCGATCGGCAGCCCGTCATAGAACAGATCGACCAGGAAGGTCTTGCCGCGCCCCACCCCGCCCCAGAAGTACAGGCCCTTGACCGGCTCGGGCTTCTTCCAGAACGCGGAGAGGCGATCCAGCCAGCCATCCTGGGCGCTGTCGACCAGCGCGAGATGGATGCGGTCCAGCTCGGCCAGGGCGGCGTGCTGGGCCGGGTCGTTCTGCCATTCGCCCCGGGCCACGCCATCGGCGTAGCGCTGCGACGGGGTCATCACGGTGTCGCTCATGCCGCGTCGGGGGCGGGGTTGGGCAGCCACTGCTTGACGCCATGGATGAGCGCGCCGCGCAGGTCGACGATCTTGCGGTGGAAGAAGTGGCTGGTATCGGGCATGCGCACCAGTTCGTGCGGTGCGTCCAGGCCGTCCAGCCAGTCATAGACCGCCTGCGGATCGACGATCTCGTCTTCCTCGCCCTGGATCACCAGCCACTGGGCCGGGGGCTGCATGCCCTCGAAGTCCCAGCGCCCGGCGGGCGGCGCGATCGAGATCAGCGTGGTCGGCTGCAGGTCGCCCGCCGCGCGCAGCGAGACGTACGCACCGAAGCTGAAACCGGCCAGCCACAGGTCCTGGCCCGGCCGCTGTGCACGGACCCAGGCGGCGACGGCCTTGAGGTCGTCCTGCTCGCCCACGCCGTTGTCGAACGTGCCGGCCGAGTCGCCGACGCTGCGGAAGTTGAAGCGCACGGTGGCGATGCCCAGGTCGCGCAGCGAGCGCGCGGCCATGGTCACCACCTTGTTGTGCATGCTGCCGCCCTCGGTGGACAGGGGGTGGCAGACGATCGCCACCACCGGCTGTACCGCGACATCGGCCTCGGGCAGATCAACCACGACATCCAGCGGACCGACCGGTCCGTCCAGCGTCAGCGCACCGCTTTCTTGGGGAAATGGGGGATTGTGCATGGCGTCATAATACCGTCCCTCCGCGTGCTTCACCGCCGCCTCCGCCGGATCCGTACATGCACTTTCTGGTTTTCAGCGTTCTCTGCAGCGTGCTGGTGTCGGTCCTGCTGAAGCTGGCGCCGCGCCAGCGGCTGGACATGCCGCAGGTGGTGACCTGGAATTATCTGGTCGCCAGCGTGCTCAGCGCGGTGCTGCTGCAGCCCTCGCTGGCCTCGCTGCAGGCCGCGCATGCGCCGTGGGCCGCCCTGCTCTGCCTGGCCGTGGCGTTGCCGGCGATCTTCCTGATGATGGCCCGCGCAGTGACCCGCGCCGGGATCGTGCGCAGCGATGTGGCCCAGCGGTTGTCGCTGCTGCTTTCGCTGCTGGCTGCGTTCCTGGTGTTCGGCGAGACCGCCAACGGCTGGAAGCTGGCCGGCCTGGGGCTGGGCCTGCTGGCGATCCTCGGGATCAGCGTACGCCCGCGCGCCGGCGCGGCCGAGCCCAGCGGCGGACGGGCCTGGCCATGGCTGCTGTCCGTCTGGGTGGGCTATGCCCTGGTCGACATCCTGCTCAAGAAGGTGGCGTTGTCGGGTACGCCTTCGATGGCGGCACTTCTGGTCAGTTTCAGCCTGGCCTTCGTGCTGATGCTCATCCTGCAGCTATGGCGCCACCTGCGCGGCATCGCCCGCCTGCAGTGGCGCAACCTGGCCGGCGGCGCCCTGCTCGGCCTGCTCAACTTCGGCAACATCCTGTTCTACGTGCGTGCCCACCAGCATCTGCCGGACAGCCCGGCGGTGGTGTTCGCCGGCATGAACATCGGCGTGGTGGTGCTGGGCGCGCTGGTGGGCATCGTCGGTTTCGGCGAGCGCACCAGTGTGTGGAACCGGGTGGGCCTGGGGTTGGCCGTGGTGGCGATCGGCTTGATCGCGTGGGGAACGTGGTAACCGACTGATGCGGTGCCGGCCAGCGGCCGGCACTACCAAGGCAACGCGCCGGTGACCGGGCACACCGGCGTCCCGGCGCACCCGTGCGGGATCAGCGATCAAACCCCAGCAACAGCGGATCATGGTCCGAGCTGCGCCACGAGCCCGCTTCGTTGCGGTCGCGGTAGCCGACATCGTCGGCCTCGTCGGCATTGATGTGCCACTCTGCCGCCGCGCGCAGGCGCTTGGCCATGCCCGGGCTCAACAGCGCATGGTCCAACCGGCCGGTCATGCCGTTGTAGACATAGCTGTACGGTTGTTCGACCTTGGCCACCGCGAACGCATCCCGCCAGCCGGCCGCGTGCAGGGTGCGGATCGGGTCTTCCATCGCGTAGGCGTTGAAGTCGCCCAGCAGCACCGCATCGCGGGTACCCGCACCGGTGGGGTCGGTCGCCAGCCACTGGTCCAGCAGCGTGGCCGAGGCGACCCGGGTGGCATTCCAGCAGGCCTGGCCGTCCTTCTGATCGGCATCGGCGCCGGTCGCTTCGGAGCAGCCCTTGGATTTGAAATGATTGGCCACGACCACGAACGGCGCGCCCTTGCCCGCACGGAAGGCCTGCGCGAGCGGCACGCGGCTGCGCTCGCCGAAGGGCTCCTTCTCCAGCACGGCGGGGGCGCCGACCGGGGTCACGCGCGACGCGCGATAGATGATGCCGACCCGGATCGGGTTGTCACCCGGGCCCTGCTTCGCGTCGATGAAACGCCAGTCGGCCCCCTGGCCCCGGTCGGCATTGAGCGCATCGACCAGCTGGGCGATCGCCGACTGCGGGCCGTAGCCATCGTTCTCCAATTCCATCAGCGCGGCGACATCGGCGCCGAGCGCGTTGATGGTGGCGACCAGCTTGGCTTTCTGCGCGTGATGTTCGGCCAGCGTCCGGGCGCCACGCAGGGTCGGGTAACCGCCGCCCTGGCCGTCGCCATTGAAGAAGTTCTCCAGGTTGAACGCGGCCACATGCAGGGCCCCGGCCACCACCGGTACGGCCGGGCGCTCCAGCGCCGGCAGGTTCAGCGGGCGGGTCACCTGCAGGCGGGTGTTGCCCTTGGCATCGACGCGGACGATGCCTTCGATATTGCGCAGGACCATGCCGGTGCGCAGGTTCGCGGCCGCCGGCAGGTAGGCCACCGGGCCGGGATCCCGGGCGTCGCTGCCATCGTCCAGCACCAGCCGGCGATGAAGGTTGTCGGCCACCTCATGGGCGTGCTCCGGGCTGCCGGGTGCGGCCACTTCGCTCGGCTGCCACAGGCGACCCCCGAAGGCCACGGTCAACTCCCCAAAGCGCGACAGGCCATCGGTGCCGGCCAGGGTCAGCGGCGCGGCGATGCGGACCTGCTGACCGTCCAGCGTGCGCCAGTCGGTGGGCGGCGCGGTCAGGGTGACCGTGGCCGACGTGGTCGGCGCCGGACGCACCTGCGGCGAGGTGGCGGGCTGCGGCTGGGCGGCATGGACCGCGCCGGACAGGGCCAGCGCGAGAGCGAACACGAGGGGGGTACGGCGCATCGGAAGCAGGACTCCAGGGAAGTGCGACAAGGCTAACCATATAAAGTGAAACGCCGCCCTTCGGCGGCGTCGGTGACCTGATCCGGCAAAGCCGTTATTTCAGGTTGGCCAGCATCCAATCGACCGTGGCATGGATCTGCTCCTCGGTCAGCGCCGGATTACCGCCCTTGGGCGGCATGATGCCACCGTCCGGGCCGGTATAGCCCTCCACCGCATGCTTGTAGAGCGTGTCCTTGCCCTGGGCGATGCGCGCATCCCAATGCCCGTGATCCAGCGTCGGCGCCTTGCCGACGCCATTGGTATGGCAGGCCGTGCAGAGGTTGTCGTAGATCACCTTGCCGTCAGTGGTGCCACCGTAGGCGACCTGCGAGGCGGCTTTGACCAGCGCGGCGGCCTGGGCCGCGGCCTGGGCGGCGGCACCGGTGCTGCCTGCGTACACCGCACCGGCCGGCGCGATGCGCTGTTCCGTGCGTTTGGCCGCCATCGGCGAGACTTCAGGGGGAATGCTGGTATGCAGGTAGGCCGCGAAGATGATGAGGCCGAGTGTGATGGCCATCAGCAGCGCGATGACCATGGAGAAGCGTTTCAGGAACTCGAGGTCGTAATTCCGCACTCTCTATACCCCTGGCTGGTAGTCGTTGGACCACGGCTTGTCGGCCGAGTATGACCAGCGTCGGCGGCGCTGCGCAAGCGACCGCCCGGTGTCGCAATGCAGCATCGGCGCGACTCAGGCTCCGGCGGCACGCAGGCAGAAAACACAGATCGACTCGACCAGCGCATCTTCATCGCCGTGCGCGTCGCGGCTGAGTGCGGTCGGGCCGACCAGCGCCTCGGTGAACGCCCCCACGATGCAGGCCGCCGCGACATGGGTGTCCTGCTGCGGGAAGGTGCCTGCCTCGACGCCATCGGCGACGATGCGCCGGAACACATCGCCGAACAGACGGCGGCAGCGGATGCGCTCGGCTTCCACTTCCGGATCGACCGGCTCGGCGATGAAGGCATAGGCCAGCCCGGGCCCGGCCAGCGCGCGCCGCACGAAGGCGGTGATCGCCCGGCGCAGGCGCTCGGGCGCGGGCAGCGGCTCGGCCGCGATCGCCTCGAAGATGCGCAGCTCATGCTCGACAGCGGCGGTCAGCACCTCCACGAACAGTTCGGCCTTGGAGGGGAAGTGCCGGTAGATCAGGCCGGTGGACACGCCGGCTTCGGCCGCCACCGCGGTCACCGGGGCGTTGCGGTAGCCACCGGCCGCCACCAGCACACGGGTCGCCAGCAGGATGCGTTCGCGGGCGCCGGCAAGGCGTTCTTCCATCAGGGCGGAGCGTTTATAGGCCATTTGTTGATTCTATGTTCAATTTTTGAATTTGTGTTCACTTCTTTGTCGAACCCGGCTACGCTGGGGGCACATCGCCCGCGGGACGGCCCTGTCAGCCCGTCCATCCCTCCCGGCGCGTCCCATCCCTTGTTGTTGCGGAGTCGCCCATGCACGTCCCGACCATGAACTTCGATCTCGGCGAAGAGATCGACCTGCTGCGCCAGAGCGTGGCCCATTTTGCCTCCGCTGAAATCGTGCCGCTGGCGGCCCAGGCCGACGAAGAGAATCTGTTCCCCAATGCGCTGTGGCGCAAGCTCGGCGAGCAGGGTCTGCTCGGCCTGACCGTGGAAGAGGAATACGGCGGCAGCGGCATGGGCTACCTCGCGCATGTGGTGGCGATGGAAGAGATCTCACGCGCCTCCGGTGCCATCGCGCTGTCCTATGGTGCGCACTCGAACCTGTGCGTGAACCAGCTGCGCAAGAACGGCAACGAAGAGCAGAAAAAGCGCTACCTGCCCGGCCTGTGCAGCGGCGAGCTGGTCGGCGCACTGGCGATGAGCGAACCGGGCGCCGGCTCGGACGTGGTGTCGATGAAGCTGCGCGCGGACAAGCGCGGCGATCACTACGTGCTCAACGGCAACAAGATGTGGATCACCAACGGCCCGGATGCCGATGTGCTGGTGGTCTATGCCAAGACCGATCCGGATGGCGGCGCCAAGGGCATCACCGCGTTCCTGATCGAAAAGGGCATGAAGGGCTTCTCCACGGCGCAGAAACTGGACAAGCTCGGCATGCGCGGCTCCAACACCTGCGAGCTGGTCTTCCAGGATTGCGAAGTACCCGAAGCCAACGTGCTTGGCGTGGTCGGCGGTGGCGTCAAGGTGCTGATGTCCGGTCTGGACTATGAGCGCGTGGTGCTCTCCGGTGGCCCCCTCGGCCTGATGGCTGCCGCGATGGATGTGGTGATGCCGTACGTGCACGAGCGCAAGCAGTTCGGCGAGGCGATCGGCACCTTCCAGCTGATCCAGGCCAAGCTGGCCGACATGTACGTGGGCCTCAACGCCTGCCGCGCCTATGTCTACGCGGTGGCACGCGCCTGCGACCAGGGCCGCACCACGCGCCAGGACGCGGCCGGCGCGATCCTGTATTCGGCCGAGAAGGCCACCTGGCTGACCGGCCAGGCGATCCAGATCCTGGGCGGCAATGGCTACATCAACGAGTACCCGACCGGACGGTTGTGGCGCGATGCCAAGCTGTATGAAATCGGCGCCGGCACCTCGGAGATCCGCCGCATGCTGATCGGCCGCGAACTATTCCAGCGCACCAAGTAAGGGCCCCGCCATGACCGTATTGAGCACCCAGCTGCAACCGGGCAGCGACACCTTCGAGGCCAACCGCGCCGCGCTGCAGGCGGTGGTCGACGACCTGCGCGCTACCCTGGCGCAGACCGCGCTGGGCGGCAGCGAAGCGGCACGCGCCAAGCACACCGCACGCGGCAAGCTGCTGGTGCGTGACCGCATCGATGCCCTGCTCGACCCGGGCAGCGCCTTCCTGGAAATCGCCCCGCTGGCTGCGCACGGCATGTATGGCGATCCGATTCCCAGTGCGGGTGTCGTCGCCGGTATCGGCCGGGTCTCGGGCGTGGAGTGCGTGATCGTGGCCAACGATGCCACGGTCAAAGGTGGCACCTATTACCCGATGACGGTCAAGAAGCACCTGCGCGCGCAGGAAGTGGCCGAGCAGAACCGCCTGCCCTGCATCTACCTGGTGGATTCCGGCGGTGCATTCCTGCCGCTGCAGGACGAGGTGTTCCCGGACCGCGACCATTTCGGCCGGATCTTCTACAACCAGGCCAACCTGTCCGCGCAGGGCATCCCGCAGATCGCCTGCGTGATGGGCAGCTGCACCGCCGGTGGCGCCTACGTGCCCGCGATGAGCGATGAAACGGTGATCGTGCGCGAGCAGGGCACCATCTTCCTCGGCGGCCCGCCGCTGGTGAAAGCGGCCACCGGTGAAGTGGTCACCGCCGAAGAACTGGGCGGTGCCGATGTGCACACGCGCATCTCCGGCGTGGCCGACCACATGGCCGACAACGACCTGCAGGCGCTGGCCCGGGTCCGCGCGATCATCGCCCAGCTCAACTGGCGCAAGCCCGAACCGGCGCTGGCAGTGCAGGCCCCGGTGGAACCGCGACATCCGGCCCGCGAGCTGTATGGCGTGATCCCGGCCGATACGCGCAAGCCCTACGACGTGCGCGAAGTGATCCTGCGCCTGGTCGACGATTCGCGCTTCGATGAGTTCAAACCGCGCTACGGCAACACCCTGGTCACCGGCTTCGCGCATCTGCACGGCTACCCGGTGGGCATCATCGCCAACAACGGCATCCTGTTCTCCGAGTCCGCGCTGAAGGGCGCGCACTTCATCGAACTGTGCACGCAGCGCGGCATCCCGCTGGTGTTCCTGCAGAACATCACCGGCTTCATGGTCGGCCGCAAGTACGAGCACGGCGGCATCGCCAAGGACGGGGCCAAGCTGGTCATGGCCGTGGCCTGCGCCAAGGTGCCCAAATTCACCGTGGTGATCGGCGGCTCGTTCGGTGCCGGCAACTACGGCATGTGCGGCCGCGCCTACTCGCCCAACTTCCTGTGGATGTGGCCGAACGCGCGCATCGGCGTGATGGGCGGCGAGCAGGCCGCCAGCGTGCTGGCCACGGTCAAGCGCGATGGCATCGAAGCCAAGGGCGGGCAGTGGTCGGCCGAGGAAGAAGACGGCTTCAAGTCGCCGATCCGCGCGCAGTTCGAATCGCAGGGCCACCCGTACTACGCCAGCGCCCGCCTCTGGGATGACGGCGTGATCGATCCGGCCGACACCCGTCGTGTGCTGGGCCTGGCGCTGTCGGCCAGCCTCAACGCCCCGGCGAAGAAGACCGACTTCGGCGTGTTCCGCATGTAATGCACGGGCGGTGCCGCCTGGCACCGCCGCCCCTGGCCCGCGCAACGAGACCACCATGTTCACCAAGATCCTGATCGCCAACCGTGGCGAAATCGCCTGCCGCGTCATCGCTACCTGCCAGCGCCTGGGCATCGCCACCGTGGCGGTGTACTCCGACGCCGACCGCAACGCGCGCCACGTGCGCCTGGCCGACGAGGCCATCGCGATCGGCCCGGCGCCGGCGCGTGAGAGCTACCTGCGCGGCGACGCGATCCTGGAAGCCGCCCGCCGCACCGGCGCGCAGGCGATCCATCCCGGCTACGGCTTCCTCTCGGAGAACGCCGGCTTCGCGCAGGCCTGCGCCGAGGCGGGCATCGTGTTCATCGGCCCCTCCGCTGCGGCGATCCGCGCGATGGGTGACAAGAGCGCGGCCAAGGCGCTGATGCACCAGGCCGGCGTACCGCTCACCCCGGGCTACCACGGCGACGAGCAGATCCCCGAGTTCCTGCGCCAGCAGGCCGACAGCATCGGCTACCCGGTGTTGATCAAGGCCAGCGCCGGCGGCGGTGGCAAGGGCATGCGCCGCGTGGACGACAGCGCGACCTTCACCGAGGCGCTGGCCAGCTGCCAGCGTGAAGCGCAGTCCGCGTTCGGCAACGCACACGTGCTGGTGGAGAAGTATGTGGAGCGTCCGCGCCACATCGAGATCCAGGTGTTCGGCGACAGCCACGGCAACGTGGTGTACCTGTTCGAGCGCGACTGCTCGGTGCAGCGCCGCCACCAGAAGGTGCTCGAAGAAGCGCCCGCGCCCGGCATGACGCCCGAGCGCCGCGCCGCGATGGGCAAGGCCGCCGTCGATGCCGCGCGCGCGGTCAACTACGTCGGCGCGGGCACGGTGGAGTTCATCGCCGGCCCGGATGGCGATTTCTACTTCATGGAAATGAACACCCGCCTGCAGGTGGAGCACCCGGTCACCGAGTGCATCACCGGCACCGACCTGGTCGAGTGGCAGCTGCGCGTGGCCAGCGGTGAACCGCTGCCGCTGCAGCAGGATCAGCTGCAGATCCGCGGCCATGCACTGGAAGCCCGCCTGTACGCCGAAGACGCCGACCGCGGTTTCCTGCCCTCCACCGGCACCCTGCGCCACCTGCGCCTGCCGGCCAACACCGCGCACGTGCGCGTGGACGCCGGTGTCGAGCAGGGCGATGCGATCACCCCGTTCTACGACCCGATGATCGCCAAGCTGATCGTCTGGGACGTCGACCGCGACGCCGCGCTGCGCCGCATGCAGCAGGCGCTGGCCGAGTGCGAAGTGGTCGGCGTGACCACCAATGCCGCCTTCCTGCGCCGCCTGGTGATGACCGATTCGTTCACCCAGGCCAAGCTGGACACCGCGCTGATCGAGCGCGAGCAGGCCGCACTGGCTCCCAACGACGGCGACAGCGATCCGGCACTCTGGGCGCTGGCCGCGATTGCCGGCGTAGCCACCAGCGAAGCCGCCAGCCGTGATGCGCGCGACCCGCACTCACTGTGGCAGGCCCAGGATGGCTGGCGCCTCGGCGCGCCGGCCGCACGCGCGCTGACACTGGAGCACCGGGGTGCGCAGCGCAGCGTCGCCGTACAGGCGGCTGGCGAGCAGTGGGCTGTCCACATGGACGGCAACGCGCTGCAGGGCAGCGGCCGCCTGGCCGGTGATGCGCTGCGCGTGCAGATCGGCGAGCAGCTGCACCGTGCCACCGTCATCCGCGATGGCAATGAGCTCTACCTGTTCGGCAGCGAGGGCGTGCAGCGCTTCACCCTGCATGATCCAGTCAGCGAAGCGGACCAGTCCGTCGCCGATGCCGGCAGCCTGGTCGCGCCGATGCCGGGCCGTATCGTGGCCACGCTGGTGTCACCGGGCACGGCGGTCAAACGCGGCGCGCCGTTGCTGGTGCTGGAGGCGATGAAGATGGAGCACACGCTGCAGGCGCCGGCCGATGGCACCGTGCAGGGTTACCGGGTCAAGGCCGGGGACCAGGTGGGGGATGGGGCGGTGCTGGTGGATTTCGAGGCGGGTTGATCGCGTATGCGAAGGGCCACGTCAGGGAACCCGCTCCCATACTCGCTCAACGGGATCGAACTCTGTCGTGGCCATCTGAGCGCTGCGGTGACCGAATCCGCATACGGCCAACACGCCTTGCTCCATTCCATCCAAGTCCAGCGCGGCTTCAATATCTTTCTCGTTGATTGCGGCGGTGACAAACGCGCCTAACCCCTGTTCCGTTGCACAGGTCAACAGCAACTGTGACAGATGCCCTACGTCCAGGATCACGGCCCGGTAAGCCTTGGCGTGATTTCTGTATTTCCAGTGTGATCGCGCGAAGCGTGCCACCAGAATCACCTGAACGTGCGCATCGGAGAACCACGGTTGCCCCGCACAGATCTTTTTAGCCAAGCCAATATGGATGGCAGATTGGTCTTCAAGACGGGTCAATGCGTGGTCAAGGGGGTGATAGTGATACAGGCCCGGCGTGATGCCATCCACGTGCTGAATGAGTAGATACGCCTCGGTGGGATGAAGCCCTCCAGCTGAGGGCGCGTTCTTTTTCAGGAAAGTGCTGTCTGCATCGAGGACGTAGGTTCCCGTCGCTCCAAAGCATCGCTGCAACATGCGCACAAGCGTGTCCTTCGACAAGGAACGCTCTCGGTCAAAGTTACGGCACGTGCTGCGCGATTGCAGCAGGATGTCGGTCTCATCCAGATCGAGGTTTGGAAGGTCGATCCGGCCACCGCGGGGTGGCACCGTCGCGGGCGGTGGCGGGCCCAGCCGGTCACGGAGACCGGCTGCAGTCTGCAGCCCGGCGACGCCCAACGCCACTCCACTGTCACGTCCTTGCCACCGGGACTGCCAATGCATCATGGCAGCAGGTCCCCACCAATCCAGGCTCCGCAAGCGCTCGTCCGCCAGTGCCTCTGGAGTGATGGACCCCTCTTGCAGAACAAGTCCGTGCTGTAGCAGTGCTTCCAGTTCCACGTCGATGCCTCCGCAGCGCTGAGCCTGCCACGCGTCCGGATCAACTGCCTCAAGCCGTTGCATCATGGCAATGGAGACTTCCACGGGGGCATTCAGGTGCGGGGCCAAGGCATGCCAGGCGGAGCGCACCTGAAGACCGCTGCCGCCATCGATTACTGCCTGCAATGAAAACTCGCGGCATTGCCAGGGCTCAAGGTAAAGATGTCGGCAGCGTCGGATACGAGGGAGGGGCACGTTCTGCTTCCGGGGAGAAGTGGGCTGTTACATTGTCGGCTGCAGTCCCCAGGAATGAAGCGTCGATCAGCATCAGGTCAATGCTAAAGAGGATGTACAGCTGGCCGATATTGCAGTTGCCGTTGAAGTGGCACTCACTCAACCCACTCTTCACCCAATGTGACCGACATGACCGCTGACAAGAAGCCGCTTTCCCCAGAAGATGCGGTTCGCCTTCTGGATCTTTTGTGCACCGATGATGATTTTCGCAGCCAGTTTGCCGTGGATCCCGCGTCCGCGATGACCCAGGTCAGCGACGAAGCCGCCGCTTCGTGTCACACGTGCGAGCCGGCAGGGAAACTGGCCAGCAAGGAAGAGTTTGCGCAGGCGCGCACCGAGCTACTCAAGTACCTGGCCTCGCACGCCTCATTTTATGTGCCGCATTGCTTTGTCGCAGGCAAGGTAGACGAACAAATGAAACGTAAACCCCGCCCCTGACGGTCGCTACTGCTGGCGCGCACTATGCGCGTCAGTAGCATTGAGTGCCATCAGGGAATAAGTACCGGCGTTCTCCGCATACACCAGCCCACGATGCCTGGAAAGCCATACGCGTTCGCGCTCGGCTGATGCCTGATCACCCTTGTCCAGGTAGGCCATGTGCAACGCCACATGTACCTGGAACAACTCCGCACCATCCACCAGTGCACTCAGTCGTTTGATGCTGGTATCGATGCGGCCCGATCTTCGATCGATTTCCGCGCTGGCAAGTTCGGCCATCTGCCGGGCTCGCGGATCACCAAGTTCACTCGCCATTCTGGTGAACACCGGCGACCAACGTTCGGCAACCGTACTCTCCCCCGCGCGCTGGGCCAGGTATACGCCCGCAGAGCCCATGTACAGCCATTCAGCCCGGTCACTACCAACGGCCGCCATTGCCTGCTGGTGCATGTTGGAAAGGGCTTGCCCAAACTCGTCGCCGCGCGGAGCGGAGCCCGAAACAGTTCTGAGCGCCAATTCCTGAAGCGAAAGTGCATTACAGACGTGGCCCTCAATGTCGCACGACTTACGCGCCCTGCGCGCATTGCCCAGCGCCTCATCCGCCTGACCTTGATCGGCGGCAATAGCTGTTCTCTGAAACCATGCCGGCAATGAGTCGTTGGGGATCGCATCCAAGACCCTGGATGCTCCGACAAAATCATCTCGAGCAGCAAGCACCGAAGCGAATTCGCGATTGGGTTGCCCTCGCCCCGCGCTCTCCACCTGCCGATACGTCTGAAGCGCCTGATCAAGCTCCTCCTGCGCCAACTGCGTTCTGGCCAACATTTGCAGGGCGACGTTGTACATTGGATTCTGTGTCACAGCAGCAAGGCGGGCCACCGCCTCGGCGTCTCCGTAACGGCCGAGGGAGAAGAGGGCATTTGCACGGTTGGCGTGTGCGGCATGGTAGTCAGGGTACAGGTCACCAAGCAGCTTCCATTTATGCGCAGCAACAGCAACGCCTGCATCGTTGAGTTCAGATGCCCAGGCGTCCAGATAAAGCGCATCGCGCGGCGCCATCTTTGCCTTCAATGCCAGTGTACGTTTCAGCAACTGTCGCGCGCGGATCGTTTCGCCACGAGCGAAATAAACGCGCATTTGGCCAATGTACGCAAAGGCGAACTCGGGATCGAATCGTGCGGACTGCTCAAAGAATGCCAGCGCGTCCGGATATCGATACTCTCCGTATGCCTTGAGACCAGCGGCGTACGCATGCAACGCATCCAGATTGCTGGTGGCTACCTCGGGCAGAGGAGCGGACGTCCGGCTGACGTCCTTCATTGCCTCGCCCAAGCGCGTGCGTAAGGACGCAACCACACTGTCAGTGGAAGCGAGCGCCGAGTCCACACCTCGCCCGTCCGCGTACTCGGAGTAGACCGTCGCCCCTGTTCGGGGATCTACGATTTCCACTGCAACCCGCAGACTGCCGTTGACCTCCATGACAGACGGCATGATGACCGCGCGCGCGCCCTCTCGAATCGCAACTTCGTTGGCCGTGCGCCTGTCCATGGGCATGTCGGGTTTGCGCTGCATCCGGTGAAGCGTGTCGCGCACCTTCAGATCGCCAAGTACGTTTACGTACCGTGATTGCTCCAAGCTGATACGAAATGCCTGTTGCAGCGAATCATCAAGCAGAGCGTTGTCGGTCATGTTGCTGACATCACCCAGTACTACCCAATCCCGCTCAGCAAATGCTATTGCGGGCTCCGGACGGAACATTGCCCAAGCGCCAATAGCCAGCATGACCAGGACGGCCGTTTCTGCGGCCAATGCCGCTGGCTGCCGCCATAAGGGAATGTCGCGCCGCGCCTTAGCGTTGCTACGAGGCATTCGAAGAGGAGCAAAGCCTACTTCGCCAACCTCAAAGACCTCCTGGCTGGTCGGTACGCCTTTGAAGCGCCACCGCCCGTGCGACTTCCACAGCAGGTTTTTACCGCGCTCACCCAGTTCAGCAGTCGCCCGGTGGGTGAGCGATTCGGCCACCGCCGACAGCAGAATCTGCCCGGGTCGCGCCAACGTCATCAATCGGGCCGCCATGGGCTTGGCCAACCCTTCCACTTCCACCGACTTCGCCCCCACCTTGACCGCTTCCGCACTGTTTTCCCATGTGAGGATCTCGCCCACATGGAGGCCGGCGCGCGCGCGAAGCATGATGGAGCGCGCCTGCCCCAAACGCTGCAGTCCGCGCTGGTAGTCCAACGCGAAGCCGAGCGCATCTATGGCCCGCTCGAACAACAGGAACAGCCCATCCGATCGATCGATCTGCTGCCCATTCCACTGCTGCTGCAACACCAGCACCAGCCGGTCATGCTCCTGGAACAACTCCGCCGCGGCCGCATCGCCAATCCGCTCCACCAGGATCAGCGAGTCGCACAGATCGGTGAACAACAGCGCCCGCATCTGTGGGGCCTGGGTCGACGTTCCGTTGTCGCCGTTCATGCCGATCTCCCGATCAGGGTGTGGCGGTCGCCGAGCGCGACCAGTGCAATCGGTTGCCGCCCAGGCGCTTGGCCTGGTACAGCGCGTTGTCGGCGCGAGCGTACCACTCGCTCCAGTCGGTACGGGGGTCGATCAGGCACACGCCGATGCTGACCGGGCACAGGTGCGGCACGCCCTGCGCGCGCCCCATCAGGCCGTGCACGGCGCTGAGGATGAACTCGGCCGCGTGCTGGAGGCTGTCCGGGTTGACGTGGCGCAGCAGCAGGCAGAACTCGTCACCCCCGAGTCGGCAGGCAATGTCCAGCTCGGTGGTGACCGAGCGCAGGATGTTGGCCACGCTCTGCAGCACGCGGTCGCCGGCCTGGTGGCCATGTTCGTCATTGACCTGCTTGAAGTGGTCGCAGTCGATCAGCAACAGGCCCTGCGGCGCGCTGTCTTCCTGCGCGCGGCATTCCTGCAGGTACAGGGCCAGGCCACGCCGGTTGTGCAGGCCGGTCAGTTCGTCGGTGCGCACCAGCTCACGGGTGTGGGTGAGCTGGTGGGTGGTGACGTAGAGGTTGTCCAGCGCGGTTTCGAGATCGTGGTTGCGGCGGCGCAGCTGGCGGATCAGCACCTGCTCGTTGCCCACCACGCGCATGATCGTGCGGCGCAGGAAATAGGCGAGCAGGCTGGGGTCACGGTTGACCAGACGCTGGAAATCATCGTGGTCCAGCTCGAGCACGACGCTGTCTTCGACGGCACGTGCACCGGCACTGCGCTGGTGGTCGCCGATCAGCAGGCCCAGCTCGCCGAAGAATTCGTTGGGGCCCAGCGACTTGACCACCAGGTCTTCGCCGAAATCCAGTTCGATGCAGCCGCTGACGATGACGTACATCGTGCTGCCGGCATGGCCGCGGTGGAACAGGTGCGTGCCTTGGTCCAGCTTGCGCTGGCGGCCGAACTCGGAGAACAATGCGGACTCGCCGCTGCTCAGGATGGCGTGCACGATCTCAGCCATCGCCTTTCGGTCGATGTCTGTTTCTCGTTCGCACATGATCGCCGCCGCACCCTTGCCGGTCATTTCCGAACACCCGCTTTCCAGCGCCCCCTGGTGAGCGATGGAGGATAGCACTCCTCAAAACTGTGCGCCCTATCCCATTTCCGACTATTACGCCCCAAAATCGTGAAACGGTGCACGTTCTGCCGCCTTCGACCCCGTGAAGACCGGGCTGGGGCACCCGAAAAGGGCGGCCAGTCCCCCGACTGACCGCCCTGCTGGCCCTCCCTGCCCCCTGCCCGGACGGGGTCAGGCCGCCCGTTCGGCGTTGAACTGCTCTTCCTCGGTGGACCCGCTCAGGGCGGTCGTCGAGGACTGGCCCTGCTGGATCGCCTGGGTCACCGCGTCGAAGTAGCCCGTGCCGACTTCGCGCTGGTGCTTGACCGCGGTGAAGCCCCGGTCGGCGGCGGCGAACTCGGCTTCCTGCAGCTCCACGAAGGCGCTCATCTGGCGGCGGGCATAGCCGTGGGCCAGGTTGAACATCGAGTAGTTCAGGGCGTGGAAGCCGGCCAGGGTGATGAACTGGAACTTGTAGCCGTAGGTGGCGATCTCCTTCTGGAACGTCGCGATGGTGGCGTCGTCCAGGTTCTTCTTCCAGTTGAAGCTGGGCGAGCAGTTGTAGGCCAGCAGCTTGCCGGGGAACTTCGCATGGATCGCCTCGGCGAACTTGCGGGCGAACTCCAGGTCCGGCTTGCCGGTCTCGCACCAGATCAGGTCGGCGTAGGGCGCATAGGCCAGGCCGCGGCTGATCGCCTGGTCCAGGCCGTTGCGGGTCTTGTAGAAGCCTTCCACGGTGCGCTCGCCGGTGGTGAACGGCTGGTCGTTGCCATCCACATCGCTGGTCAGCAGGTCGGCGGCCTCGGCATCGGTACGCGCCACCAGCAGGGTCGGTACGCCCATCACGTCGGCGGCCAGGCGCGCGGCGTTGAGCTTCTCGATCGCCTCGCGGGTCGGCACCAGCACCTTGCCGCCCATGTGCCCGCACTTCTTGACCGAGGCCAGCTGGTCCTCGAAGTGCACGCCGGCCGCGCCGGCCTCGATCATCGCCTTCATCAGCTCAAAGGCGTTGAGCACGCCGCCGAAACCGGCTTCGGCATCGGCCACGATCGGCTGCAGGAAGTCGATGTCATCCTTGCCTTCGGCATGGTGCAGCTGATCGGCACGCAGCAGGGTGTTGTTGATGCGCTTGACCACCGCCGGCACCGAATCGGCCGGGTACAGCGACTGGTCCGGGTACATCTGCCCGGCCAGGTTGGCATCGGCGGCAACCTGCCAGCCGGACAGGTAGATCGCGTTCAAGCCGGCCTTGACCTGCTGCATGGCCTGGTTGCCGGTCAACGCGCCGAGCGCGTTGACGAAGTCCTTTTCCTGCAGGTACGTCCACAGCTTCTCCGCGCCCAGCCGCGCCAGCGAGTGCTCCACGTGCACGGTGCCACGCAGGCGCACCACATCGGCGGCGGTGTAGTTGCGGGCGATCCCGGCCCAGCGCGGGTCGGTGTTCCAAGCGTGCTGGATCTGTTCGGCGGTCTGCAGGGTGCTCATGTCGAATCTCCAAAGGGAACGGATGCGGTAACAGCAGGTGGATGGCGGGTGGTCAGTCGAGGCGGTCGTAGGCCGGCAGGGTCAGGAAGTCGGTGAGCGCTTCGCGGCGGCTGAGTTCGGCCAGCAGCGCGATGGACTCGGGGATGCGGGCGCTGCCCGGCAGCGCGGTGGTGTCACCCAGCCGCGCCGGCAGTTGGGCCAGGGTGGCGTCGAGCAGGGCCAGGTCGATGGCGGTGCCGTCGTCCAGGTGCTGGCCGGGGGTATGCAGCCACTGCCACAGCTGGCTGCGGCTGATCTCGGCGGTGGCCGCGTCTTCCATCAGGTGGTGGATCGGCACGCAGCCGTTGCCGTCCAGCCAGGCGGCCAGGTAGCGCACACAGACCTCGACGTTGCCCTCGAAACCGGCGCGGGTGATGGTGCCGGTGGGCGCGGCGATCAGATCATCGCGGCCCACCTGCACATCGTTGCGCAGCACGCGGTGCTGGTTCGGCCCGGGCATGTGTTCGTCGAAGATCGCCCGCGCGACCGGGATCAGCGCGGGGTGGGCGACCCAGGTGCCGTCATGGCCGGCGGTGACTTCGCGCAGCTTGTCCGCCCGCACCCGCGCCATCGCCTGCTCGTTGGCGGCCGCGTCGTGGTTGATCGGAATCTGCGCGGCCATGCCGCCCATCGCATGCGCGCCACGGCGGTGGCAAGTACGGATCAGCAGTTCGGAGTACGCCTTCAGGAACGGCTGGGTCATCGTCACCTGGCCGCGCTCGGGCAGCACCTTGTCGGCGTGGCGGCGGAAGGTCTTGATGTAGGAAAAAATGTAATCCCAG
The DNA here is from genome assembly GCF_026130205.1 of Stenotrophomonas sp. SRS1. Taxonomy (NCBI): domain Bacteria; kingdom Pseudomonadati; phylum Pseudomonadota; class Gammaproteobacteria; order Lysobacterales; family Lysobacteraceae; genus Stenotrophomonas; species Stenotrophomonas sp. SRS1. The sequence goes on along the minus strand of NZ_JAINFD010000004.1, from coordinate 284,016 downwards.
CGGCCACAGTTCAGGCCGACGATGCGATCGCGCAGCGCATGCAGGATCTCGTCCATCTCGAACACCGCCGGCAGCGTTTCGATCAGCACCGTGACCTTGATCTGGCCATGCGGCAGGCCGAGCATGCCCTCGATGTGCGACAGCGCGGTCTCCCACAGCGCGGCCTCTTCCATGCTCTGCAGCTTGGGCAGGTAGAAGTACGGGCCACGCTGCCTGCACATCAGGGTGCGGGCATTGTGGAAGGCGAACACCGCCGCATCGAACAGGCCACCGGCGATCGGCTGGCCATCGATGCGCACGTGCTTCTCATCCAGATGCCAGCCACGCGGGCGGACGATCAGCACGGCCTGCTCGTTGAACGGACGCAGGGTGTACTCCTTGCCCGGCTTCCCATCCACGGACGGGCCGGTGTAGGTCAGATCGCCACGCACCGCGCCGATCAGCGCCTGCTGGCCGGCCAGCAGATTGCGCCAGGCCGGGGCAGTGGAATCCTCGAAGTCGGCCATGAACACCTTGGCGCCGGAGTTCAGCGCGTTGATGACCATCTTCGGGTCGGTCGGGCCGGTGATCTCCACCCGGCGGTCCTGCAGCGCCTCCGGCAGCGGGGCGACGTGCCAGTCGCTGGCGCGGATCTCGGCGGTATCGGCTCGGAAGTCCGGCAGGCCGCCGCCATCGAAGAAGGCCTGGCGCGCGACCCGTGCCTGCAGCCGGCGCTGACGCTCCGGCTCCACCGCCCGGTGCAGCGACACCAGCAGCGCCAGTACCCCCGCCGGCAGCAGCGCGGACTGGCCGGCCAGCTGGGTGGTGAGGGCAATGCCGGGGGTGGCCGGTGCATCGGCGGGGGTGGGCTGGGCGGTGGCGTAAGCGACGGCGGACATGGCGGGCTCCTGCGGTGCGGTTGAACGCCACCGTGCGCTGCCGCGCCGATATTTGACAAAGCAGTTATTGCAATGGCTTACATAAGGTGTGCTTATACTCATGACGCCATGACCACGCCGCGCACGCCAAGCCCCCGGTTTTCCTACAAATCCGACCGGCTCAAGCCGCTGCGGGCGTTCTGTCAGACCGTCCGCCTCGGCTCAGTCTCACGGGCAGCTGAGGCGCTGTTCGTCAGCCAGCCGGCCATCAGCCAGCAGTTGCAGGCGCTGGAGCGCGAACTCGGGGTCAACCTGTTCGAGCGCAGCGGCCGCCGCCTGGTGCCCAGCCGAGAGGGCCAGTTGCTGTATGAGATGGCGCTGCCGCTGGTGGAGAACCTGGACGGGCTGGAGGCCAGCTTCCGCGACAAGGTCAAAGGGCTGGACGCCGGCGAACTCAACATCGCGGCCAACAGCTCGACCATCCTGTACCTGCTGCCGCGCATCGTGGAGCGCTTCCGCCAGCGCCATCCGGACGTCCGCCTGACCCTGCACAACGCGATCAGCGCCGACGGCACCGACCTGCTCCGCAGCGATGCGGCCGACCTGGCGGTGGGCTCGATGACCGATGTGCCGGCCGACCTCAGCTACGCCCCGGCCTATCGCTTCGAGCAGGTGCTGATCGCCCCGCCCGAGCATCCGCTGGCGCACGGCGAACTCAGCCTGGAGGCGATCTCGCAATACCCGCTGGTGCTGCCGCCCAAACGCCAGATCACCTACCGGCTGGTGGACCAGGTGTTCCAGCGGCATCGGCTGCCCTACACCGTCGCGCTGGAGGTGGGCGGCTGGGAAGTGATCAAGCAGTACGTCGCAATGGGCATGGGCATCTCGATCGTGCCGGCGCTCTGCCTGCACGATGCCGACCGCGAGAAGCTGGTGACGCGCTCGATGGGTGCGTGGTTCCCGGAGCGCAGTTATGGCGTGATCGTGCGGCGCGGGCGGTTCCTGTCACCACAGGCAAGGGCGTTCATCGAGCTGATCCAGCCGGACCTGTTCAGCCCGCGCAGCTATGATGAAAGTGGTCATTCCGAGCGCTGACGCACGCCCCATGTCCATCGAACTCCGCCACCTGCGCTACTTCCTGGCCGTCGCCGAGACGCTGCACTTCGGCCGCGCGGCCGAGCGGCTGGGGATGTCGCAGCCGCCGCTCAGCCAGCAGATCCGTCAGCTGGAAACACTGCTCGGCGCGCGGCTGTTCCTGCGCGCGAACCGCCGGGTGGAACTGACCGACGCCGGGCGCGTGCTGCAGGAGCAGGCGCGTGAAGTGCTGGCCCGGGTGGATACCGCGATCGATCTGACCCAGCGCGCGCAGCGCGGGGAAACCGGTGAGCTGCGCATCGGGCTGACCCGGGCCACGCCGCTGTCCACGCAGATCCCGCGCGCGATCTTCGCCTACCGCCAGCAGTTTCCGCAGGTGCAGTTGAAGCTGCGCGAGATGAACACCCTGCAGCAGATCGATGCGCTGATGGCCGGCGAACTGGATGTCGGGTTGATCCGCAAACGTGCCCTGCCCGCGCCGCTGATGTCACGCAAACTGTTCAGTGATCCACTCGCGCTGGTGGTGCACGACCAGCATCCGCTGGTGCGTGATCTGCCGGCCGATGCGGCGGTGGCGCTGCGGCTGTTCGCGCATGAGCCGTTCGTCGGTTTCCTGCGCGAGGTCGGCGCGGGCATCCACGATCATGTGATCGCGCTATGCCGCAGCGCCGGCTTCACGCCGCGCATCGTGCAGGAGGCAGGCGAAGCCTCGACGCTGATCAGCCTGGCGGCCTCGGGGTTGGGGGTAACGGTGCTGCCCGCCTCGTGCTGCCATATCCAGGTGGACGGTGCACGCTTCGTCGCACTCAGTGATCGTGCGGCCAGTTCGGAAGTGCACGTGGCCTGCCGCCGCGGCCCAGCGTCGCCGCTGATCGGTCACTTCACCCGGCTGCTGCAGGGTGTCAGCGGCTGAGCGCAATCGCGGCGGCGGCCGGTTGCACGCGCTGGCCGAGACGCCACGCGATCACGCCACCGGCCACGGTCAGTACGCCGACGAAACCGCACACGCCCAGCCAGTCCCACTGCGTGTAGAACACACCGCCGAGCACGCCGGCCACGCTGGAGCCCAGGTAGTAAGCGAACAGATACAGCGCGGACGCTTCGGCGCGCATCGCACCGGCGCGGCTGCCGACCCAGCTGCTGGCCACCGAGTGGCCGCCGAAGAAGCCGAACGTCACCAGCGCGATGCCGGCCGCCATGCAGCCCAGCCACGGCATCGCGAGCAGCACGATGCCCAGCGCGATCAGTCCGTAGCAGATCGCCAGCACGCGGCTGCGGCCATGGCGATTGGCCTGCTGCCCCATCCACGCCGAGCTGAAGGTGCCGACCAGGTACACGCTGAAGATCAGGCCGACCACGGTCTGGCTGAGGCCATACGGCGGCGCCAGCAGGTGGAAGCCGAGATAGTTGTAGAGGGTGACGAACACGCCCATCAACACGAAGGCGGTGGCGAACAACCACGGCAACCCGGGATCGCCGAACAGGCTGCGCCAGCGCGAAGGCAGTTCGCGCAGGCCGATACGGCGGCTCTGGAAGTGGCGTGACGGCGGCAGCTGGATCCACAGCAGCACGGTACTGAGCAGTGCGATCAGCGAGACCACGCCGATACCCCAGCGCCAGCCCCAATGGTCGGCGACGATGCCCGCGATGAGACGACCGCTCATGCCGCCGATCGCATTGCCGCCGATGTACAGGCCCATCGCCAGGCCCAGCGCGCGGCTGTCCATTTCCTCGGCGAGGTAGGTCATGCCCACCGCCGGTACGCCACTGAGCGCGATGCCAAGCAGCGTGCGCAGCACCAGCAGCGAGGTCCAGTCATCCACCATCGCGGTGGCGACAGACAACACGCTGGACGCCAGCAACGCCGCGACCATCACGCTGCGACGCCCGATGCGGTCGGAGATCAATCCCGCCATCAGCATCGAGACCGCCAGCAGACCGGTGCTCAGCGACAGGGTCAGCGCACTGTTGGCTGCGGAGACACCGAAGTGGCGACTGAATTCCGGCAGCAGCGGCTGCACCGTGTAGAGCAGCCCGAAGGTGGAAAAGCCGGCCAGGAACAGCGCGGCCGCCGTGCGCCGGAAGGCCGGGGTGCCCTGCTGGATCTGATCGCCGGCCGCCGCTGCGGTGGCCGGGGGGCTGCGATCGGGGACCGCTGCGGTGTCGCCATTCATGCCGGTAAGGCCCGCGTAGACGGGCCGGAGCGAGGAGTCAGCGCTCAGGATAGGCAGCGCCGGCAGGTCGATCCATAACCTGATAGGTCTGAATCGAGATGTTGCAGATATCGATTCAGATCGCGACGGGCATTACAGCGTCTGCCAGGTCAGGCCTTCGCCCCGTCGGTAGTAGACGTGCGAGGCCTTGCCGTACAACGCGCTGGCCTGGACCAGGCCGAAGAAGCGGCCGTCGGCACTGTTGCCGCGGTGGTCGCCGAGCATCAGCACCTGCCCGGCGGGCACGGTCAGGCCGGTGATGTCCGGACCACCGCCCTGGCCCAGATCCAGCTGCGCCAGATGCTGACCGAAGTCTTCGATCTCACCCACCCCGGCCTGAGCCAGCGGATGGCCGTTGATGCTCAGGTGACCGTCGTGCAGCTCGACCCGATCCCCGCCAACCGCCGCGATGCGCTTGATCAGCCGGGTGCCGTCCTGCGGTGAATCGAACACCGCCACGTCACCGCGCTGCGGCTGGCCGGTGTGCAGCAGTTCCACCGACGTAAACGGCAGGCGCACGCCGTAGGCGCGCATGTCCACCACCACCCGGTCGCCCGGCATGAGCGTGTGCTGCATCGAGCCGCTGGGTACCTGGTAGTGGTTGGCCAAGGTGTCGCGCGCCGCAGCGAGCAGGCCGAGCATCACCAGCAGCGGCAGGGCTTCCTTCTTCAGCCAGCGCAGCAGGCGGTGGTCGGTGGCGGCAGAGGCGGCGGCGGGGGTGTCCATACGGGCGCTCCAGGAAGTGTGTGGCTGTGACCGGATGGACGGCGGGCAAGTTCCCTGGCCGGGTCCGAAAAAGCTACGCACTGTTTACGCCGGGCGTGCCGGGTCGGCATCGCGGTTTTACGGGGCGCGGCCGCATCGTGGCGACACCGCGCCGAAGGGCGCTTCGAAGAGACGTTCCATGACCATCCTGCTGATCCGGCATACACCGTCGAACGCCGTGCCGGACGCGTCGCCGCTGCCTGCGCGGGTCGCCGGGCACCGCCTGGCCTGCCGCGACTGCGACTCCGTGCCGGCCCTGGTGCGCTGCCTGCAGCGTGCCCAGCGCAGCCGCCCGGCGCTGGTCCTGATTGCCACCGCGGCGGTCGATGCGCCGCAGTGGGCGCGCTACGGCCAGGCACTGCGCACCGCGCTGGAGGACCTGCCGGTGCCGTACATCGAGATGGCCAGCAACGACGACGACGCGCTGGACGAGCACCTGCATCCGCAGCATGCCCCGGCCGCGCGGGTCGTCTGCAGCAGCGGTCGCCAGGATGCGTGCCGGCTGTCGTTGGCGATCGCCGCCCATCGCCTGCAGGCCGTGGAGGGCTGAGCCATGTCGATCTTCATCATCCGTGGGCCGGAAGCGGCCGGGCAGCTGATCCGTACCGCGCAGCCGCTACCGCCGCTCGTTCTCAAATCCCTGGTGCATCGCGCGATCGATGCGGGCACCACGGTGGCGATCCGCGCGTGTGGCTCGGAGCAGGAACTGCTGGATGCCCTGCGCGTGGCCGATCACAGCCGAGGCGAAGTCACCCTGCTTGATCCGGGGGCGTGCGTGGACAGCGCGCGCCTGCAGCGCCTGCTGCCGCATCTGCATAACGCCTACGTGGAAGTGCACGACGACGATGCGCGCGCCCCGGAGGCGTGCCTGCCAGCGCATGTGGGCCAGCGCATCGGCGTGGCCCGGGGGTACTGCGCGCAGAGTTACATGCACGCGCTGGAGATCGCGCTGGATCACCTGGGATGCAGTGAAATCGCTGAGGGCGTGCATGTGGGGACGTGATGCGCCGGGTCGCTGGGGCGGGCGCTGGGCCCCTATGCCCTTGGAGGCGAAATAGAGGGGGAGGGGGCGGCCGCAGGCCGACGCCGGAGGACATTCGCCGGAAAGGGCATAGGGGCCCAGCGCCCGCCCCAGCGACCCGGCCAGCGGAGCAGCAACCCAGAAAAAACGGCAGGGTTTCCCCTGCCGTTTTCGTTTCAGCGTGTACCGGTGGCAGGCGTACCGACCAACGGTCGGTACCTACCGGGATGCCGCGATTATTTCAGGCCACGATTGACCAACAGCGGTTCCACCGACGGATCCTTGCCGCGGAACTCGCGGTACAGATCGGCCAGCTCCACGCTGTTGCCGCGCGAGAGGATCTTGTCGCGGAACACCTGGCCGTTCTCCGGGGTCAGGCCACCGTTCTCCTTGAACCACTCGAAGGCGTCATGGTCCAGCACTTCGGCCCAGAAGTAGGCGTAGTAACCGGACGAATACCCGCCACCCCAGATGTGATCGAAGTAGCTGGTGCGGTAGCGCGGCGGCACCTGCGGCAGGTCGACCTTGAACTTCTTCAGCGCGGCCGCTTCAAACGGGGCGACGTCCTGCAGCTTGGCGTCGGCCGGCTGGGTGTGCCAGGCCAGGTCGAGCAGGGCGGCCGAGAGGTACTCGGTGGTCGCATAGCCCTGGTTGAAGGTGCGCGCCTTGAGGATCTTGTCAACCAGCGCCTGCGGCATCGGCTCGCCGGTCTTGTAGCTCTTGGCGTAGTTGGCGAAGACCTTCGGGTCCAGCGCCCAATGCTCGTTGAACTGCGAGGGGAACTCGACGAAGTCGCGCGAGGTGCTGGTACCGGCGATGGACGGGTACTTCACCTTCGAGAACATGCCGTGCAGCGCGTGGCCGAACTCATGGAACATCGTGGTCACGTCATCGAAGCTCAGCAGCGCGGGCTGGCCGGCGGCGGGCTTGGTGAAGTTGCACACGTTGTACACCACCGGCTTGGCACCGGTCAGGCCGTCCTGTTCGACGAACACATCCATCCAGGCGCCGCCGGACTTGCTGTCACGCTTGAAGTAGTCGGTGTAGAACAGGGCCAGCGAGGTGCCGTCCTTGTCGAACACTTCGTAGACCTTCATGTCCGGGTGGTAGGTGGGGATGTCGGTACGCGGCTTGAAGGTGATGCCGTACAGCTGCGTGGCGGCGTAGAAGACGCCGTTCTGCAACACGTTGTCCATCTCGAAGTACGGCTTGATCTGCGATTCGTCCAGGTCGTACTGCGCCTTGCGCACCTGTTCGGCGTAGAAGTCCCAATCGGAGGCAGCGAGCTTGAAGCCGCCCTTCTGCGCATCGATCACCTTCTGCATTTCGCTGATCTCACCACGCGCCTTGGCGGTGGCGGCCGGCACGGTGTCGGTCAGCAGCTTGAGCGCGGCGGCCGGGGTCTTGGCCATCTGGTCGGCCAGGCTGTAGGCAGCGTAGTTCTCGAAGCCGAGCAGCTTGGCCTTCTGCGCGCGCAGCTGGGCCAGGCGCTGGATGGTCTCGCGCGTGTCGTTGGCGTCGCCCTTTTCGGCCCGGGTTTCCGACGCCTTCAGCACCGCAGCACGCTGCTCGCGGTCGCTCAGCGAGCCGAGCACCGGCTGCTGGGTGGTGTTCTGCAGCGGCAGCAGGTACTTGCCATCGAGGTTGCGGGCCTTGGCATCGGCGGCGGCGGTGTTGATCGCATCCTCATCCAGGCCGGCCAGCTTGGCCTTGTCATCGACGACCACGGCACCGGCGGCGGTCGCAGCCACCAGACGGGTGTGGAACTGCGTGGCCAGCGTGGTTTCTTCCACGTTGAGCTTGCGCAGCGAGGCCTTGTCGGCATCGTTCAACTGCGCGCCGGCGCGCACGAACTCCTGGTAGTCACGCTCGACCAGGCGCTTCTGCACCGGGTCCAGGCCCAGCGCATCGCGCTGGTCGTAGATGGTCTTGATGCGGGCGAACAGCTTCGGGTCGAGGTTGATCTCGTCCTGGTGCTCGGCTAGCTTCGGGGCGACTTCTTCCTGCACCTTCTGGCGTGCATCGTTGGTGTCGGCCTGGACCAGGCCGAAGAAGATGCGCGACACGCGGGTCAGGGTCTCGCCGCTGCGCTCCAGCGCTTCGATGGTGTTGTCGAAGGTGGCGGGCTCGGGGTTGTCGGCGATCTTGCGGACTTCGGCCAGGTGCTGCTTCATGCCTTCGTTGAAGGCCGGCAGGTAGTCACTGTCCTTGATCTTGTCGAACGGCGGCGCCTGGAACGGCAGCGTGCTGGCGCTCAACAGCGGGTTGGCGGACGCATCGGCCGGCTGCTGGGTCGGGGCGGGCTGGGTATCGGTCACGGGGGTGGACTCCTTGCCGGAACAGGCCGCCAGCGCCAGGCTGATGGCAGCGGCCAAAACTACGGTACGCGACATGAAACGGGCTCCTTGGATGAGGGCGCGGGACGGAAAATCCCGCAGCCGATCACCCTACTCCCAAAGCCCGCAGGCGGCATGTGCCGGTCGTGGCGCGTGGCTGTGCGGGCCGTGGGGGCTACCCCGCCCGACCCGCCCGGCGGCGCTCAGACGGTGCCGCGGGTCTTGCCCTGCCAAGGGCGGTAGTACTCGCGGATCGCGGCCATGTCGGCCACGTCGTTGCCGGTGGGATGGAACAACGGGCCGATGCCGATGGTCTTTTCCGGGTAGTGGAAGTACGCGGCCAGCACCGGCACATCGGCCATGCGTGCGATTTTGAGGAATCCGGCCTTCCAGTGCTGCACCGCCTTGCGCGTGCCTTCCGGGGTGATCGCGTACCACAGGCGGTCCGAGCCACGGATCAGGCTGACCGCCTGCTCCACGGTGCCCTGCGGCGAGCTGCGGTCCAGCGGGATGACGCCGAGCTTGCGCAGCAGCGGCCCCAGCGGCCACCAGAACAGCGAGGCCTTGCCCAGCACCTTGACCTGCATGCCCAGCGCGATCTTGGCCGCCATGCCCCAGAAGCCGTCCCAGTTGGACGAATGCGGGGCGATGATGAACACCACTTTGGGCACATCGGGCAGGGTGCCGGTCACTTTCCAACCGCCCAGGCGCAGCGTGCAGCGGGCCAGCCAGCGGAGGAAGCGGTTCGGTTTGACCTGCGGCATGTTCGGCGGAACCACCGGCAACAACGGACTTCGGTTGTTCAAGCAATCACTCCCAATTGCGTGTGGTGCGCCCGCGCTTGACCTGCGCGCGCCCCTTTTTGGCGTCCAGACGACGCAGTTTCGACCCGTAGGTCGGCTTGGTGGCCACGCGTGCCTTGGGCACGCTCAGCCCCGCCTGGATGAAGGCGGCCAGTCGATCGCGCGCGTCCTCGCGGTTACGGTCCTGGGTACGGAAACGCTGTGCATCGATGACCAGCACGCCTTCGCCGGTCATGCGCCGGTCGCGGCGGGCCAGCAGGCGCGCGCGCAACGGCTCGGGCAACGAAGGCGAGCCGGCCACGTCGAAGCGCAGTTCGACGGCGGTGGAGACCTTGTTGACGTTCTGGCCACCGGCGCCGCTGGCGCGCACGAACCGCTCGACGAGTTCCGTATCCGGAATCGTCAGGTGCGCGCTGATGGTGACTGGCCCGTTGCCCATGGGCCGCATTGTAAGGGGAGGACCGCCGGCTGGGTGACTGCAACGTGCGTGGATGTCGCCGATAACGTCCTCAATTACGGTCTGATGACGCCATCGCAGGTATTCTCCGGTTTCCCGCAACGCAGGATGCTCCGCAATGTTCCCGATCCGCCCGATGGCCCGCCGTGGCCTGATCCGCATGACATTCGCCTTGGCGCTGGGCCTGGGCGCGATCGCGCCGGCCATGGCTGCGCCGCCGTCGGATGCCGACATCAACCGCCTGCTGGCCGCGTCGCGCGCGCAGACCATGCTGGACACGATGCTGCCGCAGATCGAGGCGATGCAGCGCCAGCAGTTCCAGCAGGTGGCGCAGCAGCGCCAGCTGGATGCGACGCAGCAGGCGCAGTTGCAGCGGATCGAACAGCGGACCAACCAGACCGTGCGTCAGGCGCTGTCCTGGAAGGAGCTGCGGCCGATGTACGTGGATCTGTACAAGCAGACCTTCAGCAAGGAAGACGTGCTGGCGATGGCGGAGTTCTATGAGAGCTCGGCGGGGCAGAGCCTGTTGGACAAGACGCCGGCGCTGATGCAGAACGTGATGGTGGCGATCCAGGCCAAGATGCAGCCGCTGTTCGTGGATCTGCAGAAGGACCTGGAGGCGATCGTCAATGAGCCGGCGCCTGCGGCCGCGCCGGCGAAGAAGTAATCGGGCTCAGGATCACAGAGGGGTACGTGTAAGTCCGCGTACCGCAGCTGTTCGTATCCCATGGATGAGGAAGCCGGGCAGGTCAGCGCACTTCCCAGTCGAACAGATCCATCGCCTTGCGGAATTCGCCATCCACCGGCGCGCTGATGTCCATCGGCGTGCCATCCGGATGCGGGAAGCGCAGGCGCTCGGCGTGCAGGAGCATGCGGTGGATGCCCTGCATGCGGAAGCTGCGGTTGTGGCGACCGTCGCCGTGGCTGGTGTCGCCGATCAGGTGATGCGAGAGGTGCTTGAGGTGGCGGCGGATCTGGCGGAACCGGCCGGTCTGCGGCTGGCAGCGCAGCAGGGCGTAGCGTGAGGTCTCGAACTCGCCCATCGGGATCGCGATCTCGCCCACGGCGACGCGCTGGAAGTGGGTGATCGCCTGTTTCTTGACCGGCTTGCCGGGGCCGCCATCGAGGTCGTGGTCGACCGTGAAAGCCTCGTCGGCCGGCCAGCCGCGGCAGATCGCGAGGTAATCCTTGGTGACGTCGCCGCCCATCAGCGATTTGCCGAGCACGCTGGCGCTTTCGCGATCGAAGGCGAGCAGCAGGCAGCCGCTGGTGGCGCGGTCCAGGCGATGGACGAGGAAGATCGGCTTGCCCAGCTGTTCGCGCAGGCGGTCGGCGAGGAAGTCGTCTTCGCCCCGGGCAAGCTTGCTGTCGTGGACCATCAGCCCGGCGGGCTTGTTGACCACGGCGAGCTGGTCGTCCAGGTGCAGCAGCTGCAGAGGGGGAAGCGCCGCCGGCGCCTCGGCGATGGCCTCGGCCTGCAGCTCGATCGCGCTCATCGGCGCCACCAGGCACTGGCCAGCGAGAACACGCCGGCCGCGCCGGTCACCCAGCTCCACACCGGGGCATCGCCGAAGTACCAGCCACCCGGCTGCAGGCCATACAGCACCGCGGCGACGATCATCAGGCCGACGCCGGCGATCGCCGCCACCGCGCGCTTCTGCAGTTTCTGCACGCTGACATTCAGCGCCGCCAGATCGCGCGAGCGCATCGACAGTTCGTGGTCGCCTTCCACCTGCTGCCGCAGCCAGGCGTGGACCAGGCGCGGCATGTCCGGCGTATGCGTCATGATTTCAGGCAGGCGCTTGCGCACTTCCTTGAGCACGCGGCGCGGGCTGTAACGCTCGCGCAGGATGCGTTCCAGCACCGGTCGCGCGACCGCCCAGATATCCAGTTCCGGATCGAGCTGACGGCCGACCCCTTCGATGTTGAGCAGGGTCTTCTGCAGCAGGATCAGCTGCGGCTGCAGGGTGAGCTCGTAGCGCTGGGCCACGCGGAACAGCTTGATCAGCACCTCGGCCAGCGAGATCTGCGACAGGGGGCGGGTGAAATAGGGTTCGCACACCGAACGCGCGGCCGCTTCGAGTTCATCGATGCGCACGTTGTTGGGCATCCAGCCGGCCTCGACATGCAGCGCAGCCATGCGCCGGTAGTCCTTGTTGAAGATGGCCATGAAGTTCTCGGCCAGGTAGTACTGATCTTCTTCGGACAGCTGGCCCATGATGCCGAAATCCAGCGCGATGAAGCGCGGGTTGTCGCGGCGTGCCGGATCGGTGTCGACCCAGATGTTGCCGGCGTGCGCATCGGCGTGGAAGAAGTTGTCGCGGAACACCTGGGTGTAGAACACCCGCACGCCCTTGGCGGCCAGCGCCTTGCGGTCGATGCCGGCCTTGTCCAGCGCGACGATGTCATCCGACGGAATGCCCCACACGCGCTCCAGGGTCAGCGCGCGCTCGGCGGTATGGCTCCAGATCACTTCCGGTACGTACAGATCGTCCGAGTCGATCCAGTTGCGACGCAGCACGCTGGCATTGGCGCCTTCGCGCTGCAGATCCAGTTCGGCGGCCAGGGTGTTTTCGACTTCGGCGACCACTTCGCGCGGGCGGATCTTGTCGGCACGCGGGTGCGCGCGCTCGATCAGCGCGGCGGCCGATTTGAGCAGCGCGATGTCGGCGTCGATCTGCTTTTCGATGTCCGGGCGCAGCACCTTGACCACCACCTGGCGGCCATCGGCGAGCGTGGCCGCGTGCACCTGCGCGATCGAGGCCGAGGCCAGCGGCTGCAGATCGAAGCTGGCGAAGGCTTCGCTGACCGGGCGGCCGAGCGCACGCTCGACGATGGCCTGCGCGGTGGCGCCGTCGAACGGCTTGACCCGGTCCTGCAGCAGGGTGAGTTCGTTGGCGACGTCGGCCGGGATCAGGTCACGGCGGGTGGAGAGGATCTGGCCGAACTTGACGAAGATCGGGCCGAGGTCCTGCAGCGCCAGGCGCAGGCGCGCACCGCGCGACTGTGCGGCGATGTCGGCCGAGGCGCGTGGCACGAATGGTTTGGCCAGGCGCAGCCAGCGTTCGGCCGGGGTACCCTGGAGCAGATCGTCGAGGCGGTAACGCAGGATGATGCGGCCGATGCGGCTGGCCCGGAAGATCGCCTTCATGGGCCCACCTGCCGCAGGCGCTGGACGCGCACGGCCATGCGTTCAACGTCGTCGCGCATCACGTCCACATCGTCGTGGAAGGCATCCAGTTCTGCTCGGGGTACCACGTCGCGCGACTCCTCGGTGACAAATTCAGCGGCGCTGTGCGCCAGGTCGGACGCGCCGCGGCGGGCGTGCTGCAGTGCCGAGCGCAGGGTGTTGGCGATCTGCACGCCCATCACCTCGCCGAACACGCGCACGAACGGCTGCTGCCAGTCCGGATCGAAACGGGTCGCCAGCTGCTGCAGGCGGCGGGCCAGCTCGGCATCGCCAGAGACCTTGACCCGCCCGGCCGGCGCATCACCGCCGCGGCGTGCATTGGCCAGGAAGGGCAGCTGGGCCAGCACCCCGCCCAGCGTGCTGCGCACGGCCAGGTCTGGCTCCTGCTGCGGATCGACCGGGCCAACCGTGAGGCGCTCCCCGTCCACCCCGATCCGCATCGCCAACGCAGGCGATTCCAGGGTCAGGGCGATGTGGCGGCCATCCAGCGCGGCCAGCGCGCGGCGGGTGTCCGGGTCCAGCGCCAGCGCGCGGTTGAGCGTGAGCTGCAGCGCATTGCCAGCCAGCGGCTTGAGGGAAGAGAGCAGGGAACGGGCCATCACCGCATTCTACCGTGCCCCCTTGAACGGCGGGCGTGCGCAGGCATCACGCGCTGCGCGTTTTGCCATGCACCGCGCGCCGGTCCATCCTGTGTGGCTCCAGAAGACGCAGGAGCGGCAACAGGCATGGGCAAGACCCGGGTAGGCATCATCTTCGGCGGCCGTTCGGCCGAGCACGAGGTCTCGCTGCAGTCGGCGAAGAACATTCTCGATGCGCTGGACAAGGACCGCTTCGAGGTCAGCCTGATCGGCATCGACAAGCAGGGCCAGTGGCACGTGAGCGACCCGCGCGACTTCCTGCTCAATGCCGGCGACCCGGCACGGATCGCACTGCACCGCTCGGGCAATACGGTGGCGGTGCGGCCGGGCCTGGAGCGCCAGCAGCTGGTTCCGACCGATCCGGCCACCGCACTGGAGCAGATCGACGTGGTGTTCCCGATCGTGCACGGCACGCTGGGCGAGGACGGCTCGCTGCAGGGCCTGCTGCGCATGGTCAACCTGCCCTTCGTGGGCTCGGGCGTGCTGGGCTCGGCAGTGGCGATGGACAAGGACGTGGCCAAGCGCCTGCTGCGCGATGCCGGGCTGGCGGTGGCGCCGTTCGCCTGCTTCAACCGGGTCACTGCGGCCCAGGCCGATTACACCGCGCTGGTCGCCGCGCTGGGCACGCCGCTGTTCGTGAAGCCGGCCAACCAGGGCTCTTCGGTGGGTGTGAGCAAGGTGCGCAACGAGGCGGACTTCCATACCGCCCTCGCGCTGGCGCTGTCGTTCGATCACAAGGCGCTGGTGGAAGCGGCGATCGACGGCCGCGAGATCGAGTGCGCGGTGCTCGGCAATGAACACCCCGAAGCCAGCGTCTGTGGCGAGGTGGTCGTGCACGATGATTTCTATTCGTACGACACCAAGTACATCAGCGAGACCGGTGCCGACATCGTGGTGCCGGCGGCCATCACCGATGCGGAGCAGTCCCGTATCCGGGAGATCGCCGTGCAGGCCTACCAGGCACTGGAGTGTGCCGGCCTGGCACGCGTGGATGTGTTCCTGACCGCGGCTGGCGAGGTGGTGATCAACGAGATCAACACGCTGCCTGGCTTCACCCGCATCAGCATGTACCCGAAGCTGTGGGCGGCCAGTGGGCTGGATTACACCGCGCTGATCACGCGGCTGCTGGAACTGGCGATGGAACGGCATGCGCACGAGCGCGATCTGCGCAGCGCCATCGCAACGACGGCCTGAACACCGTTGCCGATGTCAGGCCGTCGTTATTTCCGCAGCGCGTCCCACGCCGGAGAGAGGTGGCGCGGGACGCGCCGGACACTAGGTCCGCTTGCGGAACATCGAAACCACAGCCAGGATCAGGAAAACGACGAACAGGATCCAGGCGACGTTGCTGGCGGCGCCGGCAATGCCCGAGAAACCAAGCACCGCCGCGATGATGGCGATGACAAAAAAGATGACGGCGTAATGCAGCATGTCGACCCTCGCGTTGATGCGTGCCGGAGTTGGCGTGGGGCCATGTTCACCAACCTGCGGTGTTCAGGGAGTGATGGAATCCTGTGCGTTCGATGAAGATGCCAGCCGGGCCAGCCCTTCTTCGATACTGACCAAGGGCACATAACCGAAGTCGCGGCGCGCCGGTTCCATGCTGTACCAGTGCGGGGTGCACAGCTGCTCGGCCAGAAAGCGGGTCATCGGCGGTTCGCCGCGCAGGCGCAGCAGCGGCCACAGCCGCTCGCAGACCGCGCCGATCCGGTAGGCCGCCTTGAAGCTGATCGACTTCGTCACCGGCGGGGCATCCACCGCGGCCAGCAGCTTGTTGAGGAGCTCGCGCATCGGCAGCGGCTCGCCGTTGGAAATGAAGTACGCCTTGCCGGCGCAGGCCGCGCCCGGGGCCAGGTGTTCCAGGGCCAGGAAGTGGGCCAGCGCGGCGTTGTCGATGTAGGTGGTGTCCACCTTGTTCTGCCCATCGCCGACGAAGCGCAGGCGGCCGGCGCGGGCGCGCTCGGCCAGGCGCGGCACCAGCTGCAGGTCGCCCGGGCCCCAGATCAAGCGGGGCCGCAGCGCCACCGTGGCCAGCTGCGCATCGTTGGCCGCCAGCACGCGCTGCTCGGCGATGGCCTTGGTGGCCGCGTACGGCGCCTGGAAGTTCTCGCCATACGGCACCTCGTCCGCACCCAGGCCTTCGACCGGATGCGTGGCGCGATGGGTCACGCTGGGCGTGGAGGTGTAGACGAGCTTGCCCACGCCGTGCGCGCGGCAGGCCGCGATGACATTGTCGGTGCCGACCACGTTGGCCTGGTGATAGCTGTCGTAGCTGCCCCAGGCGCCGGCCTTGGCCCCGTTGTGGAAGACCGCATCGACCCCGGCCACCGCGTGCAGCACCGCCTGCGCATCGGCCAGGTCGCCGCGGATCTGGCCCACGCCCATCGCCTGGAGCGCGGGGTAGTGGCCGCGGTTGAACGCCAGCACCTGATGACCGCGGGCGATCAGCCCCTTGCACAGGGCCTGGCCGAGGAAGCCACCGCCGCCGGTAACGAGGATCTTCATGCGTGCTGCTCCAGTTGCGCGGTGGCCCAGACCGTGAGCTTCTCGCGGCCGATCTTGGCGTTGTGGCGGATGTCGACCGGGAAGCCCGGGTGCGGCAGGAACTGTTCGATGCGCGCGGTGTGCGCATGTGCGGCCGCTTCACGGCGCAGGCGCTCGACCAGGGCGGGCGAATCCACGGTGCCGGGCTGCAGTTCGTAGCACAGCACCGGCCGCTGCCGGCCCGGCGCGCCCACGCCGACCAGCGCGGTCCGTGCGATGCCGTCCAGCGCGTTGAACACCGGCTCGACCTGCTCGGTGTACAGCGGCCCCTGCGCGGTTTCCACGCGCTGGGTCTTGCGCCCACAGAACCACAGCCGGCCCTGCGCATCGAAGTAGCCGACATCGCCCATCCGGTGCACGACCCGGGCGCTGCCATCGGCCAGGGTTTCGGTGATCTTCGCCGCGGCGGTGGCCTGCGGGCGGTTGAAGTAGCTGTCGGTGGCGGTCGGGCCGGCCACGGTGATCTCGCCCACCTCGCCGGCGGCCAGCACGCGCGCCTGCGACCATGACGGCAGCGGCGCGTCGTCGATGGCGATGATGCGCACCTCGTTCGGCGCGACCACACGGCCGACACAGGTACCGGTGCCGGCCTCGGTGGCCTGGCGGGTGTTCTCCAGCTCGCGGCCTTCGATCACCGCCACCGGCAGGCACTCGGTGGCGCCGTAGGGGGTCCAGAACTGGGCGTCGTCGGGCAGCAGGCGGCGGATCCGCGCCACCACGTCCGGCGGCACCGGTGCCCCGGCCGAGGTCACCCGCCGCACGCTCGGCAGCGGCTGGCCGTGATCCGCCAGGACCCGCATCAGCGCGGGCGAACCGAACAGCTGGGTGACGCCGAAGCGGTTGATGGCGTCATGCAGCTTGCGCGGATCGGCCTGGGCCGGGCGGGTCGGATCCATGTCCGGGATCACCGAGGTCAGCCCCAGTGCCGGATCGAACAGCGCGAACGGCGGGAAGGTCGGCAGATCCACCCCACCCGGCTCCATCCCGAAGGCGGCGCGCAGCAGGTCGACCTGGCCGACGAAATGACGGTGGCGGTAGACCACGCCCTTGGGCACACCGGTGGATCCGCTGGTGAACAGGATCGCCGCGACATCCTCGCCATCGGTCGGGGCCAGTGCAGGCGCCGCCGTGGCGCCCTGGGCTTCCAGCCGGGCCAGGGTGGTGCCACCCCAGCCCCAGCGGCGGCCGACGGTCACCAGCAGGCGCGCAGAGCGGCACCAGCGCAGCACCAGGCGCGCCACATGGGCCAGGCCGATGCCGATGAAGGCCTGCGGCTGGGCCTCGTCCAGGCATTGCTTCAGCGCGCGCTTGTCGATGCCCGGGTCGACCAGCACCGGGACCGCGCCGTTCTTGAACAGCGCGAACATCAGCAGGAAGAACTCCGGCGAGGGCCGCACCATCACCACCGCGCGCACGCCGCGGCCGATGCCATGCGCGGCCAGGCCGGCCGCCATCGCGTCGCTGCGGGTGTTGAGGGTGCGGTAATCCAGGGTGACGTCATAACGCGCCATGCCGCCGGGCCCGGGCTTGCCGGGGCAGCGGATGGCGATCTGGTCGGGGCGTTCACGGGCCAGCTCGGGCAGGCGCGCGGCGATGTTGATGGCGCTGTTCATCCGTTCATTGTCGCCGCTGCAGAAAAATCTTGCGCGCCGGCCGGTGGCGTGGAAAATTCGCGCCCTTCCCTCCTGCTTCGCTGCCGCCCAAGGCCGGTGCCCCATGCCCCATCCCTGCCTCACCTGCGGCGCCTGCTGCACCCAATACCGTGTGGCCTTCCATTGGATGGAATCGGACGAGGTCACCCCCGGTGGCGTCCCGCACGAGCTCACCCAGGTGCTGGACCCGCACCGCCTGTGCATGCGCGGCACCCTGTCCAAGCCGGTGTACTGCGTGGCGCTGGATGCGGAGATCGGCGTGTATTCGCGCTGCAGCATCCACCCCAACCGCCCCAGCGTGTGCCGTGAGGTGGATGCCTCGTGGGAGTACGGCAAGGCCAGCCCCCAGTGCGACAAGGCGCGCGTGGCGCACGGCATGCCGGCGCTGACCCTGGCCGACTGGCGCTGGCGGGACGAGGCGGGCAATGACGATGATCACCCCGATGACAACGGCAATTCGCCGGCGCCGCCGCAGGCACCGATCGCGGCGTAACTGGCGGGCGCCCGGGGTTACGGCGCGAGGGCAGAAGCAGCCGACCAGCGGTCGGCTCTACCGGTGACGGGATCGGATGCGACCCAGCGTCGATACCACACGATCAGATCGGGTTCGCGTCCAGAAACGCGCGGATCTTCGGCACCAGCACCTCGTGCTTGTCTTCCAGCACATAATGCCCGGCATCCTCGAAGGCATGCACCTGCGCCTGCGGCAGTGCGGCCTGGAAGCCCTTCAGGAAGTGGTGGTCGAACACGAAATCACGCAGCCCCCAGCCGATGAAGGCGGGACGGTCGGCGTAGCTGGGCAGGGTCTGGCCGGAACGCTCCAGCAGCGACCAGGCTTTGTCGGCCGGCGACAGCGGGATGTCCTGCATGAAGCGGATGGTGCTGATGCGGTTGGCGTAGCTGTTGTACGGCGACACATAGGCGCGGCGCACATCGGCCGGCATCTTCCGCTCCACGCCCAGCCACGAGGCACCGGACGAGAACGCGTTGAAGGTGCGGATGATCCACTCACCCACCGTCCAGTGGCGGCCCAGCGCGATCTGCCACGGCATTTTCTTCGCGGCCGGCATCGGGAAGGCGGCGGTGTTGAGGACCACCAGGCGCTTGACCTGCGCGTGGTGCGACAACGCCCAGCCGAAGCCGATCATGCCGCCCCAGTCGTGCACGGCCAGGGTCACCGGGCCGCTGATGCCCAGGTGCGCGAGCAGCGCGTCGAGGTCATCCACGCGCGACTGCAGGGTGTAGTCGTAGTGCGCGTCATCGGGCTTGTCCGACAGGCCCATGCCGATATGATCCGGCACGATGCAGCGGTATCTGTCCGACAAGCCGGCCACCAGGGTGCGCCAGTAATAGCTCCACGACGGATTGCCGTGGACCATCACCACCACCTCGCCATCGCGCGGGCCTTCGTCGAGATAGTTCATCGACAGGCCGGGGCGCACCTCGAAGCGGTGCGGATGGGCGGGGTAACCGGGCAGCTGGGGCATGCAAACGCACCTGTGAAAAGGGCCGGCAGAACCGGCCCTTGATGTTCAATTCCAACGCCGCAGCAGCCTGCGGCGACTGGTTTACCAGACCACTTCGGCCATCGAGCAGTTCAGGCCCGAGCCGATGCCGAGCAGCGCGATGCGATCGCCCTTCTTCAGCTTGCCCAGCTGCTTGAGCTTGCTCAGCACGATCGGCACCGAGGCTGGACCGATGTTGCCGTGCTCGCCGAAGATCGTCATCACCTTCTTCGGGTCGATGCCGAAGTTCTTGATGAAGGCGGCGGTGTGCGGCTGGCTGACCTGGTGGATCACGAACTGGTCCAGTTCCTCCACGGCCCAGCCCAGTGCTTCACGGGCGGCGACGAAGGTCTTCTGGGCCAGCTTGATGCCTTCGATCAGCAGCATGCGGGTGTCGGTGACCATGCGGTCCAGGTTGCCGCGGCACAGCTGGTTCCACTCGGTGGCCGAGCGGGTCACGCCACCACGGTAACGCGGGGCATCGGGCACCAGCTCGGTGCGCGCCATGACCATCGCCGCGGCACCGCAGCCCAGGGTCAGGGCGGCCATCTCGTTGCGGAAGTCATCGGCGGTCACGCCCGGCAGGGCCATGCGCTCGAGGGTCTTCTCGTACACCAGGTTGGCGGTTTCACCGTCGACGATCAGCGCGTAGTCGATCTCGCCGCGTTCGAGCATGCGGGCGGCGATGTCCATGCCGTTGATGAAGGCCAGGCAGGCATTGGCGACGTCGAAGGTCATGCATTCGTCGCCGACCCCCAGGTTGCCCGAGACGATGCTGGCCGTGGACGGCTCCAGGTAGTCGCGGCTGACCGAGGTGTTGACCAGCAGGCCGATCTTGTCGGCGCCGATCCCGGCGTCTTCCAGTGCTTTGCGGGCGGCCAGCGTGGCGGCGTCGGAGGCCAGCATGTCGGCATCCCACAGGCGGCGGGCGTGGATGCCCGCGATATCGCCGAGCACATCGGTACGGATGCCAAGGCGATCCAGCGTCGGCTTCAGCCGTTCGTTGATTTCCTTGGACGTCAGCGTGTGCGGCGCGTCGATGTGCGCCAAGCCGGCGATCGAGACATTCTTGAAGAGCATCAGTTAGCGCCAAGGCTCAGGCAAAGGGGGCGCTATTGTAAGCCGGCACGGCTTTCACCGCACCTTTACGAATTCACGCCCGGGCGTATGGTCCGGGCGCGGGGTGAAGGGTTCAGCGTGGCGGGCACTGGAAGGCCAGGAAACGCTGGCTGCCATCGGCGGGCAGGCCCGAGGCCTGCACGGCATTGGCTCCGGCACTGGGTGCCTCGTTGCGGGCCAGGGTTTCCAGCTCTTCCTGCACACGCAACGGGTTGCGGTTGTAGAAACCCACCTTGCTCTTCACGGTGACCACCACCTCGCCCTTGCTCTGGCAGCCGCTCGGCGCGGGACCGGCCGGCAGCACGCGGACCGTCTTGCCGGAGGACTCGATCGGCACCCAGGTGCAGGCGGAAACGCTGAGGATCAGGGCGGACAGAAGCAGAATGCGCATGGACAAGGCCTGGCTGGAATACGTAAGGGAGTGTGCGGGAAACAACTGAATCGGGGGTGATCAGGGGCCGGGATGGTTCCCGGCGCCTGAGGGCGGGTCAGCGCGATGGCTGACCCGCTGTCGGCATCACCGGGCCTTGGGTGCCGCCGCCGGAGCAGCCGGAGCAGCCGGAGCCACCACCTTGCCTTCGGCATCGATCACCTGCACCTGACCGAAGTTGAGCGCACGCACCGGCGCCTCGGTCTGCTTGAGGTCACCCACCACCACCCAGGTCAGCGCGTTCGGGTCCAGCGTGGCCGCGGCCTGCTGCACCTGGGCCGGGGTCATCGCCTCGATCTCAGCCTTGCGCTGGACCACATAGTCGTCCGGGCGCTGGTACCGCACGATCCCGCTGATGGTGCCCATCACCGCGCTGGCGGTCTCGTAGGCACCGGGCAGGCTCAGGTTCTGGATGTTGCGGATGCGCGCCACTTCGGCCGGGGTGGCCGGCTTGGCACCGCTGGCGAACTCGGCGATCTCCTTGCGCATCTCCTGCATCGACTCGGCGGTCTTGTCGATCTGCACCGGTGCGCGGGCGCCCCACGGGCGCTGGCCCAGGGTGTTGCTGGCGCTGCTGCCGGCGCCGTAGGACCAGTGCTTCTGCTCACGCAGGTTCATGTTCAGGCGCGAGGTGAAATCACCGCCGAGCACGCCGTTGGCGATGTCGAAGCGGGTCGAACCCGGGTCCTTGGAGGAAGGCACCACCTGGCTGGCGAACAGGTTGGCCTGCACCGCGCCCGGCTGGTCGATCAGGTACACACGGGCCTGGGTCGGCCGTGCCACATCCACCGGGGCCTTGACCTGCGGCGCCGGACCCTCGGCCTTCCAGTTGCCGAGCTGGCGTTCCAGCAAGGGCACGATTTCCTTCAGCGTGGTGTCGCCGACCACGATCAGGGTGCCCTGCTCCGGGCGCAGCCAATCACGGTGGAAATCGACCAGGTCTTCGCGGGTCATGGACTGGATGTCCACTTCATTGCCGCTGCCGGTGAACGGGATGGCATACGGATGGCCGGCGCCGTACAGCAGCGTCGGCATCACGCGCATGGCCACGGCGCTCGGGTTGACCTTTTCCTGCTGGATGCCGGCGATCCAGGTCGCCTTGATGCGGTCGATCTCGCTCTGGTCGAAACGCGGCTGGCGCAGCATGTCCGCATACAGGGCCAGCGACGGGGCCAGGTTTTCCTTCAGCGCGGACAGGTACACGCTGGTGCTGTCCAGCGAGGCGGAGGCATCGAGCTTGGCGCCCAGTGCATCGACCGCATCGGCGAACGGCAGCGCGCCGAGCTTGCCGGCGCCCTCTGTGAGCAGGCCCATGGTGAAGTTCGCGGTGCCGGACTTGCGGCCCTGGTCGGCAGTGAAGCCGCCCGGGAACTCATAGCTGAACTGCACGACCGGGATGTCGTGACGCTCGGCCAGGATCACCTGGGTGCCGTTCTTCAGCGTGGCGCGGTGCAGCTCTGGGAACTTCAGGTCCGGGAAGGTCTTGGTCTGCGGCACGCCGGTGCTGCGGTCGACCTGCTTGGCCAGGGTCGTGAAGCTGGGATCCACCGCGGGCACGGTGAACGGCTTGGGCGTTTCCGAGGGCAGTTCGGCCAGGGCAACGCGCGCGCCGGGTTCGACCACGATCGTGTGGTCCCCAGCACCCAGCCACTTGGCACCGACATCACGCACCTGCGCAGCGGTGGCCGCATCGATGGTGGCCAGCGACTTGCGGAAGCAGCCCGGGTCACCTTCGTACACGGTGCACTCGGCCAGCGCGTCGGCCTTGCCGCCGAAACCGCCGATGCGCTCGATGCCGCGGATGAAGCCGGCGCGGAAGGCAGTCTTGCCGCGGCTCAGCTCATCGGCGGTCGGACCGTCCTTGGCCAGGCGCTTGACCTCCTCATCGATGATCGCCTCGACCTTGGCCGGGTCCACGCCCTGCTTGACGCTTGCCATGATCACGAAGTTCGAGCCCAGCTGCGAGCTGTAGGCGCCGGCGCTGATGTTGTCCACCAGCTTGTCCTGGTGCAGCAGGCGCTGGTCCAGGCGCGAGGACTTCGCACCGCCGAGAACCTGCGCGAACAGCTGCAGCTGGTCGATGTCGGTGGTGCCGACCTGGGCGACGTTCCACGCGCGGTAGATGCGCGCCTGCGGCACCTTGTCGGTCATCACCTCACGCGTGCTCTTCTCACGCTTGGCCACGTCCACCTTGGGCTGGGCCATGCTCGGGCCGGCCGGGATGTCGCCGAAGTACCTGGCGACCTTTTCCTTCGCCGTGGCCAGATCGATGTCACCGGCCAGCACCAGCACCGCGTTGTTCGGGCCGTACCAGGTGCGGAACCAGGTCTTCACGTCGTCCAGCGAGGCGGCGTTGAGATCGTTCATCGAGCCGATCACGCTGTGATGATACGGATGCCCTGCCGGGTACATCGCGCGGGTCAGCTTTTCCCAGACCTGGCCATACGGCTGGTTCTCGCCCTGGCGCTTTTCGTTCTGGACCACGCCGCGCTGTTCGTCCAGGGCGGCCTGGTCGATCGCACCGAGCAGATGGCCCATGCGGTCGGACTCCATCCACAGCGCCATGTCCAGCGCCGTGGTCGGCACGTTTTCGAAGTAATTGGTGCGGTCGGTATTGGTCGTGCCGTTCTGGCCGGTCACGCCGACCTGCTTGAAGGGCTCGAAATACTCGCCGTCGTGGTTCTCGCTGCCCTGGAACATCAGGTGTTCGAACAGGTGCGCAAAACCGGTGCGCCCGGCGGGTTCGTCCTTGCTGCCCACGTGGTACCAGATGTTGACAGCCACGATCGGTGCCTTGCGGTCGGTGTGCACCACCACGCGCAGGCCATTGGGCAGGGTGAACTGCTCGAACGGAATGTCGACCTTGGCCACCGTGGCCGGCTTGGCCAGGACCGGTGCGGGCGCCAGTGAGCCCAGTGCGGCGGAGAGCGCTACAGCCAGCAGCGCGGCACGCGGTCGAAGTTGGACGGTCATTCCGGATCCTTGGTCATGAAAGTGAAGCCGGATGCTAGCGCGCCGCCCGGGCAAAAGGCATCGGCCAACAGTCATTGGGGGCAAAACGGACAGTGCCGAAGCTCTCCAGCGGACACCTGTCCGGACGGCGGACACCTCACTCCGCAAAAAAATCCTTTGAAATCAACAGATAAAACTTGGCACGCGTCCTGCGTGGTACTGGGCAACGGAAGCAAGGATCAAACCGAAACTGACTGGATGCTGAACAAAAACAAGAAAGATCAAATTGTTCTTGCACGCCCCGAACCGGTGTACTACCTTACTACCACACCACTGCTCACCAACACTAAACAGGACCTCGCCATGAACACCAAGACGCTCGCCATCGCCATCGCCCTCGCCGCCGGCTCCGCATTTGCTTCGTCGGTGCAGGCCGCCCCCGCCATCGTCACCCTGGACACCGTGCAGGTCCGCCCGTCGGCCGACCAGATCAGCCAGGCCGAGGTTGAGCGCACCAGCAGCATCCCGACCCTGGCCGTCGTGGAAGTCCGCCCGACCGCCGGCCTGATCGCCGATTACCGTGCCGAGCTGTCCGCCAACCGCCGCGTCACCACGCTGGCCGCCATCGAAGTTCGCCCGACCGCCGAACAGCGCCAGGCCCTGGCTGCCGAACAGACCACCGACCGCGGCTACGTCGCCACCTTCACCGCTGCCGCCACCGCGGTGGCCAACGAAGTGATCATCAACCTGCCGACCCTGCAGGTGCGTCCGTCGCCGGCCGATCTGCAGGCCCTGGCCCTGGAAACCGCTGCCGCCGCCGCCTCGACCGCTGCCTCGACCCTGATCCGCCAGTAAGCCGTCGCTGCAGCCTCCTGCAGCCACGGCGTACACTTTGCCGATGACTGCCACGCCCACGTTCCATGTTGTCCTGTTCCAACCCGAAATCCCGCCGAACACCGGCAATGTGATCCGCCTCTGCGCCAACACCGGCGCGCGGCTGCACCTGATCGAGCCGCTCGGTTTCGACCTGAGCGACAAGCAGCTCAAGCGTGCCGGCCTGGACTATCACGAGTACGCCCGACTGCAGGTCCATCCAGATCTTGAGACCGCCCTGCAGGTGATTGCGCCCAAGCGCCTGTTCGCGCTGAGTACCCGCGGCAGCGTGCGTTACGACACCCAGCACTTTGAAGATGGCGATGCCTTCCTGTTCGGCCCGGAAACCCGTGGCCTGCCCCAGGACCTGCTCGACAGCCTGCCCCACGGCCGCCGCCTGCGCCTGCCGATGCGACCGGACAACCGCAGCCTCAACCTGTCCAACACCGTTGCGGTGGTGATGTACGAGGCGTGGCGCCAGAACGGGTTTGCCGGCGGGGAATGACTCAGAAAGCGTTGATGCCCGTGAGCTCGCGCCCGATCACCAGCTGGTGCACGGTCTCGGTGCCCTCGTAGGTGATCACCGATTCCAGATTGAGTGCATGCCGGATCGCCACGTGCTCGGTGGTGATGCCCGCGCCGCCGAGCAGATCGCGGCACTCGCGCGCGATGTCGATGGCCATGCGGCAGTTGTTCCACTTGGCCAGGCTCACCTGCTGCGGCTGCAGCTGCCCCGCATCCTTCAGCCGGCCCAGCTGCAAGGCCAGCAACTGGCCCGTGGTGATCCGCCGCGCCATGTCGGCCAGCTTGATCTGCGCACTCTGCGTAGCCGCCACCGGCCGGCCGAACAGCACGCGCTGCTTGGTGTAGGCCAGCGCTTCATCCAGGCACGCCACCGCGGCACCGATCGGGCCCCAGCTGATGCCGTAGCGCGCCTGGTTCAAGCAGCCCAGCGGGCCTTTGAGGCCCTGCACGTTGGGCAGGCGGTTACGGTCGGGCACGCGCACATTGTCAAAGAACAGCGCACCCGTCAGCGAGGCGCGCAGGCTCATCTTGTGCTTGATCTCCTGCGTGCTGAAGCCGGCCATGCCCTTCTCGAGCACGAAGCCCTGGATCCCGTCTTCGGTGTGCGCCCAGATGATCGCGATGTCCGCCACCGGCCCACTGGTGATCCACATCTTGCTGCCGTTGATCAGCCAGTCACCACCATCACGCACCGCGCGGGTCTTCATCGCCGCCGGATCGGAGCCGCCATGCGCTTCGGTCAGGCCGAAGCAGCCGATCACCTTGCCGGTGGCCATGTCCGGCAACCAGCGCAGGCGCTGTTCTTCGCTGCCGTAGGCGTAGATCGGGTACATGCACAGCGAGCTCTGCACCGAAACAAAACTGCGCAGGCCCGAATCGCCGCGCTCCAGTTCCTGGCAGATCAAGCCGTAGCTCACCGCGTTCAATCCACCGCCGCCGTACTGCTCGGGCAGACTGGAGCCAAGCAGACCCAGGGCAGCGATCTCGGGGATCAGTTCATCAGGAAAGCGGCCTTCATCAAAGGCATCACCGATGATCGGCAGCACCCGGGTATCGGTGAAGCGCGCCACCGTCGCCTGCACCGCGCGCTCCTCCTCGCTCAGCAGCGAACGGATATCGAACAGATCGAACGGATTGAGTGACATGGCATCCCGGCAGGTGGCGGTGGAACAGGCCTCCATTGTGGTCGCTGCGCGGGTAAGGGCCAAGAGACGGGATGCCGCGCCCATTGCTGCATCGCAGCATATCGGCATCGATCGCGCACCAACACCGCTGTCATCGTCGGCGATCTAGGCTTAAATGCGTCGTGCCGGTACTCTGGCGCACTGATCCACCGTTTCGCCGTGGTGTGACACGCGCGATTCCCAGGCAACCGCCGCCGTTCACCCCGCGGCACTACCCAAGAGTTACGCAGCCCCATGAGCGAAGCAATCAACGTCCTGCCCCCGCGTGAAGTGATGGAATTCGATGTGGTGATCGTCGGTGGCGGCCCCGCTGGCCTGGCCACCGCGATCCGGCTGCGCCAGCGCGCCATCGAGGCCGGCCGCGAGCTGTCGGTGTGCATCCTGGAGAAGGGGTCTGAACCCGGCGCGCACATCCTGTCCGGCGCGGTGATGGATCCACGCGCGTTGACCGAACTGTTCCCGGACTGGGCCGAGCGCGGCGCGCCACTGAAGCAGAAGGTCACCCGCGACGAGTTCCTGTTCCTCAATGAAACCGGCGCGCGCAGCACGCCCAACGCGTTGCTGCCGGAGTGCTTCCACAACGAAGGCAACTACATCGTCAGCCTCGGCGAGGTCACCCGCTGGCTGGCGCAGCAGGCCGAAGCGCTGGAGGTGGCGATCTTCCCCGGCTTCCCGGCGGCGGAAGTGCTGTACAGCGACGATGGCGCGGTGATCGGCGTGGCCACCGGCGACATGGGCATCGAGAAGAACGGTCAGCCCGGCCCGGCGTTCGAGCGCGGCATGGCGCTGCACGCCAAGTACACGATCTTCGCCGAAGGCTCGCGCGGGCATCTCGGCCGCCAGCTGATCGCCCGCTTCCAGCTGGATGCCGGCAAGGATCCGCAGGCCTACGGCATCGGCATCAAGGAACTG
Organism: Stenotrophomonas sp. SRS1; assembly: GCF_026130205.1. Classification (NCBI taxonomy): domain Bacteria; kingdom Pseudomonadati; phylum Pseudomonadota; class Gammaproteobacteria; order Lysobacterales; family Lysobacteraceae; genus Stenotrophomonas; species Stenotrophomonas sp. SRS1. The sequence continues at coordinate 256,945 of NZ_JAINFD010000004.1, read as the reverse complement.
TGGCAGATCGATCCGGCCAGGCACGAGCCGGGCCTGGTGGTGCACGCCGCCGGCTGGCCGCTGGATAACGATACCTACGGCGGCGCGTTCCTGTACCACGCCGAGGGTGGCAAGGTATCGATCGGCTATGTGGTCGGCCTGGACTACAAGAATCCGTGGCTGAGCCCGTTCGAAGAGTTCCAGCGCTTCAAGACGCACCCGGACATCCGCAAGCACCTGGAAGGGGGCAAGCGCATCGGCTACGGCGCGCGCGCGATCACCGCCGGTGGTTTGATGTCGCTGCCCAAGACCGTGTTCCCGGGTGGCGCGCTGGTCGGCTGCGAGGCCGGCTACCTCAACGTCAGCCGGATCAAGGGCAGCCATGCCGCGATCAAGACCGGCATGCTCGCCGCCGATGCGGCCTTCGATGCGCTCGCCGCCGATCGTCAGCACGATGAGTTGAGCGCCTATCCGCAGGCGTTCGAGAGCAGCTGGCTGCATGCCGAGCTGCAGCAGGCCAAGAACTTCAAGCAGTGGTTCAAGAAGGGCCAGACCGTGGCCACGTTGATGACCGGCATCGAGCAGTGGCTGCTGCCCAAGCTCGGCATCCGCAATCCGCCGTGGACGCTGCGCCACAGCACCCCGGACCACGCCTGCCTGGAGCCGGCGTCGAAGCACGCGAAGATCACTTATCCCAAGCCCGATGGCGTGCTCACCTTCGACCGCCTCAGCTCGGTGTTCCTGAGCAGCACCAACCACGCCGAAGACCAGCCCAGCCACCTGACGCTCAAGGACGCCAGCGTGCCGGTGCGGATCAACCTGAGCGAATACGCCGGGCCGGAAGCGCGTTACTGCCCGGCGGGCGTGTACGAGTTCGTCGGCAGCGATGGGCACGAACAGTTGCAGATCAACGCGCAGAACTGCGTGCACTGCAAGACCTGCGACATCAAGGACCCGACCCAGAACATCGTCTGGGTGACCCCGCAGGGCGGTGGCGGTCCGAACTACTCGGGCATGTGATCGCAACGGCCTGCGACCACCGGTCGCAGGCCATCGGGCGCGGCAGTCACCGCCGCGCTCGCTATCCTGAGCGTCCTGTTGGACGTGACCGCTGCGCCATGGCCCCTGCTTTCCGATCGATAGTGCCGTTGCTGGCCTGCCTGCTGCTGGCGGCGTGTTCGCGCGCCCCGCAGACGCCGGAGCAGGCCCATCACCAGGATCTGCAGCGCGCGTTCGCAATCTGCGCCGGCTGCCACACGGTCAGCCCCGGCGGCGTCCACCGCTTCGGCCCGAACCTGCACGGGGTGATCGGCCGGCGCGCCGGCAGTGTCACCGGCTACCCGTACTCCAACGCCATGCGCGAGGCCGGGCTGACCTGGAACGAGCAGACCCTGGATGCGTTCCTGCGCTCGCCGACCCGCGTGGTGCCGGGCACCCGCATGGTCAACACCACCGCCGATCCGGAGCGCCGCCGGCAGGTGATCGAGTACCTGCAGCAGCAGCGCTGACCTCATCGCCGGTTGAGCACCTCAGGACGCCTGCAACTGCGGCAGGTAGGCACGCAGGCCAGCGGCGAAGTCGGCGATGGCCCCGGCCTGCGGGGCGACCCCGCCCTGCTCCACCTGCTCCAGCAGGGTGCGCGCCCGGGTAGCCAGTGCATCGGCGCCCAGCGTCGCCAGGGCGCCGACCAGACGATGCAGCACATCGATCGTGGCTTGCCTCGCGTCATCGCGTACCGCGGCATCCAGGCGCGCCAGATCCTCTTCCGAGGTGGTGCACAGGCTGTCGATGAGCACGGTGGCGACATGCGCCGATCCGAACCGGCGCACCACCGCTGCACGATCCGGCAGTGCGTCGCCAGCCGCATCGTCGGGATCGGTGACCAGCACGTGCCCGCGCTGATCGCTGCCCGGCAACCAGCACAGCAACGCCTGCCGCAGCAGTGCGAGCGGCACCGGCTTGCCCAGCAGATCGTCCATGCCCGCCTCACGGCACCGCTGCAGGTCATCCTCCAGCGCACTGGCGGTCAATGCCAGAACCGGCAACCGTGGCCTGCCGTGGTCGCGCTCCTGCTCGCGGATGCGCCGCGTCATGGCATACCCGTCCATCACCGGCATGCGGCAATCGGTGATGACCAGGTCGAAGCGGGCGCGGGCCAGCAGCGCCAGTGCCTGCTCGCCGTTCTCGGCCAGCACGTGTGGCAGGCCCAACTGCTGCATGCGCCAGCCCATCAGCGCCTGGTTGGTGGGATGGTCTTCCACGATCAGCACGCGCCGCTGCAGCAGCTCGGCCGGCATCGGCAGCGTGTTGGCCTGCTCTTCGGCGGCGCCGGGCAGTTCTTCCGCTGCGACGGCAGGCAGGCTCAACCGCACCTCCACGCGGGTACCTTCGCCCAGCGCGCTGTGCAGCGTCAGCGAGCCGTGCATCAACGCGACCAGCCGCTGGCAGATGCTCAGGCCCAGCCCGGTGCCACCGTACTGGTGGCTGGTGGCAGCCTCGGCCTGGGCGAACGGCGCGAACAGACGCTCGCGCTGCTCGGTGGAGATACCGATGCCGGTGTCGCGCACGGTCAGGCTCAGCGTCTGCGCGCCGTCTGCATCGGTATCGATCACCGCCAGTGCAACGCTGACCTCACCGCGATGGGTGAACTTGAGGGCATTGCTGAGCAGGTTGAAGGCGATCTGGCGCAGGCGCATGCCATCGGCCAGATGCATCGCCGCTACGTCATCGTCGATGTGCATCCGCAGCGCCAGATCCTTGGCCACGGCCTGCGGCGCAAGCAGCTGCTGCACATTGCCGAGCAGCGCGCGCAGTGCCACCGGATGCGGCTGCAGCGACAACGCGCCAGCTTCGATCTTGGAGTAGTCCAGCAGGTCGTCCAGAATCTGCCGCAGCATCTGCGCCGAGTCTTCGATCACCCCGATGATGCGGCGCTGCTCGGTATCCAGGGTGGTGTGTGACAACACCTCCACCATGCCGAGCACGCCGGACATCGGCGTGCGGATCTCGTGGCTCATCGTGGCCAGGAACTCGGACTTGGCCGCGGTGGCGCGCTCGGCCGCCGCCTTGGCCAACGCCAGCGCATCGGCCTGCGCACGCCCCTCGGTGACATCGACCCAATAGCCGCTCCACAACAGCGCGCCGTCTTCGGCGTCGTAGGGCAGCGCGCGCGAGCGCACCCAGCGCAGCGTGCCACGCGGGCAGGTACGGAACTCCATGTCCAGCGGGGCGAAGTCGCGTGCGGCGCGCTCCAGTGCCTGGCGTACGCCGGCGCGATCGCGTTCGTCGATCCGGTCCATCAACGCGCTCTCGTCGGCCATCGCGTCGGCCGCGCTGAGCCCGAACAGGGCTTCGGTATCGCCAGCGATATACGGGATCGACAGGCGCCCATCGCGCTCGCGCCGCCCCTGGTAAACGATCGCCGGCAGGTTGTCGGTCACCTCGGCCAGGCGCTGCTCGGCACGTCGGCGCATCGCCACTTCACTGCGCAGCCGCCAGTGTCCCCAGCCGTGCACCAGCAGGGCCGTCAGCAGCACCAGCGTCAACGGCACCGCCCAGCGGGCGATCCCGCGCCAATCCAGATCACTGCGGTACTCGGCCGACAGCCAGTCGCTGCGGATCGCTTCGTGCTCACGCGCGCTCATACTGACCAGCATGCGGTCAAAGGTGGTGGCCAGCGGCGCGTACTGCCGTTTGACCGCCAGCGACAACCGATCACTGAAGCCGGCCGGCGCCGCCACGTGCAATTGCGCGGGGTAGCGTTCGCGGACGATCCGGTCGACGATCGCCAGATTCCCGATGTAGGCATCGGCATCGCCATGGGCCAGTCGTGCCAGCGCGAGCTCGGCACTGCGCGCTGGTACGATGCGCGCGTTCGGCGCCTGCTGCAGGATGTAGCCGCGCAGGCGGTCCGGATCGGCAAGCAGGATGCTGCGCCCGTCCAGGTCGCGCACGCCCAGCACCGAAGGGCTGCCGGCGGCAGTGACGATCACGTTCGGCACGGTGATGAAGGGCTGGCTGAAAACCCACTCCTCGCCGAGGTAGGTCGAGTCGTTGGGGATGCCCATGATCGCGTCGACGTCGCCACGCCGCAGTTGTTCGCGCACGTCGAACCAGTCATGCGCCGGGACGCGGGTGAGCTGTGCACCCACGGTGCGCAGCAGGCGCAGGTATTCGGCCGATACGCCGCTGGGCTGATCGTTGCTGTCGATGAAGGCCAGGGGTGCCGCATTCGGCGCGAAGGCAAGCCGCAAAGGCGTGGCGAGCACGCGCTTCTCTGCAATGCCCAGAATCATCTGCGACTGGACCGACCATGCCGGCGTCTGCAGCCACCGCCGCTGCAGCTGCTCGCGATCACCGTCCGCCAGCGCCGCCAGGCCCATGTCCAGTGCTTCGGCCAACGGCTGTTTGGCGTTGGGCACACCGAAATGCAGGCGCTCCGGTGGCAGGTCGCTGGGGCGCAGCAGAGCGACATCGGTCAGCCGCCGCTCGGCAATCAGTGCCGTAGCGACATAGGCATTGCCGATGTACACATCGGCCTCGCCGTTGCCGACCATGGCCAGTGCAGCCATGGTGTTGGCGGCGATCACACGGCGGGCGGCGGGAAAGCGCGCGCGGACCTCATCACTGGTGACGAACTCGCGCTCGGTGACCACGCGCAGTCCGCGCAGGTCCGGATCGGCCGATGCGCGGGTATCGCCGGGGCGGCCGACCAGTGCCAGCGGGGCATTCGCATAGGGCCGGGTATAGACCATGCACCGCGTTCGGTCGGCGGTGAGGGTGATGTTCATCACCACGTCGACTTCGCCGCGGCAGGCGGCATCCAGGACATCGCTCCAGTCGCGGTACATCCGCACCTTCACCTGGACCCCCAGCTGCCGGGCAAGCAGGCTCAGGTAGTCGTAACCCAGGCCGACCGGTTTGCCGTCGCGCATGGATTCGAACGGCGGCCAACCGCTGTCGTACATGCCCAGGATGATGGTAGGGTGCCTGCCAAGCCACTCGCTCTGCCGGGGCGACAAGGTGGGCGGCGGAGCGGCGGATGCCGACACGCTCCATGCCGTTGCGAGCACGAACAGCACCAGCCAGCGGACGACATGGATACGCATGCTGCCTGATCTCCGTAGAATGATATCCCCATCCCGGCACGGCCCGACGGCTGCCTTACAGGCAATACTAGTCCATGACCCTGCGCATTATCATTGCCGATGACCATCCGGTCGTACGGATCGGCACGAAGGCCGTGATCGAATCCAGCGGCATTGGCCAGGTGGTGGCCGAGGCCAGTACCGTGGCCGAGCTGATGGCCGCGCTGTCCGATCACCCCTGCGATGTGCTGGTCACGGACTACTCCATGCCGGGCGGCCAGCAGGCCGATGGCTTTGCGATGATCGCCATGATCCGTCGGCGTTTCCCCGCGTTGCCGGTGCTGATGTTGAGCGTTTCCAACAACCTGGCCATCCTGCGCCTGGTGGTGGCCACCGGGGTGCTGGGTCTGGTCGACAAGACGTCTTCGATGGACGAACTGCCACTGGCGATCCAGACCGTGCATCGCGGAGTGCCCTATGTCAGCCTCACGCTGAAAGAGCGCATTTACGCGATCGGCACGAACAGCGTGGAGGAAGGCGAAGCCAAACCGCTCTCGCCGCGCGAACTGGAAGTGCTGCGTTTGCTGGGCAGTGGCATGACGGTCAAAGAGATCGCCCTCCATCTGCACAAGAGCGTGAGCACCATCAGCCGCCAGAAGGGCGACGCGATGCTGAAGCTCGGTCTCAAGGGCGACGCCGAGCTGTTCGATTACCTGCGCGACGGCGAACGCTGATCGTCGCCGTCCCGCGGACGGCACCTCTACCCGCTTCGATGCACGCGCGATGCACCGCCATCGCGATGGCGATCCGTCGTGCGTGATGTGTTGCGCGCGTACCTAACAGATCGCACACAAAGAGTTCCCTGTAATGCGGCTGCATTTATGTACTGCTCAGTTTGATATTCAGGGCTAATTCGGGTGACTAACGGATAATTCACACCTGTCGCCAGCAGCGATTTCCCCCTCCACTGCTGGCGGACAAAACCAAAAAATAAAAAGGTGTCCCCGAAAATGAAGACTTCCCTGCTTGCTCTGGGTCTGCTCGCTGCACTGCCGTTCGCTGCTTCGGCAACCGACGGTCTGTCGTACAACTATGTTGAAGGCGGCTACGTGAACACCGATGCCAAGGGCGGCGACGCTGATGGCTGGGCGGTGAAGGGCTCGGTCGCCGTGGCGCCGAACTTCCACATCTTCGGTGACTACAACGCGCAGGAAACCAAGCGCGGCAGCAACGATGTGGACCAGTGGAAGGTCGGTGTCGGCTACAACTACGGCATCGCCCCGACCACCGATCTGGTGGCCCGCGTTGCTTACCAGAAGTTCGATCCGAAGCGCGGCCTGGACTTCAACGGTTACTCGACCGAAGTCGGCGTGCGCAGCGCGTTTACCCCGAACTTCGAAGGCTACGTGATGGCCGGTTACGAGGATTACAGCAAGAAGCACGGCATCAATCCGGACGGCGAGTTCTACGGCCGTGTCGGCGCCCAGGCCAAGCTCAACCAGAACTGGGGCCTGGCCGGCGAAGTGAAGCTGGCCAAGGGCGGCGACAAGGAATGGTTCGTCGGTCCGCGCTTCACCTGGTAATACGCGATACGCACCACCGCGGTACGTTGTTGGATGGCGCGGTCTCTCTCCCCTGCGCCATGAAGCCCGGCTCACGCCGGGCTTCACTTATATGCAGCACCTGGCGACGCCCTCGTCGGTACGCCACGAAACAACCCGGCCCTGCGCCGGGTTTTTTCGTTCTGGCGGTGAAAAAAAACCCCGGCGCTTGCCGGGGTTTTTCGTGCCTCACTTGAACAGCGTGTCCGGATACTCCGGCTTCTGCTCGCGTGCCAACAGCGCACGCAATCCTTCTTCCGGCGTCTGCTCACCGTGCAGCACCGCGCGCACGCGGTCGGAGATGGGCAGATCGATCCCATGACGGCGCGCCTGGCGCATCACTTCATCGGCGGTCTGCACCGACTCGACCACCTGGCCGATCTCACGGACCGCATCGGTCAACGTCTGGCCACGGCCCAGGGCCAGCCCCAGGCGCCGGTTGCGCGAGAGATCACCGGTGCAGGTCAGCACCAGATCACCCAGACCGGCCAACCCCATCAGGGTCTCCGGCTTGGCACCGATCGCCGCGGCCAGCCGCAGCATTTCGTTGAGGCCACGGGTGATCAGGCCGGCACGGGCGTTAAGGCCCAGCTGCATGCCATCGGCGACGCCGGTGGCCACGGCCAGCACGTTCTTCATCGCACCGCCGAGCTCGGCACCGACCATGTCATCGCCGGTGTAGGCGCGGAACGCCGGACCGTGCATGGCATCGGCCACCTGCTGGGCGAAGTCCGGCGCGTCACCGTGCACGGTGATCGCGGTCGGCAGGCCCTGGGTGACTTCCTTGGCGAACGACGGACCGGTCACTACCGCCAGCGGCACGTCCGGCCCGAGGACCTCACGCGCCACTTCGTGCAGGAACCGACCGGAGCCGGGTTCGAAGCCCTTGGTCGCCCACGCCACGCCGGCCTCGGCCGGCCGCAGTGGCGCCAGCGCACGCACGGTTTCACCGAAGGCGTGCGAGGGCACCACCACCAGGATCCAGGCAGCGTCCTTGACGGCAGCGGCCAGATCGGTGGTCGCGCGCAGCGACTCGGGCAGCGGAATGCCCGGCAGATAACGGGTGTTCTCGTGGCGCTGGTCGATGGCCTCGACCATCGCCGCATCGCGCCCCCACAACACGGTCGGATGACCGTGCCGCGCGAGCAGGCTCGCCAGGGCGGTGCCCCAGGAGCCGGCGCCGAGAACCGCGATTTTGTCTGCGTGGTTGCTCATCCGTACTGCAGCGCCGATCAGGCGTTGCCGGCCGGCTCGGAATCAGCGAGCGAGGTCTCGCCCTGTTCCTGACGCTGGCGCAGGGTTTCGGCGTACAGGCCTTCGAAGTTGATCGGCTGCAGGAAGAACGGCGGGAAGCCGCCGGCCTGGATCAGCTCGCTCACCAGCGAACGCACGTACGGGAACAGGATGTTCGGGCACTGGGTGCCGAGCAGCACGTCGATCGACTGCGGGTCCAGGCCGACCAGGCCGAACACGCCGGCCTGCTGCACTTCGGCCACATAGGCGGTCTTCTCGCCGGCCTTGCAGGTCAGGGTCACGGCCAGCACGACTTCGAAGGCGCTCTCGCCCAGACGCTGCACGCGCTGGTTCAGGTTGAGCTGCAGTTCCGGCTGCACGGCGTCATTGAAGACGGCCGGAGCGTTCGGCGATTCGAACGAAACGTCCTTGACGTAGATCTTCTCGACGGTGAACGAGGGACCGGTGGCGGCGTCGACCGGCGCGACCGCGCCGTTGGTGTTCTCTTCGGACATTTCCTGTTGCTCCAAAAATGAATGCTGTAAAAACGGATTGTTACATGCCCTGCGATGGGGGCGCTGTGCGCCGCGCACAAGGCGTGCGCTGCAATCCGAGGCGGATCAGTTGCGGCCCTTGACCAGCGGCAACTCGGCCTGCTGCCACGCCGGGATACCACCGTCGAGCACGTTGACCTGGGTGAAACCGGCCTTCTTCAGCGCCTTGGCAGCGGTCTCGGAGGCATTGCCGGTACGGCACACCAGAACGACGGGGCTCTGCTGGGCCTTGGCCACCAGCTTGTGCTCCGGACCGAACTGGCTTGGCTGCACGTTGCGGCTGCCGGCGATATGGCCCTTCTCGAAATCGCTGCTCGAGGACAGATCGACCACGATGGCGCCACCGGCATTCATCAGCTGGGTCAGTTCAGCCGGCTTGAGCGACTTGAAGCCGCGGAACAGTCGGCGGACTTCGGTCACGATGATGGCCACGGTCAGGCCGACCAGGGCCATCGACAACATCGGGTTTCGGCCGGCAAAGGCCAGCAACTCTTCGTAATTCACTAAGATCACGGGTCGATAAGCGGGCGCCGATTGTCGCACATGCGGGCGAATCGGCGTCCAGCCCCGTGCGGGCGGGCCTCAGCGGTCCTGCCAGAGGTCCGGCAGGCCGTTGGCCTGGAGCCAGCGCTTGTCCTCGGCGTCCCAGCGCCAGATCTCCCGCACCCGCACCGTCCGCTCGGACTGGGTGTTGTTGTTGATCACCCGCACCTCGGCCGTGCGCCCCACCCGGCCGTCGGGCATGGGCACGTTGTCGCTGGCGCGATAGCTGGAGATTTTCACCTGCTCAAAGCGGCGCAGCTCCAGATCGCTCAGCGGGTGAACCTTGGTGTACTCCGGATCCAGGTACGGCAAAGCGTCCTCGACGGTGCCCCAGCGCATCGTGGCGTCGTACTTGATCTGGGTTTCCTCCAGCGCCTTGCGCTGCTTCCTGGTGGTCTTCTGCTCGGCGGCGAGCGCGGTCACGCTGGTCAGCGCGAACAAGGCGATCAGCAGGATCTGGAGCGTACGGCGCATGCGAATTCCCCAATAGGCAAGGCGCCCATCCTACCGCCTGGCGAAGGCCACGAAGCGCCCGCTCAGCTCTGCGGCGGCCTTGTCGCCTTCGCCAGGCTGGCGGGCGGTGAGGCTGATGCGGGCCTTGCCGCGCTGGGCGAAGGTGGCCAGGAAGCTGTCCCAATCGACCTCCGCGTCGGCCTGGGCCTGCGCATCCAGGTCGCCATAGACCGGGGCCAGGTAGCGGATGTGGCTGTCGGCCACGTAGACATCCGCATCGAACCCGGCCAGACGCAGGCGCAGGGTCACCAGCGCCCAACCGGACAGGGTCAGCGCCGAGGCGAGGCTGCCGCCGAACGCATTGCCCTTGTCGTTGACGTTGGCCGCCAGCGGGGCGCGAATATGCAGGACGCCGTCGCGATAGTCGTGGACCCGGATCTGCATGGCCGCCACCGGCGGCATGGTATCCAGGACATGCTGCAGCGCGGACAACTGCGCCGGCAGGGAATCGGTTGCGGACATCTGGCTGATCACGTCACATCGAAGGGCTCGCATAATGCCCGCAATGAACACCGAAACGAAAGTCGCGCCCTGGACCCTGATCTCGCTGCGCCCGCGTGGCCAGCATGCGCCTGTGCGACGTGCGGCCAAGGGCACCGGCGCCAGCGTCATCGCGCTGTCACCGTGGGCGCTGCAGGCGCGCAGGGATGCGGCCACCTGCGCCGACCTCGCCGCTGCGCTGGCGGCCGAGCGGGTCGTCTTCAGCAGCCCGGCCGCCGTCCATGCCGCAGCGCGGCTTGCCCCCCTGGATGGCCCGCACGGCGGCCAGTGGCTGGCGGTCGGCGCAGGGACGGCCGCCGCCCTGGCGCGGCAGGGCGCCCGTGATGTGCTCGCCCCGGGGCGGATGGACAGCGAAGGGTTGCTGGCGCTGCCTGCGCTGGCGGACCTGCGCGGCCTGCGAGCCGGGCTGGTGACGGCCCCAGGCGGGCGTGGGGTGATCGCCACCACCCTCCAGCAGCGCGGCGCCCAGCTGCTGCGGGCCAACGTGTATGTGCGCCAGCCCCTGCCGTTGGCACCGCGCACGCTGCAACGGCTGCGGCAGGCATCTGCCCCCTGGGCACTGGCAGTGAGCAGTGGCGAGGCCTTGTCACTGGTGCTGGAGCAGCTCCCCCCGGACCTGCAGGCCCGCCTGCGCACGGCAGCCGTGGCGGCCGCCAGCGACCGGTTGGTAGCGCAGGCACAGGCGGCCGGCTTCCTCAACGTGTTCCTGGCCGCCGGCCCGCTGCCGGCGCAGCTGGTTGGCGCTGCACACGCCGCGCTCATGCACCCCGCATCTTCCTGAACAGGGAAGGGCTGCGGCCTTGCAGGGGGCTCGGGCGTCAGGCGATGCTGTGCGCCACGTCGCTCGCCAGCCAAGCGGACTGCCCGGCGCGCGCGACAAGGATGCCTGTATGAACGACCCTGTTTCGCCCCCCTCTTCGAGCCGCCCCCTGCGCTGGATCGTGCTGATCGCGGCGCTGGCCGTATTGGTCGGGGCCGGTGCCTGGGGCTGGATGCAATGGCAATCGCGACAGACGCAGGAGCGCCTTCGCGCCGAGAACAGTCAACTGCAGATGCAGGGCCTGCTGGACAGCGTCGAGGCACTGCGCCGCGACCAGCGTTCGACCTCCCAGCGCGTGCAGGATGCGGCCGCGACCAACCGCGTGCTGCGCGATGAAATGCTGGGCCTGAGTCAACGCAATGCGCTGCTGGAAGAGAATCTGGCCAAGCTCGCCGACAGCACCCGCCACGGCGCCCAGGCGCTGCAGCTGGAAGAGGCCGAGCTGCTGCTGAGCCAGGCCGGGCAGCGCCTGGCGTATGCCGATGACGTCGAGGGGGCCAAGCGCCTGTACGCGTTGGCGGCGACCTCGCTGGACGACGTGCAGGGCAGTGAGTATCTGAACCTGCGGCAGGCGCTGATGCAGGAGCGCAACGCCGTGGATGCACTCGGCCCGGGCGCACGCGCCCAGGCACAGGCCGCGCTGGCGCAGTTCGCCGCGGCCCTGACCGGCCTGCCAGAGCAGATTGACGCACCGGTCGACGCCACGGCCGTGACGCCGTGGTGGCACCAGGTGCTGGCCCCGTTCGTGACCATCACTCCCACCCGCCTGCAGGGCCCCTTGACCGAGGCCGAGCGTGTGGCCGCCTGGGATTCGCTGCAGCTGGAGCTGACCCTGGCGCGCGCCGCCGTGGAGCGCGGCGACCAGGCCGGTTACGCCCAGGCGCTGGACCGTGTGGCGCTGTGGCTGCCGCGGCTGTGGCCGGATTCACCTGCTCTGCGCGAGCGTCGTGCTGAACTGCATCAACTACGCGCCCGTGAGCTGCGTCCATCGTTGCCCGAACTGGGCAGCACCCTGCAGCAACTGCGCACGATGCGTACTGGGAGTTAATCGATGAAGCCGTTTCAATCTCTAGTGGTCCTGCTGCTGGCCGTCGCCCTGGGCGTGATCGCCTCGCAATGGCTCGGTACCGAGCAGCTGCGCCAGTTTGGTGAAGTGATCTACCGCTATGGCGGCACCGACTACCGCTCCACCGTGCCCCAGGTCGCGCTGATGGTGCTGGTCGGCCTGCTGGTGCTGTGGTTGCTGTGGAGCCTGCTGGCCTCGCCGTTCCGCGCCTGGGGCCGCTACCGCCGCAAGCAGGGCCGCGCCCGCCTCACCGAAGGCCTGCAGGCACACGAACACGGCCACTGGCAGCGTGCGGAAAAGCTGCTGACCAGCGCTGCTGAAGACAAGGAAGTGAGCGCGGTTGCCATGGTGACTGCGGTCCGCAGTGCGCAGGCGCGCGATGACGATGCGGCGGTCAATCAGTATTTGCAGCGCCTGGCCACCGAAGATGCCACCAGCCATGCCCTGCTGCTGGCCGAACGCCTGCTGGCCCAGGAACGCCCGGTCGATGCGATCAACGTGCTGGACGTTGCCGCGATCCAGCCGCTGCCGCCGCGCGGCCTCTGGCTGCGTACCGAAGCGCTGGCGCGTGCCGATCGCGCGCATGAGGCCTATGGCCAGCTGGGCGCGCTGCGTAAGCAGAAAGTGCTGCCCGATGCCGCCGTGGCCGAGCTGGAAATCCGCCTGGCCGCGCAGTCGCTGCTGGAAGCCGGTGACGTCAACGCGCTGGCCGCCCAGTGGGAAGCCACCCCGAAAGCCCTGCGCAGCGATCCGGATGTCGTCTCCGCCTATGCACTGCGTGCGGTTGCACTGGACTGGGACGAACCGGCCCTGCTCAACCTCGAACAGGCGCTGGACACGCGCTGGGACGAATCGGTGGTGACGCTTTACGGCCAGATGCCGGTCGAAAAGCTGGCCACGCGCCAGGCCAACCTGCAGCGCTGGTTGACCACGCAGCCTTCCAGCCCCGCATTGCTGCTGGCGTTGGGCCGCATTGCCGCGCGTCAGCGTCAGCACACTCTGGCCGAGGATTACCTGCACCGCGCGATCGCCGCCGGTGCCGGCCCGGCCGCATGGGAAGCGTTGGGCGAGGTGTTCCTGGATCGCGGCGAGACCGCGCTGGCCTCGCAGTGCTTCGCCAATGCCCTGCGCCAGCAGCGTGGTGATGACAGCGTGGCGCTGGCCCGGGCCTCTACCACGACGCCACTGGACCCGATCGTGCCCGAACGCGCCACCGTCGAGGAGCAATCGCTGATGGGCGAACCGGCCCCGGTGCAGGATCGCCTGCATGTGGAGCAAGGACGCGTGCTCGCCGAGGAAGATCGCCTGCACGTGGAGCGCGACGAGTTCGGCAATCCGCGTCTGCCGTAAAGGGCAGCAGGTACCAGGTAGTGCCGGCCGCTGGCCGGCAATGCGGGGTCCCGGAGAGGGTTTGAGGAGCCGGCCAGCGGCCGGCACTACCAGAGCGGGATGGTGTACACCTCCGCCAGATACAAAAAAGAAGGCCGCCCTTGGGCGGCCTTCTTCGTTCAATGCAGCGCAGGCGATCAGCGCTCGACGATCGCCACCACGCCCATGCCGCCGGCGGTGCAGATCGAGACCAGCGCGCGGCCACCGCCGCGTTCGGCCAGCTGCTTGGCCGCCGTGGCGATCACGCGGGCGCCGGTGGCGGCGAACGGATGGCCAGTGGCCAGCGAGGACCCCAGCGGATTGATCTTGGCCGGGTCGATCCTGCCCAGCGGCGCATCCAGGCCGAGGCGATTGCGGCAGTAATCTTCACTTTCCCACGCGCGGAGCGTGCACAGCACCTGGGCGGCGAACGCTTCATGGATCTCGTAGATGTCGAAATCCTGCAGGGTCAGGCCGTTGCGCTTGAGCATCTCCGGCACGGCGATGGTCGGTGCCATCAGCAGGCCTTCGCCGTGCACGAAATCAACGGCCGCCACCTGCGAATCACGCAGGTACGCCAGCGGCTCGTGGCCATGCGCACGCGCCCATTCTTCGCTGGCCAGCAGCACTGCCGAGGCGCCATCGGTGAGCGGAGTGGAGTTGGCAGCGGTCAGCGTGCCGCGGCCGGAGACCTTGTCGAAGGCCGGCTTGAGCGTGGCCAGCTTTTCCAGCGAGGTATCGGCGCGCAGGATGTTGTCGCGCTCCACGCCGCGGAACGGCGCGATCAGATCGGTGAAGAATCCGCGCTCATAGGCGGCGGCCAGCTTCTTGTGCGAGGACACCGCCCACTCGTCCTGCGAGTCGCGGGAGATGTTCCACTCCTTGGCCATGTCTTCGCAGTGGTCGCCCATGCTCTTGCCGGTACGCGGCTCGGCCACGCCCGGGAATTCCGGCTTGAGTTCGCTCAGCTTGAAGCCGCGGGTCAGTGCCTTGAGCTTGTCGCCGGTGCTCTTGGCCCGGTTGGCCGCGAGCAGGCGTGCACGCAGCTTCTTGCCGTACACGATCGGCACATCGGAGGTGGTATCCGAGCCGCCGCCGATGCCCGAGTCGATCTGGCCCAGCGCGATCTTGTTGGCCACCGCGATGATCGTGTCCAGCGAGGTGCCGCAGGCGCGCTGCATGGTGATGCCCGGGGTCAGCGGGGAAAGGCCCGAGGACAGCGTGGCTTCGCGGCCGAGGTTCCAGTCGCTGGAGTGCTTGATCACCGCGCCCATCGCCACTTCGCCCAACTGCTGGCCGTGCAGGCCGAAGCGTTCGACCAGCGCACCGAGTGTGCGCACCGACATACCGAGGTTGCCGACGTCCGAATAAGCCGTGTTCTGGCGACAGAACGGAATGCGGACGCCGCCGAGGATGGCGACGGGACGGGCGTTGGGCATGGAGATACCTGGCATGGGAGGGGTGTCTGCAACATGGCCTGCACGAAGGAGCAGGCATAATGGTCCCAAGTGTAGCTGCCGCCCTGTGATGGGCCAACCGTGAAACCATGAGCAAACCCGACCACGGCATGAATGCCATTGGCGTACTGGCATTGGAACTGGCCGGCGGCGACGCCCCGCGCCATGCCGCGCTGTCCTCCGAACAGGCTGGTGAACTGGCCGAGCGCGTCGGCCGCGATCTGGCCAAGCTGGTGCCCGGCGTCAGCGGGCTGGACTTCGTGTTCGCCGGCGCCCATTTCGATCCGGCTGAAATCCTGCGCCCGGGCTGGCCGGTGCACCGGCGCCTGGAAGAACTGCAGATGCGCGCCCCGGGCCGCAACCAGGGCCCGCGCGTGCTGGCCTTCGGTGCCGGCGCCGACGGCGATGTCCCGCTGCCGTTCCAGGCCGATGCCAGCCTGACCGGCGGCGGCCTGCGGGTCGTCCCGTTCCTGCTGACCGGCACCGAAGTCGTCCAGACCCAGGCCGTGGCCGAAGCGCTGGAAGAGGTGCTGCTGGCCCAGGGCATGGCGCAGGCCGATACTGCGCTGCAGGCGCAGAATGCCTTCGGCGCACAGATCGAGCACGCCCGCTATTTCACGGTGAATGATCTCGCCGCGATGATGTCGATGCAGTACGACAACCAGGGCCTGGCGATTCTTTGGCCGCTGATCGAAACCGCGCTGATGGCACCGCACGTGGAAGAGTGGCTGGATGCCGCGCCGGAGCCGCTGCTTCGATACGCTGATGGCGAAGTGCGTATGGCGCTGTTCGACCCCGCCGGCTGGTGTGCGTACTACAACCACGGCACCGGCGACTGCGATCGCCTGCAGGGCATCTACGATCAGTACCTGATCCGCCAGCGGCAGATGGCCGCCGTGCTGGAAGCGCACGGCCTGCCGGTGCTGTTCGTGCATTGCGAGGCCGGACAGGACGCGCGCGCGCTGCTGGCGCGCTAAGGCATTAACGGGGACGGAGGTAGTTAAGTCTGCGGCTTAACTACCTCCGTCCCCGTTGTCTATATTTCATGGAAGACACATGCAGACGAACGCTTACACACTCAACGCTGCATCCCGCATCGCTCTAGCGTGCATCCTGTTGCTCTTCGCCGCCGCGACCGCCCGCAGCCGCGAGATACAGCACAACGAAGCTGACAGCGAGCCGATGGAATACACCACGGTCGCTGCCTTTGTGGAAGGCCTGCCCATGCGCAAGGACGTGGAGGCCATGCGCGGGCTGCCACTGGAGCCAGGCATGCTCGCCTACCAGACAACCGCGGCGGCCGTGATCGAAGATCCCGCCTTTTCCGCCAGAACCTGGCTGATCTTCACCCCACCGCATCCGATGGCACCGTCCGTTGCCCGGTTGCGCACGTATCTGCCGGAGCATGAACTCCACCGTCGCCGCCAGGCATGGGCCACCTTGTGCGAAAGCACCACCGAAGGCTGCGCCCGGATGAATGCCTATCTGAGACGCGTTCTGGGAGGCGTCAAGAGGGACGGAGGTAGTTAAAAAAACGCCGGCTTTCGCCGGCGTTTTTTCGTCAAACACGGCCCGGATTACGGGGCCGCTTTGATCACCGCGCACGCCAGGCGTGCACCGGCATTGCCGGTCGGCTGGGTCTTGTAGTCATCCGCGTCGGCATGGACGATCAGGCCGCGGCCGATGATGTCGAAGCCATCGCCCTTGCCGATGTTGACGTTGGTCGAGACCGGGGCGTCGACCACGGCGTTGCCCTGGGCATCAGCCTTGATGTTGGGCATGTCGCCGCCGTGATGCGGTTCGCTGGCCACGTTGCCGTGGTCCTGCTGGCCCGGATTGAAGTGGCCGCCAGCGCTGGCGCCGTCCGGCGCACTGCAGTCGCCCTTCTCATGAATGTGGAAGCCGTGCTCGCTGTTCGGCTTGAGGCCGCTGACCTGGCCTTTTACGTGGACCTTGCCGTCAACGACGCTGAAGGTCACGTTGCCCTTGACGTCGTTGCCCTGGGTGGCAGCGAGATCGGCAATGGCAGTGTGGTTGGCATGGGCTTCGCTGGTCATTGCCGGCGGAGCCTCAGGGGTCGTTTCAGCCGTCGGCTGGGACGCCGTGGCTTCGGCAGCCGGAGTGGCTTCCGGGGTGGTGTCGGCCGGCTTGTTGCAGGCGGTCAGGCCGAGCGCGGCGATGGCAGCGAACAGGGTGGTGTGGATCAGGCGCATGTGGATCTCCTTGCGGGTAGCGTTGGAAGAAACGACGTCGAAGGAGGGCGCGATCAGCGCACGACCCGGATGACGCCGCAGGCAATTCGGGCGCCGGCGTTGCCGGCCGGCTGGCTGCGGTAATCGTCGGCGTTGGCGTGCACGATCAGGGCACGTCCGGCGATATCGGTGGCTGCGCCGCCGCCAAGGGTAACCGCTGGCAGGCGGATGTCGACGTTGACGCGGCCCTGCGCATCGGCGCGCAGGTTGTCCATGTCACCGACGTGATGCGTACCGGCACTGTTGCGGCCATGCGGCTGGCCGGCAGGATTGAAATGCGCACCGGCGCTGCTGGCATCGACCGCACTGCAGTCGCCGCGCTCATGCACATGGAACCCGGCCACCTGCAGCGGCTGCAGGCCACCGATGACACCGGTGATGTGCACGCCACGGGCGTCCGGCACCAGCGCCAGGCGTCCACTGACCAGACTGGCCGAGGCCGGCGACAGATTGGATTCGGCCATCTGCGCGGTGCTGACCACCGGTACGACGGGGGCGACGGGGCGCGGCGGCGGTGTGGTGCCGCAGGCGGCCAGACCGACCGCGATCACCGCAGCGAGGACGACTTGGGAACTGCGCATGGGAAGACTCCTTGGTTGCAAACTAACCGTGTGCTCGTCCACGGGCCATGAAAGCGGCCCGGACATCGCGCACACGCGGTGTGGACATGCGGTTCATCCGCCGCGACGGCGGCCGGCGCCGAGCTTGCGGGTGAGGGTGTTGCGGCCCATGCCCAGCCGCGCGGCGGCCTCGGCACGGCGGCCATGGGTGATCTGCAGGGCCGCTTCGAGCAGCGCCTGGTCGACCCGGTCGCGCACCTGCGCGTGCAGGCCTTCAGCCCCTTCGGCCAGACGCTGGCGCGCCCACGCCGAAAGCAGCGTTTCCCACTGCCCCGGATCACCGGCACTGCGCGAGCGCGGTGCGCCGGCACCGCGATGCAGTGCGCTGTCCACATCGGCCACGCCGATGCTGTCGGCCGCCGCCAGCGCGGCCATTCGCCAGCAGACGTTCTCCAGCTCACGTACGTTGCCGGGCCAATCGTGTTCGCGCAGCGCCTGCAGTGCTGCTGCGGTCAGGCGCTTGGGCGGTGTATCGAGTTTGTGCGCGGCCGCAACAAGGAAGGTTTCGGCCAGCTGCGCGACATCGTCACGACGCTCACGCAGCGGCGGCAGGCGCAGTCGCACCACGTCCAGCCGGTGCAGCAGATCGGCGCGGAAACGCCCCTGCGCGACCAGCGTTTCCAGATCCTGATGGGTCGCAGCGATCACGCGCACATCCACGCGGATCAGCTCACGCCCGCCCACGCGGAAGAACTCGCCCTCGGCCAGCACGCGCAGCAGACGCGTCTGCAGCGGCAATGGCATGTCGCCGATTTCATCCAGGAACAGCGTGCCGCCGTTGGCCTGTTCGAAGCGGCCGATATGGCGACGCTGCGCGCCGGTGAACGCACCCGCCTCATGGCCGAACAACTCACTCTCCAGCAGTTCGGACGGAATCGCCGCGGTATTGAGCGCGACGAACGGCCCCTGCACGCGCGGCGACTCGTGGTGCAGCGCATGCGCGACCAGCTCCTTGCCGGTGCCGGTCTCGCCATTGATCAGCACCGACAGTGGCGCCTGCGCCAAGCGGCCGATCGCGCGGAACAACGCGCGCATCGCCGGGGTATCGCCGACCAGCTGCGGACGCTGATCGGGCGGGGTCGTGCTGGCGGTCTCGCTCGGCTCGGCCAAGGTGACATCCGGGGCCGGCAGGACGCGCTGCGCCAAGGCGACCGCATCGTCCAGATCGAATGGCTTGGACAGGAACTCCTGTGCACCGCCGCGGAAGGCACCGGCCGTGCTCGCCACATCGGTATAGGCCGACATCACGATCACCGGCAACTGCGGATGCGCCGCCTTCAGCTTGTCCAGCAGGACCAGACCATCATCACCAGGCATGCGGACATCGGTGAACAGCAGATCCGGCGGCGGCTGCTCGGCCAGCATCGCCAACGCGGCCGCCGCACCGTCGAAGCCTTCGACACGGTAGCCGGCCTCGCGCAGCGCGGTGCACAGCACGAAGCGCACCGCGCGGTCATCGTCGACCACCCAGACGCGCTGGGCGGTGGTGTCGACCTGGTCAGCCATGGGCGGCAGTGTCCTCGGCGGGGGTGCCCTGCCCGATCGGCAGCAGCACGGTGAATACGGTATGGCCCGGGCGCGATCGGTAGGTCAGCGTGCCGCGGTGCTCGCGCGCGACCTGCTGGGCCAGCGCCAGGCCCAGCCCGGTGCCTTCGGCGCGCCCACTGACCAGCGGCAGGAACAGATGCTCGGCCAGGTCTTCGGGCACGCCACGGCCGTCATCGGCGATTTCCAGCCGCAGCGCCAGCGGATGCAGTTGATCGGTGATGCGCACGCCGTGCTCCACGCGCGTGCGCAGGGTAACGGTACCCGCACCGGCTTGGATCGCATTGCGGACCAGGTTCCACACCGCCTGGGTGAGGCGGTCGGCATCGCCATCGAACTCGGGAATGCTGGGGTCGTAATCGCGCTGGATGCGGACCGCCCAGCCGCCCTCGCTCTCCGCCAGGCGCAGGACACGCTCCAACGAGGCGTGGATGTTGAGCGGCGCATGCGGCGCGGCCGGTGCGGGCGACAGCAGCTGCTCGAGCAGACCGTTCAGGCGTTCGATTTCCGAGCCGATCAGTTCGATCAGCTCACGCTCGTCCGGATCGCGCTGTGCGTTGCGGCGTGCCAGCAGCTGGGCCGCGCCCTTCAATCCCGCCAGCGGGTTGCGCAGCTCATGCGCCAGGCCCTTGAGCGCGGCACTGAGCGCGCTGGGCAGCGCCTGGGTGGGGTCCAACCCCGGGAATTCATCGACCGGATGCGCCTCCAGCAGCCAGCCGCCCTCGTCCCAGCGGCTCAGCCACCCCTCGGCAAAGCGCGGTGCATCGCCCGGCAGCGCCAAGGCCAGCCGGTGCAGGCGCAGGGTGTCACGCTCATCGCGGGCCAGGAAGTGGGCCAAGGCGTCGCCCTGGGCCTCCAGCGAGGCCAGCGGCTGGCCCAGCAGGCGGCGTACGCTCACGCCCAGCCAGCGGGCGAAGGCAGGATTGCAGCCCACCACACGGCCGCTGGCGTCGGCCCAGGCGACCGGAGTGCCGAGGGCGTCGAGGGCGGGGGGCAGGAGCACGGTGGTCATTGCACCAATGTAGTGCAAAACGGCAGGCGTGTTGATCTTGTGCTGCGCGCAGCCGAGAGCTGGCAAACGCGCGGGCAGCGTGCACCCGCCGTCAGTTGGCGGGGTCTGGCGCCTTCGGCAACGCCACACCCTTCGGCCACAGCATCCAGATCGTGCCCTTCTGCTTCATGTGCCCGGCCAGCTCACCGGCGGCATCGCCAGTGCCCCAGAACAGGTCCGCGCGCACTTCGCCGGTGATGGCACCGCCGGTGTCCTGCGCGGCGACCGGGCGCACCAGCGCGGTACCGTCCGGCCGCGTGGTGGACAGCCACAGCAGGCTGCCCAGTGGCACGACGTTGCGGTCCACCGCGACGCTGTAGCCGGCGGTCAGCGGCACGTTCAATGAGCCGCGCGGGCCGTCATCGCTGTCCGGGCCACGGGTGAAGAACACATAGCTGGGGTTGCTGGCCAGCAGCTCGGGCACGCGTGCGGGATGGGCATCGGCCCAGGCGCGGATGGCGGCCATGCTCACGTCGGCCTGCTTCAACTCACCCTGCTCCACCAGCCAGCGGCCGATCGGGCGGTAGGGATGGCCATTCTGGTCGGCGTAGGCGATCCGCAGTTGACGACCATCGGCCAGCTGGACGCGACCGGATCCCTGGATCTGCAGGAACTGCAGGTCCATCGGGCTGGTCAGCCAGGCCAATACGGGGGCTTTGACGCCGTTCGCGGCGATCCGCGCGGCATCGTCATACGGCTTGAGCACGCGCCCCTCCACGCGGCCGCGCAGGCGCTTGCCCTTGAGTTCGGGGTAAAGGCTGTCGAGCTGGACGCTGACCATGTCGTCGGGCACGCCGTACACCGGTACCGATGCCTTCGCGGTGCGGGTGAGGCTGCCGGCATAGATCGGCTCGTAGTAGCCGGTGATCAGGCCGTCGGCGCGGTTGTTGGCGGCGCGCAATGCGTAGACATCCAGATTCGCCTGCAGGAACTGGCGGACGGCGGACGGCGTAGTGGCGATGTTGGCCGCCGCTGCGCAGGTGGGCGCCCAGGTGGCGTCGCTTTTCAGGCGCGGGCAGGCGCCGCGCCAAGCCGCGAAGCCGGCTTGCAGATCGCTGTCGCTCACGGCGGGGAGCGCTTTCCAATTAGCCTTGGCGTAGGTACCGGGGGTGGTAGACGGCGGTGCATCGGGCTTGGGCGTGCTGACGCTGCAGGCGGCGAGCAGGGCCAGGCCCAGAAGGGTCAAGGCGAGGTGCTTGAATGCGGCGGTGATGCGCTTGGCCTTCATGGGTGCTCGTTTGTGCGGTGTAAGCGTTTGATTGTAAGTGGCTGCTGCCCACGCAGCGGATCAACAGTCCGCGCTGGCCGTCCGCTCTACCGCTGCAGGAGCAGCGAATGCAGGATGCGGGCGTCTTCGAGGTCGAGATCAGGCGGCAGGTCGTCACGGCCACGGAAGCGGCGATGGAAGGCGCCGGCTGCGGCGGCGCGGTCGTCCAGCGGGTAGCCGAAGGCCTGCAGGGCCAACCACGGGTCGAAGCCTTCCGGCGCAGCACCATCGCTGGCGCGCGGCCATACCCCGAAACCCGCCTCGGCCAACTGCTGCCAAGGGAAGTAGCGGCTAGGGTCCTGCTTGCGGACCGGTGCCAGGTCCGCATGGGCGATGATCTGCGTGCGCGGGATGTTTAGGCGCGTGCACAGATCGTCCAGCAGGCGGATCAACGCGGCAATCTGGTCAGCAGCAAACGGACTGTCGCCGTCGTTGTCGATCTCGATGCCGATCGAAGCAGAGTTGAGGTCAGTGATGGTGCCCCAGCGGCCACCGCCGGCATGCCAGGCACGGCGGCTATCGGCGACCAGTTGGTAGATGTGGCCATCCGCGCCCACCAGATAATGTGCGCTGACTTTGCCACCGCTGTTGGCGGTGCGCAGAGTGTGCAGGCTCTGCTGGACGTTGTCCTGGTCGGTGTGGTGCAACACGATGATGACCGGGTTGCGACTGTTGTAGTTCGGCGAAGGCACCCAGGTTGCAAGCGGGCTGCGCACATCGGTGCTGGCGCAGGCGGCGAGCAGAAAGGTGGCAAGCAGCACGAACGGGAGGCGGAATCTGGGCATGGCCTGATTGTGCGTCATTCGGCCTTGCCCTGCGTAGAGCCACGCAGGGCGAAGCCTACCTGCGCTCCCGGGTTATGGTTCCAGCTCTCGCACGACTGCAGCCCGCGAGCACGTTGCGGGAGGGCAGTCCGCTGACAAAGCCTATAACGCACTGACCCGATGCAGTGTCTTCGACGCTACGGGTGCGACCTCCCCATCACAGGCTCTGCCTATAGCTTGAACTCCTTGCTCAGAACCTCAACTCCGTCGAGCAACACCGTGCAGCGCTTGGCATCGGCGGCAGGCATGAGCTGGCCGAGCAACGGATTGAGCGAGGCATAGAATGTCTTGCTGCAGGCAGCGTCCTTTTCAAACGGTAGGGAATGGCCCTCTGCGTCAAACGTGATACGGCACTCAGACACCAAGCTCTCAGGCAGGACTGCGATTGGCGCGCCCTTCATCGTGGCCATGTCCATCACGGTGACCATTTCGTTGCAACCACCACCCACGACCTGCCCCTCGTACCGGCCCTCGAACACCACATCCTCGTAGTCGGTACCACTGAACACGGGCTTTCCATTGATGCTGGCAGTCACACTATTGGGTTTGAACATCCCCGCCGACACGATGCACACCTCAGCCCTGGCGGGGGTACCCTCCATATCCGGTGTTTCCGACTGGCATTCAGCAAACGCCACCGAAGCTCCAGACAGCGAAAGGATCACGATGGCGATTGAGGCGTAGGTGCCTTGTTTCATAGAAAATCCTTCATTCATCGGAGACAACAGGGCCGAAGCTCTGGAACAATCGACGCTTCGGACGTTCACGCAACATCCTTGGTAGTGATCACCATTGGTACCCGTAAGCCCAAGCCGCATTACCCACGGCGAGAGCCAGGAATAGGCAACCACCTGATAGGGCGGCGCCTGGCGACCGAAGAAATTCCACACGTTCAATCAAGCGCTTCTGTGCCTCGCTCAACGCGTCGCGCTTCAGGCCAGCCCAGAGCATGAACATGTAGATCGATAGCACTACAAATACGATTGAATGCAACCACGCTGGAAGAACCGTTCCATTCATTACCAGACAGCTCCAAAGTTGAAAAATCAGCACGCGCTCGCGGAGCTGGACCCACTGACCAGAGAGCGGCCTGCGAGCGCGGAAGTTTAGACGAAAGAACCATGAGCACCGGCGACCAGACCGAGCAGGATTGCCGCGGCTATCCGTCTGGGCGCCCAATCGTCCAGACGCTACCGAACGTCCCACCCAGCAAGGCGCTGAAGATCCCCCCTTCGCGAAAGCCCCGCCACCTCAGCGCAAGCATTGCTGCTCTTTCTCTTGTCCTGCCGATGCGCCTGACCGACTTCCAGCAGGATGTCGCTTCCGGAGTCCAGGCCCAGTGTGGTGGATGCCGTCAGGGCGCCCTGGACCACGTGGATGTCGACACGTAGACGGTGCAGACAGATGCTGTTTAATTACGTGCCGGAATTCCCGCTGGCTACATGACAGAGAAGACGCGGAACGACGCTACTGTTCAATCCCCTCTCGTTCCATGAGATGCATCAGTTCATCACCAAGTGCGCTTCCAACGTCCATTGTTACGCCAATTCTCGTTTGATAAGAACTCCTACCCAATGTTGCGAACGACTCGCGCAGACAGGAGAAAAGAACGTTCAGCTCATCCTTGGTCAAATGCAGTTCAATCCTTTCGTCGCCAAGGTTTTTCAGGTCCATCCTTTACCCCCTCATACTCGCTCGGCGTGGCGCGGAAAGCGATCTTTACGTAACGCATCATCTGACCACGCCAGTTCTACAAGAGAGCGAGTCAAGCATTTCTCGCTCTTTTCTGTTCCGCGTACTCCTTTAGATACTCCTCCAATGGTCTATCTGTGCCAAGAACCACAAGCTCTCCAGAATCCCTATCAATCAAGAAGGGGCCATTACCGGCCAACTGTGCAGAGAAGTCCCCGGTGTCCAAGAATTCCTTCGACTGATAGAAAAAGTACCAACCCTCCTGGAACTCACCCTCAAGCGAGATCTGGACCAGAATGTCAGACTGCCTCAAGTACTCCACGGCTTGCGATAAAGCCCGGCTGTATGTGATCACAATTCACCTCACTTACTCTGTTTTTGGAAGATGTAGAGCTTTGAATTCTCTCGCATCAGCAGCCTTCTCTGGCTCATGCCTCTCATGACTTCGTCATAAGCCATTCCGATCTTCTTCCGCGCATTCGCAGCGATATCCCCAGCAACCTGGTCGCTGGTGGCCATCACCGTGCCCATCACATTCGCCATCGCCTGCTGATTGGCCAGCTGCAGCTCGGCATTGGGCATCGCCTCAATCGCGCGGTGCGCGGTGGCGGCATCGGTGTTCACGCCCAACTCGGCGGCAGTCACCTTCTTGCCGCCGATCACGATGTTGCCCTCGGTCAGCGTGGCGCAGGTGGTACTGCTGTCGCCGCCCGACTCGTGCATCGGCACGCCGCCACCGAAGTTCGGCGTGGCACCATCCGTGGTGGGCTTCCAATTCTCTGCCCGCCCGCCATAGCCACCGCTGATGCTGCCCGAGCTGCTGCTGTGCTGCATCTGGTTCTGCAGGTCGCTGAAGGTCAGCGTCTGCGCGGTCAGTTCGCTGTTGGTGGCGTTGGTGCTGGCAATCGCACCGCCCACCAGGTTCACGTGACCGGCATCGACGTGGTACCCACCGTCACCGGCGAACAGGCCCGACTGCTGCCCCACGCCCTGATAGCTGCCGTTGGATTTGCCCGCGCTTCTGCCAGGTGGTGCTGTTCGCGTTGGACTTGCTGCTGCCCACGCTGGCTTCTGCGTACACGTATGCGCCGGTCTTTGCGCCTGGCGCCACACCCATGCCCTGCACCACGTGGATGTCACCGCTGGTGCTGGTCAGGTTGAGGTTCCCACCTGCCTGAGGGGTAAAGTCCTGTGAGACCACGCTGCTGCGGTCGGCGCACTGCTGTTGGCGGTCTTGAAGCCGATACGGCTTCGGCATTGAACATTGAGTCGTCAGAATGAGTCACCATTCATATCCAGACGGCGATAGACAACGGCGGCGGAACCTAGCCAACTATAAAGCTATCTCGGCATCAACGAGAAAGCTGATTAATACACAGGGCACCTTCGACCAGAACGCAGCGCCCACCATTACTCCAAAGCTCAAAGTACCCGGATAGATCAATATCAAGGTTAATTAGCGGACTAGCCATATACCACGCAATGCAATAATCCGCCGAAAGACCGTAGAATGCCTCAAGCAACGCAGAGACAATTTCCGAATCTGAAACTAGATTCTCCAATACGGAATCAGAGATAAGATCGAAGGACCAGACATTCGGATTTTCTTTCCACAGGGCAACCTTCAGAACTTCGTCGCCAACTAATTCAACGGATGCATGACGGCAAACCTCTGCAATCTCCTCATCACCAAATATAGTTGAGGAAGGCTCTATTTCGCTCAACCAGCGCCGCCCTATTTTTAGCAAAGACTGCTTGTCTTCCACCACTTTAGGAAGCAGGTTAGTGGGGAGATTCCCATTGGATAGTACCGTTCTTGCGATCTCCAAGAGCGCGCCGGAATGCGGAAGATAGCTAAATATCACCGACAACTCCTCGATGCTATTGTGACTTTTCAGTAATCCCATAAAATGAGATTTATCGAGGAAGATATCACCGCGAAAGTAGGTACGCCAGTTTTATAAAAGAATTGTCACCTGCTACTTTTCCTTTCCCCCTCAGCCACTTCATGATAACGCCCTGCCATCGCCCCAAGCACCTTGGTATAACAGGGATATTCAAACTCATACGTTGCAGAACTCTTGCCTGACAGCCTCAATAATCGAAGCCAGTTCCCAGCGCTCAATCCACACTTCGGAGACGTCTGGCCAGGAGCCGGAATTTTCAAGCATAGAACCCTCTGACCGGTGTACGTCAGCAGCGAGAATGCGGACTCGCGGCCCGTCGGCTACGGCGAATGCATAGCATCCTCCTTCCTCTAGATTGTAAGTTGACGCCTGATAAGTGTAGTCACTTATAAAATCGTCAGGAACGTCGTCTTCATCCATCACATACCCTGGGCGCATGGTTCTCAAAATTTCATAAAATGCTTGTGGTGCTGGCATTCCTGATATCAACTGATTCTCTGGCAGATCATGAAGAGCGTTCCCCTCTCCCAAGCAACAAATATCTGCACTTAAAGTAGCCACCCGCACGGTCGGGGGGAATATCTTCTGATCAACAACAAAATGAAATATTCCGTTCGAATATCCACCTTCCGATGTCCACTGCGGGAGCGCCTCTATAATCATCGCAAACCTATTCGGATCACCAAAAACTGTCATTTCCAGCCTTTCCCTTTAATTCCAAATGCACGCTTTACTTCTGACGGAATATCATTCTTCTTCAGAGGAGCTGATTTATCACTCGTGCTTCCCGCCCAATGCCACGTACCGTCATTTGCGTTGGTAAACTGATGTACTTCACCATTTGAATCAAGTGCATATCTTTTTCGTCCGTTTTCCACCGAGGAGCCGAACAAATCCATGGAGTTTCCGGGTTCCGTCCCTGCATTGTAGTTGTAGCCACGCTCGCCAGGGCTATGCTTGCCATTTGATTGATAAATGAGGCCATTGGATGCAGTTGTCGGCTCAGGAACAGGCATAGAAGTGCCCCTTCCTGGCGTGGGAGCCTTGGCATTGCCACCCTTAATTCCCCAACCAGTGCCGACTGCACCAACACCCTTATCCGCGGCGCGCTTCAGCAGCGCAAGATACGCCGCCGATTCCTCCTTGGCGGTCATGACGGATGCTTGGTCAAACGCACCTTGGATCTCAATCCCTGGATAGGGGGAGGTAACGATCCCAGTCAGGAGGTTCCACTGCGCAATGATGCCGGACCGCATGGCCTCTGCATCGCGCACGGTCTTATCCATGAGCCAGCCATCGAAACCCTTACTTACGATTCCTGACAGATTCAACGCACCCGAAACCAGCATGTCGTTCGTGAGCTGTCTCCATCCGTAAGCGAAGTCTGCGCCAGGAGTCCTGCTCCGCACCCGGTCGTCTACTGGGATCCCTGGGTGCTGCTGCCAGTAGATATCCATGCGAGCTGACCACTCGTCCTTGTAATCCTGCTCAGACATTGAGGGATACTGTTGCATGCTCAGCTTTACTTCTTTCCCATAGGCGAGCAGTTCACGATCTCGTTCCGCGTTCAACTCGTCATATGCACTCGTCACGCCGTCCTTGCACGCCTGTACATTTCCTCCGGCGGCATCGCATGCGGCTCGCTCGTGTTCCATCAGAGCTATCTCCGGCTTACTCAACCAGTTGTTTTCCACCGAATTTTTAGCAAGGGTGGCACCCAATGCAGCGCTGCTGATGCCGTCGCCAGCCAATCCTCCGGCTAACGCCCCCACCGCCTGCGACAACGCCACGATGTTCTGCCTCTCCTCATCATTCAGTTTGGAGATCTCGCCGCCGTACAGGTGATCGGTGAGGAACTTTGCCGCCAGCTCACCGCCTGCCGCTGCGCCCGCACCGCCGGCAGCGTTGCCACCATTGGCCTCAGCCAGCAGCGCACCCAACAGTGAATGAGAGAGCAGCTGCAGTGCAGCGTTCGGATCACTGCCATGGTTCGTATCGAACTTGTCACCGATCAGGTTCGCCGCATACGGCGCCAGAGCGTTGGCCACCACTTGACCGCCGCCCTGCCCGGAGGCAGCACCCACCAGCAGCGTGGTAACAGCCTCGAGCGCGCGGCTGTTGTCGCCACCGATGCCCCACTGCTTGGAGTCCCGGTAGGCCTGGCTGTCTTAGGTGAGCAACGCATCACGCGCCGCTGCATCCATGGCATTGAAATTCGCCTTTTCCTGTGGCGTCAGGTCGGCAAAGTAGGCTTCAACTGCCTTGTTGGCCTTATAGCCCTGCACATCATTGGCAATCTGCTTGCTGGTGGCCACCACCGTGCCCATCGCATTCGCCATCGCCTGCTGATTGGCCAGCTGCAGCTCGGCATTGGGCATCGCCTCAATCGCACGGTGCGCCGTGGCGGCATCGGTGTTCACGCCCAGCTCGGCGGCAGTCACCTTCTTGCCGCCGATAACGATGTTGCCTTCGGTCATCGTGGCGTAAGTGGTGCTGCTGTCGCCGCCCTTCTCGTTCATCGGCACGCCGCCACCGAAGTTCGGCGTGGCACCGGTAAACACCGGCGTGTTGCCTTCCATCGCGCCGCCGTAGCCACCACTGATGCCGCCCGAGCTGGTGCTGTGCTGCATCTGGTTCTGCAGGTCGCTGAAGGTCAGCGTCTGCGCGGTTAGTTCGCTGTTGGTGGCGTTGGTGCTGGCAATCGCACCGCCGACCAGGTTTACGTAGCCGGCATCGACGTAGCACCCGCCGTCACCGGCGAACAGGCCCGACTGCTGGCCCACGCCCTGATAGCTGCCATCGGATTTGCCCGCCTGGCTGACCCCAGCCCAGCGTGCGCCAGTGGCGTGCAGGCAAACTGAGTCCTTTCCGCATGCTGCACAATCAGGATCCTTCGCCTTCCGCTGCGGGGCACTAAGGTAAATGCTCTCCACCACATTTTTCGCGATTCCGGCTGCCAGTGCAGCTCCTCACCGTTAAGTGGCTGCGCATCTATGAAGATGGAAAGAATGTTGCACTCGCTGCGAACAGGAGCAGCGATCCCACGGCAAGAAGCGTCTCCCACCGAAGGAACCGACCGGACATAGCGACACGCACAATTAGGGCGAGAGTCAGTACAGGGAGCGATACAAAAGCGATGACTAGAAAAGCATCCATGCAAGGGCGCAGAAAATGACATAGCGCGAGCGAGAACGAACCTCTGCCGTCGCAGCCAAGGAAGCTGTAGCTCATTACGTAGTTGGTCAGCACTGCCGCCCAGCTGGTCAAGCACACTATCCAGGAAAAAATGTAAGAACGTTGCATCATTTACGACATCCTCATCGAGCCGACCACGGGCCGTAAGCCCGGTATTTACCTGCGCGTCCAGTCGCTCGGAAAATTGAGCTTTGACCAGTCAATCTGAGGTGCTACGGGTAGGGTCACACCGTAGACCTTACGAATGGCTTCGTTGGCAATGTTTCCTCCACAGCGTTGGTACCACTCGCAACCCGCGATGGGCGAATCAACCAGTGCCGGATCCTTACCGCCATAGGCGGCGGCCGCCGCCGCCAGAGCCGCCTTCTGATCATCGTTTGATTTCTTGGCAACAACGGTTGCGGTGAGTGTACTCACATCATTGCTTCGGACGTTGGGACCAGCGACTGATGATGCCACCGCGTATAGCGATTCGACATAGTTTGTGAAGGCTCCTGGGTGCTTATTCGGCTCATCTGGATCAGTACCGTCCTTCAGATGTCCTTGCCCGCCGTCGTAATGCGTTCCGTCAGCCTGGACATGTGCAAAAGAATCGCCAAAGGCATGAAGTATCCTCTGATTCTCCGCATTCGAGAGGATGGCTGCCTTTGATTCCGGATTGTTCTCATACCGCTTCAAGTCAGTGAGAATTTCTTTGACCTTCTTCGCCAGCTCATTCTGTATGGCAGCGACCTTGGCTGGGTCTTTCTCTCCGGTGAGAAGGTGGTACGCCTTCTGATTTCCGGTGGGAGAATCACCGTTGGCTACGTTTTCCTTTGTGATGGCGTTGCGGTTGTCCGTGTCTGGTGACCATGCGGCGAGGGCTACAGCTTTTGCGTCCTGCTCTGAGAAGCCAGACAGGTAGAGAATGGTCGCCATCGTGGAGTAGTGACCTACCTCTGACCAGTTGTTCTCAACAGCGTTCTTCGCTGCAGAGCTGCCTGCGATGGCTCCCAGCATGCCGTCTTGGAGTGAGCCTAGCATCGCGCCTCCGATACCCGCGACGGCGCTGACGGTATCCTGCTCGCTTGAGCTGAGGTCTTTGCTGTCCTTGCCAAATATGAATTTGGCAATAGCTGGTGCAGCTGCCTCAGCACCACCAGCTGCCAGAGCCCCGATCATTGCACTGTCTCCACCGGCCGAGGCCACCGCTGCGCCCAGCAGGGCATGCGCGAGCAGATGCGTGGCGCTTCCCTCTTCGCCACGCTTGCCGTTGTCCATCTCGTTCCTGGCCGCATTCTCCTTGAAATACTGGCCAATCTGGTACGAGATCACCGGTGCAAGAGTACCCGCCACGATCTGCCCCGTGCTGCCGGAGGACGCCGCGATGCCGCCCGTGATCGCACCTACCAGAACGCCAACCTTCTGCAGGCGTTCGATTTCACGGTCGGCCTCGACGGCCGTCGCTATGAGTTGAGCTTTCTGCTCTTGACTCATTGAATCGCGAAGCGCGGGGTCGGCGAGCTGTTTCTTGGCATCTTCCTTGCGCGCATTTTCCTCATCAATCGATGCATTGATGCCCGCACGAATACGCATACCCGCATCTACAACGGTGCCCGTAGCCTGCGCCATGGCGCGCTGCTCCTGCAGCATTTTTTGCAGGTCTGGCAACCCTTCAAGCGCTTGGTGGGCAGCACTGGCGTCTGTGTTCACCCCAAGGTCGGCGGCGTCGACCTTCCTGCCGCCGATGGTGATGTTGCCACCGGTCAAGGTTGCGTAGGTGGTGGAGCTGTCGTGCCCGCTGTCGGACATCGGAATGCCCGGGCTGAAGGACGTACTATTCGCCGCGCCGTACTCTCCGTTACGGATCGTGCTACCGATGTCCTTGAACTGTCCGGCCGCGCCCGGTGCAGGCACGGGGTCGCCATTGGCGTCGGTGGCTGCATTGCCAGTCGACCCAAAGCCACCGCTGATGCCCGCCGAGCTGGCCCGGTAGTCCATCTCGTTCTTGAGGTCGGTAAAGGTAAACGTCTCAGCGCTCAGTTCGCTATTGGCCGCGTTGGTACTGGCAATCGCACCGCCCACCAGGTTCACGTGGCCGGCGTCCACGTGATAACCACCATCGCCTGCGAACAAGCCTGATTGCTCACCCACACCCTTGTAGCTTCCATTGGCCTTGCCCACGCTGGCATACCCACTGGCGTCCCACGCGGTGCCGAACGAGACCTGCACCCGGCCGCCCACTTGGTTCTCCTTCGACATGCTTTCGGCGATGTCCTGCATGGATTGGATGGTCAGCGTGCCACCGGTCTTGACGTCGATCCGGTCAGCAGTGGCCGTGGCGCCACGCAGGGTGGTGTCACCGTCCGCCTTCAGCGAGATGTTGCTGCCGATCAGGGTGGTGTTCTGCCAGGTGCTGCTTTCGGCGCTGGACTTGCTGCTGCCTACGCTGGCCTCTGCATACACGTACACGCCGGTCTGCGCGCCCACCGACACGCCTACGCCGACTTCAGCGCCAGCATTGTTGCTTTTGCTCTTGTTCTGCAGGTTGGCCTGGCCGGCTTCCAGCAGAATGTCGCGCGCCGAGTCCAGCGACAGTGTGTTGCCAGCGCTGAGGTTGCCCTGCACCACATGGATATCGCCACTGGTGCTCGTCAGGTTGACGTTGCCGCCGCCCTGGATGGTGGAGCCGCGCGAGACGGTGCTGCTGCCGTCCGCGCTGCTGCTCGCGGACTTGAAACCGATGCCGGCTTCAGCACTGAGCAGCGACGCGCCGCCTCCCTTGGCCGCACTGGCGATCGCACTGCCCGCTTGATACGCATTGGCACCGGCCGCCATGCCCTGCATCGCCTGCAGGCGCCCGTCCGACTGCCGCGCCGAATCCACGTTGTTGATCAGGTCGATGAACGGCGACTTGATCCGCGCAAACACGCCGATCTTGAGGTCCTTGTCGCTCTGCGAGTTATAGCCGGTCTCGTTGGCAGTGAGCAACTCGATCTCCGCCGCTGTGATGTTGACATCCTGCGCGGCTACCACGTTGCTGGCGATCTGGGTGTACTTGCCGCCCGCGCCAAGGTTGACGTTGCCGCCCAGGCTGCCGATGGTGCTGGCCACCTGCGAGACCATGCCGCTGTCGTCGTCGTGCTGCTGGCGGTGCCAGCCGGCGAACTTCTCGGTGTCGGAGATCTGCACCGTGCCGATGGCCTTGCTGTCGGCGGTGTTGGCGTTGCTCACTGTGTCCTGGCCGCTCTGCACGGTGAGGTTGCCGGCGGCGCGGATGGTCACGTCCTTTTCGGCGGCGATGTTCGCGGCGGTGAGGGTGATGTCGCCTTCGGTGGTGGCCATGCGCACGCCACCGCCCACGGACAGCTGGGTGCCGGTGATGGTGTCGCTCTGGCCGCTGCCGTCACTGCGGGAGTTGTTGGTGCCGAACGGCAAGCCGCTGGTGTTGTTGGCGAAGCCCCAGCCCTTGCCGCTGCTCTGGCTGGTGCTGGATTCGGTGTTGTGGGCGACATCGAACACGATGTCCTTGGTGGCCAGCAGCAGGGCATCGCCCTCGGCCGCCATCTGCGCGCCCTGGCTGTAGATCGAGCCGCCGTTGGCGATCACGGTGAGGTCGCCGCCCGCGCTCAGCTGGGCGACGCGGGCGTCGCTGGTGGAGTGGACCTGGTTGCCGCTGGAGCGTTGGCTGCCGCCGGTGACCACCACCGACGTGGTGGCCGCACGCACGCCGGAGGCGGTGCCTTCGGCGTTGCGGGTGATGTCGCCCATGATCGAGCCACTGTCGGCCATCCCGTCGGTGGTGGAATCGCGGGCGCTGCGGTAAGCCTTGGTGGGATCGTAGGTGACGCCCATAGAGAAGCCGCTGGACTTGCTGGACTGGCTGATCTGGCTGTCCACCGTGTCCTGGCGCGCCAGCAGGTTGATGTCCTTGCCGATCAGGGTCAGGTCCTGCCCAGCCGCCACGTCGGAGGCCGCGATCGTGAGCTGGTTACCGGCGTTGAGCTGCACATTGCCGTTCATCGAGCCCACCGCCGATCCCACCTGGGTGGTGGACTGGCTGGCGCTCTGGTTGTCCGACTTGGCGCTGCTGTACCCCACCGACGCCACGCCATTGCCGAAGCCGCCGGTGATGCCGGATTTCTTCTGGCTGAAGCTGCTGGCCTCGCTGTAGGTGTCCTGCGCCGATTCGATGGTGATGTTGTTGGCCGCGGCGATGCGCAGGTCGTTGTCAGCCAGCACGGTCGAGCCGGTGATGGTCACATCGTTGCCGGCGATCATGTCCACCGTCTTGCCACCGATGGTGCTGCCCACCGCATAGCTGGCCGAGCTCTGGTCGTGGGTGGTGGTGGTGGTGCTGGACAGCGTCTTCTTCTTGCGGGTGGTTTCGTCCACCACCAGATCGTGGGTTTCCTGCGCGGTGGTCAGCGCCAGGTTGCGCCCGGCCGAGAGCAGCACGCCGCCGTCGCTGCTGTCCACCGTGGTGGCCTGCAGGGTGAGGTCGCGGCCGGCCTGCAGGGCAACGCCTTCGGCACCGGTGAGCTGGTTGCCCAGCACCCAGCCATCGGCGGCACTGACTTCGCGCGAGCCGTTCTTGCTCTTGGCACCGCTGTCGAAGGTGCGCGTGTCCACCACGGCAACGCTGTTGATGTCGCGCCCTGCCTGGGCCACGAGTGCGTTGGCGGCCGAGACGTTGGCAGCGGTCAGGTTCAGATCGTTGCCGGCCTTGAGCACCACATCGCCGGCACCGCTGATGGTGGTGCCGATGTTGATCGACTGGCTCTGGCTGTTGAAGTTGCGGGCGTCATGGGTGAGCGAGACGCTGCTCTGCTCGGCCACCGAGGTGAGGCTGAGGTCGCCACCGGCCACGATCGCGGTCAGGCCGTCGGTACCGGCGTTGGCCAGCTGCGCGGCCCGCAGCTCCACGTTGCCACCGGCGTTGACGCTGAGCACACCGGCGCCGTCCTTGTTGGTCACATACAGGCCGGCCACGCGATCCAGCGTGGTGGTCTGCTGCACCAGCAGGTCGCCGTTGTCGCGCCACTCGCGCGTGGTCGAGGCGACGGTGATGTTGCCACCGGCCTTGAGCCCCAGTGCATCGGTGGCGGTGACGGTGCTGCCGATGATGTCGATGTCGTGGGTGGCCTGCAGGCCGACCTGCTGGCCGCTGATCTGCCCGCCGCTGACGTTGCGGATGTTGCCGGCATCGATGCTCACCAGCTGACGCCCGGCGATGGCACCGCTGTTGACCAGGTCGCCGCGCAGCTTGATGTCGATGTCGGCACCGGCCAGCAGCGCACCATTGGTATCCAGATCGCCCGGCATCACCCGCAGGTACACCTGTGGCACCAGCGCGCGCACGGTGGAGCCGTCGGCCAGGGTGACGTCCTGCTCCACCAGCCAGACGATGTCGCTGGTGAGGCGGGCCATCTGCTCGGCGGTCAGCGCCACGCCGGGGCGCAGGCCCCACGCACTGGCGACGGTAGCACCGGCCTCCAGCAGCGCGCGGTACTGGTCTTCGTCGCTGGCATGGCCATCGAGGAAGCGGCGGCCGGTGAGCTCGCCGATCTGTTCGCGCACCAGCTTCTGTTCGTAGAAGCCGTCGCCCAGGCGCTTCTGGGTCTGCGAGGGCTCATAGCCGGCGCGCTGCAGCAGGTAGTCCGAGCTGAGCCAACTGCGGTAGCTGGCAAAGCGCGGGTCGGTTTCCACCAGGTAGCTGCCACGGTTGGCATCCACGTTGAACAGGCTGGCGCTGGGTGCGCTGGCATTGGGCGTGGTGGTCACCACCACGTGCGGGTCATTGCCGGCGGCGGCGACGGCCTGCTTGTTGGCCAGTGCGGCATTGCCACCGCTGCCGGCGTGGCCACCGGCCTGCACGGCCCCCGGGCCGGTGGCCGTGGCCTGTGCTGCCTGCCCGGCCACGATGTCCTGCACGCCGCCCGTGCCCGGGCCCGCCGAGCCGACCTGGCTTGGCCCTTGGGCGTTGGCGGCATCGGCCAGCTGGCCGCTGGTGCGGTCGGCACCCTGCAGGCCTTGGCCTGCCGCGCCCTGTGCGCCACCGGCCGCAGACGGTCCCTGGGCGTGCGCGCCATCGGCGATGTGGCCACCGGCCTGACCCGGCCCCTGTACCGCACTACCGGTTTGACCGTGTGCTGCGCCGGCCGCCGTCGGCCCCTGTGCGTTCACCGGGCCGGCGCCCTGGCCGCTGCTCTGCCCCGGTCCCTGCACCGCGCCTGCGCCCGGGCCGACCGAGCCTGCGCCCGGCCCACCGGTGTTGAGGTTGGCCATGCTGTCGCCATCGCGCACGTTCGGCGCGTCGCGGCCGGTGTTCTCGTTGCGCAGGTTGCCGACATCGATGCTCAACTTGCCGCCGGCGGTGATGCCCGCACCCAGCACGCCGATCTGCTCGGAGATCGGCGCGGCGCTCCATTGGCTGCGCGAGCCGCCATAGGTGATGGAGACATTGCTGAAGCTATGTGTGCGGAACAGCGTCTTGGCGGTGTTGATGATCGAGGATTCACCCACGTTCAATCCGACCACGGCCAGGTTGCCACCGGCGGCGATGCTGGCGTATTCGTTGCGCAACGCATCGGTGGCGATGCGCATGTGGCCACCGGCATTGATCACGGCGTCAGCACCGGCCGACACCAGCACGTCTTCGGTGGTGGTACGGGTGGCGACGCGGGTCTTCTCGTTGCCATTGGTGCTGGTGGTGTGGCGCTGCATGTTGATCAGCATCGCCTCCGGATTGTCGTAGTCCGGGTAGGTGATCAACCGCACGCAGGTGGTGGTGCAGGTGCCGTAGGCGTTGTTGTAGGCCAGGGTGTCCGATTCGTAGTTGAAACCGTCCCTGCTTCCCGGCGGCATCGCCGAGAGATCGCGGAATGGATCTTCGGCCCCGGCGCCCAGCTGGTCCGGATTGTTGCGGCTGTCCGCACGGCCCACGTAGTAGATGACCACCGTGCCATCCTGCGCGGGCAGGCGCGAGCGCTCGCCACGTGAGCCGTTCAGGCCACCGCGTGCGAAGTAGTAGGCACTGGTGTTGGCGGTCAGCCGGACCACCGCCCGGCGGATCTGCTGGCCGTCGGGGGTGATGTACGCGGTGTCTTCCAGGATGTCATCCGGATTGAGGTAATAGACCTCGTAGGGCTGGAAGTTGGAGGTCTCACGCAGATTGCCGGTGTTGCGCCCATTCTTGAACCAGCCCGGCTGGTTGAGCGTGACCGGCCCATGCTGGATGGTCTGCTGCTGCACCACCACGTTTTCGCGGATGTTGTTCACCGCCAGCGCGGACATGTCCAGGTTGCCGGCGATCTCGATGGTGGAGCTGAGGTTGTCGATGCGCTGCGCGCTGCCCACGGCCGTCAGCCCGTTGAGCGCCCCGCCGATGGCCGCATCGCCATCGCTGAAGATGAGGCTTTGGCCGCGGTTGTTCAGCACACCCACGCCGAGGTCCAGGCGCTGGCGTGCGGCGATGGTGGCCGAGCGCTGCGCGCCGCCCACGTTTTCGGCCAGGTTGTTGAGGGTGCCGGCCTGGATGGCGATGTGGTCGCCGTAGATGCGGCCGGTGCCGATGTTGTTCAGCGTGCCGGCGTCGATGTGGGTAATGCGGCCGTCCAGCAGGCCGCGGTTGAGCAGTTCACCGCTGGCCACCAGCCGGGTCAGGCCGACGCTGCTGATCTCGCCGGAAGCGGCGTTGTGGATGTTGCCGGCGCTGATGTTCACCCCGGCGCCCTGCAGCTTGCCCAGGTTGTCCAGGTTGCCCTGGATGGCCAGGGTGAGCGTGCCGTTGGCGGCGAGCTCGCCGGTGTTGATGTGGCTCTGGCCCAGCTCCAGGGTCATGTCGCCCTGCGAGAGCAGCTTGCCGTCACCGGTGATCTCACGCGTGCGCACGATCTGGTTGCTGCCGGCCACCAGTGAACCGCCGGCGTTGGCGATGCTGTCGGCGCGGATATCAGAAGTCTCGGCGGCGGATATCTGGCCGCCGCTGTTGTTCAGCAGGCCACTGACCTGTACCACGAGGGTGTCGGCCAGGATCTGGCCCTGCTGGTTGTCCAGGCTGCCGGTGCCCAGCTGCAGGTGCTTGCCCTGCAGGCCCAGTGCCGGGCCAGTGGGCGCGCTCAGGGTGTATCGGTTATCGATGTTGCCCGCCTGCAGGGCGAGCGTGCCACCGGCGGCCACCAGGCCCCCGCGGTTGTCCAGCGCGCCGGGCAGGACGATGTCCGCATTGCGGCCCACCGTGATCTTGCCGCCGGCGTTGGCCACCGATTGCGCACGCAGGGTCAGGTCGCCTGCGCCCACCAGCGCGCCGCCGGCGGTGTTGTCGACGCTGCTGGCAGTGACGGTGATCGCGCCCTGGCCGAATACCGAACCGGCACGGTTGTCGAACGCACCGCTGTGGATCTCCAGCGTACCGCTGCTGTTGATGCCGTTGCCGTTGGCATTCGTGTTGATCAGGGCCTGGCCGGCCGTGTCGATACGCAGGTTGCCGGCGGACTGCAGCAGCCCACCGCTGTTGTCCAGCTGGCCGGTGCGCAGCGCGGCGCCCCCGGTCAGGCTGGCCACGGTGCCTGCGCGGTTGTCCAGGGTGTAGCCGCGGGTATCCAGATCCACCGTGCCGGCGATGATCCGGCCGCTGTGGTTGTCGATGCCGCTGCTGGTCACGCGCAGATCGGTACCGGCTTGGATCAAGCCGTTGGTATTGCGTACCTGCGTGGCCGTGTCGAGCTGCAATGCGGCCCCGGCGGCCAGGGTGCCCGCTTCATTGTTCAGGGATTGCGTGGTGATGTGCGCGTTGCCACCCGACGACACCGTGCCCTGCGCGCTGTTGTCGAGCAGGCCATCGACGGTCACCGTCAAGCGGGAGCTGCCGTCGCTGTGCAGGGTGCCACCGCGGTTGTCCAGGCCGGTGGCGGTGACCGTGGCATTGCCGGTGGTCAGGAGGCGACCGCCGCGGTTCTCCAGTGCACCGCCGATGGCCAGCTGATTGCTCCCCGCCCCGGCCGCCTGCACGGTGCCCTGGTTGTTGAGCAGCTGCGCGGCGCGCAGATCCAGCGTGCCATTGCTGGCCAGGGTGCCGGCGGTGTTGTCCAGTCGGCCGCGCACGTTCAGCGCCAGCACGTCGGTGCCGGTGGCGGTGAGTGTGCCGCCTGCAGTGACCAGTTCCCCGGTCTCGATACGGATGCGCTGCGCGGCGGTAGTGCCATCGCGCAGGTCGGTGTTCTCGCCGATCAGCGCCAGGCTGCCATTGCTGAGCAGCTTGCCGCCCTGGCCGTTGAGGGTGTGAGCGTTGATCGCCAGCGTACCGGTGCCCGCCTGCTGCACGGTTCCACCGGCATTGCCGAGGGTGGCCGCGGTGATCTGCAGGTCGCCATTGCTGGCCAGCGTGCCGCCGTTGCCATTGTCCAGCACGCCACTGACGGTCAGGCTGCTGGCCTGCGCGCCCGTAGCCAGCACGGTGCCGCCCTGGTTGTTGAAGGCGTCGGCCTGGACGGTCAGCTGGGTTGCGTTGAGGGTGGCACCGCGGTGGTCCACCGCACCGGCCTGCAGCGCCAGTGCGCCTGCACTGACGATGGTGCCCTTCGCACCATCGAGCTGGCCGACCGTCAGGCTCAGTGACTCGGTACCGCCGTGGCTGAGGGTGCCTTGCTCATTGATCAGGCGGGCGGCATCGATCTGCAGCTGGCGGCCATTGCTGGCCACATCGCCGCGGGTGTTGTCGAACGTGCCGAGCACGTTGATGCGGGTATCACCGGTGCCGGCTGCGCTCAGCGTGCCGTCGATGTTGGAGAGCGCGCCGGCCGTGATCTGCTGGGCGCCATTGGCGGCGATGGTGCCGCCGTTGTTGGTCAGCGCCCTGTCCACCTGCAGGGTCATGGCCTGCGTGCCGGTGGAGGTGAGCGTGCCCTTGCTGGTATC
Source organism: Stenotrophomonas sp. SRS1 (assembly GCF_026130205.1). NCBI lineage: Bacteria > Pseudomonadati > Pseudomonadota > Gammaproteobacteria > Lysobacterales > Lysobacteraceae > Stenotrophomonas > Stenotrophomonas sp. SRS1. The sequence goes on along the minus strand of NZ_JAINFD010000004.1, from coordinate 217,973 downwards.
CAGGCTGCCGGCAGTCACCGTGACCTGGCGTGCGCCGGTGGTGGCGCCACTGAGATCGAGCGTATCGCCCTTCAGTTGCAGCGCACCGTTGCCGACGATGCGGCCACCCGCACCGTGCAGGTCGGTCACCTCGATGGCGAGCGTGCCTTCACCGGCGTGCTCGATGCTGCCGGTCTGGTTGTCCAGGGTGGCGGCGGTGAGGTGCGCGTCGCCGCCGCTGGCGATGACACCCTGGCCGCTGTTGTCCAGCCGCCCGTCCACGCCGAGGGTCAACGCCCCGCCGGTCTGCAGGGTGCCGCCGTGGTTGTCCACGCTGGCCGCACCGATGACGGTCGCGCCGGTGGCGAGAATGCGCCCGCCGCGGTTCTCCAGCGCCTGGCCCACCTGCAGCTGGTTGCTGCCCGCGCCAGCCGCCTGCAGCGTGCCCTGGTTGTTGATGAGGGTGGCCGCGTGCAGGTCCACCGTGCCATTGCTGGCCAGGGTGCCGCCGGTGTTGTCCAGGCGGTTGCGCACGTTCAGCGCCAGCGGCCCCGTGCCGGTGGCGAAAAGGTTGCCGCCGGCGGTGGTCAGGTCACCGGTGTCGATGCGGATCTGCTGCGCCGAGGTGGTGCCGTTGCGCAGGTCGGTGGTGTCGCCGGCGAGCGCCAGCGCGCCATTGCTGACCAGCGTACCGCCCTGACCATTGAGGGTCGCGGCGGTGATGCTCAGCGTGCCGGTGCCGGCCTGCTGCACGGTGCCGCCGGCGTTGCCGAGGGTGGCCGCGGTGATCTGCAGGTCGCCGTTGCTGGCCAGGGTACCGTCGTCGCCGTTGTCCAGGGTGCCATCCACCCGCACCGTGTTGGCCTGGGTGCCGGTGGAGAGCACGGTGCCACCACGGTTGTCGAGTGCGGTCGCGACGATGTCCAGCTGGCCGGCGCTGAGGGTGGCGTCGCGGTGATCGATCGCGTCCGCACGCAGGGTCAGCGTGCCGGCGGTGGCGATGCTGCCTTTCTGGCCCTGCAGGCTGCCGGTCTGCAGGGTGAGGCCGTTCTGGCCGGCGTGGTGGATCCGGCCGGTGTCATTGACCAGGCTGCCGGTCTGCACCGTCAGGGCGCCGCCGTTGCTGGCCAGGGTGCCGCGGGTGTTGTCGAACTGGCCAGCGACTTCAATGCGGGTGTCTGCAGTTCCTGCCGAACTCAGCGTACCGGCAACGTTGGACAGCGTACCGGCGCTGATCTGCTGCGCGCCATTGGCAGCAATGGTGCCGCCATCGTTGCCCAGCGCATCGCGCACCTGCAGCACCATGGTCTGCTCACCGGTGCTGCTGAGCGTGCCACCGGCGTTGTCCAGGCTGCCGGCGGTCACCGTGACCTGGCGCGCTGCAGTGGTGCCCCCGCGGATATCCAGGGCGTCGCCCTGCAGGGTCAACGCGCCATTGCTGATGATGCGGCCGCCAGCGCCCTGCAGCGTGCCGGTATCGATCTGCAGCTGGCCCTCGCCGGCCTGTTCGATGCTGCCGCTGCGGTTGTCCAGCGTGGCCGCGCGCAACTGTGCATCGCCGCCACTGGCGATCAGGCCGGTGTTGCTGTTGTCCAACAGGCCATCCACGCCCACGCTCAGGTCGGTGGCGCTGTGGACCGTGCCGCCCTGGTTGTCCAGGCTGGCCGCGGTGACGTTGAGATCACCGCTGGTGAGGATCTTGCCGCCGCGGTTCTGCAGCGCCTGGTCGATGCTCAGCTGGCTAGCGGCGGTCCCTGCGGCCTGCAGGTTGCCACCGTTGTTGAGCAGCGTGGCGGCGCGCAGATCCAGCGCACCATTGGTCGCCACGGTGCCGCCGGTGTTGTCCAGGCGGCCGCGGACCTGCAGCGCCAGTGCGTCGGTGCTGGTGGCCGTGAGCGTGCCGCCGGCGGTGGTGAGATCGCCGGTCTCGATGCGGATGCGCTGGGCCGAGGTGGTGCCAGCGCGCAGATCGGTGGTATCGCCCTGCACGTGCAGCGTGCCGTTGCTGAGCAGGGTGCCGCCGGCACCGTTGAGGGTGGCGGCGTTGATCGCCAACAGACCATTGCCGGCCTGCTGCACGGTACCGCCGGCATTGCCGAGCAGCGCTGCGTTGAGGGTCAGATCGCCATTGCTGGCGATGAGGCCATCGTCACCGTTGTCCAGGGCGCCGGCCACGTCGATGTGGTTGGCCTGGGTACCCGTGGCCACGAGTTGCCCGCCGCGGTTGTCGAAGGCCTCTGCCGCCAGCGCGATCTGCGTGGCCTGCAGGGTCGCACCACGGTGGTCCACCTCGCCCGCGGTGAGCGTGAGGGCGCCGGCGGTGACGATGTGGCCATCCTGGCCCAGCAACTGCCCGGTGCTCAGGGTCAGGCCCTGGGTGCCGGCATGGCTGAGGGTGCCGTCGATGTTGCGCAGGCTGCCCGTTGCCACTTCCAGTGCAGCGGCATTGCTGGCGATCACGCCCTTGCTGTTGTCCAGCTGACCCGCTACGTGGATCTGGCTGTTGCCGGTGCCGGCCGAACTCAACGTGCCACCCCGGTTGGACAGCGCGCCGGCCTCGATGTGCTGGGCACCGTTGGCAGCGATCGTGCCGGTATCGTTGGTCAGCTGCTCGCGCACCTGCAGGCGCATGTCCGCTGTGCCGGTGGCGCTGAGCGTGCCACCGCTGTTGTCCAGGCTGCCGGCCTGCACGGTGATCTGCGTGGCACCCACCGCACCATCACGCAAGTCCAGCGTCTGGCCCTGCAGGTGCAGCGCATCGGCCGCGACCAGGGTGCCATCGGCATTGCGCAGCACCTCGGCCTCGATCCGCAGATCGCCATTGCCGGAGATCGCGCCGCCGGTGTTGTCCAGCAGCTGCGTCACGCGCACCTGCGAGGCGGCCTCGCCAGCGGCGATGAGCTTGCCGTGGTCATTGACGAAGCGGCCGGCGTTGATGTCCACGGCGCCGTTGCTGCCAAGGGTGCCGCCACTGTTGTCCAGCAGGGCGCGTGCCTGCACCTGCAGTGCCTGGGTGCCCAGCGCTCTGAGCTGACCACCGGCGGTGATCAGGCGCTCGCTGTCGATGCGGATCTGCTGTGCCGAGGTGGTGCCATTGCGCAGATCCAGCGTGTCGCCCTGCAGGTCGAGCGCGCCGTTGCTGAGCAGCGTGCCGGCGTGGCCGTTGAGCGTGTCCACCTTGATGGCGAGCGTGCCGGTGCCGGCCTGCTGGATGGTGCCGCCGGCGTTGCCGAGGGTGCTGGCGCTGATGGATAGATCGCCATTGCTGGCCAGGGTGCCGCCATCGCCGTTGTCCAGCGTGTCGGTGACCTGCAGCGTGTTGGCGGCAGTGCCTGTGGCGATGATGCTGCCACCGCGGTTGTCCAGCGATTGCGCGGTGATGTCCAGCTGCTCGGCGGCCACGGACGCGCCGCGATGGTCGACAGCTCCGGCGCTGAGCTCGAGCGCGCCAGCCGTGCCGATGCGACCACGCTGACCGTCCAGTCGGCCGGTGGTGATGGACAGTCCGTTCTGACCGGCATGGCTGATCGTGCCATCGGCATTGACCAGTGCACCTGCCTGCAGCTGCAGTGCGCCTGCATTGCTGGCCACGGTGCCACCGGTGTTGTCCAGCGTGCCGGCCACGATCAGGCGGGTATCGGCGGTGCCGGCCGAGTTCAACGCGCCGCCCCGGTTGGTCAGCGCGCCTGCCTCGATCTGCTGCGCGCCGTTGGCGGTGAGCGTGCCCCCGTCATTGACCAGGCTGCCGCTGATGCGCAGCTGCATGGCCTGCTCGCCCAGCGAGAGCAGGGTGCCGCCGGTGTTGTCCAGCGCGCCGGCACGGATGTCGACCTCGCGGCCGCGGGTCGTGGCCTTGTGCAGGTCCAGTGTCTGCGCCTGCAGCTGCAGCAGGCCATTGCTGGCGATGGTGCCTTCGCCGCCGCTCAGGCTGGCGGTGGTGATCTGCAGCGTGCCGTTGCCGGCATGATCGATGCTGCCGCCGCCATTGAGCAGACGCTCGGCATCGATGCGCAGGTCGCCATTGCTGGAAAGCGTGCCGCCCTGGTTGTGCAGCGCCTCGCTGGCGTGCAGCGTGGTCTGCCCGGTGCCGGCGGCGATCAGCTTGCCGCCGGTGTTGATCAAGGTGGTGCTGTCGATGGCCAGCGCGCCGTTGCTGCCCAGTGTGCCCCCGGTGTTGTCCAGGGTGCGGGCCACCTGCAGATCCAGTACCTCGGTGCCGGCCGAGGTGAGCGTGCCACCGGCAGTGATCAGATCGCCGGTGGTGATCGCGATGCGCTGCGCGGAGGTGGTGCCATCGCGCAGGTTGGTGGTATCGCCCTGTACCACCAGGCTGCCATTGCTGAGCACGGTGCCGCCCTGGCCCTGCAGGTTGACCGCATCGATACGCAGGCTGCCGGTGCCGGCCTGCTGCACGGTGCCACCGGCATTGCCCAGCTGCGCTGCGGTGATCTGCAGGTCGCCGTTGCTGGCCAGGGTGCCGCCGTCGCCGTTGTCCAGCGTGCCCTGCACACTGAGCGCGCTGACCTGCTGCCCGGTGGACAGCACCCGCCCGCCGCGGTTGTCGAAGTCGCCGGCGGCAAGGCTCACCTGGTTGGCGATCATCTGCGCCTTGCGGTGGTCGGCACTGCCCAGCTGCAGGGCGATGTCGCCGGCGGTGGCGATGGTGCCCTGCACACCGTCCAGGCGATCAGCGCGCAGCTGCAGCCCGTTGCTGCCCGCATGGCTGAGGCTGCCGCGGGTGTTGATCAGATGGCCCAGGTCCAGGCCGAAGGTCGTGGCGTTGCTGGCCAGGCTGCCGTCGCTGTTGTCCAGCGTGCCGATGGACCAGGCGGTGGCCGCGCTGCCACCGTGCGCGAGGGTACCGCCGCGGTTGAACAGCGACTGTGCCTGCAGCTGGAAGGTCTGCGCCAGCGCCATGTGGCCGCCGCTGTTGTCCAGCGTCTGCACCTGGGCCGAGGCCGCTCCCTGCACCTCCAGCCGGCCGCCGACATTGCGCAGCGCGTCGCCCTGCACCTGCATGGTCTGCACGCCCAGCGTGCCGCGGCTGTTGTCCAGGCTGTTGCCGGCGCTCAGCTGCAGGATGCCGGTGGCATCGATGGCACCGCCGTCGTTGTCCAGCGAGGTGGCGATGTTGAGTGCGCCGGCCGCCAGCGGCGCGGTGGGCGTGGGTGGTGTGGTGCCGCCGGTGCCGCCCTGGCCCGGCGTGGGCGTGCCGGTGCCGGGGGTGCTGCCGCTGCCGGGCTGTCCGGTAGTGCCGCCGGTGGTGCCGCCGCCGGTTTCCTGCCCCGGCGAGGTGCTGGCCACCGTGCCGATCCGGCCCTGCTCGTTGCTGATGTCCGTGCCGCTCAGTTGCAGCGTCTGGGCACCCACCTGTTCGATACTGCCGCCGCGGTTGCGCAGCGCATCGGCGTTCACCTCGATGCGGCGGGCATTGAGCGTGCCGCCGCTGTTGTCCAGATCGGCGGGCGTGTCCACGCGCAGTTCGCGCTCGGCGCTGAGCGTGCCCGCATTGGCCACGCCGCCGGCGGCGGTGATCCGGGTGTCCTGCTGCGCGTGCAGCGCACCGGTGTTCTCCAGCCGGCCATCGGCAGTGACCACCAGCTCGCCGGCCTGCGCGCCGATCTTGCCGGCGTTGCTCATGCCGACGCCATGCTCGTTGCCGACCAGCCAGATGCGGTTGGCATACATGCCACCGAGCGCGCCGACATCCAGCGCGAAGGCCGGTGTGCCACCGGCCGGAGCCTGTGCGGTCACGCTGCTGTGGTCGGCACTGACCACGTTGGTGCCCAGGCTGGCCTGCAGCTGGTTGGCCCAGATACCGGCGTTGACCTGCAGCGAGCGGGTGATGATGTCGGTGTAGTCGGTCAGGCTGGCATCCAGGCCCGCACCGGACACGCGGATCGCGCCGCCCTCGACACGGTAGCCATCCAGCGCGCCGTTGTTGAGGATGGGCGTGCCGGTGGTCAGGGTGACCCGGCTCGCGTTGAGGAAGCCGGCACCGTCGATCTGGATGCCGGCCGGGTTGGCGATGACCACCTGGGCACGGGCACCGGCCACTTCGACATAGCCGTTGAGGTGGCTGGGGTTGCTGCCGTTGACCTCATTGAGGATGACCCGCGCGGTGCCGGTGGCCAGCCAGGGATTGCCCTGCACCCAGCCACCGATCTGCGTCTGCACGTCCGTGCGCGAATTGTTGAGGATGACGCCCTGGCGGCCGACATCGAGCTGTTGGTACTGGTTGCGCGAGACACCGGCCGCGCTGGGCGTGGTGATGTTGACCTGCGGCGTGCCGTTGGCCGAGGTGATCACGGTGGGCCGCTGCTGGGCCGGTGCGCCGGGGTCGGCGATGATGCGGCCGGCATCGGGCACCTGCTGCGCGGACAGCGGCTGTACCAGCCCTACCCAACCGAGCACCAGCCACAGCGCAAAGCTCATTGGCCGCAGCGTGGCCATCGTGTTGCCGCCGCGCGCATCGCAGCCACCGCGGGGTGCGGTCACCAGTTCGGAGGCGACCTGCATGACACCCAGGGTACGGTTGAAAACCAGGCGATAGACTCGATTCACGGCGTTGCTTCCTTTCAATGCGGTGTGGGGTCGCGCGCCGCAGCGGCGCGCAGGGCCGTACAGCTGGCGTCAGAACGAGACGCCGAGGTTCATGCCAAAGGTGGTGTAGGCGGTCTGGAAGCCATCGGGCTTGTGCAGCGGGCTGCCGACGAAGCCTTCCCATTGCACGTGACGCGAGCCGCCACGCAGGCCCAGCGCCATGCCGGTGAGGCGGTCGCCGAGCAGCCACTCGGTCGAGGGTCCGCCCACCTGGCCATGGTCCACGGCCACGAAGCTCTCGACACCGCCGCCCATGGCAAAGGCCAGTTCATTGCGCAGCAGCCAGCCGCGCTCGCCGGTGAGCGAGAGTTCCCCGTCGAAGCCGCGCACGGTGTAGCGGCCGCCGATGGAGAAGCGGTCCTGCGGTACCAGCCGCGAACGGTTCCACTGCGCGCGCCAGCTGCCGGTATAGCGCAGTGCCTGCCGGCCCCATTGCATCGGCACGGTGAGCTGCGCATCGGCGGTCACCACCTTGCCGCGCGCGGTGCCTTCGCCAAAGCCCTCTTCCGGTGCCTGCAGCGCGTTGAACGCGCCGGTACCGCGGCGGTAGGCCAGGTTCGCATCCAGCGTGGCCTTGCCGATGAAGTGGCGGTGCGCGATCCCCAGCTCCCACCCGGCCATGCGCCGGCGCTGCACGAGGATCTCGGTGTCGTCGATGAAGTTGTCCGATTCACGGTACCAGCCGCGCGCGTGCATGCTGGTCTTGGCATGCGCATTGCGGAACAGCATGCGGGTCAGGCGCAGCTCGGCATTGCGGCTGGAGCCGCTGTACTCATAGCTCTCGTACGCGCCGGCCACGGTCTGCCGGTAGTCGTATTCGCTGGCGTTGGCCCCCAGCAGCCACCAGCCCAGCGGCACGCTGTAGTGGGTGGACCAGCTGTCGGTGCCGCGGTCGCTGCCGTTGAACACGGACTTGCCCGCATTGACGTAGAACAGGTCGCTCAGCCCGGCCAGGTTGTCCAGCGACAGCGTGGCGCCGGCCTGCAGCTTGCCGGTGGACTGGCTGCCGGCGTCATCCAGGGTCAGGCTCACGCGCACCGGTGCGCGCTGCGCCCAGCTGATGACCAGATCGCTTTCACCGGGTTTGTCCTGTGCGCCCTCCTTCGGCGGGGCGATCTGGATGTCGACCGTGGCGGTGGGGACGCGCTGCAGGTTTTCCAGCGCCTGTTCGATATCGCGCAGGTTGAGCAGATCGCCGGGGCCCACCGCCAGCGCATTCCACAAGGCGGGCATACGCCCTTCCTCGCTGGAGAAGCGGACCGCATTGATGCGGCCGGGCACTACGGTGAGTGTCAACGTGCCGGTCTTCAGGTCCTGCGGGGCGGCCAGGATGCGGGTGGTCACGTAGCCGCGCGCGATGATCGCGTTCTGCATGCGCTTGATCACGATGTCCACGCCGCCGGTGCCCAGGCAACGGCCGGTGGCCGGATCGTCGCTCGGATCGGCCGCGCGCAGTGACCAGCGGAAATGATCGGCCAGTTCGCCCTCCAGCGCGATGCGCTGGATCGGGAAACAGGGCGATTCGTCAGCCGGTAGGCGACCCACCGCTTCTTCCGGCGTGGCTTGCAGGCGCACGTCGGGCGTGGCTTCCTGTTGCTCGCGCAAGGCGCGCTCGCGCTCCTGCTGGCGCAGCAGTTCCTGATCCGGGGGGGCGACCTGCGCGCACACGGTGGCCTGCATGCAGGCCACGACCAATGCGACACCCACAGCCAACCGCCACCGCAGCGCGCGGCTGCGTTCCATACGTCCTTGTTGCACGTTCACGCTCTTCCTTGGCAAGAATCCGTGCCGGCCGGCAGGTTAGCGGCGGGCGGGCCCGGAACTTTAAAGGAATCGGGGCACCGGAAACAGGGCCTTGAACGACCGCCTGTCGGCTGAAGTGTGAAGACGGCACTGTGAAAAGGTGATGCTGGTCCGGGCGATGGCCGGGCGCGGATGCGCCCTGCGCGCAGCAGGGTCGCGCGTAAAACAGGCAGTCCCGTGGACCGACGGCTCCGGGCGCGGCGTGCCGGAAACTGTGACCCTTGTCCGACGCCGGGCACCGGAACACCCTGACCAGGCGCCCACAAAAAACCGGCGACCCGAAGGCCGCCGGCAAAGGTAAAACATCTCTCTCTCGTTTCTAATGCGGTATCGCGCGCGGATCAGGCCTCGTAGGCCGACTCGCCGTGCGAGGTGACGTCCAGGCCGGTGCGCTCGGCTTCTTCGGTGACGCGCAGGCCAAACACCATGCGTACCACCAGCAGGATCAGCACAGTGGCCACGGCACACCAGACGATGGTGAAGCCGACGCTGACCAGCTGCACCCAGACCTGGTGGCCGATGTCCAGGTCGGCCTTGGTGCCGCCCAGCGATTGCGCACTGAACACACCGGTGAGCAGTGCACCGACGATGCCGCCGATGCCGTGCACGCCGAACACGTCGGCGGTGTCATCGACCTTGAGCAGGCGCTTGAGACCGGTGACGCCCCAGACGCAGACCACGCCGGCGACCAGGCCGATCACGATCGCGCCCAGCGGGCCCACGGTGCCGCAGGCCGGGGTGATGCCGACCAGGCCGGCGACGGCGCCGGAGGCAGCGCCCAGCGCGGACGGCTTGCCCTTGCTGACTGCTTCGACCAGAGTCCAGCCCAGCACCGCGGCGGCGGTGGCCAGGATGGTGTTGATGAAGGCCAGCGAGGCGACGGTGTCGGCGGCGGCCGCCGAGCCGGCGTTGAAGCCGAACCAGCCCACCCACAGCAGCATCGCGCCAATATAGGTGAACGGCACGTTGTGCGGCTTCAGTGCCGTCTGGCCGTAGCCGATGCGCTTGCCGACGAAGTACGCGCCCACCAGGCCCGCCACGCCGGCATTGATGTGGACCACGGTGCCACCGGCGAAGTCGATCGCGCCCATCTCACCCAGATAGCCGCCGCCCCACACGATGTGCGCCATCGGGATGTAGCTCAGGGTGAACCACAGGGCCGAGAACAGCAGCACGGCCTTGAACTTGATGCGCTCGGCGAACGCGCCGACGATCAGGGCGGTGGTGATGCCGGCGAAGGTCGACTGGAAGGCGACGAACAGGTAATCCGGCAGGCCGGCGATCGGCGTGTTGCCGACGGTATCCGGGCCGAAGCCCTTGAGGAAGGCGAACTCGGTGAACGAGCCGAAGAAAGCGTTGCCTTCGCTGAACACCGCGCTGTAGCCGTAGGCCACCCACAGCATCAGCACCAGCGAGAACACCACCAGGATCTGGCTGAGAATGGACAGCACGTTCTTGGAGCGGACCAGGCCGCCGTAGAACAGGGCCAGGCCCGGCACCACCATCAACAGCACCAGCAAGGTGGAGGTGAGCATCCAGGCGACATCGCCGTGATCGAACGTGGCCGCAGCGGCGGCTTCGGCGACCGGGGCAGCAGTGGCCTCCGGCGCAGTCGGCAACGGCTCGACCGCGACCGTCTCCGACGGTGCCGGGGTGACCTGCGCCTGGGCGTGCGCGCTGCTGGAGAACGCACCAACGGCCAGTGCGCTGATCAGCATCATCAGGCACACGGCATGGAACCGGGCTTGCCACCCGGTGAACAAAGAGGTCTTCATTGTGGGCTCCGAGTGGGGTTAGAGCGCGTCAGCGCCGATTTCGCCGGTGCGGATGCGGACGACCTGTTCGACCGCGGTGACAAAGATCTTGCCGTCGCCGATCTTGCCGGTGCCGGCCGCGGTCTGGATGGCCTCGACCACGGCCTCCAGGCGATCGTCGGTCACGACGGTCTCGATCTTGATCTTCGGCAGAAAATCCACGACGTACTCCGCGCCGCGATACAACTCGGTGTGGCCCTTCTGGCGCCCGAAGCCTTTGACTTCGGTCACGGTGATGCCCGACACGCCAGCGTCGGAGAGGGCCTCGCGGACCTCGTCGAGCTTGAACGGCCGGATGATGGCGGAGATCAGTTTCATGCGCATATCCCGATGGTGGATGGAACCGGCCCGCGTGGGGCCGATGTCAGGTCAACCGGCGGCCACTTGCACATGGCCGCCGGTCGTTGCGCCGAACGTTGCATGGGCCACGCCGATGCCGACGCCCGAAGGGCGACGCCAGCGGTGACGCGGGAGGGAGGAAGGGCCCATGACGCGTCCGGTCTCTCTTGCCCCTGGTGGTACGTGTTGCCTGCGCTGCGGCTCCCCAGCTGCAGCACATGTCCTGCGGACCCGTTGCTGCCCGGATGCGAGGGCTGCAAAAGGCGGCGACGATGACGAAGGGTGGGAGGGATATCCTTCGTCATCGTCACCTGTTGCTCAGTTCGCGTAGTACATCTGGTATTCGAGCGGGTGGGTCGCCGCGCGGAAGCGGGTGACTTCCTGCATCTTCAGCGCGATGTAGCCGTCGATGAAGTCGTCGCTCATCACGCCACCGGCCTTGAGGAACTCGCGGTCCTTGTCCAGCGCTTCCAGGGCCTGGTCCAGCGAGGAGCAGACCTGCGGGATCAGCTTCTCTTCTTCCGGCGGCAGGTCGTACAGATCCTTGTCGCTCGGTGCGCCCGGGTCGATCTGGTTCTTGATGCCGTCCAGGCCGGCCATCATCAGCACGGTGAAGGTCAGGTAGCCGGACTGGATCGGATCGGGGAAGCGCATTTCGATGCGGCGCGCCTTCGGGTTGGACACCCACGGAATGCGGCACGAGGCGGAACGGTTGCGGGCCGAGTAGGCCAGCATCACCGGGGCTTCAAAGCCCGGGACCAGGCGCTTGTAGCTGTTGGTGCCGGAGTTGGCGAAGGCGTTGATGGCCTTGGCGTGCTTGAAGATGCCGCCGATGTACCACAGCGCCAGCTGGCTCAGGCCGCCGTAGCCGTCACCGGAGAACAGGTTGGTGCCGCCCTTGGAAAGCGACTGGTGCACGTGCATGCCGCTGCCGTTGTCACCGACGATCGGCTTGGGCATGAAGGTGGCGGTCTTGCCGTTGCGGTGGGCGACGTTCTTGATGACGTGCTTCATGCGCAGCAGTTCATCGGCCTTCTGCACCAGGGTGCTGAACTTGGTGCCGATCTCGCACTGGCCGGCGGTGGCCACTTCGTGGTGCTGTACTTCCACTTCGATGCCGACCTGTTCCAGCGTCTTGCACATTTCCGCGCGCAGGTCATGCAGCGAATCGGTCGGCGGAACGGGGAAGTAGCCGCCCTTCACGGCGGGACGGTAGCCGCTGTTGGCGCCGTCGTACTTGTCACCGGTGCTCCAGGCCGCTTCTTCGGAATCGATCTTGAAGAAGGTGTGGCCCATGTCATTGGCGAAGCGGACCGAATCGAAGATGAAGAACTCCGGCTCCGGGCCGAAGAAGGCCTGCTCGGCGATGCCGGAGGACTTCAGATAGGCCTCGGCGCGCTTGGCGATGCCGCGCGGGCAACGGCCGTACGGCTGCATGGTGGCCGGATCGAGGATGTCGCAGCTGATGACCAGGGTCGGGTCGGCGTAGAACGGGTCGATGTAGGCGCTGGACGGATCCGGCAGCAGGACCATGTCCGATTCGTTGATGCCCTTCCAGCCGGCGATCGAGCTGCCATCGAACATCTTGCCTTCTTCAAACAGCGACGGCTCCACGATGCTGACCGGGAAGGTGACGTGCTGCTCGATACCACGCATATCGACGAAACGCAGGTCGATGAACTCGATCTGGTTGTCCTTGATCAGCTTCTCAACATTTTCCACGGACATCGGTGAAACCTCAGATGGGTGATTGCCTGTGTGGATAGAGCAATCCCCGTGCCAACTTTTCAGACTTCACAAACCCTTGATTTCACTGGGCTGTCAACCAACGCGACACGTGCCGGTGCGCACCAAAGTAGTGCACACCGTGCACCACGCACACATTTGGTGCGCGGCCTGGATGTTTTATGCTGCCTCCCGATGTCACCCCTTCCGAGCCCCAGCACTCCCGATGTCCGATCTGCTCTCCGCCCTCCTTCTGGGCATTCTTGAAGGCCTCACCGAATTCCTGCCGATCTCCAGCACCGGCCACCTGCTGATCGCCCAGCACTGGCTGGGCGCACGCTCGGACTTCTTCAACATCATCATCCAGGCCGGCGCGATCCTGGCGATCACACTGGTGTTCCGGCAGCGGCTGTGGTCCTTGGCGACCGGCCTGCATGAGCGCGCCAACCGCGATTACGTGCTCAAGCTTGGCACCGCGTTCCTGGTCACCGCCGTGGTCGGCCTGCCGGTCCGCCTTGCCGGCTGGGAGCTGCCCGAGACGGTCACCCCGGTGGCCTGGGCGCTGATCATCGGCGGCCTCTGGATGCTCCTGGTGGAGGCCTACACCGCGCGCCTGCCCGAGCGCGATGAGGTGACCTGGAAGGTCGCCATCCTGGTCGGTGTGGCGCAGGTGGTGGCCGGTGTGTTCCCGGGCACCTCGCGTTCGGCGGCGGCGATCTTCATCGCGATGCTGTTCGGCCTGAGCCGCCGCGCGAAGGCCACCGAGTTCGTGTTCCTGGTGGGGATCCCGACCATGTTCGCCGCCAGCGGCTATGCCTTCCTGGAACTGGCCAAGGACGGCAAGCTGGCCAGCGAGAACTGGACCGATGTGGGCGTGGCCTTCCTTGCCGCGGTCGTCACCGGCTTCATCGTAGTGAAGTGGTTGCTGGGCTACATCAAGTCGCATCGATTCACTGCGTTTGCGTTCTACCGCATCGCGCTGGGCGCGGCCTTGCTGCTCTGGTTGCCGGCTGGCAACTGAACGGCCCGGCGCCGGCACAACCCCGTTGTGGATGCGCCGGCGTTTTTCCCCAGGTTCCCAAGGAGATGTACATGAAACGCACCCTGATGCTGATCCTGCCGCTGGCCCTGATGGCCGCCTGCAGCAACCCCTCCACCGCCCCGGCCGGCCGCGATGACCTCGCCCCGGCACCGACCGCCGCCGCCGACCAGGCCGCCGTGGCCCGTCTGGACGTGCAGCGCCTGCAGGGCAGCCATTGGCGCCTGGATTCGGCCACCGATGCCAGCGGCAAGCGCATCGATGCGCTGTTCGCCCGTGCCGACAAGCCGGTCACGCTGGACTTCAAGGATGACCGCATCGCGATCAGCAACACCTGCAACCGCATGGGCGGCGGCTACACATTGGCCGATGGTTCGCTGACCATTTCGCCGATGGCCTCGACCATGATGGCCTGCACGGACAAGAACCTGATGGCGCTGGACCAGGCCGTCGGCAGCCGCCTGGAAGGCGCGCTCAAGACCGAACTGGGCGATGCCGGCCAGCTGACCCTGCGTACCGCCAACGGTGATGTGCTGGTGTTCACCCCGGAACCGACCGCTGAAACCCGCTACGGCGGCGAAGGCGAAACGGTGTTCCTGGAAGTGGCCGCGCAGACCAAGCCGTGCCCGCACCCGATGATCCGCGACAAGCAGTGCCTGCAGACCCGCGAGATCCGCTACGACGCCAACGGCGTCAAGCAGGGCGAGCCGGGTGAGTGGCAGAACTTCTACGACGTCATCGAGGGCTACACCCACGAAGACGGCGTGCGCAACGTGGTGCGCGTGAAGCGTTACACGATCGCCAACCCGCCGGCCGATGCCTCGTCCAACGCCTACGTGCTGGACATGGTGGTCGAGTCCGCGAACGAGAAGAAATAAGAAAGCAGAAGGGCGGCCACGGGCCGCCCTTCTTCATCCTGTAGTGCCGGCCGCTGGCCGGCTCCCGATCTGTAGTGCCGGCCGCTGGCCGGCTCCCGATCTGTAGTGCCGGCCGCTGGCCGGCTCCCGATCTGTAGTGCCGGCCGCTGGCCGGCTCCCGATAGCGCAGTACCGACCAACGGTCGGTACCTACCGGCGCGCGCGCCGACCAACGGTCGGCCTCACCTCAGGCCAGCGCCGGATTCAACGTGTAGGTGCCATGCAGCGAGGCTTCGGCCAGCACGTGCCCGTGCATCGCGCGCAGCACGTCCGCTGCAGTGAACGGATCGGGAAGCGCCAGCTGCGCCACGTCCAGCGCGAACACGCGGAAGAAATAGCGATGCACGCGTTCGTCGTTGAACGGCGGGTACGGGCCGTCATAGCCCAGGTACTGGCCGGCCATGTCCGGATTGCCGGCAAACCAGCCGGTGAAATCGTTCAGGCCCTGGCGGCAGCCCGAAGGGCCCGCCGGCTGGGTCTTGCCGCGTACGGTGAAGCCGTCGCTGCAGCTGCCCGCGGCGAGCTCGCGCACGTCGGCCGGGATATCGGCCATCGCCCAGTGCGCGAAGTGCGCACGCGGCTGATCGCGTGGCACCGTGCAATCCTGGCGGCCCACCGTCTCCGGCACGGTCGGCACATCCGGGTCGATACACAACAACGCGAACGAACGGGTACCGGCCGGCACGTCGTGCCAGGCCAGCTGCGGGTTGCGGTTGGGCGCGAAGCCCTCGGCGTTGCCGGCCGCGAACGTGGCCGCGATCGGCTGCCCGTTGGTGATGCTGTCACTGCTCAGCTGCATGTGCGTCTCCTCACTCTTCCGGGTAGCCCAGGCGCACCGCGACCGAGGTCAGCAGCGCGAAGGCCGGGCCCATCTCATCGCGGTAGTCGCGCCAATGGCCGGGGGCCATGCGGGCCGGGCCGAGCGTGGGCGCGGGCGGGAAATGCATGCCGAACAGGTTGCCCAGATGATGTGCCATGGCCTGCGCGTCGTGGCCGATGTCATCGATGCGCACCAGCGCATTCGGGTACAGGTCCTGCTCGTGCAGGGTGGCGATCTGGGCGAGCGAGCGCGCCAGCCATTCGGCAGCTTCGTGCACCGAGTTCAACGCGAACGGTGCCGGTGCACCGAAGGCGATCCACTCCAGCAGCATGTCGCGCGGATCGCGCAGCGCGATGATCAGGCGGCCCTCCGGCAGCTGCGGGCGCAACGCCCACAGCAAGGCGTTGTCCCACCACAGCAGCCAGTCGATCACCGCACCTTCGGGAACGCCGCGGGCCGGCAGCTGGCTGCGCCATTGTTCAACAAGCGCCTCGGCAGTGAGCTTGCCGGTCGAGAGGTCCTGCAGCGTGTGATAGCTCTGGAAGGCATCGTTGGGCGGGGTCGCACCAAACCGATCCCCGCGCACCACCGGGCTGGCGGCGGCCATCGCCGCGACCACGCGCTCCACGCCCGAGCCCGGAGCACCCCAGACGAAGATCGGTGCAACAGCGTTGCCTTCGGGCACCGGTGCCAGGTCCGGCCAGCTCAGCGGCGCCTTGGCCTGGGGCGGCAGCGGCAGACGCTGCGGTGCTTCGGCGGCGTGCAGTTCGACCCACGTCCGGATCGCCTCACGGTACTGTCCAGCACGGTCCTGGACCGAGCCCAGCCACGCGCGCAGGGATGGCTTGGCCGCGTCCGGCGCGCCATCGTGCAGCGCCTGCACGCGGGCGATGGCGGCCGAGGGATCCCGCTTGAGCAGGCCGTCGACCAGCCGCATTTCGCCACTGGCACGACCCGGTTCGAGGGTCACGATCCGCTCGGCCACGGCTTCGGCCGCGTCGTCTTCATTGTTCATGTCGTGCAGGCGCAGGCGGGTTTCCAGCGCCGGCAGGTGCTCGGGCATGGCCTCCAGCCAACGCTCGCCCACGGCAACCGCTTCCGGCCCACCGACCGGCTCCACGGTCAGGCGCGCCATCCACAGGTCATGCACCTGGGGGTGATCGGCCAGGGTCGCATCCAGCGTTTCGCGGGCCTGCTGTTCGCGGCCCAGGCGTTGCCAGGCCATCAGCAGCAGTTGCAGGGTGTGGCGATCGGCAGGCCACTGCGCCAGCACCGGCAGCAGCTGCTCCAGCGCCTGCAGCGGTTGCCCGGCCTGCAGTTCCAGCTCGCCGGCCAGACGGCGCATCGCCGGGGTATCACCGGCCGGGGTGGCAAGCACGTGGCGCATCATCTCGGCGGCCACATCCACGTGGCCCTGGCGAAGCGCCAACTGCACGATCAGGCCCTGCAGCGAGGTGACGCTCGGGTTCAACTCGAGCACGCGGCGGAACGCCTGCTCGGCGAAGGCGAGCATGTCCTTGCCCAGGTAGGCAAAGCCGAGGGCGTACAACACCCGCGAATCACCCGGCAGGGCTTCGCTGGCGGCCGACAGCAGCGACAGCGCGCGATCCACCTCGCCCCGGCGCAGCGCGACCATGCCTGACAGTGCGGCCAGTTCCGGGTGGTCTTCGTCCACGCGCGTGGCCAGGCGGGTCAGCCGCTCGGCTTCGTCCACATCGTTGCGGGCCAGCGCCAGGTGCGCCTGCATCACATAGGCGGAGAGCTCATTGGGATTGAGTTCGGCGGTGCGGTCCAGCGCCGAACCGGCGGCATCGAACTGGCGCAGGGCCAACAGCAGGCCAGCCTGCTGCAGGTGCAGATCGGCGTTCTCCGGGGCGAGCGTCAGTGCCTGCTGCAGGCTGGTCAGCGCGTCGTCGAACTGGCCCTGCTGCTGCAGCGACAGCGACAGCCAGCGGTGCGCCTGCGGCTGCTCCGGCTCGGCCGTGGTCCATTCGCGCGCCAGTTGCACGGCGTCGTCCACCGCATTGCGGCGCAGGGCTTGAAGAATCTGGTCTTGCATGACGGTCCGAACTCGAGGGTCAAACCCCGATTGTAGCGGGGCCGGCCCGCCAGAACGGCCGATCAGGCGGGCGTGTTCGCCTCGATCCCCAGCCGCTGGGCCACCCAGCGCTCGGAGAAGCCATCGCCGCGCCAGTTCTCCAGGAAGCCGCAATGGCCGCCCCACGGGGCGATTTCCAGGTGGGCATGGGCCGGCAGGCGCCAGCCGTTGAAGGTGGTGAACGGGATCACCGGGTCGTCCTGGGCCATCAGGATGTCGGCCGGCACCTGCAGCCCGGCCAACCGGTCGCCGGCGATCGAGTAGCCATCGAAGTACGCCTGCAGGGAGCCGAAATCGGTGTGGTGCTCGACCAGCCAGGCGGTCAGTGCGCGGATGTCCAGCTTGAGCACGCGGTCGTCCCAGTCGCTCAGCTCGGGGAACAGGTCGCGCTTGCGGCGCAGCGAACCGGCCCACTTGCGCCGGAAGTACCAGTCGTACATCGCCGGGCCGTTCTCGATGCTCTCCATCGTGATGGCCGGGTCCAGCACCGGGCAGACCGAGGCGACCCGGCGCAACGGTACCCCGGCCGACGGTGCACGCAGGGCCAGGCGCAGCACGAAGTTGCCGCCCAGCGAATAGCCGGCTGCGACCAGCGGCAGCTCGGGCCAGCGCCGGGCGATGTCGCCGGCCGCCTGCACCACTTCATCGATGCGGTTGGAGTGGAAGATGCCGGGGTTGAGGTGATGGGTGTTGCCATGGTCGCGGAAGTTCAACCGCACCACGTCATAGCCTTCTTCAAGCAGCCGCGCGGCGGTCATCCGCATGTAGCTGGATTCGGCGCTGCCTTCCCAGCCGTGCAGCAGCAGCGCCATGCCGATTGGCTGACGGCCCTGGATATAGCTGTGCCAGCCCTGCAGGCGCACGCCTTCGCCACCATCCAGGATCAGCTCGTTGGTCAGCGCGCCGGTGGCCGCAAGCAACACCAGGCCGCGCTGCATGCGCATGCGGCTGGAGCTGAGCATCGACTGCAGATGCGGATTGCGCAGCCAACGCGGCGGTTGATAGTCGGCAGCGGTCAACATGGGCGCGAGCCTGCTCCCGGCTGCGACGCTGGCGCGTGAAGGAACAGCACCGGGTTACTCGGCGGACATGGCCGCCAGGATGCGCGCGCGCGAGGTTTCCGCGATGCGCCGACGGCCTTCCAGATCGTGAGTACCAATAGGCGCGAGGAAGTGCACCTCGGCCCGCCGCGCCGGCTCGCCCAGCAGCCGCAGGAAGTTGGCGAAGAAGCTCTCTTTCGGGCCGAACGCGACGATGGTCTGTGCGTCACCGCGCACGCCATAGCGCAGTGCCACCGGCTGGATCGGCACCTGGGTCTCGACTGCGGCCTGGAAGATGCGCGCGTGGAACGGGCCCACTTCGTGCCCACCGCGGGTACGCCCTTCCGGGAACACGCCAACGGCTTTGCCCTCGCGCAGGCGCACCACCATTTCCTGCATCACGCCCCCCAGCGATTCCGTGCTGCCACGCTGATGGAAGATCGTCTGCCCGCGGGCCGCCAGCCAACCGACCACCGGCCACCCGGCGATCTCCTGCTTGGCCACGAAGCCCATCATCCGCTGGCTGTGCAGCATCGAGATGTCGACCCAGCTGACGTGGTTGGCCACGAACAGCACCGCGCCCGGCAGCGGTGTGCCGATCCGGTGCAGGCGGAAGCCGAAGATCCACATCAGGCCGGCCGACCAGGCGTTGACCGCGGCATGCTCGAACGTGCGCTCGCCCACACGCATACGCCCCCACGGCGGCAGCATGGCGATCAGCAGCATCGGCAGGAACAGCAACAGGTGGACCAGCAGCAGCGGTACGCGGTACAGGTAACGGCACACACGCGCCACGCCGCCACGTGAGGCCGGAGTGGGGGAATTCATCCGCGAACGATACCCGAGCGCCGCAGGCTCTGCCAGCGGAATCCGGACAATTCCATGACAGCGGCACGCCACTCGCCGCACGCGGTCAAGCCGGTGCCCCTGCACGGCACATCCACCGGGGCGACATGCGCCGGCGCACTGTCATGGCCGGTGCAACACAGCGTCCATGCCATGCCGCCGATCAGCCCGGCCGGACCGCCGGAACCACCGCCAGCGTCAACCGCGAGGTGCAGACCAGCTTGCCGGCCTCATCTTCGATACGGATGTCCCAGACCTGGGTGCTGCGGCCGACGTGCACCGCACGCGCGGTACCGGTGACGGTGCCGGCGCGCACGGCGCGGATATGGTTGGCGTTGATCTCCAGCCCGACGCAGACCTGCGCGCTGGTATCCACACACAGGTTGCCGGCACTGCTGCCGAGCGTCTCGGCCAGCACCACCGACGCACCGCCATGCAGGATGCCGTACGGCTGGCGGGTACGTTCGTCGACCGGCATGGTCGCGCTGATCCAGTCCTCGCCCACCGCGGTGAACGTGATGCCCAGGTGCTCGATGAGTGTGTTGCGACCAAGGTCGTTGAGTGTCTCGAGGGACACCGCGTCGCGGAATACCTGGGGCATGCAGCTTCTCCGTGGAGGATTACAGAATCGGAACCAGCCCGGCGCCGAAGGCGGTCAGCATGCGCACCAGCAACCACTTCGGCCCGACATTCACCTCGGGGAAGTCACCGACAGCGACATAGCAGGTATGGAACGCCGGGTCCTGCCGCCGCAGCGGCTCGGGGCATGCCGGGCCCGGCTGGAATTCGTAATCGGTGGCGTAGCGCCATGGCCAGAAATCGAGCACGGGCAACGCTTCGGAGGCCTTGCCGACGCTGTAGTTCAATCCGGACAGCACCGGCGGCTTGGCACGCGGCGCCACCACCCAGGAGTTCTGCGGGTGGATGTCGCGCAGGATGCTCTGTGCCAGCGCCTCGGCGAACACCGGGTCATCGATGATCACCGCGCCTTCGGTGTTGTAGTTCTCGCTGCGCGGGTCGAAGTTGTGCGTGCCGATCACGCCGATGCGACGGTCCACCACCAGCGACTTGGCATGCAGCCCCATGCGGGCGCCCGTGCGGGTGACCGGCAACGGCTTGTTGACCGCCTTGGTACCAAGGAAGGACGGCCGGGTTTCAGCACGCAGCACGCGGCGCTCGACCACGCTGCCATCCATGCGCCGCCGCGCGGAGGGGCCCGGCGTGGGCTGGCGCGTAACCCGGGGAACAGCATCGGCATCACTGCCGGTATCACTGCTGCGACGGCTGTCGGCACTGCCACTGCTGCGCGCATTGCTGCCGGCCGCACTGCCCCCAAGCAGGCTGCTGCGCCGGCCCGGCGAAGACGATGCTTCGGTGCCCAGCGGCGCCGGCAGCAGGTTGCGGTAGTCCACCGGGGCATCCAGCGGGAACGGCTTGAACTCATAGACGTTGAAGCCCAGCTCGCGCAGGTTGCGGCGTTTGTACTTGTAGGACAGCGCGTAGACGATCGGGTTGTCGGTGGCGGCCAGGCTGTTGGTGGACACCACCACGCGCGGTGCATGCTCGCGCTTGCGCAGATCGCGGAACAGGCGCTGGGCCGGCTTGGACAGCACCAGATACGGGGTCTGCAGCAGCACCTCGGTCTGTGCGCTGGCAATCAGCGAATCCAGCTGCGGCTCGGTCACGTGCTGGCCGTTGGCCGGTTGGCTGGCCCGTTCGCGGCGGTGCTTGCGCGGCAGATCCGCTACGTACTGCACCGAGGCCACCGGCAGGGCGGTATCGACGAAGGTGCGGCGAACGTAGTCGGGGTCGTTGGCCTCTTCGCTGACCCGTTCGAGTCGCTCCGGTCGCCGCACATCGGCCGGCGGCATGGCCGGGACACCCTGGCGCAGCAGCGTGCGCCCGACATCGTTGAGGCGTTCGGCCGGCACGCTGCGCGGCGCGCGCCAGAACGCATCGAAGTTGGCGGCCATCTCGCGCACTTCCGGGCCGGCCACGATCACGTCGCGGTCGCGGAAGTTGTATTCGCTGTCCCAGTCGTAATAGTCGTCCTGGTAGTTGCGCCCGCCGACCACGCCGAGTGCATCGTCGACCACCAGCAGCTTGTTGTGCATGCGCTGGTTGAAGCGGCGGAAGCAGCACACCACGCTGGCCGCGTAGTCGAAGTAGTTCAGGCGCGCCTTGCCGAAGGTCGGGTTGTAGACCCGCAGCTCGAAGTTCGCATGGCTGCCGGACAGGGCCCCCAGGATTTCCAGATCGGAGATCGCCGAGAGCTGATCGATCAACAACCGGACCTTGACCCCGCGGCGCGCGGCCGCCTGCAGCTCGTCCAGCACCAGCCGGGCGCTGTCGTCCTTGTCGAAGATATAGGTCTGCAGGTCGATGCTGCGCGTGGCACTGCGGATCAGGTTCAAACGCGCGACAAGGGCGACTTCGCCTTCGTCCAGAATGGTGGCGTAGTGGCGCGGCTGGCCGGCGTGGGATTCGGCGAACGCGCGGCCACCGAGGGCGCGCAGCGGTGAATCCAGCGCGCAGCGGTCCGCCTGGGTGCAGTCAACCACGGTCGAGCGCGCCTGCACGGCGATGCCGGCCGCGCGGTCGCGCTCGGCGTTGGACAGCGAGGCACAGCCGCTGCCCAGCAACAGCGTTGCCAGCACCAACAGACGCAGCAATGGATTCACGGTTTCGGCGCCTCGCTCAGACGCGCACGCAATACAAAGGTCACTCGATCACTCAAGGCAAGCTGCCAGCTGTCCATTCCATACCGGCCACGTTGGACGGTACCGCGGCTGACGACGTCGCAATCATACCCGGCCCGGGCACACTCGGGCGCTTCCACCCGCAGGGTCTCCGGGTGGCTGACCCCGCGCAGGATCAGGCGGCCTTCAATGGCACCGCCCTTCTCCACCACCTCCGGCCAGTAGGGCAGCGAGTCGAACTCGACCACCGGATAGCGGGCCGAGTCGAAAAACTCCTCGCCCCGCATCCAGCCGGTGTAGCGGGGCTTGCCGGGAATCTCGACATAGCGGGTGAACATCCGCAGGTGCACCTGGTGGCGACCGTCGGAGAGCACCTCGATGTTGCCTTCGAAGCGGGGGAATACCCCCTCCATGCGTTGCCCCAGCCGGGTCCGGATCTCAAACCCGAAGCGCGACTTGGCGGTGTCGAAGGCCAGCGCATGGCTGGTCGGTGCCGGTACGGACGACGGCGGGGCGGCATGCACCGCCCCTGCCATCAGCAGTAGCCCGACCCACGCCGCGCGGACTGCCCACACGGGTTATGGCCACCAGAACGCGGTCAAGCTGGCGACACCCGGCTCGATGGCAGCATCACGGTCGAACGCCAGCACCGCGATCCCGCCCGGCGGCATGCCGCGGTAGTCGCTGCTGGTGCCTTCACTCATCAAGGCGACCAGCTGCTCCAGGCCGGGGTTGTGGCCGACCACCAGCAGGCGGTCGACATCACGACGGGCATCGATCAGCCCCATCAGGGTGCCCGGGGTGGCATCGTAGACGGCATCTTCCAGCCGCTTCTCGACGAACCCGGTGATGCCCAGCACGGCTTCGAGGGTTTCGCGGGTCCGCCGCGACGGCGAGCACAACACGCAGTCGGGCAGCAGGTTGTTTTCCTTGAGCCAGCGGCCGGCGGCCTCGGCTTCGGCCAGACCGACCGGCGACAGCGGGCGGTCCAGATCGGCCTGGCCGGTGCTGGCGGCTTCGGCATGGGCGTGACGCAGCAGTATCAGTTCTCGCATGGGATCTCTCGTGTCAGGCGTTCTTCAGCCACTTCAACAGCGGCTCCCAGTCACTCTGGTGCTCGCGCACCTGGGCCGAGCGGTAGTCGAACAGACTCCGGCCCAGCCCGACCATCACCACATAGCTTTGGCTGTCGCGCAACTGTGCGACGACCTCGTACGGCCATTCGGCCAACATCTGTATCGCCTGCTGCGAGGTCTGCGTCCAGGGCTTGGTGCGGTTGAGCACCAGGCCGACCGGCAGGCGGCGGTTATGTACGCGGGGAACTTTGGACAGGCTGTTGAGGAAGCCGACGATGGCTTCGATGTCCAGCGCGGATGGCAGCACCGGCACCACGACGGCATCGGCCGCGTCCAGGAAATGGGGAATATCGTCGGCCATCGCACCGGCCGGGGCATCGATGATGACCTCGTCGGTGCCCTCGGGAACCAGTCGTTCCCAGCTCTTTTTGCGGTACACGTCGATCGGCAGCACGGCACTTTCCAGGACCGAGCGGCGTTGCGCCCAGCGGGTGCTGGAGCCTTGTGGATCGGCATCGGCCAGGACGGTCCGTTTGCCTGCCAATGCCGAATGCGCCGCCAGGTGGGTGGCGACGGTGGTCTTGCCCACCCCGCCCTTGGAACCGGCCACCAGGATCGTCTTCATGCAAGCCTCGCTTCCGGGAAACGTTCCGGCAGCCTACACCGGCGCCTGTGACGGAGATAGTCGCAGCGCTGAACCAGAACGGGCGGCCGCGGCTTTGCTATCGTGGATGGTTCCAATGGATTGACCGCCGGCATGAGCGAACTACAGGACCTGAGCGCGTTGATCCGCGCCAACACCCCGCTGATCATCATCGAGACCCAGGATGAAGGCCGCGTGGTGGAGCTGTTCCGGCAGACCCTGATGCATGTCTGGCGTGCCCTGCACCGCTGGTCGATCACCGAAGGCCTGCGCCGGATCGACATGGACCGCGAGGACGACCCGGTCGGTCCGCCCGATGCCAGCGCGGCCCTGCAGATGATCCGCCAGGCCGAGCAGCGCGGCATCTACCTGCTGCTCGATTTCCATCCGTACCTGGGCTATGCCAGCCACCAGCGCGCGCTGCGCGACCTGATCCAGCGGCGGCATTGCGAGGCCCACGTGCTGGTACTGATCGGGGCCAAGGTCGAGCTGCCGGCCGAGCTGGAAGCGCTGGCCACCCGCTTCAACCCGCGCCTGCCCGACCTCAATGCCCTGTTGAAGATGCTGCGCGAGGAAGCCGAAGCCTATGCCCGCGAGAACGGCGGGCGGCGCGTGGAAGTGGACAACGAGGCCGTGCAGAAGATCCTGCACAACCTGCGCGGGCTGAGCCTGGTCGACGCGCGGCGGATCGCCCGGCAGCTGATCTTCGCCGATGGCGCGCTCAGCCAGGATGACCTGCCGCAGCTGGCCCGGCTCAAGTTCGAGCTGCTCAACCGCGCCGGGCACCTGCACTTCGAGTACGACACCACGCGGTTTGCCGATGTGGCCGGCGCCAATCGGCTCAAGCGCTGGGTCAACCAGCGTCGCCCGGTGTTCCTGGGCGGTGCCGGCCCGGCCGGCCTGGACCCGCCCAAGGGCATGCTGCTGCTCGGCGTGCAGGGCTGCGGCAAATCGATGCTGGCCAAGGCGACCGCCGCCGGGTTTGGCGTACCGCTGCTGCGGCTGGATTTCGGCAGCCTGTACGACAAGTACCACGGTGAGACCGAGAAGAACCTGCGCGACGCACTCGCCTCTGCCGAGCAGCTGGCGCCCTGCGTGCTGTGGATCGATGAGATCGAAAAAGGCCTGGCCAGTGGCGGCGAAGACGGCGGTGTGTCGCGCCGCGTGCTCGGCCACCTGTTGACCTGGCTGGCCGAGCGCAAGAGCACCGTGTTCATCGTTGCCACCGCCAACCAGGTGCATGAACTGCCGGCCGAGCTGCTGCGAAAGGGCCGCTTCGACGAGATCTTCTTCGTGGATCTGCCCGATGCCAACACCCGGGTGGAGCTACTGCGGCTGCACCTGGGCAAGCGTCAGCTCAACGCCGACGACTTCGCGCTGCCCGCCCTGGCGGCGGCAGCGGACGGCTTCTCGGGCGCGGAGATCGAACAGGCCGTGGTATCGGGCCTGTATGCCGCGCATGCCGAGTCACGCGTGCTGGATACCGAGCTGTTGATGCAGGAAGTCCGCGGGAGCCGGCCGTTGTCGGTGCTGATGGCAGAACAGGTCACCGCGCTGCGCGAGTGGGCGCGCGGGCGCACCGTCAGCGCGGACGAATGATCCGCGCGCGTCATCCCGCCAGGCGGTGCAACACCCACACCCACGCCGGCAGCGTCACCAGCGACAGCAGGATGCCGTAGCCAACCAGCGCGGCCGCCAGGCGCGGGGCGAGGCGATGTGACATCGCCAGCGCGGCGGCGGTGATCATGGTCGGCATCGCCGACTCCAGCACATTGGCCTGCAGCATCGCGCCCTGCAACCCGAACGCCCAGGAGATGGGCAGCGCCAGCGCCGGCATCACCAGCAGCTTCAGCAGCAACCCGATGCCCAGCGGCTTGAGCTCGTCCAGTGGCAGGCGCAGCTGGATGGAAAAACCGACTGCCAGCATCACCAGCGGCAGCATCGCATCGGCGAGCTGCTTCAGCCCGGTGCCGATCCAGCCCGGTGGCTGCTCAGGCATCAGGGTCAGCGCGAACAGCAAGGCCCACAACGGCGGGAACTTCGCGATCCGCAGCAGGATCTGCGCGGCGGTCGGCGGGGTGTCGCCGCTGTAGCGCGCGATCACATACAGGCCGAACGTGGACAGCAGCACGAAGGTGCCGAACTGGTCGTAGACCACCGCATAGGGCAGCGCATGATCACCGATCAGCGCGCGCACCATCGGGTAGCCGATGAAACTGGAATTGGCCAGCGCCACGCAGATCAGCAGCACCGCATGCACATCGCGGGCGAAGCCGAAGGCGCGCGTGGCCAGGCTCACTGCCGCGAGTGTGCACAGCATCAACAGCCATGGCGTGGCGACCAGCCCGATCAGGCTGATATCCAGATGCAGGCGGGGGACGTAGATCAGCACCGCCGCGGGCAGGCAGACGTACAGCACGATGCGGTTCAGCACATCGGCGGTGTTCTCCGGCAGCGCGCGCAGGCGCGAGAAGACCATGCCCAGGCCGAGCATGGTCAGGATCAGCGCGAATGCATCGAAGGCCATCGCGACAGCCTAGCCCACTCGGCCGCCACCGCCGCCCCGACGATGGTCGAAACGTGATCCTTCCACGGTATGCGCCGGGCCTGCCCGCTTGCCCGGGCAGGCCCGCGCGATCACGGCCAGGCCGGCGGCTTTTCCGCCCATGCCTGCTGGATCTCGGCGAGCGTGGCGCGTTCGCTGTCGCGCCAGCCCGGCAACAGGGCGGCGTAACGATCCGTTCCGCTCCATTGTTGCGGCTCGGTGCGCACCGCAGCGGCATACCACTGCACCGCATCGCTCTTGCGGCCCAAGGTCCACAGGGCCAGCGCGAAGGTGGGCGGTACCCATGACGGGTTGCCACGCAGGCCCGCCTGGGCGGCCGACCAGTGCGCCAGCGCCGCCTCGGGCTCGCCCAGCCGGAACAGATCCCAGCCATAGTTCCAGCGGACCGAACGGCCCTGCACCGAGGTGGCCGTCGCCGCCGTCGTCGCCTGCTCGTACAGGCTGCGCCCCAGTTCCGGCCGCCCCTGCGCGATCGCCACACCGGCCAACTGCACGGTCGCCTCCAGCGATTTGCGGCCGCGCTCGCGGTGTTTCATCAATTGGTCGACGAGATCCCCACCCTCGCCCTGCACCACCACCATCGGGGTGGCGGCCACGTCGTTGTCGAAGTAGAACTCCTGCACCGCCGGCAGCGATTGCGCCGACGCGTTGAACACACAAGCCCCTACGGCCAGCGCCAGGCTGGCCAGCATCTGTCTTGCCACTGCCATGCAAACTCCCCCAGGTTGTCACAACAACCTCCCCTCCTGATCCTAACCGCAGCGCGCGCCCGGAACCAAGCGCCGCCGACCAACGGTCGGATCTAGCGGGTGCGCCGCCAGACCCGCAGCCGGTTGTTGGCCGGCATCGCGGCATCCTCGATCAGCACCAGGCCCACTCCGGCCGCCAGCGCATCCACCGCCTCGGCATCGCGGATGCCCGAGGCCGGATCGCGCGCCTTCAGCCAGCCATCGAACTGGCGATTGCTCTCGCTGCTGAAGGTCCCCTGCTCGTTGAAGGGGCCGTAGACACACAGCAGCGCATCATCGGCCATGACTGTCGGCAACCCGGCGAACAGGGCCTGGACGTGCGCCCAGCTCATGATGTGCAGCGTGTTGGCACTGAACACCGCATCGAACGCCAGCGGCGCGGCGGGCAGCGGCCCCAGCCCCGGCGCCGGCGACAGTACCGCCTGCAAGGGCCACGGTGCCGGTGTGTTGGGCAGGCCGGCGGCCTGCAGCCGCTCGGCGATCCCGGGCAGATGATCCGGATGGTCGCTCGCCTGCCAGTGCAGATGCGGTAGTGCACCTGCGAAGTGCTCCGCGTGCTGGCCGGTACCGCTGCCGATCTCCAGCACCCGCTGGCGCGTGGCAAGGTGGCGCTGCAGTACCGCCAGGATGGGCGCGCGATTGCGCTCACAGGCCTCGGACCAGCGCATCTCACTCATGGGAATGTCACATCGGCAGGGAATCGATGTCCATCCAACCATGACCGCAGTCACTTGTGCCACCCTGTCATGGCGTTGAAAGTCGAAGGCTTGTCCAACGCCGCCGGCCCTCGTGCCGTCGGCCGTCCTTGGGGGATGTGAGCTGTGCAACGTCGTGAGTTCCTAGCGCTGTCTGGAATGGGCCTGGCTGGCCTGGTACTGCCGCACGGTCGGCTGATCGCCGCCGAGCAACTGCTCGAACCGGGCGATGTGGGCCGCCAGAAGGCGCTGGCCGAGGCTGCGCTCGCCGCCGCCAAGCGCGCCGGTGCCAGTTACTGCGATGTCCGCATCGGCCGCTACCTCAACCAGGCGGTGATCACCCGCGAGGCCAACGTCCAGAACGTCACCAACAGCGAATCCTCGGGCATCGGCATCCGGGTGATCGTCAACGGCGCCTGGGGCTTTGCCGCAACCCATCTGCAGACCCCGGCCGCGGTGCTGGCCACCGTCGAACAGGCCGCGGCAATCGCCCGCGCCAACGCCGGCATCCAGACCCGTCCCGTGCAGCTGGCCCCGGTCACCGGGGTGGGCGATGTGAGCTGGAAGACCCCGATCCGCAAGAACGCGATGGCGGTGCCGATCAAGGACAAGGTCGACATGCTGCTGTCGCTGAACGCAGCCGCGCTCAATGCCGGCGCCGACTTCATCAACTCCACCCTGTTCCTGGTCAACGAGCAGAAGTTCTTCGCCTCCAGCGACGGCTCCTTCATCGACCAGGACGTTCACCGCATCTGGCTGCCCTTCACCGCCACCGCGATCGACAAGGCCAGCGGCAAGTTCCGCACCCGCGCCGGGCTGTCCTCGCCGATGGGCATGGGCTACGAGTTCCTGGATGGCGAGGCGCGCGGCAAGATCGCGCTGCCCGGCGGGGTGGTCGCCTACCGTGACTCCTACGATCCGGTGGAGGACGCGATCGCCGCGGCCCGCCAGGCGCGGGAGAAGCTCAAGGCGCCGTCGGTCAAGCCGGGCAAGTACGACCTGGTGCTGGACCCGTCCAACCTGTTCCTCACGATCCACGAGAACGTCGGCCACCCGCTGGAGCTGGACCGCGTGCTCGGTTACGAGGCCAACTACGCCGGCACCAGTTTCGCCACGCTGGACAAGCGCGATGCGGGCTTCCGCTGGGGCAGCGACATCGTCAACTTCTTCGCCGACAAGACCGCCCCGGGCAGCCTGGGCGCGGTGGGCTACGACGATGAAGGCGTGAAAACCAAGCGCTGGGACCTGGTCAAGGACGGCATCCTGGTCAACTACCAGGCCACCCGCGACGAGGTGCATATCCTTGGCGAGAAGGAGAGCCACGGCTGCAGCTACGCCGATTCGTGGTCCAGCGTGCAGTTCCAGCGCATGGCCAACGTGTCGCTGGCGCCGGGCAGGACCCCGCTGAGCGTGGCCGACATGATCAAGAACGTGGAGAACGGCATCTACATCCACGGCCGTGGCTCCTACTCGATCGACCAGCAGCGCTTCAACGCGCAGTTCGGCGGCCAGCTGTACTACCAGATCAAGAACGGTGAGATCACCGGCATGGTCGAGGACGCCGCCTACCAGATCCGCACGCCGGAGTTCTGGAATGCCTGCAGCGCGATCTGCGACGAGCGCGATTTCCGCTTCGGCGGTTCGTTCTTCGATGGCAAGGGCCAGCCGGGCCAGGTCTCGGCGGTCTCGCACGGCTCGTCGACCACGCGCTTCGATGGCATCAACATCATCAACACCGCGCGCAGCCTGGGATGAGCCTGTCCCTGCTCCGTGCCGAATGTCACTACCGCGGCGCCCGCATGGCCGCAAGAATCGGCTGTGCCGCCGCGGCGGTCGCCCTGATGTCGCTGTTTCCCTGCCACCCCCACACCGACGTGGAGAGCTGCCTTGCAAAGACGTGACTTTCTCGCCCTGACCGGGCTTACCGCTGGCGGACTGATCGTGCCGTCGTTCTTCGGCAAGGTCATTGCCGCCGAACAACTGCAGAGCGCACTCGATCCGGCGCTCAAGAAGCGCTTGGCCGATGCCGCCCTGGCCGCCGCGCGCCAGGCCGGCGCGACCTACTGCGACGTGCGTATCGGCCGCTACCTGCGCCAGTACGTGATCACCCGCGAGGACAAGGTCCAGAACGTGGTGAACACCGAATCGACCGGTGTGGGCATCCGCGTGATCGTCAACGGCGCCTGGGGCTTTGCCGCCACCAACCAGCTCGGCACCACCGATGTGGCGCGTGCCGCGCAGCAGGCCGCCGCGATCGCCAAGGCCAACGCCGGCGTGCAGACCGCCCCGGTGCAGCTGGCCGCCGCACCCGGCGTGGGTGAGGTGTCCTGGCGCACGCCGATCCGCAAGAACGCGATGGACGTGCCGATCAAGGAGAAGGTCGAGCTGCTGCTGGACGTCAATGCAGGTGCGATGGGTGCCGGCGCCAGCTTCGTCAACTCGATGCTGTTCCTGGTCAACGAGCAGAAGTACTTCGCCTCCACCGACGGCTCCTACATCGACCAGGACGTGCACCGCATCTGGGCACCGATGACGGTCACCGCGATCGACAAGAGCACCGGCAAGTTCCGCACCCGCTCGGGGCTGTCCTCGCCGATGGGCCTGGGCTACGAGTACCTTGATGGCGTCGGCACCGGCAAGGCGGTCTCGCCCAACGGCGTGGTCAACTACCGCAACTCCTACGACATGAAGGCCGATGCGATCGCCGCGGCCAAGCAGGCGCAGGAAAAGCTCAAGGCACCGTCGGTGAAGCCGGGCAAGTACGACCTGATCCTGGATCCGTCGCACACCTGGCTGACCATCCACGAGTCGGTCGGCCACCCGCTGGAACTGGACCGCGTGCTCGGCTACGAAGCCAACTACGCCGGCACCAGCTTCGCCACGCTGGACAAGCGCGAGCAGCATTTCCAGTACGGCAGCGACAAGGTCAACATCTTCGCCGACAAGACCCAGCCGGGCAGCCTCGGTGCGGTCGGCTACGACGATGAAGGCGTCAAGACCAAGCGCTGGGACCTGATCAGCGAAGGCAAGCTGGTGGATTACCAGACCATCCGCGACCAGGCCCATATCCTGGGCAAGACCGAGTCCGACGGCTGCTGCTATGCCGATTCCTGGTCCAGCGTGCAGTTCCAGCGCATGGCCAATGTCTCGATGGCGCCGGGCAAGAACAAGCTGAGCGTGGCCGACATGGTCAAGGACGTCGAGAACGGCATCTACATCATCGGCGACGGTTCGTTCTCCATCGATCAGCAGCGCTACAACGCGCAGTTCGGTGGCCAGCTGTTCTATGAGATCAAGAACGGCCAGATCACCCGCATGCTCGAGGACGTGGCCTACCAGATCCGCACGCCGGAGTTCTGGAACGCCTGCACTGCCGTGGCCGATGAAAGCGACTACCGCCTGGGCGGTTCGTTCTTCGATGGCAAGGGCCAGCCCGGCCAGGTCTCGGCGGTCTCGCACGGTTCGTCCACCGCGCGCTTCAACGGCATCAACGTCATCAACACCGCGCGCAGCCTCGGCTGACCGGTCAGGAGCCCCAATCCATGAGTATCTTCACCGAAGCCCAGGCCAAGGCCATCCTCGACAAGGTCATCGCGCTCTCCAAGGCCGATGAGTGCACCGCCGTGCTGGCCGGCTCGATCGACGGCAACATCCGTTTCGCACTGAACAACGTCTCCACCAGCGGGATCGTCGACAACACCGAACTGGCCGTGACGGTCGCCTTCGGCAAGCGCGTCGGCACCGCCTCGATCAACGAGTTCGACGACGCCGCGCTGGAGCGCGTGGTGCGCCGTGCCGAAGATCTGGCCCGCCTGGCCCCGGAGAACCCGGAGTTCCTGCCGGCGATCGGCAAGCAGACGTACCGGTCCAGCCCGACCTTCAGCGAATCCACCGCGGCCATCGACCCGGCCTTCCGCGCCAAGGTCGCCGCCGATTCGATCGCGCCCTGCCGTGGCAACGGCCTGATCGCCGCCGGCTTCCTGGAAGACGGCCAGAGCTTCCAGGCCACCGCCAACAGCAACGGCAACTTCGGTTACCAGCGCGGCACCAACTTCGATTACACCTGCACCGTGCGCACCGAAGACGGCCGCGGCTCGGGCTGGGTCGGCCGCAACCTCAAGGATGCCGCCGATTTCAAGGCCGACCAGGACATCCGCATCGCCATGCGCAAGGCCACCGAATCGGCCGAAGCCAAGGCGTTGGAGCCGGGCAAGTACACGGTGATCCTGGAGCCGGCGGCCGCGGCCGGCCTGATCAGCTTCATGATGAACTTCTTCGACGCGCGCTCGGCCGATGAAGGCCGCAGCTTCCTCTCCAGGAAGGGCGGCGGCAACAAGCTCGGCGAACAGGTCTACGACCCGCGCGTGAACATGGTGGCCGACCCGTGGCACCCGGACGCGGCCGTGCTGCCGTGGGACAACGAAGGTCAGCCACGCGAGAAGCTGGACATCATCAAGGATGGCAAGATCGCCAACCTCAACTACTCGCGTTTCTGGGCGCAGAAGCAGGGCAAGACCGCCAACGCGCGGCCGGGCAACCTGCTGATGGCCGGTGGCGACAAGAGCACCGCCGAGCTGGTGCGTGGCACCCAGAAGGGCATCCTGGTCACGCGTACCTGGTACATCCGCATGGTCGATCCGCAGACCGTGCTGCTGACCGGCCTGACCCGTGATGGCACCTTCTACATCGAGAACGGCCAGATCAAGCACCCGGTGAAGAACTTCCGCTTCAACGAGTCGCCGGTGATCATGCTCAACAACATCGAAGAACTGGGCAAGCCGGTGCGTGTGGCCGGTGACGAGTCCAGCCTGGTGATGATGATCCCGCCGATGAAGCT
The DNA here is from genome assembly GCF_026130205.1 of Stenotrophomonas sp. SRS1. Taxonomy (NCBI): domain Bacteria; kingdom Pseudomonadati; phylum Pseudomonadota; class Gammaproteobacteria; order Lysobacterales; family Lysobacteraceae; genus Stenotrophomonas; species Stenotrophomonas sp. SRS1. The sequence goes on along the minus strand of NZ_JAINFD010000004.1, from coordinate 185,685 downwards.
GCGCGATTTCACCTTCACCTCGTTGTCCGACGCGGTCTGATGAACGGTCGTGACGGCCACTGGCCGTCTCTTCGCCTGACCGGTGACACCCGGGAACGTGCGTGGCGATGAACCGCGCACAGTTCCTGCGCCTGATGCTGGGCAGTGCCGCCTTCGCGGCATTGCCCGCACCGGCACGCGCCCAGGCCGGGCGCTATGACTTCTGGTTCACCCGCCTCAAGTACGACTCCGGGGACTGGGACGTGGATGCGCGCATGCCATCCAACGTGATCACCTCGCTGATCGATTACACCTCCCTGCGCGTGGACCCGACCGAACATGTGATCGCACTGTCCGATCCGCGCATGCTGGAGGCGCCGTTCTGCTACCTGGCCGGGCACAAGCTGGTCGAGTTCAACGCGGCCGAACGGCAGAACTTCGTGCGCTATGTGCGCAATGGCGGCTTCGTGTTCGTCGATGACTGCAACCACGACATCGACGGCCTGTTCGCGACCTCCTTCGAAGCGCAGATGGCCAAACTGTTCGGGCCCAAGGCATTGACCAAGCTGCCCAACAACCACGCGCTGTACCGCAGTTTCTTCCGCTTTCCCGAGGGCCCGCCGGCCACCGGGTTCGAGCTCAATGGCTGGGGCGATGATCTGGTCCACGATTACCTCAAGGGCATCCAGATCGATGGCCGCCTCGGCGTGCTCTACAGCAACAAGGATTACGGGTGCGAGTGGGACTACGACTGGCGCAACAAGCGCTTCCTGGCCGAAGACAACACCCGTTTCGCGGTCAACATCGTGATGTATGCGTTGAACAGTTAGGTTCCTTCCTGCATTTTCAGCCACGCATGGCGTGGCTCTACACCGATTTTCTGCGAGTGCCTTATGACGACCGACCGCCTTGATGCCCTTCTTCCCAAACTGCAGCAGCTGCGCGGCGCGCTGGCCCAGGCCGTGGTCGGCCAGCACGCGGTGGTCGAGCAGCTGCTGATCGGCCTGCTGGCCGGCGGCCACTGCCTGCTCGAAGGCGCGCCCGGGCTGGGCAAGACCCTGCTGGTGCGCTCGCTCGGACAGGCGCTGGAGCTGCAGTTCCGGCGTGTGCAGTTCACCCCCGATCTGATGCCCAGCGACATCCTCGGCACCGAGCTGCTGGAAGAGGACCACGGCACCGGCCACCGTCACTTCCGCTTCCAGAAGGGCCCGATCTTCACCCACCTGCTGCTGGCCGACGAACTCAACCGCACCCCGCCCAAGACCCAGGCCGCGCTGCTGGAGGCAATGCAGGAGCGCACCGTCAGCTACGCCGGCACCACCTATACGCTGCCCGCACCGTTCTTCGTGCTGGCCACGCAGAACCCGATCGAGCAGGCGGGCACCTACCCGCTGCCCGAAGCGCAGCTCGACCGCTTCCTGCTGCACGTACGGGTGGACTACCCCACCGAGCAGGAAGAGCGCGACATCCTGCTGCAGACCACCGGCAGCGCCAGTGGCAGCGTGCCCAAGGTGATGGACGCCGACGAGGTACTGGCGCTGCAGGCTGCGGTGCGCCAGGTTCACATCAGCGAAGACGTCCTCACCTGGATCACGCGCCTGGTGCGTGCCAGCCGCCCTGGCAGCGATGCGCCGGCCGCGGTGAACCAGTGGATCAAGTGGGGCGCCGGCCCGCGCGCCGGGCAGTCGCTGGTACTGGCGGCCAAGGCGCGCGCGCTGTTGCAGGGCCGTTTCGCCGCCACGCGCGAGGATGTGCAGGCGCTGGCGGCACCGGTGATGCGTCACCGGCTGCTGCTGTCGTTTGCCGCCGAAGCCGAGCAGAAGAGCGCTGACGATGTGGTCGCCGCGCTGCTGCAGGCCGTGCCGTTCCCGGGGTGATCCACACGCCGTGAGCCGCAACGCACCGATCGCGATCCCCGCCGATGTCCGCAGCCGCCTCAAGGTGCTGCGGCTGCTGCCACGTCGTGCGCGCGGTGCGCACGGGATCGGCCAGCACGCCAGCCGCAGCCGTGGCGCCGGGCTGGAATTCGCGCAGTACCGTGCCTACGAACCCGGTGATGAGCTGCGCCAGATCGACTGGAAGCTCTACGCGCGCTCGGACCGGTTCTTCGTGCGCGAATCCGAGCGCGAGAGCCCGATCACGGCGTGGGTGCTGATCGATGCGACCGCCTCGGCGGGCCAGCGCGACCGTGCGCGACCGGACTGGTCGCGGCTGGACCACGCCTGCGCCACCGCCGCCTGTCTGGTGGAATTGGCCCTGCAGCAGGGCGACCGCTTCGGCGTGATCGCCATCAGCGGCGAGGGCGTGCAATTGGTCCCCGCTGGGCACGGCCCGCGCCATCGCGACCGCGTGCACCTGCTGCTGCGCCAGCTGCAGGCCAGTGGCACGTGGCCACCGGTCACTTCGCTGGCCCCGGTCTGGGAGCGGGTGCAGGCCGGCGACCTGCTGGTCGCACTGGGCGACGGTTTTGACGAGGCCGGCATCGTGCTGCTGGAAAGGCTGGCAGCCGCCCGCCGCGAGGTGCTGCACCTGCAGCTGCTGACCGCCGAAGAGCGCGATTTCCCGTTCACCGACGGCCACCGCTTCCGCGATCCGGAGACCGGTGAAGAACTCCTGGGCGATGGCCGTGCGATCCGTGCCGAATACCTGGCCCGTTTCGATACCGCCCAGCGTGCGTTGCAGGCGCGACTGCAGAGCAGCGGCATCGTGCATGCGACCGGCTATCTCGACCATCCGCTGGATCAGCCATTGCGGGTGCTGCTCGGCACAGGGAGTGGCGCGTGAGCCTGCTGTTCCCGCTCGGCCTGCTCGCACTGGCGGCCTGGCTGGTGCCGCTGTTGATCCACCTGGCGCGGCGCCACCAATATGCGCCGCTGGATTTCGCTGCGCTGCGGTGGTTGCGTGCACGGATCCGGCCGCGCCAGCGCGTGCGTTTCGACGAATGGCCGCTGCTGCTGGTACGGCTGCTGCTGCTCGCCGCGCTGGCCTTGCTGCTGGCGCGCCCGGTGCTGCACGGGGGCGCGGCCGACACGCACGCGGTCACCTTGGTCGCCCCCGGTCTGGATGGCACCGCCCTGCGTGGTCAGGACACCAAGGGCGACTGGCGCTGGCTTTCACCAGGCTTCCCCACGCTGGCCGACGCCGCCCCGCCGTTCCCGCAACCCTTGGCCAGCCTGCTGCGTGAGCTGGACCAGCGCCTGCCGGCCGGCTCCCCGCTGACGGTGTACGTGCCCGACCCGATGTCCGGTCTGGATGGAGAGCGCCCGCGATTGTCGCGCCCCGTGACCTGGCGGCCGGTGCCCATGGCGCCTCCCGCCACACGCGTCGCCGCCGTGCCCCTGCTGCAGATCGGTGGCGGCATCACCGAGCGCGAGCAGCGCGTACTGGCGGCGATCCAGCGCGCGTGGTCGAACCAACCCCTGTCACCCGCGCGCGCAGCGACCACCGCCCCGGATGATGGGCAGCTCGGCGTGTGGCTCGCCGCCGAGCCGTTGCCGACCGTCTGGCAGGCATGGGTGCAACAGGGCGGCAGCGTGCTGGTCGCATCGGATCCGGCGGGGGCCGGTTGGATGCCGGTCCTGCGCGATGCGCAGGGCGCGTCCGTGCTGGAGTACCGCCCGGAAGGGCGCGGTCGTCTGCTGCGCTTCACCGCAGCGCTGTCGCCGCCGGAACTGCCGGCATTGCGCGATCCCGACCTCCCGCGCCAGTTGCTGGGGGTGATCGCGGCGCCGGCCGCCCCCACCCTCGCACCTGCGGCCACACAGCTGCCGTTGCGTGGCGCCTCCGCACCGCTCCCGGCACCGCGTGAGCTGGCCCCCTGGCTGCTGGCGCTGATCGTGCTGCTGTTCGCGGTGGAGCGCGCGATGGCGACGTCGCCGCGCCGCGGAGCAGGCGCATGAGTCCCACCCTCCAGCGCGGCTGGCAACGTGCACGCCGGCGGCAGTGGTGGATCACCACCGCGCTTGCCGTACCGCTCGCGTTTGCGCTCAGTGCGGTGGCGTGGCGGATCGCAGGGTTCAACGCCTTCACCGTGGTCCTGCTGATGGCATTGCTGATCAGCGTCGGGTTGGCGACCTGGCGCGCACGCCGGCTGGATCGCCAGTGGCTCATTCGCCGCCTGGATGAGCACCCGGTCGCGCAGGACAGTGCCGATCTGCTGTTTGCCGCACCGCAGGCGTTGAATCCGCTGCAGCAACGCCAGCGCGCGCATGTCGACGCGGCACTGCAGTCGCGCCTGCCCGAGTTGCGCCCCCACTGGCCCGGCCGCTGGGTGCTGGCGTCGGCGTTGATGTCGGTGGTGGTGATGGCACTGGCCTTCGGCTGGCCGCGCGGCCAGAACGCGGCGCCGCTGTTCCCCGGCATTGCAGCACCGCCCGCCACACCGGCGCAGCCGCCGCAGCTGCGCTCGACGCGGCTGGAGATCACCGCCCCGGCCTACACCGGCCAGGCCGCGCGCGTGCAGAACGCGCTGGACGGCAAGGTGGCACAGGACAGCCGTCTGCGCTGGTCGCTGCGCTTCACCGCGCAGCCGCAGACGGCTGCTCTGCAGTTCCACGATGGCCAGCGCATCGCCTTGCAGCGCGATGGCGACCAGTGGAGCGCGCAGTGGACCGCAACACGTCCGGCGCTGTACCGCGTGGTCACCGAACCCACCCTGCGCGACACCCGTCTGTACCGGCTCGATGTGGTGCCCGATCGCCCCCCGGTGGTGCGTGTGATCGCACCGGACCGCAGCCTCGTGCTGGGCGCGCCCGGCCAGCGCCAATGGCCGCTCCAGTTCGAGGCCACCGATGACTACGGTGTGGTCGCCACCGCACAGTTGAAGGTCACCCTGGCCCAGGGCAGCGGTGAGAACATCACCTTCCGCGAACAGACCTTCAGCCTGGCCGGCACCGGCCCGGCAACGCAGCGGCGCTTTGCCCGCACGCTGGATCTCGCCGCGCTGGGCGCCACCGAAGGCAACGACGTGATCGCACAGTTGACCGTACGCGATACCCACACGCCCACCGCACAGAGCGCCCAGAGCAGCAGCGTGATCCTGCGCCTGCCCAGTGCCGCGGAAATCCAGGGCACCGACATGGAGGGCATGGTCAAGAAAACGCTGCCGGCGTACTTCCGCAGCCAGCGCCAGATCATCATCGACGCCGAAGCGCTGATCAAACTGCGCGGCAAGCTGCCGGCCGAGGAATTCGTCAAACGCGCCGATGCGATCGGCGTGGACCAGCGCATCCTGCGCCTGCGCTATGGCCAGTTCCTTGGCGAGGAAAGCGAAGGCGGGGCCAAGCCGCCGCCGACCAGCGATACCCTGCCCACCAGTGACGTCCCGGCCAGCACGCACGACGATCATGATCACGATGGCGAGCCTGCGCAGGCCCAGGCCGGTCACGACGATCACGACCATGGGGCGCCGACCGACGGCACAGCCGCTGTGTTCGGCAGCGCCACGGATGTGCTGTCCGAGTATGGCCATACCCATGATCACGCCGAGGCCGCCACCCTGCTGGATCCCAAGACGCGCGCCACGCTGAAGGCGGCGCTCGATCAGATGTGGTCGTCGGAGGGCGAACTGCGCCAGGGCCAGCCCGAGCGTGCCCTGCCCTACGCCTACAAGGCACTGGGCTTCATCAAGGAAGTGCAGCAGGCCGAGCGCATCTACCTGGCACGGGTCGGCCCGGAGCTGCCGCCGATCGATGAGAGCCGGCGCATGACCGGCGATCGCGCCGAGCTGGCCAGCCGCACATTGCCGCTGCGGGCACTGGACGCTCCGGACCAGGCGATCGTGGAGGTCTGGCAGCAGCTCGCCGATCCGGCCAGCGCGCCCGATCTGGACGCACTGACCCAGTGGCTGCGGCGCAATGAAGCGCGCCTGCCGGACCCGCTGAGCCTGGCTGCCGCCATCGAGGAGCTCCGCATCGCACCGGACTGCACCGACTGCCATCAGGCCCTGCGCGCGCAGCTGTGGCGTGCCCTGCTGCGGCCGTTGCCGCAGGTCCCTCGTCGCATCGCGCCCGATGCCATGGGTCAGCGCTACCTGGATGCCCTGGAGGCCACGCCATGAGCGAACCGCGCTGGATCCTGATCGCTCTGCTTGCCGTGCTGCTGCTGAGCAGCACGCGTCTGTGCTGGCAGCAGTGGCGTGGACCGGCGCGCACGCGCGTTGTGTTCGCCAGCCTGCTGCTGTTGCAGGCGGCGATGACCACGCTGCTTTACCTGACGCTGGTGCCACCGATGCAGCACGCCGCCGGGGGTCAACTCACCGTACTGACGGCGGCGGCCGATCAGGTCCGCTGGCCGGCCGAGCCGGGTGAGACCCTGATCGCACTGCCGGAGGCGCCGAACGCCACCGACGCCGACCGCGCTCCCGATCTCGCCACTGCGCTGCGACAGCATCCGGGCAGCACCTCGCTTCGGCTGATCGGTGATGGTTTGCCCGCGCGTGATCGCGACACCGCGCTGCCGGATGACGTCCGCGTTGCGTCGCCTGCCCCACCGCAGGGCTGGATCGCGTTGCAGCCGCCACCGGTCACGGCGCCCGGTGCGGTGTTTACCGTCACCGCGCGTGCCCAGGGGGTCCCGGATGCACGTGCCGAGTTGCTGGATCCGGCGGGTGGGGTGGTTGACCGTGCCACGCCCGGCGAGGATGGCAACGTGCAGCTCGGCGGTGTGGCGCGCGTCCCCGGGCAGAGCACGTTCCGCCTGCGGCTGCTGGATGGCGGGCAGCATGTGGTCGACACACTACCCGTGCCGGTGGACACCGCCGCTGCGACGGCCCCGCGCCTGTTGATCCTCGCTGGCGCGCCGGGCCCGGAACTGAAGTACCTGCGCCGCTGGGCCACCGATGCCGGGCTGCGGGTACAGGCGCAGGCCAACGCGGGCGGTGGCGTATCACTCGGCGATGCACCGATCGCGCTCACCGCTGCCACCTTGGCACAGACCGATGTCGTGGTACTGGATGAGCGCAGTCTGGCCGGGCTGTCGGCCGCGCAACGCAGCGCGCTGCAGCAGGCGATCCGCGGCGGGCTGGGCGTGCTCGTCCGCACCAGCGGCCCGCTCGGCGATGGCGCCCGCCAGGTGCTGCGCAGCTGGGGACTCTCCGTCACCGGCGGCAACCAGGCCGCGCCCCTGTCACTGACGGCCGATGCCGACGCCGCGTTGCTGCAGGCACGTCGTGGCCCACAACGACCTGCATCGGACACCACCGCCTACATCGAGGACGCCGACACCGCCTCGCACCAGGCTGCGCTGCCGGTGTTGGAGCAGCTGGGCCTCAAGGCCACCGATGCCATCGCCCTGCTGCACGATGACAAGGGCGCTGCCGTCGGCGGCTATCGTCCGCTCGGACGCGGCCGCGTTGCACTCCTGCCCGTCACCGACAGCTATCGGCTGGTGCTGGCCGGCCGCGACGATCGCCACGCCGAACTGTGGAGCGGCGTGCTGGCCAGCGTGGCGCGCCCGCTTCCTGCCGCGGATGCGCCACGCATCGGCATCCACACGCCGTGGACCAGCGAGCGCATGGCGCTGTGCCAGCTGGAGGCGACTGCACAGGTGCGTGCACCGGATGGCGCGCTCATCCCGCTGCGGCTTGATCCGGCGAGCGGTACCGAGCGCTGCGCTGGCTACTGGCCGAACCAGCCGGGCTGGCATCAGCTGCAGCAAGGCGAAGGCCGTATCGCGTTCTACGTGTTCGATCCCGCCACCGCGCTGCCGCTGCATCGGCAGCAACTGCGCGATGCGACTTCCCAGCACCTGGCTACCGGCGCCGCTGCAGCATCGGCTGGCGTGGTCGAGACGCCGAGTGCACGCTGGCCATGGCTGCTCGCCTTCGTGCTGGCGGCCGGGCTGCTGTGGTGGCTGGAGCGGCGACGGGTGCCGGCCCCTGCGCAGTGATCCTTCAGCGGGCCTGCGATCGTGCCTGCTGAGCTCAGTCAACGTCCATCATCTTCTCCAGTGAATGCAACCGCTGCAGCCGCTGCCGGTGCCGGCGGCATATCGCCCACGCAGCGACAGCAAACACCGCCACAACGAGGGCATTGATCACGATGCTCAAGGCCCACCCCGCAGGGGGTGCAGCCTGCACCATAGGCACGCGACCCTGCGCCGTGAGCCATGCCCAGAGCACCATCGCGGTCCACAGCGCCACACTCACCCATGTCGACACGCGCCAGATGCGCAGCGCGGTGCGTGAGCGCTCGCGCTCGAAGGCCATCAGTGCGCGTGCGTCCAGCGCCTGCGCACGCCATTGACGTCGGCGCTGCCACAGCGTCCAGCCGGTCATGGCCATCACCAGTCCCATCAGGAACCACACCAGGCCCGCCGGCACCGGCAGCCGATCGCCCAGTGACAGCGCGCGAACGCAGTTGGCAAGCGACAGGACCGCCAGGATCACCTCAATGCTCCACACAATGCGCAGGCGGCCGCTCCGGCGATGAACCTCGCGCTCAAGCGCCTGCACATCGGGGGCTGCACTGGGCTGTGCCTGCCAGCGCGTTACAAGTGCATCCCACCCCGTGCTCTCGTCGTCGATCGCGTTCATCGCGAAGCTCCCATCTGATCCCGCAGTTTTCGCCTGGCCCGGCTGAGCCGCTGGGCAACGGCGTTTTCCTCAAGCCCCAGCGCGTCCGAGATTTCGCGGTGTGAGAATCCCTCCAGGGCGAGGGACACCACCTGCCGGTAGCCGAGCGGCAGACTGAGCACGGCGCACAACAGCTCATCGCGCTGCTGCTGCGCTTCTGCATGGCGCAGCGGGTCGGCGCTCGGATCAGGCCAGCCCTCGTCCAGATCCCGTGCCGACAGCCGTGGCTCCCTGGCGAGGACATCAACGGATCGATTGTGGGCGACACGTGCGATGAACGCCCGCAACGAGCCGTCGCCCCGCCAGCGCGGGAGCGCCTGCCATACCGCGATGCTGACTTCTTGGAGGAGATCATCGCGGCGGGCGATATCGCGCGTGTAGCTGTAGGCCAGCCGGCTCAGCATCGGCCAGTGCTCACGAAGGATGGACTGCAGGTCAGCGGAGGTCGGCAGCGGCAAGGCGGCGGCTCAGTCAGCGGCAACGGAACCAAATGCATCGCGGTACGCCCAATAGGCCACATACCCCAATTGCAGCAACGGCAACAGTAACCAGGGCTGGAATACGACGCTGCCAACCAGCAGCATCGACAGCACAAGGTACATCGCGATGGGTTGCCAACCTGCAGCCAGCAGGCGCCGGTTCTCACGCAATGCCTCCGCCACGCCAACGCGGTCCAGCACCACCCGCGGCACGGTGAAGAACAGCAGCACACCGGGCAGCATCCCCGCCGCGAAGACGATGGCCAACTGCAGGCGGGTCAGCTGGGTGATGACAGCTGGGTCCGCCGTCGCCATGCCGAGCGCCACCGACGGCCCGATCCACATCCACAGCAGCGCCAACTGAAAGGCGAACACCCCCGATGCGAGCAGCGCCAACTGCAGCAGACGGCCACGCAGCCCGAACATGCGGGCCATGCCTTGCCTCACATCGAAACGACCGCTGCGCACACGCTGGTCAAGAATGATCAGGCACCACACCGACGCGATCGGCACGACGAACTTGGACAGCAACACGCCGACCACCGGAATGGACACTTGAAGGACGAGTTCGACCGCCATCGGCACCAAGGACAGCCCGAACCAGCGCAGCGGCGCCTGTCGGTACATGTGCCAGGCCGCGGCAAACCAGTGCCACAGACGCCCGATGGACCAGGATCGGGCAGGGACCGATTGCGAAACGTTATCAGGGGCAAGCATGTGACTCTCCATGTGGGCGTGCGTCCTTTAGAAGACCGTCAGTGCGTGGAAAACCTGACAGGCCTTCCACGATCCCGACCGATCCCGCCCCTCCACGTGCTTGCGGTGCGACGTTACCCCGCGTCCCAGGCCTGCTTCGGTGGTCCACCGCCTGGGTGCGTGTCGCTCAACGCTCCGGCAGCGCAGGGCACCCACCCTGCTGCATACACACCTCCTGCGCACGGCGCCGTTCTTCGTCGGTCAGCTCCGGCGGTGGGCGCGCAGTCGCGGACTGGATCTGATCCGGTCCGCCGGTAAGTTTGTTCACGCCCTGCGCAGCGGCGGCCAGCCCCTTGTTGATGCCCATCATCAGATAGCCACCGCTCATGCTGACCTGCTCAGGCGACGGCGGCTCGCTCCAGGTGCGGCTGAAGCGGTTGGGCTGCACCTGCACTGGATTCTTGAAGCGGTACAGATCCAGCGGCTCGTCGTCGGGCTTGAGGGCGCGCACCTCGCCCAGCGTGGTGACATCGCCCTGCGTTGTCGCGGCCGGCGGTTCCACCGGCTCGGGGGCAGCGACCTGCTGCGCCTGCCCAGCGGCGGCCAGCCACAACCCCGCAAGCACTGCCAAGCCTTGATATTCACGTAATGCCACAGCAACTCCGTCCGTGTTTGTAGCGGGCTGCCCCCTAGGATACGGAGGCGGGTGTCAGGTTTCGTTGATGGCACCTGTCCAGCCAGCGCGGGACCCACTGAATGATTCACCGGCCATATCGCAATGTCTCAGACATTGAGACGCGGTCATGTTTCCATAGCGTCCTTTGCAGACCGTTGTGACCATGGCTTACGAACTCGCCAAGCGCACCGAGGACGCCGAGCGCCGCCTCGCCACGACCGAAGGGCTGCCCTCGCGCGATGGTGCGCTGCTGACCGCGCGCCTGCAGCGCCGCTATAACGACCGCATCACCGGCAGCTTCACGATTCCCGCCCGCGAGGGCCAGTACGCGCCGATCCCGGCCGATGTGCCCGATGCGCTGGTCAATGCACTGAAGGCGCGCGGCATCGAGCAGCTGTACAGCCACCAGGCCGAGGCCTGGGAGGCCAGCCAGCGGGGCGAGCACGTGGCCATCGTGACCCCGACCGCCAGCGGGAAATCGCTGTGCTACACCCTGCCGGTGGTCAGCGCCGCCATGCAGAGCAAGGCCAAGGCGCTGTACCTGTTCCCGACCAAGGCGCTGGCCCAGGACCAGGTGGCCGAGCTGCTGGAGCTCAACCGCGCCGGCGACCTGGGGGTGAAAGCCTTCACCTTCGATGGCGATACGCCGGGCGATGCGCGCCAGGCGATCCGCCTGCACGGCGACATCGTGGTCTCCAACCCGGACATGCTGCACCAGGCGATCCTGCCGCATCACACCAAGTGGGCGCAGTTCTTCGAGAACCTGCGCTACGTGGTGATCGATGAGGTGCACACCTACCGCGGCGTGTTCGGCAGCCACGTCACCAACGTGCTGCGCCGGCTCAAGCGGATCTGCGCTTTCTACGGCGTGGAGCCGCAGTTCATTCTGTGCTCGGCGACCATCGGCAACCCGCAGGCGCATGCCGAGGCGCTGATCGAAGCGCCGGTCACCGCGATCACTGAATCCGGCGCGCCGACCGGGCCCAAGCACGTGCTGCTGTGGAACCCGCCGGTGGTCAATGCCGATCTCGGCCTGCGGGCCTCGGCGCGCTCGCAGAGCAACCGCATCGCCCGCATCGCGATCAAATCCGGGCTGAAGACCCTGATCTTCGCGCAGAGCCGGTTGATGGTCGAAGTACTGACCAAGTACCTCAAGGACATCTTCGACCACGACCCGCGCAAGCCGGCCCGTATCCGCGCCTACCGCGGCGGTTACCTGCCCACTGAACGGCGCGAGACCGAGCGGGCGATGCGCGCGGGGCAGATCGACGGCATCGTCAGCACCTCGGCGCTGGAGCTGGGCGTGGATATCGGCAGCCTGGACGTGGTCATCCTCAACGGCTATCCGGGCAGCGTCGCCGCGACCTGGCAGCGTTTCGGCCGCGCCGGCCGCCGCCAGCAACCCGCACTGGGCGTGATGGTGGCCAGCTCGCAGCCGCTGGACCAGTACGTGGTGCGGCATCCGGACTTCTTCGCCGAGGCCTCGCCCGAGCATGCGCGCATCGCGCCGGACCAGCCGCTGATCCTGTTCGATCACATCCGCTGCGCCGCGTTCGAGCTGCCGTTCCTGGCCGGCGATCCGTTCGGCCCGATCGATCCGCTGGTGTTCCTCGAGGCACTGGCCGAGACCGAGGTGGTGCATCGCGAAGGCGACCGCTGGGAGTGGATCGCCGACAGCTACCCGGCCAACGCGGTCAGCCTGCGCTCGGTCGCCGATGGCAACTTCGTGGTGGTGGACCGCAGCGACGGCAAGCAGCAGATCATCGCCGAGGTGGATTACTCCGCCGCCGCGCTGACGCTGTATGAAGGCGCCATCCACATGGTGCAGTCCACCCCCTACCAGGTGGAGCGGCTGGATTGGGAAGGTCGCAAGGCCTACGTCACCCGCACCCACGTGGACTACTACACCGACAGCATCGACTTCACCAAACTCAAGGTGCTGGACCGTTTCGACGGCTGCATCGCCGGGCGCGGCGACTCGCACCACGGCGAAGTGCACGTGGTGCGCCGCGTGGCCGGCTACAAGAAGATCCGCTATTACACGCACGAGAACATCGGCTACGGCCCGGTCAACCTGCCCGACCAGGAGCTGCACACCACTGCGGTGTGGTGGCAGTTGCCGCAGGCGCTGCTGCTGACCGCGTTCGACAGCAAGCAGGAAGCGCTGGACGGCTTCCTCGGCGCCGCCTACGCGCTGCACATCGTCGCCACGGTGGCGGTGATGGCCGATGCGCGCGACCTGCAGAAGGCCGTCGGCAATGGCGATGGTGCGTGGTTCGCAGTGGCCGACCAGAGCGGACGCGGGCAGCTGCGGGGCGCCGAGTTCGATGCCAGCGCGATCGAGCTGCAGCAGCAGTTCGTGCCGACGGTGTATCTGTACGACAACTTCCCCGGCGGTGTGGGCCTGAGCGAGCCGCTGTGGCTGCGCCAGGCCGAGCTGCTGCTGCGCGCGCGCGAGCTGGTGCAGGTCTGTGACTGCAAGGCCGGCTGCCCGGCCTGCGTGGGCCCGGTGCTGGCCGGCCAGGAGGACGATGCCACCACGCCCAAGGCCCTGGCGTTGAAGGTGCTGGATCTGTTCGACAGCGCCGCGCTGCCGTCTGCTGAAGAGCCGGAGTGCCAGAGCGCCGAGGTGCTGACCCCGTGAGCCTGAGCCTGGACAAGCTGCGCCTGCTGCGCCGGCAGGCCGGTGATGCGACGGCGGCGCCTGCCTCTGGTCCGGCCATCGCCCCTGGGCGCGGATCCGCTGCCGCTGACACGGGCGCTCCCGGCGACACGGGCAACGCTCCGCTTCCGGCCGCCGCCAACGATGCACGTGCGCGTACGCCCGCACCGGCCTCCGTCTTCGGCTGGGTCGAGCAGGAGGTCCGCCACAAGCCAACCGGCGCGGCCGCACGCGAGACCGCACCGGCAGTTACCGCTGTTCCTGTTCCCGCGCCCGCGCTGCGCAAACCCGAGATCGGTGGCCTGCGCCGTCTGCTCGGCCTGCGCGATCGCGGGCTCGGCACGGCCACCCCGCGCGAGAACGCCAAGGATCGCCATGTGCCTGGTGAGGAGATTGCGCCGGGCCTGTTCCTGATCGAATCGTTCGTTACCCAAGCCATTCCGACCGAACCGTTGTCGCTGGCCTTCGCCAAGCGCGACGGCGAGCAGGTGCAGCCGCAGGACCTGCTGTTCTTCGATACCGAAACCACCGGCCTGGCCGGCGGCACCGGCACCCGCGCCTTCATGATCGGTGCCGCGGACTGGCATACCCATCCCGAACGTGGCGACGGCCTGCGCATCCGCCAGTTGCTGATGACGACGATGGCCGCGGAAACCGCGATGCTGCGCGAGTTCGCCGGCTGGCTGCAGCCGAGCACGGTGTTTTCCAGTTACAACGGGCGCTGCTACGACGCCCCGTTGCTCAAGACGCGCTATCGGCTGGCCCGGCAGCGCTGCCCGATCACGCCACTGGATCACGTCGATCTGCTGTTCCCGACACGCCGCCGCTATCGCGGCACCTGGGAAAACTGCCGGCTGGCCACGATCGAACGCCAGCTGCTGCAGATCGTGCGCGAAGACGATCTGCCCGGCTCGGAAGCGCCGGCTGCGTGGCTCAACTACCTGCGCGGCGGCAGTGCGGTGAACCTGCGCCGGGTGGCCGAGCACAACCACCAGGACGTGGTGACCCTGGCGCTGCTGATGCGGCGACTGGTGGCCGAGGAACAGCGCGACCGGGAGACCCTGGCGCTGCAGGCCATTGACGCGGTGTAAAGGCCGGCCCACGGACACTGCGGGTACTTACCGTGGGAGGACCACCACATGCGTCTGAACCTTCTGTTCGCCCTGGGCTGCGCCCTGCCGCTGGCCGCCTGCAGTCCGCCGGCCAAGACCGCCTCGACGCCGCCTGACAGCCCGACCTCGACCGCCCCACCCGCGGTGGCTGGCAGTGGCGGTCAGTGCGACCCAGAAAAACTCACCGGCCTGACCGGGCAGACCGCCACCGAGGCGGTGATCCAGAAGGCGGTGAAGGACAGCGGTGCCCGCAATGCCCGCGTGCTCAAGCCGGGCATGGCGATGACCATGGATTACCGCGAAGACCGCCTCAGCATCGAAGTGGACGCGCAGAACAGGATCGTGCGCGCCAACTGCGGGTGAGTTGATCAGTTGCGCACGCGCTGTGCCTTGCCGCTGGCCAGGGCCTGATCGATCGCGGTGCGCACGTCGCGCACGGCACGCGCCGAGGCCACACTCTGCTGCTGTGCCAGACGCGCCTGTTCCTTGCCCAGTTCGGCCTGCTCACGCGCCACCAGCGCGATCTGCCGGGCATCCACCGCCCTGGCTGAGGCGGTACGTGCTTCGCGTGCGGCCTGGCTGGCAGCCGACGCCGCTGCACGTGACTGGCGAGCCCCCTGGCGGGCCGCCCGGTCAGCCTCGACAGCGGCATCCAGACCGGCATCGCGGATCGCGCTGTTGACCACCGCGCTGACATCCACCGCGGCCATTGCATCGGCCGTGATCTGCAACGATGCCGCCGCGATCTGTTGACCGATCGCCGCTTGGCGGTTGCCCAGTTCGGCCTGCGCGGTTCCCAGCGCGGCCACTTCCGTCTGGGCGTGTCCCAGCGCCTTGAGCACGGCGGGATCGCGGATCAGATAGCGGTCCTGGCCGCGGCGCACCCACAGCGCCGGTTGGTTGTTGCCGGCGTCGCGTCGGGCCTGTTTGAGATCGGCGACGGAGGCATCGACGAAATTGCTCTCGCCGCCGATCAGCACGAAGGCCTGCGCGGGTTGACGCGTGATGTTGAGTTGACCGTGGGTCACAAAGCTCACGTCGTCATCCAGGGCCTCGGGCGGTGCCGGTGCGCGCGGTGCAGCAGGGGGCTGCGGGGCGGATACCGGCGGTGGCGCCGGCAGCGGCTCGGGTAGCGAGGCCGGTGGCGTGGGTGGGGTGGGCGCGGTCGGCGCGACCGGTGCCTGGGGTGCGGCCGGCGGCGGCGGCGCAGCCACCAGACGCAACGGCGCAACGCCAATCACCACGAACAGCGCGGTGATCGCCAACGAGGCCACACGCGGCACGCTGCGGGTCTGCTGCAGCGTCAGCAGGCGACGCTTGAGGCTGCGCAGGTTCGGCGAGGCGCTGGCCACGCCGACGGCGGGACGAGGCGCCACACCCAACTGCACCAGCAGGCGACCGTAGTCATGGCGGCAGTGATCATGCCCGGCCACCACCGCACCATCGCAGGCCTCTTCGCGCGCCAACGCATATTCGCGGGCCGCCACGTGGACCAGCGGATGGAAGAAGAACAGATGCTGCGACAGCGCTGGCAGCAACCCCCACCACAGGTCACGGCGCTGCAGATGGATCAGTTCGTGGGTCAGCGCCATGTCCAGATCGTCCGCCGACATCATCGGCAGCTCGCGGGCCGGCAGCAGCAGCACCGGCCGCCACGGGCCGATCAACTGCGGCGACCGGATCTGCGCGGAGAGCTTCAGCTGCGGTGAGCGCCGCAGGCCATGCGCTTCGGCGGCCAACTGCAGCGCCTGCTGCAGGCCGGCGTCGGTGCACTCGGTGGCGCTGCGCACCAGCGCGCGGCTGGCGCGGTAACCGCGCAGGCTGTGCACCAGCATCAGCAGCACACCGGCAGCCCACACGGCCAGCAGCAGCAAGGGCCAGGAGGCTGTGATCGTCGCCGTCTCGACCGCATTGGCGGCGTACGTGACTGGCGCGGCCTGCACGGCAGCGTCGAACGCGGGCAGCGCCATCGCCGGTGCCGTCACTGCCGCCGGGGCCGGCAACACCGCCAGTTCCAGCGGGCTGCTCCAGAGCAGGCCCAGCACGGCCTGCGCGGCCACCAGCCACCACAGCCGGCAACGGGTGGCGGACGGCAGCTGCGGCAGCAGCCGGCACACGCCCCACACCAGCGCCACCAGCACCGCACTCTGCAGGCTGGTCCAGCCCAGCCGCATCACCACTTCACTCATCATCATGTCCATCACTCAGCCCTCCCGCTTGCGTGACTGCAACTGTGCGACCAGCGCTTCCAGCTCGGCCAGTTCCTGATCGCTGACGTCCACCTTGTGCGACATGAACGCCACGAACGGCGAGACCGAGCCCTGCAGTGTCTTCTCCACGAAGCTGGCCACGGCGCCCTGCACCACGCTGTCCTGACCGCTGGTGGTGGCGTAGCGGTAGACGCCGTCCACCTGCTTGCGGCTCAGATAGGACTTGGCGCGCAGGCGCTCCATCATGGTCAGCACGGTCGAGCGTGCCAGCCCGCGCGGCTCCCCGAAGCCGGTGGCGACTTCCCCGACACTGGGGCGGTCCTGTTCCGCGATGTACTGCAGCAGGGCCAGTTCCTGGTCCCCGATGGTCTTGCCGCGCATGGCGCACTCCCTATGACTACACGTGTCGCCACCGTGCCAGTGACTACAGGTGTCGTCAAGTGCCGGAGGATCCATGCCGACGAACGGTAGGCGGGACGCGCCGGCCACGTCGTGCATCTTGAACCTGTGCCTTAAACCTTTTCGCCCCGGCACGCATCCAAGCCTTTGACCTGCGGCATTCCGCCCTGGCATCGCGCCCTCTTCGCCAAGGACCCGCCGCATGCGTCCCACCCATCGCGTGATCATGATCGTTGCCCTGTTGTTTCCTCTGGGCGTGCACGCGCGAGCCGGCAACGTGGAGACCGCCAACCAGCAGACCCGGCAGCTGATCGGCCAGACCATGGAGGCCCTGCGCATTCCCGGCCTGCAGATCGCCGTGGTCAAGGACGGGAAGGTGGTGCTGTCCGAAAGCCGTGGGCTGGCCAATGTCGAGAACCAGTTGCCGGCCACGCGCACGACGCGGTTCCCGCTCAACTCGGCGACGAAGTCCTTTACCGCAGTGGCAATGATGCAACTGGCCGAGGAGGGCAAGATGGATCTTGATGCACCCATGTCGACCTACCTGGCTGATCTGCCCGAGGCATGGCGCAGCGTGCGTGTCCGTCAGTTGCTGGCGCATACGTCGGGGCTGCCTGACATACTGGATGCGCAGGGCCTGCTCGGCGGCGGGACCGAGGCGGCCGCCTGGACCGCCGTGACGCAACGCCCGGTAGACGCTGCTCCCGGCGCGCGCTTTACCTACAACCAGACCAACTACGTGCTGCTGGCACGAATCATCGCCGCACAGTCCGCGATGCCGTACGACCGGTACGTGGCCACGCGCCAGTTGGATGTGGCCGGGATGCCGTCATCCACGTTCGGCGACAGCTACGATCTGATCGCCAACAGCGCCACCATCTACAGCTGGTTTCCGCGCCGCACCGATGCGCCGGACGCCCCGCCACGGCTCTCGCACTGGTTCTACGACATGCCCCCCGGGCTGTGGGCTGGCGGCGGCATGCTGACCACTGCCGACGACGTCGCCAAGTGGCTGGTCGCGTTGACCGGCAACCGCTTGGTCAACGCCGCCAGCACCCACCGGATGTGGACCCCGGAACGACTCAATGACGGCAGCGACGGCGCATGGGGGGCCGGCTGGGCGTTGCTGCAACGTGCACCGCAGCGCCAGGTGGCCGGTATGGGCGGCGCACGCTCAGCGTTCATCGTGTACCCCGACCAGGGACTGGCCATCGTGGTGCTGACCAACCTGGTCGGGGCCAATCCGCAGACCTTCATTCCGCAGATCGCCGCGTTCTATGGTGCCGGCACGCCGGCGCCGTCTGTCAGCCGCGCGGGCCGCCCATCACCGGCAGGATCACGCCACTGATGTAACTGGCGGTGATCGGGGAAGCGAGGAAGACGTAGGCCGGCGACACTTCTTCCGGCTGGGCCGGACGCCCCATGTCGCTGTCCTGGCCGAACTCGGCTACATCCGGCGCCTTCTTGTCGGCCGGATTGAGCGGGGTCCAGACCGGACCCGGCGCAACCGCATTCACCCGGATGCCGCGTGGCAGCAGCTGGCTGGCCAGCGCCTTGGTGAAGGCATGAATCGCGCCTTTGGTCGCCGAGTAGTCCACCAGCGCCTTGCTGCCGAACAGGCCGGTTTCCGACCCCGTGTTGATGATGCTGGCACCTTCGCCCAGGTGTGGCAGCACCGCGCGCGCCATCTGGATGTAGCCGCCGATGTTGGTCTGCAGGGTTTCCTGCAGGTGCTCGTCCTCGAGGTCTTCCAAGCGGTCGCAATGCAGCTGGAAGGCCGCGTTGTTGACCAGGATGTCGACACCGCCAAATGCTTTGACGACCTGTTTGACGGCTTTGCTGCAGAACGCCGGGTCGCGCACGTCGCCCGCGATCACTACGCAGCGGCCGCCTTCCTTCTCGACGTGCTCGCGGGTGATCTTCGCGTCCTTCTTTTCATCCAGATGCAGGACGGCGACATCCGCCCCTTCGCGGGCGAACAGCACGGCCACCGCGCGGCCGATGCCCGAATCTGCGCCGGTGATGATGGCGCGCTTGCCCTTGAGTTTGCCGCTGCCCTGGTAGTCCGGCGCGAGGAAGCGCGGGGCCAGCTGCATCTCGTGTTCGTTGCCGGGTTTGGCCAGCTGCTCGGCCGGCATTTTCTCAGGCTGGCGACGCGTGCCGGCCTGGGTGGCCTTCTTGGTCTTGGACGTGGCGGCCTTTTTCGCCGCACGTGCGTCCTTGGCCTTTTCCTGGTCCTGCAGACGGCGCTGGCGGGCCGCCACGCGCGCAGCGCGCGGATCGGTGGCGGCGGCCTTGCGGGTCGCGGTTTTGACGACCGGGGTACGGGTGCGCGGTTCGGCCGCCGCAGCAGCCGCCTCCGCCGGACGCGGACGCTTGCGGGAGGTGGGGGTCTTGGTGGTCTTACGGGTTTTGGCCGTGGCCATGTTCGACTCCTGTTGCCGGATCAGATGCGTGGATCTCACGCGGGCGCATGTTCGTCTGTTCGTCGCGGCGACGGCCGCCGTGGAAATGCGCAGCCCCACTATGGTCAACCCGGCGGCCAGGGACGGTGAATGGAGCGTGCCCACACCGTGTAGAGATTCATGCGCCGCATACGGCCACCGATGCACCCTGAGCGTAATTCCCATGGAGTGCGTCGCATGCTTCGTTACCTGTCCGCGGCTGTGGCCGTCCTTGCTTTGTCCGCCTGCAGCAGCACCCCTGTCGCGCAGGTCCAGCCGATCGACGGCGTGATTTCCGGCCAGTGCCATGTCGACAAGGTCCGTGGCGCCACCGGGCTGGCCGCGTCGGCGGCCACCGTGGAGCGTGCCCGCGTGGACAGCGACAGCCTCGAGGTCATCGTGCTGCGGGGCCAGCGCCAGGAAAGCGGCCCGACCGCCAGCGGTGCGGTGCCGTCCAGCGCCGGGGCGGAAAGCGGTGGCGAACGGCTCACCATCGAAACCGGCAACACCAACAACATCACCGCGATCTACTGCGGCTGACCGCTGCGCTCATCCCGCGCGGGCGCGCCGGACGGTGCGCCGCGCGGCTTTGAGTACTTTCAGCGTGGCCAGTTCCCACTGGCGCTCGCCGCGCAGGCCGGCGAGGGCCTTCAATGAGCCGGCCCGCCAGCCATCGAAAACGCAAGGATCGATGTAGGCCTTGCGGCACACCGACGGTGTGTTGCCCAGCAGGTTGGCGACTTCGCATACCACCTGTTTCTGCAATGCCGCCAGCGCGCGCTCACTGGAGGGCTCGGGCAATTCGGTCGCGGCAAGCTGACGGATCGCCTCCAGCGTGCCGCCCCAGGTGCGGAAGTCCTTGGCGCTGAAGTCCTCGCCCATCGCATCGTGCAGATAGTCGTTGACCATGCCCGAGTCCACCGGTTGCACCGCGCCATCGTCATCGCGGTACTGGAACAGCGCCTGGCCGGGCAGCTGCTGGCAGCCCCGGATCAGCTTGACCAGTTCGCGGTCATCCACATCCACCTCATGCGCCTGCCCGGACTTGCCCCGGAAGCGCATCTGCGCCCGGCCGCCCTTGACCAGCGCGAGGTGTCGGTTGCGTAGCGTGGTCAGCCCGTAAGAGCGGTTGTCACGTGCATAGACTTCATTGCCAACGCGCACCAGCGTCTGTGCCAGCAGCGCCACCACGATCGCCAGCACCTTGTCGCGCGGGAAGCCGGGCAGCTTCAGATCGCGGCGCAGGCGTCGGCGCAGCGTGGGCAGGGCGGTACCAAAGGCAATGATGCGATCGAACTTGCCATCGCCCCTCACCCGCGCCCAATCAGCGTGGTAGCGGTACTGCTTGCGCCCGCGCGCATCCCGGCCAGTGGCCTGCAGATGGCCGTTGGGCAGTGCGCAGATCCACACATCGGTGTACGCCGGGGGGATCGCCAGCGCGCGGATCCGGGCCAGGGTGGCAGCATCGCGGACCGCCGCACCATCGGCATCCCGGTAGGCAAAGCCCTTGCCGGCCTTGCGGCGGGCAATGCCCGGCAGTTCATCGCTGACATAGCGCAGGCCGGCCTGGCGGGCGGCGGCGACTTCGGGGGTGGCGGTGCGGCTCGGGCTCATGAAGGCGGCGCGTATCAGGGGAACGCAGTGTCGCCGGT
Source organism: Stenotrophomonas sp. SRS1 (assembly GCF_026130205.1). NCBI lineage: Bacteria > Pseudomonadati > Pseudomonadota > Gammaproteobacteria > Lysobacterales > Lysobacteraceae > Stenotrophomonas > Stenotrophomonas sp. SRS1. The sequence continues at coordinate 164,804 of NZ_JAINFD010000004.1, read as the reverse complement.
GCCGGTGCGGCACCGCGTCAATAACGCAACACAAACACCTCACACCGCGCTTGGCGATATCCTCCAACGTTTACTGGCTCGCTTTTCAGGAGTATCGATGTCGCCTCTGTCGTCCCGCCGCCTGCGGCGCTCTTTCGGGCTGATCGCCCTGTTCCCCGCCCTGCTGGTCCTCGGTGCGTGCAGCGCCCCGCCCATGGACGAGCAGGAAGCGGTCGCCACCAACGCACAGAAGGCGGCCGAAGCCGCCGCCGCGCCCACCGATGAAGCTGGCAAGGCGCTGGAAGCGCCACCGGTCGGCAACTGCGATGCCACCCAGGTGCAGAGCCTGGTCGGCCAGCCCTACACCGAGCAGATCGGCAGCCAGGCCCAGCAGGATGCCGGCGCCACCACCTTGCGCGTGCTCAAGCCGAATGACATGACCACGATGGATTTCGTGGGTGAGCGGTTGAACATCGAAGTGGACGGCAAGAACGTGGTCGCCAGCGTCCGCTGCGGCTGAACAGGGGGCGGGAAAACACTGGAAACATAGGGGTTTGGTTGCGCCTGCAACCGTGTATTGCGGCGTTGCAACAACTGTGATCTAGTCGGGTCATCCGGTGCCTCGACCCGCGCTGCAAGGACTGAGCGGGGACGAGTGTCGCCGCTCACCTGACATCGCATCGAGGCACAGATGGCCCCCCGCAACCGCCAAGGGCTTTACGACCCGCAAGATGAGCGAGATGCCTGTGGTTTCGGCATGGTCGCCCAGCTCGACGACCAGCCGTCACGGCTGCTGGTCGACACGGCTATCGCCGCACTCTCGCGCATGACCCACCGCGGTGGCGTCGCCGCCGACGGCGTTACCGGCGACGGCTGCGGCCTGTTGCTGCGCCGCCCCGACGTGTTCCTCAAGGCGCTTGCCGCCGAGGCGGGCCTCACACTTGGCGCGCGCTTTGCTGCCGGCGTGGTGTTCCTGCCGCACGACACCGCTGCCGCACAGGCCTGCCGCGACACGCTGGAACAACAGCTGCGCGACGCCGGCTGCCAGCCGATCGGCTGGCGCGTGGTGCCGACCGATCCCAGCGTGTGCGGCCAGCTCGCACGCGACACCCTGCCGCACATCGAGCAGGTGTTCGTCGACGCCGGCGCCGCGCAGGACGAGGCCGCCTTCACCCTGGCCCTGTTCCTGGCCCGCCGCCGCAGCGAACAGCAGCTGCGCGAGCACGCCGATTACTACGTCACCACGCTCAGCCCGAATGCGATCAGCTACAAGGGCATGGTGCTGCCGGACAAGCTGAGCCGCTTCTACGTGGATCTGCAGCGCAACGATCTGGCCTCCAGCGCGATCGTGTTCCATCAGCGCTTCTCCACCAACACGCTGCCGCGCTGGCCGCTGGCGCATCCGTTCCGGATGCTCGCCCACAACGGCGAGATCAACACCATCGAGGGCAACCGCCGCTGGGCGCAGGCGCGCAGCAAGGTGTGGAAGACCCCGCGCTTCGACATCGGCGAGTTCAACCCGGTGATCTCCATGCATGGCTCGGACTCGCAGAGCCTGGACAACATGCTCGAGCTGATGGTCAGCGCCGGCATGGACCTGATCCAGGCGCTGCGCATCCTGGTGCCGCCGGCGACCCAGTCGCTGGAGTTCAAGGATCCGGACCTGGCCGCGTTCTACGAGTTCTACGGCCTCAACAGCGAGCCGTGGGACGGCCCGGCCGGGATCGTGGCCTGCGATGGGCGCTATGCCGCCTGCACGCTGGACCGCAACGGCCTGCGCCCGGCACGTTGGATGCTGACCTCCGACCGCCACTTCCTGGTCGCCTCCGAAGCCGGTGTGTGGGAAGTGCCGGCCGAGCGCGTGGTGCGCAAGGGCAAGCTCGGCCCGGGCGAGATGATGGCCATCGACCTCAAGCGTGGCGACCTGCTCGATTCGGACGCCATCGACCGCATCAACCGCGGCCGCGCGCCGTACAAGCAGTGGCTGCAGCAGGGTGTGACCTACCTGCAGACCGAGCTGATCGATCCGTCGCTGGTGGAAGAACCGTTCGACGAGCGCACCCTGCGCAGCTATCACAAGCTGTTCCAGCTCAGCACCGAGGAAGTGGAGCAGATCCTGCGCCCGCTGGCCGAGACCGAGCAGGAAGCCACCGGTTCGATGGGCGATGACACCCCGATGGCGGTGCTGAGCCAGCACAGCCGGCCGCTCTACGATTACTTCCGCCAGGCGTTCGCGCAGGTCACCAACCCGCCGATCGATCCGCTGCGCGAAGACTGCGTCATGTCGCTGTCCACCCAGCTCGGCAAGGAGACCAACATCTTCCATGCCGGTGCGGAGACGGTGAACCACGTCATCCTCAACTCGCCGGTGCTCAGCCAGCGCAAGCTGCGCCAGCTGATCAAGATGGAGCAGTACGCCGACAAGAACCGGCTGATCGATCTGTCCTACAGCCTGGACGAAGGCCTGAAGGCCGGCATCGAGCGCATCTGCGCCGAGGCTGAAGCGGCCGCGCGCGAAGGCATCGTCATGCTGCTGCTGAGCGACCGTTACCCGGTCGCCGACCGGCCGATGGTGCATGCGCTGCTGGCCACCAGTGCGGTGCATCACCACCTCTCCAACGCCGGGCTGCGCTGCGACGTCAACCTGATCCTGGAAACCGGCACCGCGCGCGATCCGCACCACATGGCCTGCCTGCTCGGCTTCGGTGCCACCGCGGTGTACCCGTACCTGGCCTACCAGACCCTGTTCGATCTGGGCCGGCGCGGCATCCTGCAGCTGAGCAAGGGCGGCGAGCAGTCGCAGATCGGCCGCCGCTACCGCAAGGGCATCTACAAGGGCCTGTCCAAGATCATCTCCAAGATGGGCATCTGTACCGTGGCCAGTTACCGCGGCGCGCAGCTGTTCGAGATCGTCGGGCTGGATGACGAGGTGGTCGACCTGTGCTTCCCCGACACCGCCTCGCGCGTGGCCGGCGTCGGCTTCGCGCGTCTGGACGACGAGGCACGCGAACTCACCGTGCGCGCCTGGAACGACCTGCTGCGGCCGGATGTGGGTGGCGTGCTGAAGTACGTGCACGGCGGCGAGTACCACATGTACAACCCGGACGTGGTCATGACCCTGCAGCGCGCCGCGCGCAGTGGTGATGCCGCGGACTGGCAGCGCTACTGCGAGGCCGTGCACGGCCGCCCGGTCTCGGCGCTGCGCGACCTGCTGCAGCTCAAGGCTGCGCCTACGCCGACCCCGCTGGACGAGGTGGCCCCGGCCGAAGACCTGTTCCGCCGCTTCGATACCGCGGCGATCAGCCTCGGTGCGCTGTCGCCCGAAGCGCACGAAGCGCTGGCCATCGCCATGAACCGGCTTGGCGGGCGCAGCAACTCCGGCGAAGGCGGCGAAGACCCGGTGCGCTATGGCACCGAGAAGCGCAGCAAGATCAAGCAGGTCGCCTCGGGCCGCTTCGGTGTCACCGCCGAATACCTGGTCAATGCCGAAGTGCTGCAGATCAAGGTCGCGCAGGGCGCCAAGCCCGGCGAAGGCGGCCAGCTGCCCGGGCACAAGGTCAACGAACTGATCGCGCGGCTGCGCTATGCCAAGCCGGGCATCGGCCTGATCTCGCCGCCGCCGCACCATGACATCTACTCCATCGAAGATCTGGCCCAGCTGATCTACGACCTCAAGCAGGTCAACCCGACCGCATTGGTCTCGGTGAAGCTGGTCAGCCATGCCGGTGTCGGCACCATCGCCGCGGGCGTGGTGAAGGCCGGTGCCGATCTGATCACCGTGTCCGGCCATGACGGCGGCACCGGTGCCAGCCCGGTCAGCTCGATCCGCTATGCGGGCGTGCCGTGGGAGCTGGGCGTGGCCGAATCGCACCAGGCGCTGGTGGCCAACGACCTGCGCGGGCGCACCCTGCTGCAGACCGATGGCGGCCTGAAGACCGGCCTGGATGTGATCAAGGCCGCACTGCTGGGTGCGGACAGCTTCGGCTTCGGCACCGCGCCGATGATCGTGCTGGGCTGCAAGTACCTGCGCATCTGCCACCTCAACAACTGCGCCACCGGCGTGGCCACCCAGGACGAGCGCCTGCGCGCGCAGTACTTCACCGGCCTGCCCGAGCGCGTGGAGAATTTCTTCCGGCTGCTGGCCGAGGAAGTGCGTGGCTGGCTGTCCTACCTGGGCGTGCGCTCGCTGGACGAGATCGTCGGCCGCACCGACCTGCTGCAGCAGCTGGAGGTCTCCCCGCGCCCGGGCGTCAAGGTGGATCTGTCGCGCCTGCTCAACCCGGCCGAGTACGCCGGCAGCCACTGCGCCGCGCAGCGTCTGTATGAATCGCCGGACAGCCTGGCCACGCAGATGGACGGCCTGCTGGCCCCGGCGATCGCCGGCAAGCTCGGCGGCGAACACCGCTTCCTGATCCACAACACCGACCGCTCGATCGGTACCCGCCTGTCCGGCGAGATCGCGCGCACGCACGGCAACCAGGGCATGGCCGATGCACCGCTGACCCTGCGCTTCCGTGGCACGGCCGGGCAGAGCTTCGGCGCGTTCAACGTGGGCGGCCTGCAGCTGGAGGTCGAGGGCGAGGCCAACGACTACGTCGGCAAGGGCATGGCCGGCGGCCGGCTGGTGGTGCGCCCGCCGCGTGGCGCGCGCTTCGAGGCGCGCAACACCGCGATCATCGGCAACACCTGCCTGTACGGCGCCACCGGTGGCGAACTGTTCGCCGCGGGGCGTGCCGGCGAGCGCTTCGGCGTGCGCAACTCCGGCGCGCTGGCGGTGATCGAAGGCGCCGGTGATCACTGCTGCGAATACATGACAGACGGCATCGTGCTGGTGCTGGGCAAGGTCGGGCTCAACTTCGGCGCAGGGTTCACCGGCGGCCTGGCCTACGTGCTGGATATCGACCGTGATTTCGTGGACCGCTACAACCACGAACTGATCGACATCCACCGCATCTCGGCCGAGGGCTTCGAGAACCATCGCCAGCACCTGCATACGCTGATCAGCCGCCACCGCGAACTCACCGGCAGCATCTGGGCGCAGCAGATCCTCGATGAGTTCCGCGATTACGTCGGCAAGTTCTGGCTGGTCAAACCCAAGGCCGCCAGCATCGAATCGCTGACCGACTCACTGCGCCGCGCTGCGTAAGCGCGGAGAAGCGCCGGTAACGACCGGCGCCTCGTGTTCCCACCGTTGTAGTGCCGGCCGTTGGCCGGCAACCTCACATTGTAGTGCCGGCCGTTGGCCGGCAACTCACCACCGCAGGGCCCACCCATGAGCCGCAAGCAAGCTTTCCAGTTCCTCGATCTGCCCCGGACGATGCCGCAGCGCATCCCGGTCGAACTGCGCACCTCCGGCGACTGGGGCGAGCTGTACGGCAAGTTCGGCAAGGAAGACGCGCAGTTCCAGGCCGGGCGCTGCCTGGACTGCGGCAATCCGTACTGCAGCTGGAAGTGCCCGGTGCACAACGCGATCCCGCAGTGGTTGCAGCTGGTGCAGGAAAACCGCATCCACGAAGCGGCCACGCTGTGCCATTCGACCAACCCGCTGCCGGAAGTATGCGGTCGGGTGTGCCCGCAGGATCGGCTGTGCGAAGGCAGCTGCACGCTGGAAGAGTTCGGGGCGGTCACGATCGGTGCGGTGGAGAAGTACATCGTGGACACCGCGCTGGCCACCGGCTGGCGCCCGGATATGAGTGCAGTGGAAGCCACCGGCAAGCGCGTGGCGGTGATCGGCGCCGGCCCGGCCGGGCTGTCTTGCGCCGACAAGCTGGCGCATGCCGGCATCCAGGCCGTGGTGTATGACCGTTACGAACAGATCGGCGGGCTGCTGCAGTTCGGCATCCCCAGTTTCAAGCTGGACAAATCGGTGATCAGCCGCCGCCGCAACGTGCTTGAAGGCATGGGCGTGCAGTTCCGCCTCGGCGTGGAGATCGGCCGCGATGTGAGCATCGATGACCTGCTGGCCGAGTACGACGCGGTGTTCGTCGGCACCGGCGCGTACCGCTACACCGATGGTGGCCTGCTTGGCCAGGACCTCAAGGGCGTGCTGCCGGCACTGCCGTTCCTGGTGCAGAACAGCCGCATCGTCAGTGGCAGCGATGCCCACGGCCGGCCGATCGCCGGCTGGGAAGACCAGATCGCCCTGCCCGACCTGGAGGGCAAGCGCGTGGTGGTGCTGGGCGGTGGCGATACCGGCATGGACTGCGTGCGCAGCGCGATCCGGCTCGGCGCGGCCAAGGTGACCTGCGCCTACCGCCGTGACGAAGCCAACATGCCGGGCTCGGCGCGCGAAGTGGCCAACGCCCGCGAGGAAGGCGTGCGCTTCCTGTTCAACCGCCAGCCTTTGTCGATCGAAGCCGGCGCGGATGATGAAGTGATCGGGGTGATGGTGGTCGAGACGACCCTGTCCGATCCGGATGCCCAGGGCCGCCGGAACGCGGTAGCGATCGAAGGCAGTGAGTCGCTGCTGGAAGCGGACGTGGTGATCATCGCCTTCGGCTTCTCGCCGACGGCGCCGGCCTGGCTGACCGAACAGGGTGTGGAGGCCGGCAACAACGGCCGCATCGTGGCCGGTGGCAGTGGCCGCCTGCCGTTCCAGACCGCCCACCCACGCCTGTTTGCCGGTGGCGATGCGGTGCGCGGTGCGGATCTGGTGGTAACCGCCGTGGCCGAGGGCCGCGATGCGGCCGGCAGCATCGTGCAGCTGCTTTCGGCGTAACGGCGTGCCCTACCGAAGCGCGCCGCTCACGCGGCGCGCGCTGCCGCAGGTACCGGCGTGTGACGCACGCCGGCCCGCTCGATCTCCAGCGCCATCAGCAGCTCGATGTTGTCGAGCTGGTCGCGGATGCGGCGGTTGCTGACCACATCATCGTGGCCGCGCCCGATATGCGCATCCAGCATGCGCGCGAGCCCGGCCAGCAGGACCTCGGCATCGGCCTGCGGGGCGTCGCGGAGCACAGCGGCCAGCGCGCGGATGCGACTGCCCTGATCCGCGACAACGGGCTGGGATGAGGCGGCAACGGAAGAAAGGGAGAGGGTCATGGCAGGGGTTTCCTGATTGACGGACGACCTCCACTGTCGGATATGGCCCCTGCCGACACCATGCAACAAGTACGAAAATGCGTGAAGGCGCGTGCGCCGCATCACGTTTCGCAGCTTGCATCGGTGCAACCTGAACGGCTTACACTGGCGACGACTCCTTTTGGACTGCCCCCATGCGCATCGGCCTGGCCGCGAACCGCCTGCATCACCACGACAAGCACGCCGCGCTGTTCCGCTGGCTGCGCGCCAGTGACACCGGCCTGCGCGAACTGGGCGTCGAACTGCATGCAGTCGGGCGCACCTTCGATGCGATCCAGCGGCTGGGCTTCCTTCAGGATTTCGCGCCGCTGCGGCGCTACCCGAACGGCCGCGAGGGCGGCCTGATGAAGCTGGTGGCCGAGGTGGTCGGGATGGGCACGCCGGAGCGCACGCTGGACGGCGCAATCTACCTGATGGACCCGGTCGATCCTTCCTCGGTTTTTCCGGAAGCGACCGCGCTCAAGCGCCAGTGCGTGATCCACGGCAAGCCCTTCATCTCCACCGTCGCCACCGCGCGCGACTGGGTCGAGGTGGAGCGCCTGCATGCCGGCCTGGCACCGGACCCGGGTGCCGATGACCTGCATGCCTTTGAGCAGCACACGCTGGCCCTGATCGCGCATGACGCGATGAAGCCGGCGATGCTGGCCTTCGCCGATGAACACTTCGCGGTGCTGTCGCGCTTCCGCAGCCGGGTCGGCACCGGCACCACCGGCCAGCGCCTCAACGAACTGGCCTGGAGCCGCGGCTGGCCGCAGGGCGAGGAATGGGTGACGCGCTACCAGAGCGGCCCGATGGGCGGCGATGCGCAGATCGCCGACCGCGTGCTGGAAGGCCATTGCCAGCGCGCGATCTTCTTCGAAGACCCGCACGTCGCCCGCCAGCACGAAGCCGACATCCAGCTGCTGGAGCGCGCGGTCACCACCGTGACCGATCAGGCCGTGTGCATCACCGCGCCGCGAGTGGCGGCGCGCTGGGCGCAGGCGGCCGCGGTGCGGGTGTGCAACTGAGAAACACCGCATCGGTAGTGCCGGCCGCTGGCCGGCAATCGCGCGCGGGTCGGGTTCATGGGGAGCCGGCCAACGGCCGGCACTACCGGTGGCGGGCGTGGCAGCAGCCGGCGTTACCCCGCCGGGGTCAGCAGCTGCCGCAGCATCGCCTTGAGCCGCCGCCCCTCGAGCTGGAAATAGTCCCGCTCGGCATGCCACGCCGGGAAGCGCTTTTCCACCTCCGCCCAGAACGCCGGCGAGTGATTGGCCTGGATCAGATGGCAGAGCTCGTGCACCAGCACGTACTCGAACGCCGAAGGCCGCCCCAACACCAGGGCCAGATCCAGCGCCATGCTGCCATCGGGGGCCAGCGAGCCCCATTGCGAGGACATCACCTTCAGCCGCAGCCGCGCCGGTGCACGCGGCAGGCCGGGCAGGTAACGCGGCAGCCACTGGCCGACATCGGCACGGGTCTGTGCTTCGTAGAATTCGCGAAGGGTGCGGCGCAGCGTGGCATCGGTCCCGCGCGTGGGCCAGTGCAGGCAGGCGCCCTGCTCGTCCACGTGCATGTGCGCGTAGCGACCGGTTTCCCAGCGCAGCGGCAGCAGCTCACCGCGCAGCGGGAGCACGCCCGGCTCGCCGATCACCAGCGGTGGCGGCAGGTTGGTGGCCTGGTAGCTGCGCAGTTGCTCGGACAACCAGCCGCGATGCTGGTCGAGAAAACGCTCGCCCATCACCAGGCTGGCGCGCGGTGGCAGGGTCAGGCGTACGCCGCGCTCATCGACGCTGAGCTTGATCCGGCGCGCACGCGGATCGCGCACGCGCAGGACATCGATCTCGGCATCCTCCAGGCGCAGCCGTACCGTATCGCGCTGCAGCGTGCTGACAGCCGGCGAAATCAGGCGGCGGAGGAATCCGGACATGGGTACAGCATAGCGCCGGCCGTGACCGGCGCATGACTGGGGACTGATCGGAACCGATCAGTCCGCCTTGCTCAGCTTGAAGGCCTCTTCCAGCAGCAGGAACAGGCGGCGCACTTCGCCGCTCTGCAGGGCGAAACGGGCGTCCAGTTCGGCGTGGCGGCCGTCATCGTCGGCGTGCTCGAGCTGGTCCAGTGCGCCATCCAGGAACTTCAGCTTGCGCACGATCAGGTCGTCGCCCAGCACGAAGGACAGGTTGTCCTCGAAGACCAGCGCCAGCTTGGTCACCTGCTTGCCGGCGTCCAGGTGCTTGTCGATCTCGTCGCAGCGCAGTTCCTGGTGCTGGCACTTGACCACCGCACCGCCCTCGGCCGGGTCCTTCATCTCGCACTCTTCGCCCAGGCTCAGCCCGGTCGGCAGGGTTTCGCCGGCGATCCAGCCGGTGAGGATCGAGCGCGGCGCCACTTCGGCGTTCAACGGCATCGCCGGGAAGCTGCCGAGCAGGCCGCGGATGTCGGACATCATGTTCTCGCCCTTCTTGCTGCTCGAGCAGTCCACGGCGACGTACCCGTGGGTCAGGTCGATCAGCGCGTCGGTACGCGAGCTCTTCACGAAGGCGCGCGGCATCAGTTCGTGCAGCAGATCGTCCTTCATGCGCTTGCGCTCGCGGCCGCCGGGCTTGCGGCCTTCCTTCTCTTCGATTTCCTCGAGCTTGCGCGCGAGCAGATCGTTGACCACCGCGCCCGGCAGGATCTTGTCCTCACCGCCGACGGTCAGCCACAGCGCATCGCCGACGCGGTGCGAGAACACGGCCTTTTCTTCACGGCCGAACGGCGAGATGAAGCCGCGCGAATTCATTTCAAGCGGACCGACCGGCTTGAGCAGCACCTGCGGCAGCAGGGTGTCTACGTCGGAGAAATCGGTGGCGGTCGGGAAGCGGAACAGCGTCAGGTTGCGAAAGAACATGGACGTCCAGAGTAAGAGCGTGAAAGGGAGGGCGGGCGCACCAGCGTGGCTCAGGCCGGGCCGGGGGCGTCACCGGGGTCGTGGGCAGTGCCGGCCCAGGCCGGCGGATCGGGCAGCGGGGCCGCCGCAGCGCGCCCCAGTGCCATGAAATCAAACAGGGCCGGATCGGCCAGCTGCGAGGGATGGATGTTGCCCAGCGCGCGGGCGATCTGGTCGATGCGGCCGGGCTGGTCGCGTTCCCACTGCTGCAGCATCTGCTCCACCTGGCGGCGTTGCAGGGTGTCCTGGCTGCCACACAGCGTGCAGGGAATGATCGGGAACGCACGCGCCTGCGCGTAGGCGCTGATGTCCGCTTCACTCACATACGCCAGCGGGCGGATCACGATGTGCTGGCCGTCGTCGCTACGCAGCTTGGGCGGCATCGCCGAGAGCTTGGCGTGGTGGAACAGATTGAGGAAGAACGTGGCCACACTGTCGTCGCGGTGGTGGCCCAGCGCGATCTTGGTGAAGCCGTGTTCGGCCGCATGCCGGTACAGCGCGCCACGGCGCAGACGCGAGCACAGCGAACACATCGTGCGGCCTTCCGGAATCACCCGGCTGACCACCGAATAGGTGTCCTGCTCGATGATCTGGAACGGCACACCGATCGAGGCCAGGTACGTCGGCAGCACGTGCTCGGGAAAGCCCGGCTGCTTCTGGTCCAGGTTCACCGCGACCAGCTCGAACGGTACCGGCGCTTTTTTCTGCAGCTGCAACAGGATGTCGAGCAGGGTGTAGCTGTCCTTGCCACCGGACAGGCACACCATCACTTTGTCGCCGGCCTCGATCATGCCGAAGTCGGCGATGGCCTGGCCGACCTGGCGGCGCAGCTGCCGCGCCAGCCGGTCCTGCACACCGCCGGGCGCGCGCGGATCGCGGGCGCGCGGGACAGGATCGGGCAGGCGGATGACAGCGCTCATGGCGGTCATTCTACCGGCTCGCACCGGCGACCACGGCCCCCGGGAAGTGAGTGCGTTCACTCCCGGCGGTCATCGGGGATGTGTATGCTCGGAGCTTGTGGAAACCATGACACCCACCGATATCAGTGCCCGCCTTGCCGTCCTTCGGCAGGAGCATCGTGCGCTGGATGATCAGATCCTGCGCATGGCCGCCAACGGCGACGATGAGCTGGAAGCCAAGCGCCTGAAGCGGCGCAAGCTGCAGTTGAAGGACTGCATCGCCAAGCTGGAAGACATGCTGATTCCGGACGAGCCGGCCTGAGCCAGCCACGCATGGCGTGGCTCTACGCGTAGCGAGGGACGGTGCGTTGGGATTGACGACGTGCCGTCGTCAATCCGTGCTGACCGGCTCTTCCGGCTTCGCCGCTTCCGGGCTGACACGCTCGATGGTGTGGCGCAGTTCGCGGCCGAGGATGAATTTCGCATCCTTCGCCCACGCGTCCAGGCGCGCATCGAACAGCAGCTTGCTGTTTTCATCCGGCCACACCAGGCGCAGCTCGCGCAGCTTCTGGATGAAGCCGCGGAACAGGGTGCGGTCGAAGAACTCCGGGGCGGCCGGCGCATAGAGCAGGCTCAGGCGCTGCGCAGCCTGCTGGCACAGGCTTTCCAGCTCGGCCGCACCCAATGTGCCGGGGCCGTTCTTCACCAGCACCGAGATGGCGATGTAATAGCGCTCGAACGCCTGCTGCAACGAATGGCCGATCGCACGCAGGCGGAAGACTTCGTCGGTCTGCCCGGTGTTGCGCGCCAGGATGCCGCCGTCGTCATCGTTGATGTTCTGCAGCAGCCCTTCGCGCACGAACACGTTGATGGTCTGCTCGATGCGCTGGGCGAACTCGTCTTCGGTCCACGGCAGGAACAGCTCGGCCTGCAGGAACGGATACACCGTGCGGCCCAGCTGGACCAGCCCGGTGCGGCTCATGCGGCGGTTGTTCTGGAAGCAGCAGGCCACCCACGACGAGGCCGTGAACAGGTGGATGACGTTGTTGCGGAAGTAGCTCAGCAGCACCGCGGTGTCGCCACTGACGCTGAGCACGTCACCCAGCGGGTGCTTGATGCGGGTGAGGACGTTGATTTCCTCGGCGTGGGCGATGATCCGCTCCGGCGAGTGCGGGGTCACCGTCACCCGGTCCGAGTACGGCATCTCCACCAGCAGGGTCTTGCACAGTTCGATCTGCGCGATCAGGTCCGCCTCGCCCATCGCATGCTTGGGCGTGGACAGCAGCGCCAGTGCGAGCAGGTTGATCGGATTGACATCGGCCGCACCGTTGATATGCACCTGGATGCGTTCGGCCAGGTGATCCACCGTGCCGGACAACCACGAGGGCTTCTCGTCTTCGCCGACCGGTTGGCCGTTCCAGTCCGGCGCACGCTGGGCGAGCACGTCGTTGAGCGCGATCGGCTCGCCGAAGTTCACCACGACCTGGCCGTAGTTCTGCTTGAGCACCTTCGGGATCGACCACAGCAGCGACCAGATCGATTCCTTTTCCTTCGGCCGGCCGGACAGTTCGTCCAGATAGCTGCCGCCCTCCATCAGCTTTTCATAGCCGATGTAGACCGGCTGGAACAGCACCGGCTTGCGCGGCTGGCGCAGGAAGGCGCGCAGGGTCATCGAGATCATGCCGCCCTTGGGCTGCAGCAGCCGGCCGGTGCGCGAGCGGCCGCCTTCGACGAAGTACTCGATCGAGTAGCCGCCGGCGACCAGCTGCGCCACGTATTCGCTGAGCACCGCCGAGTACAGCGCGTTGCCACGGATCGAGCGGCGGATGAAGAACGCACCGCCCTTGCGCAGCAGCGTGCCGACCACCGGCAGGTTGAGATTGATGCCGGCCACGATGTGCGGCGGCACGATGCCGCGGTCGTACAGCAGGTAGGACAGCAGCAGGTAATCCATGTGGCTGCGGTGGCTGGGCACGTAGACCACTTCATGCCCGGGCGCGGCCGCCTTGAACTTGTCCAGGTGGTGGACCAGCACGCCGGCATAGATGCGGTTCCAGACATGGCTGAGCATGAAGCTGGCCGAGCGCACCACGGGACTGGAGTAGTCCGCGGCGATTTCCCACGCGTAGGCGTGGGCTTTTTTCCAGGCATCGGCCGGCTTGGAGTTGTCGCGCTTGGCCTGCGAGGCAATCGCTTCGCGCACGGTGTCCGCGTCGAGCACCTTGTCCACCAGCAGGCGGCGGGTCGACAGATCCGGCCCGATCACCGATTCGCGGATACGGCGGAAATGGGTGCGCAGCACGCGCTGCAGCTTGCGCACGGTGCGCTCGGGGTCCAGCCCCTCATCGACCGTGGTGCGCAGCGAGATTGGCGGGGCGAAGCGCACGATCGTGCTGCGGCCGTTGAGCAGCACCGCCAGCAGGCGACGGAAACGACCCACCAGGGCCCAGTTTTCCGAGAACAGCACCGCGAACCAGCCGCTCTGCTTGTCCGGCGCGCGGCCGACAAAGATCGACACCGGCACCAGGTGCACGTCCAGCTCGCCACGGGCGCGGTGCGCCTGCAGGACCTTGGCCAGCGAGTCCGAGTGGGTCTTGGCGCCACGCTGCTCGGGGATCAGCGAGTTGCTGCTGCTCCGGCGCGACAGGGCCAGGTAGGCGCGCTTGCGCCCGGTCGGATCGCCGGCGATCGGCACCAGCGGCGAGGGCAGGCCGGCTTCGCGGCAGGCCTTGTCCAGGATCAGCGCGTTGGACAGACCGTAGTCCTCCAGCACGTAGACCACCGGGCGGCCATCGTTGTACTGGCCGGGGTGTTCGGGTTCGATCTTCAGCGACAGCCACGGCTCGACCAGGCGGCCGAGCAGGCGCGCCCACCACGGCGGGCGGCCACTGGGCGGACGGGTGCCGGGCACGATCGCGGACGGCACGACGGTGGCAGGCTCCGCATCGACGGCAACGGCCTCCACGGGCGCGCCAGCGGCCGGCGGAACCGGGGCGGCAGCACCGTCGGACGGCACGGTAGCGGGCGACGAGGACATGGCGTCCGGCGTCTTGGGCGGCTCTTCGCCGGGGAAAGGCAGGGGATTCTGGTTCGGCATCGGCTTCATTATGGCTTAGGCGGTGCAGAAGCACCGTCCTTGACCGTCGCAGCCGCCTCGGTTTCGGCGGCCTGGCGGGCGTCATGTTCAGCTTGCGCGGCGTCGGCGGCCTGCAGCAGCGCATCGGTGTCTTCCAGCGTGCGGGTCACGTACCAGTGACCGTCGCGCCGTGTCATCCGCACCTGCGCTTCGATCTGCTCGCCGGCCAGCGTGTACTGGATGCGCACGACCGCGTCGTCGCCCAGTTCGGAGGTCAGCTCGCCGCGCAGCTCGGTCAAGGCGCCGTCCAGCGACAGCCCGTAACTGGCCAAGGCCGTCTTGAAGGCTTTGATGAAGGGCCCGAGCCGGCGCAGACTCTCTTCCATGCCCGCGGCCTGCAGTTCGGCATCCGTGGACAGCCCCGCAGTGCGTGCGGTCGCGGTGAGCAGGGTGATGGTCGTCTTCGCCCGCTGCTTGTCCGTCAGTGGCGCCGCGGCGGCCCAGCGGCTGAGCGCGTTCACCACCTGGGTGTAGTGGGCGCGCTCGCTGTCGCTGTACTCGCTCTGGTTGCGCAGGTACTGCTCGCCGAACAACCCCATCGAGTGGGCCGCCTGGCGGACCTGGGTGGCCTGACCGGCGATCTGGGTATCGAACGAACGCTGCAGCCGCTGTGGCGCATCCGGCCGCGACAGTGCGGCCAGCATCGGCAGCAACTGCCCATCCAGCGGCAGCTCGGTCAGCGGCCAACGGCTGTGGCCCTGGCTCCAGGCGCCCTGCAGACGGGCGTACTGGGCCGGCGGCACCGCTGCCTTCGCATAGCCGACCAGATCATTGTCGGCGACCCGCTGGGCCAGCTGCTGCAGGGCCGCGACCGGCTCGGACGCCGGTGCATCCGGATCGATCTGCTTGTCTTTGCAGGCGCTGAGCAGCACCAACCCGCACAGGGCCAGCGCCAACGCCTGCCCTCGGTACTGCCACGGCTTCAACGACATGGACATGAATTCGGACTCCCCGGACCGGTCCGCATCTTGCGGCCTGTTCGGTGACAGCGGCAAGCCGGCAGACCTGCCGACCCTGCGCTCGGTGCGCAAGCCCTTGAATGTACAGAAAATCCGCGTGTGACAGAGCATCCCGCCCCGTCGCCGCCTCAGCGCGCGGCGAGCGCCTGGGCGATCTCGGTCTGGATGGCGCGCGCAGCGGCCTGCGGATCGCTGGCCAAGCGGATCGGACGACCGACCACGATCGCATCGGCGCCGTCGGCAAAGGCCTGGGCCACGCCCACGGTGCGCTTCTGGTCATCCCCGACCGGCCCGCCGGGGCGGATGCCCGGGCAGACGATCGAGAAGCCGGCGCCGGTGGCGGCGCGGATCGGCCCAGCCTCCTGGCCGGAGGCAATGACGCCATCGATGCCGGCGGCCTGGGCGGCCAGCGCGCGTTCGACCACCACCTCGACCGGCTCGCGGTCGATGCCCATCTGGGCCAGGTCGCTGCGCCCCATCGAGGTCAGCACGGTCACCGCCAGCAGGCGCATGTCGCTGCCGTTGGCGGCCGCGCAGGCCTCCATCATCGCCGGGTGCCAGCCATGGATGGTGGCGTAGCTCACCGGCCATTGCGACAGCCGCTTGATCACCGCCGCAGCGGTGGCCGGGATGTCGAAGAACTTGAGATCGACGAACACCCGCTTGTCGCGTGCGGCCAGCGCCTCGAGCACCTCGAAGTACTCGCCGGAGGCCAGCAGTTCCATGCCGATCTTGTAGAACGACACGGCATCGCCGAGGCGATCGACCCAGGCCAGCGCGTCGGCGCGGCCCGGCACGTCGAGCGCGAAGATCAGGCGCTCCTCGTCCCGCAGCGGCAGCGGCGCGCGGCTCACGGCGCGTAGTCCAGCGCGGCACGCTTGGCATCGTGGCGGGCTTGGCGCGACTGGCTGTAATCGTTGTTGAACTGCGCCGGTTCGAAGCCGCCGTAGGTCGGGTTGGGCAGCATCCACCAGCGTTCACCGAACCAGTCGTGGTACTGCTGCAGCAGCGCGTCACGGCCCTCATTGGTGTTGGCGGTGACTTCCACGAAGTCGCCCAGCTGGTCACCGAACTGCATCAGCACGCGGTATTGCTGGCCGGCCAGGCGGCGGCGGCAGTTCTTCTCGCTGCCAGCCTGCTCGCAGCCTTCCACCACGGTGCCCAGGCCGAGGAACACGCTGTCATCGGCCACCGGCAGGCCCTGCTCGCGCAGGTTGGCCAGGGTGGCGTCCTTGAGATGCACGGCGCGGTTGGAGATGTACAGCAGGGTCACACCCTTGGCATTGGCGGCCTTGGCGAAATCGACCACGCCCGGAATCGCCTTGGCCTTCTTTTCGGCCACCCACTGGTCCCAGCTCAGCTCGTCATATTCCTTGCCATCGCGCACCAGGCGCGCCTGGTAGGGCGAGTTGTCCAGCACAGTCTCGTCGACGTCCAGCACCACGGCCGGCTTCAGGCCCTTGGCGGCATTGCCGCGCTCCTCAGGCACCAGCGCGTCCCAGTTGGCTTCCTTCAGCGCCTTGTCCAGGTGATCGGCCGCCGCGCGGTAGGTCTGCTCGGTGATCGCCCGATACTCCTGCGAACGCTGGATCCACAGCACCGCATTGAGGTTGTCGTTGGCGGCCACGGCGGCATCGCCGCTGGCGGCCGGGGCGCTCGCCGCGGCAGCGGTGGCCGGCGGGGCGGCATCGGCCGGGGTTTCAGTGCGCTTGCAGGCACTGAGCGCCAGCACGGCGCAGGCAAGCACGGACAGGGAAACAGCACTACGACGCATGGCATTCACCGGCAACAGATTCGCGCCAGTTTACCGGCTTGTCCCGCGGCATTCATGCCGCAGGCAGGGCTCGGCTATGCTGCACGCCCCTGAAACACCCCGGAGCGCCCCATGACCGACGACACCCAGACCCCTGCCCTGCCCGTGCTCAGCGCGGCCCAGGCCCGCGCGTTGGGCTGCCTGATCGAGAAGGAGGCGACCACCCCGGACGCCTACCCGCTGACGGTCAACGCCGCCCAGGTGGCCGCCAACCAGAAGACCGCCCGCGAGCCGGTCATGGCCCTGTCGGCCGGCGATGTGCACCACGCGCTGCGCCAGCTGGAGACCCTGGGCCTGGCGCGCCAGCAGTACTCCTCGCGCGCGGAGCGCTACGAGCACCGCGCCGGTGCCGCGCTGGACCTGACCCGCCAGCAGCTGGCGATCCTGGGCCTGTTGCTGCTGCGCGGCCCGCAGACCCTCAATGAGCTGCTGACCCGCGGCGAGCGCCTGGTCCGCTTCCAGGACGTGGACGAACTGCGCCACCACCTGGAGCGCATGATCCAGCGCGAGATGGCGGTCCAGCTGCCACGCGCCAGTGGCCAGCGCGAAGACCGCTACATGCACCTGCTGGGTGGCCCGGTGGACGTGCAGGCATTGGCCGAGCAGTACAGGTCTGCACCGAGCGGCGCTGGCGGCGGCGGTGCCAATCCGGCACTGGAGTCCCGCGTGCAGCAGCTGGAGGCGACGGTGGCCGAGCTGCAGGAACAGCTGGCGGCGTTGCGCGCGCAGTTGGGGGGCTGAACTGCAGCCACGCATGGCGTGGTTCCACCGGGTGGAATGGCGTGGTTCCACCGGGTCGGATGGCGTGGTTCCACCGGGTCAGACGGCCGGTCGCTACCGGGTCAGACGGCTGGCGCGCCCGGGGTGGCGAACAGCAGCACGACATCGCCGCCATGCGGTGGTGGCAGCAGCAGATCGCCGCGATCCTCCATGCCCAGTTTGCGCAGCAGCGCGGCGGAGCGCACGTTGTCCGGCGAGACGATGCCGTACAGATCGGCATGGCCGAGCACATCGCGCGCGTAGTGCATCACCCCGCGCGCGGCCTCGAACGCGTAGCCGTGGCCTTCGTACTGCGACAGCAGTGCATAGCCGATATCCGGTGCCGGCAGCCCGGCGCGGCGCACCAGGCCGGCGTTGCCCAGCCATGCACCATCTTCGCGACGGATGACGGCGTACATGCCGAAGCCGTTGAGCGTGTAGCTACCCAGCACGCGCTCGGCGGTGTAGTCGCGCGCCTGCGCCAGGGTGCGTACGCCGCGGTCGGCGATGTTGCGGATGAAGCCCGGCTCGTTGAGCAGGGCCAGCATGTCGGCGGCGTCATGGTCGGGATCGATCAGGCGCAGGTGCAGGCGGTCGGTCTGGATCACGGCGGACATGCGGGTACCGGTGAAGGGTGATAGGCCGATTGTGCCGTAGAGCCACCCATGGGTGGCTGCTCCGTGTGCCAGATCGCAGAGCAGCCACCCATGGGGTGGCTCTACCCGGCGATGCTCAGTCGAACAGCGCCTGGATCGCGGCCAGACCCGCGCTGGCACGCTCTTTCTTGCGCGCCGCATCGGCGACGGGATCGGCACCATCGCGCTGCATTTCCTCGGCGGGTATCTCATCGAAGAAACGGCTGGGCTTGAGCCGCACGTGCTCGCCGAACTTGCGGGTGAGCTTGCTGTAGCTCATCCACAGCTGCACCTTGGCGCGGGTGATGCCCACGTACAGCAGGCGCCGCTCTTCCTGCAGGTTGCCTTCGTCGAGACTGACCTGGTGCGGCAGCACGCCGTCCTCGCAGCCGATGATGAACACGTACGGGAATTCCAGGCCCTTGGAGGCGTGCATGGTCATCATCCGCACCTGGTTGCCGCCGTCGTCCTTGTCATTGCGCGAGAGCAACGCCAGCTGCGCGGCCAGATCCGCCGTGGAGGCGCCCCGCGGGCCGCCTTCGAACCACTGCGCCAGTTCTTCCAGGTTGCCCAGGCGGCGCTGGTAGACGGACTCTTCCTTGCACGCGCTGCGCAGGTCCGAGACCAGCCCGGAGTCCTTCACCAGCTTGCGCACCAGATCGCCGGAGCTGAGCTTGGGCATCTCCGCGCGCAGGTCGCGCAGGATGTCGGTGAAGCGGCTCAGCCCATTGGCCGCGCGCGGCGGCAGCTGCGAGAGCGCGCCGATCGCCTCGGCGGCATGCGCCATCGGCAGGTCTTTTTCAGACGCCAGCTCGGCCAGCTTGGCCAGCGTGCCGGCGCCCACTTCGCGCTTGGGCGACTGCACCGCGCGCATGAAGGCCGTATCGTCGTCCGGGTTCACCAGCAGGCGCAGCCAGGACAGCGTGTCCTTGACCTCCTGCCGTTCCAGGAACGCGGTGCCGCCGGTGATGTGATACGGCGCGCGCACCAGCTGCAGCGCTTTTTCCAGCGGCCGCGACTGGAAATTGCCGCGGAACAGGATGCAGAAATCGCTCCACGGAATCTTCTTGGAGGTCGCCAGGTAGGAGATTTCCGCCGCGACCTTTTCCGCTTCGTGCTCGCTGTTGCGGCACTCCCACACCCGGATGCGCTCGCCGTCGGCCTGGTCGCTCCACAGCTTCTTCAGGTGCTCGTGCGGGTTGTTGGCGATCAGCGCATTGGCCGCGCGCAGCACGCGGTTGGAGCAGCGGTAGTTCTGCTCCAGTTTGATGATTTCCAGCGCCGGATAGTCGCGCGCCATCTGCTGCAGGTTTTCCGGGTTCGCACCGCGCCAGGCGTAGATCGACTGATCGTCATCGCCCACGCAGGTGAAGTTGCCCTTGCTGCCGGCCAGCTGCTTGAGCAGGCGGTACTGCGCATCGTTGGTGTCCTGGCATTCGTCGACCAGCAGGTAGCCGATGCGCTCGCGCCAGGCGATGGCGATCTCCGGATTCTCTTCCAGCACCTGCACCGGCAGCCGGATCAGATCATCGAAATCCACCGCGTTGAACGCGGTCAGGCGCAGCTGGTAGCGCTCGTAGACGCTGGCCGCTTCCTTCTCGCGGGTGCTGCGCGCCGCGGCCATCGCCTGCTCGGGCGACAGGCCGGCATTCTTCGCACGCGAGATCAGGTTCTTCACGTCCTCGATGTCGTCCGGCTTGGCCCCGTACATCAGGTCCTTGACCTGCGCGGTCGAATCGTCGGCATCAAAGATCGAGAAGCCGCGCTTGAGCCCGACAGCGGCATGTTCGATCTGCAGGAACTTCAGCCCCAGGGCGTGGAAGGTACAGATGGTCACTTCATCGGCATCGTCGCCGCGCAGGCGCTTGGCCACGCGCTCGCGCATTTCCTTGGCCGATTTGTTGGTGAAGGTGATCGCCGCAATCCGCCGCGCCGGGTAGCGCTTGCTGGCGATCAGCTGACCGATCTTCTCCACGATCACGCGCGTCTTGCCGCTGCCTGCGCCCGCAAGCACCAGCAGTGGACCTTCGCAGTGCATCACTGCCGCATGTTGGGGAGGATTGAGACCGTGCATGCCATCTCCAGGGGAGGGGCATTGTACCGGCCTTGATCGGCCTGCATCGACGCGCAGCCGCGTGGATTGACGCCTTCACACGGGTGGGTTATCCAGAGCACCTGCCCACGCAAAGGACGCGAAGGATGACCCGATTCAGCAACTGCAGGTGGGCATGGGCGGTGATCACCAGCCTGGCGGCGCTGCCCGCATCGGCCCAGCCGGCCGACGTCATGGACGTGCGCGCACAGGAGATCGTGCATACCTCGGCCTTCCTGGCCAGCCACCCGGATCTGCGCTACCGCGCGCTCGCCCAACAGGCGGTGTCACGCGGCCGCCTGGAGGAAGCGCGCACCTACTTCCGCCGCAGCGCCCGTTATGCCGACAAACTCTCCCAGGCCGCGCTCGCGGAGATGTGGTGGGAGGGCCAGGGTGGCGAGCAGGATCGGGCGCTGGGCTATGCCTGGATGGACCTGGCCGCTGAGCGCGGGACGGCCTTCCTGCTGGCACTGCGCGAACGCTACTGGGCCGCGCTGGATCCGGCCGAGCAACGACGTGCCCAGCGTGAAGGTCCGGCGCTGTACGCCGAGTATGGGGATCCCGCGGCCCAGCCACGGCTGGAACGTGAACTGCGCACCGCGCTGCGCCAGGTCACCGGCAGCCGCACCGGCCGGGTGGGCGGCGGGATGGAGATGGAGGTCCGCGTGGCGGGAGGGATGCGCCGGAAAGTAGATCCGGATGTCTTCTATCGGGATGAATTCTGGACGCCCGCCGCGTACTGGCAGCGACAGGCGCGCGAACTGGACCAGGCCGGGCGCAGCGAGGGGAAAATCAACGTCGGCCTGCCGACCACCGTGCCGACCAACGATTGACCGCCATGCCCAGGCTGCTGAGCGGATAAAATCCCGGGATGGCCAAGCTCTATTTCTACTATTCGGCGATGAACGCCGGCAAGACCACGACCCTGCTGCAGTCGGCGCACAACTACCGCGAGCGGGGCATGCGCGTGGCCATCCTGACCCCACGGCTGGACGATCGCGCCGGGCGCGGCGTGGTCGCCTCGCGGATCGGCCTGAAGGCCGACGGGATCGCGTTCCAGCAGGACACCGACCTGCAGCAGCTGATCGCCGACGACATCGACACGCACGGCCCATTGGGCTGCGTGCTGGTCGATGAAGCGCAGTTCCTGACCCGCAGCCAGGTCTGGCAGCTCAGCGAGGTGGTCGATCAGATGCGCATTCCGGTGCTCTGCTACGGCCTGCGCACGGATTTCCGCGGCGAGCTGTTTGAAGGCAGCCAGTACCTGCTGGCCTGGGCCGACGAGATGCAGGAGATCAAGACGATCTGCCACAGCGGCAAGAAAGCCACGATGACCGTGCGCGTGGACGAGCACGGCCACGCGGTGCAGGACGGCCCGCAGGTGGAGATCGGCGGCAACGAGCGCTACGTGTCGGTGAGCCGCGCGGAGTTCAAGAAGATCACGCGCGGTGAGGGCCGCATCGACCCGATGCAGGCCCCATTGCCGCTGTGATCAGTACAACGTGCGCTCCGGCGCGCCCTTCGGCGGCGGGCTGTACTGGTACAGCCAGGTTTCGGTGAGGGTCTTGCCACCGCTGCGCAGGTACAGGCGGATGTCGATCTGCTCGGTGGCGTCATCCGGCGGCACCAGATCGAACATGGCCCGGTAGCCCTTGATCTCGCGCAGCGGACGCGCCGAGACGATCTCGGTACGGCCGCGGCTGACCTGGACCACGGCGTCCACCTCGCCCTTGTCGATCAACGCGGCCAGTTCGCCGCCTTCGAAATCGACCGCGAAGCGCCAGGAGAAATACTCGCGCTTCTTGCCGATCACCCCGCCCAGGCCGGTACGGCTGGCCACGCAGTGCGCCAGCGGCGTACGTGCCGGCGGCTCGGCGCCCCAGTACAGGCGGTAGCCGAGCAGCAGCTCCTGGCCGGGCTGCGGCTTGGCCTCGGGGTTCCAGAACGCCACGATGTTGTCGAAGGTCTCATCCACGGTCGGGATTTCGACCAGCTGTACCGAACCCTTGCCCCACTGCCCCTTCGGTTCCACCCACAGGCACGGGCGCTTCTCGTAGAAAACGCCGTCGTCCTGGTAGTGATCGAAGTTGCGGTCGCGCTGGAGCAGGCCGAAGCCGCGCGGGTTGTTGTCCACGAACATGTTGAAGCGCAGGTTGTGCGGGTTGCACAGCGGGCGCCAGATCCATTCACCGGCACCCGTCCACATCGACAGGCCATCGGTATCGTGGATCTCCGGGCGCCAGTCCCAGGCCATGCGGCGGTCGTTCTCGCCCACCTGGTACATGCTGGTGCACGGGGCGATGCCGAGGCGCTCGATGGCCTTGCGCGGGTACAGCGCGCAGTCGATGTCCATCAGCAGCACATCGCCGTTGGTGATCGCGAAGCGGTAGGCGCCGGTGGTGCTGGGCGAATCCAGCAGGGCGTACACCACCAGCGTGTTGGAGTCGGCCGCCGGCTGCTCCAGGTAATAGGCGATGAAATCCGGGAATTCTTCGGGCTTGCCCATGCCGGTATCGATCGCCAGGCCGCGCGCGGATTGGCCGTACTGGCCTTCCTTGCCGACCGCGCGGAAATAGCTGGCACCCAGGAAGGCGGCGAAGTCGCGGTCGGTGTCCTTGCGCGTGTTGAGCCGGAAGCCGGCGAAGCCCAGATCGGCCGGCAGATGACTGCCCTTCAGGCCGCTCTTGCCGTAGTCGAACGCCGCGCCGTCGTAGGCCAGTTCCTGCGCCTTGCCATCGGTCACGTCGAACATCCGCACCGGTGAGTGGAAGTACAGGCCAAGGTGGAAGAACTTGGCCTGGTAGCGGCCGGGCTGGTCCGCCCACAGCGCGTGATCCTGGCGGTACTGGATCGACTGGTACTGGTCCCAGCTCAGCGCTTCGACCGGGCCAGGCAAGGTCCGCTTGTGGCTCTGGTAAGCGGCCTGGGACAGCGCGCGGGCCTGCCCTTTCAGCGAGGCGAAATCGAACGGCTGCGGCGCGCCCAGCCGGCGCAGGCCGACCTGGTTGCCCTGCGCGGCGCAGGCCGGCAGTGCGGGCAGGCCGAAGGCGGCCAGGGCCACGGAAGCATTGCGGAGGAAGTCGCGTCGTTGCATGCAGGCAGCGATGGCAAGGGAGGGCCGGCCATCATAGGCACGCTGACGTTAATTCGCCGAGGTGAATACGGGGCGGCGTTCAGCCAGCGCGCTCAGGGCACTGCGGCCACCTGCGCCGAGCCACAGCTCTCACGCGCCTGCCCGATCTCCTGTCGCAGCCTCCCGCCCTGCGGCCACTGCGCCTGCAGTTCCTGCTGGAGCTGGCCCAGCGCGGCGCGCGCCCGCGCTGGCGCAGTGCCGCAGTCCAGTTCCGCCATGGCCGCACGCGCGCGCCAGCGCAGCACCCGGCTGTCCAGATCGGCCGCATCGCCTACCAGCAGCGGCGCCAGCGCCCGCCGCGCCTCCACGGTCTGGCCCATGCGGCCCAGGTTTCGGGCCCAGGCCAGCTGCAGCGCGCGGTGCAGACCCGCACTGGCAGGCCCGGCCCGGTCCACCCGCCGCATCAGCGCAGCCAGTTGCTCCCCGGCCTGATGGGGGTCGCCGTGGGCACTGACCAGCTCGGCCATGCGCCGATCAGCCTGCTGCACGGCCGCATCGTCATCACCACGCTGCGCGGCCTGCCATTGCCGGCCCTCATGCAACGCACCCAGCGCCGCCTGCCAGCGGCCCGCGTGTGCCAACGCTTCGCCCTGGTCGTACAGCCCCTGCGGCAGCAGCCCCACGCAATCGGGCTGCCGCCAGATCGCCACGGCGCGGGCGAAGTCATCGATGGCCGTCGCGCTGTCGCCGCGCGCCAGCGCCAGCCGCCCCAACGCATGCCAGGTCAATCCGGTATCACGGTGCTGCTCGCCCAAGGCCTGCCGGGTCAGCTGATGGACCTGCTGGAGTTGGACCTGCGCCTGCGCCAGTTCGCCGCGCTGCATCGCCAGCAGCGCGCGCAGGCGGCGGATCGACAGGGTTTCCGGGTGATCGGGCCCATACAGCCCCACGGCATCATGGGCGGCAAGCTGCAGAGCCTGCTCGGCCGCCTCCAGATCGCCCTGCGCAGCCAGGGTCTCGCCCATGTGCCGACGCAGCGCGATCAACTGGGGGTAGCGCACCGTGTCACCGGCCTGCAGCAGCTGCAGCGCTTGCCGGTAACCGGCCAGGGCAGCAGGCGCGCGGCCATCGTCACCGTCCAGTGCGGCAAGGTCGGCGAGGCTCTCCGAGGTGCCGGGGGTGTCGCGCAGCACATCGCGGCGCAGCACCAGGGCCTGCTCGAACGCCCCGCGCGCCTCATCGCGGTAGCCCAACAGCTGTTGGCACCGCCCCAACTGGGTGCGGTACTCGGCCACGGCCGCCGGCAGCCTCAGGCGGTACTCGGCGGCCAGCGACTGCATCGGTGTCAGGTGGGTCACGCAGTCGCGAGAGCGGCCGAGCATGCGCAGCGCACGGCCGCGCTGGGTCACCGCGTCCAGCTGCAGGGTGGGCGGCACCTCGCCGGCCTCCTCCAGCAGCGCGCGCTGGCGGTCCAGCGTCTGCAGGGCCAGCTGGTAGTCGCCCATACCGATCCGCAACCGGCCGATCACGCCTTCCAGCTCGGCCAACGACAGCGGTTGATCGCGCAGTTCGGCCTCACCGCGTTGCTGACCGGTGGCCAGCAACTGGCGCAGATCGAAGCTGCCGTGGCGCACGCCGGCGGCGCGGTCGAACAGGCCCACGGTGAAATCCTGCATGGCCTGCGCACGCGCGACCTCGCGCCGGGCCTGCTGCATCTGCCACAGCGCGGTGAGCGCCAGCGCGAGCAGGGCCAGCACGGCCACGCTGCCCAGCGCCACGCCCCAGCGATGCCGGCCCAGGTATTTGCGCAGCCGGTAGCCCACGTGCTGCGGGCGGGCATGGATCGGGCGGCCTTCGAGGAAGCGGCGCAGGTCCTGCGCCATCGCTTCCACCGAGGCGTAACGCTGCGCCGGCTCCTTCTGCAGGGCCTTGAGCAGGATGGTGTCCAGATCGCCGCGCAGGCGACGCGACAGGCGCCTCGCCGCCCCGGCCTGCTCCCCACCGGCAGCGGCCACGCGGGCCATCACCGCCGAGGCGCGCGGCGCCTGCACCTCCAGGATCGAGCGCTCCCACTCGGCATCGCTGTGCCGGCGCAGGCGATACGGCTTCTGCCCGGTGATCACCTCGAACAGCACCACGCCCAGCGAGTACACATCGGTCAGCGTGGAGACCGGCTCGCCGCGCACCTGCTCCGGCGCCGCGTAGTGCAGGGTGAACGCGCGTGCTTCCGTGGGCGGGTGCGCGGGCGGCTTGCCGTGGTCATCGTCGAGCAGCTTGGCGATGCCGAAATCCAGCAGCTTCACCTCGCCCTCCGCCGTCACCAGGATGTTGGACGGCTTCAGATCGCGGTGCACGATCAGGTTGGCGTGGGCGTGGCTGACCACCGCGCAGACCTGCAGCATCAGTTGCAGGCGGCGCTCCAGCGGGAGTGCCAAGCGCTGGCAGTGCTCGGTGATCGGCTCGCCTTCGACATACGCCAGCGCCAGGTAGGGCTGGCCGTCCAGGTCCACGCCGGCGTCCAGCAACTGGGCCAGGTTCGGGTGCTGCAGCCGCGCCAGAATTTCGCGTTCGCGGCTGAAGCGCTGGCGCAGGCCGGGATCGGCGTAGCCACTGCGCAACAGCTTCAGGGCGACCTGGCGTTCGTACAGGCCATCGGCCCGCTCGGCCAGCCACACCTCACCCATCCCGCCTTCGCCGAGCGCCCGCAACAGCCGGTAGGGACCGACCCGGGTGCCTGCCCGGCTGTCTTCCGGCGGCGCGGTCCACAGGGGCTGCGCCAGGAATTCATGGCTGTCCCGCTCATGGGCGAGCAGGCGCTCCACATCCTCGGCCAGCCCCGGATCGTCGGCGCGCAGGCGCAGCAGCCGCTGCTCTCGCGCCGGTTCGGGCAGTTCCAGCAATTGATCCAGCAGGCAGGACAACTGCCGCCAGCGTGACGCCTCCATCGGTCCTCTCCCCGGACGATGCGTGGCTTTTCAGGGCTCCCCGACCGAAGCCAGCAGGAACATGCGCGCCTTCTGCCAGTCGCGGCGGATGCTGCGCTCCGAGCGTTGGCATAGATCGGCGATCTCCTGCTCGGACAGGCCGGCGAAGTAACGCAGTTCCACCACCTTGGCCAGGTGTGCATCCACCGCATGCAGCCGGGCCAGCGCCACATCCAGCGCCAGCAGGTCTTCATCCAGGCGTACGCCGCTGCTGCTGTTCTCCGGCAGCTCCACCCGCTTGAGATCACCGCCGCGTTTGCGCGCCAGCCGGTTGCGTGCGTAATCGACCACCACGCTGCGCATCGCCGAGGCGGCGTAGGCGAAGAAGTGGGCGCGATCCTCGAAGCGGGCCGCACCCCGGGAGCCGAGCAGCTTCAGGTAGGACTCGTGCACCAGCGAGGTGGCATCCAGGGTGCGCCCCTGCTGCCCGGCCAGCTGCCGGCGGGCCATGCTGTGCAGCTCGTGATAGAGCAGGGTCAGGACCCGGTCGAGCGCGGCGCGGTCGCCCGCCCGGGCCGAATCCAGCCACACGGTGATATCCGGTCCTTCGTCCATCGCACACCCCCGCCGGTGACGTTGGGCGGACTATACCGCCGGGCAGGCGACAGGCGCGCGACGATTCAGCGCTGGCAGTGCCCGCACCAGACGCTGGCGCGCTGGCCGATGGTGGCGTGGCGGAGCAGCCGACCACACTGGCGGCAGGGCTCGCCTTCACGCCCGTAGACCAGCAGCTCTTGCTCGAAATAGCCCGGCGCCCCGTCCGGGTTGATGAAATCGCGCAGGGTGGTGCCGCCGCGGGTGATGGCGTAGGCCAGGATCTGTTTCACCGCATCGGCCAGGCGCTGGTAGCGCGCGCGGGAGATCTTGCCGGCCTCGCGCAGCGGGTTGATCCCGGCCATGAACAGGCTTTCGGCGGCGTAGATATTGCCCACGCCCACCACGATGCCCTGGTCCATCAGGAAGGTCTTCACCGAGGCACTGCGGCCACGGCTGCGGGCGAACAGGTAGTCGCCATCGAAGGCCTCATCCAGCGGCTCGGGCCCTAGCGCTGCCAGCAGCTCATGGGTCTCCCCGGCCGGCTGCCAGAGCAGGCTGCCGAAGCGGCGCGGGTCGTTGAAGCGCAGCAGGCGGCCGTTGTCCAGGCTGATGTCCACGTGGTCGTGCGCACGTACCGGGGTGTCGCCGGGCAGCACCCGCAGGCTGCCGGACATGCCCAGGTGCAGCAGTGCGCTGCCTATGGCGGTATCAAGCAGCAGGTACTTGGCGCGGCGGCGCACGCCCTGGATGGCCTGCCCGGGGAGCAGCGTGCTGATCTCGTCGGGAATAGGCCAGCGCAGGTCGGGGCGACGCAGGATCACGCCGTGGACACTGCGGCCTTCCAGGTGCGGGGAAAGGCCGCGGCGGGTGGTTTCGACTTCGGGGAGCTCGGGCATGGGGAGGATTCTAGCGCCGGGCTGCGGCGGGCCGACTACGACCCACCGCAACACGGTGCGCTTCCCTTCAGGCCTGCGCGCCTTCCTGCGCCGCGGCGTTGCCAGCTTCAGCCGGTACAGCGATATCCGTCGGCGCGTCCACCGTCACCGGGTGCTTGTCCGGGAACAACGTGGGCAGTGTGGCGACAAACTGGACCAGGCAATCGTCGGCATAGCGTTGGACGGTCTGCTTCACCATTGCGTAGTCATCAGCCTGCCAGGCCTCCAGCGGGGCGGCGACCGGCTCGGCAATGTTGCACTGGGCACCTTCGCCGCCGGTAAGGCGCATGGTGGGCAGCTTGCGCCGGTACGGGAAGCCCAGGCTCAGCGATTGACGCAGTTCATACAGGGTCTGCGAATCATCCAGTTCCTGGTAGACCAGGATGAAGTCGCCCAGCGTGGCCTGCACCGTCTTCTCCTCGCGGGGCACAGCGCCGGGATGCGCCTTGAAGTAGTCGTCCAGGCGGGTGCGCACCTGCGCCTGCATTGTTCCGAACGCGGGATGCACGACACTGTCGATGCGGGTGCCTTTCAACTGTCCTTTGCCGAAGGAGCTGCCGGCGATCCTGCCAGACAGCAGCGACAGCGCGACCTGCGCGCCGGCCACCTTGGCCGTGGTGGAGCGCTGCACCAGGCGCAGGGACTTGGCGCCGATGGGTTGGCCGCTGGAGTCGGTCTGCAGCTGCGCGGTGATGGGGATCAGATGCTCCCATGCCGGTGCTGCAGGGGCGACAGCGGCATCGTCTGTGGCGCTTGCATCAGCGGCCACGGCAATCGCATCGGAGGGAAGTTCGCTGTCGTCCACGGCAAGCTCGGGGGGATCGACGGATACCGGCTCGCTGGCCATGGTCTGCATGCTGATGACGATGCCGCCGAGCAGCATCGCGGTGAGGAGGGTGTACTGGGTTTTCATGGTGTCGTTCCTGGGTCGTCCTTGGCGATACCCGTGGACGCCCATCGGTGCAACGGCCCGGCAACCACGTCCATGTTTTTCCTGCTGCGATCCATCGCAGTCAACATGCCGAGCCTGCAGAACACGCTGATCGACCGGCGCGCCGGGATCATCCTGTCTTCTGCCTGTTTTCAGGCAGTCGTGCGCGTACCGGCATGTTCGCCGGCGGGCGATCTTATATCAGCGGCAGCACGCCTTGAAAATTGAGCATCTGCTGCAGGCGCACGCGCATGGCAAATTCACACGCGTGGCAGCCGTTACCGCGGCGGCGCAGCCAGCTCGCGCGCACTCAAATAGCCGTCGCGATTGGCATCCTGCTTGTGGAACCGCTGGATCAGCGTCTGCCGCTGCTGCTCCCGCGTGATCGGCGGGCCTTTGCCACCGGGCAGCTCATCGGCGCTGAGCACCCCATCGCCGTTGCGGTCCATGCGATCGAAGGCGTACAGCAGCCACTGCACGTACTCCTCCACGCTGACCCGGCCGTCGCCGTCGGTGTCCATGCGCTGCAGGTAGCTGCCGGTATCAGTGACCTGGGCCTGTGCCGTCGCGCCCAGCACGCCAACGGCCAGGCCCAGACACGCAAAACGCCGCACAAGGCGGCGTTTCGCGGAGACGTTCCCGATCGGGAAGCGCATCGATCAGTGCGCCGTCAGTGCGTAGCCCTTCAGGCGCGCGGCGTAGTTCTGCAGCGCGGCGATGCCACTGGCTTCGGCTTCGTGGCACCAGGCCTGCAGCAGCTTCAAGCGCTCGGCGGCGTCATTGCCGCGCGCTTCCAGCAGGGCCGCCAGACGGGCGCGGTGTTCCACCAGCACGCGGATCCGCGGGCGCTGTTCGACCCACGTGCTGAGCTGGGCGCGGCAATCCGGCTTGAGCCAGCGGCCGTCGTTGACCAGGCCGCGGCGCATGCGGCGCGGCAGCAGCTTGCGCAGTTTGGCGCCCGCCATCGCGGCCTCTTCGCGCAGGGCCGGCACGAATACGTTGCGCTGGTAGTCGGTCATCGCCTGGAACCGGTGCGACAGCAGGGCCTTGAGGGTTTCCGCATCCGGCACGGCAATGTTCGGGCGCACGTCCATGCTCGGCGCCACGCGCAGCACCTTGGCCAGACGCACCGCCTGCAGGCCGCGGATCACCGCCCAGCCGATATCGAACTCCCAGCGGCGCATGGAGAAGCGCGCCGAGCTCGGGAAGGCATGGTGGTTGTTGTGCAGCTCTTCACCGCCCACCCAGAACGCCCACGGCGTCAGATTGGTGGAGGTGTCGGCCGATTCGAAGTTGCGGTAGCCCCACCAGTGGCCCAGGCCATTGATGACGCCGGCCGCCCAGAACGGGATCCAGGCCATCTGGATGGCCCACAGGGCCACGCCGGGCAGGCCGAACAGCACGCTGTTGATGACCAGCAGCGCGACCGGGCCGAGATTGGCGTGCGGGGTGTACAGGTGGCGCTCGATCCAGTCATCCGGAGCGCCGCGGCCGTACTGCTCGATATCCGCGCGCATCGCGCGGGCCTCGCGGTACAGCTCCACGCCCCGCCAGAACACCATGCCGATGCCCTTGGTCACCGGGCTGTGCGGGTCTTCATCGGTTTCCACCTTGGCGTGGTGCTTGCGATGGATCGCCACCCACTCCTTGGTGATCATGGAGGTGGTCAGCCAGGTCCAGAACCGGAAGAAATGCGCGATCACCGGGTGGAAATCCACCCCCCGGTGCGCCTGGCTGCGGTGCAGATACAGGGTCACGGCGAAGATGGTCAGCTGGGTGAACACCAGCAGCACCAGGCCCATGCCCCACCAGCCGAGGCCGACGACACCGCCGGTCAGGAAGTTGAGGAGCGTATCGAACATCGCAGGACTCCGGGCCGCAGTCGGCCGTCAAGGAAACAGGGATACCTCCAGACATGATGGGGCCAGACGTTGCAAACTTCATCCCTTCGATGCCATTTTTGCGCAGTCATTCAGTTCTCCCCTTACCTTCGTGAGCATGCCCCCGCATTCATGACAGTCGCAGCCTCGCCGGCGGTGCCGGCCTCCCCCGTCCCCCTGATCGAGCTCGACCGCGCCTGCGTCATCCGCGGCCAGGTCCGGGTCCTGCACGATCTCAGCCTGCGCATCGAACAGGGCCAGCACACCGCCCTGCTCGGCCCCAATGGCTGCGGCAAGTCGTCCTTCATCAAGCTGATCACCCGCGAGCTGTACCCCCTGGCGCACGGTGATGGCACGGTGGCGGTGCGCGTGCTCGGCCAGAACCGCTGGCAGGTGGACCGGCTGCGTTCGCAGCTGGGCATCGTCACCGGGGACCTGAGCAGCAACCTCTCGGACATGCCCGGGCTGACCGTGGAAGAGGCCGTGCTGACCGGCTTCTTCGCCAGCTTCGTGGTGCCGGCCTTCCGCGAGGTGAGCCCGGAGATGCGCGAACGCGCGCGTGAAACCCTGGCGATGACCGGTGCCCTGCCCCTGCTGCAGCGCGGCTATGCCGAACTCTCGGCCGGCGAAACCCGGCGCGTGCTGATCGCCCGGGCGCTGGTGAACCGGCCGCAGGCCCTGCTGCTGGATGAACCCTCCACCGGGCTGGACCTGATCGCCCGCGAGCAGCTGATCGCCACCATGCGCGAGCTCGCCCGCCAGGGCATCACCCTGGTGCTGGTGACCCACCACATCGAGGAGATCATTCCCGAGATCGAGCGGGTAGTGATGCTGCGCGGCGGCAAGATCCTCGCCGATGGCCCGCGTGCGGAGCTGCTGCGCGATGCACCGTTGTCCGAGCTGTTCGGCGGCCCGATCCACGTGGTGGATCAGGCCGGCCGGTTGAGCGCGTTCGCGGGTTAGGTCACGCAGCCTAGAACCGCACCGCCACCGCACGTGATTCGATCGGTGCCATCCGGCTCTGGTCCTGCAACTGCAGGTCACGCACTTCGAACGGAGCGGCATAGCCACGCGGCAGCGCCACGCTGGCGAACGGCAGGCGCAGCTCACCCGCCCCTGCCGTCGCGAACCACGCCGCACTGTGTGCCTGCGCTACTGGCCGCAGCGTCCCGTCGGGGCCGGTGGCATACAGCGTGCCGCGCGCCTCGTAGCGGCCGGGCGCACCGATCTGCAACGGCAGGCGTATCTCGCGGCGGCCGGCATCTGCCTCGACCTGGCCTTGGAAGCGTGCCGTCGGCTGCGCCACCGCGAACGCCACCTTGGCATCGCGTTGCACCCCGTCGGCACTGACGAAGGCCTGCAGTTCCCACAGCCCCTGCGCCGTGCCGATGTCCTGCGGCACGGTCACCTGTGCACGCAGACCGTCTTTGCCAGCGACCAGCGGCACCGGCCAGCTGCGGCCATCGGGCGCGACCAGCAGGGCCTCGCCCATGGCCGGCAGCGGCCGCGCGCTGGCACGGCCAAGCTGCGCCGCTGTAGCGCCGCCGTCGTTGACCAGGCGCGCGCTCAGCGTGAGCGCGCCACCGGCCAACACCCGTTCGCTGCTCGCCTGCAGCTGCAGCGCGATCGGGCTGTTGGGTTCGAGCACCTGCACCACATAGCGGCCCTGGGCCTGTGTGCTCTGCAGGCGGTAATTTCCCACCGCCGACGTGGTGCCCGTGCGGACCATGGCCGTGCCCGGGCCAACCGCCATGCCGGCCGCGCGCAGTTGCTGGTCATCGACCCCCTTGGCCACCGCCAGCGCGCCGGCCGGGTCACGCACCTGCCATTGGGTGGTATCCAGCGCACGCGCGCCCTGCACCGGACTGAGCTGGATCACCGCGTCGGGTGCGGTCAGCGGCAACACCAGGCCCTGCTGCAGTGCCGGTCCGTCCACCATCTCCCAGTAGCTGCGGCTGCTGGCCATGAAGGCCGGCGCAAGGGTCAGCGCCTGGGTCGGATCCAGCGCCCAGGCAAAGCTCAACGGCGCCTGCTCCACCGGCCCGGCCGGCAAGCGCGCACGCTCCACCGCGCGTGGCACCTGGTCGCTGGCGCGGGCGGCCAGCAGCGGCTGTGCCGCCTGCAGTGGCAGGGCTGCCAGGGCGGCGAGCAGGGCCACCGCGATCGTCGTCTTTCGCATCATCGGGGGGCTCCTCACAGGGTCAGGTCGTTGCGCAGGATCGTGCCCAGGCCGAAGCACTCGCGTCGGCTCTGGTTGTGGCTGAGCGGCTCGGCGCCCTGGGTGCGCTGCGTGTCGGTGAACCAGGTGGTGCCGGCGGCCTTCTGGCTGCTGCACTCCAGGAAGCCGTCCGAGCAGCTGTTCAACCAGTTCTGGGTGAACTCCAGGCCCACGTTCTGCGTATAGCCACCGCAGTAGCTGTTGCTGTCCCACACCGCCGATTCCACATCCGAGCCGACCACCGCGCGGAACGGCCTGGGCAATGCAGGCCGGCCGGCCGTGCCGTACAGGTTCTGCGCGTTGTAGGTGGCCATGTGGCCCACCTGCTGCTGGCGTACGGCGTCGCTCTTGTAGCCCAGCAGCCAGCCCACCGAGGTTTCGAACACGTTGCCGTTGAGCACCGCATCGGCCAGCGGCGTGCCGGCCGAGGACGGTGCCAGTGCGGTGACCTTGCTGACCGTCTGGATGATCTTCGGATAGCGGCTGTCATAGGTGGGGTTGGAGAGGATCCAGCGCACCACGTTGCCGCCGTTGGAATGGGTGATAACCACCAGCTTGGTGATGCCACGGGTGTTGATGAAGCTGGTCAGCTGCCCCGCCAGACAGCCGGCGGCTTCGGGCTTCCACATGTACTGCTCGAAATCGCAGTTGATGACGGTGTAGTTGCTGCTGTTGGGCAAGCCCTGGCGCACCGTATCGATGATGCCCGGCTGCCAGTAGTCCGCGCGCGCATCGGTCTGTTTGCCGGTGCCATGCACGAACGCCACCCCCACTACATCGGCCGCGTGCACACTCGCGCACGCCAGCATCAGACCCAGGGCGAGACCACCACCCCACCTTCCCGCGTTGCTTCGCATCCGCTGTCTCCTTGCAGGTGATCCCCCTGATGACCGGCGCTGCCGCGTTGCCATGGGGTCCATCTATCCATGGAGATATGACGAACGATGGCGCCTACGATGACGCTATGTCGTGCGACCCACGAAATCCGTGAACCAGTCGCGGGTTTCCGTCATCCGGGGCACGGCCATGCCGGATCTGGCCGGATGACGAGCGGCCGCTGTCGTTGCCGGAGGAAGCTGCGATCATGCGGCTCCCCTCTTCGAGACCTGCCGATGTCGTCGTTCCTGCGCTCCGCTGCCGTTCGCCCGATGCTGGTGACCGCCCTGCTCGCCGCCCTCGCCGGCTGTTCGTCAACGACCGCACCGCGCACCACGGCGGTGGAAGCCTCGGTCACCACCAAGGCGGTCGGCTACCTGCAGAGCACGGCCGTGCCGGACAGCCTGGCACTGGTACCGGCGCCGCCGGCCGCCGGCTCGGCCGGCGTCGCGCTGGACGAACAGGTCAGCCGTGAAGCCCGTGCCCTGCGCGGCAGCCCCCGCTTCGAGCAGGCCCACCGCGACGCCGAACTCGCCTTCCCGGCCGGCGCCAACCAGTTCTCGTGCGCGATCGATGTCGAGGTGGATGCGGTGAAGACGCCAGCCCTGTACCGCCTGCTCGAACGCAGCCGGATCGATGCCAGCGCGGCCACCCGCACGGCGAAGAAGCACTATCAGCGCGCGCGGCCGTTCATGGTCAATGGTGAGCCCACTTGTTCGCCGGAAGACGAGCAGGACCTGCGCGGCAACGGCTCATATCCGTCCGGCCACACCTCGATCGGTTGGGCCTGGGCCCTGATCCTCTCGGAGATCGCCCCGGACCGCGCCGATGCGATCCAGGCACGCGGCCGCAACTACGGCGAGAGCCGCCTGGTCTGCAACGTGCATTGGCAGAGCGACATCCTGGAAGGCCGTTTCATGGGTGCGGCCGCCGTGGCACGCCTGCATGACAACGCCGCGTTCAACAGCGACCTGCTGGCGGCGCGCAAGGAAATCGCGGCGGCGCGCAGGGCGGGTCTGCATTCGGCACGGGATTGTGCGGCTGAAGAAGCGGTGTTGAAGGTGCGGCCGGCGAGCGCGTTGTAAGACAGCGCGTGTCGGTGGAGTTGCGTTGCTGGTAGTGCCGGCCGCTGGCCGGCTCTCCGCGATCTCGATCAGGACGGTGCAGAGCCGGCCAGCGGCCGGCACTACCCTGCAGCGGCAACGTTGGATGACTTGAACGGAAAACGGCGCGGATTTCTCCGCGCCGTTTTCGTTTTCCAAGATACCCACCCACGGTGGGCACTTACCGCATGACGTGCATCAGAACTTCGCGGTGAACTCCAGACCGAACGTGCGCGGCTCGTTGAGGAAGCCGGTCAGGTTGTTGAAGTCGATCGCGCCGACCACGCGGACCTGGTCGGTCAGGTTGCGGCCGTACACCGCGACGTCGTACTGGCCGTAATCCCAGTTGTAGCCCAGGCGCAGGCCCCCTTCCAGCGAGGAGCGGCTGCGGAACTCCGGCGACTCGTACAGGAAGAAGTTCACTTCGCTGCGGTAGGCCCAGTCGGTGTAGACGTAGAACTCGCTGGCATCGTTGACCGGGAAGCCGGCGCGCAACGTCAGGTTGTGGATCCACTTCGGCGCCTGCGGCAGCGGGTTGCCGTTGACCAGCGCGTAGGTGCCGCCATCGATGACCGTGGTCGGGTCGGTGATGGTGCAGCCGCCGCCACAGATCGCCACTGCCAGATCCTTGTCCTTGATCTCGGTGTCGTTGTAACTGCTGCCCAGGGTCAGCAGGACGTGGTCGGTCAGGTAGGCTTCGAAGTCGAGCTCGGCACCTTGGCCAAGGGTCTTGTCGGCATTGAGCAGGGTCGCGGTGTTGTTGCTGCCGCCCACGGCGATCAGCTGCTGGCCGTCGACGTTGTAACGGAACACGTTGAAGCCCAGGCGTGCGCGGCGGTCAAACAGGTCGGCCTTGATGCCGGCCTCGTAGGAGATCACCTTCTCCGAATCCGCCTGCGAGACGCCGCCGAAGGCCAGGCGGCCCTGGATCGACGGCGCGCGGAAGCCCTTGGCCACGCGGGCATACGCGTTGAGGTTGTCGGTGATCTGGTAGACGCCGCTCAGGTCCCAGCTGACGTCGTTGACGTCGGTCTTGGCGATGTACGGGCCGCTGACCGGGGTGCCGAACGGCACGGCCTGCAGCACGCTGGCGCTGAAGTCCTTCTTGTCCTGCGTGTAGCGCACGCCACCGCGCAGCTTGAAGCGCTCGGTCACGTCGAAATCGCCGGAGGCGAACGCGGCCCACGCCTTGTTGCGCTGCTGCTGCACGGCGTGACCGGTCTGCGGATTGCCCGGGGTCAGCGAGTCGTAGTTGAAGCTGTCGATGGTGACGTCTTCATCGAAGTAGAACACGCCGGCCTGCCAGTCGAAGCGGCCCCACTCATTGGATTCCACGCGGAATTCCTGGGTCCACTGGCGGTGGTGCGGCAGGCCATCGGCCGATTCAGAGGCGAACGGGATGTTGCCCGGGCCGTAGTTGCCGGCACCCAGGAAGCTGGCACCGTAACCGCCGTCGATGTCGCCATGGTTCAGCGATTCGGCGGTCTCGTAACCGGTGATCGAGTGCAGCGTCACGCGGCCCAGATCCCACTTCAGGCGCGCGCTGCCGCCCCAGGTTTCCAGGTCGGAGAAGTTCTGGCCATCGGTGGAGACTTCATCGCGGTCGAAGTTCTCGACCAGCTGGTTGGTGCCCGGCTTGAGGATGTTGGCGCGGAACAGGCGCGCGGTGCCGTTGAGCTTGCGCTTGTGCAGGTTGAACAGCGCTTCGACGTCATCGCCTTCGTACAGGAACTGCACGCGGGCGGCGGCTTCGTCATACCCCTCGAAGCCCTGCGCCGGGGCGCCCTGGCGGGTGTTGGTGACCCAGTCGTCGCGGCGCTGGTACAGCGCGGAGACGCGTGCCGACCAGCGGTCGGTCAGCGGGCCGCCGTAGGCGCCCTGCGTGTTCCAGGTGTTGTAGCTGCCGTAGGCGACCTTGATGTAACCGTCGGCATCCTGCGAGGGACGCGCCGAATCGAACTTCACCACGCCCGCTGGGGTGTTGCGGCCGAACAGCGTGCCCTGCGGGCCACGCAGCACTTCCACACCGGCCAGGTCGAACAGCGGGAAGCCCTTCAGCAGCGGGCTTTCCTGCACCACATCGTCATACACCAGCGAGACCGGCTGCGAGGCATTGAGGTCGAAATCGGTGTTGCCCAGGCCGCGGATGTAGAAACGCGGGAAGGCACGACCGTAGGACGATTCAATGTTCAGGCTCGGCACACGCGCCGACAGGAAGCGGATGTCATCGCCAGCCGAACCGAGCACGTCGAGCTTCTCACCCTGGATGGCCGAGATCGACACCGGCACGTCCTTGGCGTTTTCGACGCGGCGTTGCGCCGTGACCTGCAGCGTATCGAGGGCCACCGGATCCTTGGTGGCGGGGGCGTCCTGGGCTGCGGCCGTCAATGGCAGCAGGGCGGCGAGGGCGACAACGAGCGGGTGCACGGACGGGAAACGGCCGTGGGCAGTGCGGTTCGGGAACATGGCGTTTAGGCTGTGTTGGGAGGGGTGGTGGACCGGCGCTACCAGACAATTGTTGCAGTACAGCAACAGAGCCGCAAACAACCGCTATTCATTACGCCTGCCGGCCTGCCCCCGCTTCGGTATGCTGGCGGCCCTCGATGCCCATTCAGTTGCCACGCCGATGACTTCACTGCGCCGTACCCGCCTGACGCTGTCCGTTGCCCTGCTCGGCCTGCTGGCCGGCTGCGGCGGTGATCCCGTGCGCCCGACCCCGCCGCCGGCGGCGATCCCGGTGACCCCGGCCAAGCCGGTCAAGATCGGCATCGCGCTCGGCGGCGGCGCGGCCAAGGGCTTCGCCCATATCGGTGTGATCAAGATGCTGGAGGCCAACGGCTTCGAGCCGGTGGTGGTGTCCGGCACCAGTGCCGGCAGTGTGGTCGGCGCGCTGTATGCCAGCGGCATGGACGCGTTCCAGATGCAGTCCAAGGCGGTAGCCCTGGATGAAGCCAGCATCCGCGACGTGCGGCTGTTCTCCGGCGGTCTGGTGCAGGGCCAGAAGCTGCAGGATTACGTCAACGCACAGGTCGACAACCGCCCGGCCGAGAAGCTGAGCAAGCCGTTCGCTGCGGTCGCCACCCAGCTGGAGACCGGCGAGCGCACCGTGTTCGTGCGCGGCAATGTCGGCCAGGCGGTGCGCGCCTCCAGCAGCATCCCCGGTGTGTTCGAGCCGGTGAAGATCGGCAAGTACAACTACATCGACGGCGGCGTGGTCAGCCCGGTGCCGGTGGATGCGGCGCGCCAGCTCGGCGCGGACATCGTGATCGCCGTGGACATCTCCAGCAAGGCCAGCGGCAAGGCACCGACCGGCATGCTCGGCATCGTCAACCAGTCGATCTCGATCATGGGCCAGCGCCTGGGCGAGCAGGAACTGGCGCGCGCGGACGTGATCATCCGGCCGAAGGTGCTGGACATCGGCGCCGCCGATTTCGGCCAGCGCAACAACGCGATCCTGGAAGGCGAGAAGGCCGCGATGGCGGCGATGCCGCAGATCCGCGCCAAGGTCCAGCAGCTGCAGAAGGCGCGTGCCGCCGCGCTGGCCCCGCCGCCGCCCACGCCCAAGTGCGATGAGCCTTCGCGCGTGGGCCGGCTGATGGGGCGCAAGGAAAAGTGCGAGGGCTGAAGCCCCGCCACCGGTAGAGCCGACCGTTGGTCGGCTGCTCCTGGCTCTGGTCTCCACGAAGCCGACCAACGGTCGGCTCTACCGCGCGATCGCGAATGCGATCCGCGTCATTCCAGCTGCGACAGCGGCAGCGCGCGGAAGTCCTTCACCGTGCGCAGCACGAAGCTGGAATTGACGTCGGCCACGCCGGCGGCATTGAGCAGCTTGTCGAGCAGGAAGCTGGAGAAATGCTCCAGGTCGCGCACGTAGATGTGCAGCAGATAATCCATGTCGCCGGTGAGCGCATGGCAGGCCACCACCTCATCCCAGATCAGCACGCTGTCGGCGAACACGCCGATGGCGTGCTGGTCATGCTTCTCCAGCTGCACCCGGACGAAGGCCTGCAGGCCCAGGCCGATCTGGCGCGGCTCCAGGCGGGCGCCATACCCGGCGATCACGCCCTCGCTTTCCAGCCGCTGCACGCGCCGCAGGCAGGCCGACGGGGACAGATTCACCCGTGCAGCCAATTCGGCGTTGGTCGCACGGCCGTGTTGCTGGATTTCGGCCAACAAGCGCAGATCCGTGCGGTCGAACTGGGCAATTCCGGTCATTGCTGCCCCGCAACATGAGGTGGACGCAATGATCTTGCGCCAGAAGGCCGTATCCGCGCAACTTTGCAAACCTCTTGCGCGCGCCCTGCCCTAGCATCGACGGATGACTTCCCAGGAGACCACCACGATGGAAACCGCCACCGCCCCCCGCCGCGTCGAACACCAGCAGACCGACAAGGGATACGTGCCGGTCTATACCACCGCCATCGTGGAACAGCCCTGGGACAGCTACAGCGCCGACGACCACGCCACCTGGAGCACGCTGTACCAGCGCCAGCGCGCGCTGCTGGAAGGCCGGGCCAGCAAGGAGTTCCTGGACGCGCAGGACGAGATGGGCATGAGCGCGCACATGATCCCGCGCTTCGACCAGCTCAACGAGGTGCTGGGCGCCGCGACCGGCTGGACCCTGGTCGGGGTGGAAGGCCTGCTCCCGGAACTGGATTTCTTTGATCACCTGGCCAACCGGCGCTTCCCGGTGACGTGGTGGATCCGCCGCCCGGACCAGATCGACTACATCGCCGAACCGGACATGTTCCATGACCTGTTCGGGCACGTGCCATTGCTCATGAACCCGGTGTTCGCCGACTACATGGCCGCCTACGGCCGCGGCGGCGTCAAGGCGCATGCGATCGGCCCGGAAGCGCTGCAGCACCTGACCCGCCTGTACTGGTACACAGTGGAGTTCGGCCTGATCAACACCGATGAAGGCCTGCGCATCTACGGTGCCGGCATCGTCTCCTCCAAAGGCGAATCGCTGTACTCGCTGGAGTCGGCGGCGCCGAACCGGATCGGCTTCGATCTGGAGCGGATCATGCGCACCCGCTACCGCATCGACACCTTCCAGAAAACCTACTTCGTCATCGACAGCTTCGAGCAGTTGATGGAGGCGACCGCGCCGGACTTCAC
The DNA here is from genome assembly GCF_026130205.1 of Stenotrophomonas sp. SRS1. Taxonomy (NCBI): domain Bacteria; kingdom Pseudomonadati; phylum Pseudomonadota; class Gammaproteobacteria; order Lysobacterales; family Lysobacteraceae; genus Stenotrophomonas; species Stenotrophomonas sp. SRS1. The sequence goes on along the minus strand of NZ_JAINFD010000004.1, from coordinate 124,883 downwards.
CCCGATCTATGCCGGGCTGGAGGCGAAGGACCCTCTGCCGGCCGGTGACGTGCAGGACGGTGACCGCGTGTTCCAGAAGGGCACGGGCGAAGGCTGGGAAGACGGCGGCGACGTGTAACGTCGTGACGCAATTCACCGGGGCTGTTGAAGTTTAGACACCTATCCTTCAAAAGTCTCGGGAGCTTTTGAAGGTTGGCAATGGGTGGAGCCGGGTCATGCGCTGCTGCCTTTCATCGCGGATACGCCAGCAGCACGACCAGATCCATCTCCCCCACCTGCTGCAGCGCATGCGAACTGCCCGTTCGCGTCAGCAGCGCATCCCCCGCCGCCACGTCGTACTGCTTCCCATCCAGCACGTAGCTGCCCTGCCCGCTGACGATGTAGTAGATCTCGTCTTTGTGCTGGGGGTGCAGGCCGATGCCGGCCCCCTTGTGCAGCACGCGCTTGCGAAGCACGAACGGCAGGTCGGTGTCTTCGCCGAAAAACGGATACGCCGTGGTCGGCCCCGCTCCACCATGCGGGCCGGGCTGGGTCACCGCGATGTCGCGCTCGTGCACCACGCGCGAGGGCCTGGCGGCGTCGCCGCCCTGCCCTGCACTGCGCACCTCGCAGTCGATATCGCGCTTCAGCGCCGACGTGAGTCCGGGCTGCAACGCCACCCAGTCGCGCATCACCAGGCACGCCACCGCCGTCGCACCGGCCACGCTGAAGTGCGTGCCATCGGCCTTGTTCTGCTCGGGCACGAACATGAAATACGGCTTGGCGCCCTGTTCGCCCAGCCCGCGGATCCAGCGCGTGGAACTGTCGTTGAGATCAATCAGCGCGACCTGCTCGCGCGTGGCCAGCGCTTTCACCGCCTGGGTGTACACACCGTGCGTATCCAGCAGCGAACCGAAGTCATACAGCAGCCGCGCCACCGGGGTGATCAGCACCGGCGTGGCGCCCTTGTCGCGGGCCAGCTGCACGTAGCGCATCAGGAACTGCGGGTACGCCGTGGCGGGATCGGTATAGCGGGTGGGGTCTTCGAACTTGGCGTCGTTGTGACCAAACTGGATCAGCAGCACGTCCCCGCGCTGGAGCTCGGCGGCGATCGCATCCAGGCGCTTCTCATCGATGAAGCTGCGCGTGCTGCGGCCGCCCTTGGCGTGGTTGCGGACCTCCCACACAGCGGGATCGAGATAGCTCTGCAGGGCCTGGCCCCAGCCGGCCTGTGGCGCGCGCTCCGGGCCGTACTCGGCGGCGGTGGAATCCCCGGCAATGAAGATGCGGTGCGGGGCGCACAGCGCGCTGGGGGCCGCGAGCAGCAGCGACAGGGACAGCAGCAAACGCAGCATGGTCATGCTCCTGGGTGGAGAGCTGCCGGCCAGCGGCCGGCACTACCGGAGCCCACGATCTGCAGCGCAGATCGTGGGCACGCCAGCGCGTAGCGATGGTGTTACCGGGCGAGCCAGCCGCCATCAACCGGCAGGACCGCGCCGTTGACGTAGTCCGAGGCGCTGGAGGCCAGGAACACGGCGGTGCCGCCGAGATCTTCCGGGGTGCCCCAGCGTGCAGCCGGGATGCGATCGAGGATGGACTTGTTGCGGTCCTCATCGGCGCGCAGCGCGGCGGTGTTGTCGGTCGCCATGTAGCCCGGGGCGATCGCGTTGACGTTGATGCCCTTGCTGGCCCATTCGTTGGCGAGCAGGCGGGTGATGCCGGCGATGCCGCTCTTGCTGGCCGTGTACGACGGCACGCGGATACCGCCCTGGAAGGACAGCATCGAAGCGATGTTGATGATCTTGCCGCGGCCCTGGGCGATGAAATGCTTGCCGGCGGCCTGCGAGATGAAGAACGCGGACTTGATGTTGACGTTCATCACGTCGTCCCAGTCCTGCTCGCTGAACTCCACGGCATCGGCGCGGCGGATCAGGCCGGCGTTGTTGACCAGGATATCCAGGCCGCCCAGGCCTTCGATGGTTTCGCGGATGACGCGCTCGACCGGCTCGATGCTGATCAGGTTCGCTTCGATCGCCAGGCAGCGGCGGCCCAGCGCGGTGATCTTGGCGATGGTCTCGGTGGGCGGCGCGATGCCGGCCACGGCGACGTCGGCACCGGCCTGCGCCAATGCGACCGCGATGCCCTGGCCCAGGCCGGTGTTGCCACCGGTGACGAGGGCGACCTTGCCTTCCAGACTGAACGGATTAGCCATTGCGTATGTAGTCCTTGTCCAATGCGTAACAGACGCCGCCGGCGCGATGCCGGCGGCGCGTCGGGGTCACTTGAGCTGGCAGATGTCCAGCACGTGCATGTCGGTGTAATCCAGGTTCTCGCCGCCCATCGCCCAGATGAAGGCGTAGTTGCTGGTGCCGGCGCCCATGTGGATGGACCACGGCGGCGACACGACGGCTTCGTTGTTCTGGATGACGATGTGGCGCTGCGCCTCGGGCTCGCCCATGAAGTGGTACACGCGGTCGTTCTGGCCCAGATCGAAGTAGAAATAGACTTCGCTGCGGCGGTCGTGCAGGTGCGGCGGCATGGTGTTCCACACGCTGCCCGGCTTGAGCACGGTCAGGCCCAGCAGCAGCTGCGAGGACTGGCAGGTGGCCGGCACGATGTACTGGTAGATGGTGCGCTCGTTGCTGGTTTCCAGCGCGCCACGGTCCAGGGCCACGGCGTCCTTGATCGACAGCGCCTTGGTCTCGAAGCGCGCATGCGCCGGGGTCGAGGCGAGGTAGAACTGCGCCGGGTTGGCGGCGTCATCGGAGGCGAACACCACGTCTTCGCTGCCCATGGCCACGTACAGGCCATCCTTGGGCCCGAGCTTGAACACGGTGCCATCGACCGTGACGGTGCCGCTGCCGGCGCCGACGTTGATCACGCCCAGTTCGCGGCGTTCCAGGAAGGCATGGCCGGCGGCCGAGGCCGGTTCGGTCTGCTTGGGCAGCGAGACCGGGCCGTTGACCGGGGCCGCACCGCCGAGCACGAAGCGCTCGTAGTGGGTGTACTTCAGGGTCACCGCATCGGCATTGAACAGACCGTCGAGCAGGTACAGATCGCGCAGGTCGTCATTGCTGGCGCCCTTGATGGCGTCGGGATGGGTGGCGTAATGGGTCTTGCAGTACATGGCGTCTCCAGAGCAGGGGTGGGGCGATGCGTCGGCCCCGGCACGATTTCAGGTGATTGTAGCCAGTTGGTAAACCGGTGTCATTTTGCAGCGCACGATAGGTCGGGGCGGGCCCCGGCGGGCAGAATCTCCCGCAGATATCAATCCTCGGGCGGCTGGCAGGAGTCGCGCACGATCAGGTGCGGGCGCACGCTGGCGTGCTGCATCACGGCCTGACCATCGGGCTGGATCAGCATGGCCGCAGCAGTGCGGCCGGTGTCGCGGGTGTGGCGACGCACCGAGGTCAGCGACGGCCACAGGCGCGAGGCCAGCGGGCTGTCGTCGTAGCCGATGATCGAGAGCTGGCGCGGGATGTTGATGCCCGCGCGCAGCGCGACCTTGTAGATACCGGCGGCCATTTCATCGTTGCCGGTGAAGATGGCGGTCGGGCGCTGCTTGCCCAGCAGCAGTTTCTCGGCCGCGGCCACACCGGATTCAAAGGTGTACCCGGCCTCCACGATGCGTGCCGGCGGCAGCTCGATGCCTCGCTTGGCGAGGGCATCGATGAAGCCGGCGGTGCGTTCGTGCGCCGAGCGGTAGGCACTCGGGCCGGTGACCAGGGCGATATCGCGGTGGCCCAGCGAGAGCAGGTAATCGGCCGCCTCGGCGGCACCGTCGCGGTCGTGGGTGACCACCATCTGCGAGGTTTCGTCCAGCGGCAGCGAGGCGATCCGGGTGAAGCGGCAGCCGATCTCATCGAGCATGTCCACCAGCGCCTGGTCTTCGGAGGCACGTGGCACCAGGATCACGCCGTGCAGCTTCTGCTGCTGCACGAAGCGGCGCACGCCATCGATGTAGCCGGGGCTGCGCGAATCGCAGGGGTGCACGACCAGCTCGAAGCTGGAGCCGCGCAGCGCATCCAGCGCGCCGTACTGCATGTCCACGATGTACTGCGCGGTCGGGTTGTCGTAGACCATGCCGATCAGGAACGAGCGCCGGAACGCCAGCCCGCGGGCCAGCGGGTCCGGCGTGTAACCGACCTCGCGCATCAGTGCTTCAACCTTCTCGCGCGTGTCCTTACGCACCAGCGGCGAGTTGTTGATGATGCGCGAGACGGTCTTCTTCGATACCCCGGACAGACGCGCGATGTCGTTGATCGTGGCGGCCTTGCCTTTGGTCAATCCGTGCGGCGACGGATCGGTTTTGCTGCGCAATGACATGTCGTTCAAACCGGGGATGAGTCAGGGGATTCTAGCGGGGAGCTCAATCGAGGGCGCGGTAGCGGAAGTTCCGGAACTGGACCTTGCCGTCGCCGGCAGCATAGATCGCCGGCTTCAGGGCCAGGAACTTGCCCGCCACATTGTGATGGTAGCCGGAGACTTCCATCTGAACCGGGTACTTCTGCCAGGTTTTGCCATCGGTGCTGGAGTGGATGGTGACGATATGGCGGTTGTTGGTGACCCGCAGCCACAGCTTGCCACCGGTGGCACTGGGGGCCAGCCGGGTGGGGCGCTCCTCGCCGTAGCGGTGCATGATGAACTTATCGCCGTTGCTGCCCACGCCCACGTACAGGCGGTCGCTGTAGAAGAGCAGGGCACCGCCGACCGCGCCGGGCGCGATCTCCATCTCGACCTCGAACTGGTAAGCCTTGTCGCCGGCAATGGCGGTCAGCGGCGAGCTGTCGCGCGGGGTTTCGCCCTTGCCCTGCAGCACCAGGCCCTTGCCGGTGAACTGCAGGCGCTTGTACTCGTCCTGGGCCGGGTTGAAGAACGACCACTGCGCACCGAGCGTGCTGCCGCGGAAATCGTCGGACAAGGCCATGCCGTGCTGGCCGACCGAGGTCCCCGACGGCTTGGCGAGCGGCTGGCCGAGGTCGCCTCCCTTGGCCACGAACCAGCCATCGGCGGTCCATTCGATCGGCTCCAGCAGCGCCTGGCGGCCCAGCGTCCAGTACCCGTTCTCGTAGCCGTGATACATCATCCACCAGCGCCCGTCGGTGCCTTCAATGACCGTGGCATGGCCGCGCGACCACCACGGCTCGGCGGCCGACTGGGTGCGCATGATCGGGTTGTTCGGGGCGTTCACCCACGGGCCGTGGATCGAGCGCGAGCGCGCGGTGATCACCATGTGCCCGGTCGGCGGGCCGGCGGTGCCACCCACAGCAGTGGTCATGTAGTACCAGCCATCGCGGAAGTTGATCTTCGGGCCTTCCTGCGCATAGGCCTCCACATCCCAGCTTTCCGGGTACTTCCAGCCGTCGTAGACGTGCTTGGGCGTGCCGACCACGCTCAGGCCGTCATCGGCCAGCTGCACGTAGTCGCCGCCGCTGAGGAACAGATAGCGCTTGCCGTCTTCGCCCACCGCATGACCCGGGTCGATGTAGCCGCCCAGACCGATGTCGATCGGCTCGCTCCACGGGCCCTTTATGCTGTCGGCCCAGACCACGAAGTTGCTGCGGGTCTCGCCGGTGCGGGCCGGAAAATAGATGTAATAGCGGCTGCCGTGCTTGACGATGTCCGGCGCCCAGATCGCACCCACGTTCTTGGTGATCGCGTGGCCCAGCGGCTGCCAGTTGACCAGATCGCGCGAGTGCCAGATCGGCAGGCCGGGGTAGGCATCGAACGAAGACAGGGTGAGGTAGTAGTCCTGCCCATCCTTGAGCACCGACGGGTCAGGGCGATCACCGGCGAACACCGGGTTGAGGAAGGTGCCATTGCCCAGATCGGCCTGGCGCTGGTTCTCGATCCCGCGCGTCCAGTGGGTGGCCGGCTCGGCGGCGTGGCCGGTGCCGGCCAGCAGCAGGCAGGCGGTGGCGAAGCTCGCCAGGGTCTTCCTCAGGTGCATCGTCTTTCTCCCTTGAACGTATCGTGGGCCGGCCGCGCTCAACGCGCCCCGGTCCCGGCAAGACGCTGTTGCCAGCGTGGGTACTCGGTGGTGATCAGGGCCTGCGGCCAGGTGCCGTACCAGTGATAGCCGGTGCGGCGCTCGCGCGGGATGTCGTTGAACGTGGCCACGCGCTCTCCCTCACGGTTGGCCAGCAGCACCGAACTGTCGCGCAGGTCGTGGAAGCGGCCCCAGAGCAGCGGCGCGCCTGCATCAGCGACCAGGCGGCGATCGACCGTGGTGCGGTGGAACGCGAACTGTTCCGGGGTCGTCTCGAAGGTTTCCAGCCGCCACCCGGTCAACGCGTGAGCCTGGAACCACGCCATCGCGGCGTTGACCGAGGCGACCACCTCCGGCGCGGGATCCGGGATCGACATCAGGTAGCGGACCACGCCGACACTCTCGTCGGTGACCAGCGCCGGCAGTTCGAATTTTCGTCCCTGCGCGGGCAGCAGGGTGGTGCGGTCGTACTGCCCGGCCCAGATCGTCGGCACGCCGTCCTGGCGCACCTGCAGGCGCAGCAGGCAGGCATCGCCGGCAGCGACGGCGGCGTCCACACGGGCACGTTGATCGGCAGTGATGAACCCGAACGCCGGTTCGCGCTGGATGCGCCGCAGCGTGGTCAGCACGCCGCTGGTGACGTCGTCAGCGAACGTGATGTGGCCGTGGTACGAGGTGCGCGAGGGCACCGAGTGCGGCCAGCCGCCACAGCGGGAGATCTGCTCGGCGAGGATGAAGTCCAGGCCACGCACGGCCGCGTCGCGGTAGCGGGCATCGCCGCTGCGCGCGAAGGCGTCGGCCAGGTAGCTGACCTGGGTGTAGATGTTGCGGTTGTCGAAGCTGCCGCCGGGGGTGGCCTGGTCGGCCAGCACCTGTGCCCTGGCGGCATCGTCGAGGATCCGCTGCGGATCCTGGTTGACCGCCCAGCCACCGCCATGGCGTTGCAGTGCGACCAGGTTGTCGGCGATCTGCCGGTACTGATCGGGGGCATAGCGCGGGTAGTCCGTGCCGTGCCCGCTCTGCCAATGGTTGATGCCGTCCTGGAAGCCGCGCAGCGGGATGTCCTGGCCCTGCGCCATGACGGCGCAGGGCAGGGCGATCCACAGCAGGGCCGCCAACCGCCGCACGCTTACGCGCGCAGCAGGGCGGGCAGCCACAGCGACATTTCCGGGAAGAAGGTGACGATCAACAGCACGCCCAGCGCGGCGAACCAGAACGGCCAGATCGAGCGCATGCTCTCACCGACGCTGATCTTGCCGATCGCGGTACCGATGAACAGCACCGAGCCCACCGGCGGCGTCACCAGGCCCAGGCCACCGGTCAGCACCAACACCAGGCCGAAGTGGATCGGATCGATGCCGTAGGCCTTGGCCACCGGCAGGAAGATCGGCGTACAGATCAGGATCATCGGCGCCAGGTCCATGAAGGTGCCCAGCAGCAACAGCATGATCACGATCATCAACAGCACCATGAACTGGCTGTGCGCGAACGACTGCAGGAAGTTGACCGCAGCCGACGGCACTTCCAGATACGCCAGCAGCCAGCCGAACACGGCCGCCGTGGCGATCACGAACAGGATCACGCCGGTGCTGCGCGCGGCATGGGTGACCGTGCCGAGGAACTCGCGCCAATCGAGCTGGCGGTACAGCACGGTGGTCACCAGCAGCGCGTAGACCACGGCGATCGCCGCGCTCTCCACCGCGGTGAAGATGCCGGCACGGATACCGATGAAGATCAGCGCGACCAGGCCCAGGCCAGGCAGCGCCGAGACCAGGCGCAGCAGCACCGCACGCCAGCCCGGGAAAATCTCCACGCCGTAACCGCGGCGGCGTGCCACGAGATAACCGGTGATCATCAGGACGACGGTCATCAGCAGCGCCGGCACGATACCGGCCGCGAACAGATCGGCGATCGACAGCCCACCACCGGCCGCGGCCGAGAACAGGATCAGGTTGTGCGACGGCGGCACCAGCAGCGCGACCAGCGCGGCGGTGATGCTGACGTTGACCGCGAAGTCACGGTCGTAACCGCGCTTGACCATCTGCGGGATCATCGTGCCACCGACCGCCGAGACGTCGGCGATGGCCGAACCGGACACACCGCCGAAGAACAGGGAGGACAGGATCGAGACCTGGCCCAGGCCACCGCGCATGCGACCGACCAGCGACGAGGCGAGCGAGATCAGACGCTCGGAGATGCCGCCGCGCATCATGATTTCGCCGGCGAAGATGAACAAGGGAATGGCGATCAGTGAAGCCGAGCCGGTACCGGCGGAAATCTGCTGGACCAGCACCAGCGTCGGCAGATCCAGGTACCACAGCGTGGCCAGGGCGGCGGCGGCCAGCGCGAACGCAACCGGCACACCGAGCAGCAACAGCACCGCGAACACGGTGAAAAGAATGGTAATACCCATGACTCAGCGATCTCCCTCGGCAACGGCATCGGCCGGCCTTACAGCCAGCGCCATCTGGTTCACGGCGAAGATCGCCATCAAGGCGCCACCGATCGACAGGGGCAGGTAGTTGATGCTCTGCGGCAGGTTGGCGCCGGCGGCCTTGATATCCAGGCCGTCCATCAGCAGCACGGCCGCCCACCAGGCGATGACCACGCCCAGCACGGCCACCACCAGCGCGGCGAACACATCGACGGCGCGGCGCAGGCCCGGGCCCATGTGCGCGGCCAGCAGGAAGAAGCCAAAGTGGCGGCGGGTATGCACACCGGTGGCCGCACCCAGGCTCATCGCCGTGGCCAGCAGCAGCAGCGTGACCGGCTCGGTCCAGCTGGGCGAATCATTGATCACATAGCGGGCGAACACCTGCCAGCCCTGCACCACCACCAGGCCCAGCAGGGCGATGACGGCAATGTAGATCGCCACATCGGCGATGACGTTGAGCAGGCGCTGCGGCGCGGTGGGGGTGATGACGGTTTCGGAAGTCGAGTCGGACATCGCGTCGGGGCCTCAGGCGAAGTCGCGGATGCGACGGGTGAGGGCGGCCAGCTCCGGCTGCTGCAGGTAACGCTGCAGGAGCGGATCGGCGGCCTTGCGGAAGGCCGGCATGTCGACCTCGTTGAATTTGATGCCGAAGTCGGCCACGGCCTGGCGGGCGGTGTTTTCCGAGGCATCCCACTGCTCGCGCATCACCTGCACCGATTCACGCGCGGTCTCGATCACCAGGGTGCGGTCGGCCGGACTCAGCGCATCGAAGCTCTGGCGCGACATCAGCAGCACGTCCGGCGCGTAGGAGTGATCGCTTTGCGACCAGTAGTGCGCGGCCTCGAAATGACGGCTGGAGTGGAAGCTGCGCATGTTGTTTTCCGCACCGTCGATCATGTGCGTTTCCATGCCAGAGAAGGTGTCACCCAGCGACATCGGGGTCGGGTTGGCGCCGAGCAGGCGCATCAGCTGGATGAAGATGTCCGAGGAGGCCACGCGCAGCTTGAGGCCGTGCAGGTCCTTGGGCTCCACGATCGGGTGCTTGGTGTTGTAGAAGCAGCGCGCGCCGGAATCGTAGATGGCCAGGCCGACCAGATCGCGCGTTTCAAAGCCCTGCAGGACCGTATCGGCGACGCCGCCATCGAGCGCGCGGCGCATGTGCGCCACCGACTCGAACACATACGGCAGGCACAGGCCCTGGGTCAGCGGAAACGCGTTGTTGAGCGCGCCGGAGTAGACGCGGGTGATATCGATGGCGCCGAAGCGGGCCATGTCGATCGCTTCGGACTCGCGGCCGAGCTGGCCGGAGTGGTACTGGCGCAGGCGCAGCCGGCCGCCGGTCTTCTCTTCCAGGGTCTGCCCGATCCACTTCACCGCGGTCACGGTGGGGTAATCGGCGACGTGGACGTCGGTGGCGGTCAACAGCTGCGCGCCTGCCGGTGCGGCGTTGGATGACCGCGAACAGGCCGTCAGCGCGGGCGCGGCAAGCGCGCCCAGACTGGTGGCCAGGAAATTTCTACGAGTGAACATCTGCGCCCTCCCAAGCGTGTTCGCCATGTCCGCGCGGTCAACCGGCGGCGATGGCCTTGCAGGTAATGTCGCCGTAACCGACGAAACGGATCAATGCTTGCTGGCCCACGGCGATGTCATGGATGCCGGTCGCATTGCCACTGGCGATCAGATCGCCGGCCTTCAACGGGCGGCCACGCTGCGCCGAGCGGCCCAGGGCGAACGCATAGGCGGTGCGCAGGCCACCGGGCAGCAGGGTCGCGCCACCGGTGCCGACCACCTGGCCTTCGATGCGGGTTTCCGCGCGCAGGTCGGCGTCATCCAGGCGCGTCCAGTCCGGGATTTCCGGGCCGAGCACCAGGCCGTTGTTGTTGCCGAAGTCCGACACCACCACGCGCGGGCCGAGCTTGTTGATCGTTGCCAACGGGCTGCTGGCCACTTCAACGCCGATGAAAAGCTTGGCGGCCAGCGCCTCGGCTTCTTCCGGGGTCCAGTGCAGCTTGTCGGCCGGGGCGTCTTCCTGCAGCTGGATCACGTACTCGGCCTCGACCGCGCCGAACCCGCCGACAAACACCGGAATCTCTACTGTTCCACCGGTAGCATTCCAGAGCTGACGCGAGAAGATCGGCCCCAGCAGACGGTCGTCGCCGGAGACATCGCGGCGCTCGGCAGCGATGTAGCCGACCTTCCAGCCCACCACCTGGTCATCCCACAGCGCGATGGCCTGGTCCTGTACCTGGTAGGCGGTAACGAGATCTTCCGGGATGTTTCCCGGGAAGTCCGGCAGGGATTGGCCTTGTTGGCGGGCGCTGACGAAGTGGCGGGCGATCTCGCCCAAACCCTGGTCTGGCAGGTCCTGTTTGCCGTGTTCGTTGCTCAAGCGGGTCTCCCGGAAAAATTGTTGCACTGCCAATCGACAGTGGCTGGATGAGCTGTATATGGTAAACCGGTGTCATTGGCAATGTGCAGCGCATCAGAAGTGCTGCCGGTCGGGCACGATGGCCGTTCCCACCCAGCCTGGAAGGATCCTATGCGGATGCCCCGCACCGTGTTGATGCCCCTGTTGACCCTCGCATTGCTGGCCTGCAGCGTGGCCCATGCCGCCGACCGCGCCGTTCCGGATACCGAGCCGCTGCCCGGTGCGCCCGACCGCATCGCACTGTGGCCGGAGGGCCAGGTGCCCGGCGAAGCCGGCCAGGGCACCGCTCCCAACGTGATCGAGCGCAGCCCTGATCCAGCCCTGCCGGACCGCTACATCGACAACGTCAGTGCGCCCTATCTGGTGGTGTACCGTCCGACGCGCCCGAACGGGAGCGCCCTGCTGGTAGTACCCGGCGGCGGCTATCAGCGCATCGTGCTCGACAAGGAGGGCACCGCGCTGGTGCCGGCGTTCGTCGATGAGGGCGGGGTGACCCTGTTCGTACTGCGCTACCGGCTGCCGGCAGGCCGCAGCGATCGCCAGGCCGCCCTGGCCGATGCGCAGCGCGCGATGCGGGTGATCCGCGCCGATGCCGCGCGATGGCAGATTGATCCGCAGCGCATCGGGGTGATGGGCTTCTCGGCCGGCGGGCATGTCGCCGCGCGGTTGAGCAACGGCTTCGATGCACCGGTGTATCCGCACCGCGACGCGATCGATGCGCTCAGCGCACGGCCGGGTGTCGCACTGCTGATCTACCCGGTGATCGACATGGGTACGCATGCGCATAGCGGCTCGCGCGAGCGCCTGCTCGGACCGCGTCCGGATGCGGCGCTGCAGCAGCAGTTTTCCATGCAGGATCAGGTCCGCGCCGATGCGCCACCGACCTTCCTGGTGCATGCGCAGGACGACAACGTGGTCCCGGTGCACAACAGCCTGGTGTATTACCAGGCGCTGCTGCGCGCCGGTGTCACCACCGAAATGCATCTGTTCCCGTTCGGCGGCCACGGCTTCGGCGTGCGCATCCCGGCCGGTCTGACCGTCGCGCAGTGGCCCGAGCTGGCGCTGCGCTGGACTTCTTCGCGCCACACGGAGCCTGCGCGCCATGACTGATTCCCCCGGCGATCTGCAGCGGCGCCGTTTCCTGCGCGACAGCGCGCGCTATGCGCTGATGCTCGGTGCGACCAGCCTGCCGCTGCTGCCCGCCTTCGCCGGCGTGCCCGGCCCGCGTCACGATGCCGCGCCGCTGGCGCGCGTGCGCAGTGGCCGCGTGCGCGGGCAGCTGGAGCAGGGCATCCACGTGTTCCGCGGCCTTCCCTACGGCGCCGATACCGCGCCCCGGCGCTTCCAGCCGGCCGCGCACGAATCGGCCTGGCGCGGCGTGCGTGATGCACTGGCGTACGGCAATGCCGCACCGCAGGGCGGCAGCGAAGGGCCGGGCAGCGAAGACTGCCTCTACCTCAATGTGTGGACCTCGGCACTGCGCGATGGCGGCAAGCGCCCGATCGTGTTCTACATCCATGGCGGTGCCTACAACAACGGCTCGGGCAGCGACCCGCTGTACGACGGCAGTGCCTTGTGCCGGCGCGGTGACGTGGTGGTGGTCACGGTCAACCATCGCCTCAATGTGTTCGGCTATCTGTACCTGGCGCAGCTGGGCGATGCGCGTTTCGCCGATTCGGGCAACGTCGGCCAGCTCGATCTGGTCCAGGCGCTGCAGTGGGTCCGCCAGCATGCACACGAGTTCGGTGGCGATGCGGGCAACATCACCGTGGTGGGGCAATCCGGCGGCGGCGCGAAGATCGCCACGCTGATGGCCATGCCCGCCGCGCGTGGCCTGTTCCAGCGGGCGTGGACCATGAGCGGGCAGCAGGTGACCGCGGCCGGCCCGCGGGCGGCCACCCAGCGCGCGCAGATCGCGATGCAGGCGGTCGGGGCGGCCGATGCCGAGGCGCTGCGCACGATGCCGATGGAAGCACTGCTGGCCGCCACCCGTGCGCGCGACCCTTCGCGCGTGGAGAACAGCAGCCTGTATGTCGGGCCGGTGCTCGACGGGCGTTCGTTGCCGGTGCATCCGTTCTGGCCGGAGGCGCCCGCGCAGTCCGCCGGGATTCCGATGGTGATCGGCAACACCCGCGATGAAACCCGCGCCTTCCTCGGCAACGACCCGGCCAACTTCGCCCTCACCTGGCAGACGCTGCCGGCCAAGCTGGAGAAAGAACAGTACGTGGACCTGCTGCCCTCGGTGGTGATCGCCGAGTACCGCCGCCTGTATCCGCACTACACGCCATCGGAGGTGTTCTTCGCGGCTACCACCGCCGGTCGCTCATGGCGCGGTGCGGTGGAGGAACTGGAGGCGCGTGCGCGCCAGGGCGCACCCACCTGGGCCTATCAACTCGATTGGGGCTCGCCGCTGGACGGCGGCAAGTTCGGTGCGTTCCACACGCTGGATATCCCGCTGGTGTTCGATACCACCGATCGCCCCGGCTCACGCACCGGTGACGGCGAAGCGGCGACCCGCGTGGCGGCGACGATGAGCGAGGCCTTGATCGCCTTCGCCCGTCATGGCGATCCGAATCATGGCGGACTGCCACGCTGGCAGACCTATTCGCTGGCCCGCCGCGAAACGATGCTGTTCGATACCACCCCGCAGCAGGCCGACGACCCGCGCGGTGGCGAGCGTCGTCTGTATCAGCAGGCCCCCTTCATTCAACGAGGTACGTTCTGATGCGGTGTACGTCCTGGCTGCTGGGCAGCGCGCTGTTCGGCCTGATGAGCGCGGCGCAGGCCGCCGTGGATCCGGCGGTGATGGACCGCCCGGCACCGACCCCGATCCGGGCCAGCAAGATCGTGCTGGTCGGTGATTCCACCACGGCCGTGCAGGGCGGCTGGGGCCCGGCGTTCTGCGCACGGCACGTGACCTCGTTCCTGACCTGCACCAACCTGGCCCGTGGCGGCCGCAGCACTTACAACTACCGGGCCGAAGGCTCGTGGGCGTTGGCCGACGCGGAGATGCGCACGCCCGGCTATGCCACCACCTGGGTGCTGGTCCAGTTCGGCCACAACGACCAGCCCGGCAAGCCGGGCCGTTCCACCGATCTGCAGCGCGAGTTCCCGGACAATCTGCGCCGCTATGTGCATGAGATCCGTGCCGCCGGTGCGCAGCCGGTGCTGCTGACCCCGTTGACCCGCCGCCAGTTCGCCGATGGCGTGCTGATCGATGACCTGGCGCCGTGGGCCGAGGCGGTGCGGACCGTGGCGCGCGAGATGAAGGTCCCGCTGGTCGATCTGCACGCGCGCAGCCGCGCGGTGGTGCAGGCACTGGGGCCGGTGGCTTCGATGCCGCTGGCGCAGGCGGCCGCCACGCCCGCCCAGGTCAGCGCGGCGCTGGGCGGCACGACTGTGGGCGCAGCGCCCGTGGCTGGCGTACCGGCTGCGCAGAACAACGCCGTCACCGAGCCCATGGGGCAAGCCAAGGTCGCCTTCGATTACACCCACCTGGGCCCGGATGGCGCGGCGCTGTTTGCCACGCTGGTCACCGAGGAACTGGCCCGGCAGGTCCCGTCGTTGCGGCCGATGCTGATTCCCTGATCGATAGGAAGACCATTCGAACACTCGCGAATGGATTGCTACGTCGGGGATTGTGGGTCGATTGGATGTGATTCAGGTCAAACACGCTGTTCACCGGGATCGCCTAGACTCGGGGTATGCAAGAGCAATGCAACCCGTTTCCTCCGTTCCATGGCCGTGATCGATTGATCGCCGCCGTCGACCATGCCGTCCAGCACGAGCACGCGCACCAGATCGCCGCAACGCTGCGCGCGGCGTTGCGCGAAGCGATCGCCGACAGCCGCATCCAGCTGCCGGCCTGCGTGCACCATCCGATCGAGGATCACTACGCCCGCCGCGAGCTGTACCGCAGCCCGGTGCACGGCTACAGCATCGTCGCGATGAGCTGGGGGCCGGGGCAGGGCACGCCGCTGCACGACCACAGCGGGCTGTGGTGCGTGGAGGGGGTCTGGCTGGGCCAGCTGGAGATCACCCAGTACCAGCTGCTGGAGCGCGACGGCGAGCGTTTTCGTTTCCGCCCGGAGCCACCCGTGCTGGGCGACTGCGGCAGTGCCGGCAGCCTGATCCCGCCGCACGAGTACCACACCATCCGCAACACCAGCGACGATGAGCTGGCGATCTCGGTGCACGTCTATCAGGGCGAGATGACCCGCAGCGCCGTCTTCGAGCCCGAGGCCGACGGCTGGTACCAACGCCGCGTGCAGGTGATGGAAACCGACGCGGCCTAGCGCCGGCGGGGTGCCGGCGCGACAGCAGCCCTGCATGGCATGGCGCTACTGGTCGAGCGCCACCACGTTGTTGCGCTGGGTCACTTCCGCCGCACCATCGGCCTGCATGACACGCACGCGCAGGCCACGCTGATCCCCAGCCGGCAGCGGCAGGTTGACGGTCGTGGTCTTCGGCACCAGATCGCTTGGCGCGGCCAGGCTGGGGATCTCGACGCGGGCCAGCTCACGGCCCTTGGCGTCTTCCAGCACCGCCGCGCCCACACCGGTCGCGACATGGCCCAGGCTGTGCACGGTCACCTGCACCTGACGCCCGTCCACACGCACATCGCCGCGCCCGATGCCGAGGTCGGCACGCTGTTCGACCGGCGTGCCGGCCTGCACCAGCTCGAACTCGAACACTTGGCTCTGGCCCGGCACGAACCGCAGCGTGGTCGAGGCACTGCGCTCCAGGGTGAGCTCACGCGTGGTGGCCTTGCCGTCGATGGTGTCATCGCCGTCGCGGTCCACCCCGCTGGTCATCCGCCATTGCCCGGCGGTGACGTTCCAGGTGCTCATCTCCGCATCCACTGCGTGCTTGCCCAGGTTGTAGGCGATCACCTTGAAGCGGTCCGGCGAGGGTGCATGTACCAGCAGCGCGACCTGCTCGGCCGCCTCCGGCTGGACGAAGCGCCAGCTGACGGTGTGGCCCGGCCAGCTCTGGTTTCGCTTCAGCGCGATGCCGCCCAGGCGCGCACGCTGCAGGAACTCGCTCGGCGCTTCGACACGGTCGGACCACCAGTGGCCTTCGGTGTTCATGTATTCGCGCTGCGCCTTGGCCTGGATGCCATCGGCATGCAGCGCCTCCAGGTACTTCTTGTCGCCGGTGGCCTGCCACGCCATCAGGCTGGCGAAGCCGGTGCTGCCGCCGTCGGCATCGCTGATGAAGCGCGGGTTCCACTCGGCGCCGCGGCCGAGGGCCTCGACATAGTTCTCGCCCAGGTTGGACAAAGCGCCCGGGCCACCCCGCTCGACGCGGTAGTCCAAGGCCTTGAGGTACTTGTCATCGCCGGTCCAGCGCCATGCCGCCCAGAAGGTGTGCATGATGTCGCCGCTGCCCGAGCCGTTGTTGAGCTCGCCGCCACGGGTCTTGCCGGTGGCCCAGTTGATCTCGTTCGGCAGTGCCCAGCGGCCCTTGTCGTCGGTGTAGGCGTGGGCGAGGTAGCCATCGGCCAGACCGGTGACCAGCTTGCGGCCGGTCGGATCGGCGTTGTACTGGCCGATCAGGAACGCTGGGTGCAGCACCGGGAAGGAATACGGCTTCTGCCATTGCCAGTTCGGTTCGCGGTAGACCTTGTTGCCGCCGAACCAGTTGCTGGAGAACAGCAGATGGCCCTGCGGGTTGGGCAGGATGATGCGCTCGTCGAAGGCCTTCACCGTCTCCATCAGGCGCTCGACGGTGAGCGGATCGCCCCAGTTGAGGTAGAGCATCGCGCTGTTGGTGTTGATGCCTTCCTCGTAGGCGTGCAGCTCATCGGTTTCGATGGTGCTCAAGCCGTTGCTGAACATGCCATTGCGGTACACCGCATCGGACAGCGCGGTCAGCGAGGCATTGAGCTTGTCCGGCTGCACGCCCATCAGCGCAAGACCGGGCCACTGCTGGGTCAGATCGGAATCGTCGGAAATGCCGCCGCCGAAATCACCGTAGGCGATCTGCCGATGGTCGATCCACCACTCGATGAAGCGGCGCACGTAGGTGAGGTCTTCGGTCTGCCGGAACGCCCACAGCGGTACGTCCTTGGGCGCCTCGGGCTGGGTGAACGGCGGTTTGCCCTGGCTGTTGTAGCTGATGTAGTTCCAGTACAGGCGGCCGAGCTCGTGGTCCGGGTCCACCCGCAGCAGATCACTGAGATCGGCATACACGCGCGCGTACAGACGCTGGCGCTTGGAGGTGGTGTGCTCTTCGACCAGGAAGCCCCAGTTGTCGCGCACCTGGTTGAAGCGGTCGGCGATGTGTTCTTTCTTCGCCTCGTCGCGGTCCTTGTAGACCATGCGGATTTCTGCGCCGTCCAGCGAGGTGGCATTGAACCCCGGTGCGGCCGACGCGACGGAGATCCACAGGCTGTCGGCGGTCAGGATGCGATCGCGCAGGTCCAGCCACAGCGTGCGCTTCTGGCCCGGCTTGACCGAAACCGACACGTCGATCATGTCGCGCGCCGGCCACAGCGGGTCCTTGATGCGGATGTTGAGCGGGATCAGGCCGTCATGGGTCGCCGGCAGGTCCAGCTTGGGCAGATCGATCGCGATGCCGTCCAGGCCGTCATACATGTTCTCCCAGCTGTGCGCCCAGCTGCGGATCAGCGGCTGCGCGGCCGGTGCGTCGCTCACGCCGGAGGGAATCAGCACGTGCACGATCGGCATCGGCTGCGCGGGCAGCGTGTCGGCCGTGCGCTTGCGTGAGCCGGCACCCTTGGGCAGCGCCATCACCGTGCTGCGTTCGGCCGCCGGGTAGCGGCCGTCGATGTACTCGCGCAGCGCGGCGATGTTGGTGTAGTCCGGCAGGGCCTGGCTGTCGATCAGGTAACGCTGCTTGACCGTGCCCTCCGGCTCGGCGGCATCGCTTACCTGGTAGGCCCAGATCTCCTGGATCGGGGTTTCCTGCGCCGTGTTGCGGAAATGCAGCACGCCACCGTCCTTCGCGGGAATCGGGTTGACGCTGCGCACCACACCCTGCGGACGCTCGAACAGCGCCTGCGCTGGCTGGCCGTCCACGCTGTGGCTCAACCCGCCGAAGGCGGCGCCGCGTACTTCGATGCGGTTGACGGTCTCGCCGGCCGGCAGGGTCAGGTCGAGCTGCTGGCCACCGTCGACGTACGTATTCCAATCGGGCAGCTGGAAGTAATCATCGCGCCCGGCCAGCCGCGAGCGGTTGTACACGCCAGGCCAGGTGGTCTCGGCGATGCCGTCGGTCGCCTTCCACATCCACTGCTTGTGGTCCTTGGTATCGGCGAACTCGATCTTGCGGATCGTGGTGGTCGGCGCGGTCAGCGCCGGCGGCGGCGCAGCGTCCCAGCCGTGGCGATGGCGCCAGGCGCGCATCGGGTCCGGCTCAGCCACTGCAGTGCGGGGGGCCGCGTTGCGGGCCAGCGCGGCCATGCCGGCCGGGTCGAGCAGGCGGTCATAGACGCGGATCTCGTCGAAATCGCTGCCGCGCAGGAAGTTGTAGCGGCTCTGCACCTGGTAGGGCGCCATCACGCGACCGGCCAGGCCGAGCTGATCGAGTGCGGCGTCGTAGTCGGCGGTGGTCTCCTGGCGGGCGACCTCCTTGCCATCCACGTACAGCCGTACGCCGTGGTTCTCATCCCAGCCGAAGGCGATGTGCTGCCACTGTTGGGGCGAGGGGTTCTGGTCGAGTTTGAACGACACGCGCGTGCGCGCCAGGTTGGCATCGGTGACAAAGGCATCGAAGCCGTGGCCATTCCAGTCGATGCGCAGCCAGGCCATGTCCCAGCTGCTGTGGTCGGCATAGCCAACCCGGAAGATCACGAACGGCGCTTCACCCACCGCATACCGCGAGCGCCAGAAGAAGCCGAGTGTGCCGCGCTGGGCCTGGATGTTGCCCGGTGCGTTCCACGACAACACGCCGTCATCGGCCCATTCGATCGCGCTGCCGTGCGCGCCGTTGGGCACCCGCTTCACCTTGTCCTGGAAATTCGGGACCGGATCACCCGCGGCGGTATCGGCCTGCAGACTCTGGTCGGCCGACACGTGGAACAGCAGCTGCGGCGCGGTCTGCGCCCAGGCGGTGCCACTGCCCGCGAGCAGCAGCGCCAGCAGGCTGGCGGACAGGCGGGAGGGGCGGATCGAGGCGGCGACAACGCGATGCATGAGACCTTCCTTTCGACAGCAGAAACAGTACAGCGGAACCAGCAGCGGAGGTCAGCCGCTCACGGTGGCCTCCCGCCCCGGCACCGCGCCCGCCATCCCGGAGAGAAGGACGGGGACGGGCGCGATAGCGGTGGCGGAAGGCGCAGCACGGTCAGAACTTGTAGCGCAGGCCGAGGTAGTACTGGCGGCCGGTGTGGGTGTAGCGGTCCGGCAGCGACAACGCCGAATCGACATAGCGCTCATCGGCGGTGTCGAGCAGGTTGATCGCCTCGAAGGTCAGCGAGAGATTCTTGTTGACCTTGTAGGACATGTTGAAATCCACGTTCTCCACGCTGTACTTGCCCTGCACATCGGCCGTGGCGAACTGGTTGCCGTCCAGGTCCCACACGTTCTCCTGCGACAGGATGGTGCTGATGTAAGCGTCGCGGTAGCTGGTGGAGACGCGGGCGCTGAAACGGCCGTCGTCGTAGTACAGCGTGGCGTTGTACGAGTTCGGCGAGAGGTTCAGCAGGTCGTTCTCGGTGTACGTGGTGACGATCGTGCTGCCGGTTCCGGAGCTGAACATGTACTTGATCTTGGACTCGACGTGCGTGTAGTTCAGCTGCACGCCGAAGTTCTTCCAGAAGCCGGGCAGGAAGCTGAAGGGCTGCTGGTAGGACACCTCATAGCCCTTGAGCGGGCCGCCCGGGGTGTTGAAGTAGCTCTGCACGTTGAACACGGTGTCCGGGCTGAAGCCGGTCGGCAGCAGGTCCAGCGAGTAGCCCATGTCCGCCCAGGTGGTGAGCAGGCGGGTGCGCTGCACGTAGCTCTCGATGTCCTTGTAGAACACCGCGGCCGACAGCAGCGCGCCTTCGTCGAAGTACCACTCCGCGCTCAGGTCGTAGTTGGTCGAGCGGAACGGATCGAGCTTGGGGTTGCCCAGGTTGATCGAGTAGCTGCGGTCATCATCGAAGTAGGCGGTGGGACCACCGCTGACGCTCGGCGACAGGTTGGACAGGGTCGGGCGGGCCATGGTCTTGGCCGCGCCGAAGCGCAGCACGAAGGTGTCGCTCAGGTCCCAGGCCAGGTTCAACGAGGGCAGCCAGTCGTCGTACTTGTGGCCGACCCGGGTGCCGACCTGCAGGCGCTCGCCCGGATCGGCGGTGGCGCTGGCCACCCCGAAGAACGGTTCGCACGCCGAGGACAGATCGTTCGCGTTGGTGGCGGTACACGGCGCATAGCCATCGGCGGTGATGCGGGTCTGCACGTAGCGCACGCCCAGGTTGCCGCGGAACGCGCGGCCCAGCAGGTCGGTGTTGAAGTCCAGCTGCAGGTAGCTGCCGTAGCTCTTCTCGTTGACGTCGAAGTTGTTGTTGGACGCCCCGAAGTGACCGACGCTGGCCAGGCGGTAGTCACCGCCGAGCGTGCCGGTGTTGCAGTTGCAGTAGATGTCCAGCAGCTTGGCGATCTGGTTGAAGTCCGGCACCAGCCAGGCGTTGGGCAGGTTGCCGTCCATGCCCTTGCCGAAGCCGCTCAGCGTGTCGCTCAGGTCGCCCACGCCCACACCGGCCGGCAGTGCCTGCGACAGGCGCCCGTAGCTGATGTTGCGGTACTCCTGCGTGCTCATGTCGTAGTCCTTGTAGGCCAGACCGCCGCGCAGGGTGAAGGTGGGATTGATGTTGAACGTGAGGTCGACCTTGGCCGTGTCGAAGGCGTTGTCGACGTACTGCGGGTTCAAACGCACTTCGCTGATGTTGCCGCCACGCGCCGTGCCGTTGGCATTGACCGGCGTGCTGCCGTAGCCCAGCCACTTCCAGTTGTCCACGGCGTTGAGATCGAACGGGAAGGACATCGCCGGCACCTTGCCGTTGCGCATGTCCAGCACGAAGCCATCCAGGTTGCTGTTGTCGAAGCTGACCATCGAGAAGATCGGCCGCTCGTAGTTCGACTCGGAGTGACCGACCACCGCATCCAGGCGCACCGCGTCGTTGAAGCGGTGTTCCAGGTTCAGGCTGAACTGCTTGAACTCGGTGCTCTCTTCGATCGCGGTGGATTCGGTGCGGAAGTCCACGTTGTCGAACACGCCGTAGGTCAGGCGGTTCTGTTCATCGGCCTGCGCCTCGCGGACCACGATCTGGGTCTTGCCGCCGTACTGCGCGGTGCGGTGCAGGTTGGCGCCGATGGAATCTTCGCGCACGTTCTTGTCGAGCTTGGAGTACAGCATGTCCAGGTTCAGCTGCGTGTCGTCGCTGACCTTGAACTGCAGCGCGCCGGTGACGCCCAGGCGCTCGATCTCGTGTTCGGTGCGGATGTAGCGCGGGTAACGCGGAATCCAGGCGTTGGTCGCGGTCTCGTAGGCGTCGATGTTCGCGGCCGTCGCCGTCGGGCGGAGCAGGCCGGGGCCGCAGTGGGTCGCGCTGATGCCGTAGCTGCCCCAGCCGTTGCTGCGCGCCTGGTTGGCGGCGCTGCCGACACCCGCGGCGGTCTCATTGGCCAGCGGATTGCGCGGGGTCTGCGGGTTGTAGCCGGCCGGGCTGCAGAAGCCGTAGGTACCGTTGTTGGCCGCGGTGCTCTGGTTGGAGTTGCGGTAGTTGCCGTGCTCCCAGCGGACCGGGTTGTAGCCTTCCTCGAAGATGGTGCGCTTGCTGTAGGCCACCGACATCAACGCGCCCACCCGGCCGTCGGCCCAAGTGTTGCTGATCAGCCCGGAGATGCGCGGGTCCTTGTTCTTTGAAAGCTCGTTGTAACCATACTGGCCACCGAGCGAGGCCTGGAAGCCCTCGAAATCGAACGGGCGCGAACCGCGCAGATCGACCGTGGCACCAAGCGAGCCCTCGTCGGTCTGCGCCGACTGGGTCTTGTTGATCTTGACCCGGCTGAACAGCTCCGAAGCGAAGGTATTGAAGTCGAAGCCGCGGCTGCGGTTGACGCCGGTGGTGCCGCTGCCGGCGGTGGACAGCGCTTCCAGACCGTTGATGCGCACGCGGGTGAAATCCGAGCCCAGGCCGCGCACGGAGATCTGCTGGCCTTCGCCACCTTCGCGATCGATCGAGACGCCGGCGATGCGCTGCATCGACTCGGCCAGGTTCAGATCCGGGAATTTGCCGATGTCTTCGGCGTAGATCGCATCGACCTGTTCGACGCTGTAGCGTTTTTCATCCAGCGACTGCTGCAGGCTTTCGCGGTAGGTCGCCTTGACCTCGACCTTGTCCAGATCCACTGCGTTGAGCGAGGCGGCCGCTTCGGGCGTCTGCTGGGCCGCGGCGATGCCGGCTGCGCTCTGCAGCGCGAAGGCGATCGAGACCGCGAGCAAGGTAACCGGTGTCTTTTTACGGGTGGTGAGTCGTTCCATCGTGTGTAAGCCCCTCCCAGGGTTCGCCGCCATGCGACCGTGATGTAGATGAGTCATGGACGTCCGGCCTCCCCGGAACGTCTGTCGCGCATGTGCCGCAGTGATACCGCTGGTCATCCAGAACGTAACAAACCCTTCACGCGCCGGCATCTTGCGCCGCAGCAGCGTGCCCCGGAGGGTGAGGGTGGTGGATGGCAACGCCGGCGGCGCGCGCGCAGCCGGCGGCGTGATCGCTCACGCCGCCGGTGGGTACTGCCGTTGAATCAGAACTTGTAGCGCACGCCGAGCAGGAACTGGCGGCCGGTTTCGGTGTACTGCAGCGGCAGCTGACCGGTCGCCGGCGAGTAGACCCACTCGTCGGAGGCTTCGTTGGTCAGGTTGATGCCTTCCAGGCTCAGTTCGAGCTGGTCGCTGATCGTGTAGCGGATCGAGGCATCGATGACCGTGGTGCCGGTCATGCCGTGGTAACCGTCGAGGTTGAAGCCGGTTTCCGTACCCGGTGCCTGGGTCAGGTAGTCATCGCGGTTGGTCGCCGAGACGCGGCCGGAGAAGACCTTGCCTTCGTAGAACAGCGTGGCGTTCCAGGACGACTTGGACAGACCGGTCAGGTCGGTCTTCATCACCGGCTGGCCCGCGGCGTTGAGGTACTGGATCTGCGATTCCACCCAGGTGTAGTTCAACTGCACGCCGAGGTTGGACCACTTGCCCGGCAGGAAGGTGAACGGCTGGGTGTAGTTCGCTTCCACGCCGTGCAGTTCACCACCCGGGGTGTTGACCGGGCGGCTGTAGGTGAAGTCATCGGCGGGTGAGGCACCGGTGCCGATCAGCAGCGAGGCAGGCAGACCGCTGTCGGAGTACGGGCGCACTTCGCGGGTGGTCTGCACGAAGCTCTCGATGTCCTTGTAGAACAGACCGATACCGGCCATCGCGCCTTCGGAGAAGTACCACTCGAAGCCGAGGTCGACGTTGGTCGCGCGGATCGGTTCCAGATCCGGGTTGCCGCTGGAGATGGTGCGAGCACCACCGGCCACGGCCACCGTTGCGCCAGGTGTCAGGCTGCCCAGGCCCGGGCGGCTCATCACCTTGGCCGCGCCGAGGCGGATCAGGAAGTCCGGGCTGACTTCGGCCACCAGGTTGAACGAGGGCAGGGTGTCGTTGTAGGTGCGGTTCTCGGTGGTGGAGACCGTACCGGTGGCCAGCGTCGACAGGCCGGTGGAGCTCTGCTTGGTGCGCACGTAGCGCACACCCACGTTACCCGACAGCGGCAGCGCGCCGATCTCGGTGGAGAACTCGCCCATCAGGTAGGCACCGCGGTCCTTCTCTTCGACGCTGCGCACGTTGTTGGCGCGCGGGGCGACGGCGAAGATGCCGCTGTTGCTGTAGATGTCGAACTGATCGGCGATGGCGTTCAGATCCGGCACCACCCAGTTGGACGGGCTGCCGTTGATGCCCTTCAGGCCGGCCTGCTCGGTCATGTCCACCGGCACGATGCGGGTGCCACCCGGGAAGGTCGGTACCGCCAGTTCGCTGGCGCGACGCAGCTCGGTGGTCTTGAAGGTGTAGTCCTTGGCGAGCACGCCACCCTTCAGGCGGAAGCCCGGGCTGATGTTCCAGTTGAAATCCAGCTGGCCGGTGTCGAAGTCATTGTCCACGTACTGCGGGCGCAGACGGATCTCGGCCAGCTCCCAGCCAGCCGGGTTGGTCGGGTCGATGCCGTAGTTCAGCGTCGGGAACCGGCTGTTGCCCCGGTAGTCGTAGCTGTAATTGTCGACGTCGTACTTGTCCATGATGATCGTGGTCTGCACCGGGTTCTCGTGCTTGGAGCGCGAGATGCCGAGCTTGCCGGACAAGGTGAAATCATCGCCGAAGCGGTGCTGGCCGTTGAGGCTCAGCTGCTTGAATTCGGTGCTCCACTCGTCGTGACGGTTTTCCGAGCGGATGTCGACGTTGTCGAACTCACCGTAGACGAGCGCGTTGTTCTCGATCACGCCGTTCTTGACGACCATGGCCGGCTTGCCGACCAGGCGCGGCGTGGTGCTGGTGCCGCGGCTGAAGGAAATCGCTTCGATGTAGTGCTCGTCGCGGGTCGCGTCGATCTTGGAGTACAGCGCATCCAGCGAGAACTCGGTGGCGTCGCTCGGCTTCCACTGCAGGGTACCGGTCACGCCCAGGCGCTTCTGCTCATGCTCCATCTGCACGTAGCGCGGGAAGCGCGGGTGGTAGACGTTGGCCGAACGCGCCGCGGCGAACGGCGAGGCCGCATTGAAGTTGCCGTTGCTCGGGCCGTTGGCCCAGCGGCCGGTGTTGGAGCCTTCTTCCAGCGCCTGGCGCTCGGAATAGGCCACCGACAACAAGGCACCGAAGGTGCCGTCGGCGAAGGTGTTGGAGATCAGCGCGGCCATGCGCGGATCGGCTTTCTCGGCCATTGCGTTGTAGCCGGCCTGGCCGCTGGCGGCGAAGGTGAAGCCGTCATAGTCGAACGGGCGCGCGGTGCGCAGGTCGACGGTAGCGCCCAGCGAGCCTTCCTCGACATCGGCCGAGGCGGTCTTGCGCACCAGCAGCTGCGAGAACAGGTCCGAGGCGAACACGTTGAAATCGAAGCCGCGGCCGCGGTTGGTGCCGCCGCTCTGGTCGCCGGCGCCGACCGTGGTCAGCGCTTCCATGCCGTTGATGCGCACGCGGGTGAAATCCGGGCCGAGGCCACGCACCGAGATGTTGCGGCCTTCGCCGGCTTCACGGGTGATGACCACGCCGGGGATGCGCTGCAGCGATTCGGCCAGGTTCAGATCCGGGAACTTGCCGATGTCCTCGGCGACGATGGCATCGACCACGCCGGCTTCGCCGCGCTTGATGTCCAGCGCCTTCTCGACACTGGCGCGATAGCCGGTGACGGTGACGGTATCCAGGTCGGTGGGGTTGGTGCCCGCATCCTGGGCCAGCGCGGTACCACTCAGCGCCAGGCCGATCGACAATGCCAGCAAGGTAACCGGTGTCTTTTTCTGCGTGTTCTGGACTTGCATGTTTTCCCTCTCCCAAGGTGCTACATGAAACAGCTATCCAACGACATGTCAGTGCAATGACACCGCTGGTCAGGGCGGACGTTAACAGCCCGTTACTGATCCGGCATCTTGCACCGCAGCAGACTTTCAATGTCCCGTAGACGCTTGCAGGACAATGCTTCCGACATTGGGGACAGGTGGACGGGGCGGCGTCCATCGCTAGAATGACACCGCTAGCCATTGCTGCTGTGCGTCCCTGCGGCGTCTGCGGCCCTCACAAGGATCCAGGACCATGAGTCGTGTTGTCTGTTTCGGAGAGTTGTTGCTGCGCATGAGTGCGCCCGGCCGAGAGCTGCTGCTGCAGCAGCCACAGTTGGTGGTCCACGCCGGCGGCGCGGAAGCCAATGTCGGTGTCTCGCTGGCCCACCTCGGGCATGCGGTGGCGGCGGTCAGCACGGTGCCGGCGAACCCGCTGGGCGAGTTCGCGGTGGGCGAACTGCGCCGGCATGGCGTGGATACCTCGGCAGTTCGCCGTAGCGAGGGCCGGATGGGCCTGTACTTCCTGACCACCGGCGCCGTGCAGCGTGCCAGCGAAGTGGTCTACGACCGCGCCGATTCGGCCTTCGCCACCAGCAGCGCCACCGACTACGACTGGGACACACTGCTGGCCGGTGCCGACTGGCTGCACCTGTCCGGGGTCAGCCCGGCGCTCAACCCGGCCATGGCCCAGGCGACGCTGGCCGCGGCACGCGCGGCGTGCGCGCGTGGCGTGAAGGTGTCCTTCGACGGCAACTTCCGCCCGTCGCTGTGGGCGCGCTGGCAGGGCGATGCGCCGGGCATCCTGCGCGAACTGTTCGCCTGCGCCGATCTTGTCTTCGCTGACTACCGCGATATCGGCGTGGTGCTCGGGGGTGAATTCGAGCAGGCCGACGTGCGTGAGCGCGTCGATGCAGCCGCCGCACAGGCCTTTGCCGCGTTCCCGCGATTGCAGTGGATGGCCTGCACCCAGCGCACCCCGCACAGTGTGGACAACCATGCCCTCGGCGCGATGCTGATCGGCCGCGACGGCACCCGCGCGGTGGCGCCGACCCGCGAGATGCTTGGCATCGTGGACCGCATCGGCGGTGGCGACGCCTTCGCCGCCGGCATCCTGCATGGCATGATGCGCGGCTTCGCGCCGGACGCGATCGTGCGCTTCGG
The DNA here is from genome assembly GCF_026130205.1 of Stenotrophomonas sp. SRS1. NCBI lineage: Bacteria > Pseudomonadati > Pseudomonadota > Gammaproteobacteria > Lysobacterales > Lysobacteraceae > Stenotrophomonas > Stenotrophomonas sp. SRS1. The sequence continues at coordinate 98,364 of NZ_JAINFD010000004.1, read as the reverse complement.
CCTGGCCGCAGGCTGCCTGAAGCACTCCATCCCCGGCGACTTCAACCCTGTCAGCGAGGCTGACATCATGGCCCTCACGGGCGAGGAGCGATTCGATGTCCGGCGCTGATCCACGCGTACGCGCAGTCCTGAAACTGGCCCCGGTGATTCCGGTGTTCACCCCGGAAAGCGTCGAGGATGCCGTCGAGGTCGCGCGGGCACTGTTCAACGGCGGCCTGCCGGTGATCGAAGTGACGCTGCGCACGCCGATGGCGATGGACGCGATCCAGGCCATGGTCGAAGCGGTGCCCGATGCCGTGATCGGCGCCGGCACCGTGCTGACCGCCGCGCAGATGGAGAAGGTCAAGCAGGTGGGCGGGCGCTTTGCGGTGTCGCCCGGCGCGACCGCGCGCCTGTACGCCGCCGCCCGCGATACCGATCTGCCGTTCCTGCCGGGCGTGGCGACCTCCTCGGAGCTGATGCTCGGCCTGGAGCACGGCCTGGATACCTTCAAGTTCTTCCCGGCGGTGCAGGCCGGCGGCGCGGCCATGCTGTCGGCCTGGAACGGCCCGTTCGGCGATGTGCGGTTCTGCCCGACCGGCGGCATCAGCGCACAGACCGCGCGCGATTTCCTGCACCTGCCCAACGTACTGTGCGTGGGCGGTTCCTGGCTCACCACGCGGGCCCTGCTGCAGGCCAAGGACTGGGCCGGCATCGAGCAGCTCGCACGCGATTCGGCGGCGCTGGTCGGCTGATCCCGCACGGCCTGCCGCCTCAGTGGCGGCGGGCTGTCGCACCAACCCGGCGGTACAGCGTGCTGCGGCTGATGCCCAGCGCGCGGGCCGCTTGGGCGACGTTGCCCTGACTGGCGCGCAGCGCATCGCGCATCGCGGTTTCGGTCATTGCCTCCAACCCTTCCGCGGTGGATGGCAGGGCCGGTGCGGGCGCGGTCTGCAGATAGGCCGGCAGCATGCCGTGCCGGATCACCTCACCCGGATCACTCAGCGCCACCAGCGTGCGCAGGCACGAGCACAGCTGCCGCACATTGCCGGGCCATGTGTAGCCGGCCAGCGCGGCCAACGCGGCGGACTCCAGTTGCCGGCCCTGGCCAAGGCGTTGCCACAGGCCCTGCACCAGTGCCGCACGGTCGGCATGCTCGCGCAGGGCGGGCAGACGCACGCTGTGATCGGCGATGCGGTAGTAAAGATCGCTGCGGAAGTCACCGGCGCTCATCGCCGCGTCGAGATCACGGTGGGTGGCGCAGATCAAGGCGAAATCCAGCTGCACCGGCTTGCCGCCGCCCAGCGGTGACAGCGTGCGCTCCTGCAACACCCGCAGCAGGCGCGGCTGCAGCGCCAGCGGCATGTCGCCGATCTCATCGAGGAACAGCACGCCGCCCTGGGCCTGGCGCAGCAGGCCGGTATTGCCGCTCTTGCGCGCACCGGTGAAGGCGCCTTCCTCGTAGCCGAACAGCTCGGCTTCGATCAGGCCTTCCGGCAGCGCCGCGCAGTTGACCGCCACGAACGGTTTGTCGGCACGCGTGCTGCGCCGATGCAGTTCGCGTGCGAACACCTCCTTGCCGGTGCCGGTCTCGCCCTGCAGCAGCACCGGCAGCTGCGCGTCCAGCACGCGGCAGGCGCGCTCGAGCACCTGCTGCTGGGCGGCGTCGAACAGGGGCGTGGTATCCACCCGCGCCGCTGCGGCGGCGGCTCGCGCGGGTGCGGCGGGGGCCGGACGCGCGGGCAGCGGCGAGCGGACCGTGGCGCCGCCGGCAGGGCTCACGTGGCCGTACAGCGCGCGTCCCTGGCGATCAACCAGCGCGCCATCATCGTGCAGCCGCGAGAGCGGACCATCGAACAGCGCCTCGTAGGACGCCCTGCCGATGTCGCCGTGGTCCAGCCCGAACAGGGTCAGCCCAGCACGGTTGGCGGCCACCAGGCGGCCATTGCGGAAGCCCAGCACGCCTTCGCGCGGGGTACCGAGCAGGCCGGCGTCGTGATGCAGGCGGACCACCTCGCAATCGCCCAGTCCCGCCTCGAAGTAGCGGTGCTCGATATGCGCCACCGCCTGCCGTGCCAGCACGCGGGCATGCAGGTGCTGCTGGCGCGCATCGCCGGAGATGTCGAGCACGCCCACACGCTGCCCGTACGGGTCGAAGATCGGCGTGGCCGAACAGGTCAGGATCGCGTGGGGGGCGAAGTAATGCTCGCCGCCACGCACCTCCACCGAGCGACCTTCGACGATGGCGGTGCCGATCGCGTTGGTGCCCACCGTGGTTTCATCCCAACGCACGCCTGGCATCAACGCCACCCGTCCGGCCTTGTCGAGGAAACCCGGGTTGCCCTCCGCATCCAGGATCCAACCGGCTTCGTCGGTCAGCAGCGCGATGCTGCCGGTCGCCGCGATGTCGGCAGCCAGGCCATCCAGCTCCGGCCGCGCCAACCGCCACAGCGTTTCCTGGCGCTGGCGCAGCTCGCGCAGGCGGGCGTCCGGCAGCGGCTCGACCTCCGGCTGTGCATCCACCGAGAGCCCGCCGCGCTGGCAGCGCTGCCACGACTGCAGGATGGTGTCGGGCACGCTGCCGACCGGCGCCGCGCCGCGCTCGAAAAACGAACGTCGCGCATTGCCGACACGGTGCTGGAGCGGGAGCTGGGACACCTGGATTCTCCAGTGTCGCAATCTGCGACAGTTGTAGCGGGGCCTGTTCCGATAAACACCACACCCGGCGTTACCGCGCAATGACCTGCCGTGGTGCACCGCATCAGTTTCCGAGCCCCTCTTCAACCGGTACACCGGGTGACGCCTTGCCGCACTGCACCACACGGAAGTTGGCATCGTCCTTGCGCCATCGAACAGACCCTTATCGGGCCTGTCCACCGCCATCCGGAGATGCACCATGAATGCCGTCACGTCCGCCAAGCCGCACGCCACCGACCCGCAGTCCATCTTCAAGCCGCGCTACGGCAACTACATCGGCGGGGAGTGGGTGGCCCCGCGCAGCGGCCAGTATTTCGAGAACACCACGCCGGTGACGGGCAAGGTGTTCACCGAGGTCGCCCGTTCCAACGCCGAGGACATCGAAGCGGCGCTGGACGCCGCCCACGCGGCCAAGACGGCCTGGGGCCAGACCTCGACCACCGAGCGCGCCAACATCCTCAACCGCATCGCCGACCGCATCGAAGAGAACCTCGAGCTGCTCGCCCATGCCGAAACCTGGGACAACGGCAAGCCGATCCGCGAAACGCTCAACGCCGACGTGCCGCTGATGGCCGATCACTTCCGCTACTTCGCCGGCGCGGTGCGCGCGCAGGAAGGCAGCCTGTCGGAGATCGACAAGGACACCATCGCCTACCACTTCCACGAGCCGCTCGGCGTGGTCGGGCAGATCATCCCGTGGAACTTCCCGATGCTGATGGCCGCCTGGAAGCTCGCGCCTGCGCTGGCCGCCGGCAACTGCGTGGTGCTCAAGCCGGCCGAGCAGACCCCGGCGTCGATCCTGGTGCTGATGGAGGTGATCGGCGATCTGCTGCCCAAGGGCGTGCTCAACGTGGTCAACGGCTTCGGCGTGGAGGCGGGCAAGCCGCTGGCCTCCAACCCGCGCATCGCCAAGATCGCCTTCACCGGCGAGACCACCACCGGCCGCCTGATCATGCAGTACGCCAGCCAGAACCTGATCCCGGTGACGCTGGAACTGGGCGGCAAGTCGCCGAACATCTTCTTCGCCGATGTCATGGCCGAGGACGATGACTTCCTCGACAAGGCCGTGGAAGGTTTCGTGCTGTTCGCCTTCAACCAGGGCGAGGTCTGCACCTGCCCCTCGCGCGCGCTGATCCAGGAATCGATCTATGAGACATTCATGGAACGTGCGCTCAAGCGCGTGGCCGCGATCAAGCAGGGCAATCCGCTCGATCCCAACACCATGGTCGGTGCGCAGGCCTCCTCCGAGCAGCTGGAGAAGATCCTTTCCTACTTCGACATCGGCCGGCAGGAAGGGGCGCAGGTGCTGATCGGCGGTGAGCAGGCCAAGCTCGAGGGCGACCTGGCCGGCGGCTTCTACGTGAAGCCGACCGTGTTCAAGGGCCACAACAAGATGCGCGTGTTCCAGGAAGAGATCTTCGGGCCGGTGGTCTCGGTGACCACCTTCAAGACCGAGGAAGAAGCACTGGAGCTGGCCAACGACACCCTGTACGGCCTCGGTGCCGGCGTGTGGAGCCGCGATGCCTCGCGCCTGTACCGCATGGGCCGCGGCATCCAGGCCGGGCGGGTGTGGACCAACTGCTACCACGCTTATCCGGCGCATGCCGCCTTCGGTGGCTACAAGCAGTCGGGCATCGGCCGGGAGAACCACAAGATGATGCTCGACCACTACCAGCAGACCAAGAACCTGCTGGTCAGCTACTCGCCCAAGAAGCTGGGCTTCTTCTGAGCCCGCCCCGGGCTTGATCCCGATCAAGGCGCCGGCATGAGGCCGGCGCCACAGTGCAGTCCTTGGCAATCCACGGAGATCCACGCATGAACAAGACCATGAAGGCCGCAGTCGTCCGCGAGTTCGGAAAGCCGTTGCGTATCGAGGAAGTCGAGGTGCCGCGTCCGGGGCCCGGCGATATCCTGGTGAAGATCGAAGCCTGTGGCGTGTGCCACACCGACCTGCATGCGGTGGACGGGGACTGGCCGGTCAAACCCAACCCGCCCTTCATTCCCGGCCACGAGGGCGTCGGCCACGTGGTCGCGGTGGGTGCGGGTGTCAGCCACATCCGCGAAGGCGACCGCGTCGGCATTCCGTGGCTGTACTCGGCCTGCGGCTACTGCGAACACTGCCTGGGCGGCTGGGAAACCCTGTGCGAAGCCCAGCAGAACACCGGTTACTCGGTGAACGGTGGTTTCGCCGAGTACGCCTTGGCCAATGCGGCCTACGTTGGCCTGCTGCCCAAGGGCGTGGGCTTCATCGAGGTCGCGCCGATCCTGTGCGCCGGCGTCACGGTCTACAAGGGGCTGAAGGTCACCGATACCAAACCCGGCCAGTGGGTGGTGATTTCCGGCATCGGCGGGCTCGGCCACATGGCCGTGCAGTACGCCAAGGCGATGGGCCTGAACGTGGCCGCAGTGGATATCGACGACGGCAAGCTCGCCCTGGCCGAGCGGCTGGGCGCGACGATCACCGTCAACGCGCGCAACACCGATCCGGCCGCGTTCCTGAAGAAGGAGATCGGCGGTGCGCATGGCGCACTGGTCACCGCTGTGTCGCCGAAGGCTTTCGAGCAGGCATTGGGCATGGTCCGCCGTGGTGGCACGGTCTCGTTGAACGGCCTGCCGCCGGGCAACTTCCCGCTGGACATCTTCGGGATGGTGCTCAATGGCATCACCGTGCGCGGCTCGATCGTCGGTACCCGTCTGGACCTGCAGGAATCGCTGGCGTTCGCCGAGCAGGGCAAGGTGGCCGCCACGGTCACCCGCGATTCGCTGGAGAACATCAACGACATCTTCGCGCGCATGCAGGCCGGCAAGATCGAAGGCCGCGTGGTGCTGGACATGAGCGCGTAAGCACACGGCGCGCTGCCGAGCCATCGGCAGCGCCTGTTTCACGGTAGTGCCGGCCGCTGGCCGGCTCGGAGAGCCCCGATCATGACCGACCTCCCGCTCCAGGTGATGGCCACCCTCCCGGCCCTGCAGCTGATCGAGACACTGCAGGCCCGCCACGGCGACCTGCTGTTCCACCAGTCCGGTGGCTGCTGCGACGGCTCCTCGCCGATGTGTTTCGCCCAGGGCGATTTCATCGTGGGCGACCGTGACGTGCGCATGGGCGAGATCGGCGGGGCGCCGTTCTACATCAGCCCCGCGCAGTTCGAGTACTGGAAGCACACCCAGCTGATCATCGACGTGGTGCCCGGCCGCGGCGGCATGTTCTCGCTGGAGAACGGCGAGGGCGTGCGCTTCCTGGTCCGCTCACGGCTGTTCAGTGATGACGAGTTCGCCCAGCTCAGGGCGGCCGGCCGGGTCTGAAATTCCCTGCGGCAACCCGTCCATAATGGCGGCTCTCCCGCCGTGACGCCCCTGCCATGCCTGTGTGGTCCGCCCTGAAGAATCCACTGCTGTCCGTGCTGGCCATCGTGTTCGCGTTCGCGGTGATGGTGCTGGTCAACAGCCTCGGCTCCTGGCTGGTGCCGCTGCTGCGCATTCCGCCGGGCGGCGAGCCGCAGCTGGCCTGGGACCTGGCCTGGACGATCCTCAGCGGCATCGCCGCGATCGCCTTTGCCAGCCGTTATGCGCCGACCTGGCCCCGTAGCCACGGCGGCGTGGTGTGGGCGGTGATCGCGGCCGCATCGATCTACACCGCCTGGGATTTCGGCAGCGATTTCCCGTTCTGGTTCGTGGTGATCCTGCTGGTCTCGCTGCCGGTGCAGGCATTCGTGGGTGTGTGGGTGGGCACGCGGTTCCGGCCAGCGCGCGCCTGATCAACTGCCGGGCAGCACCTGCTTCACCTGCTCGATGCCTTCCCACGGGTCCTGCTTCAACCGCTCCGCGCGCTGCAGCGCCTTCGCCATCGGGAAGGCGTCCGGCGTCGCGATGCGACCCAGTTCTTCCCAACGCAACGGCACCGCCACGCCGGCGCCCGGCCGCGCCCGCAGCGACCACGAGCTCACACTGGTGGCGCCGCGCGCATTGCGCAGCCAATCGATGAAGATCACCCCGTCGCGCTTGGCCTTGCTCATCGTCGCCACATAGCGCTCCGGTGCCTGCGTGGCCATGGCCTGCGCAAACGCCTCGCAGAAGTCCTTGGCATGCGCCCAGTCGGCCTTGGGCTGCAGCGGCACCACCACGTGCACGCCCTTGCCGCCGGAGAGCCTGACGAAGCTCTCCAGCCCGGCTTCCTGCAGGCGGGCGCGCACATCGCGTGCGGCGGCCTTGATCTGGGTCCAGTTCACGCCTTCGCCGGGATCCAGATCGAACACCAGTCGATCCGGGTGTTCGGGATCATCGACGGTGGCGCCCCAGGGATGAAGCTCCAGGGTGTTCATCTGCACCAGCTGCAGCAGGCCCTCCACATCCTCGATGTAGAGGTAATCCTCGCGCCCGCTCTTCTGCTCCAGTGGGATCGCCTTGACCGCACCGCCCAGCCCGGTGCCGTGGTGCTTCTGGAAGAAGCAGGGCTTGTCCACGCCGTCCGGGCAGCGCAGCACCGACAGCGGACGGTGCGCCACCTCGGGCAGGATCCAGCGCGCCATGCGCCGGTAGTAATCGGCCACTTCGCCCTTGGTGATCTTCGCCTTGGCGAACACCACGCGTTCGGGATGGCTGATCGCTACGGTGCTCTCTTCCTGCGCAGCCGCGGCCTTCTTCCGGCCGCTGGTTTTCGCCGCCGGGGCGGAGGCGGACGCAGCGGCGGTAGTGACGTTGGCTGCCGCGCCCAGATCCTTCGGCTGTTTGTCTTCGCGCAGCCGCTTGAAGCTGGCCTGGCGCAGCAATCCTTCCTTGGCCCACCCACGGAAGGCGACCTCTGCCACCAGCACCGGCCTCACCCAGTGCACGCTGCGCGCGGTGAACGGCACATGCGCGGGCAGCTCCACCACCGCATCCTTCACGGTCAGCGGTGTCAGTTGCTTGGTCAGCGCGCGCAGCGCGGCATCATCGAAGCCCGTGCCGACGCGGCCGACATAACGCAACCCGCCCTTGTCCGGTGTGGCCATCAGCAGCGAGCCGAAGCCGCTGCGCGATCCCTTGGGCTCGGTATAGCCGACGATGAGGAACTCATCGGTGTTCTCGTGCTTGATCTTGATCCAGTCGCGCGAGCGTGCGTTGACGTAGGGCGCGTCGATCCGCTTGCTGATGATGCCTTCGAACCCGGCCTCGCCACTGGCGGCGAACACCGCCGGGCCGTGGTCGCGCACGTGATCGCTGTAGGCCAGGGTGTCCGGCTTGCTGCCCAGCAGATCCTTGAGCAGCACCTTGCGCTCCAGCAGCGACACCCGGCTGACATCCACACCGGCGATGCCCGGCATATCGAACACCACATAGCGCAGTGGCTGCTTCGCGGTGCCGTCGATGACCTTCTGCAACGCGGTGAAGTCACTGCGGCCCTGCGCATCCAGCACCACCAGTTCACCGTCCAGGCGCAGATCGCGCACCGGCAGCCGTTCGATCGCCTGCACCACCTCGGGGAAATCGTCGGTCCAGTTCAACCCGCCGCGCGAGCGCAGCGCAACCACGCCCTCGCGTACGTCGGCGAGCAGGCGATAGCCGTCCCATTTGATCTCGTGCAGCCACTGCTCGCCGTCCGGCGCGGTGGCACGGTGGTCAGTCAGTTGCGGCTTGAAATCATGCGGGTAGGGCCTCTCGCGTGCGCCTTCAAGCGCCAGCGCGCGTTTGGACCAGCGCGCATCGGCCTTGCGTGCGGCACGGGTCGTCACCGCCTTGGCGGGGGCGGTTTTCCTGGCCGGGGCGGCCTTCGGTGCCGCCTCCAACAGATCATCGGCCTCCATATCCCTTGCCTCATCGTCATCGCGTTTTATCAGCAGCCACTGGTGCTGCTTGCCCTTCATGGCGGTGCGCACCAGTTTCCAGCCACCTTTGAGCCGCTCACCGTGCAGCACGAAGTCCACCTTGCCAGCCGCGATCGCCTCCAGCGGATCGCCATCGCAGGCCCAGGTACCGTGGTCGTAGACGTCCACATGCCCGGCACCGTAGTGGCCGCTGGGGATATCGCCGGCGAACGTCGCATAGGACAGCGGGTGATCCTCCACCTCCACGGCGAGCCGTTTTTCGCCGACACGCAGCGAGGGGCCTTTCGGTACCGCCCAACTCTTGAGCACGCCGTCAGCTTCGAGCCGGACGTCGTAATGGCGCGAACTGGCATGGTGCAGCTGCACCACGAAGATCGGTCGCCGCGCCGGCGCCCCGCGGCGCTCGGCGTCCGGCTCGGGGGTGCCGTCAAAGCGGCGTTTACGGCGGTATTCCTGCAGGGACACGTGGGCTTACCCGGCTTTGCGCGCAGGCGCACGCTTGGTGGCTTTCTTGGTCGCTTTGCCCGCAGTCTTGGTCGCTTTTTTGGCAGCCGTGGGTTTGGCGACCTTGGCCGTGGCCTTCTTGGCCGCTGTCCTGGTGGCGGCCGGCGTGCGCTTCTTGGCATCCAGGCTCTTCTGCAGCAACGACATGAAGTCGACCACGTTGGTCGCATCGTCGTCGCGCGGGACCGGCTCTTCCTCCACCTTGGTGGTGCCGCCCTTGGCCTTGATCCGCTTCTTCAGCAACGTGTGCAGGCGCTCGCGGAATTCATCGTGGTACTCATCCGGCTTCCACTCGCCGGACATCGACTCGATCAGCTGCTCGGCCATGGCGGTTTCCTTGCTGTTGATGCGGTACTCGGCCAGGCTGCCGCTGGGCAGCTTGTAGTCTTCCGGGTCCACCAGCTCCTGCGGATAGCGCAGGATCATCAGCACCAGTGCATCGCCATGCGGCATCACCGCGCACAGGTACTCGCGGGTGCGCACCACGACCCGCGCGATGCCGACCTTGCCGGTGCTGCGCAGCGTTTCGCGCAGCAGCACGTAGCCTTTCTCGGCTTTCTTGGCGGGCACCAGCAGGTAGGGCTTTTCGTAGTAGCGCGGGTCGATGGTGCCGGCATCGACAAACGTCTCCACCTCCACCGCCTCATGGCTTTCCGGCGCGGCCGAGCGGATGTCGTCCTCTTCCAGTACGACGTAGCTGCCCTTGTCGTACTCGTAGGCCTTGACGATGTCCTTCCACGGCACTTCCTCGCCGGTATCGGCGTTGACCCGCTCGAAGCGGATCGGTTTGCGGTCGCGCGAATCGAGCATCCGGAAGTGAAGATCCACATTGCGTTCGCCGGACATCAGCGACACCGGGACATTGAGCAGCCCGAATGACAGCGTGCCGGTCCAGATTGGTCGGGCCATGGTGGCGCCACTCCAACACCTCAGGGAGGGCAGCTGTACCGCGCAGCACGTGAAACGCCTGTGTCCGGGCTGTGCAGGCCGGCTGCACGCCGCCGCTACTGGAGCAGGCCGTGCACCGCCGCCGCCGGCATGTGGTCCAGCGCCAGCCACGCGTCTTCGACCACGGCGCGGGCCTGATGCCAGCCCAGTCGCGACTGCCCGCGCATCTGTTCCCAGTGCTCGGCCAGCTCGCCATCGGTGTCATCGGCACCGCGCGGCCAGTCCGCGTAGTGCGTGGTCAGTGCGAACGCGTAAGCGGGATAGAGATCGCGCCAGCTGCGCCGGCCATGACTGCGGCGCTGCTCGTAATCGCTGCGCATGTACTGCAGGTAGTCCTGTGCAACCGCCTGCGCGTCCTCGGCACGGTCACGGCGCGCGCGGCGCCCGCTCCGTTCCGGCTGCAGGTAGGCGTTGAACAACGCGGGTGCGGCACGGCGGTCCAGGCGGGGCATGACACGACTCCGACAGCGGCGGGGCAGGCAGGAATAGACCGGCCGCCGTTATCCAGCCGTGACAAATTCGTTGATGCAAAGGGATTCGCAGCGACTTCACCCGCCGCGCGCTGTAGTGGAGGGCACCGCTACTGGAGAACTCCCATGCCCCGCGATCCCCTGCGCGACGCCACCGCCCCGGTCCCCGGCGAGCAGCGCGCCAAACATGACAACCAGGACGCCGAAGACCGCGGCGCCGGCATGTCCGTGCCCGACGACGCACCCGATCACCTGCCGGTGGCGGTCACGCCCGATCCCGTCCCGCGCGACCGCAAGGATTCAGCGGCCGGCGAGAAAGGCCCGGCCGGTCATCATCGCCGCGAAGATGAATACCAGCGCCGCCAGCGCAAGGAACACGCCAGCGACAACCAGGACGAGGCGCTGGAAGAGACATTCCCGGCCAGCGACCCGACCTCACCCTTCGTGCCGGCCAAGCCGCCGCGCTAGATCAGGGCGCCCACTGCCACTGCAGCCCGACGTTGTAGCGGCGGTCCGGGCCGGGTTCGAAGAAGCGCTGGTTGCCGTCGTTGACGATCACCGAGCCGATGTAGCGCTGGTCCAGCGCATTGTCGACCCGGGCGAAAGCACGCAGCGTGCCCTGCGCGGTAGTCCAGCGCCGCGATACCTCCAGGTTCAGCAGGGCATAGCCCGGCGCGCTGTCGGTGGCCAGATCGTTGACCACGGTGTCGCTGGAGGCCACCACCTCGGCGGCCCACTGCCACGGGCCCGGGCGGTACTGCACCCGCGCGTTCCACTGCTGCCTGGGTACACCCGGCAGGCGTGAGCCGGAGGTCACCGTGTTGCATCCAGCGGCCGCGCACAGCGCATACGGATCACGCACGGTGGCTTCGATCCAGGTGTAGGCCAGCGAAAGATCCGCCTGCGCCCCCAGCGGCTGCACATAGCTGGCCTCCGCGCCCTGGCGGCGCGTGCGGCCGATGTTGCGGTAGGTGCTGCGGCCACCGCTGTTGCTCGCCACGGCCAGCTCGTCATCGGTATCGGCGCGGAACAGCGCCGCCTCGACCTGCGCGCCACGTTGCCCGTGCCACTTGCTGCCGACTTCCAGGTTGCGGCTGCGGGCGGCCGAGAGATCCAGCGCCAGCCCGGCCTGGCCATCGGCGCGATAGCCCAGCTCGTTGAAGGTCGGCGTTTCGAAGCCACGTCCGGCCGAGGCATACAGCCGCCAGGCATCGCTGGCGCGGAACACCACCCCGGCCACCGGGGTGGTCGCTTCGTAGCGACGCGAACCGCTGTCGTCCGGATTACCGGCGGTGATGTACTGGTCATTGGAGCGGAAACGGACCGTGCTGTGGCGCACCCCCAGCAGCAACGACCAGCGCGGCGCCCACTGCCACCACGCCTGCGCGAACTGGTCCACGTTCTCGACCCGGTCGCTCTGGTCGCGGCGCAGGCGGCCCTTGATGCCGACCTGATCCCCGACGAAGTTCTCGTAACCACGACGATCCTGCTGCTGACGGTCGGCATTGCCGCCAATCACGATGTCCAGAGGGCGTCCGGCCCAGTCACCGTGCCACGCCCAGCGCGCGTCGAGACCGCCATAGGCCCCGTCCAGATCGATCACCCCACCGGCGTGCAGCGGGTTGGCCTGCGGCCCCGGCGGGATCGCCAAATACTGCTCCACGCTGCGCTGGCCGGCATAGCCCATCGCACGCCAGGTCTGCGCGCCCTCCGTTCGGGTGAACACCAGCCCGGCCTGGGCCTGGCGCACGGATTTGCGCGTGTTGTACTGGGTAGCCACCGCGGTCGCCTGGCGCGGGTTCTCGCGCACCTGGGCGCGGGTGAGACCGAGCGGATCCTGTGCGTCGGGCGCATCGAAGTAGTTCAGGACCAGATCCAGCTGGCCGCCGCCGGCATCCGTACCCAAGCGGGCGTTGACCGATTCCCGTCGGGCCTGGCTGTGATCGCGCCAGCCATCGGTGCGGAAGTGGTTGGCGGCGACGTTGTAGCGGATCGACCCCTGCACGCCACGCAGCTGGGCGCCGGCGCTGAGGGTGTTGTCGCTGCCGGTATCCAGCCGCAGGCGCCACGGGTCGCCTTCGGCGCCGTCCGCGCTCCACACCTGGACCACGCCGCCGGAAGAGTTGCCGTACAGCGCCGAGAACGGCCCGCGCAGCACCTCCACGCGCTGCGCTGAGAGCAGGCTGGCGTGGGAGAGCTGGCCCTGGCCGTCGGGCATGGTGGCCGGCACACCGTCCACCAGCACCCGCACGCCGCGCACGCCAAACGTCGAGCGCGCGCCGAAGCCACGGATCGAGAGCTGGGTGTCCTGCGCATAGTTCTGGCGATCACGGGCAACCACCCCGGGGATGCCGTTGAGGGCCTCGGAGAGCTGGGCCAGCGGCCCGGTGCGGTCCTCGTCCACCCAGACCGTGGTCAGCGAGGCCGGCAGGTCGATATCGGCCACCTGCGCCACGCGCGCAGCCTGGACCTGGACCGTGGGCAGCCGCTCGATCGAGGCAGTGGGGTCGGGGGTGTTCTGGGCCTGCGCCAGCGATGGCAGCAACACGGCCGAGGCCAGCGCACAGTGGCGGGCCAGCGGGGTAAGACGGAGCATGTGGGGCGGGATCCTCGGTAAATGGGCGTGCCGCACGCCATGGTACGGAACGGGACGTGACGACGGCCTCGGCGCCCTCGGCAGGGCTTTGTTACGATGGGTCGGATTTGGCTGATTCTGCCGCCAACTCCGCGTCGCGCCACCCTCCCCCTTCCGTCATCCGAATGAGTACCGCCGTGTCCTTCTTTGCAAATGTGGAACTGGTCCCAGGCGACCCGATCCTGGGCCTGACCGAGGCTTACAACGCCGACAGCCGCCCGATCAAGGTCAACCTGGGCGTGGGCATCTATTACGACGAGAGCGGCCGCATCCCGCTGCTCCGCGCCGTGAACAAGATCGAACAGCAGCTGGCCACTGACGCCAAACCGCGCGGCTACCTGCCGATCGACGGCCTGCCGGCCTACACCCAGGCCACCCGCGAGCTGGTCTTCGGCAAGGACTCGCCGCTGCTGGCTGCTGGCCGCGTGGCCACCTCGCAGACCATCGGCGGCAGCGGTGCGCTGCGCGTCGGCGCGGACCTGCTGCACAAGCTGCTGCCGCACGCCACCATCGCGATCAGCAACCCGAGCTGGGAAAACCATCGCGCGGTGTTCGGCGCGGCCGGCTTCGACGTGGTCGATTACACCTACTTCGATGCCGCCACCCATGGCGTGGACTTCGACGGCATGCTGGCCGACCTGGGCAAGCTGCAGCCGGGCACCGTGGTGCTGCTGCACGCGTGCTGCCACAACCCGACCGGTGCCGACCTCACCGTCGCGCAGTGGAAGCAGGTGGCCGAGCTGCTGAAGGATCGCCAACTGTTCCCGTTCATCGACATGGCCTACCAGGGCTTCGACAAGGGCATCAGCGAAGATGGCGCCGCCGTGCGCATCATCGCCGAGGCCGGCATCGACAGCTTCGTGGTCGCCAACTCGTACTCCAAGTCGTTCTCGCTGTATGGCGAGCGTATTGGCGCGCTGTCGGTGGTCGCCCCGGACGCGAACGCGGCCAAGGCCGTGCAGTCGCAGGTCAAGCGCATCATCCGCACGATCTACTCCAGCCCGTCCAACCACGGCGCTGCGCTGGTGGCCGGCGTGCTCAACAGCGTTGAGCTGCGCCAGGTGTGGGAAGCGGAACTGACCGAGATGCGTGAACGCATCCACGCCCTGCGTCATGGCCTGGTGGAGAACCTGGTTGCCGCCGGCGCACCGGAATACGCCTTCATCAACGACCAGGCCGGCATGTTCTCCTACTCGGGCCTGAGCCGCGCCCAGGTGGACCGCCTGCGCGACGAGTTCGCGATCTACGCCGTCGGTACCGGCCGCATCTGCGTGGCCGCACTCAACCAGGGCAACCTGGCATACGTGGCCAAGGCGGTGGCGACCGTCAGCAAGGGCTGAGCAGTGTTGCCCCTGTGAAGCAGAACGGCCGCCATGCGCGGCCGTTCTGCTATGCGATGCCGCCCGCGCCTCGTAATGGCTCCGGCGAAGGGCGACAATAGGCGCTTCCCCTCTGAAGGCCGCCTGATTCCATGTCCCAGACGTCGCTGACCCGCTATCTGATCGAAGAGCAACATGCCGGCCGCATCAACGCCGATCTGCGCCAGCTGATCGCTGTCGTCGCCCGCGCCTGCACCAGCATCTCCATCGCGGTCAGCAAGGGCGCGCTGGGCGGTGTGCTCGGCGAAGCCGGTACCGGCAACGTGCAGGGCGAAGCGCAGAAGAAGCTGGACGTGATCAGCAACGAGATCCTGCTGGAAGCCAACGCCTGGGGCGGCCACCTCGCCGCCTGCGCCTCGGAAGAAATGGATCACTGCCAGCCGGTGCCCGACACCTACCCGCGCGGTGACTTCCTGCTGCTGTTCGATCCCCTCGATGGCAGCTCCAACATCGACGTCAACGTGTCGGTCGGCACCATCTTCTCGGTGCTGCGCTGCCCGCCGGGCACCGAGCAGCCCAGCGATGCCAGCTTCCTGCAGCCGGGCACCGCGCAGGTCGCGGCCGGCTACTGCATCTACGGGCCGAGCACGCAGATGGTGCTTACCGTCGGCCACGGCACGCACGCGTTCACCCTGGACCGCGAGAAGGGCGAGTTCGTGCTGACCACGCCGGACATGCAGATCCCGGCGGACACCCAGGAATTCGCGATCAACATGTCCAACCAGCGGCATTGGGAAACCCCGATGCAGGGCTACGTGCAGGACCTGCTGGCCGGCAAGGAAGGCGCGCGCGGCAAGAACTTCAACATGCGCTGGATCGCCAGCATGGTCGCCGACGTGCATCGCATCCTGACCCGCGGCGGCATCTTCATCTACCCGTGGGACACGAAGGATCCGTCCAAGGCCGGCAAGCTGCGCCTGATGTACGAAGCCAACCCGATGGGCCTGCTGGTCGAACAGGCCGGCGGCGCCGCCACCACCGGTCGCGTGCGCATTCTCGACATCCAGCCCGATCAGCTGCACCAGCGCGTGCCGGTGTTCCTCGGCTCGCGCAATGAAGTGGAAGAAGCCACCCGTTACCACCGCGAACACGACAGCGCAGCGGGTTGATTCCTGACACAGGGCTGGCCGCTTGGTCAGCCCTGTTGCTACGTGGCAACGGCGTGACATCGGCCACGGCAGCGGTCACCATCGGCCATTCGTGCCCACGGATGACCCCATGACTGCCGACGCACCGCTCGATTTCATCGAAGTAATCCACAACGCCGTCCCCAACAAGGTCTGCGCGGCCCTGCAGGCCCAGATGCGATCCAGTGCGCAGTTGCAGCCGGGCGAAGTGGGCAGCGGTGTGTTCCCGGAACTCAAGCACAGCAAGGATCTTCGCATCAGCGGGCGCCCCGAGTGGCGGCAGGCCGAAGCGGTGCTGCAGCAGGCGGTTTTCAAGGGTTTGCTGACTTATCTACGCCGTTATCCACAGGCCCTGATCTCGCCACTGATGTTGCAGATCCAGGACAGCGACGGCCAACCGCGCCGGTTGGCGGCCGAGGATTTTCCCGACATGGACGACGCCACGCTGTCCGACCTGGCCCGCACCTGCCTGCGGCCCGGTGCCATCAATCTGCAATGGTATGCCGCGGGCGAGGGTGGCTATCCGTACTGGCACTGCGAGCTGTACCCACGCGATCCGGCTGGCGAAACGCTGCACCGCCACCTGCTGTGGACGCTCTACCTCAATGACGATTTCGACGCCGGCGAAACCGAGTTCCTGTTCCAAGGCCGCAAGGTTGCGCCGCGCACGGGCAGCCTGTTGATCGCACCGACGTCGTTCACCCACACGCATCGGGGCAACCGGCCGCAGGGTGGGGACAAGTTCATTGCGACGAGCTGGGTTCTTTTCCAGAGTGCGCAGAAATTGTTTGGTGGGAATTGAGCGGCCTGCCTGGTGATCGCCTCTTGCCGCGTTCAATCATCACGTGAGCGGACAGAACCGGTGCGAAAGGGCGAGCCGCGCGTAGTTGCCGATATCAGTAGATATCGACAGACAGCTCCAACGAAAGACTGGCCAACTCGATCATCACGTGCGGCTCAAGGGTGAACCCGACCGAATCCTCTTTGAAGACACCGACAAAGAGTTCCGTGCGGCCACCGTCGAGCGCGGTCTGCGCGAAGAATCCGCGATACTGCTCAATGCGCCTCAGCAGCTCACTCAGCCCATCCGTAAAGACACCCGGTGTCTTCTCGACGAGCGGAAAACTCCAGTAGGTGCAGCGGTAGAGGCCCTCAAGGGGATCGCCAAACGGAGTCGTCCTCTGCGTTCCAACGCTGTGACTGACCTCTGGTGTCAAGCATAGCGCCCCGGTAATCGCGTCACCCAACAGTGTCGGATGCCATATCCGGAGCGACACGGTGAAGTACTCGTCAACCACGGATTGACCTGTCCTTATCTATTAGTTCCAGCCTCCAAACCAATCGGATCACTCTGCACATACCTGGCAATACTTGCGTCGTAGTCCCGGAAGCCGTTATACCAAAGCCCCGTCTCGGCATCGTAGTACTGCCCTGGGAAACCAATGCACTCGAAGCAGCTATGTCTCGTGAGCCGCAGCGATCTTTGGATTCGAGTAGAACAGGGGCAATCCCTGTTCACCGCTCAACGTGCCAAGACAAGCAGCACAGCACCGACAACCACCACCACGGCCAACACCATCACCGTGATCAGCACATTGCGTCCGGTGCGCTTCGCTTTCGCCTTCAACCCGGCCAGCACGTCCAGATCCAGATAGAGACGATCAGCGCCCGCATCGCGGATGACGCCATTGTCGCGGTAGTACGTCAGCGGCGCATGGAGTGCAGGGTCGATGCTGTCCGCCGCGATCGCGCTCTGCGGAGACAGCGCCTGATGGCCGGTGAAGTGTGCGATCAACGCGTCGCGCTGCTGCTGCACCGCTGCGGTGATGGCGGCATTGATCGCGATGTTGGCCGCGTTCGACGCGGCCGAGGTGGCTGCCGATGACATGTGGTTCCCCTGGATATCCGATGTGGACCTCAGGCCACCGCGGCGCGGCGCCTTGCCCCGATTGTTGGTCGGGCGCGCCCCGATGTCCACCGGTGGCTGATCAGAACAACGAGCCCTGCGGTGACTCCGCCCGCGGCGGCAACGGCCGCAGGAAGCGGGTGCAGTCCAGCTTCGGCCAGTGGCTGTGCTGCGCATCGAAGCCGAGGCGCTTGCGGGCCAGCTTGAAGCGGTTGGACAGCAGATCGGCGTAAACCCCTTCGCCGCGCATGCGCGTGCCGAACTGGCTGTTGTAGTCCTTGCCGCCGCGCAGCTGGTTGATGGTGCTCATCACGTGCGTGGCGCGGTCCGGATGGTGGGTGTCGAGCCAATCGCGGAACAGCGGCGCCACTTCCAGCGGCAGGCGCAGCAGCACGTAGCCGGCGGTGGTGGCACCGGCATCGTGGGCGGCCTCGAGCACGGCTTCCAGTTCGGCATCGTTGATCCACGGGATCACCGGCGCGACCATCACCCCGACCGGGATGCCGGCATCGCTCAGGCGACGCATCGCGCGCAGCCGTGCATGCGGGGCCGAGGCGCGTGGTTCCAGCCTGGCCGACAGGTGCGGGTCCAGCGAGGTTACTGAAAAGTGCACGCTGACCAGGTGCTTTTCCGCCAGCGGTGCGAGCAGGTCGATGTCGCGCTCGACCAGCGCGTTCTTGGTGATCAACGAGAACGGGTGCTGCGTTTCCAGCATCACCTCGATCAGCTGGCGGGTGAGTTTGAGCTTGCGCTCGATCGGCTGGTAGGCGTCGGTGTTGATGCCCAGCGCGATCGGCTGCGGCACGTAGCCGGGGCGCGAGAACTCCTTGCGCAGCAGCTGCGGCGCATTGGTCTTGGCGAACAGCTTGGTCTCGAAGTCCAGCCCGGGCGATAGATTGAGATAGGCGTGCGAGGGTCGGGCGAAGCAGTACGAGCACCCATGCTCGCAACCGCGGTACGGATTGACCGACTGGCTGAAGCCGACGTCCGGCGACTTGTTGCGGCTGATGATGCTGCGGGCGGTCTCGGCGCGCACTTCGGTGCGCAGCCGCGGCGCGGCGAACTCCTCGCTCTCGTCCGACGCCCAGCCGTCGTCCATCGCTTCGCTGACGGTGACCTCGAAGCGGCCCGCCAGGTGCGTGCGGGAGCCCCGGCCTTTGATCGCAATACCCATCGTCAAAGGCTATCGCCGGGAGGTCTCAGGGAATGAGACGTCATGGCGTGGTAACGGCGGGGATAGGGGATAGCCATGGTTAGTAGTATTACTAACCACAGGCGTAAAGGGAAGTGAAACCCTTGCGAGTCAAGGGCTGCAAGGGGAGGTGATCGGTTTGATCCCCTAGATTATCCACAGGGCTGGAGCGTGCGCCGGGAGTGCCATGTCATCGGGTCGAACGAGCCCACCAACGGTCGGCTCCTACCGGATCCCGGGCGCCTTGGCCGCAGGGTATGCGCCGCATCACAGCAGCCGCAGATATCCCTTCACCGTGGCATCCAGCCCGTCGTACAGCGCCTCGCTGATCAGCGCATGGCCGATCGAGACTTCCAGCACGTCCGGCACGGTCCGTAGGAAATCGGCCAGGTTGTCCTGCGACAGGTCGTGGCCTGCGTTGACGCCCAGGCCGGCCGCCTGGGCGCGGCGGGCGGCATCGGCAAACACCACCAGCATGGCGGTGGCATCGCCGGCGGCATGTGCCTCGGCGTAGGGGCCGGTGTAGAGCTCCACGCGGTCGGCACCGATGGCCGCGGCTTGGGCGATGTCGGGGTTGCCTGCGTCCACGAACAGGCTGACCCGGCAGCCGTACGTCTTCAACTCGGCGATCAGCGGGCGCAGGCGCTGTGCATCACGGCCGAAATCAAAGCCGTGGTCGGAGGTCAGCTGGCCGTCGCCATCCGGCACCAGGGTGGCCTGGGCGGGACGGGTCTGCGCGCACAGCGGCAGCAGACCGGGGTAACCCTCACGCGGGGGCGCGAACGGGTTGCCCTCGATGTTGAACTCCACGCCACGCTCCGCCGTCAGCGCGGACAGGGCCAGCACGTCCTCGGCATGGATGTGGCGGCGGTCCGGGCGCGGGTGCACGGTGATGCCGTGCGCGCCGGCATCCAGGCAGGCACGGGCGGCCTGCAGCACGTCCGGGTCGGTGCCACCCCGCGAGTTGCGCAGGACGGCGATCTTGTTCACGTTGACGCTGAGTTGAGTCATGGCACTACGAGGGGTCGGATTCACCCTGAGCGGCCGGGGTACGCGCCTGGAGGGCGAGCTCCCGCAGCCGACGGAGTTCGTTGGGATCGGTGATGGCTGCGCGGGTGGGCTGCACATCGCCGAAGCGGGCCACGTAGAGGCCGCGGACCCACGCCAGCAGGAACACCAGGGTGCCCAGCAGCGACAGCGCCATCAGCCCCATGTGGGGGGTCTTGAGCGCCATGCCGAAACAGGCCAGCGCGAACAGCAGGAACAGCCAGTACATGTCGTTCTCCCCGATTGACCGGGCCAGTGTAGCGCTGGCGCCCAGTGCGGTTCCACGGGAAGTGACGGCTACAGCAGCGGAGAGGCCAGGCGGGCGAACGCCTCGGGTACACGGTGTCGCCACAGCGAACGCTGACGATCGTTGTAGACCGGTGAGGCGCTGCTGTATTCGGCCAGCAGGATCTCGGCCAGCGCTGCCACCCGGCCGGTATCGCTGATCATCATCGACAGCTCGAAATTGAGCCGGAAGCTGCGGTGATCGAAGTTCGCACTGCCGACGATGCAGACGTCGTCATCGGCGATGAAGGCCTTGGTGTGCAGCATGCGCGGGCCGTACTCGTAGATCTTGACCCCGGCCTGCAGCAGCTCGTCGAAGTAGGAGCGCGCGGCCTGGGTGACGAACCAGGAGTCGCTCATCTTGGGCACCAGCAGGCGCACGTCCAGGCCACCGAGTGCGGCCGAGGTCAGTGCCATGCGCGCGGCTTCGCCCGGTACGAAGTAGGGCGTCACCAGCCAGACGCGCTCCTTGGCTTCGTGGATCGCCGCCACGTGCAGCCGGTGGATGGTCTCCCACGACGAATCCGGACCGGACACCAGCACCTGCGCATTGATGCTGCCTTCGCTGCGGCTGGGCATGGTCTCCGGCCAGAGCTGCGCGATGTTGAAGCGCGCCGGCTCCTGGCCGGTGGCGTAGATCCAATCCTCGATGAAGACCAGCTGCAGGCTGCGCACCACGTGGCCCCGCAGCCGCATGTGCAGGTCGCGATACGCATCCGGGCGGACGCTCTCGTCTTCCTCATCGGTGATGTTGATGCCACCGGTGAACGCCTGCAGGCCATCGATGATGACCAGCTTGCGGTGCGTGCGCAGGTTCAACCACGGCCGTTTGAATGGCTTGAGCAGCTGACGCGGATGGAACCAGACCACTTCGGCACCGGCATCCAGCAGCGGCTGCAGGAAGCGCTTGCGGATGGACGACGAGCCCACCGCATCCAGCAGCAGGCGCACGCGTACACCCGCCGCGGCACGCTCGGTCAGCGCATCACGCAGCGCGGTGCCGGCGTGGTCCGGGTTGAAGATGTAGTACTCCAGGTGCAGGTGATCCTGCGCCTTGGCAACTGCCGCGAGCAGCGCGCTGTAGGTGGCCGCACCGTCGACCAGCCACTCCACTTCGGTGGCCGAGCTTGGCGACAGGCCAGTCGTGGCTTGGGCGATCTTGGCCAGCTCGGTGCAGTCCGCATCCGGTGGGCAGACGCTGCTGTAGTGCTCCATGCCGGAGCGCGAACGGCCGCGGCGCAGGCGCTGCCGCTTCACCTTCTGCGGGCCGAGCAGGTAGTAGACGAAGAGGCCAAGGTAGGGCAGGGCGGCCAGCGACAGGATCCAGCTCAGCGTGGCGACCGGCTCGCGTTTCTGCAGCATGATCCAGCCGATCAGCCACAGCAGATAGAGAATGTAGGCCGCCACCATCAGGGGGCGCAGGTGGGGGATGGCATCGAGCCAGTCCCCGAAGACGTCGAAGGTTGCGAGCATGGCCGGATGATAGCGGGCGGGGTGCCAAAAAAAACGCCCCTGTTTCCAGGGGCGTTTTCCAGTCGCGTCATGACTGCGTCTTGCGTATTACTGCTGTACGAAGCCGATCTTCTTCATCTGAGCATTCTTCGCGGCAGCCAACACCTTGGCCATCACGTCGTACTCGGAGTCCGGGCTGGCATCAATGCGCAGTTCCGGCTGGTTGGTCGGATCGCGCTGCACTTCCTGTTCCATACGCTGCTGCAGTTCGCCCACAGCCACCGGGCTGTTGTTCCACGACACCTGGTTGCTGGCGTCCACCTTCAGCTCGATCGGCGGCGGCGGTTCGACCGTCACCGGCGGTGGGTTGAGCACGCGCTGCGGCAGGTCAACGGCGATCGGGTACGTCATGATCGGCGCGGTGACGATGAAGATGATCAGCAGCACCAGCATCACGTCCACCAGGGGCGTGACGTTGATGTCGGCCATGGGGCCTTTGTTACCACCAGTACTGAACGCCATGGCTTACTGCCCCTTTACTTTGGTGGCGACGAAGCCCACGTCGAGCATGCCCTGTTCCTGCGCGACCTTCGTCATCTCATTGATGACGCGCATCTTGGTGGTGCGATCACCACGCAGGTTGAGGGGCGGCTGCGGGGTCTGCTGGGCGGCGGTCGCCAAGCGCGACTCGAGAGTCTGCTTGTCGATTTCCTCGTCGTTCCAGTAGATCGAGCCGTCTTCCTTGACTGCCAAGGTGATCGGGCTCGCCCGCTTTTCAGCGTCTTCCGGATTCTGCACCAGGTTGGCCTCAGGCAGATCCACCTTGACCTTGTGGGACATCAGGGGCGCCGTGATGATGAAGATGATCAGCAGCACCAGCATCACGTCCACGAGGGGCGTAACGTTGATGTCGGCCATGGGGCCGCCGCTGTTACCACTACTGAAAGCCATAACGGGCTCCGTCTAGATCGTGTTGACTACGTTCTCGCTGGGTGACGCGCGTCGCTATTAGCGAACGCGCGAACCGGTGGCGAAGAAGTCGTGCAGGTCGTGAGCGAACGTATCGAACTTGCTGATCGTGGCGCTGTTGATCTTGCTGAAGAAGTTGAAGGCGAACACGGCCGGGATAGCCACGAACAGACCGATGGCGGTCATGATCAGTGCTTCACCCACCGGGCCGGCAACGGCGTCGATCGAGGCGGAACCGGTGGCACCGATCTTGATCAGCGCGCCGTAGATGCCCCACACGGTACCCAGCAGACCCACGAACGGAGCGGTTGCGCCGACGGTGGCCAGCAGGGTCATGCCCGACTGCAGGTTGTTGCTTTCGCGGGTCACGGCCTGACGCAGGGCGCGATCGACGAACTCCGAACGGCTCAGGTTCTCACCCAGGCCACCCGAGGTGCCGCCTTCCGAACGCTGGTGGTGCGCAGCAGCCTGTGCAGCGTCCAGAGCGATCTTGGAGAAGGGCTCCGAAGCCGGCTGTTCTTCCATCGCACGGATGGCGTCCTGAGCGTTCGGGGTATCCCAG
Organism: Stenotrophomonas sp. SRS1; assembly: GCF_026130205.1. Lineage (NCBI taxonomy): Bacteria > Pseudomonadati > Pseudomonadota > Gammaproteobacteria > Lysobacterales > Lysobacteraceae > Stenotrophomonas > Stenotrophomonas sp. SRS1. The sequence goes on along the minus strand of NZ_JAINFD010000004.1, from coordinate 75,411 downwards.
AACAGGCTCACGACCTTGTCGGCAGCTGCCTTCAGGCGGGTGGCGCGGAAGATGTTGATGACGGTCCAGTACCAGGACATGGCCGACATGATGATCAGGGTCAGCAGCACGACCCAGGAGACGGCGAAGTCACCCGGCTGGGTGGTCATCTCGTGGATCAGGTGCTCGAAGCCCATCTGCGACAGGGCGTTGGAGTTGCCCCCGGCAGCAGCGGCGATGAAAAGTTCCTGCAGCATGACGCTTACCTTTGTTGTGTGTGGTGATAAAGGGTATTGCTAGAAATAACCGCTAGGGGCGGTGGCCGGCGGGCCACCGGCCACTATCAGTTCAGCGCAAAGTTGACCGGGACGCGAACGCGACCTGCGACCTTCTTCCCGCCCGATTCCGCGGAACGGAAGCTCCACTTGCGAGCTGCGTCCATGGCGGCGCGATCGAGGTCACGGTTACGGCTGGACTTCTCGACCGACACATTGGTGACGTTGCCATTGGCATCGACGTCAATGATCAGGATGACTTCACCCTGGATACCAGCACGGAACGCGGCCGGCGGGTAACGCGGGGGGTTCATGTTCTTCGACGAGATGTCGACGCTTGCCTCAATGGTGCTCGGCGGCTGCGGCGGCGAAGGCGGCGAAGGCGGCGTGACGATATCGGTCGGACGCGGGTCCGGGATATCGACCACAGGGGCCTGCGGCGGCGGCGGAACCGGGGACGGCTTCGGCGGCGACAGGTTTTTCACCGGCGGCGGCGGGGTGTCATCCGGCGGCGGCGGCGGCGGCGGCGGTGGGGGCGGCGGCGGAGCGTCGACCAGGGTCACCATGATGTTGCGTTCTTTCTCCGCAGCGGCCTTGGGAGCCACAGCCGGGATCAGAAGCATCATGAAGGCGGCGAGATGCAGTGCGATTACAAAAGCGATACCCACGATACGCGGCCAGGAGAGGCCGGTGTCATCGCGTTGTTCGTACCTGTGAACGACTAGTTGTTCCGTCATGCGCCAAGAGCTCATTAGTGGGGCCGGGTACCCGGGGACAGGTAGCCCATGATCAGCGGTGCATGACACCGCAGGAACCTCCAAGCTTATACCAATCCTGAGCGCCTGCGCATCACTTGTGCAGGCATTCAGGCGTTATTCCTACTTACTTCAGGTTGATGATTTTCTTGGCATCCGCCTGGTTCTTCACACCCTTCGCCAGCGCTTGCTGGGCGGCCTGCTTGGCCTCCGGAATGCGACCTTCCGAATGCAGCACGCGTGCCAGATTCAGGTAGGTCTCGCCGTCCTTGGAAAGCGGGGCAGCCTTCTGCCACGCTTCGATCGCCTTGTCCGCCTGCTGCGGCTCAGAGTAGTAGTACGCCTGAGCCAGCGCCAGGTACACCTGATAATCAGGCTTAAGGATGTTTTTCTGCAAGCCATCATTGATAACGGCAATGACGTCCTTTTCTTTGTTCTCGCTGTTGGCGTAGATCGAGTAGAGCTGCTTGTACTCGCGCTCGTCGGTCAGCTGGCCGGCGCTGTAGAGCTTGCCCATGATCGCGCCCGCCTGGTCCATCTGGTCGGCCTGCATGTACATGCTGGCCAGGTTCAGCTGGGCCTTCTTGTCGTTCGGGTTCTTGGCGGCGAGCGCCTCGGCCTGCTTGACTGCTTCACCGGTCTGGCCCGATTCGGCCATGGCGGCCATCAGCAGCTGGTTCCAGCTGTCCTTCGGCTCGGTGGCGCCGGCGATGGCCTGCTGCAGCACCGGGATCGCCTCGGCGTAGCGCTCGGCCTGGTACAGCGCCTGACCCTTGGCCACGAGCTCTTCCGGCTTGGTGGACTTGGTTTCGGCGAAGTACTTGTCCAGCGTCGCCAGGCCTTCGTTGATCTGGTCTTCCTGCAGCTGCAGCTGGCCCAGCATCAGCATCGACTGGTAGTGGCCGTTGTTGTCCAGGCCACCGAGCTGCAACACCTGCTCAAGGTACTTCTTGGCAGCGGCGACGTCGTCGAGCTGGTAGGCGGCCTGCGAGGCGAGCTGGGCGGCCAGCGACTTCTCGTAGGTGTTGGCGGCGGGATTGGCCAGGATCTCTTCAGCCTGCGCGCGCGTCTCCGGGAACTTCTGCTCGTTGTAGCTGTCAATCAGCTTCTGCAGCTTCGGGCCGAGTTTGGCCGACGACTTCTGCTCCGGCTCCTGACGGGTCGCGTTCGGGTAGAGCACTTCGGCCTTCGCCTGCTTGCCACCGCGGTTGCCACGCTCGGACGAGCGGGACTGGGCGAACGCATCGGTGACCATGGCGCCACCGATAGCGGTCGCGATGAGGACGGAAAGGACGGCTTGCTTGTGGTTGCTGAAAATCATCTTTCACCTCGATCGAACCGCCGCGGCGGCATCAAAACGGACTGTCAGAAAAATCTGAGCCGCCAAACGTATCAGAAACTGATGGCGTGAGAAATCGTTTCCGATGCTGCAATACAGCATCTTTTGGTCGTATCCGGACGCATCAACCGCACTTTGGCCTGCGCCCGGCCGCCTGGGCTTGTTGGTATACACCACTCAAGGACGGCGCGTCTCGCTGCAATTCACGGATGCGATTGGCGGGGTCAGGGTGGGTGGACAGCCATTGGGGCGAGCGCCCGCCGCTGGCGGCCATCATGTTCTGCCACAGATCCACCGCCTGGGCGGGGTTGAAGCCGGCCTCGGCCATCAACCGCTGACCGACGATATCCGCCTCGCTTTCCTGGGTCCGCGAGCCGGGCAGGAGGAAGGCGGCCTGGGCGCCAGCGCCACCGAGCTGGCTGACAGTACTGGCCGCGCCCTCACCGTACGCGGCGCCCGCCAGCGCACCCAGAACCGACAGGCCGGTCTGCGCGCCCATCTGACGGGTGAGGCGTTCTTCGTGGTGCCGCGAGATGACGTGGCCGATTTCATGGCCGATCACGGCAGCCAGCTGATCCTGGTTTTTGGCGACGGTGAAGATGCCCGTATTGACCCCGACCTTGCCGCCGGGCAGGGCGAACGCGTTGGGCTCCTTGTCGACCATCAACGCCGTTTCCCACCGTACGCCACGGTACTGAGCAGGCAGCTGGGCGACCAGCGCATTCACCACGCACTGAACGTAGGCGGTCTGCTTCGGATCGGTGCTGAGCGTGCCTTTGGATTTGGTTTCAGTGAACGCCTGCGCACCCAGCTGATCCAGCTCGGCCTGCGAGACACCGCCGACCATCTGACGACGGCCGGTTGGCGAGGTGGTGGTGGCGCACGCGCTCACCAGCATGGCAATGGCAATTCCCAACAGCACTGGTTTCATCTGCGCTCCCCCGTGTTCATGTAGGCAGTGTGGAACGTGGCGACGTAAATTTTCGTCAAGCCGCGTGATCGATCATTGCACGCCGAGAAACATCAGTGCTGCCAGGGCGATGCCGTTGTTCAGTGCATGCGCGGCGATCGGCGCCCACAGGGTGCCGGTGCGTTGGTAGAGCCAGGCAAAGGCGGCGCCCATGCCGCCGTAGACCAGCCACAACTGGGCGATTTCCCATGGGCCGTTGGCGCTGGTGCCGGGGATTTCATGGACCAGCGCAAAGGCCAGGCTGCTCAGCACGATGCCCAGCACGGGGCGACCGGCCTGCCAGAGGCGGCCGAACAGCACGCGGCGGAACAACAGCTCTTCGTATGCAGGGGCGAGCACCACAGCGAACAGCGCGAGAAACCATGGGAAGCGCGTCATCGCCTGTTCCATCAGCGCCAGGTTGGTCGGCACCGGTTCGATGCCCGCCTGCTTGGCCAGCCACGCGATCAGGTTGCTGCCGATGATCACACCGGTGGCGACCAACAACGTCCAGCCCCAGGTCGAGGGGCGGCCTGCGGCCTGGAAGGACAACGCACGTTCGGCGGGCGTGGCCCGGCGGCGGAAGAAGTACAGCACCAGTGCAGCGCCGCCCGTAGCGCTCAGCGCCATCAGGATCTGGGCGAGGGCACCGGGTTGGCCCAGCTGCTGGGTAAGACCGGCTACGGCGGAGGCATCGGCGCCTTCGCGAGCCGCCTGGTACCCGATGATCGCGCCGCGATACAGCCCCCAGACCAGGCCACCGATCAGACTCAGTGACAGCAGGACTGCGATGCCGATGCCCAGATCGATGAAAAATCCCGCGAGCGGGGAGCCCGGCTTACGCGGTGACGACGGAACGGCGGGGGGCAGCGGAGGCGTCATGGACGCCGGGGTGGTAGCGGACATCGGATTCCTGGCATCGGGGAGCGATGGCCGGCCGGATGCAGGTCGCATCCGGGCCGGCCCTTCCCCGATTGTGTCAGATATCCAGGTTGGCGACCTTCAGCGCATTGTCTTCGATGAAGTCGCGGCGCGGTTCGACCACATCGCCCATCAGCGTGCTGAAGATCTGATCGGCGGCCACGGCATCCTCGATCCGCACCTGGAGCAGGCGACGGGTGTCGGGATTGACGGTGGTGTCCCACAACTGCTCGGGATTCATTTCACCCAGACCCTTGAATCGCTGGATCTGGCGGCCCTTCTTGGCCTCATCCAGCAACCAGTTGCGCGCCTCGGCGAAGCTGCCGATCTCGGCCGACTTGGCACCACGGCTGATCTTCGCACCGGCACGGACCAGGCCGTGCAGCAGGAGGGAAGACTGGTGCAGGGCACGCAGTTCACCGGTTTCAAACGCACCCAGCGGCAGCATCTGGATCAGCTGTTCGCCCATATGGCGGCGCGTGACCAGCACAGCGGCGGGACGCTCGTCGGTGGGTTCCTGCAGTTCCAGCGTGTAGCGCGGCGAACCCAGGCTGCCCTGGTTGAGGCGGGTCGCCAGTGCGGCGAGGCCTTCGTTGGCGCCGGCCTTGCGCAGGTGCTCCAGATCCATCGGGGTGAAATCGATCAGTGCTTCGAGCACCTGGCGATCATAGCGATGGCCGTTGCGCGCAATGGTTTCCTGCGCCGAAGCATAGGAGAGCAACAGCTTCTCCAGCGCTACGCCTTCGATGCCCGGCTCGCTTTCGGCCGGGATCAACGAAGCGTTCTCCACCGCACTGCTGGCCAGGTACGCGTCCAGCGCCGGATCATCCTTCAGGTACAGCTCCTGCTTGCCCTGCTTGATCTTGTACAGCGGCGGCAGGCCGATGTAGATGTGGCCGCGCTCGATCAGCTCGGGCATCTGACGGTAGAAGAAGGTCAACAGCAGCGTACGGATGTGCGCGCCGTCGACGTCGGCATCGGTCATGATGATGATGCGGTGGTAGCGCAGCTTGTCCGGGTTGTACTCGTCCCGGCCGATGCCGGTGCCGAGCGCGGTGATCAGCGTACCGACCTGATCGGAGGCGAGCATACGGTCGAAGCGGGCACGTTCCACGTTGAGGATCTTGCCGCGCAGCGGAAGCACCGCCTGGTTCTTGCGGTTGCGGCCCTGCTTGGCCGAGCCACCTGCCGAGTCACCCTCGACGATGAACAGCTCGGACAGCGCCGGATCCTTTTCCTGGCAGTCCGCCAACTTGCCCGGCAGGCCGGCGATATCCAGCGCGCCCTTGCGGCGGGTCAGATCGCGCGCCTTGCGCGCCGCTTCACGTGCACGCGCCGCGTCCACGATCTTGCCGGCGATCGCCTTGGCTTCGTTCGGGTTTTCCTGCAGGAATTCTTCCAGGCGCTGGCCGAAGGCACTTTCCACCGCCGGGCGCACATCCGAACTGACCAGCTTTTCCTTGGTCTGGCTGGAGAAGCTGGGGTCCGGCACCTTCACCGACAGCACCGCGATCATGCCTTCGCGCATGTCATCGCCGGTCAGGTTGATCTTGGCCTGCTTGGCGATGCCGTTCTGCTCGATGTAGTTGTTGAGCACACGGGTCAGCGCGCCGCGGAAGCCGGCCAGGTGGGTGCCGCCGTCCTTCTGCGGAATGTTGTTGGTGAAGCAGTACATCGTTTCCTGATAGGAATCGGTCCACTGCAGCGCCACGTCCACCACGATGCCATTGGACTCGCCGGTCACCGAGATCACGTTCGGGTGCAGCGGCGTCTTCAGCTGTGCCAGATGCTCCACGAAACTGCGGATCCCGCCTTCGTAGTGGAAGTCATCGCGGCGGCCATCGCCGCGCTCGTCGACCAGCACGATCTTGACGCCGGAGTTGAGGAAGGACAGTTCGCGCAGGCGGCGGGCCAGGATGTCGTAGTGGAATTCCACGTTGTCGTGGAAGGCCTTCACCGACGGCCAGAAGCGCAGCGTGGTGCCGCGCTTGGTGCTGGCTTCGACCTGCTTCAGCGAGTTGACCGCGGCACCATCAGCGAATTCCTGCTGGTAGTGGAAGCCGCCCTGGTAGATATCCAGGACCAGCTTCTGCGACAGCGCATTGACCACGCTGACACCCACACCGTGCAGACCGCCGGAGACCTTGTAGCTGTTGTCGTCGAACTTGCCACCGGCATGCAGGACCGTCATCACGACCTCGGCCGCGGACACTTCGCGGTCGAGCTTCTTGCTCATCTGCTCGTGCTTGCCGGTCGGGATGCCGCGACCGTTGTCCGAGACCGACACCGAGCCATCGGCGTGGATCATGACCGAGACATTGTCGGCGTGGCCGGCCAAGGCTTCGTCGATGGAGTTGTCGACGACCTCGAACACCATATGGTGCAGACCGGTGCCGTCATGGACGTCGCCGATGTACATACCAGGACGCTTGCGGACAGCCTCGAGGCCTTCCAGGGCGGTGATGCTGTTGGCGTCGTAGTTGCCGCTGTTTGCGGGGATGTTCTGTTCTTCAGTCATTGCGCTTGCCGTAGGCTCCGCAGGTCGGGCCGCCGCGGTGAGGCGGGGCGCCGAGAAATAAGGGGTTGCAACAGCAATTATACCAGCCGGGCACCGTGGCCCCTGGGGGACCACTATGGCACACGCAGGACCTGTCCATGTTCCACGTGGAACCGGGTGATATCTGTCGCGTCAACAAGCGCCGCCGGCACCTCGGTAGCGGTGATGAATATCTGCGCCGGGCCGGCCTTCAGCCGTTCCAGCACCCGCGCCTGGTGGTGACGGTCCAACTCTGACGACAGATCGTCCAGCGCGATCACCGGCCATTCGCCACGCTGCTCGGCATAGTCCTCGGCCTGCGCCAGCAGGCAGGTAAGGGCGGTCAGCTTGGCTTGGCCACGCGAGAGTGCATCCCGGCCTGGAATGGTCTCGAATCCGACGCTCCAGTCCGCCCGGTGCGGGCCAACTGAGGTATACCCGGCCAGCCGGTCACGTTCGCGGGCCAACAGCAAGGCATCAGAGAGCGAAACCTCCTGCTTGCGCCACCCTGGACTCAAACTCAGCGACTGGATGCCCAGATTGGGCGCCAATACCGCGGCCAGTTCCACGGTGCGTTCCTGCAGCCGTTCCAGATAGTGCTGGCGGCGGGCGGTCAGCGGTTCACCGGCCTCGGCGAGCTCCCGGTCCCACGCATCCAGCGCGTGCGGGTGCCCACCTTGCTTGAGCAGGGCATTGCGCTGTTTGAGGGCCCGTGAGTACCGCCGCCACAAACCCATGAAGTCTGGTTCCACGTGGAACAAACCCCAATCAAGGAAGCGGCGACGGGGCTCACCGCCGCCGCTTACCAGTGCATGGCTGCCTGGCTCGAAGGTCACGACCGCCAGTGCAGCGCAAAGCGTCCCGAGCTGAGCGACATCTTCCCCGTCCAGTCGGCCTTTCCATTCCTGACCGCTGTGGCGAAGCCCGGCCTTGCGGCGGGTCGGGATATCGGCACCTTCGCGCTGCTCTTCCCATTCCACGAACACATCCAGCGCATCCCGGCCTTGGCGTACCAGACCATCCCGTACACGGCCGCGGAAACTGCGCCCGTATGCCATGACGTGCAGCGCTTCCAGGACACTGGTCTTGCCGGCGCCATTGTCACCGGTGATCAGGTTGATGCCTGGTTGAGGTGCCAGTTCGACGGTATCGAAGCGACGGACCTGGTGCAGGGACAAACGGCGGATGTGCATGCGGACGATCAACGCCGCTCGGGGCGGCAGACGGGTCGGGGGAATCGATCAGCTTACTGCATTGCCCAGGTTTCACGTGGCCGGATGCTTCTCGCGTCAGGTGAGGCCCTCGCCAGTTGCCGACGGCCGAGGACGTCGGTCGGTCACGACCCGCTGTTCTGCGCCATGGCGGCTTGGTCTGTGATGCGTGCATCTTGGGCGGGGGCCACGGTCATCGGGCAAGACAAGCGCGATGTTGGTCGCCAACGTCAGCGCCGAGGCCAACACCGCCACGTGAAACCTCCACTCCGCGCCGCAGGGCCCGTGGGAGTGGCCTGAATTTCTTCAAATCTGAAGCGCACTCAGCACTGAGGCCCTGCAGATTTCAACGATTTCGCACCGTTTTTTACCTCCACTGCGAGCGAGGAGGGGCCAGTGCTCTGTTTTTTTTTGAAATCTGGAGGTTGCGTCCAATCGATCCAACGTAGAACCCGACCGACGCACGCAGACCCAAACGAGACTGTCCACATCCCCTCTGTATGGCTTATGCACAGCCTATGGGCAATCTGTGGATAAAAAAGCCCTCTTGAACCGCCTCGAAAGATATCCACAGGATCACCCCCAGGCTCAGACCCTGTTTTACCGGGGGTTTCGAGCCTATATTTCTCTTTAAAACCAACCACTTAACCTACTTTTCAACCAAATCTGGCCCTACCACCACCACCAAGCTTTAGATTTATATACAGTTTTTAGAAGCATAGAGCTGTGATCCAGCGGTCAAAAAGCCGGGTACCGCAGCGCATCGGAGCGGACGAGCAATCCGCGCAGTTCGCTCGGGTGACGCATGCAGAATCCACAAGCGCGAGGACAGTCCATCGCGGTTCTTTCGCTAACCCGTCCGGCACCGCAGCAACCGAAGTGCCGGTAGCACACGTGGTCACCACCTCGTGAGGGTCATTGCCAAAGCCAGGCTCGCTGTTTGACGTTCGGCTCACGAGAGCTGGGCTGCGTCGGCAAAGGACCAGACGAACAGCACCGCCAAGCCAAGATCCTTAACCACAATCCAACTCCAACCCACCAAACAGACGCTCCACGTGGAACATCGCTCTCTCGCCCAAAAAGAAACCCGGCAATGCCGGGCTTCTCAGAACCACTCGGTTCCACGTGGAACCTGCGCGTCTCAGGTCACAGACGCAGCGGCATCACCACGTGACGCGACTTCTCGCTGCTGGCCTCACGGACCAGGGCTGAGGAGTTCGAATCGCGCAGCTGGATCACGACGTGCTCGTCGCGCAGTGCGGACAACGCGTCCAGCAGGTAGTTCACGTTGAAGCCAATCGCCAGATCGCTGACCGTGGTATCGGCCTCGATCTCTTCTTGGGCTTCTTCCTGCTCCGGGTTGTGCGCGCTGATCTTCAGGTTGCCCGGCGAGACTTCCACGCGAATGCCGCGGTACTTCTCGTTGGACAGGATCGCGGCGCGCTGCAGCGAGGCACGCAGGGCTTCGCGATCCACCTTCACTTCGCGGTCGGCACCGATCGGAATCACAGCCTCGTAATCCGGGAACCGGCCGTCGATCAGCTTGGAGGTGAAGGTCACATCGTCGCGTTTGACGCGGACGTGGCTGCGACCGACTTCCAGCTCGATCTCGCGATCGCCGCTTTCCAGCAGACGCTGCAGCTCGGTCACGCCCTTGCGCGGCACGATGATCTGGCGCTTGGCTCCGCTGGCTTTTTCCAGCTCGGTTTCGCACAGCGCCAGGCGGTGACCGTCGGTCGCCACGGTACGCAGGGCATCGCCGCGCAGGTCGAACAGCAGGCCGTTGAGGTAGTAGCGCACGTCCTGCTGGGCCATCGCGAACGCGGTGCGTTCGATCAGTTCCTTCAGGGTCGCTTCGCCGATGGCCACGCGCTCGGTGGCTTCGACTTCGTCGACAGACGGGAAGTCGTTGGCCGGCAACGTTGCCAGGGTGAAGCGGCTGCGCCCGGCCTGCACGGTGATCTTGTCACCGGTCTGCGAGACGGTGATCCGGCTGCCGTCGGGCAGGGCGCGGATGATCTCGAACAGCTTGCGGGCGGGGATGGTGGTCTCGCCGTCCTGGGCATCTTCCACCGCGATCCGCGACACCATTTCCACTTCCAGGTCCGTGCCGGTCAGCGACAGCTGTCCGTTCTGGACCTGAACCAGGAAATTAGCCAGAACCGGCAGGGTCTGGCGTCGTTCGACCACGTTGACGACTTGTGCCAACGGCTTGAGAAAGGCTTCGCGCTGCAGTGTGAAACGCATGTGGTTCCGTGCCCCTATGCTTTAAAAAAATGTGGAATAAATCAAAAGCTTGGTGGTGCTGGTAGGGCCAGAATCGCGGGAAAACACGACTAAGCCTTTGTAAACAATAGGGTTTTTGACCGCGAAACCCTCTGCATTACTAGCCCCCAAGGGGTGGGGAAAGGTGTGGATAACTTTACCGTCGACTCCGCCGGCTTTTTTATCCACAACCTATACCTCGCTTACTACCGGATTCTGCACCGTTTTATGCGATGACGCCTTAGCGGCGTACATGCATCATTCGCTCAACTTCCGGATCAGCTTGTCCCAGTCTTCCCGCAACTTGCCGTCCGCTTCCATCAACGTCCGGATCTGCCGGCAGGCATGCAGCACCGTGGTGTGGTCCCGGCCGGCAAAGGCGTCGCCGATTTCCGGCAGGCTGTGCTCGGTCAGTTCCTTGGTCAGGGCCATGGCGACCTGACGGGGACGGGCCAGCGACCGGGTCCGACGCTTGGACAGCAGATCCTTGATCTGCAGCCCGTAGTAGTCGGCCACGGTTTTCTGGATGTTGGGAATGCTGATCGCCTGCTGCTGGGCGCGAAGCAGGTCGCGCAGGGTTTCCTGGGCGAAATCAGTGGTGATCGCACGGCCGGTGAAGTTGGCGCGTGCGGCCAGGGTATTCAACGCACCTTCGAGGTCGCGGACATTGGAGCGCATCTTCTTGGCAATCAGAAACGCCACATCGTCTGGGATATCGGTGCCACGCTCGCGGGCCTTGGCCAGCACGATCGCTGCACGCGTCTCGAAGTCCGGCGGCTCGATCGCCACCGACAGGCCCCAGGCCAGGCGCGACTTCAGCCGTGCTTCCAGGCCCTCGACTTCGCGCGGGTACCGGTCGCAGGTCAGGATGATCTGCTGCTTGCCGTCGAACAGGGCGTTGAACGTGTGGAAGAACTCTTCCTGGGTGCGGTCTTTGCCGGCGAAGAACTGGATGTCATCGATCAGCAGCGCGTCCACCTGCTGGAACTGGCGCTTGAACTGGTCCATGGTTTTTTCCTGCAGCGCACGGATCATCGCGCTGAAGAACTGTTCCGAACGCAGGTACAGCACCTTGGCCGCCGGATTGGCCTGACGCATCGCATTGCCGGCCGCGAACATCAGGTGGGTCTTGCCCAGGCCCGTCCCGCCGTACAGCAGCAACGGGTTGTGGGCCCGGTCGCCCGGCTTCTGCGCCGCCTGGAACGCCGCGGCCAGCCCCAGCTGGTTGCTGCGGCCTTCCACGAAGTTGGCGAACGTGTAGTGCGAATCCATGTTGCCGGCGAACGGCACCAGGGGTTCGGCCGGCGCCGCCGGTGCGGACAGACCCGGAATCGGCGCGATCTGCGCCTCTACCGGACGCGGACGCGAGCCGATTTCAAGAAAAACGTCGCCGAAACCGGCGAAATGCGCCAGCAGCTCCTTGATGCGCGGCAGATACAGCTCGCGCACCTGGTCGACGATGAAGGCGTTTGGCGCATAAAGCACCAGGCTGTCCGCGCGCAGATCTGCCTGCAGCGGCTTCAACCAGGTGTGAACATCCTCGGGCGGAAACTCCGCTTCGAGGCGTTCGAGAGAACGAGACCAGGCATCCATCGGCAATAATCGTCTGGGGCCAGCGGATAGGCGAACAAAAGCGCCGCACCGCAGGCCGGAAGGGGGGAAGAATGGATGGCGCAGACTACCACCGACGAGGGGGGCCGGGAATGGTTGTCCCAAAGTTATTCACAAAACGATCCACAGCTATTGCACAGCCCGGTGAATTCCCGTAGTGACAGACACTTGACGGGACCTCGATGAGGTCTATAGAATTTCCGGTTCTTTCCGTCCCCTTCATATAGAGGCCCGCATGGCCACCAAGCGCACTTTCCAACCCAGCAACCTCAAGCGTAAGCGCGACCATGGCTTCCGTGCCCGTATGAAGACCGCTGACGGCCGCAAGATCCTGTCGCGTCGCCGCGCCAAGGGCCGTAAAGTCCTGAGCGCTTGATTGCAATGCCGCTTTCCGCGGCAGACGCAATCCTGACTGTGAGCAGTTCCGACCCGCGCAAGCGATTTCCTCGCTCTGCGCGGGTTCGTACGCGTGCCGAATATACAACGGTCTTCAACGGCGCCCGCCGTGTGTCCGATCCGCTGATGACCCTGCACTGGCTGAAGAGCGATACGCCAGCCAGGCTGGGTCTTGCGGTGTCGCGCAAAGTCGATCCCCGAGCCGTGGGTCGCAACCGAGTGAAGCGTGTGTTGCGCGATGCCACACGCCACGTACGGCCGTGGATGAGTGCCGGCGATTATGTCGTCGTTGCCCGCAGTGCCGCCCGTACCGCCAGCAATTCAGATATCCGCCAGGCCTTTGAACGCCTGCTGCGCCGCCTTGGCGCATTGCCCATGCCGGGCGCGGACGGCACAATGCCGCCGCCCCTGGGCGTTGCACCCCTTTCCCAGTCCGAGCCGGCATTGCGTGCCGGCCCCGTCGAGCCTGCACGCTGATGAACCAGACCCGCGTTTTCCTGATTTTTGCCTGGCTGATGGTGGCCGTGTTGCTGTGGATGGAGTGGGGCCGCGATAAAGCCGCGCCGCCAACCCCGGCCGTGGCCACCCAGACCACCCAGGCCAGCGTGCCGGGTGCGGCTGCCGGGTCCATCCCGGGTGCGCCCGTGCCCCAGGCTGACGGCTCCCTGCCGGCGGCACAGCCGGCCGCACAGACCGAGGCCGGTCCGGCCCGCGTGACCATCACCACCGACGTCCTGCGTCTGGTGCTGGACGGTGGCACGGTGCTGGATGCCGAGCTGCTGCAGTTCCCGCAGACCAAGGAAGAAGGCAGCCCGCCGGTCCGCCTGCTGACCGAGGAGGCGACCCACCCGTACCGCGCGGTGAGTGGCTGGATCAGCGAAGACAAGACCATGCCGGTGCCGGCCGCCAACGGCTTCAAGCTGGTCGGCGACAACCACGACTTCGTGCTGGCCAAGGGCCAGGATGAGGTCACGGTGCCTTTCGAATGGACCGGCCCGAACGGCGTGACCATCCGCCGCACCTACTCGCTGGGTCGCAACGAGTACGCGATCACGGTGAAGGATGAAGTGGTCAACGGCGGCAGCGCCCCGTGGAGCGGCTACGTGTTCCGCACCCTGGACCGCACCCCGACCATCCTCTCGCGCAGCATGACCAACCCGGACTCGTTCAGCTTCAACGGCGCGACCTGGTTCAGCCCGCAGGACGGTTACGAGCGTCGCGCGTTCAAGGATTACCTGGACGACGGCCACCTCAACCGCACCATCACCGGCGGCTGGCTGGCGATGCTGCAGCACCACTTCTTCACCGCGTGGATTCCGCAGGCCGACCAGGCCGCGCAGTACTCGCTGGCGCAGAACAACGGCCGCGACCAGATCGAAGCGCGTGGCCCGGCCTTTACCGTGGCCCCGGGCCAGCAGGTCAGCACCGAAGCCCGCCTGTGGGTCGGCCCGAAGCTGGTCAACCTGATCGCCAAGGAAGACGTGAAGGGCCTGGACCGCGTGGTCGACTACAGCCGCTTCTCGCTGATGGCGATCATCGGCCAGGGCCTGTTCTGGGTCCTCAACCAGGTCCACAAGGTCGTCAACAACTGGGGCTGGGCGATCGTCGGCCTGGTGGTGCTGTTGAAGCTGGTGCTGTATCCGCTCTCGGCGGTGCAGTACAAGTCCGGTGCCAAGATGCGTCGCTTCCAGCCGCGCATCGCGCAGCTCAAGGAACGCTATGGCGATGACCGCCAGAAGTTCCAGACCGCGATGATGGAGCTCTACAAGAAAGAGAAGATCAACCCGATGGGCGGCTGTCTGCCGATCCTCATCCAGATGCCGATCTTCTTCGCGCTGTACTGGGTGCTGGTGGAATCGGTGGAACTGCGCCAGGCCCCGTGGCTGGGCTGGATCCAGGATCTGACCGCACGTGACCCGTACTTCATCCTGCCGGTGATCAACGTGGCGGTGATGTGGGCCACCCAGAAGCTGACCCCGGCGCCGGGCATGGACCCGATGCAGGCCAAGATGATGCAGCTGATGCCGCTGGTGTTCGGCGTCATGATGGCCTTCATGCCGTCCGGTCTGGTGCTGTACTGGGTCGTCAACGGTGGCCTGGGCCTGCTCCAGCAGTGGTGGATGACCAAGCGTCATGGCAGCGATCCGCTGCCGGTCGTCACCGCCAAGAAGTAAGCCACACAGGAGACCCGCCGCAAGGCGGGTTTCCTGCATCTGCGGCCCGGCCAACCGTGCGGTCCGTAGAATGCCCCCTGATTCCCCGCACGCTGCAGTGAGCCCGACATGACCCATGCCCCCGACACCATCGTGGCCATCGCCACCGCGCCCGGCGCGGGCGGCGTCGGCATGCTGCGGCTGTCCGGCCCCCAGGCGCGGCCCATCGCCGAGGCGATCGGCGTGCGCGCGATGCGGCCGCGGCACGCGCATTACGCGCGCTTCCGCGATGCGGGCGGCGAGGTGATCGATGACGGTATCGCGCTGTGGTTTCCCGCCCCGAACAGCTTCACCGGCGAAGAAGTGGTGGAACTGCAGGGGCATGGCAGCCCGGTGGTGCTCCAGCAACTGGTCGCGCGCTGCATTGCACTGGGGGCTCGGCAGGCGCGGCCGGGTGAGTTCAGCGAGCGGGCCTTCCTCAACGGCAAGCTCGATCTGGCCCAGGCCGAGGCGATTGCCGATCTGATTGCTGCCAGCGATACCCGCGCAGCGCGCGCGGCACGCCGCTCGCTGGACGGCGTGTTCTCGCGCCGCGTGGACGAGGTCGCAGAACAGCTTGTTCTGCTGCGGATCCACGTGGAAGCGGCGATCGATTTCGCCGACGAACCACTCGATACCCTCGGCGGCGCGCAGGTCCGCAGTGGCCTGGTCACCGCGCTGCAGGCGCTGATCCGGCTGCGCGAGGATGCCGAACGCGGGCGCAAACTGCGCGACGGTCTGCACGCCGTCCTGGTGGGGCCGCCGAACGCGGGCAAGAGTTCGCTGCTCAATGCGCTGGCCGGTAGTGAACGGGCGATCGTCACCGACATCGCCGGCACCACGCGCGACACCCTGCGCGAGACCATCCGCATCGATGGCCTGGAACTGACCCTGGTCGACACCGCCGGTCTGCGCGAAGGCGGCGATGCGATCGAGCGGGAAGGCATGCGCCGGGCGCGCGCGGAGATGCAGCGCACCGACCTGGCCATCGTGGTGGTCGATGCGCGCGATCCGCAGGCCGGCCGCGACGCGGTGGGCGACAGCATCGCCGACGTGCCGCAGCAGCTGTGGATCCACAACAAGAGTGACCTGCTGGACGCGATGCCGATCGACGACCCAGCGGACGTGGTGCATGTCTCGGCCGCGACCGGCCTCGGCCTGGATCAGCTGCACGCACGCCTGCGCGCACTGGCCAGCGGCAGTGCCGGCGACAGCGTGGACGGTGAGTTCTCCGCGCGGGCCCGCCACGTCGAGGCGATCGGCCAGGCCATCGGCCATGCCGAGCGCGCCGAATCGGAGCTGGTCCACGAGCACCTGGAGTTGGCGGCGGAGGAACTGCGCCTGGCCCATGAGGCGCTGGGCGAAATCACCGGACGGATGAGCGCCGATGACCTGTTGGGGCGTATTTTCTCGAGCTTCTGTATCGGGAAGTAGGTGCACGGCCTTTCTTCGCGCTGTCACAGCCTTGCAGCAGACTGACCGGGTTCTTTATCGACAGGGATTTGCAGTGTCCAAGCAGTTGTGGGGATGTGTGTTGCTGGTGTCGCTGGCCGTGGCACCATCGGTGGCCATGAGCGCTGAATCGTCTTCCTCCACGCCGGCCAAGGCCGCCGTCTACGGCCACCGCGGCGCCAGTGCGCTGCTGCCCGAGCACACGCTCGCCGCGTATGCGCAGGCCATCGCCGATGGCGCCGACTACATCGAGCCGGACCTGGTGATGACCAAGGACGGCGTGCTGGTATCGCGCCACGAGAACGAGATCGGCGGCACCACCGATGTGGCTGCGCATCCCGAGTTCGCCAGCCGCAGGACCGTCAAGACCATCGACGGCGAGCGCATCGAAGGCTGGTTCACCGAAGACTTCACCTTGGCCGAGCTGAAGACGCTGTACGCCCGCGAGCGCCTGCCGCAGCTGCGCAGCACCGCCTTCGACGGCCAGTTCCGCATCGCCACGCTGGACGAGATCATCGCCTTCCTGGTGCAGCAGGCCGGGCGCGCCAACCGCGGCATCGGGCTGGTGCCGGAGATCAAGCACGGCACCTACTTCACGCGCATCGGCCTGCCGATGGAAGACAAGGTGGTCGCCGCGCTGCAGGGCAACGCCTACACGCGCGTGGCACCGGTGACGATCCAGTCCTTCGAGGTCGGCAACCTGCGTTACCTGCGCGGCAAGCTCGGCCGCGACAGCAACATCCGCCTCCTGCAGTTGCTCGGCGATCCCAAGCAGCAGCCCGGTGACGTGCTGGCCGCCAAGGGCAGCCAGCGCTATGCCGACCTGATCACACCGGTGGGACTGCGCGAGGTCGCGACCTACGCCGACGGCATCGGCCCGAGCCTGCGCATGGTCATTCCACTGGATGCGCAGGGGAAGCTGGACACCCCGACCTCGCTGGTGCGTGATGCGCATGCGGCCGGGTTGATGGTGGTGCCGTATACGTTCCGGCCGGAGAACTACTTCCAGGCCGCGGAGTTCCGCAGCGGCGAGCCGAATGCCCGCAATGCCGAAGGCTCGGTCGCCGAGATGCGCGCCTACCTGGCCACCGGCATCGATGCGTTCTTCACCGATGACCCGGCGCTGGGCCGGCGTGCGGTGGATGGGGATGGGACACCGGCGACCCGGTAGGTACCGACCGTTGGTCGGTACGATCGTGATCGGCGCGCTATCGGACTATCCGGCGCACGGCAGCCACGCATGGCGTGGCTCTACCGTGGCATGCCATCAGATGGCGCTGCCGGTCAGTCCAGCGATGACCCTTCATCGCGCCGCCGGAACGGCAGCACCACGAAGTCGCGGCCCTCGCGCGGCTGCCACAGCACCGGCACGCGGGTCGGGGAGGGCGGTTCCAGATCGGCGTCGCGCGCAGCGTCGATGTCGTCCTCTTCCTCATCCTCCCAGCTGTAGCGCTTGCGCGGCGCCATCGGGTCGGACAAGCGGAACAGCAGCGCGCTGATGATGCCGGCGAAGGCACCGCCCATATGCGATTGCCAGGACACGCCCGGCTCGTGCGGGAGGATGGTCAGCAGCATGCTGCCGTAGAACAGGAAGGCGATCAGCCCGGCGGCGATCGCTGGCCGGTCGCGGCGCAGCAGGCCGAGCACGAACACCAGGAACATCAGGCCGTGGGTGATGCCACTGGCGCCCAGATGGCGGCTGCCCAGATCGCCGAGCAGCCAGGCACCGAGCCCCGAACCCACCCACAACAGGGGCAGCGCGCGCACGGTGGCCTTGGGATAGACGCTGCCGGCCAGGGTGCCGAGGATCAGCAGGGCTGCCGCATTGGCACCCAGATGCTGGATCGAGCCGTGCAGCAGCGGTGCACCGAGAATGCCGAGCAGGCCGGCCTTGTCCAATGGGGCAACCGCCCACGGACGCCAGTCGACGTGGCCCTGGGCGGTATACACCGCGACCAGCAGCAGCACGAAGGCCAGGCTCAGGTTGAACGCCCGCAGTACACCACCACGGTCGTTGCGGGACGGGACCGGCGGCGTGCCGGTGGGCTGGGGCAGGTTGGCGTTCATACCCTTAGGGATGGCGTCGCCCCGGATGAACACAAGGGCAACGCCGTGGGAGAGAGAGGTGCCGCCTGCGGGACAATCCCGCAGGCGGCACGGTCGGTCAGGCGTGGCCGCCTTCCTTCGGCGGGTTCTTCAGGCTCAGCACCACGGTCGCGGCGATGATCACCGCCACCACACCCAGCGAGATCGGGGTGGGGATCTTGAAGATGTCGATCAGCATCATCTTGATGCCGATGAAGGCCAGCACCAGGGCCAGGCCGTACGGCAACAGGTGGAAGCGATCGGCCATGCCGGCCAGCAGGAAGAACATCGCGCGCAGGCCCAGCACCGCGAACACGTTCGAGGTCAGCACGATGAACGGGTCGGTGGTGATCGCAAAGATCGCCGGGATGCTGTCCACCGCGAAGATCACGTCGGTCACCGCGATCAGGATCAGCACCACGAACAGCGGCGTGAACCACCGCTTGCCATCGCGCATGACGCTCATGGCATTGCCGGCATAGTCCGGCAGCAGGCGCAGGTGCTTGCGCATCCAGCGCAGGGCGGGATTGGTCTCCAGATCCGGCTCGCTGCCGGCCGAGAACCACATCTTCCAGCCGGTGAAGAGCAGGAACGCGCCGAACACGTAGAGCAGCCAGTGGAACTTGGTCAGCAGCACGCTGCCGGCGAAGATCATGATCGTACGCAGCACGATCGCTCCGAGGATGCCGATGATCAACACCTTCTGGCGCTGTTCCTCGGGCACCGCGAAGTAGCCCATGATCATCAGGAACACGAAGATGTTGTCCACCGCCAGGGCTTTCTCGACCAGGTAACCGGTCAGGAACTCCAGGCCGACCTTGTTGGCCACCACCTGGCCGGCGGTCTCGTTCAGGTAGTACCAGAGGCCACCGTTGAAGGCCAGGGCGAGGGCGACCCAGCCGATGGACCACCACAGGGCTTCCTTGAAGGTGACCTTGTGTGGGCCGCCATGTCGCATCAAGACGAGGTCGACCAGTAGCGCGATGATCACCACCGCGCCGAAGCCGCCCCACAACCACACATTACCGATCGTCTGCATTGGGTTTATCCGTTGGAAAAAATAGAGTGCCTCAAGCCGGACGGCGAGGATCTGCAACGGAGGATCGGGGGGATCCAGGGACAGAGCTTCGCCATACGGCGAAGGTCTCGCTCGCAGTCCCGATGGGTGGGACTGCCGTTGCACCGGAGCCTGCGGGCTCGAATTGACGGCGACAACGTCTGGGAGCTACTCCCCTTCTGGGGCCGATTCTGCGGGGTGCCGGGGGCCGGCGTCAAATGGTTTCCATGTAGTGACGGCCGCTGGCCGTCAACCAGGTAGCGGCCGGGTTTACCGCGCTGACGGCCAGCGGCCGTCACTACCAAAGCGTCGTGGGCCTCGCCGCTAGTACCGAGGGCTGCGGGCTTCCCGTTTACAATGCGCATATGAATACCCCTGCCCCCGTTGTCCGCCTCAAGAACGCCTGGCGCTCCAGCCACCCGTGGATCTTCCAGAAACTGGTCGAAAAGCCGGCCGTCCGTCCCAAACCCGGTGCCATCGTCGACGTCGTCGGCGTGGACGGGGAGTGGATCGGCCGTGGCTTCTACAACGGTCATTCGCGCATTGCCGTGCGCATCCTGGAGACCGATCAGGCCATCCCGGTCGACGCCGGCTGGTTCTCGCGCAAGATCGCCCAGGCGGTGTCGCTGCGTCGTGAGGTGCTCAAGCTGGACGAGATCTCCGATGCCTGGCGCGTGGTCCACAGCGAAGGCGACGGTCTGTCCGGCCTGGTCGTGGACCGCTACGGCGACCTGGTCGTGGTCGAATTCTTCGCCGCCGGCATGTTCCGCCACCGCGAGTGGGTGTATGAAGCCCTGCGCGAACAGTTCCCGGGCTGCCGTTTCCACAGCTTCGCCGACGAGCACGTGCAGAAGCAGGAGAGCTTCGACTTCCACGGCAACACCACCACCGAAGCCTCGGTGATCACCGAGTACGGCGTGAAGTTCCGCGCCGACCCGGCCGGTGCCCACAAGACCGGCTTCTTCGCCGATCAGCGTGAGAACCGCCAGTGGCTGAGCCAGCAGGTGGAAGGCAAGACCGTGCTGGACCTGTGCTGCAACACCGGTGGCTTTGCGGTGTACGCCGCCGCGCGCGGTGCGGCCGAGGTGGTCGGCATCGATATCGATGAAGACGTGATCGCGATCGCCAAGGGCAACGCCAAGCTCAACAACGTGCGCCCGAAGTTCATCCAGTCCGACATCTTCCCGTGGCTGCGCGATGCATCCAACCGCGGCGAAAAATACGACGTGGTGATCCTGGATCCGGCCAAGATGACCCGCGACCGCGACCAGGTCATCACCGCGCTGAAGAAGTACCTGGACATGAACAAGCTGGCGCTGGGCGTGGTCAAGCCCGGTGGCCTGCTCGCCACGTTCTCGTGCACCGGCCTGGTAGCCGAAGATCAGTTCCTGGACATGCTGCGCCGTGCCGCGTTCTACGCCGGCCGTACCATCCAGATCCTGAAAGTGGCCGGCGCCGGTCCGGACCACCCGTTCATGGCCCACGTGCAGGAATCGCGCTACCTCAAGGCCGTGTTCTGCCGCGTGGTGGACTGATTCGCAGGATCCCGGCCACGTTCGGCATCGGGTAGTGCCGGCCGCTGGCCGGCTCCTCCTGGTCGCCGATTGTCGCGGGGAGCCGGCCAGCGGCCGGCACTACCGTTTGTTGTCCTCTCGGCGCTATGGTCTGACGCTTCTCAACCAAGGTGAGGCGTCATGACGTTGCGCAGTCTGTCTTTGCTGGTTTCGCTGGCGTTGTGCACGCCGCTGGCCGCCCACGCGATCGCGTTCACCCCGCAGGAACTGGCCAAGGCGTCCGCGCTGCAGCAGCGGCTGCTGACGCTGGACAGCCATCTGGATACGCCGGCCAACTTCCACCGCGACGGCTTCGACATCACCCAGCGGCACGACCACAACGCGCTGTCGCAGGTGGACTACCCGCGCATGGTCGAAGGCGCGCTGGATGGCGGCTTCTGGGCGATCTACACCGATCAGGGCGACCGCAGCGCACAAGCGCACCAGCATGACCGCGATGCCGGCCTGCTGCGGCTGACCGAGATCCGCGAGATTCTCGCCGCGCATCCGGACACCTTCCAGCTCGCGCTGACCGCCGCCGATGCCGCGCGCATCAAGGCCGCCGGCAAGCGCGTGGTCTACATCAGCATGGAGAACGCCAGCCCGCTGGTCGACGATCCCACGCTGCTCAGTTACTACCACCTGGCCGGCCTGCGCCTGCTCAGCACGGTGCACTTCGCCAACAACGAGTTCGCCGATTCGGCCACTGATCCCAAGGGTGCCGAGTGGAAGGGCCTGAGTCCGGCCGGCAAAGCGCTGGTGGATGAAGCGGTGCGGCTGGGCATCGTCATCGATCAGTCGCATGCTGCCGATGCGGTGTTCGATGATCTGATCGAGCGCATGCCGGTGCCGTTCGTGCTCTCGCACAGTTCGGCCAAGGCGATCTACAACCATCCGCGCAACCTCGACGATACGCGCCTGAAACAGCTGGCCAAGGCCGGTGGCGTGATCCAGGTCAACGCCTATGGTGGTTATCTGATCGACACCGCCAAGAGCGAGGCGCGCAAGGCGGCCGAGACGGCGCTGATGGCGCAGCTGGGCACCGATTACGTCGGCATGAGCATCCAGCAGGGTGTCGCGCTGAAGAA
Source organism: Stenotrophomonas sp. SRS1 (assembly GCF_026130205.1). Classification (NCBI taxonomy): domain Bacteria; kingdom Pseudomonadati; phylum Pseudomonadota; class Gammaproteobacteria; order Lysobacterales; family Lysobacteraceae; genus Stenotrophomonas; species Stenotrophomonas sp. SRS1. Next base: position 53,747 of record NZ_JAINFD010000004.1, on the reverse strand, counting down.
GGGGTTGGAGGAAATCGACCAGCGCATTCCGCTGCGCAAGGCCACGCTCGACGATTTCTTCGCCCACCTCGAGCACATCCTCAACGTGGTCGGCCCCGGACACGTGGGTATCGGGTTGGACTGGGATGGCGGCGGTGGCCTGGCGGATCTGCCCGACGTGAGCCAGTTGCCGAAGATCACCGCGTGGCTGCTGCGCAAGGGCTACAGCGAGAAACAGATCGCCGGTATCTGGGGCGGCAACCTGCTGCGCGTCATGCAGCAGGCACAGGATCACGCGGCCAAGGTCGCCGCCGCGAAGTCCTGAGTACAGGGGGCAACACGCGCGCTGCCCGGCAGCGCGGCTTCACCAGCGCCCACAAAGAAAAAGGCAGGCCCAGGGCCTGCCTTTTTCACACCCGGTCATCGCCGGCCGGTGGCCGGCGCGATCGCTCAGCGCTTGCCCAGCACCGCATTGCGACGCCCGTAGGCGAAGTAGGCGATCAGGCCCAGAACGTTCCAGCCCAGGAAGTACAGCTGGGTGGTGCTCGGCAGGCTGAAGAACAGGTACACGCAGCCGATCATCGCCAGCGGGCCGACCACATAGGCCAGCGGCGTGCGGAACTTGCGCACGCGGTTGGGCTCGCGCTTGCGCAGCACCACCAGGCACAGGCCCACCGCCGTGAACGCGGCCAGGGTGCCCGCGTTGGCCAGCGCGGCGATCTCGTCCAGGCGTGCCACGCCGGCCAGCGCGGCCACCAGCACCGCGGTGAACAGCGTGGTGGCGACTGGCGTTCCGGTGCGCGCGCTGACCTTGGACAGCCCACGCGGCAGCAGGCCGTCGCGCGACATGACGAAGAAGATCCGGCTCTGGCCGTACAGGAAGGCCAGCAGCACGGTCGGCAGCGCGATCACGGCGGCAGCGCCGATCCACTTGGCCGCACCCGGGCTGCCCAGCTCGCGCAGGATCAGCGCCAGCGGCTCGGCGCTCTGGCCGAAGATCGTGTAGCTCATCGCACCCACGGCAGCCAGCGCCACCAGCACGTAGATGATGGTGCAGCCGACCATCGAGCCGATGATGCCGATCGCCAGGTCGCGCTCGGGCTTCTTGGTTTCTTCAGCGGCGGTGGAGATCGCATCGAAGCCGTAGAACGCGAAGAAGATGATCGCGGCGGCCGCCATCACCCCGCGTTCGACGCCATCGGCGCCCAGCGACTTGACGAAGCCGAACGGCATGAACGGCTCCATGTGGCTGGTGTCGAAGTGCGGCATCGCAATGGCCACGAACACAGTCAGCGCGATGATCTTGATCACCACCAGAACGGCGTTGAGGGTCGCGCTCTCTTTGGTGCCGGCCATCAGCATGCCGGCCACCAGGAAGGTGATCAGCACCGCCGGCAGGTTGATGAAGCCGCCTTCCACGTGGGGGCCGGCGGTCAGCATCAGGGGCAGGTCGATGCCGAAGCCGTGCAGGAAGCCGACCGCGTAGCCGGACCACCCGACCGCGACCGTACTCACCACCAGCGAGTATTCCAGTATCAGGCTCCAGCCGACCACCCAGGCCACCACCTCGCCCAGGGCGGTGTAGCTGTAGGTGTAGGCGCTGCCGGCGGCCGGCATCATCGTCGACAGCTCGGCGTAGGACAGGGCCGCGCAGGCGCAGACCGCGCCGGCGATGGCGAAGGAAATCAGCACCGCGGGGCCGGCCAGGTTCGCGCCGACACCGATCAGGGTGTAGATGCCGGTGCCGACGATGGCGCCGATGCCCAGCGCGATCAGGTGCGGCCAACTCAGGGTCGGGATCAGTTGCCTGCCGGCTTCATGGACGGTGACAGTGTCTAGGGACTTGCGCCGGAGCAATGACATGGGGCCTCGCGGTGGATGACTGTGAACGACAAGTCTGCGAGTTTTACCGAACGCGGCGCAGCATTACTACTGCCAAGCGTCGTAAGCGGCTGCACCGCCCGCATGACTGAGGCGAAGGTGACGAAACCGGCACAAAGACCGGAGGCTCATTCCCAGTGGCAGCCGGTGTCGGAGATCGCACCGACGTCTTCACCGAACGCGGTCTGCTTGCCCGTCCGCGCGTTGGTGTAGGAGAAGCCATAGATGCGCGCACCCTGGGTGCTGATCGCATAGTGGCCGATGACCTTGCCGTCCAGGTGCTCGTCCCACACCGTGTCGAACTGCCACGGGCGGTCTTCGGCCAGTACCGTGCTCTCCTGCGAGGCCAGGGTCAGCCGCAGCCACGCGGTCTTGCCGGCGTAACGCACATGGCTGACCCGCTCACCGCCCACGGCGCCCTCGGGGAGTTTCCATTCAAGATGGATCTGCTGGCGGCTGCCACCGGTCAGGCAGCGGATTTCATCGGCGTGCGCCGGCGCGATGGCCAGCAGCAGCAACAGCGGGGCGAGCCAGCGCATGGGGCAGGGTCCATCCAGACAGAAAGAGCACCATTGTCCTCCCCCGCGCACGCTGCCGGCAGCCTCGGCCGGATCGAGCGTCACGATCCGGCCGGTGGCACCTCAGCGGTTCAAGGTCGCCATGGCCGCCGGGGCATAGCGCGCGCCGGCGGCGGCATGGGCCGGGAAGATCGCATCGATCCTTGCCAACTCGTCGGCAGTGAGCCGCACCTGCAGCGCGCCAAGGTTTTCCTCCAGATAGGCCAGCCGCTTGGTGCCCGGGATCGGGACCAGATCCTCACCCTGCGCCAGCACCCAGGCCAGGGCGAGCTGCCCGGGGCTCACGCCCTGGGTCGTGGCCATCGCGGTCACCGCATCCACCAGAGCCAGGTTGCGGTCGAAGTTCTCGCCCTGGAAGCGCGGCGATTGGCGGCGGTAGTCATCGGCATCGAAATCGGCCGGGCTGCGGATCGCGCCGGTCAGGAAGCCACGGCCCAGCGGCGAGTAGGGCACGAAGCCGATGCCGAGCTCACGCACCGTCGCCAGCACACCGTTGTCTTCCGGATCGCGTGACCACAGCGAGTACTCGGTCTGCACCGCGGTGATCGGATGCACCGCATGGGCGCGGCGGATCGTGCCGGCCGAGGCCTCGGAGAGGCCGAGGAAGCGCACCTTGCCCTGTTCGACCAACCGCGCCATCGCCCCCACGGTGTCTTCGATCGGCACCGTGCCGTCCACGCGGTGCTGGTAGTACAGGTCGATGTGGTCCACGCCCAGCCGCTGCAGGCTGGCCTCGCAGGCGGCGATCACGTACTCCGGGCGGCCATCGACGCTGCGCGCGGCGGTGTCGCTCGGCTCCAGCTTGATCCCGAACTTGGTGGCGAGAAACACCTGGTCGCGGCGGTCGGCGATCGCCTTGCCGACCAGTACTTCGTTGGTGTGCGGGCCGTACATGTCGGCGGTGTCGAGCAGGGTGACACCGCGCTCCAGCGCGCGGTGGATGACCGCGGTCGATTCGGCATCGCTGCTGCGGCCGCCATAGAAGGCGCTCATGCCCATGCAGCCCAGGCCGAGCGCGGAAACAGTGGGGCCATCGCGGCCAAGGGTACGGGTCTGCATGCGGTACTCCGGGGAAGGGAAGGAACAGGACCAGCATCCTCCTGCGGACTATGTGGATAAACTGGCTGCTCCCGCATCGTCCTTGAAGCCAGCCTTCACAATGAGCGCCCAGCATCCCCTGCCTGCCGTGGTCGCGTTCGCCCGCGTCGCGCACCATGCCAGCTTCACCCGGGCCGCTGACGAGCTGGGCGTATCGCCCTCGGCGCTATCGCAGACGGTGCGCGCGCTGGAGGCCCACCTTGGCGTGCGGCTGCTGCAACGGACCACGCGCCGGGTCGGCCTGACCGAGCAGGGCGCGCGCTTCCTGGCGCAGGTACGCGAGGGCCTGGCCCGGATCGATGCCGCGTTCGAAGACCTGGACCAGCAGCGCGATGTCCCCGCCGGCAAGCTGCGCATCAACGTGCCGCGGATCGCTGCCGAACTGCTGGTGCTGCCGCACCTGCCCGGCTTCCTGGCGCGTTATCCCCAGATCGAGGTGGAGCTGTTCGTGGAAACCGCGCTCACCGATCTGGTTGCCGGCGGCTTCGACGCCGGCATCCGGCTGGGCGAAAGCCTGGCCCGCGGCATGATCGCGGTGCCGATCGGGCCGCTGGAGCGGCAGGTAGTGGTGGCTACGTCGGACTATCTGGCCACGCACGGTGTGCCCGCCACCCCGGCCGACCTGGTCGGGCACGAGTGCATCGTGCACCGGCTCAGCACCGGCCGGCGGATGGCGTGGGAGTTCACCGGCGAGGGTCGCGATTTCGAGGTGGAGGTGGCGGGCCGGCTGGTGTTCAACGACGCCGGGCTGATCCATGCCGCCGTTATCAGAGGCATGGGGCTGGCGCAGGGCTTTGAGGCACTCTACGCCGGCGATGTGGCGGCCGGCCGCCTGCAGTGCGTGCTGCAGGATTGGCAGCAGCCGTTCGCCGGCTTCCACCTGTACTACCCGGCACGCGAGCAGATGGCGCCCAAGCTGCGGGTGTTCATCGACCATCTGCGCGAGGCGATGCGGCGCTGAGGCTCTCGGCTCATCCGCCGCCTGGCAACAGGGCGGCCGCCCAGTCCGCGAGCGGTGGATGACCCTGTGGATAGATCACCTGCGCATCGCCGGGGAAGCGCTTGCAGCACAGCACGCCATCGGCATCGAACAGACGCCAGCCCTGCGCGGCGGCTTCGGCTTCGGCGATACGGTGGCGCAGCCCGATCAACAGGCTGGCGTGGCAGTCGAACAGGCAGGCACGCAGATCGATCCGGTCCACCGGCTGCAACCCGGCAACGATCCGCGAGACCGCCGGGTGGGCCAGGTCGATCCGATGGGTGTGCATGCCGAGCAGGCGCTCGTCATGACCACTCAGGTGCTGCACGAAGTAGACAGGTGAAGGCATGGTGTCCCCGCAGCGTTGCGCACGCGCCGGGGAGGCGACGTTGGACGATGGCGCCGATTGGACACGTCACCGGCACGCAGGGGAATCTCAATGTTTGAATGAAAACCGAGCGTCGCGATGATGTTCCCTATCCGCGGGCGAACACGACGCGCGCTGTCGTCGTGCACCACGTCTGCCCGCAAGGGCTCAGCCGCTCACGCCCAGCCGCACACCGAACCCGACCAGGAACACCCCCGCCACCCGCCTCAGCCAAAGCCCGACACGCGGGTGCTGCAGAATCCGACGGCGAAGCAGGTTGCCCACCCCGATCAGCACCGAGCAGTAGGCCAGCCCCATGACGAAGATGATCAGCGCCATGGTCGCAAACGTCACCACACCCTGGTGCCGTGCCGGATCGATGAACAACGGCAGGAAGGCCATGTAGAAGATGATCGCCTTCGGGTTGAGCAGGTTGATCAGCACCGCCTGGCGGAAGTAGTGGCCCGGCGTGAGGCGGATGCCACCTTCCTCGCCCTGGGCGCGCGGCTGGCGCAGCAGGCCGATGCCGATCCACACCAGGTACCCCGCGCCGAGGTACTGCACCGCGTGGAACACCAGCGGGTTGGCCTTGAGCAGCGCCGCCACCCCGGCCACCGCCAGCCACATCAGGATCTGGTCGCCCAGCAGCAGGCCGAACAGCGCCGTGTACCCGCCGCGCACGCCGCCGCGGCCGGTGGCGGTGAGCAGGGTGAAGGTGCCCGGGCCCGGCAGTGCCAGGAACACCAGCACGGCAGCAACAAAGGTCCACAGATCCTGGATGCCCATCCACGGCATGGCGGCGACTCGACTACGGGGGAGGGGCATTGTCCGGCAGCCGCGCGCCGGGCGATAGCGTCAGCGCGCGCCGGCCGGCAACCCGGCAAGCAGCGGCTGCAGCCGTTGCGCGAACAACGCATGCAACTGCCGGATCGCCGGCGAGAACTGCTTGCGGTGCGGACACACCAGGTTCAACGGCAGGTTGTCGCCGGCCCCGTCCAGCAGCACCTGCAGGCGCCCGGCCTGCACATCGGCGCAGATATCCAGCCACGATTTGAACACGATCCCTTCCCCGGCCACCGCCCAGCGGCGGACCACGTCGGCATCGTCGCAGACCATGTTGCCGCGCACCGGGATCACCGTGCGCCGGCCATCGGCTTCGAAGCTCCAGCGGTCGTACGCGCGCCCGGCCAGTTGATAGAGCAGGCAGTGGTGCTCTTTCAACGCCTCCAGGCTGTCCGGCGTACCGTGCCGGGCCAGGTAGTCCGGTGAGGCGGCCAGCACCCGGCGGTTGCCCGGCAGCAGGGGCAGGGCAACGTAGCTGGCGTTGTCGAAGCGGCCCAGGCGGAAGGCGATATCGACCGGATCGCGGAACACATCGGCGACCTGGTCGGACAACTGCAGGCGCAGCTGCAGCTTCGGGTGCGCGGCGCGGAACTCGGTCAGCCACGGCAGCAGCAGGTTGCGGCCCAGATCCGAGGGTGCGGCCACCTGCAGCGTGCCGCGCAGTTCGGCATCCTCGCCACGCACCCGGGCCTCGCCCTCGCGCAGCGCGGCCAGCACCTCCTGCGCATAGGGCAGGTACAGCGCGCCCTCGGCGGTCAGGCGCAGGCTGCGGGTGGAGCGCACGAACAGGCGCAGGTCCAGCTCGCGTTCCAGCCGCGCCACCGCCGCAGCGACCTGGCCGGGCAGCAGATCGGCCTCGCGTGCGGCGTTGGAAAAGCTGCCCAGCGCGGCGGTGCGGACGAACAGGGCGAGGTCGTCCAAGCGGACCATTTTCATTCCTGCTGTGAAAGTGCTGCCCGATTTTGCGCCTTTCTCCACCCCGCCGTGAAGCGCAGGCTGTCCGTCTTCCCCACTGGATCTCCCCCGATGAAAGCCGTTGCCTATACCCAGCATGGCCTGCCGATCAGCGACCCCGCCGCGCTGGTGGACATCACCCTGCCGATCCCCACCCCCGGCCCGCGCGACCTGCGGGTCGAGGTCCGCGCGATCTCGGTGAACCCGGTCGATACCAAGGTCCGCACCGGCGTGGCCGTCACCGAGCCCCGCGTACTGGGCTTTGACGCAGTCGGCATCGTGGATGCGGTGGGCGACGAGGTGACGCTGTTCCAGCCCGGCGACGCGGTCTTCTATGCGGGCGCGATCGGCCGCGCCGGCAGCAACGCCGAGTATCAGCTGGTGGACGAGCGCATCGTCGGCCACAAGCCGGCCAGCCTGGATGATGCCGCCGCGGCGGCGCTGCCGCTGACGGCGATCACCGCCTGGGAGTTGCTGTTCGATCGCCTGCGCATCGCGGAAAACGGCGGCGAAGGGCAGACCCTGCTGGTGATCGGTGCCGCCGGTGGGGTCGGCTCGATCCTGGTGCAGCTGGCCCGCCAGCTGACCCGCCTGACCGTGATCGGCACCGCCTCGCGCCCGGATACCCAGGACTGGGTCTACGCGCTGGGCGCGCACCATGTGATCGACCACACCCAGCCGCTGAGCGAAGGCCTGCAGCGCCTGGGGATCGCCGAGGTCAGCCATGTGGCCAGCCTGACCCATACCGACCAGCACTACGATCAGATCGTCGCCGTGCTGGCGCCGCAGGGTCAGCTGGCGCTGATCGACGATCCCGGCCAGCTCGATGTGATGGCGCTCAAGCGCAAGAGCCTGTCCCTGCACTGGGAATCGATGTTCACCCGGTCCAGCTTCAACACGCCCGATGTGCAGCGGCAGCATGAGCTGCTCGAGCGCGTGGCAGCGCTGATCGATGCGGGCGTGCTGCGTACCACGCTCGGCGAACACTACGGCCGCATCAACGCCGCCAACCTGCGCCAGGCACACGCCCTGATCGAGAGCCACCGCGCGCGCGGCAAGCTCGTGCTCGAAGGGTTCTGACGCAGCCAATGAGACCGCCGCGGCCTACACTTGGCGCATGCAAACCGAATTCCTCATTCTCGGCGGCCTGGTGTGTGCCGTCCTCGTGCTGCAGCTGCTCGCGCTGCTGCGGCGTTCCGGCAACGGCGATCTCGAACAGACCCTGCGCGAGGAAGCGCGGATCGGCCGCAGCGAACTGCGTGAGCAGCTCGAAGGCCTGGGCCGCCAGCAGGACGCCCGGCTGGAAAGTTTCGCGCGCGCGCTGACCGATCTGTCGACCCGCACCGACCAGCGCCTGGACCTGCTGCGCGATGCGCTCGGTGAAGACGCGCGCAAGGCCCGCGAGGAAAGCACGCTCAGCCAGCAGCGCACCGGCGACCTGCTGGCCCTGCGCATGCAGGAAGTGCGTGCGCAGCTGGAAGCGTTCGGGCAACAGCAGCAGGCGCGCATCGAAGCATTCGGCCAGCAGCTGGTGGAACTGACCACGCGTACCGACAGCCACATGGCCGCGCTGCGCCAGGCCCTGGCCGAAGACGCGCGCCTGGGCCGCGAGGAAACCGGGCAGTCGCAGCAGCGCCTGGCCGAATCGCTGGGCCTGCGCCTGCAGGAAATGACCCAGCGCAACGAGCAGCGTATCGGCGAGATGCGTGCCACGCTCGAGCAGCAGCTCAAGAGCCTGCAGAGCGACAACGCCGAGAAGCTCGACCAGATGCGCGTGACCGTTGACGAAAAGCTGCAGACCACCCTGGAAACCCGCCTGGGTGCTTCGTTCCAGCTGGTCTCCGAGCGGCTGGAGCAGGTCCAGCGCGGGCTCGGCGAAATGCAGCAGCTGGCCACCGGCGTGGGCGACCTCAAGCGCGTGCTGACCAACGTCAAGAACCGCGGCAGCTGGGGTGAAGTGCAGCTGGACAACATCCTCGAGCAGACGCTCACCCAGGAGCAGTACGCGCGTGGCGTCAAAGTACGCCCGGACAGCAACGAGATCGTCGATATCGCCGTGCGCCTGCCGGGCCGCGGCCATGAAGACACGCCGGTGTGGCTGCCGATCGATTCCAAGTTCCCGCGCGAGGATTACGAGCGCCTGCTCGATGCGCAGGAGCAGGGCGACGTCGAGGGGGTGCGCGTGCAGGGCGCGCAGCTCGAACGCGCGATCCGCATCCAGGCCAAATCGATCTGCGACAAGTACATCGCCCCGCCGCACACCACCGATTTCGCAGTGATGTTCCTGCCTACTGAAAGCCTGTACGCCGAAGTGATCCGCCGCCCTGGCCTGATCGACCTGCTGCAGCGCGACCATCGCGTGGTGGTGGCCGGCCCGACCACCGTGACCGCGTTGCTCAACAGCCTGCAGATGGGCTTCCGCACGCTGGCCATCGAACAGCGCTCCAGTGAAGTGTGGGGTCTGCTCGGTGCGGTCAAGAGCGAGTTCGGCAAGTTCGCCGGCATCCTGGAAAAAGCCGAGAAGCAGATCACCACGGTCGGCCGCAGCCTCGGCGAAGCCAGCCGCAAGACGCGCACCATCGAGCGTCGCCTGCGCAGCGTGGAAACGTTGGGCAGTGAACAGACCCAGGACCTGCTCGGCGACATGAGCGGCGAAGACGAGGACGTGACTGGCGACGAACCCAGCCCGCTGCAGGACTAGGCGCCGACGCCATGCATGCATGCGATCGCGCATGCTGCGTGGCACGTCTTTTCCCCGCCTTCTCCCATCGTTCAAGGAACCGTCCATGCGCCTGCCCCTGATGCTGTCCCTCCTGTTCGCCCTGGCCGGGTGCAGCAGTACCCCACCTGCAGACACCACCGCAGCGACACCCGCCACGCCCAGCGCCGCCGAATGCACCGCCGCCGGTGGCAGCCTGCAGCCGCTGGGTCGCCTGCAGCGCGTGCAGTGCGTGGTGCCCTACGCCGATGCCGGCAAGGCCTGCAGCGCCAAGGCCGACTGCACCGGCCAGTGCCTGGCCACCGGTGATGTCGCGCCGGGAACGGCCGCCCGCGGCGTCTGCCAGCGCGATGTCAGCCAGAACTTCGGCTGCCGCCAGCGCATCGATGGCGGTGTGACACTGGGCACGATCTGCGTCGACTGACCGCCCCACGGCACGGCTATGCTGTGCCTCCCCCGATGCAACGCAAGGAATCTGCAGTGAGCCAGACCGTCTACGACATCCCCGTTACCACCATCGAAGGTCAGCCCACCTCGCTGGCCGACTACCGCGGCAAGGTGCTGCTGGTCGTCAACGTCGCCTCCAAGTGCGGCCTGACCCCGCAGTACGAAGGCCTGCAGGCGCTGTACGCCGACAAGCAGGCCGCCGGCCTGGAAGTGCTGGGTTTCCCGGCCAACAACTTTCTGGCCCAGGAGCCGGGCAGCGAAGCGGACATCCAGCAGTTCTGCCAGCTGGAATACAACGTCAGCTTCCCGATGTTCGCCAAGATCAGCGTGGCCGGCGAGGACACCCATCCGCTGTACCAGCAGCTGACCGCCGCACAGCCGGCCGCCACCGGCGAAGGCCCGATGCGCGAGAAGCTGCAGGGCGCCGTGGCCCAGTATCCGGAGCTGGTGGTCAACGCCGCCCCGGGCGTGCTGTGGAACTTCGAGAAGTTCCTGATCGGCCGCGACGGCCAGGTGATCGCGCGCTTCGCCCCGGACGTGCCGGCGGACGATGCCCGCCTGGTGGCCGCGATCGACGCCGCGCTGGCGGCCTGATCCACGCGCAGTGCATCGCGTGGTGCTTGTGCGCGCCACGCGATGCAGCGAGGATGTTCGATGCCGCTACGCCTGCGGTACGCGACTGGGGAAGGGGACATGGAGTTGTTGACGCTTGAACACTTTGCCGGCTGCGTGAACGAGACGTTCGCCGCCGAGTTCGATGGCATGCAGATGGAGTTCGTGCTCGTCGAGGCGCGGCCACTGCCGCAGACGCGCGTGGATACCGCACGTGCGCCGTTCTCGCTGTTGTTCCGCAATGGCGCGCCGATCGTCTTCCCGCAGCAGATCTATCCGATGCGGCATGCGCGGGTGGGCGAGGTGGGCATCTTCCTGGTGCCGATCGCGCAGGAACGTGCCGGTTTCCTGTACCAGGCCGTCTTCAACTGACAGGACGGTGCGTGGGCTCCCAGCGCATGGGCACGTAGAGTTCGCCCGCCTCCGCGGCGGTGGCGACAAACCCCATCCGCTGGTACAAGCGGAACGCAGCGTGGTTGTGCTGCATCACATGCAGCCGCAGCGCGCGCCCCTGCGCCGCACAGGCCTGCTGCTGGCAACCGATCACCGCCGTGCCGATGCCGGTGCCGCGTGATGACGGCAACAGGCTGATGTCCACGATGAGGTCCTCCTCACCGTCTTCATCGACATAGAAGCGCCCCACCGGCTGGTCCTCGCGCAGGATCGCCAGGTAATGCGCGCGCGGGTGCTGGGCCAGGTAGTGCTGGTGCTGGGCCACGAACTGCTGCGACAGGAACTGCCCCTTGGCAGCGTCCGGCCAGGGCACCGACCGGAGTTCCTCCTCGCGTGTGCTCGCATACAGCTGCACCAGCCAGGGCAGGTCATTGTCGCGCAGCGGGCGCCATTGCCAGCCGGTGTCCCCGGCGACCCCGGCCAGCGCTGGGCGCCGCTCCAGAGGGAACGGCGCCAGCGTCGCGGGCAGCATCAGTCGAACGCAGGGAACTCGCCCTGCAGGGCAATGCAGAAGTTCACCGCCAGGTAGGGCTGCTGGTTGTTGTGTGGCTGGCTGCCACCGTTGCTGGGTAGCAGCATGGACGGGGACAGCGGCGTATCCGGCGTTGCGTTGCTGAAGGGCTTGACGGCGTTGGACCCGGGCTGGGAAAGACCACCACCGGCAACCGGGACGCCGCTGCGTTTGCTGGTGTCGGTCTGCGCGAACGCGGTCAGCGTGTGCCCATGGGCAGGCATCTGCACTGTGCTCAACGCCACCTGGGAGACGCCGAATGTGTCGCCGATCGAGCGCGGGGTCAGGCTGTCGCCGGTGCCCGTCCCTCCGCCAGCGCGGGCGCTGAAGTTGGGCAGCTGGAAGGTGACGGTGCCGTTGCCGCCGTACTGGATGCCGAGCAGCGAAAACAAGGCGGTGTTCTGCTGGATCGCCAGCGTAGCGCCGTTGCAGAACGCCCATCCGTTAGGGGCGAAGTTGAAGCCGAACGGCTGGATCTGTCCGATGTAAGGTTCGGTCATGTCGGTTCTCTGGGCGAAACGAAGGAAGGGTCAGGCCTGCTGCGGGAAGATGCCGGAATAGGCGATGCAGTACTGCACCGTCAGGGTGGGCATGCAGTTCTCGTGCGCCTGATTGCCACCGTTGCTGGTCACGGCCAACGCCTCCATCGCCAGTGCGGTCGCCCCGTTGGTGTCGGTGACATAGAAGGTCTCGCCACTGACGGCGCCCGGTATCGCGGTGGCGGCGGGCGCCTCCAGCGTGGCCACCCCGCTGGAGACCGACAGCGCATGGGTGTGGGCCGGCATCTGTGGCAGGGTCAGCGTGACCGACTCGGTTCCGGACACCGCGCCCAGCGAGCGATTGCTGAGCCCCGGGCCCTGGCCCATGTGCACCGGCACGCGGCCGCGCATGTCCGGCACGGCGAAGGTGCTCTGGCCGTCACCGCCAAAGGTCGTGCCGAGCAGCGCGAAGAGCACGTCGTACTCTGAGATCGGTATCAGTGCGCCGTTGCAGCCAAGCCATCCACTGGGAACGCGGTTGAATCCGAACATACGGATTTCGCCGACGAAAGGTACGCTCATCTGATCATGCTCCTTGTGAGTAACGCATGGCCGGCAACGGCCGGCCCCGTGATCAACTGCGGGAAGGGAAGATTCCCTGCAGCGCGATGCAGAAGTTGAGCGTGGTGTAGGGCTGCATGTTCGGATGGGGCTGGGTGCTGCCTGCCGGGGCGACCGACGACGGTGCCTGTGCAACCAGCGCTCCGCCCTGGGCTGCATACAGCTTGGTCGTGCCGCCGCCGGCGAACGTGCGCCCGGTGGGGTTGCGGTTGTCGCCGGCAGCGGCCACGCCCACGACCTGGTGGCCATGCGCAGGCAACTGCGTGGGCAACAGGGTCACGTTCTCGGTCCCGGCCTGCTGACCGATCTGCATGGCCGGCGGCTGCCATGCTCCATCGGCCGATGGCGCATACGCGACGGGCGTGCGCCCGCGCAGATCCGGTAGGCCGAAGGTGGTGACGCCATTGCCGCCGTACTGCACGCCCAGTAGTGAAAACAACGCCTGGTTCTGGTTGATGGGCAGCAATTGCCCGTTGCATTGCGCGAAATACTTGGGTGCAAAATTGAACCCGGCCATCATGATCTGGCCGACGAAGAATTCGCTCATCTGATCCCCCTTGGATGCTGAGCGCGGCGCCGGACTGGCGCGCAGCTACTCTGAACGCCATTCAGGCTGTTCACAAGTCCCGTCGCTGGGGGCTTTCGTCGACACGGGGACTCTGTTCCAATGGCGCCAAAGGGGGGAGGCGTGGAATGCCTGCCGCTGGCGACGTCAGGGAACGACGGGAGCATCATGCTCCCGGGGCAGCCGGCACGGGACGCGCACCTCGATGTTGTTATGCATCAGGTGGATTCTTTCCAAGGGGGAAAGGTCATGGCATTCCGTACCCGATACGCGCGTACCGCGCGTGTTTTCTCGACCGTGTTCGTCCTGTTCTGCGCCGCCCTGTGCTGGTCGAACGCCGCATGGGCGCAGCACACCTCTCCGGTATGCGCAGCGAAATCGGCCACCGTTGCCAACGGCGCATCGGTGAGCGTGGACGTCACCGACTGCGCATCAGGCCCGGCGTACTTCGGCCTGGGTGCCGTGGATGGGCCGGCCTTTCCGCAGCATGGAACAGCCAACCTGCGCGTGACCGACAATCGCTGGTATGTCGATTACGGCCATGATGGCACTGCCACCACCTCCGATGCGTTCGAGTTCACCGACGGCGAAGCATCCGGCAACGGCGGTGCGGTGCGGGTCACCATCACCATCACGGCGGCGAACTCGTCGATCGTGGTCGCGCCGGCGGCACTGCCGACGCTGACCGCTGGCACCCCCATCTCGCAGACCCTTACCGCCAGCGGCGGTACCGGCCCGTACACCTTCAGTCTGGTGAGTGGCGCGCTGCCGGCCGGGATGACCCTCAATGCGAACACCGTCAGCGGCACGCCCACTGAACGCGGTTCCTACACCTTCACCGTGCGCGCCACCGATGCCACTTCGGCCACCGCCGACAAGGCCTACAGCGGCACCGTGCAGAACCCCAGCCTGAGCCTCACCCCGGCCGCGGCCACGGCCATCCAGGGCGTGGCGTTCTCGCAGACGCTGACCACCATCGGCGGCGTTGCGCCCTTCGCCTACGCGATGGAAGCCAGCAGCCTTCCCACCGGGTTGTCACTCTCTGCAGGCGGGGTGATCAGCGGTACCGCCACCGCGGCCCCTGGCACCTATCCGGTCACCATCCGCGTCACCGACAGCAGCACCGGTACCGGCACCTACTTCGAGGTGGAGAACTTCACCCTGACGGTGAGCGCGGCGCCCAGCGTCAGCATCGCCGTGGCACCGGCCAGCGTCAGCGAGGATGGGGGGAGCAACCTGGTCTACACCGTCACCCGCAGCCTCAACCTGTCCTCGCCGACCGTGGTCAACCTGACCACCGGCGGCACGGCGACCAGTGGCGTGGATTACACCGGCGGCGTCGCCACGGTGTCCATTCCCTCGGGCGCCACCACCGCCACGGTCACCATCAACCCGACCGCCGATGCCACAGTGGAGGCCAACGAAACGGTGATCCTCTCCGTCGCGGTCGGCAGCGGCTACACCGTCGGTGCGCCGGCCAGCGCTACCGGTACGATCCTCAATGACGATGTGCCCACGGCATCGATCACGGTGTCCCCGGCCACGGTCAACGAAGACAGCGGCACCCCGCTGGTCTACACCGTCACCCTGGACCAGCCGAGCCTGGTGCCGCTGTCGATCGCCTACACCGTCGGCGGTACCGCCACCAGCGGCACCGACTACGCGGCGGTGTCCTCGCCGCTGTCGATCGCAGCCGGGGCCACCAGCGGCACGATCACCGTCACGCCCACGGCCGACAGCACTGTGGAAGCCAATGAGACCGTCGTGCTGACGCTGGCTGCAGGCACCGGTTATGGCGTCGGCGCACCGACAAGTGCGACCGGCACGATCCTTGACGACGACCAGCCGGCGTTGAGTATCAATGACGTCAGCCTCAATGAAGGCAACAGCGGCACCACGGCGTTCACCTTCACCGTGTCGCTCAACGCGCCGGCGGGCCCGGGCGGGGTCGCCTTCGACATCGCCACCGCCAACGGCACCGCCACCGCCGGCAGCGACTATGTCGCCCAGGCACTGGCCGGGCAGACCATTGCGGCGGGAAGCAGCAGCGCGACCTTCACCGTGCTGGTCAACGGCGACACGTTCAACGAACCCAGCGAAACTTTCCTGGTCAATGTGAGCAACGTCACCGGTGCCACCGTTGCCGACGCGCAGGGCCTGGGCACGATCGTCAATGATGATGCGCTGCCGTCGCTGTCGATCAATGACACCTCGGTAACCGAGGGCAACGCCGGCACGGTCACCGCCACGCTGACGGTGACGTTGTCGGCGCCCAGCGGGCAGACGGTCACCGTCAACTACGCCACCGCCAATGCCAGCGCGGTCGCGCCCACCGACTACACCAGCGCCAGCGGCACGCTGACCTTCGCACCCGGCGCGACCACCCAGACCATTGCGATCACCGTCAACGGCGACACCACGCCGGAGGCCGACGAAACCTTCGCGGTCAATCTGACCGGACCCACCAATGCCACCCTCGCCGATGCGCAGGGCATCGTGACCGTGCTCAACGATGACCAACCGGTCACCGTCGCGCCGGCGGCGCTGCCGCCTCCGGCGATCGCCGTTGCCTACAGCCAGACCCTCATCGCCAGCGGCGGCAGTGGCAGCTACAGCTATGCGGTCACCACCGGCTCGCTGCCGCCCGGCCTGACCCTGAGCGCGGGCGGCGTGCTTTCCGGTACACCCACCGCTGGCGGCTCATATCCCTTCACGGTGACCGCGACCGATACCAGTGCAGCGCCGGGTCCTTACACCGGTACGCAGGCCTACGTGCTCACCGTGGGCGCACCCACGCTGGTGCTGCCGGGTGGCCCACTGCCGGGGGCAACGCTCGCCCAGCCGTATACCGTCACCGTCGGCCCGGCCAGCGGCGGCACCGCGCCGTACTCCTACGCGATCACCGCCGGCAGCGTGCCGCCGGGATTGAACCTGGCCGGCACCGGTGTAATCAGCGGGACGCCGACCACGCTGGGCACGTTCAACTTCACCGTTACCGCCACTGACAGCAGCACCGGCGTGGGTGCACCGTATTCGGTCAGCACCGCGATGGCGATCACCGTGGCCGATGGCCTGCCGGTCGCGGGCAATGTCAGCAGCGCGGTGGCCTACGGTGCGCCGGCCGCACCGGTGACGCTCGCGCTGTCCGGTGGGGCGGCCAGTTCAGTGGCGGTCGGTACCGCACCGCTGCACGGCACCGCCACAGTGACCGGCCCGACCTCGATCAGCTACCAGCCGGCCGCAGGCTTCGCCGGCACTGACAGCTTCACCTACACCGCCAGCAACGGCACCGGCACTTCAGCGCCGGGCACGGTGACGGTCAGCGTGGGCACCCCGACCATCACCGTCAGCGCCAACAGCGCGTTCTCGGCGGTGGCCGGCGTGCCTTACAGCCAGACCTTCACCTGGTCCGGCGGCGCTGCGCCTTACAGCGGCTACCAGGTGGCCAATCTGCCGGCCGGCCTGTCGATCACCGCCAGCACCGCTGACAGCGTCACCGTCAGCGGTACCCCGACCCAGGCCGGCAGCTTCAACCTGCAGGCCTCGGCGACCGACAGCAGCACCGGCACTGGTCCGTTCACCACCGGCCAGGGCTTCGTACTGAACGTGGCCAGCCCGACCCTGACAGTGACCCCGGCCACCTTGTCACCGGCCACGGCGGGCAGTGCCTACCAGCAGCCGATCACCGCTGCCGGCGGCGTCGCACCGTACACCTACGCGTTGAACGGCACGCTGCCCAGCGGCGTGGCGTTCGACACAGGCACCGGTGTGTTGTCGGGTACGCCGACCCAGGCCGGCAGCTTCGCGCTGATCGTCACCGTCACCGACAGCACCACCGGTACCCCGGCCAGCGTGGTCCAGAACTACACGCTGCAGGTGGCCACACCCACGCTGAGCCTGACGCCGGCCGCCGGCGCCCTGACCCCGACCACGGCGGGCAGCGCCTACCAGGTAGCCTTCGCTGCCGGCGGCGGCGTAGCGCCGTACACCTTCGCCATCACCACTGGCACCCTGCCGGCGGGCCTGGCGCTGGATGCTGCCAGCGGTCGCCTGTCGGGGACGCCCACCGCGGTGGGCACGGTTGCCTTCAGCGTGACCGCCACCGACAGCACCACCGGCACCCCGGCCACCGTGACCCAGGCTTACACGCTCAGCGTGGCCGCGCCGGTGCTGACGCTGACCCCGTCGACCCTGCCGGCCGGGTTGTTCGCCAACGCCTACCAGCAGCAGCTCTCCACCAGCGGTGGCACCGCCCCGTACACCTACGCGGTAACCACCGGCGCGCTGCCCGGCGGCCTGGCGCTGGCCGCGTCGGGTGCGCTGACCGGCACGCCCACCGCCGCGGGTGCGTTCGCCTTTACCGTCACCGCCACCGATGCACTGGGCTTCACCGGCACACGCGACTACACCGTGCAGGTGACCCAGCGCCCTGACCCGACCCGCGACCCGGAAGTGCGTGGGTTGCTGTCGGCGCAGGCCGACGCCGCGCGGCGCTTCGCCAGCTCGCAGATCGAGAACCTCCAGCAGCGCATGCAGCGCCTACATGGCGCCAGCCGCAGCAACGGCTTCAGCAACAACCTGGGCCTGGCCTACGGGCCGCAGCGCTGCGATCCGGCGGTGGGCAGTCTGCCCGGAAGTGACTGCGACGCTCAGCGCCGCCAGCCGTTCGATCGGGAACCGGGGCTGGATGCGCCGGCCGCGACCGGCACTGGCTCGCAGGCACCGCTTGGCTTCTGGGTGGGCGGCACGATCCGCAGCGGCCGGACCAACGGACACGGGAGTGCCGGCGGTGACTTCAACACGGACGGCGTCACCCTTGGCAGCGACCTGCAGGTGGGCGACGACCTTGCCGTCGGCATCGGCCTGGGCTATGGCCGCGACCGCACCGATGTAGGTGAGAACGGCAGCCGCAGCGATGGCCAGGCCTTCACCCTGGCGGTGTACGGCAGCTACAGCCCCGGCCAGCATCTGTTCGTGGATGCACTGTTGGGCCACCAGTTGCTGGACTACGACCTGCGCCGCTACGTGACCAGCGACGGCAGCTTCGTGCATGCCCGTCGCGATGGCAGCCAGTGGTTCGGTTCGCTGTCTGTCGGTGCCGACCTGCTCCGTGGCAGCTGGCAGTTCACCCCGTATGCGCGACTGGACGCGTCGCGCGGCACGCTCGACCGCTATGTC
Organism: Stenotrophomonas sp. SRS1; assembly: GCF_026130205.1. Taxonomy (NCBI): domain Bacteria; kingdom Pseudomonadati; phylum Pseudomonadota; class Gammaproteobacteria; order Lysobacterales; family Lysobacteraceae; genus Stenotrophomonas; species Stenotrophomonas sp. SRS1. The sequence goes on along the minus strand of NZ_JAINFD010000004.1, from coordinate 35,483 downwards.
GAGCAGGGCAGCGACCTGTTCTCCCTGCGCTACGGCGATCAGGACGTGGACACCAGCACCGGTAACGCGGGCTTGCGCATCGAGTCGCGAAAGACCGCAGCATGGGGTGCCTGGACGCCGCAACTGCGGGTGGAGTACCAGCACGACTTCAGCGGCAGTGGCACAGCCACGATGCAGTACGCCGACTTGGTCGGGGTGCCGTTCTATCGCACCACGCTGGCTGGCTTCAACCGCAACCGCTGGATGCTGGGCGCCGGGGTGATGTTCGACTTCGGCCGGGCATGGGGCCTGCGGGTGGACTACCGTGGGCTGGTCGGCAGTGATGACCGCGACCACGGCGTCCAGATCAGTCTGGACAAACAGCTGTAGGACATCGCCACCGACCCGCGGTGGCACGATGCAGAGCAATAAAAAACCCCGCAGTGGCGGGGTTTTTTATCTGTCTTCAGTTACCCCAGTCCGGCATCGGCATCGCATCGACCGGGATCGGCGCGGTGTCGTCGGCGTCCTTGCCGCGCGCATGCTTGCCACGCAGGTCGTTTTCGATCTGATAGTTACGGCGCTGCAGCCATGCGTCGCGGGTAAGGGCGTACTCGTCAACGGCGTTGTCGCGGATGTCGTCCAGCGCCATCAACTGCGATCGCATGTCCACCAGCTGCAGACCTTGAAGACCAATTCGGACCTTGTCTTCTTCGATGGTCCGGATCGGCGAGAGCGGGATGTCGCCCGCCAAACCGAACACGTCGCGCACGGTCCGCGGGCCGAAGAAGGGCAGCTCCACATAGCGCGAGCCGCGCCAGCCCCAGGCACCCAGGGTCTGGCCGAAGTCCTCGCTGCGTCGCGGCACCATCGCCTTGCTGGCAGGATCAAACAAGCCACCCAGGCCCAACGTGGAGTTCATCAGGAAACGACCCAGGCTGTCCCAAGCATCATCCGGACGGCCCTGCAGCAGCTGGTTGGTGATCGTCACCGGCGCGCGCAGGTTGCTGAAGAAGTTGGTGACACCGGTACGCGCAAAACGCGGAACCACGCGCGTGTAAGCGGTGGCAAGCGGTCGTGCCACGGCGCGGTCGACCACGTTGTTGAAACTGTGCACCTTGCGGTTGAAGGGTTCCCAGGGGTCATAGGCAGCACTGCCGCCTTCACTGCCCTCCGCCGTCGGGGCGGGACCGCCGTACAGCGCGGCGAAGTCGTCCTCGGCATTGGTCGGCGCGGTGCCGGTGGTGGCCGCCGGATCGGTGCTGGCCTGCGTTGCTTCGGTGGCCGTGTCGACGACGGTCTCGGCCGGTACCGCATCGGTGTTGGCGACATCGGCAGCCGGTGCCGCCGCAGGGGCGACCTCGACGCTGACCGGTGCGCTGTCGCGTGCGGGCTTGCCGGCACAGGCGCTCAGGACCAGCGCCAGCACAAGGAGGGGGAGGGTGCGTATGACGTTCATGTCAGCTCGCCGCAGAAAGGGCATGGAAATCCAGGGTAGGTGCCAGCCGGTAGGCGGCACTGAGGTCGGTGAAACCGTCCGGGCTGCCGACGATCGTCAGCGTTGTCCCGTTTGCACGCAGGCGTGCGGCCAGCTCGGCCAGCAGCGCCAGACCGGCGCTGTCGAGCCGGCTCACCGCCGCCAGATCCACCTGCTGCACGCCGTCCAGCGCGGTCAGCGAGGGCCACAGGGCCGTCACCGCCGCGCGGTCGAGCGGCCCGCTGAACACCAGCGAGCTGCCGTTGCGCTGCACGCTGGCGCTGTTACTTGCCACGCGGGGCCTGCCCGGCCTGCATGCTGCCGTTGCGCAGTTCGGTGGCCACCTGCTGGATCGACTTCTGGCGCAGCGGGGCGTCGAACTGGGTCTTGAAGGTCTGCACGTAGGAGATGCCTTCGATCATCACATCGAAGATCTTCCACTGGCCGTTGACGTTGCGCATCAGATAGTCGACCGGGGTCGGCTCGCTGCCGGCGCGGATCAGCTCGGTGGACACGCGCACGCCGCGGTTGCCCGGCAGCGGCGACTCGCTCTTCAGGCGGAAGGTCGGCTTGCCCTGGATCTCGAGCAGGGCCGAACCGTAGCGCTGCATCAGGTTGTCGGCCATCGCATCGGCGAACAGCTTGACGTCGGCATCGGACGCGCCGCGGCCGTGCACGCCCAACACCAGGCGGGCGGCGTAGTCGCGGTCGAAGGTCTTGTTGAGCTCGCTGTTGATGAAGTCACGCAGCACGGCCGGGTTGGCCCGCAACTCGGTGCGGCGCTGCTGCAGCGAGGTCAGGATGCGGGTGCTGGCATCCATCACGGCCTTGCTGGCCTGGCCCTGCTGGGCGGCGGCGGCAGCAGGAGCGGCCTGGGCGAAGGAGAGCGAGGGCGTGGCGGCGAGCAGAGCCGAGGCCAGCAGCGCCGGGATCAGGGTCTTTTTCATGGTTGCGGTTCCGTTGCAGGCGCGGGCGCGCCGTTGCCATCGTGGGAGTCAGCGCCACCGGTGTTGGCCGGACCGCTGAACATGTACTTGCCGACCAGCTGCAGCAGGTCCACCGCCGGCTGGGTGAAGACGATCTCGTCGCCGGACTTGAGCACGTCCGGATCTCCGCCCGGCTGCAGTCCGATATAGCTCTCGCCGAGCAAACCGCTGGTGAAGATGCCGGCCGAGGTATCGGCGGGCAGATCCTTGAATTTGCCGTCGAGCTTGAGGGTCACGATCGAGTCGAACTTCTGGGGATCCAGTTCGATGCCCGAGACCTGGCCGATGGTGACGCCGCCGATCTTGACCGGGGCCTGCTTGCGCAGCTGGCCGATCTGGGTGAAGCGCGCCTTGAGTTCGTAGCCGCTGCCACCGGTGCCCCACCGTTGATTGGTGGAGGCCACGGCCAGCACCAGCAGCGAGGCCAGCGCCAGCAGCAGGAACGCGCCGACGGAAAATTCGAGTCTGGGACCGCGGATGGCCATGGGATATCTCACTGTTCTTTGTCAGGTGCCTGGACAGGTGTCCGGGCGGGAAGTCTTTGCGTACCGAAGAGGCGTACCGACCAACGGTCGGTACCTACTGGAACATCATGGCGGACAGCACGAAGTTGAAGACCAGCACCAGCAGCGAGGCGTTGACCACCGCACGCGTGGTGGCGACCGAGGTGCCTTCGATGGTGGGTTCGGCATGGAAACCGACATAGGAGGCCACCAGGGCCGCCGTGCCGCCGAAGATCGCCGACTTCAGCATCGCCACGCCGAAGTCGTCCCAGAAGTCCACGCTGTTGCTCAGCGCCGACCAGAACACGCCATTGTCCAGGCCGAGCACGTGCACGGCCTCGAAGTAGCTGGCACTGATCGCCAGTGAACAGAAGATGCCGGTCAGCAGCGGCACGGTCAGTACCGCCGCCCAGAAGCGCGGGGCAACGACCTTGGCGACCGGGTCGATCGCCATCAGCTCCAGCGCCTTGATCTGATCGGTGGCCCGCATCAGGCCCAGCTCGGCGGCGATCGAGCTGCCGGCGCGGCCGATGAACAGCAGCGCGGTCAGCACCGGGGCCAGTTCGCGGTACAGCGACAGGCCGAGCAGGGTGGACAAGGCATCGGCGGCACCGAAGGTGGTCAGCGTGCGGTAGCCCTGCAGGGTCAGCACCAGGCCCACGAAGGCACCGCCCACGGCGATGATCGGCAGCGAACGTGCACCGATCTTGTAGATCTCGCGGGTCAGCTCGGCCAGGAAATCGGCGGTGGGCAGCGAGCCGCGCAGCACCGTCAGCGAGAACAGGCCGGCGCGGCCGAGCGAGCGGGTGGCGTCAACGAACGGCATCAGGCAACCCTCGCACGCGGTGCGGCATCAAACGGGATCGGGCCGTCCGGCTCACCATGCAGGAACTGCCGCAGCAGCGGGTCCTGGCTGGATTCGAGCGCGGCCGGGCTGCCCTGGAACACGATGCCGCCGTTGGCGATCGCGATCACCTGGTCGCAGATCGGCAGGGTCTCGTGCACGTGGTGGCTGACGATGATGCTGGTCAGCCCCAGGCTGTGGTTGAGGCGCTGGATCAGGCTCATGATCACGCCCGAGGCGATCGGGTCCAGCCCGGTCAGCGGCTCGTCGTAGATCATCAGCGGCGGGTCCAGTGCCAGCGCGCGGGCCAGGGCCACACGGCGCGCCATGCCGCCGGACAGCTCGCGCGGCCAGGCATCGGCAGCGGCCAGCAGGCCGACCGCATGCAGTTTCATCTGCACCAGGCGGCGCAATACGGGCTTGGGCAGGCGGGTGTGGGTGCGCAGCGGCAGGGCCACGTTCTCGGCCACGGTCAGATCGGTCAGCAGGCCGTTGCCCTGCAGCAGCACGCCCACGCTCTTGCGCATCTCCAACAGCGCGCGTGCGCCGGTCGGGATGGGCTGGCCGAACAGGGTGACCTCGCCGGCAACCGGCCGCAGCTCCCCGGTCAGCGCGGCCAGCAGGGTGGACTTGCCACTGCCCGACGGGCCGAGCACGGCCGTGATGCTGCCGCGCGGAACGGTCAGCGAAACGTCGCGCAGGATCGTACGTCCGCCGCGGTCGATGCGGACGTTGGACAACTGCACCAGACTCTCTTCGGAAACCGTCATGAGCGCCATTAACAAAATTCCAACGTTGTAAGATCGTGGTGAACGGCTGAACATAACCGAACTGCACCGTGCAGTATTGTCGCACGGGCAGGTGAGGGCAGTGCCCCGACGGCCATACCGTGGGCTGCAACACAGCGTGTCGGGCCGGCATCGGCCACGGGCGTTTCCACGTCCAGATACCCCTCAGCGCTGCGTTCGTGCGCGGGCTGCGGCACACTCCTGCGATGACCGACGCCGCTTCAGACTTCCGCCTGTACCACTCCAACTCGCTCGATGTGCTGGCCGCCCTGCTGGCCGCGACGCTGCGCACGCCCGTGCCGGGCCAATCGATCCTGGTGCCGGAGGTGGTCCTGATCCCGCAGGTCGCGATGCGCCGCTGGCTGCAATCGACCCTGGCGGCCGAGTATGGCATTGCCGCCAATCTCGAGTTCCTCACCCCCGGTGAGCTGGTCGCCCGCGCCCTCAACGCCAACGTGCCCGGCGAACATGACGATCTCAATGCCGAGGGCCTGCGCTGGGGGCTGTACGCCGCGCTGCGTGACCCGGTGCTGATGGCGCAGCCGCCGATGGCGGCCCTGCAGGCGTATCTGTCCGCGGCCGATCCGCTCAAGCCGTGGGCGCTGGCCGCCGAGCTGGCCTCGGTGTTCGAGAAGTACCAGGCCTGGCGTCGCGATTGGCTGCTGCGTTGGGAGGCCGGCGCAGCACCGAACGACCCGCAGGCGATCCTGTGGCGACATATCGCCAGCGGCAAGCAGTACCGTGCGCGCCGCATCGATGCCTATCTCGCCCGTTTCGAGGGCGCCGGACAACCGCTGCCGCAGGGCCTGCCGGCGCGGGTGTTCGCCTTCGCCACGCTCAACATCTCCCCGGACGTGCTGCGGGTGATGGCCACCCAGGCGCGGGTCGGCACGATGCACTTCTATCTGCCCACGCCCACCCAGGCCTACTGGGGCGATCTGCAGACGCTGGGCGAGAAGCTGCGCAGCGGCGCGCCCGATCCGTTCGGCGAGGCGGCCGGCGAGAACCGCCTGCTGCAGGCCTGGGGCGCGGCGGGCCGCGACTTCATGGCGGTACTGGGCAGCTACGAGGTCGTGCACCCCTCCGGTGAGATTGCCGCGTACGACGATCCCGAAGAGGATGCGCGCCCGGACATGGACGCCGGCGGCCTGTCCGACAGCCTGCTGCATCGTCTGCAGCGCGACCTGTTCCACCGCCGCGGGCAGCCCGCCGGCCCTCTGCGCGAGGCGCTGCGCTACGACGACCCGAGCCTGCAGGTGCATGCCTGCCATACCCGCCTGCGCGAACTGCAGGTGCTGCACGACCAGCTGCGCGGCCTGCTCCAGGACCCGCGCTTCGATCCGCCGTTGCAGGCGCGCGACATCGCGGTGCTGGCGCCGGACATCGACCCCTACGTGCCCTACCTGGAAGCGGTGTTCGGCGGGCGCGGCGGCGGCGATGACCACATTCCCTATGCACTGGCCGACACCAGCCCGCTGGCGGGAGAACCACTGGCCGATGTGTTCGTGCACCTGCTCGGGTTGCCGGTCTCGCGCTTCGGCTTGAACGAAGTGCTGGATCTGCTCGCCAGCGCGCCGCTGGCCGAAGCGGCCGGTCTGGATGCGGCGGCGTTCGACCGCCTGCACGACTGGCTGCAGGCCGCCGGCGCACGCTGGGGGCTGGATGCCACCCATCGCGGCCAGCACCAGGCCCCGGTCGATGATGCCTTCACCTGGCAGTTCGCACTTGATCGCCTGCTGCTGGGCCATGCCAGCGGCAGCGACGGCGATATCGCCGGGGTCGCGCCGTGGCCGGAGCTGGAAGGCAGCGCGCTGGATGCGCTGGACCGCCTGCTCGGCCTGCTGCGGGTGCTGGCGCGCTACCAGAAGGCGTTGGGAGAGGCGATGTCGCCCGGCCAGTGGCGGCAGCGTCTGCTGGCGCTGCTCGATGTGCTGCTGCCGGAGCCCCCGCAGGCCGCCAACAGCCAGCGCGCGCTGGAGCGGCTGCGCAAACTGATCAACGAGTTCGCCCGTGATGCGGATACCGCCGGCTTCGAGGGCGACGTGCCGCCGGAGGTGCTGCGCGCGCATTTCGCCGGCGTGCTCGCGCAGGCCGATACACGTGCGCCGCTGCTGACCGGCGGCGTCAGTTTCGGGCGGATGGTGCCGATGCGCCTGCTGCCGTTCCGGGTGATCTGCGTGCTCGGGCTGAACGATGGCGATTTCCCGCGCCGCGACCCGGCTGCGGGGCTCAACCAGCTCACCGCCGAACTGGGCACCGACAAGCGCCGGCATGGCGACCGCTCGCTGCGCGAAGACGACCGTTTCCTGTTCCTGCAGCTGTTCGCCTCGGCGCAGGACGTGTTCTACCTGAGCTATCTGGGCGCCGATCCGCGCGATGGCAGCGTGCGCGAACCGTCAGTATTGGTCAGCGAGCTGATCGATGCCGCGGCCGAGTACCACCTGGATCCGCCCGCGGCGGCCAAGCGGATGACGGTGCGGCACTCGCTGCAGCCGTTTGCACCGGCGGCATTCGGTGGCGGTGAGGAACCGCGACGTTTCAGCTACCGCCAGCAATGGCACCCGGCCGCCGGCTCGCTTGGCGGCGCACGGCGCGCGCTGGCGCCCTGGTTCGCGCGGCCACTGCCACCGATGGAGAGCGTCGTGGGCGAAGCGGAACTGAGCGTGGATGCGCTGCGTCGCTTCCTCACCGATCCGGCCAGCCAGTTCCTCTCGCAACGGCTCGGCCTGCGCCTGCCCGACGACGTGGACAACGCCGAGGATGTGGAGCCGCTGGTGATGGCCGCGCGCGGTGGCGATACCCTACTGCTGCAGCAGGCGGTGATCCAGGCAACCCTCGACGAGGATGCCGCGCCGCTGTACCCCCGGCTGCGCGCGCGTGCGCTGCTGCCCTCCGGTGCACTGGGCGAGCGTCAGTTCGCGCTGCTGCAGGCGCAGACCGAACCCTACGCACAGGCGCTGGCGCAATGGCAGGCCGGTACTGCGGCCGGCAGCCGCCGCTACGAAGTGGATATCGACGGGGTGCGCCTGCACGGCCGCGTCGATGGCCTGCATCCGCATGGCCTGGTGCGCCTGCGCCCGGGCCCGCTCAATGGCCGCGCCGCGATCCGTCAGGGCCTGGACTGGCTGCTCGCCAACGCCGCCGGCGACGCACAGCCGCTGGTCCAGTTCCACGACGCGGGCGATGACGGGCTAGGCCCGCACACGCTGCCGCCGCTGGAGGCCGAACGCGCGCACGAGGTGCTGCGACGCCTGCTGCAGCTGCGCAGCGAAGGGCTGCGCGCGCCGCTGTTGTATGGCCCGTCCACCGGCTGGGTGCTGTACACCGCCGCCGAGGCCAAGCGTGACGCCGAGGGCCGCGCCAAGTGGCATGGCAGCGACCGCACCTGGGGCGAATCCACCGGCGCCGGCTACCCGCTCGCGCTGCGTGGCCATGATCCGTTCGCCAGCGCGGACAGCTACCGACAATTGCTGCACAACAGCTTCGTGGTGTTCACCGCGGTGCGCGAGGGCCGGGTGTTCCCGGGCTTTGACGAGAAAGGAGCCCTGCGATGATCGACCACGACCTGCTCACCGATCCCTATCTGGCGCTGCCGCTGGAGGGCGTGCGCCTGATCGAGGCCAGCGCCGGTACCGGCAAGACCTTCACCCTGGCCACGCTGTTCACCCGGCTGGTGGTGGAGAAGGGCTGGCGCATCGGCCAGATTCTGGCGGTCACCTTCACCGATGCCGCGACGCAGGAACTGCGCAAGCGCATCCGCGAGCGCCTTGCATTGGCCGCACAGCTGGTCGAGCGCGCGCCGAGCGAACAGGACAGCCCGGAGGTCGTCCTGACCCGGGTGATCCTCCACCGCCAGCTTGCCCTCGGCGAAGAAACACCGGCCGCGCTGGCGCGTCGGCTGCAGACCGCGGCCGACGAAATCGACCTCGCCTCGATCTTCACCATCCATGGCTTCTGCACCCGCGTGCTGCGTGAGCATGCCCTGGAGAGCGGACACACCTTCGATCCGCCGACCCTGCTGCCGAGCGAACGCGCGCTGCACGAGGAACTCGCCGCCGACCTGTGGCGCGTGCATGCCAACGACCCGGCCACGGTCGATGCGCTGACCTGGCTGTGGTCCGCGCCCGAGGCGCTGGCCGGTGATCTCTCCACGCTGATCAAGCCATTGCCGTTGCTGCCAGCGCGGCCAACCCACATCTTCGATGATCCCGCGCCGCAGCTGCGGCTCGCCGCGGCCGCGCTGGCCGAGGCGATCGAAACCCACGCCGAAGACGCGCAGGCGCAGATCGCCGTCGCCTTCGATCGCAAGATCTTCGACGGTCGCCGTGCCAAACGGCCCAGCTTCGACAAGGCCTTCGGCGAGCTGTTCGCCGGCCGCAGCGCGCAGCACTGGCCGCGCGGCGACAAGAGCCACCTGGGCAAGCTGCTGCCAGTGCAGCTGCTGGCCTTCTGCAAGGACGGCATGGACGGCCAGTGCCCGGTCTCGCCGCTGTTCGATGCACTGCAACGCTGGTGGCACGCCGCCGACGCGCGCGAGCAGTGGCTGCGCCAGCAGGCCACCGCGTTCCTGCATGACCTGCGCGATGAGGCGCGTGCGCGCCTGGCCGAGCTCAAGCGGATCGGACGCGTGCAGACCTACGATGACCTGATCGACGGTGTCGCCGATGCACTCGACGGCCCGCACCGCGCCACCCTGGTGCAGCAGCTGCGCGCGCAGTACGCGATCGCGCTGGTGGACGAGTTCCAGGATACCGACGACCGCCAGTGGGGCATCTTCCAGCGCGTGTTCGGCGATTCGCAGGAGACCCGTGAGGCCGGCCTGGCACCGGCGCTGTTCCTGATCGGCGATCCGAAGCAGGCGATCTACGGTTTCCGCGGCGGCGATATCCACACCTACCTCAAGGCCAAGCGCCAGGCCGATGCAGCGCCCGCGCTGGACCGCAACTTCCGCTCGCGTCCGGCGGTGCTGCACGCGATCGAAGCGCTGTACGCCAATGCCGGCGAACGCGCCTTCCTCGAAGCCGACATCGCCTTCGAACCGGTGCACCCCGGCAGCACCCGCGTGGATGCGGATTTCCTGCGCGACGGGATTCCCGCACCCGGCCTGACCGTGCGCGTGCTGCACAACACCGAGGCCGGCGATCTCAAGGCCGATCCCTCGCGCCAGCAGGCCAGCGACGCCTGCGTGGCCGCGATCCACCAGATCCTCAGCGAGGCCCGGCAAGGGCGCGCGCTGCTGCGCGACCTGCCGGTACAGCCCGGCGACATCGCGGTGCTGGTGCGCTCGCACAAGGAGGCCACGCGCATCCAGCAGGCGCTCGGTGCGGTGGGTATTCCCGCCGTTGCTGCAGGCAAGCAGAGCCTGTATGCCACGCCCGAAGCGCACGACCTGCGCCTGCTGTTGCTGGCGCTGCTGCAGCCGGCTGATGAAGGACGGCTGCGCGCCGCGCTGTCGACCGTGCTGCTTGGCGAAGATGCCGAGGCAATCGATGCGCTGGAGCGCGAAGGGGATGCACAACGTTCGTTCCAGGTGCGGCTGCTGGAATGGCGTGAGCGCTGGCAGCGCGGCGGTCCGTTCGCGGTGATCACCGATCTCTGTGCCGAGCACGCCGAGCGTCTGCTCGGCCTGCTGGATGGCGAGCGTCGCTTGACCAACTACCTGCAGCTGGGCGAGCTGCTGCAGCAGGCGGCCGGCCAGACGCTGGGCATGCACGGCCTGCTCGACTGGCTGCAGGTGCAGATGGCGCATGCAGACCAGAACGACGAACAGCAGCTGCTGCGCCTGGAATCGGATGCGCGCCGCGTGCAGATCATCACCCTGCACAAGAGCAAGGGCCTGGAGTATCCGCTGGTGTTCCTGCCGTTCGTGGGCATCGGTGGTGGCGCGCCGAACACCGAGGCCAACTGCACGGTGTACGCCAACGGCCGCCGCGAGCTGCATTGGAAACTGGACAAGGACGACAGCTGGAGCGCGGCCAGCACGCGCAGCGCGCAGGAACAGGAGGCCGAAGACGCGCGCCTGCTCTATGTCGGGTTGACCCGCGCCGAGCACGCGCTGTGGATCGCCGCCGGTGATCTCGCCGGCCTGGCGAAGACCCGCCTGGCACCGATGCTGTCGAACATGGCCGCCCTGCGAGACCACCCGGACATCGCCGTGATCGAAGGCCCGGTGGAGACCCGGCCGGTACAGCTCGCCTTCGAACGCGACGGCGAACTGCCGCCGGTACGCGCGCTGACCCGCCGCGTCCCGCACGACTGGTGGGTGTACAGCTTCACCCAGCTGGCGCATGCCGATGCGGGCCACGACACCGATGCCGCCGCGACTGAAGTGCCGGCCCCCGCCGCCGATGAACCGGCCGGCGTGGACCTCACCCTGGAAGCAGAACAACCGGCCGTGGCCAGCGAAGAGAGCGACCCGCGTTTCATGGGCAGCCGCTTCGGCAATGTGCTGCACGATGCACTGGAAAACACCGATTTCGCGCTGTGGTCCGGCTGGCAGGCCGGGCAGCCGGCACCCGGCGAGGAAGCCGAGGTCCTGCGTGCCTCGCTGCGCGCCGAAGGCTATGCCGAGGAAGATCTGGACGATGGCGTGGGCATGTTGACCGCGCTGGTCGGCCAGACCCTGACCGTGCCCTTGCCGGAAGGCGGCGCACTGCACGATCTGCCGGCCGATGCGCGCCGCGCCGAGATCGAGTTCCACTTCGCGATGCAGCCGACCGCCGTGCCCGCCCTGCTGACCTTGCTGCACGCGCATGGACTGGTGCGTGACCGCCATGGCTTCGGCACACGGCGGCGGCTGGAAGGCCTGATGACCGGCAAGATCGACCTCACCTACGTGCGTGCGGACCGCTGGTACGTGCTTGATTACAAATCCAATCGCCTGCCCGGCTACGACGCAGCCCGGCTGGCCAGCGCCATGCAGCACAGCGAGTACGACCTGCAGGCGCTGATCTACACCGTGGCATTGCATCGCTGGCTGCGCTTCCGGCTGGGTGCGCAGTACGACTACACGCGCGACATGGGCGGCATCCGCTATCTGTTCTGCCGCGGCCTGGATGCAGGCCGCGACGACAGCCCCGGCCTGTACGCGCATCGCTTCGATCCTGCACTGGTGGACGCGCTGGATGCGCTGTTCGCCGGTGGCGAACACGCCCAAGCCCGCATGGCCGCGCGCGCACGGGGGGACGCATGAGCCTGCTCACCACGCTGTACCGCGGCAACGCGCTGCGCACACTCGATCATGCACTGGCGCAGAGCCTGCGCCGGTTGCGCCCGGACACGCCCGAGGCGGTGCTGCTCGGTGCTGCACTGGCGTCGCTGGCGGTCTCGGAAGGCCATGCCGGCCTGGATCCGGGCCAGCCGCAGCGGCTGATCGACGCCGAGATCGAGTGGCCCGCGCCCGAGGGTTGGCTGGCGCAGCTGCGCGCCTCGCCGTGGGTGGAGGTGCCCGGCGCAGACGACGCGGTCGCCGGCGATGCACCGCTGGTGCTGGAGAACGGGCTGCTCTATCTGCGTCGCTATCGCGAATACGAACGTCGGCTGGCGCAGGGCCTGCAACGCATCGCCACCCATTCGGTGGCCGAGGCCGATCCCGGCCGCCTGGCCACCCTGTTTGGCCAGCTGTTCCCGCAGGCGCGCGAGGGCATCGATCACCAGGCCCGCGCCGCCGCCGTCGCGCTGCGCCATCCGCTGGTGCTGGTGACGGGTGGTCCCGGTACGGGCAAGACCACCACCATCGCACGCCTGTTGGTGCTGCTGGCCGCCCAGGCAGTGCAGGCGGACCAGGCATTGCCACGGGTCGCGCTGGCCGCGCCGACCGGCCGTGCCGCCGAACGCATGGCCGAGAGCCTGCGCCTGGCCGTGCAGCGGCTGCGGCTGGTCGGCATCGCGCCGGCCCTGTGCGATGCGATGCCGAGCACCGGTACCACCCTGCATCGCCTGCTCGGGGTAATCCCGGATTCGCCGCGCTTCCGCCATCACGCCGACAACCCGCTGCCGTATGACGTGGTGGTGGTGGACGAGGCCTCGATGATCGATCTGCCGTTGATGACCAAGCTGGTCGAGGCGGTCGCCGATGGCAGCCGGCTGGTGCTGCTCGGCGATCCGGATCAACTGCCCTCGGTGGAAGCCGGCGATGTGCTCAGTGCGATCCTGCGTGCCAGTGGCGATGGCCTGGGCACCCAGGCCGACGACGCGCAGGCATTACGCGTGCTGCTCGCGCCCGACGCGTTGCAACCGGTGGCACCGCCACGCCGGTTCGCGGGCCGGCGCGTGCAGCTGCAGCGCGGCTACCGGCAGACCGACGCGCTCGATCTGGCGCCGCTGGCGCATGCCGTGCGCGAGGGCAACAGTGCCACCGCACTGGCGCTGCTACGCGTAGGCACGCTGGCCGGTGTGCACTTCCACGAGGACCAGAGCGACCCGCTGCAGCATCATCGCGAGCACCTGCTCGGGCATTGGCGTGGCCTCGGCGAAGCCGCCGATCCCGGTCAGGCGCTGGCCAATGCCGGCCGCATCCGCCTGCTCACCGCCGTGCGCGAAGGCCCACAGGGTGCACGCGGGCTCAACGCGCGCATCGAGGCACTGCTGGCCGGTGTGCCGCGGCCGGGCATGGCGCCGGGTTATTTCCACGGTCGGCTGCTGCTGATCACTGAAAACAGCTACCGGCACCGCCTGTTCAACGGCGACATCGGCATCTGCCTGATTGATCGGCACGGCAGCGTCACGGCGTGGTTTCCCGGCGAGACACCGGACCAGCCGCGCGGCTTCCACCCGGGTGCGTTGCCCGCACATGAGAGTGCGTTCGCGATGACCGTGCACAAGGCACAGGGCTCGGAGTTCGATGAGGTCTGGCTGCAGCTGCCGCGACGCGACAACCGCGTGCTGTCGCGCGAGCTGATCTACACGGGTATGACCCGTGCGCGGCAGTCGCTGCACGTGCTCGGCAGTGCGGAAGTGCTGGAGGCCGCGTTGGCGCGGCATGCCAGCCGTCTGTCGGGCCTGGCGGCGCGCCTGCAGGGCGGCCAGGGGGACGCAGTAGCCGACGCCGTCGTGACGGCGCCGGCCCAGGGGCAGTTGTTCTAGCCCCGCGTCCGGTTTTACTCCGGAATCACCACGGTGCCATCGGGGAACACGATGGCGCCGTCACCGCTGACATCGAAGAAGCCCAGCTGGTGGGTGTTGGCCAGCACCTGCACCAGGCCGTGCGCGTTCTCGGCCACCTCGTCATCGAACGAGGCATAGACCACGTGCTGGCCGATGCTGTAGTCGGTCACTTCCGGGCGGTCGTCTTCCTCATCGGACAGCGGGCCGTCCATCGGCGGGTAGTGTTCGGCGAGCGCGGCGAAGAACGCCTGCAGCGCCGGCACCGACACCTTCGGGTCGTCGTAGTCGTGCGTCTCGTTCCATTCGGTCTGCGCGTCATACCACTGCAGGAAGGCCTCGGCCTCGCGCGGGGCGACGGCGGGGTCGAACACCATCAGGTCGTAACTCATCGGAAATCACCTTGATCCATGCGCAAATGCATGCGTCAGGATAGCCCTGATCGGCGTGGGCCGGCCGGTCTGCGGCCAGGCCGGTTCAGCGCGACGCGGGCAGGCCGGGTGCCGCTGCGGGGGTCTCGGCAGGGGTATCGATCACCGGCGCCTCGGGGAACAGGGCATAGCGCAGCCCGATCAGACCCATCAGCGCCTCATCGCGGGCCTTGCCGGCCGCCACGGTCTGCACGCGCTTGAGCGAGGCCTCCAGCCGGGCCTGCAGCCCGGTGGGGGCGGGCAGGGGACGCCGACGCGCCGCCTGGGCGCGGTAATGGTGGGCGATGTCGTCCAGGATCGCGTCGATCGCGGCCACGCTGGCCGGCGGCAAGCCATGCCGTGAGCGGCGCAGCTGCAGGATGTTCAGGCCGATCCGGGCTTCGGTGAGCATGTCCACCGAGGCGATATCGCTGCCTTCCGGGGTGGCCGCCAGGCGCGGTGCGAGCAGGCCGAGCAGATCCAGCATGCGCGCGGCGAACTGCTGGCGGTCCTGCTGGCCACGGCCCTCGGCTGCATCGGCCAGCGTGTTCCAGCCCTGGCGCACCAGCCGGCGTGCGGTCCACTCGGCACCCACCGAGCGGAACAGCCGCGTCATCACCACCGCAAAGCCGATCCCGATGAACATCGCGACGGCAGAGTTGATGAAGCTCTGGATGTTGGCGCTGTAGGTGTTCTGCACGTTCAACAGCGCGACCAGATTCACCGTGAGCGGCAGGCCGATCAATGCGGTCTTGGGCCGATGCAGCAGCAGGCCCAGCGGCAGGAAGATCACCGCCAGCACCAGCACCAGGCTACCGAAGTCGTGCACGGCGGGGAAGATTCCGAACAGGTACACCCCGGCCACCAGGCTGGCCACGATCGCCCAGAGCAGGAAGGACAGCATGCTTGGCGCCGGATCATCCTGCGCGGCGAAGAACGCGGCAGCCACCGCGGCCATCATCGCGCCATTGCCGCCGCCCTCCCAGCCGAGCCCGATCCACAGCACGCAGTACGTCATCAGGGCGACGCCCGCACTGGCGGCGGAGAACAGCGCCATGCCGTAGTCCACGTGGCGCACGTGATCCACGCGCTGGGTGCGCACGCGGTAGTGCGCGGCATCGCTGGGCGCGGTGCCGGCATCGATGGCGGCGTGCAGGGTGGTGCAGTCCTGCCAGAGGTCGACCAGTTCTTCCAGGCGCAGCAGCAGGGTGACCAGCAGCAGGTGATCCAGCTCGCCATCCACCGCCGGCTTGAGCGCGACGATGCGCGCGCGCAATGTGGCGTACGCACTGGCGCTGGAGCGGCCGGGCTGTTCCAGCCACTGCGCCAGATCGGCGATCAGCGTCTCCAGCCCGGGCGGCAGCGCACGGCCCCCCGCGCGCAGCGCCCCCAGCCGGTCGGCGATGGAGGAGAGCACCGGCAGCATCAGCAGCATGCGCTCGCGCAGTCGCTCCATCGAGACCGCCGCGCCGGCATGGCGCGGATCATCGCGACGCATGAATTCGATCAGCGCGTCGAACTGGACCAGATCGGCGGCCAGCCGGTTGCGCGGGCCGTGCGCGTGGCCGCGCGTCAGGATCTGCCGGCACCAGTCGGCCGCATCGCCCATCCAGCTGCCGATCCGCGAGCGCAGCATCGGCCGCACCGAGGCCGGGAAGAACAGCGAGGCGAACAGCACCGCCACCACCGTGCCAAGGATGATCTCCTCGCTGCGCGCCACCACGGTATCGAAGATGGTGTCCGGCGAGGTCACCGCCGGGAAGCCGATGAAGGCGGTGGTGTATCCGGCCAGCAGGAACGCGTAGCCGCGCGGGCCACGGTTGAGCAGGGCGATGAACAGACACCCGGACAGCCACAGCGCCATCGCCGCGCTGAGCAGCAAGGGGGTCTCCACCAGGTGCGGCACCATCCACAGCGTGGCCGCGCCGGCGAGCAACGTGCCGAGGATGCGATAGGCCCCTTTGGCGCGGGTCGGGCCCAGCATCGGCTGGGTCACGATGTAGACCGTGGCCATCGCCCAGTACGGCCGCGAGAGATTGCCGGCCAGGCCGATGTACAGCGCCGCGATCGCCGCCAGGAAGGTCTTGACCGAGAACAACCAGGCCTGTCTGTCGAGCAGCAGCATGGCTTACCTCGGGGCTGCCGCAGTCGCTGCGGCCTGCGCGGCGCTGTCCTGCCAGCCACCGCCAAGCACCAGGAACAGCTGGATCTGGTCGCGCGAGACCTGCGCCTGCGCGTCGGCCAGGGTCGCCTCGGCGCTGGCCAGGCTGCGGTCGGCATCCAGGCTGGTCAGGTAGGGCGTGCGCCCGCCCTGATAGAGGCGGCGGTTCTGGCTGGCGGCCAGATCGGCCTGCTGCTGGGCCTGCTGCAGGAACTGCAGGCGCTGCAGATCCTGGGCATAGCGGCTCAGCGCGGTCTGGGTTTCGCGCAGGGCCTGCAGCACGCTGTGATCAAACTCGGCCAGCGCGGCATCGGCGCCGGCTTCGGTGGCGTGGATGCGCGCATGCGTGCCGGAAGAGGGCAGCGTCCAGGAAATCAACGGGCCGATCGACCATTGCTGGGTCAACGGCGTGCCGAAGTCTTCCAGCAGGCCGGCCGCACCGACCGAAGCGCCGAGGCGGATGTCCGGGTAGAGCTCGGCGGTGGCGACGCCGATCCGCGCGGTGGCGGCAGCCAGCTTGCGCTCGGCCTGGCGGATGTCCGGTCGGCGCTGCAGCAGTGCGCGGCCATCACCGATCGGCAGCGCCTGGGCCAGGGTCGGGGCCTGGCTGCAGTCGCTCACGCCCTCGGGCAGCTGGCCCGGGGTGCGGCCGAGCAAAGCGGCCAGCTGGTATTCGGAGGCCTGGCGGTGCGCGCGCAGCGGCGGCAGCGCGGCCTGCAGCATCGCCACCTGGGCATTGGCGCGGGCCAGCTCCGGCGGGGTGCCGCGGCCGGCCGTGATCAAGCGCTGGGTGACCTCGCGGCTGCGCTGCTGCAGCTGCAGCGAGTGCTCGGCCACATGCAGTTCGTGGTTGGCGTGGCAGATGTCGACGTAGCTGCCGGCCACCTGCGCCACCAGCGACACGCGCGCCAGATCGAGTGCTGCGGCCACGCTCTGCTCGTCGGCATGCGCGGCCTCGGAGGCGCGCTTGAGCTTGCCGAACAGATCGAACTGGTAGGACACCGCGAATTTGCCGTCGGCCAGGTTGATCGGCGGCAGTTCGTGCTCCAGCAGGAACGATTCGGCGGACAGCTGCGCGCGGCTCACGCCGGCCTCGGCCTCGTACTCGAAGCCACCGGCATCCAGCGCCTGCTCGTACACGGCGGCGGCGCGGCGCAGGTTGGCATCGGCCACCTTCAGCTCCACGTTGTCGCGCAGCGCCTGCTGCACCAGCGCGTTGAGGGTGTCGTCCTGGTACAGCTCCCACCAGCGTGCAGGCAGCGCGGCGCCCGCGGCGACCTGCGCGTTGCCGGTGTCGAGGAAGGCGGCATTCGCCTCCGGCCGCTGGAAGGCGGACCCGGCCGGCACCGCGTAGTCCGGGCCGACCGTGCGGCACGCGGCCAGCGTGGTCAGGGCCAACCCCAGGGCGATGCGGTGCAGCGCCGGGCGGTTCACAGCGCCGTCCGTGCCGGTTGCGCCGGCGTGGCCGGGGCGGTGTCCGGCTGGATGGTGACCGTGGCGGTACGCCCGGCGATCAGGTTGACGCCGGCCGGCACGCGGTCGATATGGATGCGCACCGGAATGCGCTGCGCCAGCCGCACCCAGTCGAAGGCCGGGGTCACGTTCGGCAGCAGGCTGCTGCCCTCACTGCGATACCGGTCTTCGATGCCGGCGGCGATGCTCTGCACGTGGCCCTGCAGCGGCTGCGCTTCACCCATCAGACGGATGTCGACCTTCTGGCCGGCATGCACGCCCTGCAGGCGGGTCTCTTCGAAGTAGCCGTCCACGCGGAACGAGCCGGTATCGAGCACCGCCATCACCGGCCGCCCGGCGGTCACGTAGTCGCCGGCGCGTACGGTGCGGTCGTTGACGTGGCCATCGCTGGGGCTGCGCACTTCAGTGCGGGCCAGATTGAGCCTGGCCAGGTCCACGGCCGCCTGCGCGGTGGCCATCGAGGCCTGCGCGGCGAGCAGCTTGGCCCGGCGCACTTCGGCGTCCTCGGCGGCGACCAGATCCTGCAGGCTGCGGTCGCGCGCGATCTCGCGGCGCAGCTGGTCCAGCGTGGCGCGGCGCTCGCCCAAGGCGGCCTGGGCCTGTTCCAGCGCGATCTCATAGCGCGCGCGGTCGACCACGAACAGCACCTCACCGCGCTTGACCGGCTGGTTGTCGGCCACCTTTACTGCCTCCACCAGCCCGGACACGTCCGGCGCGACCTGGACCACGTCGGCGCTGACGTGCGCATCGCGCGTCCACGGCTCATCCATGTAATAGGCCCACAGGTGGCGCAGCACCAGCACGGCGGCCACCACGGCCACGGCGGTCAACACGACCGGGAATGTCTGCTTGAGGATCTTGTTCACGATTGCATCCAACGCATCAGGGAAAACAACCCGCCGAGCACGATCACGTACACGGCCAGGTTGAACAGGGCGGGGTGCCAGATGTGGCGGTAGGCGCCGGTGCGCTGCAGGACCATGCGCAACCCGCTCTTGAGCAGGTAGGCAAGCAGCATCAGCCCGAGCAGGGTCGGGACGAACACACCATAGAGACTGAATTCACCGTACATCGAGGCAAAGGATTCGCAGGGGAGCGGAAAGGGGATCGCCCGGCGTCGAGGGACGACACCGGGCGGTACAACGGGGGAACGGCTTACGTCACGCGGTCGGCCGCATCGGCCAGCAGCTGCCACAGCTTCAGCACGGTGCGCAGTTCGTCAGTGCTGAGTTCGCCGAACACGTCCTGGCGCAGCCCGATCAACTGGGTTTCCAGCTGGCTGACCAGGGCCTCGCCCTTGTCGGTCAGCCACAGCAGGTTGGCGCGGCGGTCGCTGGCATCGCATTCGCGGCGGACCAGGTCGCTGGCGGCCAGCTTGTCCAGCAGGCGTACCAGCGAAGGGCCTTCCATGCCCAGCTGGTGGGCCAGCGCCACCTGGCGGATCCCGCCGCCGGCGCGCCCGATCATCAGCAGCGGCATGGTGCAGGCGGCGGAGATGCCGTAGCTGCCCAAGGCCTGGTCGGCCAGGCGCTGCCACTGCCGCCCTGCGTAGAGCAGGCCGGAACTGAGCTGCATCTGCAGCTGGGTACGTTCGTCGAGGGATCGGTTCATCAGAATAGATAGGATACTACTAATTCGCCTCCTATCAATACCCGTGGCACAACCGCGGCCCAATGAATGCCTTCCCGGGCGCGGCCGGGCGCCCCGGCGCAGGACGCCCGAGGGGTCTGTCGGGTACGATGCTCGCCCCCCTTCGGGTGCTGTATGTAATGAGCAAGCAAGACAACGACGCCAACCCCGTCACCCAGGCCGAGGCTGAATCGGCGGTGCGCACCCTGCTGCGCTGGGCCGGTGAAGATCCGACCCGTGAAGGCCTGCTGGATACCCCGCGCCGCGTTGCCGAAGCCTATGGCGACTGGTTCAGCGGCTACCGCGACGACCCGCGCGCCTACATGGAGCGGACCTTCGAGGAAGTGGCCGGCTACGACGAACTGATCGTGCTGCGCGACATCGAGTACGAAAGCCACTGCGAACACCACATGGCGCCGATCATCGGCCGCGTGCACGTCGGCTATCTGCCGGCCGGCAAGGTGGTGGGCATCAGCAAGCTGGCCCGCGTGGTCGAGGCGTACGCACGCCGCTTCCAGGTCCAGGAAAAGATGACCGCGCAGATCGCCCAGTGCATCCAGGACGTGCTGCAGCCGGTCGGCGTGGGCGTGGTGGTGGAAGGTGCGCATGAGTGCATGACCACCCGCGGCATCCACAAGCGGGGCGTCAGCATGGTCACCTCCAAGATGCTGGGCAGCTTCCGCGAGGACGCGCGCACCCGCGCCGAGTTCCTGCGTTTCATCGAAGTGGGCGGCAAGCGCTGATTCCCCGCGCTGTCGCGCGCGGCCGGCAGGCGCTGGGCTTCGGCCCGGCCCTGCGGGTGCGTGCGCGTCCCGTTTCCCTCCCGGCCGCCGCGACCCGCGCGGCCCGTCTTCCTGTCCCCGGTCTCGAATGAAACATCGCGAGCGCATTACCCGTTACCGCCACCTGCGCGAACAATCGCAGTGGAAGCTGCTGGCGGCCGATCACGCGCCGGAGATCATCGGCCTGCTGCAGAGCCTGCTGATGCAGGACGAGCGCACCCTGTCCACCGCGGTGCTGCACGAACGCCTGCAGCGCGCGCTGGATGATCTCAAGGCCGATGAGCTGTCGCGCGATCTGCCGCGCACCGCACAGGCCTACATTGCGCATTGGCTGGCCCAGGGCTGGCTGGAACGTCGCTTGCCCGAAGGCGCCGACCAGGAACAGTACGAACTGTCCACCCAGGCCGCGCAGGCGATCCGCTTCGCCGACAGCCTGGAGCAGGCGCGCGCTGCCGCCACCGAGAGCCGCCTGGCGCTGGTGATCGAGCAGCTCTCGCAGCTGGCCGCGCTGACCGAATCCAATCCGGATGCGCGCCTGTCCGCGCTGCGCGACGAGCGCGACCGCATCGATGCCGAGATCGCCCGCGTCAGCGGCGGCAAGGTGTCCTCACTGGACGGCAAGCGCGCGCTGGAACGGACCCGCCAGATCATCGGCCTGGCCGACGAGCTGACCGAAGATTTCCGCCGCGTGCGCGATGACTTCGAACGCCTCAACCGTGAGTTCCGCGAACGCATCATCGATGACGAAGGCGAGCGCGGTGACGTGCTGTCCAAGCTGTTCGAAGGCGTGGACGTGATCGGCGACAGCGACGCCGGGCGCAGCTTCGAGGCGTTCTGGCGCCTGCTCAATGATGCCGAACAGAGCGCCCAGCTCGATGCCGCGCTGGAAACCGTGCTCGCGCGTGGTTTCGCCCGCAAGCTGGATCGCAACGAGCGCACCTTCCTGCGTGGCTTCACCACCACCATGCTTGAGCGCGGTGGCCAGGTCCACGACGTGCTGCAGCACTTTGCCCGCAGCCTGCGCGGCTTCGTGCAGAGCCGTGGCTACCTGGAACAGCGCCGCCTCAACCAGCTGCTCAAGCAGGCCCAGGGCGAGGCGCTGGGCCTGCGCGACCACATCCCGGCGCAGCGCGGCATCGGCCGCGACCTGCAGCTCACCACCAGCCGGCTGCGCTCGCTCTCGCAATGGAAGCTGCACGATCCTCGCCAGGCGCAGGTGGATGGCAGCGTGCAGCGCAACGACACCGCCGCGATCTCGCTGGAAAGTGTCGGCGACCTGGTGGCCGCCTCTGAAATCGACTTCCGCAACCTGCGCCGCGATCTGCACGACCTGCTCGGCGAGCAGCCGCGGCTGTCGATCGCGCAGGTGCTTGAACACCGCGAGGCCCCACAGGGGCTGGGCAGCATCATCGGTTACCTCTCTCTCGGCACCCGCCACGGCGAGGTCGCCACCGATCAACAGGAGATCGCGCAATGGCGCGGCGGCGATGGCCAATGGCGTCGCGCCCGCATTCCGCTGATCTGGTTCACCCAGGAGAAACGCCATGAGCTGGCATGAACAATCCACCGACACCCCGATCGACGGCGGCGCAGACGAGCACGACGACGAACCGGTCGTGGTGACGCCCGTCCTGCGGCGTAACAATGACGTCTTCTACATGGGCGACACCGGCCGGCTGCCGCTCGATGGCCGCCGCGCGCTGTGCCAGCTGCTGATCGGCCCGAGCATCGACCAGCTGCGCCACGCCAAGCTGTGGCCGGCGCTGATCCGCAGCGAAGCGGCGATCCGCTCGGCGCTCTCGGACCTGTTCCTGGAACTGGTGCTGGACCGCGAGAGTGGCGTGGCCTTCACCCGCCAGGCCGATACCGAAGATATCGATGCACCGGTGCTGCTGCGTACCTCGCCGCTGACCTTCATCGACTCGGTGCTGCTGCTGCACCTGCGCCAGCAGTTGGCCGAAGCCGATGCGCGCGGCGTGCGCGCGGTGGTCGAGGATGCCGAACTGGCCGAAGCACTGGCCGTGTACGAGCGCCACCTGTCCACCGACCGCGCCGGCTTCAACCGCCGCGTCGCCAGTGCCGTGCAGAAGATGAAGGACAACCACATCCTCACCCGCCTCGGCGGTGACGATGCGCGTCATGAAGTCTCGCCGGCACTGAAACTGATGTTCTCCGCCGAAGATGTCGCCGCCCTGGCCCAGGTGTACCGCCGCCTGCGCGAAGCGCCGGCCGACCTCGACGCCTGAGCGCGCGCCCGCGCGCCGCTGCCCTGCCTGGATTGCTAGCCCTGCCATGACCGTCCACATTCCCGCACCCGCCCTGTTCCCCGGCGACCAGCCCGACCCGCGCGCGCAGCAGTTCCGCATGCGCCGCCTGCAGGTCCACAACTGGGGCACCTTCTCCGGCCTGACCGAAGTGCCGATCGCCGAACGCGGCTTCCTGTTCGTCGGCCGCTCCGGCTCGGGCAAGTCGACCCTGCTCGATGCGATGTCCGCGCTGCTGGTGCCGCCGGCCCTGGTCGACTTCAACGCCGCCGCGCGCGAAGCCGAACGCAGCGGCCGCGACCGCAACCTGGTCTCCTACGTGCGTGGCGCCTGGGCCGACCAGCAGGACAGCGGCACCGGCGAGATCGCCACCCAGTACCTGCGTAAAGGCGCTACCTGGACCGCGCTGGTGCTGGAATACCGCAGCAATGACGGCCGCATCGTCAGCCTGGTGCGCCTGTTCTGGATCGCCGGCAACGGCGCGGCCGCGGCCGACGTGCGCAAGCACTACATGGTGGCCGAGCGCAGTTTCGACATCGCACGTGACCTTGGCGGCTTCGACCTGGACCTGCGCAAGCTCAAGCAGCGCCTGGGCGATGTGCACCACTTCGACAGCTTCGCCAGCTATGCCGAACGGTTCCGCCACGTGCTCGGGATCGAGAACGAGATGGCGCTGCGCCTGCTGCACAAGACGCAGTCGGCGAAGAACCTCGGCGATCTGAACGTGTTCCTGCGCGACTTCATGCTCGATGCACCGCGCACCTTCGATGCGGCCGAGCGGCTGGTCGATGATTTCGCCGAACTCGATGGCGCCCATCAGGCCGTGGTCACCGCACGCCGCCAGGTCGAAACCCTGCAGCCCGCACGCGGCCACTACGCCGATCTGCAGGCGCTGCGCCGCCAGCGCGAAGACCTGGATGAGATGAAGCTGGGCATCGACGGCGTGCGCGAGCAGCGTCGCCTGGCCCTGCTTGAGGCACGCCTGCTGGAACTGGATACCCGCGACCGCGGTCTGTCCGGGGAAGAAGGCCAGCGCCGCAGCGCGCTGGACAACCATGAAAGCCACCTCGCCGAGCTGGAAGCGCAGCGTCGCCAGCAGGGCGGCGAGCGCATCGAAGAGCTGGAGCGCGAGCAGGGCCGTGTCGCCCAGGAACGCGACCGCCGCCTGGCCAAGCGCAGCCAGGCCAACCATGCCAGCCGCGAACTGGGGGAAACCCTGGCCGAGACCGCGCACGGGTTTGCCGAGCAGCTCGCCCGCGCCCAGTCCCGCCTGGACGACGGCCAGCGCGCCGCGGCCGAGCTGGATGAAGCCATCGCCGAGCGCATGGGCGGCAAACGCGACGACGAACGCCGCTTCGCCGAGGTGCGTTCGGAACTGGAGGCGCTCAAGCGCACCCCGTCCAGCATCCCCGCACCCATGCAGCAGCTGCGCGCACGCCTGAGCAGCGATACCGGCATTCCCGAGGCGGCGCTGCCGTTCGTGGGCGAACTGCTGCAGGTCCGCGACGAAGACGCCGCATGGCAGGGTGCCATCGAGCGCGTGCTGCACGGCTTCGCGCAATCGCTGCTGGTCGATGAACGCCACCACGCCCAGGTCTCGGAGTGGATCAATCAGACCCACCTCGGTACCCGCCTGGTCTACTACCGCGTACGCCGCAACGACGATGCACTGCATGGCCGCGAGCCGGGCGCACGTTCGCTGCTGCACAAGCTGGTGCTGCGTGAGCACGGCTATGCCGGCTGGCTGCGTCGCGAGCTGGGCAAGCGCTTCGACTACGAATGCGTGGATGCACGTCACCTGCGCGATACCGACCGCGGCATCACCAAGGAAGGCCAGGTCAAGCACCCGGGCGAACGCTTCGAGAAGGACGACCGCCACAACATCAGCGACCGCCGCCGCTGGCTGCTCGGCTTCAACAACCGCGACAAACTGGACCTGTACGAGCGCGAAGCGATCGAACTGGCCCAGCGCATCGCCGCCTGCGACAGCGATGTGGCCGGCCTGCGCGCGCAGCGCGAACAGGACGGCAAGGCCCGACTGGCCTGCCATCAACTGTGCACGCTGGGCTGGGACGAGATCGATGTGGCCGCACCGCTGCAGCGCCTGGACGACATCGCCCAGGCCCTGCACGACCTGCGCGAAGGCAATGCCGACCTGCGCAAGCTGGGCGAACAGATCGAGAAGACCCGGGCCGATGTGGCCCAGGCCAAGCGCACCTATGAAGACGTGCGCGTGGAGCGCGGCCAGCTCGGCCGTGAACACGAACGCCTCGAGCGTCTGCACGAGCAGTGCGCGCCGCTGGCCAAGCGCGTGGTTACCCCCCTCCAGCAGCAGGGCCTGGACGAACGCGTCAAGGCGCTCGGCGTGCTCAGCCTGGAGAACCTGGAAGCCCACTTCCGGCAGATCAGCAACACCCTCAACGAACAGCTCGGCGGTTCCCAGGCCGAACACAACCGGCTGGAGAACCTGCTGCTCGGCTGCTTCCGCCGCTACTGCCAGACCTGGCCGGAAGACAGCGGCGACTTCACCGTCAGCCTGTCCAGCGCCGAAGATTTCCTGGCCCGCCTGCAACGGCTGGAGAACGATGGCCTGCCGCAGCACGAGGCACGCTTCTTCGATCTGCTGCAGAGCCAGAGCAAGAACAACCTGCTGGCCCTGCAGCGGCACACGGCCGAGGCGCGCAAGTCGATCGCCCAGCGCCTGGACGAGGTCAATGCCTCGCTGGAGCAGGTGCCGTTCAACCGCGGCACCCTGCTGACCATCGAACTCACCGACCGCCGCCTGCCCGAAGTGCTGGATTTCCACCAGCGCCTGCGCGACGTGCTGTCCCAACAGCAGACCGACCAGCGCGAGCTGGCCGAAGCACAGTTCGCGGTGCTGCGTGAGCTGGTCGCCAAGCTCGGCTCGCAGGAAGGCGAGGACAAGCGCTGGCGCGAGCTGGTGCTGGACGTGCGTCTGCACGTGGAATTCGTCGGCGTCGAACTCGACGCCGCCACCCGCCAGCAGGTCGAGATCTACCGCAGCGGTGCGGGCAAGTCCGGCGGCCAGCGCCAGAAGCTGGCCACCACCTGCCTGGCCGCCGCGCTGCGCTACCAGCTCGGTGGCGCCGACGGCCAGCTGCCCAGCTACGCGGCGGTGGTGCTCGACGAAGCCTTCGACAAGGCCGACAACGAGTTCACCGCGCTGGCGATGAACATCTTCGACAACTTCGGGTTCCAGATGGTCGTGGCCACCCCGCTGAAGTCGGTGATGACGCTGGAACCGTTCATCGGCGGTGCCTGCTTCGTGGAGATCAGCGGTCGCCACGACTCCGGCGTACTGCTGATCGAGTACGACGACGAAGGCAAGCGCCTGAAGCTGCCCGAGCGTGCCCGCGCCGGCGAGACGACGGCGGCACCGGCACCGGCCGTGATCGCCGCGCCAGACGTGGTCGATGCCCCCGAGGTGATGGCCAATGAGGTGCTGGCGGCCTCGGTCGACGAGGAAGCCCACGTCGAGGCCGAGGTCGTGGAGGCACCGGCAGCCGTGCCGGCATCCCGCTCGAAGAAGGCCGCGCCCAAGGCACCGGCAAAGAAAGCGGCAAAGAAGACGGCCACCAAGGCCGTACCCAAGGCAGCTGCAAAGAAGCCGGCCAAGCCCAAGCGCTGAGCAACCAACGGGTCAGCCCCAGGGCTGACCCGTCCTGCTAACCGGCGAAGGTATCCCAGCCCATCCGGGCGATCAGTACCACCACCAGGCCGACGAACAGCTTGCGGATGAAGGGCGTGCCGCCGCGCAGCGCCATCCGCGTACCGACCACCGAGCCGATGATGTTGGCCGCGGCCATCGGCAGCGCGAACAGCCACAGGATGTTGCCGGTCGGCACGAAGAACGAGATCGCCGCCACGTTGGTCGCCAGGTTCACCACCTTGGAGGCGGCCGACGCACGCAGGAAGTCCAGCCCGAAGAAACGCACGAACAGGAAGATCAGGAAGCTGCCGGTGCCGGGCCCAAAGAAGCCGTCGTAGAACCCGATCACGGCACCGATGGCCAATGCGGTCACCAGCTCCTTGCGGCCGATCTCGCGCGGACGGTGCAGGGCACCGAAGTCCTTCTTCCACAGCGTGTAGCCGAGCATCGCCACCAGCAGCACCAGCACCAGCGGGCGTACCGCGTCCTTGGGCAGCAGGCTGACCGCCGTGGCCCCGGCAAACGAGAACACAAACGCCGTGCCCGCCGCAAACAATACCGGCCGCCACGGAAAGCGCACATTGCGCGCATAGCGGAACGCGGCGGCCGCCGTGCCGAACATCGAGCTGAATTTGTTGGTGCCGAACAGCATCGCCGGCGTGTGCTGCGGCAGGACGGTGAACAACCCGGGCAGCTGCACCAGCCCGCCGCCGCCGACGGCGGCATCGACCAGGCCGGCGATGAAGGCGATCGCCACCAACCAGAACAGCTCAGGGGGAATCATCTCAAGCACGGCGGGGCATCGCAACGCAGGGCGCGCAAGCATACGCCCGGTCATCGCGCGACAATACCCCCATGACCACCGTCTCTTCCGATCCCTGTCCCTGCGGCCGCCCGCTGGCCTACGCCGCCTGCTGCGGCCTTTACCATGCCGGCACCCCCGCGCCGGATGCCGAAGCGCTGATGCGCTCGCGCTACAGCGCCTACGTGCGGCACCTGGCCGACTACCTGCTGGCCAGCTGGCACCCGTCCACGCGCCCGGCCGAGCTCTCGCTGGCCGAAGCACCCGGCCAGCGCACCCAGTGGCTGGGGCTGACGATCCACGCCCACACCCGCTCAGATCCCGACCACGCCCAGGTGCGCTTCACCGCGCGCTACAAGGTCGGCGGCGGCAGTGCGGTGAAAATGCTGGAGCACAGCCGCTTCGTCCGCGAAGACGGCCGCTGGTTCTATCTCGACGCGTTGCCCTGAGCCAGTGCGGTCGCGCGCACCGGCACGGTGCCCTGCTGGCCAAGCGCACACACACAGTTGCGGCCGGCGTCCTTGGCTGCATACAGCGCCTGGTCGGCGGCCTTGATCATCGCCTGCGGGCTGTCGGCCACCCGGCTGTCGGCGACGCCGATGCTCACCGTCACCTGCACCACCGCGCCGTTGCCACCACGCCCACGTTGCAGCTGCCCCACCGCATCGTCGCGGCTGCGTGCGGCGCGGTCGCGCAGATGCATACGCACCCCCTCGATCCTCGCGCGGACCTCTTCCACGGCCGCCACGCAGGCCGGGGCTGGGCGATCCAGGAACACCAGAGCGAATTCCTCACCGCCATAGCGGA
Organism: Stenotrophomonas sp. SRS1; assembly: GCF_026130205.1. NCBI lineage: Bacteria > Pseudomonadati > Pseudomonadota > Gammaproteobacteria > Lysobacterales > Lysobacteraceae > Stenotrophomonas > Stenotrophomonas sp. SRS1. Next base: position 7,806 of record NZ_JAINFD010000004.1, on the reverse strand, counting down.
ACGCGCGGCCACCCCCACCTACCTCGGCCAGTCGCGCGGCCACCAGCTTGAGCACGTCATCGCCGGCATCGTGGCCGTGGGTATCGTTGAACCGCTTGAAATGATCCACGTCCACCATCGCGATGGTGTAGGTGGCGCCCACGCGCTGCAGATATTCATTGAACGCGCGACGCCCGGGCAGGCCGGTGAGCTCATCGCGGAAGGCCATGTGGAATGCCTCCTGCAACATCGCCGAGACGATCAGCAGCAGCGCCATGCAGCTCACCGCCGGCAGCAGCGCCGGCGACACGAACACCCGCGGCAGCAGCCACCACAGGCAGAGCAGGGCGATCAGCAGGGCGGTGTGCAGCGGGCGGGGGCGTCGCCAGGCCTGGACGGCCAAGGCCACCGTCGTAATGAGAAACAGCAGCGCCGGGAGTTGGGCCAGCGCATTCCAGTCGCTGGGCAGCCAGGCCAGGTGGCGATCGGACAGCAGCGCCTGCATGCCGTCGGGAACCTGCGTGGCCAACAGCAGGAAGATGCCGAGGGCCGTCCCGCTCACCACGCCGCGCAACAACAGGTCCTGGCGCAGCCGTCCGCGTTCGGGCCACAGTCCATGCAGCAGGAACAGCAGTGGCAGCCACCACGACACCGCATGGAAGATCAGCGGGGTCTGTGCCGAAATCATGCCCTCACGCAGGAACGTGCCGACCACCCCATGCAACAGCGCGAAGGCCAGCGCGATCGCCAGCATCAGGCACAGCGCCCGCACGCGGTTGTAGATCAGCGCCAGGCCGACACCCAGGCAGGCCAGCACCATCGGCAGCAGGCGATGCACCGAGCTGCCCGCTTCGGCAGCGGGGGTCGCCGCCCACAATCCCAGTGCGACCAGTACTGCAGGCAGCACGAACAGATAGTGACTGGGCTGGCGTAGCAGATGCATCCGCAAGAGGGGGTCCACGTGGTGGCCGGCGCGCCGTGGCTGCAGCGTGCAAACCGGACTACACAGGCGATGGGTCTTCCCCGGTAGCGGCCTGCGCGTATTCAACTTGAGCAATGTCACCGAATCGATGCGTTGCCATGACGTCGCGCTCACCCCGGCTGGTCGATCCTGACCCGGATGAATACCGCCGTTGCTGCCGCACAACCGCTCCCTGTCGCCCCGCCGTCGCCGCTGGCCGTCCGCTACGCCACCGTGCGTGCGCGGACGCTCGCATTGGCCGCGCCGCTCAGCGCGGAAGACGCCATGGTCCAGAGCATGCCCGACGCCAGCCCGGCGAAATGGCACCTGGCCCATACCACATGGTTCTTCGAGCGCTTCGTGCTCGCGACCCGACCGGGCTATGCCCCGATCGACGCGGACTGGCATTACCTGTTCAACAGCTACTACCAGAGCATCGGTCCGGCCCATGCACGCCCGCAGCGCGGCCTGCTCTCGCGCCCGACGCTGGACGAGGTGCTGCACTTCCGCGCGGAGATCGATCAGCGTGTGCTCGCCGCACTGCATGCCGGCAGTCTGAGCGAGCAGGCCCAGCATCAGCTGCTGCTCGGCCTCCATCATGAGCAGCAGCACCAGGAGCTGTTGTTGACCGACATCAAGCACGCGTTCTGGTCCAACCCGCTGCAGCCGGCCTACCGCGATGACCTCGCTGCCCCCCCGGCGCGTGCGCTGCCGCTGCAGTGGCTCACCCATCCCGAACAGATCGTGGAGATCGGCGCACCGGTGTGGCCGACCCAGTCGACGTTTGCGTATGACAACGAATCGCCGGTGCACCGCGCGCTGGTCCCCGCGCATGCGCTGGCCAACCGCCCGGTCAACAACGAGGAGTACCGGCAGTTCGTGCAGGCCGGCGGCTATCGCGAGCCGCGCTGGTGGATGAGCGAAGGCTGGACGCTGTGTCAGGAACAGCAGTGGCAGCACCCGCTGTACTGGGATGACGCGCTGGAGCGCGAATTCACTCTGGGCGGCTGGCGCGCGCTCGATCCGCATGCACCGGTCTGCCACCTGAGCTATTTCGAAGCCGACGCCTACGCGCGTTGGTGCGACGCCCGCCTGCCCACGGAGTTCGAATGGGAAGCGGCGACGGCGGGCCGCGCCCTGCGTGGCCGCTTTGCCGATGCCGATCAGCTGCACCCGGGCGGCGCGGAGGAAGAGGGGGACATCGTCCAGTTGTTCGGCGATGTCTGGGAATGGACCAGCAGCGCCTACGGGCCCTATCCCGGCTTCCGTACCTTCCCGGGCAACCTTGGCGAGTACAACGGCAAGTTCATGTGTGGGCAGTGGGTGTTGCGCGGCGGAAGTTGTGCGACCCCGGCAGATCATCTGCGCGCCAGCTACCGCAACTTCTTCGCCCCGTCGGCCCGGTGGCAGTTCGCCGGCCTGCGCCTGGCCCGGGACGTCGCATGAGCTCGGTCCGTGATGCGCTGGATGCACTGACCGATCTGCAGCCCGATCGTGACCGGATCACCGCCGACATCCTGCGCGGGCTCTCGTCCACGCCGCGGCAGCTGCCGTCCAAGTATTTCTACGATGCGCACGGCTCGGCCCTGTTCGAGCAGATCACCCGGCAGCCGGAGTACTACCCGACCCGCACCGAACTGCAGCTGCTGCAGGACTGCGCGCATGACATCGCCAAGGTGGTCGGCCCGCGCCTGCACGTGGTGGAACTGGGCAGCGGCAGCGGCCGCAAGACCGAGTTGCTGCTGCACGCGCTGCGTGACCCGGTCGCCTACACCCCGATCGAAATCTCGCGCGCCGCTCTGCTGGACAGCATCACCCGTCTCGCAGCGTCCCTGCCGGACATCGAAATGTTGCCGGTCTGCGCCGACTTCACCCAGCCGGTGCAGCTGCCGACCCCGCAGCGCGAACCCGCGCGCCACCTGGTGTTCTTCCCCGGCTCTACGCTCGGCAACTTCGCCCATGATGACGCCATCGCACTGCTGAAGGCGATGCGCCAGACCATGGGTCCGGATGGCATGGCCCTGATCGGCATCGACTTGCACAAGGACGCGGCGTTGATCGAAGCGGCGTACAACGATGCCGCCGGGGTCACCGCCGAGTTCACCCTCAATCTGCTGCGTCGGCTCAACCGCGACATCGGCAGCGATTTCGATCTGGACGGCTTCCGCCATCGTGCCCGCTACAGCGTGCCGCGGCTGCGCATCGAAACCGAGCTGGTCAGCCAACGCGACCAGCGCGTGCAGGTGGATGGGCAGAGTTTTGATTTCGCCGAAGGCGAAGCGATGACCGTCGAGTACAGCCATAAATACACCGATGCGGTGTTCGCCCGCATGGCCGCCGATGCCGGCCTGCAGGTGACCGCCCATTGGAACGCGACGGATCCCGCCTTCGGCCTGCGCCTGCTGCAACCGGTCTGACCTGCGCGGCATTGCCGCTATGATGCAGGTCCACTGGCTGCAAGGATTCCCGCCAATGCGATGGTCGCCCCTGTTGTTGGCCGGGCTGTGTCTCGGTATACCGTCGATCACGGTCGCCGCGCCGGACGCCTTCTCCACGTGCCTGGTCACCCTCAAGGCCCAGGCCGGCAAGCAGGGCATCACGGCCGAGCGATTCGATGTGCTCACCGCCGGGCTGACCCCCGATCCCAGCGTCTTGCCGCTGCTGGACGCGCAGCCGGAGTTCACCACACCGTTGTGGGATTACCTGGCCGCATTGGTGGATACCCAGCGCGTGGCGGATGGGCGTGCCCGCCTGGCCGAGCACCGGGATCTGTTGGCCCGGGTATCGACCGAGTACGGCGTCGATCCGGCCACGATCGTCGCGGTCTGGGGCGTGGAGAGCGATTACGGGCGCGTGTTCGGCAAGCGCCCGCTGCTGCAGTCGCTGGCCACACTGTCCTGCCAGGGCCGCCGACAGCCGTTCTTCCGCGGCGAACTGCTGGCCCTGCTCAAGCTGATCGATGCCGGTGACCTGCGTGCCGAGGGCCTGACCGGCTCGTGGGCCGGCGCCTTCGGCCACACCCAGTTCATGCCCTCCACCTATGCGCGTATCGCGGTGGATGGCGACGGTGATGGTCGCCGCGATCTGGTCGCCTCCATTCCCGATGCGCTTGCCTCCACCGCCAACTATCTCAAGAAGGCGGGCTGGCGGACCGGGCAGCCGTGGGGCATCGAGGTGAAGATTCCGGCCGGCTTCAACGCCGCCCAAGCCGGCCGCACCCAGCGCAAGCCACTGGCCGACTGGCGCGCGCTGGGCATCGTCCCGGTCGCCGGCGGTGCCCTGGCGCCTGCCGGGCTCCCGGCCGACAGCAATGCGGCACTGCTGCTCCCGACCGGTGCCAAGGGCCCGGCCTGGCTGGTGTTCCGCAATTACGATGCGATCTACGCTTACAACGCCGCCGAGAGCTACGCCCTGGCGATCGCCACCCTGGCCGATCGCCTGCGGGGTGGCCCGGGTATCGCCGCCGCCTGGCCAACCGATGATCCCGGCATCGGCCGTACCGAACGCCGTGAGCTGCAGACCTTGCTGCTGGCCCGCGGCCACGATATCGGTACGGCGGACGGCATGATCGGTACCGCCACCCGCCGCGCCATCCAGGCCGAGCAGCAGCGGCTGGGCTGGACCCCCGCCGATGGCCGCGCCGGCCAGCGCATCCTCACCGCCCTGCGCGGTGCTCCTCCTTCTTCAACGCCGACCATGCCTGCATCCACCGTGTTCACCCTGCCGCCCAATCACGCCCAGTACGTCCAATCCCCGGCGGCGCCGCGCGCGGCCCTGCCCAAGGTACCCGGGCTCAGTCTGGCCGACATCCAGGGCTTCCCCGCGTGGACGGTCGAGACCCCGTTCGCCACCGCTGCGATCAGCGTGTTCGGTGGCCAGCTGCTGTCCTATGTGCCCAAGGGCGGGCAGGACGTGATGTGGCTCTCGCCGAGCGCCCAGCCGCTGCCGACCCCGATCCGTGGCGGCAGCCCCGTATGCTGGCCGTACTTCGGCCGCCAGGGACAGGGCAATGACGTGCCTTCACATGGCTTCGTCCGCAACGTGCCATGGACCCTGCAGCAGGCCCGTCGCGAGGCCGATGGCACCATGGTGCTGACCTTGGCCCCGCCGGTGCTGGAGAACCTGGATCTGCGCCTGCGCATGGAACTGCGGATCGGCCGCACCCTGGAACAGCGCCTGATCACCGAAAACACCGGCCGCGAACCGGTCGCCTTCACCCAGGCCCTGCACAACTACTTCCATGTCAGCGATGCGATGCAGGTCAGCGTGGAGGGGCTGGATGGCCTGTCCTACCTGGACAAGTTCGAGAATTACGCGATCCCGCGCCAGCAGCAGGGCGACTGGAACCTGCGCGACCCGCGCGATCCCGGCCGCAGCGACCGCATCTATACGCAGGCCGGCGGCCGCTACGTGCTCAAGGACCCGGGCCTGAAGCGCCGCATCGAGATCACCACCACCGGCAGCCGCTCGCTGGTCGCGTGGAACCCCGGCGAGGCGGGCGCCAGCAAGATGGCCGATGTCGGGGCCGACTGGCGCAACTATGTGTGCCTGGAAGCGGCCAATGCCGGTCCGGATGTGGTGACCCTGGCACCGGGTGCGCAGCACGTGCTGCAGCAGACGCTGGCGGTTCGTCCACTATGAGTACGGTTCCGCCCCCGGCCCGGCCGGACGAGACGGCCGACAATCCTTATCGCGCGCCCAGCACCGCCATGCACGAGGCCATGATCGACGCCCAGATCGATGCGGCGGTGGCGGTGCATGACCGCCATCCGCTGCTGGCGAAGGCGGTGGGCGACAACTTCGCGTTGTATGCCCGTCGCTGGCATCTGGATGAGGCCGGTGGCCGCTGGCCGCGCCCGTGGCACTGGCCGGCCGTACTGTTTGGTTTCCACTGGCTCATGTACCGGCGTATGTACCTGGTGGCATTGGCGGTGCTGATTGCCGATTTCGCCATTGGCATGGCGATGGTCCTGCTGGACCTGGCGGTGGGCGGCGTCGTGTTATCGCTGGGTGTGCAGCTCTCGCTGGGCATCTTCGGCAATGCGCTGTACCGCTGGCATTGCCGCCGCATGGTGGCGCGCGCCCAGGCCCGTTTTACCGGGCAGCCGGAGCGGATCAACGCGGAGCTGGTGCGTCGCGGGGGTACCAGCCGGCTTGCCCTGGGCCTGGGCCTGGCACTGTTCGTCGTACTGCGTATCTTCGAAGGCGCCTGAGGCGTCAGCGGGCGACCGGGCGCGGTCGCAGCGCCACCAGGCAGATGCCGCCGGCGACCAAGCCCCAGAACGCCGAGCCGATCCCGGCCAGCGACAGGCCCGAGGCGGTCACCAGGAAGGTCACCAGCGCCGCTTCGCGATCGGCCTCCTCACGCAGGGCCGTCGCCAGGCTGTTGGCGATGGTGCCGAACAGTGCGATGCCGGCCACGCAGGCCACCAGTTCCTTGGGGAAGGCGGCGAACACGGCCGCCACCGTCGCCCCGAACAGGCCCACCACGATATAGAAGGCGCCCGCGGCCACCGCGGCGGTATAACGGCGGGCCGGATCCTCGTGTGCCTCACGGCCCATGCAGATCGCGGCGGTGATCGCGGCCAGGTTGAGCCCATAGGCGCCAAACGGGGCGAGCAGCGTGTTGACCACCCCGATCCAGCCGATCACCGGCGATACCGGGGTGTCGTAGCCGGAGGCACGGATCACCGCTACGCCCGGGATGTTCTGCGAGGCCATGGTGACCACGAACAGGGGCAGGGCGATGCCGAACACCGCCGACCACGACAGCGTCGGCCAGGTGAATACCGGCCTGGCCAGTTCCAGCCGCACGTCCTGCATATGAAGCAGACCCTGACCTGCGGCGACCAGGACACCGACAAGCAGCGTGGCGATCACCGCATAGCGCGGGAACAGCCGTCGCCCGGTCAGCCAGGTGGCGAACATCGCCAGTGCCATGCCCAGCTGGGTGCCCATCGAGACGAACACATCCAGACCGAAGCGCAGCAGTACGCCAGCAAGCATGCCAGCGGCCAGCGCCATCGGCACACGCTTCATCAGCTTCGCGAAGATCCCCGAGAAGCCGGCGAGCATGCCCAGCAGCGCGGCAAGGACGAACGCACCGATCGCATCGCTGTAGCCGACCGCGCCCGCACCCACCACGAGCATGGCCGCACCCGGCGTGGACCATGCAGTGACGACCGGCATCCGATAGCGCAGTGACAGACCAATACAGGTCACGCCCATGCCAAGGCCCAACGCCCACATCCACGAGGCGATCTGCGCCTGGTCGGCGCCTACCGCGCGTGCGGCCTGGAACACGATCACCGCCGAACTGGCGAAGCCCACCAATACCGTAATGAAGCCCGCCATCACCGCAGGCAGGGAGAGATCGCGCCACAACGAACGTTTGCCTACCGCAGACATCGCATGCATTCCTGATGACAAGAGATGCATTGTTAGCAAGCCAGCGGCAGCACGCGCAACGCGCGTGCTGCCGCGCTTGTTGATGAGCAGCACGTATGGATGACGCGCTGATGAAAAAGATCGACGAAAACGCTTGACGAAATTTCAGAAGTCTTTAGTATTCGCTCCCTCGCTGCGACGCGGTCTTCACCCCGGTGAACACCCATCCGCAGCGACGGCAACAAGCTTCGAAAGAAGGTGTTGACGGAAACGAAAAGCCTGACATAATAGGCGGCTCGCAACGACGAAAGCCTCTAAGGCGAACGACGAAGCGGCATCGGCAACAACGGTTCACTTCGGTGAAACGACCTTGAAAAAAGGTGTTGACGAAGCAGATAAGCCGGTCTACAATGGGCGGCTCGCAACGACGGAAACGTCGGGGCAAACGGAAGAAGGCGCTGAGGCCGATTCCAAAGTTC
>NZ_JAINFD010000003.1:0-956736 GCF_026130205.1 Stenotrophomonas sp. SRS1 | reverse complement strand
TTAGCGCTGTGGAACCACCCGATCCCATCCCGAACTCGGAAGTGAAACGCAGCTGCGCCGATGGTAGTGTGGCCTAAGCCATGCGAGAGTAGGTCATCGCCAGGGTTTTTAACCCGAAAACCCCGCTGCTTACGCAGCGGGGTTTTCCTTTTTTTGCAGGCACCTGGTTTTTACAGGTATCTGTTTCTCGGAAGAGACCTCTGCTGAGCTGGCGCAACGCGCTGCTCCAACCGTCTCCCTGGTGAAATTAGCGCTGTGGCACCACCCGATCCCATCCCGAACTCGGAAGTGAAACGCAGCTGCGCCGATGGTAGTGTGGCCTAAGCCATGCGAGAGTAGGTCATCGCCAGGGTTTACACCCAAAACCCCGCTGCTCACGCAGCGGGGTTTTTTTTTCTTCTCTCAACGGATGGCGAGCCTCTCATTTCGAGTCCCTCAGCAGACGCGTACGGTCGTGCGCATGCGGCCAGCCTCCTTGATTTTGCCCAGGAGCCTACCGACTGCTACGACGCTCGGATGCGGTACGCGCACTGCTAACCGGACCTTGCTTTGAGGCGCCAGTGGTCTCCACACGTGGGGCGCGATGCCCTTGTGGGCGAAATCAAGGAGGAGGGCGTCGCCGCAAGGCGGCGGCCGGGGGCGTCACCGGCAAGGGTATCGCGGCCCAACGCCCGACCAAGCCAGCCGCGGCCGCAAAAAAAAACGGCGCCCCGAAAGGCGCCGTTTTCATGAAACAAAAATCACATCAGGACGAACAACCGCTCAGCGCGCAGACTCCGCGGTCGGCGTCTCAGGGCCCTTGCCCTTCATCATCGCATCGCGTGCCGCCTTGAACGGATTGCCTTCGTACCAGTTCGGCCACCGGTCGCCGCCGGCCAGTTCCTTGCCCACCCCGTACAGCAGCTGCAGGTCCTCAACCGTGCCATCCAGCTTCCAGGTCGCCGGATCGAACTCGTCCTTCGGGCCGTGGTAGCGGTTGCTGCCATAGTCCTCGGCCGCCTTGCGGCCAGCCTCGATACCGCCGTCGCGCAGATCCTCACCCCCGTCGGCATAGAGCGCCGGCACACCCGCCTTGGCGAAGTTGAAGTGATCCGACCGGAAGTAGAAGCCGCTCTGCACCGCCGTTTCGCCGTGCAGGGTACGCCCCTGATTGGCCGCCAGCGGCTTGAGGATGTCTTCCAGCTCGGAGCTGCCGAAGCCGGTCACGGTCATGTCCTTGGCACGGCCAGCCACCGACATCGCATCGATGTTGATCACACCGGCGATCTTGTCCAGCGGGAAGGTCGGGTGGCTGACGTAGTACTTCGAGCCCAGCAGGCCGGACTCTTCCAGCGTCACCGCCAGGAACACCACCGAACGCTCCGGCGCTGGCTGCTGGTGCACCATCGCATCGGCGACTTCCAGGATGCCGGCCACGCCGGTCGCGTTGTCGACGGCACCGTTGTAGATGTTGTCGCCCTGCTCACCTTCATGCTTGCCCAGGTGATCCCAGTGCGCCATGTAGAGCACGGCTTCATCGGCCCGCTTGCTGCCCGGCAGGACGCCGACCACGTTGCGCGACTTCTTCTCGGCGATGGTGCTCTTCAGATCGAACGATACCTTGGCCTTCAGCGGGACCGGCTTGAAGCCGCGCTTGCTGGCGTCCTTGTAGGCCTTGTCCAGATCCAGGCCGGCCTCGGCGAACAACTGGCGTGCTGCTTCGGCGCTCAGCCAGCCCTGTGCGGGCAGACGCGCTTCCGGGTCATCCTTGCCCGGCAGGTCGTACTGTGGGCCGGCCCACGAGTTCTTGACCACGTCCCAACCGTAGGAGGCACCGGCGGTGTCATGCACGATCAGCGCGGCAGCGGCGCCCTTGCGTGCGGCCTCTTCGAATTTGTATGTCCAGCGCCCGTAATAGGTCATGCGCTTGCCGTCGAACAGCTTCTCATCGTTGACGTGGAAGCCGGGATCGTTGACGAACATCACGACCGTCTTGCCCTTCCAGTCCTGGCCGGCATAGTCGTTCCACTTCTGCTCCGGCGCATCCACGCCGTAGCCGACGAAGACCAGGTCGCTGGCCTCGACCTTCACGTCCGGCTGGCCGCTGCGGGTACCGATCACCATGTCGGTGCCGAACTTCAGCTCGCGGGTCTTGCCGGCCTGGTCCAGCGTCAACACGGTCGACTCATCGGCCGTGGTCTCGGTCATCGCCACGTCCTGGAACCAGCTGTCGCCGTTGCCCGGCTGCAGGCCGATGCGCTGCATCTGGTCGCGGATGTAATTGACGGTCAGCTCTTCGCCCTTGCTGCCCGGCGAACGACCTTCGAACTCATCGGAGGCCAGGGTCTTGACCAGCTCGGCGAAGTCGCCGGCGTTGATCTCGGGCGAGAAGGCATGGCCCGGCGTGGTCGGTGCCGCGTCAGTGGCGGGTGCCGCGGTGGGCGCGGTGGATTCGCCCTTGCACGCGGTCAACGCAGCGGCAGCGGCAAGGCACAACAGAAGTTTGCGGGGCATCATCGGTTCCTGGAACGGGAAAGGCGGGTGCGCAGCGCACCAGTGACCACCATATCAATCCTGTGGTGCGGTGTCGGTATCGAAGGGCACGGCCACGGCCCCGCTTACCGGCCCGACGCGGGCAGTGCGGTGCACATAGAGGGTGACCTCGCGCTCGAACTGCAGGGATCCATTGACCGACGCGTTCGGTCCGATGATCACCCGCGGCTTGCGGCCGGGCGTCAGCGACAGGTTGAAGTTCGGCTTCTTCACCTCGATCCCGCCCTCGACCTGCGAGCCCACGCCAACGGTGATGTCGCCATTGACCGTCTCGATGCCGCGTGCCACGCGCGTTTCGACCAGGCCGATGCTGCCATTGACGGTTTCCAGGCTGCCGTCGACCTGCGTGCCGCGATCGAGGAAGATGCCGCCATTGACGGTGTCCACCCCGCCGCTGGCAATCACCTCGCGCCCGACCCGCACACTGCCGTTGACGGTGGAGATGCCGCCGGTGCGTGCGCGATCGGCGACGCGGATGCCACCGTTGACCGTTTCAATGCGGCCGGTGACGACGCCTTCGGCGACCTTGATGCCGCCATTGACGGTCTCCAAGTTCCCGTAGGTCTGGCCGGCCTCGGCGGAGATGCTGCCGTTGACCTTGCTGATGTTGTCGCTTGCGATGGCCGGCGCACAGGGCAGCGTCAGGGCCAGCAACAGCGGAAGCAGGGAGCGTTTCATGAGGACCTCGATGGTGGAGCGCGGCTGGCAGGCCGCCTGCAGGAATGTCACCATGCATCGTTGCAATCCGCATCTGCCTGAAGTCACTGGAAAGCCCTTGCGCCACAACGCTTTTTCCTCACGCCGGGATAACAATCCGACCGATGGACGCGGTCGCCCGCAATGGCTGACCCCGGCGTTGCGTGCACTGCTGCTGGCGGTGGCCGTTCTGGGGGCCAGCCCGCTGGCCGCGCAGTCCTCCAAGGAGGCCGAGCGCAAGCTGCAGAAACTGCGCAGCGAGCTCAAGGGCGTGGCGCAGGAACGGCGGAATCTGGAAGGGCAGCGGGGACAGGCCTCGCGCCAGCTGCGCGAAGCCGACGAAAAAGTGGCCCGCACCGGGCGCGTCCTGGCCCAGACCGAAACCGCGCTGCAGCGCGAGACCCGCGCGATGAACGAACTGCAGTCAAAGCGCGATGCCCTGCAGGCGGGGCTGGAGCAGCAGCGGACCGAGCTGGCCTCGCTGCTGCGCGCCGCCTACCGCATCGGCAACAACGCACCGCTGAAGCTGCTGCTGTCGCAGGACCGCGTCGCCGATGCGAACCGCAGCCTGGCCTATCACCGCTACCTGCAGCGTGAGCGCGCGCAGCGGATCCAGTCGCTGACGGCCGACCTCACCGAACTGCAACGCGTGGAGACGGAGATCGTCGAGCGCCGCAAGGCACTGGAAGGCACGCGGCAGCAACAGAAACAGCAGGTCGCCACGCTGGCCGATGACCGCCGCGAGCGTGCGGAAACCGTGGCCACCCTGGACGAACGCTACAAGGACCGCAGCGAGCGTGAGAAGGCGCTGGGCCAGGATGCCAAGGCATTGGAAACCCTGCTCGCGAACCTGCGTGCGGCCGCCGCCCGTGCTGAAGCCGAGCGTCGTGCTGCCGCGCGACGTGCCGCTGCGGAGAAAGCGGCGGCCGATAAGGCTGATCGCGCCGCTGCTGCGAGCGGCACGCGCCCGCCGCCGCGAGCGACCAAGACGCCCCCTCCCGTTGCCTCCGCGCCTGCCCCCAAGGTGGGTGGTCTGGGCTGGCCGTTGTCGGGCAATCTGCTCGCCCGCTACGGTGGCAAGCTGCCCGATGGACGCACCAGCAGTGGTGTGCTGATCGGTGCACCCGCTGGCAGCACCATCACGGCCGTGGCGGATGGCACGGTGGTGTTCTCCGACTGGATGACCGGCTACGGCATGATCCTGATCGTGGATCACGGCAACGGCTACATGAGCCTCTATGCGCACAACGACACGCTGCTGCGCGATGCCGGCGCCACGGTGAAGAAGGGTGAGGCGGTGGCCAAGGTCGGCAATTCCGGTGGTCAGGGCGTGACCGCTCTCTACTTCGAACTGCGCCGCAATGGACAGCCGGTGGACCCGGGCAGCTGGCTGCAGCGGCGATAAACCGCGCCCAACACGGGCGCGCCGCCAGGCACGGGGTTCAACGGGAATTTATCGTCGCTTCGCGCATAATCGGGCGACGCACCCCCGTGCGTGGTCAACCGTCCCCCGCTCATCCTGGAGTGCTTCATGCGCGTAGCCCGTTCCGCCACCTTGCTGCTGGCCCTGTTGCCTGCGGTGTCCTGGGCGCAGCAGACCGCCGAAGCGCCGGCACGCGGGGCCGATGCGGCCACCACGGAAGAAGCGGTGACCTCACGGGTTCCGTTGGAAGAGATCCGCCGCTACGTCGCCGTCTACAACGCGGTGCGCGCCGCCTATGTGGATCCGGTCGACGACAAGAAGCTGATGCAGTCCGCCATCCGTGGCCTGCTGCTGGACCTGGATCCGCACAGCACCTATTTCGACAAGGAAGACGCCGAAGCCTTCGATGAGCAGGCCAACGGCGCCTACGACGGCATCGGCGTGGAGCTGCAGCAGCAGCCCGACAACAGCAGCCTGAAAGTGATTTCGCCGATCGACGAGACCCCGGCCGCACGCGCGGGCATTCTCGCCGGCGATCTGATCATCGCCATCGACGGCAAGCCGATCAGCGCGATCGAAGCCACCGAACCGCTGCGCGGCGTGGCCGGCACCAAGGTGGTGCTGACCCTGGTGCGCGAAGGCAAGCCCAAGCCGTTCGATGTCACCGTCACCCGCGAGACCATCCGCGTCACCAGCGTGCGCAGCAGGATGCTGGAACCCGGCTATGGCTACATCCGTCTGAGCACGTTCCAGGCCGACACCGGTGCCGATTTCCAGAAGCACGTTGGCCAGCTGCAGCAGCAGGCCGGTGGCAAGCTCAAGGGCCTGGTGCTGGATCTGCGCAGCAACCCGGGTGGCCTGCTCACCGCCGCCGTGCAGGTGGCCGACGATCTGCTCGAGAAGGGCAACATCGTCAGCACCCGCGGCCGCATCTCGATCAGCGATGCCCGTTTCGATGCGACCCCGGGCGATCTGCTCAAGGGCGCGCCGGTCGTGGTGCTGGCCGACGCCGGTTCGGCCAGTGCCTCCGAAGTGCTGGCCGGCGCGCTGCGCGACAACGGCCGCGCCCGCGTGGTCGGCAGCCGCACCTTCGGCAAGGGCTCGGTGCAGACCGTGCTGCCGCTGGACAACGGTGACTCGGTGAAGCTCACCACGGCGCGGTATTTCACCCCGAGCGGCAAGTCGATCCAGGCCACCGGCATCATCCCCGACGTGCTGCTGCAGCCGGAAAAGCGCGCCGGCGATGACGACCTGCCGGCCAGCCTGACCGACTACAGCGAAGCCACGTTGCCCGGCCACCTGCGCGGTGACGAAGAAGGCACCGAAGGCTACAAAGCCGGTGACGTGCTGCCCGGTGATGGCCCGATCAATGACGCCCTGGCCGAGTTGAAGCAGCCGGGTTCGGTGCTGGCCAGGCAGAAGGCGGACGCGGCGAAGAAGCCGGCGGCCAAGCCGGCAGCGGCAGCGGTCAAGCCGGCAGATACGAAGCCGGCAGATACGAAGCCGACCGAAAAGCCTGCGGCGGCACCTGCGACGCCCGCGCAGGCCAAGCCCGAGGCACCGGCCTCGACGGCGCCGATCAAGCCCTGACCGGTAGTGCCGGCCGCTGGCCGGCGCTGCAGTCACCCAACCGTACGTGGAGCCGGCCAACGGCCGGCACTACCCGCAGGCAATGGCTGTTCTTCTAGAACCCATGCCGCTTGCGCAGCCGTCGCGCGATGGCCGCGCGCACATACACGCCGTAGCCCAGGCCGAACACGAAGCCGGCGATATGCGCCCACCAGGCCACCATGCCGAAGGTTGGGCCGATGTAGGCGAACACCACCTGCAGCGCCGCCCAGACCCCGATCAGCAGATAGGCCGGGGCGCGGACGAATTCCAGAAACAGGCCCAGCGGGATCACCACGCCCAGCCGCGCGCCCGGGAACAGCGCCAGGTAGGCGCCGATCAAGGCGGACACCGCGCCGCTGGCACCGATGATGATCTGGTCCGGGCTGCCCATCGTGTAGATGGCGGTCAGATTCGAGATCGCCCCGCCCACCAGGAACAGCAGCATCAGCCGCCACGGCCCCAGCACGCGTTCGGCCGGCAGCCCGAAGATCAGCAGGAACACCAGGTTGCCCAGCAGGTGCGACCAGTCCGCGTGCAGGAACAGCGCGGTGAACAGCCGCAGCACGCTGCCGTCCTGCAGGGTCGCCCACCAGTCCAGCGGGTGGGTCAGGCCGGTCGAGAGGGCGCCCCAGTCCATCCACAGGCTGCGGCGGGCGTCATCGGGCCGCGAAATCGACCACAGGAAGGCCACCCACAGCGCGGCGAACAGCAGGGGAGTGGCCCAGCGGTAAGCGGCTTTCTTGCGGGAGGGGGTGGACACGAACATGCGGCACTAGCCTAGCGCGGAGGCCGACCTGACGGGGATATGTCGCGTTCAGCATGAATAGCCGGAACGGGGAACCGCGTTATTGTTTCATTAACCGCTCTCGGTATACTCGCATACGGCGTCGTATGTCGGGAGGGGAATCCGGCGCGTTGCCCTGACCTGAAAAGGGAGGGGAAACGCAGGCGCGCGTTGCCAAACATGATCGCTATCCGGAGAGAACCAACAATGCATACCGCTTCCACGCTTGCCCGCGTCACCGCCCTGGCTGTCGGCATTGCCGGCGTCCTGGCCGTCGGCCACGTCCACGCTGCCGCCTTCCAGCTGAAGGAAAACAGCGCCAAGGGCCTCGGTCGCGCCTTCGCCGGTTCCGGCAGCGCCGCCGGCGATGCCTCCATCATGGCCGTCAACCCGGCTGGCATGCGCCAGCTTGAGGGCATGCAGGTCCAGGGTGACCTGAGCGCCATCAGCTTCTCGGCCAAGTTCAACGGTACCGGCCGCAAGCCGACCGGCCAGCCGCAGACCGGCGGTGACGGCGGCGACGCCGGCATGATCGCTCCGGTTCCGGCCGCGTACTTCCACATGCCGATCGGTGAGAAGGCCCATTTCGGCGTCTCGCTGACCGCGCCGTTCGGTTTCAAGACCGATTACGACAATGGCTGGGTCGGCCGCTACAGCGGCATGAAGACCGACATGAAGGCCATCGACCTGGGCTTCGCCGCGTCCTATGACGTCAACCCGTACGTGTCCTTCGGTGCGTCCGTGTTCGTCGAGCACCTGACCATCGAGCTGAGCAACAACATCGACTTCGGCACCGCACTGGCGCAGTCGCGCGTGCCGGGCTTCGCCCCGGGCAGCGCCGATGGCAAGCTGACCGTCGAAGGCGACAACAATGCGGTGGGCTGGACCGTCGGCGGCTTGTTCAGCCCCGATGAGAACACCCACATCGGCATCAGCTACCGCTCCAAGGTCGAGCACAAGATCACCGGCGGCGATGCCACCTTCGATGTCCCGACCAACGCTGCTGCCGTGCTGGCTGTCGCTCAGCCGGGCCGCTTCACCAGCACCTCGGGCAAGGCGACGCTGACCCTGCCGGCCTCGGCCACGCTGAGCGTCACCCACAACGTCAACGACCGCTGGACCGTGATGGGTGACGTCACCCGTACCGCCTGGTCGACCGCGTTTGACCAGGTCACCATCGATTACGCCTCCAACCAGCCCGATTCGGTGCTGGAGTTCGGCTACCGCGATACGACCTTCGTCTCGCTGGGTACCGACTTCAAGCTGAGCGACACCGTGACCCTGCGTGGCGGTATCGCGCTGGATCAGACCCCGACCACCAACGCACACCGCGACGTGCGCGTGCCGGACACCAGCCGCAAGTGGCTGTCCGTGGGCCTGGGTTGGACCCCGTCGGCGAACACCGAGTACAACTTCGGTTATACCCACCTGTTCACCAAGGATCCGGACGTGAACATCGCCGGTACCACCAACAACCAGGGCAACTCGCTCAACGGCAAGTACAAGGTCCGTGGCGACGTGCTGGCCGCTTCGTTCAACTACAAGTTCTGATCAACGCAGCACTGATCGGTTGAATGCAGCAGCAGAAAACCCCGCGAAAGCGGGGTTTTTTGTTGGGCGCAACCTTCTCACCTTGTTCCGCTGCACATCAGCGCAACTGCCGTGGCGTCGCGTTGAGGCGCTTGCGCATCAGCCGGCGCAGGGCGGTGGGATCGCGGTAGCCCACGCGCTCGGCAACGGTCTCCACCGAGTAGCGGCTGTTCTCCAGCAGGGTGCGCGCCTGGTTCAACTGCACGCTGCGGATCAGGTGCAGCGGCCCCTGTCCGGTCGCCTTGCCCACCTGCCGCGACAGTGTGCGCGTGGACATGCCGACATGCGCCGCCAGCGCACCGACACTCACCGTGGCCGGCAGCGTGGCTTCGATGTGGGCGGTGAGCGAGGCGATCAGTGCATTGCCCTGCGCCATCATCGCCGGGACCATGAACGGCGATTGCAGCTGCCGGCGATCCAGCAGCAGGGCCCTCGCCACCGCATCGGGAAGCGCCGGGCCAAAGCGCTGCCGGAGCAGGTACAGCATCAGGTCGGTGTGCCCGAGCGCAGCACCGGCCGTGATCAGCGGCGCGTCGTCGATCACCATCCGGTCCGGATCGACCCGGCACTCCGGGGCTTGCCGCTGCAGCGCGCCGGCCAGCCACCAGGTGGTGGTCACGCTGCGCCCGGTGAGCAGCCCGGCGGCCTGCAACAGGAACACCGATGCGCAGGAGGCCGCGACATGCCCACCGGCCGCCACATGCGCGCGCAGGGCCCGCACCACCCCCGGGATGTCGGGCTCGCCCAGCCGCTGTGCGATGGTGTCGGGATCCTCCACGCCCAGCCCTGGCACGATCCAGCACGCCTGCGCATCGGCCACGCGTGGCATCGGCGCGGCACGCAACTGCAGGTGCGTGCCCAGGCGGACAGCGCCGCGTGCCGGGCTGCAGACCTGCCAGCGCGGCACCGGCAGACCCAGGCGCGGGGCGAGGGTGGCGGCCGTGGTGAGGATGTCCAAGGTGAGCGCGACGCTGGAGGCGAACGCACCCGGCAGGACGATGACAGTGAAATCGTGCATTGGCTGATTGTGCACGAAAGATGTCAGATCGGCCGATGTTGCCCGGTGCGGCGTTCGGCTCCAATGGAGTCCCTTTACGCAACCGGTCGATCCGCATGCCCGACATCACCCTCACCCTTCCCGCCAACGCGTTCGACGCCGCTACCCGGCAACGCCTGCTACAGGCGGTGCATGACGCCGCCGTCCGCGCCAGCGGCTTGGGTGCCGAGCCAGCTCAGCAGCGCCTGTGCTGGGTGATGCTGCAGGAAATCGCGGCCGGCCACTGGGTGTGTGGCGGCCAGGATATCGGCGCACGCGGCATTCCCTGCCAGGTCGAGGTGCGGATTCCGCAGGGCGTGCTGGATGCGCAGCAACGCGCCGACTACGCGCTGCACCTGCACGACGCCATCGCCGGTTGCGTGGCACCGGGCGATCCACGCGTGCTGCTGAGTTCCATCGTGATGACCGATATCGCCGATGGCCATTGGGCCGCCAACGGCCGACTGTGGCACTTGAACGACTTCGTGCAGGCGGCCGGTTACGGGCATCTGCAATCGCAGTCGGCGACCGCCTGATCCAGACGCAGGTCACTGCATCTGGCGAGTGAACGTGAATCGATTCGGAGGTGCACGCCGAATGCGTGACGCGATAGCATTCACAGCCGCGCCGATCGCTACACCGGCACGATCATTTAAAAGGATATGAATGAACGCTCCGTATCGACGACCGCAGGTCTGCATTCTGGGCAGCGCCGAACCGGGTTCCGCCGCGTACGAATTGGCTGGAGACGCTGGCGCGTTGATGGCCAGACTCGGCATCACTGTCGTCAGCGGCTGTGGAAGTCCTGCCACCCGTGTGGCCGCCGAGCGCGCGATAGCCGCAGGCGGCCTGGTGGTCAGCATCATTCCCCCTGATGTGATGCCGGCGGCTGACTGGCCGGCAACCGTCGTGTTGCCGTGTGGCATGGGCGATGCCCGCAACCTGATGATGGCCTTGGCCGGCGATGCCTGCATCGTCATTGGCGGTCGCGCGGGCACCATCTCCGAAGTCTGCCTGGCGTGGCTGCACAAGCGGCCGTTGTTGCCGCTGGAAGGATGCGGTGGCTGGTCCGATACGTTGCGGACGCATCCGCCGGATGAGCGTCAGAATTCGCCCATTCTGCCCTGGACCAGCCTGCAAACCCTGGAAGCGCAGCTGCGCCATCTCGATCTGGCGTCACTCCTGGCCTAGGCAGCACCACCGAATCAACCTCCCGCTGGAGACGCAGGTCGCCAGCGCAATGTCGTTTTGCCTCCACTCTCCTCCCACGGATTCTCCCATGACGTCTGCTCTATTTCGCTCCACCCTTGCCATGGCACTCGCCGCCGTCTCGCTGCCCGCAGCGGCCGCGCCGGAGTTCGCTGCCTGTTTCACCTTGACCCCGGGTCTGTCCTGGTCGAATGCCGATGAAACGCTGACCATCGAAAAAGTGACCTTCGCTGGCCAGAACGCCATCAAGATGCACAGTGCCGGTGGTGGCATCGGGATGGCCACGTTCCATGACATCAGCGGCCGCCAGCTGCTGGGCCAGGAGCGTTACAGCATGTCCAGCGACGGCCCCACGCGGACCGATACCTTCAAGCCGGCGCCGACGTTCCCGCAGAGCGCCAAGCCGGGCGATCGTTTCGAGGTCACCGGCGCTGGCGAGCGCACGAACCATGTCGACGAAACCGTTGAACCGATCGACTACGACGGCTTCTCCGACTACACCTTCGTCGGTTTCGAAGACATTGAAGCGGACGTCGACAACCAGCCGCGCACGTTCAAGGACACCTGCCACGTCACCGCGACCTTCGAAGACAACCGCATCGAGGCGTGGTACGCCGCCGGCTTCGGGCGCATCAAGTTCGAGCGTTACATGGGTAACGAGCTGCTGATGCAGGACCAGATCGAGTCCATCGAAACGCCGTGATCCCGGCTGATGGCCGGCAACGTCTGGCGCCGGCCGAAGCCCACAAAAAACCCCGCTTTCGCGGGGTTTTTTGTTTACCGCAGGACGCCGGAGATCAGTCGCCCAGGGTCAGCAGCGAGGCATTGCCGCCGGCTGCTGTGGTGTTCACGGTGACGGTCTTCTCGGTGGCAAAGCGCAGCAGGTAGTGCGGGCCGCCGGCCTTGGGGCCGGTACCGGACAGGCCCTGGCCGCCGAACGGCTGCACGCCGACCACCGCACCGATCTGGTTGCGGTTGACGTACACGTTGCCGACGTTGATGCGCGATGAAATGCGGTCCACGGTTTCATCGATGCGCGAATGCACGCCCAGGGTCAGGCCGTAGCCGGTCGCGTTGATCTGGTCGATCACCGCATCGAGCTGGTCGCCCTTCCAGCGGATCACGTGCAGCACCGGCCCGAAGATCTCCTTGTGCAGCTGGTCCAGGTTCTTCAGCTCGTACGCACGCGGGGCGAAGAAGGTGCCGTGCGCGGCGTCGTCGCTGAGCGTGGCAGCGGCGATCAGGCGCGCGTCCTTCTCCATGCGCACCGCGTGATCCTTGAGAATCTGCAGTGCATCGGCGTCGATCACCGGGCCGACATCGGTCGACAGCAGGCCCGGGTCACCGACCTTCAGTTCAGCCATCGCGCCGGACAACATGGTCATTACCTTGTCGGCGATGTCGTCCTGCACGAACAGCACGCGTGCGGCCGAGCAGCGCTGGCCAGCGGAGGTGAAGGCCGACCCGATCGCATCCTTGACCAGCTGCTCCGGCAGCGCCGAGGAGTCGGCGATGAAGGCATTCTGGCCGCCGGTTTCGGCGATCAGCACACCGATCGCAGCGTCGCGTGCGGCCATCGCGCGGTTGATCGCACGGGCGGTGTCGGTCGAGCCGGTGAAGGCCACGCCGGCCACGCGCGGGTCGGCGGTCAGTGCGGCACCGACGGTCGCGCCGTCGCCCGGCAGGAACTGCAGCACGCCTTCGGGCACGCCGGCGTCGAGCAGCAGCTTCACCGCGTAATAGCCGATCAGGTTGGTCTGCTCGGCCGGCTTGGCGATCACGCTGTTGCCGGCGGCGAGCGCGGCGCTGACCTGGCCCAGGAAAATCGCCAGCGGGAAGTTCCACGGGCTGATGCAGACGAACACACCGCGGCCATGCAGCTGCAGTTCGTTGGATTCACCGGTCGGGCTCGGCAGCTTTTCGGCGTGGCCGAACTGCTCGCGCGCCTGCTTGGCGTAGTAGCGCAGGAAGTCGACCGCTTCGCGTACTTCGGCGATGCCGTCGGGCAGGCTCTTGCCGGCTTCCTTGACGCACAGCGCCATGAACTCGGGCATGCGCGCTTCCAGCTGGTCGGCGGCGTGTTCCAGGATCGCCGCGCGGCTGGCGGCGGGGGTGCGGTTCCAGGCCGGCTGCGCGGCCACGGCATTGGCCAGTGCCTTCTCGACGGTGGCGCTGTCGGCCGGCTGCCACTGGCCCACCACCTGGCGCGTGTCGGCCGGGTTGGTCACGTTCAACAGTGCGCCGGTCGGGTTGGCACCCGGCACCAGCGGCGCGGCGTGCCACGGCTTCACGGCCGCGTTGAGCTGCTCGGCCAGGGCGCGCAGATCGTTGTCGTTGGCGAGATTGACGCCCATGGAGTTCTTCCTGTCATGGTTCTGGCTGCGCAGCAGATCGACCGGCAGCGGGATTTTCGGATGCGGGATGGACGCGAACGAGGAGACCACTTCCACCGGATCGCGGATCAGGTCGTCGATGGCCACGTTCTCGTCAGTGATGCGGTTGACGAAGCTGGAATTGGCGCCGTTTTCAAGCAGGCGACGCACCAGGTACGGCAGCAGGTCTTCATGCGAACCGACCGGCGCATACACGCGGCACGGCACGTTCAGACGGTCGGCCGGCACCACTTCGGCATACAGGTCATCGCCCATGCCGTGCAGCTTCTGGTGCTCGTACTGGCCGCCCTTGGCGATCGCCTGCACGGCCGCGATGGTGTGCGCGTTGTGCGTGGCGAACATCGGGTAGATCGCATCGCTGTGCGTGAACAGACGCTTGGCGCAGGCCAGGTAGGAGACGTCGGTGTTCTGCTTGCGGGTAAACACCGGGTAGGCCGGCAGGCCGTCGATCTGCGCGCGCTTGATCTCCGCATCCCAATACGCGCCCTTGACCAGGCGCACCTGCAGGCGGCGACCGATGCGACGGGCCAGGTCGGCCAGGTAGTCGATCGTGTACGGGGTGCGCTTCTGGTAGGACTGCACGACCACACCGAAGCCTTCCCAGCCGGCCAGCGAGGCATCGCTGACCACGGTCTCGATGATGTCCAGCGACAGTTCCAGGCGGTCGGTTTCTTCGGCGTCGACGGTGCAGCCGATGCCGTACGACTTGGCCAGCTGCGCCAGTTCCAGCACGCCCGGCACCAGGTCGGCCATGACGCGTGCGCGCTTGGCGTGCTCGTAGCGCGGGTACAGCGCGGAGAGCTTGATCGAGATGCCCGGTGCCGAATTGACGTCGCCATCGGGACGGCCGCCGCGGGCCTTGTGGTCACCACCGATCGAGTGGATCGCGCGACGGTAGTCTTCCAGGTAACGCTTGGCGTCCTTCATGGTCAGCGCGCCTTCGCCGAGCATGTCGAACGAATAGCGGTAGCTGGCGTTGTCGCCCTTGTGCGAGCGCGACAGCGCTTCGTCAATGGTGCGGCCCATGACGAACTGGTGGCCCATGATCTTCATCGCCTGGCGCACGGCCAGGCGGATCACCGGCTCACCCACGCGGCCGATCAGGCGCTTGAACGCGCCCGGCACATCGGCGCGGGTGGCATCGTTGATCTGGACCAGGCGGCCGGTCAGCATCAGGCCCCAGGTGGAGGCGTTGACCAGCACCGAGTCGCTGCCGCCCATGTGCTTCTTCCAGTCAGCATCGCCGAGCTTGTCGCGGATCAGCTTGTCAGCGGTCTCCTGGTCCGGAATGCGCAGCAGCGCTTCGGCCACGCACATCAGCAGCACGCCTTCTTCGCTGCCCAGATCGTACTGGCGCATGAAGGCTTCGATCGCGCCCTGGTCCTGGGCACGCACGCGCACGCGCTTGACCAGGTCGGCAGCGGTGGCCTGCACCTTGGCCTGCTCGGCAGCGGGCAGGCGGGCCTGCTCGAGCAGCTCGCGCACATGGCTGGCCTCGTCCTTCAACCAGGCATCGGTGATCGCCTGGCGGAACGCGTTGGGAACGGCCGGCAGCTCGGGGGACAGCAGCGGCGGGCGGGCGGCGCCGGACGATGCCGGGGCAGGGGGAAGGACAGAGGATGCAGTCATGCCGGTCGGCTCGTGGAGAACTTGACCATTTTAATCGTTTTTTTGGCGAGTCAAGCGGTTTTCGTGCCCACGCCCATGCGGCGTATAGCCTTTCATACAGGGGGATTCGGCGGATTCGACCCGCCCGCTACTTATTGTGCTGTTTTCGTCAAAACCGCCGCCGCAGGCAATGCTGTATTGCAACATTCCTGAAACTGTGAATGGACCCTTGCTACTCGCTGGAGAGCGGGGCTACCATCGAGACGTTTCCCGCGGCAGGAAAAACGCGGTTGCGACATGATCGAGGTGCTCATCGCTCCGGACGGATCAGGGACGCAACTGCGGCTGCGCCCCCCACGGGCGCTCGATGCCCGGCAGTTCGTCCTGTTGTTTGTGGTGTTGGCGGGGGTGATGTGGCTGGCGGCCGGCCTGGGCTGGTTCACCGGCAACGTATTCGCCCCCGTGTTTGCTCTGCTGTACAGCGTTTTGCTGGCAGTGGCGCTGCGCACGGTGTGGCGCAGTGGAGAACGGCAGGAAGAGATCCGGGTAGTGCCGGCGTGTGTGGAAGTGATTCCCGCACCCGGGCATTCGCCGGTGTTCAGCGCCCACCCGCACTGGGTGAGGCTGATCGCCGACGAGCGCAGAGTCCGGCTGGCATCCAGCGGTCGGCAGGTGGACGTGGGGAGTTTCCTCGCACCGGCCGAACGCCAGGTACTGGCTCAGAAACTAGAAGGCTTGCTCGCGGCCAATGACGGCCGCAACCGACGACGCTAAGGGTCTAGGCAATGAAGCAATGCAGAAAGTGGGGCAGGACGTTCGGGAAGTCAGTGTTGGGCGGGGCTGCGCTGCTGGCGCCGGCCATGGCGTGGGCCCAGGCGGCCGACCCCAAACCGTGGCAATTGAACATGGGCAAGGGGGTGACCCAGAGCTCGCGGTTGGCGTGGGAGTCCAACCTGTTCTCGCTGTGGGTGTGTACCGTGATCGGCGTGCTGGTGTTCGGCGCGCTGTTCTACGCGATCTTCAAATTCCGCAAATCCAAGGGCGCGGTCGCCGCCACCTTCAGCCACAACACCAAGGCAGAGGTGATCTGGACGGTGATTCCGGTGATCATCCTGGTGGTGATGGCCTGGCCGGCCACGGCCAATCTGATCAAGTTCTACGACACCCGCGATTCGGAAATGACCGTCAAGGTCACCGGGTATCAGTGGATGTGGAAGTACGAATACCTCGGCGAGAACGTCAGCTTCACCAGCCGCCTGGACCGTGAGTCCGACCGTGTCCGCCAGAGTGGCGTGGTGCCGACCCGCGACAGCCATCCGCATTATCTGCTGGATGTCGACAACCGCCTGGTGCTGCCGGTCGATACCAAGGTGCGCTTCGTGATCACCTCCGACGACGTCATCCACGCATGGTGGGTGCCGGCGCTGGGCTGGAAGCAGGATGCGATTCCCGGCTTCATCAACGAGGCCTGGACCAACATCGAACAGGTCGGCGTGTACCGCGGCCAGTGCGCCGAGCTGTGTGGCAAGGATCATGGCTTCATGCCGATCGTGGTCGAGGCGGTCTCCAAGGAGGATTACCAGAAATGGCTGGCCTCCAGAAAGCCTGCGCCGGCCCCTGCACCGCAGGCCGCTCCGGCGCCCGCGCCGGCTGCCCCGGCCGAGGCCACCCCGGCACCGGCACCGGCACCGGCACCGGCCAGCGAGCCTGCCGTGGCAGCAACAGACAGCAACGCCTGAAATCGAGCCGCGTCCGCCAGCCGGCGGATGCGGGTACCACCGGATACAGTGAGGTGTAGTTGCGATGGCGCATTCCGCAGTTGACCACGACGGGCATCACGGGCATCAGCAGGGGTTCTTCGAGCGTTGGTTCTTCTCGACCAACCACAAGGACATCGGCACGCTCTACCTGCTCTTCAGCTTCATCATGTTCATCATCGGTGCGGCGATGAGCGTGATCATCCGCGCTGAGCTGGCGCAACCGGGCCTGCAGTTCGTCAAGCCCGAGTTCTTCAACCAGATGACCACCGTGCATGCGCTGGTGATGATCTTCGGTGGCGTGATGCCGGCCTTCGTCGGCCTGGCGAACTGGATGATCCCGCTGCAGATCGGTGCGCCGGACATGGCGCTGCCGCGCATGAACAACTGGTCGTTCTGGCTGCTGCCGGTGGCCTTCAGCCTGCTGCTGCTGACCCTGTTCCTGCCCGGCGGCGCACCGGCCGGTGGCTGGACGCTGTACCCGCCGCTGTCGCTGCAGGGTGGCTACAACGTGGCCTTCAGCGTGTTCGCCATCCACGTGGCCGGCATCAGCTCGATCATGGGCGCGATCAACATCATCGCCACCGTTCTCAACATGCGGGCGCCCGGCATCGATCTGCTGAAGATGCCGATCTTCTGCTGGGCCTGGCTGATCACCGCCTTCCTGCTGATCGCGGTGATGCCGGTGCTGGCCGGTGCGGTGACGATGCTGCTCACCGACAAGTTCTTCGGCACCAGCTTCTTCAACGCCGCCGGTGGCGGTGACCCGGTGATGTACCAGCACATCTTCTGGTTCTTCGGGCACCCGGAGGTCTACATCATGATCCTGCCGGCGTTCGGCGTGGTCAGCGAGATCATCCCCACGTTCAGCCGCAAGCCGCTGTTCGGCTACCAGGCCATGGTCTACGCGATCGCCGCGATCGCGTTCCTGTCCTTCATCGTCTGGGCCCACCACATGTTCACCGTGGGCATGCCGCTGGGCGGCGAGATCTACTTCATGTTCGCCACGATGCTCATCTCCATCCCGACCGGGGTGAAGGTGTTCAACTGGGTCAGCACCATGTGGCGCGGCTCGCTCACCTTCGAAGCGCCGATGCTGTGGGCGGTGGCCTTCGTGATCCTGTTCACCATCGGCGGCTTCTCCGGCCTGATGCTGGCGATCGTGGTGGCCGATTTCCAATACCACGACACTTACTTCGTGGTCGCGCATTTCCACTACGTACTGGTCACCGGTGCCGTGTTCGGGTTGATCGCCGCGGTGTATTACTGGTGGCCGAAATGGACCGGGCGCATGTACAGCGAAACCTGGGCCAAGGTGCATTTCTGGTGGTCGATCGTGTTCGTGAACCTGCTGTTCTTCCCGCAGCACTTCCTCGGCCTGGCCGGCATGCCGCGGCGTATTCCCGATTACAGCGTGGCCTTCGCCGACTGGAACCTGATCAGCTCGATCGGCGCGTTCGGCATGTTCGTCACGCCCTTCATGATGGCCGCGATCCTGTGGCACTCGCTGCGTCACGGCGAGAAGGCCGCCGACCGCTGCTGGGAAGGCGCACGTGGCCTGGAGTGGACGATTCCCTCGCCCGCACCGGCGCATACCTTCACCACGCCGCCGACCATCCGTCCGGGTGATCTGGCCCATGACGACATCACCCATTGAGGCCGCTCATGACCAGTACCACCCGCACGCCGGATGAGCAGGCCCTGCAACGTCGCCGCGCGCATCGCACCGCCTGGGTGGTCGGGATCGTCGCGCTGATGGTCTATGGCGGCTTCATCCTCAGCGGGGTGATCGGGCGATGAGCGATCCGCGCCCGGCACCCGCGCGTCATGCGGGCCTGCCCCGCCTGATCGGGGTGGCGCTGGCGGTGTTCGTGCTGACCTTCTCGCTGGTACCGCTGTACCGCATCGCCTGCGAGAAGGTGTTCGGCGTGCGCCTGGAGCGTGGCCCCGGCGCGGCGGCAGGCACTGCAGCCGCCACCGGCAAGCGCACGGTGCGGGTGGAGTTCGATGGTGGAGTGAATTCCAAGTTGCCCTGGGCGTTCCATCCCGAACAGCTGACGATGGACGTGGTGCCCGGCGAGCTCAACGAGGCGCTGTATTACGCACGTAACGACAGCGATCGCGCGCTGGTCGGCAGTGCCGTGCCGTCGGTGGCACCGGCCAAGGCATCGGGCTACTTCAGCAAGACCGAGTGCTTCTGCTTCACCGCGCAGACCCTGCAGGCCGGCGAGAAACGCGACATGCCGGTGCGCTTCATCGTCGATCCCGACCTGCCGGCCAACATCACCACGATCACCCTGTCCTACACCTTCTACAAGAACGACGCCTTGTCCGCGCAGCTGGCTCCGGCCAGCCTGCCGACCGGCGCGCGTGCAGCTCCCTGATCCGGACCGGACCCAAGACCATGGCCCAGCAAAGCCCCGATGCGAACGTGTACTTCGTGCCCACGCACAGCAAATGGCCGTTCATCGGTTCCATTGCGATGATGGTGACCATGGTCGGCGTGGCCAGCTGGCTCAATGATTCCAGCTGGGGCAAGTGGACCTTCTACACCGGCATCGCAATGCTGGTGCTGACCCTGTTCTGGTGGTTCAGCGACGTGGTGCGCGAATCGCAGGCCGGCAGCTACAACCGCCAGGTGGATGGCTCGTTCCGGATGGGGATGGTGTGGTTCATCTTCTCCGAAGTGATGTTCTTCGGCGCGTTCTTCGGCGCGCTGTTCTACACCCGCAACCTGGGCCTGCCGTGGCTGGGCGGCGCGGGCGACGGCGTGATGACCAATGAGCTGCTGTGGGACGGGTATTCGGCGGCGTGGCCGACCAACGGCCCCGGCGCGATCGGTGGGCACTTCCAGACCATTCCGGCCTGGGGCCTGCCGCTGATCAATACGCTGATCCTGCTCACCTCCGGCGTCACCCTGACCATCGCGCATCACGCGCTCAAGGCCGGTCACCGCCGCCAGCTGCTGGTCTGGCTGGGCATCACCGTGCTGCTCGGCGTGGGCTTCCTGACCCTGCAGGTGGAGGAGTACATCCACGCCTACAAGGAACTCAACCTCACCCTGGGTTCGGGCATCTACGGCTCCACCTTCTTCATGCTCACCGGCTTCCACGGTGCGCACGTGCTGCTGGGCACGATCATGCTGGCGGTGATGTGGCTGCGCTCGTCGAAGGGGCATTTCACCCGCGACAACCACTTCGGCTTCGAAGCCGCCGCGTGGTACTGGCACTTCGTCGACGTGGTGTGGCTGATGCTGTTCCTGTTCGTCTACGTGCTGTAGCGTCGGTGCGACGTCCTGCCGCATCGACGCCGGTGCGACGTCCTGCCGCATCGACGCCGGTGCGGCCTCAGCCGCCGATGCCGTGGGGCTTGATCCAACCGCTGTAGATGCCGATGACCACCAGCACGATCAGCGCCACCGATACCGCGATGCGGCGGGTGAGGGCATTGACGGTGCGCTTGGTCTGGCCGCGATCGACCAGCAGGTAATACAGCCCGGCGCCCAGATTCCAGACGATGACGATCAGAAACGCGATTACCAGCAGGGTCTTCAACGAATCATTCATGCGCGGCTCGATGGCGTGGCGGGTGCGCCTATATCACCGCGTTTTGCCGGCGTTGTCATGATGCGCAAGCACACACGCCTGATCGGCTGGATCGCCGCGGTGCTGGTCATCCTCGCGTTCTGCCAGCTGGGCCGCTGGCAACTGCAGCGCATGCACGCCAAAGAGGCGTTGCTGGCCCAGCAGGTGCCAGCCCGCGCGCAGTCGCTCACGCTGCACCAGGCCCAGGCCGCCCCGCCGTTGCTGCGCTGGGTGCAGGATCACGGTCGCTTCCTGCCCGGCACGATCCTGCTCGACAACCAGACCCGCGAAGGCCGCGCCGGTCTCAAGGTGTATCAGCCGTTCCAGAGCGATGACGGCGCACGCGTGCTGGTCGATCTGGGCTGGCTGCCGATGCCGCCGGATCGTGTCATCCCACCGATCACGCCGCTTGCCGGCCATACGGCCATCAGCGGCCTGCTGGCGCCGTCACCGGCCACCGGGCTGGCCCTGGGGCCGGCGCTGTCGCCCGCGCCCCAGCCGGGCGTGTGGCTGGCCAGCCGGATGCCACCCGACGACATGGCGCGCGCGCTGTCGCTGCCGCCGGGCGGCCTTGGCCAGAGCGTGCTGCGGTTGGATCCGGCGCTGCCAGGTGGCTACGCGCGCGATCTGGAGCTGCTGCCCAATACCCTGCCGCCCAGTCGCCATCTGGGCTACGCCGTGCAATGGTTCGGACTGGCGTTGACCGTGCTGGTGGTCGCGCTGGTCCTGGAATTCCGTCGCCATCGCCGCCGGCGTGGCACTCCCCGGCGCTGACCGGCTCAACATGAGAAAATGCCGCCCATGAATGCCACTTCCCCGGCCCGGCTGCCGTCCCGTTCACGCGGCCGCTGGACACTGATCGCGTTGTTCGGCGTGTTCTTCGGCGCCATGGCGCTGGCGGGCGTGCTGCGCTTCTCCGGCTGGCAGCCGACCTCGCACCGCAATACCGGGCAGCTGCTGCAGCCGCCGGCCGATCTGCGCGCACTGCCGCCCACCCTGGCCGATGGTCAGCCGTACCCGTGGAACCCCAACGATCGCACCTGGCGGATCCTGGTGGCCCCGTCTGCCAGCTGTACCAGCGAGTGCGTCACTTTGTCGCAGGGATTGGGCAAGGTGTGGCAGCTGTTCGGCCATAACGCCGATAATGTCGAGATCCTGTGGCTGGGCACGCCGCCGGCCGAGGTCCAGGGCATGCCCGCACTGCGCGCGCTGCGCGCCCAACCGGACCTGCGTGCCGCTTTGCCCGCCGTGGATGACGCCGCCGGCACGCCTGTGTATGTGATCGATCCCAATGGATTCGTGATCATGCGGTACGCGCCGGGATTCGATATGGCCGGTCTGCGCAAAGACCTGGCCACGCTGCTGAAACTGAAGTGAGTTCCGTTTAGATGAGCCTCTCCGCACGCCCGGTGCTGCACCGCAATTTCCACCGTCTGGCGTGGTTTGCGCTGATCATGACCGCCAGCACGATCATGTTCGGTTCGTTCGTGCGTCTGTCCGATGCCGGCCTGAGCTGCCCGGACTGGCCGACCTGCTATGGCCGTGTCACCTGGCCGCAGCACGCCGAGGAAGTGATCGGCCACGAGGCCGCCAAGATCCGCCCGCTGGAAACGCACAAGGCGTGGCGCGAGCAGGTGCACCGTTTCCTGGCCGGTGCACTCGGCATCGAGATCCTCACCCTGGCGCTGCTGGCCACGCGTCGTCGTCGCTGGGGCAGTACGGCGGTGATCACCGCCTGTGTGCTGGTGGCGACGGGCATACCGCTGTACATGATGGGCATGCACGTCCCCGCGAGCATCATCGCCTTGATCGGCGAAGCGATCCTGCTGATCGCCGCGCTGCGCTGGACCAACATCGACCTGGCCCGTGCCGCGTTGCTGACGCTGGCGGTGGTGATCTTCCAGGCGCTGCTCGGCATGTGGACGGTCACCTGGCTGCTCAAGCCGATCGTGGTCATGGGCCATCTGCTTGGCGGCATGCTCATGTTCGGCCTGCTGGTATGGATGGCGTGGCGCGCCACGCATATGCCGATCACCCTGGCCGAAGCGCCCAAGCTGAAGTGGCTGATCCGCGCCGGCGTGGCCGTGCTGGTCGCGCAGATCGCCCTCGGCGGCTGGGTCAGCGCCAACTACGCCGCACTCGCCTGCGGTGGCGGCAGCGCCTCGCTGGACAATTTCCCGCGCTGCGTCAGCCAGTGGTGGCCGCCGCATGATTTCAAGGAAGGCTTCACCCTGTGGCGTGGCATCGGCGTGGATTACGAAGGGGGCGTGCTCGACGGCGCCTCGCGCATCGCGATCCAGATGGCGCACCGCGTGATGGCGATCGTGGTCGCCGTGTACCTGCTGTGGCTGTCGGTGCGCCTGTTCCGCCTGCCGAGCATGCGCGGCTGGGCGAGTGCCCTGGGTCTGCTGGTGGTGTTGCAGATCACCCTGGGCATCCTCAACGTGAAGCTGGCGGTGCCGCTGGAAGTGGCCGTCGCGCACAGCGGGGGCGCCGTGGCCCTGCTGTTCGTGCTGGTGACCTTGCTGGCGCGCCTGCGCGCGCCGGATGCCGAGGGTGGCAAGGCCAGCGCTGCGTCCCCTGCCGTGCAGGCAGGCTGACGGCATGGCCAGTTACCGTCAGTACTGGGATCTGACCAAGCCCAAGGTCGTCGCCCTGATCGTGTTCACCGCGCTGGTGGGCATGTTCCTGGCCATCCCCGGGGTGCCGACCGCGCAGCAGGCGCTGGACGGCGCCCTCGGCTTCCTCGGCATCTGGCTGGCCGCTTCGGCCGCCGCAGCGATCAACCAGCTGCTGGACGCGCGCATCGATGCGCAGATGGCGCGCACCTCGTGGCGCCCGCTGGTGGTGGGCAAGGTCAAGCCGTGGCAGGTGCTCGTCTTCGCCGGCCTGTTGATCGCGCTGTCGATGACGATCCTGGTGGTCTGGGTCAACGTGATCACCGCCGTGCTGACCTTCGCCTCGCTGATCGGGTACGCGGTGATCTACACCGTGTACCTCAAGCGCGCGACCTCGCAGAACATCGTCATCGGCGGTCTCGCCGGTGCTACCCCGCCGATGCTCGGCTGGGCCGCGATCACCGGCATGCAGGGCCCGTGGGACTGGGCCTACGCGTCGCTGCTGGTGCTGATCATCTTCATCTGGACCCCGCCGCACTTCTGGGCGCTGGCGATCTTCCGCCGCGAGGATTACGCCAAGGCGGAAATCCCGATGCTGCCGGTCACCCACGGCGTGGCCTACACCCGCAAGTCGATCATGGTCTATTCGATCGCGCTGGCCATCGTCAGCATCCTGCCGGTCGTGGTCGGCATGAGCGGCATGTTCTACCTCGGCGGCGCGATCGTGCTCAACGCGGTCTTCCTCTGGTACGCCTGGCGCATGCTGAATCCGCCGGATGAACTGTTCTCGATGAAGATGTTCGGCTACTCCATCGTCTACCTGATGGCGCTGTTCGCCTTCCTGATGGTGGACCACTGGATGCTGCCGTTCCTGTGAGCTTCCTGCGCCGGCCTTGAAACGGGCCACAGCATCGCCATTGCTTTCATGACCCCAACAGGACGTGACGGTATGAAGCGATGGCTCTGGATGGCTGTAATGGTGGCTTCGATGGTGTGCGGCACAGCCGCTGCCGTGCCGGCAGGCAGTGTCGCTGACACCGCAACGCAGATAGTGACCTTGGCGGGCAACCACCGGCTGGTGATGCTGGGCGAATACCACGGCACCGCCGAGACACCGCTGCTCGTGGCCGACCTGATGGAACGCTACAGCCGCGACACCGCACCGGTGCGGTTGGGCCTGGAACTGCCGATGAGCGAGAACGCCGCGCTGGCGCGTTACCTGCGCTCCAGCGGCGATGCTGATGCGCGGGCGGCACTGCGCACCTCGCCGTTCTGGCAGGTAAAGGACGACCAGCACGACGGGCGCCGCAGCCGGGACATGCTGGCGCTGATCGAGACGCTGCGCGTGCTGCGCCTGCAGGGGCGCGACATAGGCGTGGCCGGCTATGACATTGAAATCAGTACGTACGACAGCGATATGGATCGCGACGCTGCGATGGCCACGCACTTGCGCCAGCAGTTCAACGCACTGCCGGCCGGGGCGCGGATGGTGGTGCTCACTGGTAACGTGCACGCGATGCGCCACCCCTTCGCGGACGCGCCGCCGGAGATGAAGCACCGCACCATGGCGTCGTACCTGCTGGACCTTCCGCTGTACAGCGTGCGCGTGGAAGCGCTGCGTGGGCAGTTCTGGGGCTGCATGAACCCCTGCCGCGCGCTCACGCTGCGTGAATTGCCGGCGCAGGATCCGGTCGTCGAAACGGATCCGGAACGGTCCTACGACGTGTGGGTGCATCTGCCGGCGCTGAGCGTGGGGACGCTGACGGACCCGTAGCGAGGCCGAATGCCGAGGATGCGGTGCCCTGGCAGGGTCGCTTCCCAAATGACCGCACGCAGACACCACCCGCCCGGTAAGGCATGACCTTCCCCTCACATGGATGGCGCTTGAGGCACGGTCTCTTGTAAGGAACCCCCGCGTCGAGGGGGGGGGGGGGCGATTGCACGACCTGCAACGATACACAGCGCTCACTTTCATCAGAAACAATCCCGTAGAAATGACGTCGCGAGACT
This sequence comes from Stenotrophomonas sp. SRS1, assembly GCF_026130205.1. Lineage (NCBI taxonomy): Bacteria > Pseudomonadati > Pseudomonadota > Gammaproteobacteria > Lysobacterales > Lysobacteraceae > Stenotrophomonas > Stenotrophomonas sp. SRS1. Next base: position 931,885 of record NZ_JAINFD010000003.1, on the reverse strand, counting down.
TTGCTCGCTCAATCTCATGGTGCTCAAGTGACGTCCATAAGAGACATCGGGGTCGTAGCCGCGATGGCTACTGCCCTCCTCATCAGTGCAGAAGCATCTGCTGCGATGAAAACCCTGAGTCGTGCCAACTGTCTGTTGTCCGTCAATGAATCAATCACGTATGACAGGCCGCTTTTCAGGAGAATGCCGGGATCAGCAGCGAGCACACATCATGCGCAAGGTTTGGCCGTGTCGTTGCTGGTTGCTGCGTCGCTGTACAGTGCCCCGAGCTTCAGTGCCCAGAACGACGTGGATGCGGTAGGAAAGTGGTTGAATGAGCGAACCATGCGCGCCGCAATGGAAGACAGCAGCAATGGAGTGCGCCGCTCGTCGGAGCAGGGTACCTATCAGGTCATTCCCCTGTCTGAGTTGGATGCACCCGAAGAAGTCAAGCAACACTTCCGTGCCGAAATAGCGCTAAGTCGAGCCGGAGTGCGACGGGTTTCCAATGGCGAGATCCCATCGCAGGGCCAGCTGATCTCTTCGCTTCCGAGAACCGTACGTTCCAACGCAGAACTGCGTCGGCGATTGCCTTCGCCGCCATCCGATCTCCAACGCACAATTCTCGGTGCGGCGGAGCTGATCGGAATGGAGCCAAGCGGCGCACTGGATGGGCTCAAATCCACCGGTCTAACCCGTTTCTATCGCGTGAATGGCTTGGGTATCGTCGAGTTCAATGAACACAACTTTCGTGCCCCAGGCAGCAAAGTAGAGGTGATCGCAGAGTTTCAGAACATCCGCGTTAACGGTGTGCCTGCGCAGCTGGAACAAGTCTCGGATGATCTTGGGCGCAGCCGCGCAACGTTGGAATGGGCAGGGGAAAACAAGGCCTACTCGCTGATCGCTATCGGGGAAGGCGACGTGGAGCAAAAAGCCATCGTGTTGCAACAGATCGCCGCTGGTGTGAAAGATTGATACGACGGCGATAACAGCGCAACGCTTCCACGGGCTGTCCTCCGGTAGGGTCGCTCGACAGACGACTTCCGATAACGTCGATCAGCGCAATGGCGGCATGACCTTTGCCGAAGGTGCGTCAAACGGCCGATGTCGTTCGGCATCACGCCCATCATCGGCCGCTCACCGGTATCGGCGGTCGTCTGTCGAGCGACCCTACCGCGGGGTGACCGGGTCACGTGCATACCGCTGCGCGATCATCGCGCAGACGATCAACTGGATCTGGTGGTAGATCATGATCGGCAGCACGATCGCACCGAGGCTGCCGCCGGCGAACAGCACCTTGGCGATCGGCACGCCGGTGGCCAGGCTCTTCTTGGAGCCGCAGAACAGGATGGTGATTTCATCCTCGCGGTTGAAGCCCAGCCGGCGCGCGATGAAGCGGATCAGCGGCATTGCGATGCCGAGCAGCACGGCCGCCACCACCGCCACACTGAGCAGTGACAACAGCGGCGTCTTGCTCCACAGCCCTTCGCTGACCGCTTCGCCGAAGGCGGAGTAGACCACCAGCAGGATCGTGGCCTGGTCGGTATAACGCAGCAGCGCGCGCTGCTTCTCGACCCAGCGGGCGATCCACGGGCGCAGCAGATGGCCGGCCACGAACGGCACCAGCAGCTGCAGCATGATGCTGACGATGGCCTGGCCGGGGTTGTGCATGCCGCCTTCGGTGCCGGCCAGCAGGGCCAGCAGCAGCGGGGTCAGGAAGACGCCGAGGATGCTCGACAGCGAGGCGCTGCACACCGCCGCCGGGACATTGCCACGGGCGATCGAGGTGAACGCGATCGAGGACTGCACCGTGGACGGCAGCGCACACAGGAACAGCACGCCGATGTAGAGCTCCGGGGTCAGCAGCCAGCCATCCAGCGGTTTGAACATCAGCCCCAGCAGCGGGAACAGCACGAAGGTGCAGGCCAGGATGGTCAGGTGCAGTCGCCAGTGCAGCAGGCCGGCGACGATCGACTCCCGTGGCAGGCGCGCGCCGTGCAGGAAGAACAGCGCGGCAATGGCGACGTCGGTGACATCGTCGAGCACCATCGCGGCGGCGCCGTGCATCGGCAGGAAGGACGCCAGCAGCACCGTGCTGAGGAGGGCGAGGGTGAAGTTGTCCGGTCGCAGGCGCGACCACCAGCGGGTCATGGTGGGCAGGCTCCTGTAGGGCAGGGAAGTGAGCGGGGGAACGAAGATGGCATCGCTGCAGCGGGACTGGCGAGGTGGGAGGCCACGACGGCTCCGTTGGTCAGAAGCGGAGGGTGCTGCGCGCTTTGAGCAGTTCGCGCAGCTCGTACTTGTCAGTATCGTCCAGACCCTGTTGGCTCTGCTTTGCCTGAAGCTCATCCAGACGTTGCATCAGCAGCTGTTTCTCCAGCTGGGCGACCGCGTCATGCAGCTCCTGGGTCCACATCGCCTCATCGCCGGGCAGGGTCTGCGCGGCCAGCTTGTGCAGCGATTCCTGCTCTTCACGCCCGTCGAAGTGCTCCAGCAACGCGCCGGTGCTGATGTCCGGGCGCTGCTCGACCAGGGTCAGCAGTTCGGTCAGCAGCTCGATGCCGGGCAGGCGCAGGCCGGTGAAGTGATGGCCGTCCAGCGTCATCGCCAGCGAGGGCTGCTGCAGCAGGATCGCGATGGCCGCGCGCACCAGGCTGCGGCGCTGTGCCGGTGCCACCGCGCGCTGCGGTTGGCGTGAGGGCTGCGCGGACGCACTGGGCTTGGCGCCCAGGCCGGTCAGCGTGGTCAGCTGCTGCTTCATCAGGTCGCCGAAGGCGCCATCGGGAATCTGCGCCAGCATCGGCTTGGCCCGTTCGGCCAGGCGTGCCTTGCCGTCGAGCGTGCCCATGTTGACTTCACGGGTGAGCTCGTCGAAGAAGAACTGCGACAGCGGCGTGGCCTGCTGCAGGCGTGCATCGAAGCCCTCGCGGCCTTCCTTGCGCACGATGGTGTCCGGGTCTTCGCCATCGGGCAGGAACAGGAAGAAGGCCTGGCGGCCGTCCTTCATGCGCGGCAGCACCGACTCCAGTGCACGCCAACCGGCGCGACGGCCGGCGGCGTCGCCATCGAAGCAGAAGAACACGTCCGGCGCGTTGCGGAACAGCAGCTCGGCATGGTCCGGCGTGGTCGCCGTGCCCAGCGTCGCCACCGCCTGGGTGACCCCGAACTGGAACAGCGAGACCACGTCCATGTAGCCCTCGACCACGATCAGCCGCTCGATCTTCTGGTTGGCCTGGCGCACCTGCCACAGGCCGTACAACTCGCGGCCCTTGTGGAACAGCGCGGTTTCGGGCGAGTTGAGGTACTTCGGGCCGTCGTCCTTCTCCATGACCCGGCCGCCGTAGGCGATCACGCGGCCACGGCGGTCGAAGATCGGGAACATGACCCGGTCGCGGAACTTGTCGTAGACGTGGCCGCGGTCGTTCTTGGAAAACAGGCCGGCACGGTCGAGCAGCTTCATCCGCCGCTCGTCCTTGCCCAGCGCATCCTTCAGCGCGCTGTAGCCATCCGGTGCGTAGCCGATGGCGAAACGCTCGCGGTTCTCTTCATCGACACCGCGCTGGTCCAGGTAGGCGCGTGCCTTGTCGCTGCCCTTCAGCGCGGTCTGGAAGAAGCGCGTGGCCGCGTCCAGCGCCGAGTACAGATCGCGGCTGTCGTCCTGCTGCTGCGCAGTGCGCGGCTGGGTATCGCGCGGCACTTCCATGCCCACGCGCTTGGCCAGCTCATCGACCGCGTCGAGAAACTCGAGGCGGTCGTAATTCATCAGGAAGCTGATCGCCGTGCCATGCGCGCCGCAGCCGAAGCAGTGATAGAACTGCTTGGTCGGTGAGACCGTGAACGAGGCCGAGCGCTCGTCATGGAACGGGCAGCGCGCTGCATATTCCTTGCCCTGGCGTTTCAACGGCACGCGACTGCCCACCACCTCGACAATGTCGGAGCGGGCCAGCAGGTCGTCGATGAATGCGTCGGGGATACGGGCCATGGGCAGCAGGCGGGGGCATGGCCGGTCACGGCTACGCGCGGAAGCGGGGGTGCCGCTAGTCTACTAGCTGTCGGCCGGTTCGCCCGGTTTCGGTGGCTCCACCCCAGCCTCGGCGAGCACGGCATGGGCGCGCAGGCGCTCATCGATCACCGAGGTCATCAGCGCACCGACGAAGAACACCACGGTGGCGTAGTAGATCCACACCAGCGAGATCACCAGGGCGCCCATCGAGCCATACGCGCTGCCCGGTGCGACGGTGGCGATGTACAGGCCGATGGCATAGCGCCCCAGTGCGAACAGGGCGGAGGTGATCGCACCGCCGATGAAGGCCTGGCGCCACGCCACGCGGCGGTCGGGCAGGTAGTGGTACAGGAAGGCGAAGCCCACGGTGTACAGCGCCAGGCTGGTCAGATAGCCGATCGCGGGCAGCACCGAGGGCAGGTGCGCGAACACGACCTGCAGCATGGTGGTGGCGGTCATCGAAAGGATCAGCAGGAAGCCCAGCGCCAGCACCACGCCGAACGAAAACACCCGCTTGCGCAACCAGGCCACGATGCCATCCAGGCGCTCGCCGCTGGTGTTGAAGATCAGGTTCAGGGCGTTCTGCAGCTGGGCGAACACAGCCGTGGCACCAATGAACAGCAGCAGGGTGCTCCACACGCCGGCCAGCGTGCCGATGTCGGGCTGGTTGTTGGCGTTGCTGAGCACGGTCTCCGCCACCGAGGCGGCGCTGGTGCCGGCCACGTCATTGATCTGGCCCAGCAGCGCCTGCTGCGCCGGGGGGTACAGCGAGGCGGTCAGCCACAGCAGCAGCACCAGCAGCGGCGCCATCGAGAGCAGGGCGTAGAAGGCCAAGGCGGCGGCCTGGGTCATCACGTCCGCATCTATGAAGCGGCGCAGCAGCACGGCGGGGAAGCTCTGCTCCAGCCGCGCCATGTGCTTGCGGATCCTGGAGAGGGAATGGCTCGGCGGGTGCATGGACGGCATCAGGTCGGAAGCGAGGCCCCCGTTCTAGCAAATGGACGGATTGCACCGGGTGAAGTGGTCCGATCAGGTCAAGATCTTGACGGATATCGCGCTATCCTTCTGCCCGGTTTTCCACCTTCACAGCAGAAAGGACGCTTCATGAAAGGAATGGTCTACACGACGATGGTGCTGTTGGCCGCGGCAGGCCCGGCGGTGGCTTCCGGGGCCTGCGACAAGGCTTTCAAGACGGTAGGGGATGCGCGCAACGGTGCGCTGTACATGGCCGATGTCACGGTGCCGGGCCTGAAGGTGCAGAGCGCACTGGACCAGCTGCGCAAGATCGGCGGCGATGAAGAGTTCGAAGTCGCTGGCCAGTTGGTGGAGGGCGATAGCGGCGACCAGTACCTGGTCCAGCGCAAAGGGCTGCGCGTCCCGTTGGTCCTGGTGGGCACCGCCGATCGCACCGGTCGCGTCACCCTGGCGACCAAGCTGGCCCGCGGTCAGTCGATCGAGCCGGCCGCGGCCAAGCAGTCGATGTGCGGGATGCTGGACAAACTCAAGGCGGGCAGCCAGGGCGACACGGTTGCCGCCGCTGGGCGCACGCAGTACCCGATGCCGGCCGTCGAGGCGGTGGCGGCGCCGGATCTGTCCAAGATGATGGGCAAGGAAGTGAAAGACACGATGGCGCTGTACCGCAGTGCCGGTGCCTTCAAGGATCTGATGCTGGGGACTACCACCAACAAGGAAGACAAGGGCGACCGCTCGGCCACGTTCCTGCCGCTGTACGCGAAGTACGTGGGGCGGCGCTATCAGATCGATGGCCAGGTCTATACGGTCAATCCAAACACGTATTCGACCAAGCCTGGCGACATCGGCTCGATCAACTACCTGGTCACGCCGACCCGCGGCCTGCTGCGCGTTCGTCAGAACGACACGTACAACAACAACAACTACACCATCCGCTGCGAATTCGCGTCGGACCAGGCCGCCAACTTCACCATGCTGCGCGAGCGCGACTGGGCCAAGCTGGAAGGCGAGATCAGTTCGATCGAGGAAAGCTCGATGACGCTGCGCAACTGCCGCCAGGCCTCGTAACAACGGGCCTGCTGAAACGGAAAAGGCCCGCGAAATGCGGGCCTTTTTACTGCGGCGTGGCGGCGGATCAGCCGGCCAGCTGCTGCTTGACCAGCTTGGACACCAGGCCCATGTCGGCCTGACCGGCCAGACGCGGCTTGAGCGCGCCCATCAGCTTGCCGATGTCGGCCGGGGTGGTCGCGCCGGTTTCGGCGATGGCGGCCTGGATGGCGGCCACGATCTCGGCCTCGCCCAGCTTGGCCGGCAGGTACTGGTCGATCACCACGATTTCCTCGCGCTCGATCACGGCCAGGTCTTCACGGTTGGCCGCTTCGAACTGGGTGACCGAGTCCTTGCGCTGCTTGACCATCTTTTCCAGCACGGCGAGCACGGCGGCGTCGTCCAGCTCGATGCGCTCATCGACTTCGCGCTGCTTGATCGCAGCCAGCATCAGGCGGATCACGCCCAAGCGGTGCTTCTCGCCGGCCTTCATGGCGGCCTTCATGTCATCGGTGAGCTGCTGCTTCAGGCTCATGGGAACACCTCGTGTCGGTGGAAAAGGAAAGCGGAGCGCCGAAGCGCTGGAACGCAAAAAGCCGGTAACGCTCGCGCGTTCCGGCTTCGGCTCCGTCACGACAGGCCAAGGCCTGCCGTATCGAAGTTGCGTCCGATCAGTACAGGCGCTGACGCTTGGTGACGTCGCGCGACGAACGGCGCAGCTGACGCTTCACAGCAGCGGCAGCCTTACGCTTACGCTCCTGGGTCGGCTTTTCATAGAACTCGCGCTTGCGGGTTTCGGCCAGCACGCCGGCCTTTTCGCAGGTGCGCTTGAAGCGACGGAGCGCAAACTCGAAGGGCTCGTTCTCGCGGACTTTAACGCTGGGCATGGAATCTCCGGGACACAGTAGAACCGGGTCTCGCCCGGTGAGAGCCGCACATTATAGCGGCGAGAAAAGAAGTTGCAACCCACCCCGGCGAACTTCTTGGCCACGGGTGATGCGCAGACAGGCCAGCGTACCTCTGCCGGGGCCTGAAGAGGTCCATAATACCCGTTATGCGAGTCCTTGGTATCGAATCTTCCTGCGATGAGACCGGCGTGGCGGTGTATGACACCTCCCTGTCCGGGATCGACGCCCTGCGCGCCCATGCGGTCTACAGCCAGATCGCCCTCCACGCTGAATACGGCGGGGTGGTGCCCGAGCTGGCCAGCCGCGATCACGTGCGCAAGCTGCTGCCTCTGATCCGGCAGACCCTGGCCGAGGCCGACATGACCGTGGCCGACATCGACGGGGTGGCCTATACGGCCGGCCCCGGGCTGGTCGGTGCGCTGCTGGTGGGGGCGGGCGTGGCCCGTTCGCTGGCCTGGGCGCTGGAGGTGCCGGCGGTCGGTGTACATCATATGGAAGGCCACCTGCTGGCCCCGCTGATGGAAGACGACCCCCCGCAGGCGCCGTTCGTGGCGCTGCTGGTGTCCGGTGGGCATACCCAGCTGGTCGCCGTGGACCGGATCGGCCAGTACCGCCTGCTTGGCGAGACCCTGGACGACGCCGCTGGCGAGGCCTTCGACAAGACCGCCAAGCTGATGGGCCTGCCGTACCCCGGTGGCCCGCAGCTGGCCGCCCTGGCCGAGCGCGGCACGCCGGGCCGGTTCAAATTCACCCGCCCGATGACCGACCGCCCCGGTCTGGATTTCAGCTTCTCCGGGTTGAAGACCCAGGTCCTGCTGGCCTGGCGCGACAGCGACCAGAGCGAGCAGACCCGCGCCGACATTGCCCGTGGCTTTGAAGATGCGGTGGTCGACACCTTGGCGATCAAGTGCGAGCGCGCGCTGGATGCGGCGGGCACCGATGTGATCGTGGTGGCCGGCGGGGTAGGGGCCAACAAGCGCCTGCGTGCCAAGCTGCAGCAGATGGCCGCCCGCCGCGGTGGCCGCGCGTGCTTCCCGCGCCCGGCGCTGTGCACCGACAACGGCGCGATGATCGCCTTCGCTGGTGCCCTGCGTCTGGAAGCGGGCCAGCACACGCCGCCCCAGGTGCAGGTGACGCCGCGCTGGGACATGGCGACGCTGCCGGCGGTGTAGGGCGCGCCCACTCACCCCGGTTCCCGGCACATTCCGGACAGCCCCGTTACCATGGACGCCATCTTCCACGTGGCATGGCTATGGACAAGGTATTCATTGAAGGGCTCGAAATCGATGCCCTGATCGGGATCTACGACTGGGAACGGCGGATCCGCCAGACCCTGCGTTTCGATCTGGACATGGGCTTCGACAACCGCCGCCCGGCGGCCAGCGACGACATCGCCGATACCCTCAATTACAAAGCCGTCAGCAAGCGCATCGAGCAGTTCGTGCGTGACTCGGACTATGGCCTGGTCGAAACCCTGGCCGAGCGCATCGCCGAGATCGTGCTGCGTGAATTCAACGTGCAATGGCTGCGGCTCAAACTCAGCAAGCCCGGCGCGGTACGCGGCGCGCGCGCGGTCGGCGTGATCATCGAGCGCAGCGCGCAGGACCTGGCAACGCCCTGATACCCCTGATAGGAGAGCAATACACGATGTTGGATGCGGTAGCGGCAACCCGATGGCTGGACGGCCTGCAGAACACCCTCGAACCCTGGCCCTGGGCCTACACCCTGCTGGTGCTGGCAGCACTGGCCCTGGCCGCCTGGCTGGCCAACTTCGTCACCAAGAAGATCCTGCTGCGCGGCCTGCGCAAGCTGGTCAACCGGCTGCCTGGCCACAGCGCGGGCAATGAAGGTGGCAACAACCTGCGGGTGATCTCGCGGCTGTCCAACGTGGTGCCGAGCATGGTGATCGCCGCCGGCATCCGGATCGTGCCCGACCTGCCGCCGGAACTGGTGGCATTCGTGATCGGCGCTTGCCAAGCGTGGGCAGTGCTGACCGTGGCGCTGGCGGTCTCGCATGCGCTGGATGCCGCCAATGATCTGTACGAGCGCCGCCCGGATGCGCGCAACAAGCCGATCAAGGGCTACCTGCAGGTCGTGAAGATCATCGTCTTCGTGATCGCTGGCCTGTCGATCGTGTCCCTCCTGCTGGGGGTGAAGCTCGGCCCGCTGGTCACCGGCCTCGGCGCGGCCACCGCCGTGCTGATGCTGATCTTCCAGGACACCATCCTGTCGCTGGTGGCCAGCGTGCAGATCAGCGGCGATGGCCGGGTTCGGCTGGGCGACTGGATCGAAATGCCCAGCCAGAACGCCGATGGCGATGTGATCGACATCGCCCTGCACACCATTACCGTGCAGAACTTCGACAAGACCATCACCACCATTCCGACCAAGAAGCTGGTGACCGAGTCGTTCAAGAACTGGCGCGGCATGCAGGAGGCGGGCGGCCGCCGGATCAAGCGCGCGCTGTACCTGGACCAGCACAGTGTCGGCTTCGTCGATGCGCCGATGCTGGCCGAGCTGGAGCAGTTCGCGGTGCTGGGCGATTACCTGCGGGAGAAGCAGGCCGAGCTGCAGCAGTACAACGCCGGGCTGCAGGCCAAGGGCGTGGCGGCGGTGAACGCGCGCCGGGTCACCAACCTGGGCACGTTCCGCGCGTATGTGGAGCGCTATCTGAAGCAGCATCCGGGCATCCATACGGAGATGACCCTGCTGGTACGGCAGCTGCAACCGACCACCGAAGGCCTGCCGCTGGAGATCTACTGCTTCACCCGCAGCACCGCTTGGGGCGAATACGAGGGCGTGCAGTCGGACGTGTTCGATCACCTGCTGGCGATCCTCCCGGCCTTCGGGCTGCGCGTGTTCCAGGCCTCCAGCGATGCGATGCTGATGGCCGGGCAGCAGCGACTGGCGGCGGAAGAGTAAGCTCCTCTGCCCCCGTCGGCGTGCCGGCGGGGGTGGAGATCTTCCCGCGGGGAAGAAAAATGAACGCAAAAGTCATTCACAACCGCTTCGGGAACGCTAGAATCCCGGGCTTGTAAACGTTTTCATAAGGACAGCCGGTGGCCGCCGATCGTATCGAAACCCTCATTGCCCAGATGACCGTCGAAGAAAAAGTCGGCCAGTTGGGTGTGTTCGCCGACATGGTCCGCCCGTTCGCCCCGGACGTGAACCCGGAAGCCAATGTCCTCAACGCCGACCAGGTGCTGCAGCAGGTGCGCGAGGGCAAGGTGGGCTCGCTGTTCAACGGCGTCGGCGTGGAAGCCGGCCGCCGCATCCAGCAGGTCGCGCTGGAAGAAAGCCGCCTGAAGATCCCGGTGATCCTGGCTGCGGACGTGATCCATGGCATGCGCACCGTGTTCCCGATCCCGCTGGGCGAGGCCGCGAGCTTCGAGCCGGACCTGGCCGAGCGCACCGCCCGTGCCACCGCGGTGGAAGCCACCGCTGCCGGCCTGCACTGGACCTATGCACCGGCCGTGGATATCGCCCGCGACCAGCGTTGGGGCCGGGGTGCCGAGGGTGCCGGTGAAGACGTGGTGCTGGGCTGTGCATTCGCCGCCGCCCGTGTGCGCGGCTTCCAGGGCCCGGACCTGCGCGCCGACGATGCGCTGCTGGCCACGCCGAAGCATTTCGCCGCCTACGGCGCAGTGATGGCCGGCATGGAATACAACATGGTCGACATCTCGCCGCAGACCCTGCGCGACGTCCACCTGCCGCCGTTCAAGGCCGCCTTTGAAGCGGGCGCGCTGACCGTGATGTCCTCGTTCAACGACATCAACGGCGTGCCGGCCAGCGCCAACGCCGAGCTGCTGACCGATATCCTGCGTGGGGAGTGGAACTTCCCGGGCGTAGTGATCTCCGATTACACCGCCGACATGGAACTGGTCGCGCACGGCTATGCCGCCGATGACCGCGATGCCACTGCCAAGGCCTTCACTGCCGGCCTGGACCTGAGCATGCAGAGCGGCTTCTACGCCGAGCACCTGCCGGGCCTGATCGAGAGCGGCGAAGTGCCGATGGCCACGCTGGACGAATCGGTGCGCCGCATCCTGCGCCTGAAAGACGCGATCGGTCTGTTCGATGACCCGTACCGCTCGCTGGATCTGGCACGCGAAGCGGATACCTCGCATATCGCCGCGCATGACGCGCTCTCGCGCGATGCCGCGCGCCGCTCGATCGTGCTGCTGAAGAATGCGGATTCGGTGCTGCCGCTGAAGAAGGCTGGGCAGAAGATCGCACTGATCGGGCCGTTCGTGCAGGACCGCGAGAACATCGAAGGCTGCTGGACGCTGTTCGGCGACAAGTCGCGTTACGTCACCCTGGAAGCCGGTGTACGTGCGGCGATCAGCGATGAGGCGCTGCTGGAGATCGTGCCGGGCTGCGATCTGGAAGCGGCCGTGCAGGACGGTATCGAACAGGCGGTCGCTGCCGCGCTGCGTGCCGACGTGGTAGTTCTGGCCCTGGGCGAACCGCAGCGGTACAGCGGTGAAGCGCAGTCGCGCGTGGAGATCACGCTGCCGCCCGCGCAGCAGGCATTGGCCGAGGCAGTGGCGATGACCGGCAAGCCGCTGGTGGTGCTGCTGCGCAATGGTCGCGCGCTGGCCCTGCAGGGCGCCGTGCGCAATGCGCATGCCGTGGCGATCACCTGGTACCTGGGCACCCAGACCGGACACGCCGTGGCCGATGTGCTGTTCGGTGACTACAGCCCGGCCGGGCGCCTGCCGGTCAGCTTCCCGCAGGTCTCCGGCCAGCAGCCGTACTTCTACAACCACGCGCGTACCGGTCGCCCGGAACTGCCGACCATGTCCGAGTTCAAGGCGCGCTGGCGCGAGATTCCGAACGAGCCGGCGTACGCCTTCGGCCACGGCATCGGCTACACCACGTTCGCCTATGGCGTGCCGCAGCTGAGCAGCGCGCAGCTGGGCTGGGACGACACCCTGACCATCACCACCACGCTGACCAACACCGGCGCGGTGGCGGGTGAGGAAGTGGTGCAGCTGTACATCCACGATCGTGTGGCCAGCCGTGTGCGGCCGGTGCGCGAGCTGAAGGGCTTCGACAAGATTGCCCTGCAGCCGGGTGAGAGCACCGAGGTGCGGTTCACGCTGGACCGCCATGCGCTGGGCTTCACCGGCCGCGATGGCGTGTTCCGCGCCGAGCCGGGCCAGTTCGAGCTGTGGGTGTGCGCATCGTCGGTCAGCGGCGAGCCGGTGATCTTCGAGCTGCTGGCCGCCTGAGTCGGCCTCGCGTCACCCGGTAGTGCCGGCCGCTGGCCGGCACCACCGTGAGCCATCATCGGCGGCTGACGTTTCGGCAGTTAGGCTGGCTTCCTCGTGAAACCGATGGAGCCACCCATGCGCCTGACCCGTACCCCGTTGCTGTTGGCCCTGGCCAGCCCGTTGTGGCTGGCCGCCTGCAGTCCGTCGGCGCCGCCGCCGGCCGATACCGCCGCCGCCGATCCCGCCCAAGGCCCGGCCACGGCCATTCCCGAAGGCCGCCCGACGCCCGGTGACACGGTGCCGTCGTCCGGCCTGTCGCCGGATGCGGTCACTGCCGGCAGCCCCGCGCCGGATGCTGCTGCGCCTGCTTCAGGCGGTGCGACGACACCTGCGGCGGACGCCACCGCCACACCCGCCGCGCCGACCAGCGCTGGCACCAGCGATGTCCGTCAGCGCATCGACCAGGTCCTCGGCGATGCTGCCCAGTACGAAGCCGTCTTCAACGCCTTCCAGAAGGCGGTCAATGGCGGCGATCGCGCCGCGGTGGTCGAGGAAGTCCGCTTCCCCTTGAACATCGCCAACGGCGCCAAGATCACCGGCCCCGGCGAATTCCAGCGCAACTACGAGCGCATCCTGACCCCGGCCGTGCGCAAGGCCATCGCGGCGCAGAAATTCGACGACGTCATGGTCAACCAGCAGGGCGTGATGATCGGCGACGGCCAGGTCTGGCTCAACGGCACGTGCCTGGATGCGGCCTGCAGCCGCACCGAGGTCAAGGTGGTGACCATCCAGTAAACCGGTGCAGCGCCGGAACGCGTGTGAGTTGTGCAGGCTGCCGGCGATGCGCCGGCAGCCTGCCAAGGCTCAGGCCTTCGGCGTGAGCTTGAGCAGCTTGCCGTTGCTGCCGTCTTCCAGCAGCCAGATCGCGCCATCCGGACCCTGTTCGATCTCGCGGATGCGCTCGCCCATGTCGAAGCGCTCGGCCTCGCGGGCGTTGTCGCCGTCGAAGGCCACGCGGACCAGCGCCTTGGACGACAGGCCGCCGATGAAGCCGCTGCCCTTCCACGCCGGGAACTGCGTACCGTTGTAGATGATGAAACCGGCCGGGGAGATCACCGGGGTCCAGGTCACCTTGGGTGCAGCGAACTCCGGACGGGTGTCGTGGTCGGGGATGTCGCGGCCGTCGTAGTGGCTGCCGTTGGAGACGACCGGGTAGCCGTAGTTGGCACCGCGTTCGATCAGGTTCAACTCGTCACCGCCGGCCGGGCCCATTTCGTGCACCCACAGCTTGCCGCGTGCATCGAAGGCGATGCCCAGCGCATTGCGATGGCCCAGCGACCACACCTGCGCGGCCACGCCCCCCTGCGAGGCGAAGGGGTTGTCGGCCGGAACGCTGCCGTCGTCGTTGAGGCGGATCAGCTTGCCGAGATTGCCGCTCATATCCTGGGCCGGATCGAACTTCTGGCGCTCGCTGGAGGTGATCCACAGTTTGCCGTCCGGACCGAAGGCGAGACGGTGGCCGTAATGCCCCTTGCCGCTGACCTTGGGGGTCTGGCGCCAGATCACCTTGAGGTCTTCCAGCGTGCCGCTGCCATCGGCGGCCAGTGCCAGGCGCGCACGCGCCACCGCAGCACCACGGGTATCACCATCGCCTTCCTCGGCGTAGCTGAGATAGATCAACTGGTTCGTCGCGAAGTCAGGATGCGGCAGCACATCGCCGAAACCGCCCTGGCCGCCGTAGGCCACTTCGGGCACACCGGTGATGGTGGCGGTCTTGCGGGTCTGCACGTTGAAGTGCTTCAGCGCGCCTTTCTTCTCGGTGACCAGCAGGCTGCCGTCGGGCAGGAAGCTCATCGCCCACGGTTCGTCGAAGCGGGCGAATTCGGTGGCCGCGAACGGCCACTGCGCCTTCTTGAGCACGGGCGCGGAGGGGCTGGCCGTGTCTGCCGCGACACAGGCGGTGGTGAACAGGGCGGGGGTGAGACTGATAGCGAGGGTGAGCAACAGCTTGCGGGTCATGGAAGTCTCCGTCGGGGAGGCGATGGCCAGCCCCTGTTGTACACCATGGCCATCAACGCCGCGTGGACCAAAGGTCCTGCGGACATGACAACGGCGACCCGAAGGCCGCCGTTGCCGTTTGCGCCAGTGCGCTGCAAACAGGCGCGATCAGGTGCCGCGCGGCACGCCTTTGTCCAGGTGCGCCTGGCGCAGCGCGGTCGATTCATCCCAGCCGCGGCGCACGGCATTGCGGGCCTGTTCCCAACTCAGCTTGCTCTGGCCGTGTTCCTGCGCCCAACGGGTCTGCAGCTCGGCTTCCACTTCTTCATACGCGCGGATCATGTCGTCGGCACGCGTACGATGACCCAGTTGATACGCGGGCTCGTAATCATCGAAGAACTGGTTGTTGTCGTAGTACGGTTCGCTTGGAAAGCGCTCACGCCAATAGTCCGATACGGCCTGGCGCGGGACACCGTCTTCCGGCACCCGGCCGGGAATCTGATAGTCAGTGCTCATGTGTTGGCTCCGGTTGGGTGAGGCTTCACCGTACCCAAAGCCGGGTTAACGTCATGGACCCGCGAGGTGAATGACACATCAAGCGCCATTCACCTGCGCATCTGCTCAGCCCTGGTGATCGCGGCGCGGGAACATGTAGATCACCGCACCCACGGCGAACGCGATGCCCGCCGCAGCGATGTTCTGCCAGCTCGCACTGGCGAACAGGGCCAGGCACAACACCAGCGCGAGGATCGGAATCAACGGGCCACCCGGCAGCTTCAGTGCACCCGGGCGATCACGGAAACGACGCGCCAGCACCAGCACCGCGGCGGCTGTGCCGATGTAGGCGAACAGGCGCGTGGTCATCGACAACAGCGCCAACTGCACGAACGAACCGGACAAGGCCAGCGCCAGCGCGATCAGGCCCTGCGCGATGATCGCCGCCGCCGGTGTGCGCAAGCGCGGGTGCACCTGGGCCAGGATCTTCGGCCCGTAGCCATCGCGCGCCAGGGCGAACAGGAAGCGCGGGCCCATCATCATCGTGTTGCTGTTGGTGCCGAGGATGGAGATCGTCGCGCCGACCGTCAGGATCAAGGCGAGCGTGAGTCCACCGAAGCTGGCGGCGGCATCGGCCAGCGGCGTCGGCGAGCTGGCCAACCCGGCCAGCGTGCCCTGCGCAATGAACTGCACCGCGCCGTAGATCACGGTGACGGTGATGATCATGGTGATCAACGCGAACGGAATATCGCGACGCGGGTTCTTGTACTCACCGGCGGCGGCCGGGATGTTCTCGAAGCCGGCGTAGGCATACAGCAGCAGCAGCGCGGCTTCGCCCATGCGCTGCAGATCATGCGGGTCCGGGCGAACGCCGGAGAAGGCCAGGTCGGTATCGACGTAGAACACGCCGATCGCCACGAACAACAGCAGCGGCAACAGCTTGCCGATCACCAGGATGACCCCGGTGCGTGCCGCCGAGCGCACGCCGGCCACGTTCACCGCGGTGAGGAAACCGAGCGAGACGACGATGATCGCGATGCGGCCGATGTCATGTCCGGCCCACGGCCAGAAGCGTGCCACCGCATCGGCCAGCGCATTGCTGAGCGCGGCGGCGGAGCTGATCCGGGTCAGCCAGATCATCCAGCCGATCTCGAACCCGGCAAACCGGCCGAACGCCTCACGCGCGTACAGATAGCTGCCACCGGGCTCGTCGAAGTAGCTGGCCGCCTGCGCGTAGCAGAGCACCAGCAGCGCGACCACGATGCCGGCGGCGACCACGCCCCACAGGCTGAAGGGACCGAGCAGGGCAACGGTGGCGGCCGGCAGCAGGTAGATGCCACTGCCGATCACATCGTTGATCGAGAGCCCGACAATCTGCCAGCGGCTGACCGCGCGTTCGAGCTGCGGATCCGGCGGTGCGGTACTCACGGCACGCTCCCCGCCAGCACGGGCAGCTGCCACTCGGTCCGGAGGCGCTGGTACTCCGCGCGCGGCAGCAGCACGAAGCGTGGCCGCGCGCTGGCATTCAACCAGGCCAGCAGCGTGGTCATCCGTGCGGACTCCATCGCGGTGCAGCCGGCGGTGGCCTCACCGGGCGCGCGCCACAGGTGGGCGAAGATGCAGCTGCCACGGCCGGGCGTGGCCTTGGGGTTGTGCTCGATCACGAAGCCCTCGCGGTAGCGCACGTCGCCCTTGTTGTGCAGGTCCAGCCGCATCGGCTCGGTCGAGCCTTCCACCGCCTCGGCGCCGACCACCTCGGCATCGACGATGCGGTTGTAATACGGCGAATCCGGCACATCCATGCAGTAGCTGGTGTCGCGCATCGGCTGGTAGGGCAGGCCGCTGGTGACGCCGGGCGCATAGCCGAAGGCCGGCCCGATCGCAAAGATACCGGCCGGGCTGCGCCCGTCGCCTTCCTGTTTCTGCGGCGTTCCGGCCTGGGCCGGATGCAGTCCCTCACCCCATGCGCTGCCGCTGCGGCCCACGGCTACATCAAACGCGGCGCCGTGCGGCTGCCAACCCTGTGCAGTGCGCTCAAAGGCCTGAAGCGTGCCCTGGGTGGCCTCCCAGCCTTCGGTGGTGACCACGACCAGCTGCGTGCTGCCGTCCAGAGGGGTGGCCAAGACGGGAGCGGTGGCGAGCAGCAGCACCGCGGCGGTGACGGAACGGAACAGCGACATCATCGTGGCGGACTCCAGGGATCAGCTGTCGATCAGGTGTTCGATCCGTTCCAGGTTCACCCCGAGCTGGCGGTGGCGGTCCGGGTTGGCGTGGCACAGCAGGACGAAGACAACATCCAGCAGGGACTGCAATGAGGAACGGTACAGCAGTTGCGCCACGTGCGGCGCCGGGTCGTGGGCGCAAAGCACCAGGCTGGCATCGGCGTGCGCGCGCAGCGGGTTGGCGCTGTGGCGGGTGATCGAGACCACCTTGCCGCCCATGTCCTGGAACTGGCGCGACAGCTGGAACAGCTGCGGCAGCTTGCCGAACTCGGAGAACACCAGCATCGCATCCCCGGGCCGCGCGGCCGAGAGGTTGGCCATCATCAGGATCGGATCGGCGTGGTGCACGGTGAGCATGCCCAGCAGCGACAGCCGCATGGCGAACTCGCGCGCGTACAGGCCGTCATCGCCCAACCCGTAGACGAACACCTTGGGCGCCCCGTCGATCAGCTGCACGATGGCTTCGATGTCGGCCTGTGGATTGGCCAGCCAGGTTTCTTCTTCGGCGGCGGCTTTGCTTGCGCGCAGGCGCTCGGCGATCTGGGAGAAGCCGTCGGCCGCCTCCGGCGCGGGTGGTCGGCTGTGCGGGTCACTGCCGGCGCGCGCGATGGCCTCGCCGATGGAGTACTTGAGATCGGGGTAGCCCTTGAAGCCGAGCTTCTGGCTGAACTTGACCACGCTGGACTGGCTGATCCCCAATGCACTGGCCAACTGCTGGGAGGAGTAATCGCGCAGGAGGTGGGCGTTGTCGAGGATGAAGTCGGCGATGCGACGTTCGATCGCCGACATGTGGTCACGCTCGGAGCGGATTTTCACCAGGGGCGGCATGGGCACGGCGTCAGGACCACCGCCGCGGCGTGATCATTTCCAGTCCACGTACTTCCGTGATGCCCAGCCCGGGCGCATCGCTGATGGTGATCTCCGATTCGTTGAAGTTGACCCCACCGGTGACCGGGTTGAACTGGCCCAGTGATGGCCCGTCCAGATCCACCTTGGTGATGATGTCGCTCTTGGCGACGGCCAGGTGCACGGCGGCGGCCACGGAGATGCTCGATTCGATCATGCAGCCGATCATGCACGGCACGCCGTAGATCGCGGCGATGTCGGCGATGCGGATCGCGTTGGACAACCCGCCGGTCTTCATCAGCTTGATGTTGATGATGTCGGCGGCGCGCTGCTGGATCAGGTCGAACACCTGGCCGGGGTTGAACACGCTTTCATCGGCCATGACCGGCGTGTTGACCCGATCGGTGACGTACTTCAGGCCACTGATGTCGGCGGCCTTGACCGGCTGCTCCAGCAGCTCCAGCACCACGCCGGCTTCTTCCAGCGCACGCATCGCGTGCACGGCCTGCTTTGCGGTCCAGCCCTGGTTGGCATCCAGGCGCAGCAGGGCGCGACCCTGCACCGCGGCGTGGATCGCCTTGACCCGCTCGATGTCCAGGCCGATGTCCTTGCCGACCTTGATCTTCAGCGACTCGAACCCGCGTTCGATCGCCGAGAGCGAGTCGGCCACCATCTTGTCGATGTAGTCCACGCTGATGGTGATGTCGGTGGTGATCACCGGGTCGCCACCGCCGAGCATGCGGTACAGCGGCGCGTTGTGCAGCTGTGCCCACAGATCGTAGACCGCGATCTCCACCGCCGCCTTGGCGCTGGTGTTGCGCTCCATCGAGGTCTGGATCAGCCCGCAGAGCCGGTTGAGGTTGGCCACGTCCTCGCCGATCAGGCGCGGTTTGATGAAGCTGTCGATGGCCTCGATGATCGAGCCGTGGGTATCGCCGGTGATCACCGCCGTGGCCGGCGCCTCACCGTAGCCGGTGTGGCCGCTGTCGGTGCGGACCAGCACCACCACGTCTTCGACGGTGTCCACGGTGCGCAGCGCGGTCTTGAACGGGGTCTTCAGCGGCACGCGCAGCATGCCGAGTTCGATGTCGGTGATCTTCATTCAGGGGTTCTGTGGCCGAAGGCGCTGGATGTTGGTGATGCGGTCGATGTAGCTCACGGTATCGCTGGCCATCATCGGCTCCAGCGCAGTGACCGACACGCCGTTGAGATGGGCCTGCACGCGCTTGCCGTCCGCGCCGATCCAGCCGCCGCCGGCGGTGTCATGGATCAGCCAGGTACGGCCGTCGATGTGGCCGATCGCCATCATCACGTGCCCGGGGATGTAGACCAGATCGCCGACCTGCAGTTCTTTTACGGCGGCATCGCGCGTGGGCTTGCCGTCCTTCGCGGTGAAGGCGATGCGGTCCAGCGCGGGGCTGATCGCCTGCGCGCTGGTGTTGCGTGGCATCAGCACGCCGACACTGCGGTAGATCTCCGAGACGTAGCCGCTGCAGTCGCGGGTGTCGTAATCGTGGCCCCAGCCGTAGCGTTCGCCGAGGAACTTGAAGGCCTGGGTCAGCAGCGTGCGCGGAGTCAGCGGCAGGTAGTCATCCGCAGTGTCCTGCGAACGCGGCAGCAGCGCCGGGATCAGTGCCAGGCGACCGTCGGCCTCGCGCACCGGCAGCTGCACCACATGCGCGGCGTGGGCCTGTTGGCCATTGACGGTCTTCTCCAGCGACCAGTCGGCGATCACCGGCAGGCGCACGCCCATGTCCAGTTCAAGCCGCGACACGCGCGGTTCCTCCGGGGTGTAGGCGGTGAACGCCGTGGCGCCGGTGACCACGCGGTAAGGACCGCGTTGACCGTAGCCGAGCACGGTGTCCGCGTCACCGATACCCACGAAGCGCTTCTCGATCCATGCCGAATAGCGCTCGCTGGTGACGAACAGCCAGCGCCCGTCGGCGCTTTCATGCAGCACCGCCACCGCGTCGCCGGGGAACAGCGCCGACTCCTGGAAGCGGTCGATGTCCGTGTCGCCCTGGCTGCTGAAGACCCGCAGCGTGGTCGGGAACGCACGCAGCGCAGCGCGATGGGTGACCAGGCCGTACTGCAGTGGGCGCTGCGCCGGTATCGCCTCCAGAGCGAGATTGGCCAGGGTGTCACTGCGCTGCCGGTCGCTGATGGTCTTGCCATCCTGGCCATACAGCGTGCGCTCCGGCCACCTGGACAGCGACTGGATGCTGCCCAGCACCTGGTCGCGGGGCAGCTGCGCTGGCAGCGCGCGTAGATCGTGGATCGAGGCGTCTTCGGCACGCATGCGAGCGTTCTGCGTGGCGATAGCTGCGCGATCCAGGATCACGCGGTCCGGATCGGGCAGGCGATCGGCCCAGAAGCCGGGCGCGAGATAGGCCTCGCGCAGGGCGATGACCCCGCCGAAATCGGCGGCCGGTACAGCCCGGGGCGCCTCGGCCCACGTTGGCGCCAGCGTGGTCGCAAGAACCGCCGCCAGAAGAGTGCGCGACAGCCAGCGGGACCGCACGGGGCGGTGGGGGGAAGCCAGGATCATGACGCGGTCACCCTCCTCGGAAGCATTAGGAATATTTATTCCTTTTTTCGGCGAAAGCAAGAATAAATTATTGACCGGCTATGAGGCCCGTGTTACACAGCGATTACCCCACCCGCACCTTGGGAAGTGTCGCCGTGGATCCTGTGATGCGCAAACCGCGATTGCCTCTGCCTGCTGTCTGGTGCCTGTGCGCTGGTCTGCTGGCAACGTCGTGGGGGCTGGCCGCTGCGCCGGCCGCGCTGCCGACGGTGATCGCCGGTATCGACCGCGGTGCGTTCGCGCAGGCCGAGGCCGACATCGCGGCGGCGTTGCAGGATCCGAGCCTGTCGGCAGCCGATCGTCAGGCCTATGCCTTCGAGCGCGAACGCATGCGTCGCATGCGCTTGGATTTCACCCTGGATGCCACGGCGGCCAAAGCGCAGCTGCGCAGGCAGATCCCCGACCTTCGCGAGGACGACTTCGCGCGCTGGGAGGCGGCCGGCCTGATCGAACACCTGGATATCGATGGCCAGCGCCGCTACTTCAAACGCGCGCCATCCAACCTGTTCCGCATCAGCGCCGAGGCGCGTGCCCGGCGCTCGCCCGATACCCCGGTGCCGAAGGACGGCCCCTACGAGCACCTGCACCCGCACCACCAGGAGATCGTTGCCGCCGCCCGTGCCACGGGCGCGACCAGCCTGGTGCCACGTCGTATCGAGGTCACGCAGTCGCTGGTGGTCAAGCCCGATGCCGTGCCTGCCGGGGAAACCATCCGCGCGTGGATTCCGTACCCACGCGCCATCGCGGGCCAGCAGCAGGACATCACCTGGATCGCGAGTACACCGGCCGGCGCGCAGGTGGCGCCTGAAGCCACCCTGCAGCGGACCGCCTACCTGGAGCGCAAGGCGGTGGTCGGCACGCCCACGGAGTTCCAGATCCGCTATGCAGTGACTGTGTACGCCCGGCATATCGCGATCGATCCGGCCAGGGTCCAACCCACGCCGGACGATCCTGCGCTGAAGCCGTACCTCGCCGAGCAGGCGCCGCACATCGTGTTTACCCCGGCGCTGCGCGCGTTCTCGCAGCAGGTGGTCGGCGCGGAGACCGATCCATACCGGATCGTGCAGACGCTGTTCGACGCGGTGGACGCCATTCCGTGGGCCGGTGCGCGCGAGTACGCGACCATCTCCAACATCAGCGATTACGCCCTGCACGCCGGTCATGCCGATTGCGGGCAGCAGACGCTGCTGCTGATCGCCCTGTTGCGCTTGAACGGTGTTCCCGCGCGCTGGCAGTCCGGCATGGTCTATTCGGATGATGCGGTCGGCTACAACAATCTGCACGACTGGGGCGCGGTGTATCTGGCGCCGTATGGCTGGGTGCCGATGGATGTCACCACCGGGCGGCTGGACAGCCCGCAGCCGGCGTTGCGCGATTTCTATCTGGGCGGGCTGGATGCCTATCGCATCGCCTTCAACGACGACTACGGCCAGCCGCTGGTGCCAGCCAAGCAGCACGTCCGCTCGGACACGGTCGACTCCCAGCGCGGTGAGGCCGAGTGGTCCAGCGGCAACCTGTACTTCGATCAATGGAATTACGACGTCCAGTCGCACGTGGTGCCACTGGAGGTAAAGCGGTAAACGGCGGTATCCACGATTCCACATCTGCAGGAGAGAGCAGGGAATGAATGCAAAGCGATTGAAGCGTGCGGCGTTGTACGCCGCACTCGGCGTGTGTCTGGGCAGCCTGGTGCCGATGGGCGTTTCGGCACAGAACGTCAGTGGTGCCGTGGCCGGCCGTGCGACTGCCGGTGACCAGGTGACGGTCGTCAGCAACGGCACCGGCCTGACCCGTACGGTCACGGCCAGTGCCGATGGCAGCTACCGCCTGGGCCAGTTGCCGGTCGGTGATTACCAGCTGCAGCTCAGCCGTGATGGCCAGACGCTGGGCGAGCCGTTCGCGGTGAGCGTGGCGGTCGGCGGCACCACCACGGTCAACCTGGCCAGCAGCGGCGATGTGGTCAACCTCGATGCGCTGCAGGTGATCGGTGCCCGCGTGGTCAACCGCGTGGATGTGTATTCCACCGAGACCTCGTTCAACGTCAACCGCCAGGAGCTGTCGCGCCTGCCGGTGGCGCAGGATCTATCGGCGGTGGCATTGCTGGCACCCGGCGTGGTCGGCGGCAATTCCTCGTTCGGTGGCCTGTCCTTCGCTGGTTCCTCGGTGGCTGAGAACGCGGTCTTCATCAACGGCCTGAACGTCACCGACATGTACACCCGTCGTGGCTTCTCCAGCGCGCCGTTCGGCTTCTTCAACGAATTCCAAGTCAAGACCGGTGGCTACTCGGTCGAATTCGGGCGCTCCACCGGCGGCGTGATCAACGCGGTGACACGCTCGGGCACCAACGAGTTCCAGGGGGGCGTGGAAGTCACTGCCGAACCGAGCGCGCTGCGCTCCAGCCCGCGTGATCACTTCCACCGCGACGGCACGCCGCATTCCTATGCCAGCCGCGACAACAGCTCGTTCCTGAAGACCAACGTCTGGGGTTCCGGCCCAATCATCAAGGACAAGCTGTTCCTGTTCGCGATGTATGAAGATCGCGACGACACCGGCCACAACACGTCCTCCGATGCGCTGACCTGGTTCAAGAACAAGAGCGACAACGGCTTCTGGGGCGCCAAGCTGGACTGGAACATCAACGACAACCACAGCCTGGCGCTGCTGGCGTTCTCCGATGAGGGCGAGATCACCAACGGCTCGTACAACTACGATTGGGATGACGATCAGATCGGTGCGTGGGGCGGCGATTCGATCACCGAGACCGGTGGCAAGAACTGGTCGGCGACCTATACCGGTCACTTCGGCGAGAACTTCACCGCGCGTGCCATGGTCGGCGAAAACAACCAGCGCGCCTTCACCAACTCCTCGCTGGATGAAGCGTGCAGCCCGGTATTCACCGATGCCAGCTACGCGTCACGTCTGGGCAAGCTCAACGGCCTGCGCCCGGG
The DNA here is from genome assembly GCF_026130205.1 of Stenotrophomonas sp. SRS1. Classification (NCBI taxonomy): domain Bacteria; kingdom Pseudomonadati; phylum Pseudomonadota; class Gammaproteobacteria; order Lysobacterales; family Lysobacteraceae; genus Stenotrophomonas; species Stenotrophomonas sp. SRS1. Next base: position 908,664 of record NZ_JAINFD010000003.1, on the reverse strand, counting down.
CTGCCACCCCACCGGCGCCGCCGTTGCCGAACGCGACGACACGCGTGAGGTCGCGCGGTTGGACTTCGAATGGCAGCTGGGCACGCACCTGCTGCGCTTCGGTGTTGACCGCGAGCTGATGACCACCGAACAATCCACGCGTTACCCGGGGCCGACCCAGCTCAGCTACACCGCCTACGTCGCCCGGCCCGGCGATGAAGTGTGGGATGGCGCCAACGCCTATGTGCCGGCCGGTGTGACCGAAATGCTGCGCGCACGCAACCGCGTGTCCGGCGGCACCTTCGAGACGGAGGCCAACGCGTTCTACCTGGAAGACATCTGGAACATCACCCCGAACCTGATGTTGAACCTCGGCGTGCGCTGGGACCGCTTCGAGAACCGCACCGCCGATGGCGACGCCTTCATCAAGATGGACGACCTGATCGCGCCGCGCTTCGGCTTCTCGTGGGACATGAAGGGCGACGGCAGCACCAAGCTGTTCGGCAACGCCGGCCGCTATTACCTGCCGGTGACCAACAACATCAACGTCAACTTCGCCGGCGGCCTCACCGACGAGTACTCCTACTACGTGCTCAACGGCTGGCAGCAGCAGGCCAACCCGGTCACCGGCGCGCCGTACATGGCCCCGGTCATCGGCCAGCAGATCGGCCCGGTCGATACCCGCATGAACACCGGCGCGGCCGACCTGCGCCAGAGCGTGGACAAGGACTTGAAGGCGGTCTACCAGGACGAGTACATCCTCGGTTTCCAGACCATGATCAACCAGGCCTGGTCGTGGGGCGTCAACGCGACCTACCGCAAGATGGACCGCGCGCTGGATGACATGCGCATCAACCACACCCCGTGCGGCCCGACGGGCACCACCCTGTGGCCGATCGCCAACCCGGGCGAGAGCCTGACGATCTGGGGCGACTCCAGCATCGGCTGCACCACCGAGGGCTGGATCACCATCGACACCGCCAAGGATGGCTACCGCAAGGGCGGCAGTCTGGAGGTGGTGGGCTATTCCAAGCCCAAGCGCACCTACAAGGCGCTGGAATTCCAGATCGACCGCGCGTGGGATGAGAAGTGGCTGTTCAACGCGTCCTACCTGTGGTCGCGCAGCGATGGCAACTTCGAAGGTCCGGTCAATTCGGATACCAACTACGGCGACACCGGCATGGTCCAGCACTGGGATCATCCGTCCAACAACCAGCGCTATGGCCCGTTGTTCAACGACTTCCGCCATCAGTTCAAGTTCCGCGCCGCCTACGCGCTGAACGAGCAGTGGTCGTTCGGCACCACGCTGCAGGTGGTGTCCGGTGGCCCGATCACCGCCTTCGGCGTGATGTGGCCCAACGACACCGTGGCCGGCGGCAGCACCTCCAGTGAAGGCAGTGGCGGCGGTACCGGCTGGCTGTGCGTGGCCAACTGCTCGGGTGCGTACAACCAGCGCCAGTTCGAGTACAGCCCGCGCGGCGCCTTCGGTCGCCTGCCGTGGACCTGGACCATGGGCGCCAACGTCACCTGGCGGCTGCCGGTGGAGGGCATCGACCTGAGCGCGCGCCTGTCGGTCTACAACCTGTTCAACAACCAGACCGTCATCAACGTGCACCAGCGTTATGAAGCCCAGCCGGGCCAGGTGCGTGAGAACACCTTCAACACCGGCACCCGCTGGCAGGCCCCGCGGTACACGCAGTTGATGGTGACCTGGAACTTCTGATCCGGCCCGCACGGGGCAGGTGCCGACGAGGAGTCGGCACCTGCCTTTACCGCCATGCCGCGTGCACGCGCGCAACCGACCGCGGAATGGCACCTGTCTCCACCGCCATCCGGTAGGTACCGACCGTTGGTCGGTACAGCTTTCAACCGGCGGCCAAAGAAGCACGCCCTCCGGTCATGACGAGGGAACCCATGCCGTCACGCGCTCCAACACACAGTCGATCCCGCCTTCTCACGCTTGGCCTGGCCTGCACCCTGGCCATCGCCGCCAGCGCACGGGCAGCCCAGCCCACCGACACCTTCAATCGCCTGCTCGATCAGACGGTCGCCCACGAACACCTGCCGGGCATCGCCATGGCCGTCGTCGACGATGGCAATCCCGTCTTCATGGGCACCCGCGGCGAGCGCCGCGCCGGGCAGGGCGAGGCCATCAACCCGGATACCCTGTTCAAGATCGCCTCCAACAGCAAGGCGATGACCGCCGCGCTGCTCGCCCGGCTGGTCGACCGCGGTCTCCTGCGCTGGGACGATCCAGTCATCAAGTACCTGCCGCAGTTCCGCATGCATGACCCGTGGGTCACCCAGCAGATGCAGGTCCGCGATCTGCTGATCCACAACAGCGGCCTGGGCCTGGGCGCGGGCGATCTGATGCTGTGGCCCGAGCCGAACCGCTTCACCCGCCAGGACATCATCGCCGGGTTGGCCCATCTCAAGCCGGTCACCAGCTTCCGCAGCGGCTATGCCTACGACAACCTGATGTATGTGGTCGCCGGTGAAGTCGCCGCCGCAGCCGGGGGCAAACCTTACGATCAATTGCTGCGCGAGGAAGTCTTCTCGCCGCTGGGCATGGATCGCTGCCAGGTCGGCGCGTGGTCGGTCGTGGCGGTCGGCAACGTTGCCCAGCCGCACACGTGGAAGGACGGCCGCAACGTGGTGCGCGGTGCCGATGGTGACACCAGCACCGATCTGACCTCGATGGCCGCCGGTGGCATCCGCTGCAGCCTGCGCGACATGACCCGCTGGATGCAGGTGCTGCTCGATCCGGCGCTCGTGCCCGGTTGGCTGAGCACGGCGCAGCGCCGCGCGCTCTGGACCGCGCACATGCCGATGCCGCTGGGCGAGCGCCAACGTCGCTGGGACAACGCACATGTGTCCGCCTACGGCTACGGCTGGCGCGTGTCGGACATGGACGGCCAGTGGAAGGTGGCCCACACCGGCACGCTGTCCGGGATGTATTCCTCGCTCGCGCTGTTGCCGGACCGCAAGGTCGGTGTGGTGATCCTGATCAACAGCGACGCCGAGGATGCACGCACCGCGCTGATGCAGGCCGCGTTGAAGACCTACACCGCACCCGACGACTCGGCCGACGTGAGTCATTATCTGGCCCTGCTGGACCAGGAGCGCACCGGCCGCCGCGATGCCGGGCAGGTGCGCCCGGATACCGGCGCGCGCCGACCCGCCTCGCTTCGCACCACCGCCGACGCGCACGGCCGTTATCGCGATCCGTGGCTGGGCGAGGCGCTGCTGTGCCCGGAACAGGGACGCCTGCGTTTCACTGTCGCCAAGTCGCCCCTGCTGCGCGGCCAGGTCATGCAGCTCGGTGGGCGCTGGCTGGTGCAGTGGGATACGCTCGGGGCCGATGCCGAGCCTTGGTTGCAGCTGCAGCCAGGCGCGACGCCCGCCCTGACCTTGGCCGCGATCGATCCGGAGATCGACTTCAGTTATGACTACCAGGACCTGCACTTCACCCGCACCGGCGATTGCCCGTAGCGCGCTGCTGCTGGCACTGCTGGCACTGCTGGCCGGCAGTGCCCACGCGGCAGCGCCAGCGGTGACGATCTCGCCCGCCCGCGACATGGCCGAGGCCGGACTGGTCGACATCCGCATGCTGACACCGGCGATCGAACAGGACATCCGCTACGCCGGCCCCGACAACTTCACCGGCCAGCGCGTGCCCGGCTATGACGCGCCCAAATGCTATCTGCTCGCCCCGGTGGCGACCGCACTCGCACAGGTGGAGGCCGACCTGCGGGCAGAGGGCTACGCGCTGCGTCTCTACGATTGCTACCGCCCGGCTCACGCGGTGACGGCCTTCGTCGCCTGGGCGCATGATCCCAATGAGCAGTCGCGCAAGGCCCTGCAGTACCCGGACATCGACAAGCCGGCCCTGCTCGGTGACTACATCGCCGAGACCTCCGGCCACAGCCGGGCTGCGACGGTCGATCTGAGCCTGCTCGATTGCCGCGACGGCCCCTGCGCGCCCGTGGACATGGGCACCGACTTCGATTTCTTCGGCCCGCGCGCGCATACCGATGCGCCGGAGATCAGCGAGGCCCAGCGCAGCCACCGCCAGCACCTGCGCCAGGCGATGGCACGGCATGGCTTTGCCAATTACCCGATGGAGTGGTGGCATTTCACCCTGCAGCCCGAGCCGGCGCCGACCACCGCCTACGACGTGCCGGTCCGCTGAGGCGCACCGCTACACTGTGCGCTGACCGCCGGATCGGACCACGATGAACCTGCCGCTGCACTTTGGATTGCTGGGAACGCTGGAGGCAGGGCTGATCGCGCTGTTGGTCGGGCTGCTGGTGTATGCGCTGTGGCATCGTCTGTGTCGCTGGGCAGGCTGGACCGACGGCCATGCGATCGGCTGGGCCTGCGTGATCGCGGTGGTGGCCTCGGCCGGCATCGATGCGTGGAATCTCTTCTATATGGGCATGATGCGGCTCGAGTCGCCGCTGTATGCGCGGTTGTTCCTCGCCGGTATCCATGATCCGAACGAGCTCGGCTCGCGCGTAGTGCTCGAGGTGGCCGGTGCGATCGGCGGTGTTGCACTGGGGTGGCTTTTGTTCAGTTCCCGCTCAGGCGAAAAAAACAGCAACACCGCGTGAGATTGCGTTCGCATCCGGTTAAATTCCCGGTCAATGAATGGGCGTATTACCAACCGCTCACCTGTGGCTAACCACTGCGGTAATGCACGCGTTCGCGCAGGTGGTTAAGGCCGCGTGCGCAGCGCGGTTGAGGGGCAATATCGATTCACAAACGGGGTGGCAGTGTGGGGCCGTGCGGAAACAACAGGCCGCGCAATACCTACCAAGGAGACCACCCCAATGACTATTCGCAACCGCAAGCCCCTGATCGCCCTGATCGTCGCCGCAGGCAGTGTGCTGGCCATTCCGGCGATGGCCCAGTCGGCACAGCAGAGTGCCGCGCAGGCGCAGAATCAGGCCGCTCAGGCACAGCAGGCGGCAGCGCAGGCGGGCGACGCAGCAGATACCGCTGCCAACGCCGCAGCACAGGCCTCCGCGCAGGCCGGTGGTGGCGGTGGCCAGACGTGGGCCAGCGTCGATACCGACGGCAACGGCACCATCAGCAAGGCCGAGGCACAGGTGAACGCGGGCCTCGCCCAGGTGTTCGACCAGGCCGACACCAACAAGGACGGCGAGCTCTCGCCGGACGAATACAAGGCGTACGTGGCCGCCCAGCAGGGCAAGCCGGCCGGCAACGGTGCCCAGCAGAGCAAGTAAGGACCGGGGACACCGGTAGCGCAGTGAGGGGGAGAGGGCGGCTTCGGCCGCCCTTTCTTTATGGGCCGCCGGGGTGGGGCCGCTGGGCCGCTGTTGGTATCCTTGGCCGATGATGACTTCCCTGCCCACGCCGCAAGGCGCTATCGGCCTGGTTGGTTTTGACGGTGATGACACGCTGTGGAAGAGCGAGGATTTCTACCGCAAGGCCGAGCAGGACTACCTGGATATCCTGTCGCGCTACATCGACGTGCACGACACGCAGACCGCGCGCCACCTGCTGGAAGTGCAGCAGCGCAATCTTGGCGTGTTCGGCTATGGCGTGAAGGGCATGACCCTGTCGATGGTGGAAGCCGCCATCGAGATCACCAACCAGACCATCAGCGCCCGCGATCTGCAGCAGATGCTGGACATCGGCCACGACACCCTGCGCCACCCGGTCGAGCTGATCGACGGCGTGCGTGAGTCGGTCACCGAGATCGCCCGCGACTACCCGGTCGTGCTGATCACCAAGGGCGACCTGTTCCATCAGGAGGCCAAGATCAAGGTGGCCAACCTGCGCGACCTGTTCCCGCGCATCGAGATCGTCTCCGAGAAAGACCCGGAAACCTATGCCCGCGTGCTGGAAGAGTTCGATCTGCCGATCAAGCGCTTCGTGATGGTCGGCAATTCGCTGCGCTCGGATATCGAGCCGGTGATCACCCTCGGTGGCTGGGGTATCCACACCCCGTACGCAGTGACCTGGGCGCACGAGACCCAGCACGGCGTGGCCGATGACGAACCGCGCATGGTCGACGCACCGACCGCCTTCGACTGGCCGCAGGCCCTGCGGACCATCGAAGCCAAGGCCGCACAGGCCGGATGATGCGTGCCGGCCTGCTCGCGCTGCTGCTGATGCTGCCCTGGGCAGCCATGGCCGAGCAGACCCCGGAGAAGTCCGCCGCCTACGTGGTGGACACGGGCGATGCCTGGGTCGACACCCAGTTGCAGGACATCAACCACTACGCAGAGCGCTACCCGGACAGCTTTCTGGATGAAGTCTCGCGCTATGCCGGCGTCTCGCGCGGCTACATCGCTGCGCTCATGCACACCCACGGCTGGCAGGCCGGCGACATCTACTTCGCCTGCTTCTGGGCGCATGTGATCGAACGTTCCTGCCGCGAGAGCGTGCAGACGTGGTCGCGCACGGTACCGGAGGACGGTGAGGCCAAACGCTGGGAAGCGGTAGTGGCCCAGCTGCCGGTCACGCCGACCAATCTGCACTGGCGCGCCTTGCGCCACGCCATCGTCGCCAGCCATGACCACTGGGACCGCCCGGTGACGCTGGACGCGACGTTGCAGCGCCAGCTCGGCAACCGCGAGCAGCGCCAGCGCGCGGCGAGCAGTCCCACGTCGCCCGCGCGCTGAGGGACTTCTTTGTTGCTGTGCAGATCGCGGTAACCCCTGCCCTCGGCGACAATGCAGCGCTTGCTGCACCTTCCCCCGTGATCCGTTGCCGAGTACGTCATGAGCACCGACCGTTTCGTTTCACCCGACGATATCCGCAGCCTGTTCGCCCAGGCGATGTCCACCATGTACCGCACCGAGGTGCCGCTGTACGGCACGCTGGTCGACCTGGTGGCCGAGATCAACGATGCCGTGCTGACCGCCCATCCGGCGCTGGCCGAGCAGTTGGACCGCACTGACGAGCGCGCCAGGCTGGACCAGGAACGCCACGGTGCGATCCGGGTCGGCACGGCCGAAGAACTGGCCACGCTGGGCCGCCTGTTCGCGCTGATGGGCATGTACCCGATCGGCTACTACGACCTCTCGGTGGCCGGCGTGCCGGTGCATTCCACCGCCTTCCGCCCGCGCACCGCGCAGGCGCTGGCGCGCAATCCATTCCGCGTGTTCACCTCGCTGCTGCGGCTGGAGCTGATCGAGAACGCCGCGCTGCGCGAGCAGTCCGCTGCCATTCTTGCCGAGCGCCGCATCTTCACCGACACCGCGCTGGCCTTGATCGCGCAGGCCGAACGCGACGGCGGCCTCGACGAAGCCGATGCGCGCCGCTTCGTCATCGAGGCGCTGGAGACGTTCCGTTGGCATGGCGACGCCACGGTGTCACTCGATACCTATCACGCGCTGCATGACGCGCACCGGCTGATCGCCGATGTGGTCAGCTTCCGCGGCCCGCACATCAATCACCTGACCCCGCGCACGCTGGACATCGACGCTGCGCAGGACGGCATGCTGGCCCGTGGCATCGACGCCAAGGCGGTGATCGAAGGCCCGCCACCGCGCCGCTGCCCGATCCTGCTGCGCCAGACCAGCTTCAAGGCGCTGGAAGAAAGCGTGCACTTCCCGTCAGGGGATGCTGGCGATCCCGGCACGCACACCGCGCGCTTCGGTGAGATCGAACAGCGGGGCCTCGCGCTGACGCCCAAGGGCCGCGCGCTGTATGACCAGTTGCTTGCGCAGGCGCGCGACAGCGGTGGCGCCGGCAGCACCGGCCAGGATTACCCGACACGCCTGGCCGCGGCCTTCACCGCCTTCCCGGACGACCACGACACCCTGCGCCGCGAGGGCCTGGGGTACTACCGCTACGCACTGACCGACGCCGGTCGTGCCAACCCGGGTGCGGTGGGTGATCTCCCGGCCGAAGCGCTGATCGCCGCCGGTCTGGCCAGCGCCGACCCGATCGTCTACGAGGATTTCCTGCCGGTCAGCGCCGCGGGCATCTTCCAGTCCAACCTCGGCGGCGACGAACAGCGTGCCTACGCCGCACATGCCAACCGCGATGCCTTCGAGCAGGCGTTGGGCATGACGGTGGAGGACGAGTTCACGATCTACGCGCGGCTGCAGGCCGAATCGCTGGCAAGCCTGCGGAGCCGCTGACGGCCCGGATCGCTGACTACTCACGGACCGTCCTACGGGTAGTGCCGGCCGCTGGCCGGCTCTTCATATACCAAACGCGCATCCGGGCTTGCGGACGGTAATGCGTGGAGCCGGCCAGCGGCCGGCACTACCAGGAAACAGAACGCCCCGGTCCGTGCATCGCAACACGGAAACAGAACGCCCCGGTAGGTACCGACCGTTGGTCGGTACCGTGCAGCATCAGGCCTTCATCGTCCCGGTATCCAGCCACCGCTGGTGCCACGACAGCGCTTCGGGCAGCAGATGCGGGGTGTGCTTGCCATAGCTCTCGCGGCTGGCACGGTCGAAATAGTCATTCAACTGATCGCGGAAATCCGGATGCGCGCAGTTGTCGATGACCACCCGCGCTCGCTTGCGCGGGGTCAGGCCGCGCAGATCGGCCAGGCCCTGTTCGGTGACGATCACCGACACATCGTGTTCGGTGTGATCCACGTGGCTGACCATCGGCACGATCGCCGAGATGCTGCCGTTCTTCGCCGTCGAAGGACTCAGGAACGCGGACAGGAAACCGTTGCGCGCGAAGTCGCCCGAGCCGCCGATGCCGTTCATGATCCGGCTGCCCATCACGTGGGTCGAGTTGACGTTGCCGTACAGGTCGGCCTCGATCATGCCGTTCATGCCGATGCAGCCCAGGCGCCGCACCAGCTCCGGATGGTTCGAGATTTCCTGCGTGCGCATGATGATGCGCTCGCGGTAGAAATCGATGTGTTCCTTGAAGGTCTCGTTCGCCTGCGGGCTCAGTGCGAAGCCGGTGCAGGAGGCGTAACTCAGCACGCCATCGCGCAGCAGATCGAGCATGCCGTCCTGGATCACCTCGGTGAACGCGCTCAGATCGCGGAAGCCGCTCTTGGCCAGCCCGGCCAACACCGCGTTGGGAATGTTGCCCACGCCGCTCTGCAGCGGCAGCAGGTTGGCCGGCAGGCGGCCCCTGGCCACTTCGTGCTTGAGGAATTCGATCAGGTACTGCGCGATCTGCTCGCTGGTCGTGTCGATCGGGCTGAACGGACTGTTGCGGTCCGGGCCGTTGGTCCGCACCACGGCGACGATCTTGTCCGGGTCGCAGCGCAGCGCGGTCTCACCGATGCGGTCGTTGGCGTGCACCAGCGGGATCGGCTTGCGGTGCGGCGGCAGCGCGGTGCCGTAGTAGATGTCATGCATGCCGTCCACGCCGGCCGGCTGCCATTCGTTGACCTCGACGATCACCTTCTTGGCCAGGTCCAGCCAGGTCTTGTTGTTGCCCACCGAGGTGGAGGGCACCAGCGAGCCGTCCTCGCGGATCGCCGAGACCTCGATCACCGCGGTATCGATATCGCCGTAGAAGCCGAACCACACGTGCTGGGCGACATGGCTGAGGTGGATGTCGATGTAATCCAGCTTGCCCTCGTTGATGCGGTTGCGCGCATCCGGGTCGCTCTGGAAGGGCATGCGCATCGCGATGCCATCGGCCTTGGCCAGCGCGCCATCCAGCTCCGGCGCGGTCGAGGCGCCGGTCATCAGGCTGATCTGGAACGGCAGGCCCTGGGCGTGCACCGTTTCGATGCGCTGCGCCAGCGCGACCGGCACCGCCTTGGGATAACCTGAACCGGTAAAGCCGCTCATGGCGACGGTTTCACCCGGCTGGATCAGGGCGGCGGCGGCTTCGGCGGAGACAACGCGGTCACGCAGACGCGCGTTTGCAATGCGATCGACAGACATGACGACAACGTTTTTGGGGGGATCTCCATTATCGGCGATCCACGCAGGGGCAGGGGTTCTACCTTGGTGGGATGGCGTTTTCACATCTGCGCCTCCCTGTTCAGGTTTGCGGCCTACTTCTGTACCCGCAAGTATTGTTTTGCAGTGCAGCGTGCAAGTTCGTCGCCGACCCTAGAAGATCGACCTGCATCCCGACGTGGGGGAGGGAGCAGAGCCCGCTGGCAGTTCGCTGCAAGCGGGCTTTTTTATGTCCGCCGTTCGGGCAAAGCACGCCGCTCCGCTCCGCCTGATGCCTCGCTACGCGTCCGTTGGTTCCCGCGCGTCACCGGCATGGCGCCTGGCCGGGAAACACCACGCCGCGATGCCACATAATCCCCTCATGCCGATTTCCGACCTCGCCGCGCCCGCGCGCGTCCCCGACGCCCTTGTTCCCCTGGTTGATCGCGCCCTGGCGCGCTTGGCCCTGTCACTGACCGATGGAGGCCACTGGCCGCCTCCCGGGCCCGTGCTGGACACCCTGCGCGCGCTGGCCGTCACCAGCGATTTCGCCATCGACACCCTGTGCCGCCAGCCGGCGCTGTTGTCGCATCTCACTCAGGAGGGCTGCCCACCGCTGCCCCTACCGGAACTGGATCCACTGCAGCCCAGCGAATGGCAGCAGCGCCTGCGCCGCTACCGCACCGCCGCCTCCACCCGCCTGATCTGGCGCGACCTGACCGGGCAGGATGACGTGCCTGCCACGCTTGCCGGTGCCACCCGCTTGGCGGAGGAGTGCCTGCAGCTGGCTCTCTCCGCGCTGGAGCAGGAATTCACCGGCCGGCATGGCGTGGTCCGTGCGGCGGACGGCAGCGCGCAGCAGCTGGTCGTGTTCGGGCTGGGCAAGTTGGGCGGTGGTGAACTCAATTTCAGTTCGGACGTGGACCTGGTCTACGCCTACCCGCAGGGCGGTGAATCCGATGGCGCACGCCCGCTCGCGGCCGAGGAGTATTTCGCACGCCTTGGCCAGCGCCTCGCGCGGTTGCTCGATGACACCACCGTGGATGGCTTCAGCCACCGCGTCGATCTGCGCCTGCGTCCCTTCGGCAATGCCGGGCGCGTGGCGCTGTCGTTCGCCGGCATGGACCAGTACTTCCAGCGCGAAGGCCGTGACTGGGAACGCTATGCCTGGCTGAAGGCGCGTGCCGTCGCCGGTGATATCGCCGCGGGCGAAGCGTGGCTGCAGACCCTGCGCCCGTTCGTCTACCGCCGCTATCTGGATTTCACCGCGCTCGATGGGCTGCGCGAGATGAAGGCCGCGATCACCGCCGAGGTCTCGCGCCGCGAGATGCACGATGACATCAAGCGTGGCCCCGGCGGCATCCGCGAAATCGAATTCCTCGCGCAGGCCCTTCAGCTGATCCGCGGCGGCCGCGAAGCCCCACTGCGCGAGCGTCGTCTGCTGCACGCGCTGCCGGCGCTGGTCGCCTCCGGCCAGATGGCCGAGCAGGACGGCGCCGACCTGCTGCATGCCTACGGGTTCCTGCGTCGCCTGGAAAACCGCCTGCAGATGCTGCGCGATGCACAGACGCATGCGTTGCCCACCGACACCACTGACCGCCTGCGCATCGCCAGCGGACTCGGTTACGACGACTGGGACGCGCTGGTTGCCGCGCTGGATGTGCAGCGCGAGCGCGTCAGCACCGAGTTCGCCGCACTGCTCGCACCGCGCCGTGGCCAGGCCGCGCCGGATGCACTGGCCAGCTACTGGCGCGGCCTGCCCGACAACGGCAGCGCCGAGGTACTGGCCGAGGCCGGCTTCTTCGATGCCGGCAGCGCCGATCAATCGCTGCGTGATTTCGCGCAGAGCTCCGGGGTGAAGTCCTTGTCCGATGCCGCGCGTGCGCGCCTGGACCGCGTCCTGCCGGCGCTGCTGCACGCCGCCACGCGCTCACCGCAGCCGGATGCCGCGCTCAAGCGCGTACTCGGCCTGCTGCAGGCGATCCTGCGCCGGACCAGTTATCTCGCCCTGCTCGACGAACAGCCCAGCGCATTGGCACGCCTGGTCGACGTACTTGCACGCAGCGCATTGCTTGCCGAGCGCCTGGCGGCGTATCCGCTGCTGCTCGATGAACTGCTCGACGTGCGTGTCTCCGGCCCGATGCCGGATGCGGCGGGCATGCAGGCCGAGTGCGCTGTCGCGCTGACGATCGATGATCCCGAAGCCGCGCTGCGCCTGCTCAACGAGACCCGGCTGGCGCTGAGCTTCCGGATGGCGATGGCCACGCTGGATGGTCGCCAGCGCGCGGTCGATACCACCCGTCAACTGGCCGAGCTTGCACAGGCGGTGGTGGTCACGGTGCTCGCGCTGGTGCAGGCCGACATGCAGCGCCAGCACGGCGGCATTCCCGGCGGGCGTTTCGCGATCATCGGTTACGGCAGCCTGGGCGGACTGGAGCTGGGCTTCGGCTCGGACCTGGATCTGGTCTTCCTGCACGATCACCCGGCCGATCAGGACAGCAGCGACGGCCCACGCCCGCTGGATCCCGGCCGTTGGTACGCGCGCCTGGCGCAGAAGGTGATGGCGATGCTCGGCGCGGTCACCGCCGCCGGCCGCCTGTACGACATCGACGTGCGTCTGCGCCCGGACGGTGGCAAGGGCGCGCTGGTGTCCTCACTGGCCAGCTACACCGAATACCAGCGCGAACGCGCCTGGACCTGGGAGCACCAGGCACTGGTGCGTGCCCGCGCCATCGCCGGCGATGACTCGCTGTTGGCCGACTTCGAACGGGTGCGCGCGCAGACGCTGGCGCGCCCGCGCGACAACGCCGTGCTCTACACCGACGTGCTGAAGATGCGGGCGCGCATGCGTGCCGAGCTGGACCGCAGCGACGCCGCACGGCTCGATCTCAAGCAGGGCGCAGGTGGCATTGTCGATCTCGAATTCCTGCTGCAGACCGGCGTGCTCGACAGCGCCGTTACGCACCCGCAGGTGGTGCAACCGCGCGATACTCCCAGCCTGATCGATGTGCTGGCCGACATCGCCTGGCTGCCCGGCGGCACTCGCGATGGCCTGCACGAGGCGCACGCGGCGCTGCTGGATGTGGGCCTGGCCTGCACGCTGGACCGCCGCCCGCGCCTGGCGCCACCGACCCCTGCATTGGAAGCGGCACGCGCGATGATCACGGCGGCAAGCGATGCGGCGGGGTTGCCGTTCCAGGTGCGGATCGACGTCGTCAGCTGACGGCGGTTTGCACAGTTATGGACCTCGCACCGCTCTGGCATGGGTAGTGCCGGCCGCTGGCCGGCTCCCATGAACTCTGCTGAGCCGGCCAGCGGCCGGCACTACCCATCGTGATGCCCGACCGATAGCGATACCCGGCCGATAGCGATGCCCGACCCAGGGCGATACCCGACCGCCAGCGCTACACCGGACGATCGGCGCCCGATGTCACACCGCGCGCGGTGCCATCTTCCACAGCAGCGCGCGGAACGGCGCCAGCAGGAACACGCCGATCGTCAGCTTCACCGCCAGATCGCCCAGCGCCCAGCTCACCCACGGCAGGCTGGAACCGGCGAAGGCGATGCTCCAGAAAATCGTCGTATCCAGCGTCGCGCTGCAGGTGGTCGCCACCATCGGCGCGCGCCACCAGTGCCCGCGGCGCAGCCGGTCGAACACGGTGATATCCAGCAGCTGCGCAGCGATGAAGGCCAGGCACGAGGCCACCGCGATCCGCGGCGTGGCGATCCAGATCGACAGCAGCACCGCCAACGCGAACCCGGCCCAGGCCACCCGCCGCGCCGCCGCTGGCCCAAAGCGGCGGTTGATCAGGTTGCTGACCAGGAACGCCACCGGGTAGCTGAAGGCACCCCAGGTCAGCCAATCGTTGATCGGGTACTGCACCAGCACGTTCGAGCCCAGCACCACCGCGCCCATGGCCAGCACTGCCAGCAACAGCGAGCGCGGGGTCAACGGGGCAAAGGCGATGGCAGGACGCGCGGACATGGCGAGCCGGGGAAGTCGGGGGAAGCGGCGGATTATCCGGGCTTGTCCGGCCGAGGGCCAGCCCGGGACGGTTCAGTCAGAAGCGTTCGCTCATGCTGGTAGCCGCCGCATCCTGGGTCGGCAAGAACGCCAGCGCGGCGCCTTTGGCATCGGCCACCATCCAGCCCGCGCCGGCCGGGGTTGGGGTGAACGCCAGCACATCGCCCACCTTCACCCCTGCCGCCGGGTTGTCGGTGCGCGCCGGCCAGGCCACCACGGCCGGGGCATCCGGAGCCTGCGGGTTCTTCAGCTCCACCTGGTAGCTGCCGTCGGGCTGGTGCGCCACGCGCTCCACGGTGAGCGGCGGTAGCGGGCCGGCCTTCTGCCGCTTCGCGGCCCTGGCGGTCAGGTTGTGCGGCATGGAGGCGTCATGCAGTTCGCTGACCCCCAACGCGCTGAGCCAGACCGGTGCGGTGATCACCGCCAGGCTCACCACCGAGGTGGTGAGGACGCTGCTGGTGACCGGCGAGGCATTGCTGAGGTTCTGGGCGCTGACCGGCAGGCTGGTCGCGAGCAAGGCCAGCGCCAGCAGTGGCGCAACGGCAGGACGGGATATCCGGTTCATTCAATAGCTCCGTGAGACGGTGGACAGCAAGGGGTTACCAACGTGCACTCGGCTGCGCCGCCGCCGCATCGATGGGCAGGAAGGCCAAGGCCGTGCCCTCGGCCGTGGTCACGGTCCAACCGGCGCCGCCCTGGGTGGGTGTCAGCGCCAGTACGTCGCCCACCGCCACCGCGGCTGCCGGGTTGTCCTCGCGCGCAGGCCAGGCAATCACGGCCAGCGCGTCCGGTTCCTGCGGGTTCTGCAGGGCCATTTCGATGCCGCCTTCGGGCGTGCGTTCCACCTTCTCCACGGTGAGCGGCGGCAGCGGCCCGGCTTTGCCACGTGCGTCCTTGGCCGCGCGGCTGCGTCGGGCCGAAGCGTCGCTGGCATTGCTCAGGCCGGCTGAAACCAGCCACACCGGTGCGGTGACGACCACCACGCTCACCACCGAGGTGACGATGACGCTGCTGGTCACCGGGTGATTGATGCCTACCACCTGCGCGGGCGCGGGCAGGCTGGCCGCACACACGGCAATGGCCAGCAGCGGTGAAACGACTCTGCGCGAAACACGTGTCATCGAAGATCCTTCTGATGTCTCAACATAGGTCCGCAGTATGCCCGCTGGCACGCTGCCCGCCGCTGACTCACGGTTTGGGGGCGGTAATGCCTTTCACCGGCACATGCGGCACGACCAGCTCCTGCTGCAGGCTGCTGCGCAGTTGCAGGAAATCAAAGATCGACTCCACCGTCACCACCGAATAGTTGCCGGAAATACGCTCGCTGGCCGGGTGGTCGGTAACGGCTGCATTGGGCACGAAGAAGCGCGCGCCGAGCCGCTTGGCCACGCCGATGTGCAGCGTGCTGGGTGTATACATGTGCCGCTGCAGCCATTGCTGCGCCTGGGTACGGTTGACGATCAGAGTGCGCTCTTCCACCTGCGCCATCGCCGCGCCCAGTACTTCCAGAATCCACTGGTTGGAATTCTGGTACTCGGTGCGGAACGGATACGCCACCACGCTGTAGCGCGCTTCATGCAGCGCCTTTGCCTGGATCGCCGGCTGGGTGAGCATCGCCTTGAGTGCATCGCGCAGCGCAGGCGTCGGCACGCCGATGCGCAGGTCGGTGTGGCTGGACGTCTCGCCGATGAAGGTGGCCACGCCCTCGCGGAACAAGTGCGACTCGGCGGTCTTGCACGGATTGAGCAGGTGCACCGCGCGCCACTGCCCATCGTCTTCGCGGAGCAGGAAGGCCAGATGGCTGTGGCGCAGGCCGTACTTGCTCAGGTCCTGGCCACCGCGGGCGATCAGCACTACGTCCACGCCATCGAGTGCGTCCAACGCGTCGGTGGTGGCCAGGGCCACATCGAACATGGAGGCCAACGCAGCCGGCGTGGGATAGCGTTCGGTGCACTGCGGTTCGGCGTGTGCAGTCAGCGCAGCGCCCAGCAGGACACCACACAGCAGAACGGGGCGCAGGCGCTTGATCAGTGCAGCGAAGGGTACGTCCATGTCACACAGTCTCCGGCGGCACCGGCCGCGGCCGCATCATAACGCTGTGCGATGCCGTCAGGCCTGAATCCCCAACCGCGCACGTACTTCATCAGCAACGCGCGTGGTCTCGCGCAGCGGCTCGATGCGGCCCTGCGTCTGCCAGTCCAGCCACCGCGTCTGCAACCGGCCGCGTTCGCGCAGCGCGTGCTGGAAGTGCGCGAGTCGCCCGTGCGCCTGGTCGGCCAGGGCCACGGCGACCGGCATGCGCGTGGCACACGCTTCAGAGAGCAGGTTCACCGAATCCGGCGAGACCACCACGCGGTTGGCCCAGCCGAGCAGCCCGGCATACGGGTTCACGCCGTCGCCGCCATCGCCCCAGATCACATTCGGCACCTCGGCAAACGCGCTGCGCAGCGCGCCGACCAAGGCCGGTGGGGTACGTCGCGAGGTGGTGGCCAGCAGGCTGCCGCCTTCCTCGCGCAGCTGGGCAGCGAGCTGCTGGAACACCTGCACCATGTCCGGCTCATGCCACGGGGCATGCGGGGTCGGCCCGCCGACCAGCAGCGCGGTGCGTGGGCCGGGCAGGGCGCTGAACGCTGCAAAGGCGGCACGGCCGCAGGCCAGCCAGTCATCGTTGACCGGATTGAGGCTGCCGAGCAGGGTGAGCACGTTGCTGCCGCGCAGCCGGTCATGCTCAGGCACCACCAGCAGGTCCCACTGGCGCGGGTTGAGGCGAGGGTCGAGGATCTGGACGACTTTCGTGCCACGGCGGCGCAGTTCGCGCAGGGCGCCGGCCGCTTGGCGGCCACAGCCGACGGCCAGCTCAGGGGCGTCGGCGGCCAGGGCTGCAAAGGCGTCACCGTAGCCATTGGCGGCGCCCGGCAACCACCGCGGGGCCAGCCAGCGCCAGGGCGCGCGCGGGGTGAGCACCAGCGGACGATGCGCCCCCAGCTTCAATGCCGTGGCCAGGGCCACCGCCTGCCGCACATTGCCGGCACGGCCGTCAGTGATCGTCCAGGGCGGACTCCATCGTTTCACGTATGGCATTAATTCGTTTCAGTCAGGCTGGGTGTTGCAACTGTCGCGACACTCTACACTGCCAGCCTTCGCCGATCGCGCTGTCGCCCTGCCACGGTAGCCGATGCGCGAACGATTCCCCTTATTTCCGGAGGCTTCATGTCCCACGTCTTTGACGATGCTGCGCTCGATCAGTTGTTCCGTACCGCCCGCACCCAGAACGCCTTCCTTGATAAGCCGGTCGACGACAGCCAGCTCAAGGCGCTGTACGAGCTGCTGAAGTGGGGGCCGACCGCCGCCAACGGCAGCCCGGCGCGCTTCGTGTTCGTGAAATCCCCCGAAGCCAAGGCCAAGCTCGCCCCGGCCCTGTCCGAAGGCAACCACGACAAGACCCTGGCCGCCCCGGTCACGGTGATCGTCGCCTTCGACGAAGACTTCCACGAGAAGCTGCCGTTCCTGTTCCCGCACACCGATGCCAAGGCGTGGTTCGACGGCCCGCGTGAAGGCCGCACCGAAGGCGCATTCCGCAATGGCAGCCTGCAGGGCGCCTACCTGATCCTGGCCGCGCGCGCGCTGGGTCTGGATGCCGGCCCGATGTCCGGCTTCGACAACGCCAAGGTCGACGAAGCCTTCTTCAAGGGCACCGCGATCAAGTCGAATTTCCTCGTCAACCTGGGGTACGGTGACGCCTCGGGCCTGTTCCCGCGGCTGCCTCGCCTGTCCTTCGACGAAGCCGCCCGCATCGCATAAGCGTTACCGCCGGATCGTGGCCCGTCCGTGCGGATGGGCTGCATGACCTTTGCTTCTTTTCCCTTCGATTCGAGAGAGACCTGACATGACCATGACCCGCAAACTGCTGCTGCCGCTCGCCCTGACCCTGGCCATCGCCGCCTGCTCCAAGCCGGCCGACGAAGCCGCTGCTCCGGCCGCTGACGCGCCGGCCGCCACCGAAACCGCCGCCCCGGCTGCGGACGCCGCCGCTGCCGCCCCGGCCGCCGATGCGATCCAGATCGCCTCGGGCACCTACAAGCTCGACCCGACCCACACCGACGTGCTGGTCCAGTGGAGCCACTTCGGCTTCTCGCACCCGACCGCGCATTTCGGCAGCGCCGAAGGCACACTGGTGTATGACGCCGCTGACGTGACCAAGTCCACCGTGGAAGTGAAGCTGCCGCTGACCGGCCTGAACAGCTTCACCGCCAAGTTCGACGAGCACCTGAAGAGCGCCGATTTCTTCGACGCCGCCAAGTTCCCGGCCGCCACCTTCAAGAGCACCAAGGTGGAAGCCAACGGCACCAACAAGCTGACCGTCACCGGCGACCTGACCATCAAGGACATCACCAAGCCGGTGACCCTGGATGTCACCATCAACGGCGGCGGCGAGCACCCGATGGCCAAGGTGCCGGCGGCGGGCTTCGATGCCACCACCACCATCAAGCGCAGCGATTTCGGCGTCGGCGCGTACGCCCCGAACGTCAGCGATGAAGTGAACATCCGCATCACCACCGAGGCGACTGGCGAAAAGCCGGCTGCCTGAGTTTCTCCTCACTCGTCGTGAGAAGGCAGAAAGCCCGCCAATTGGCGGGCTTTCTTTTTGTGCGACCGCCGATCGACACACGGTAGTGCCGGCCGCTGGCCGGCAACCAGGAATCCCGCCGAAGCGCAGCCACGCATGGCATGGCTCTACCATTGACGGGAGCGGGGTAGATCCACGCCATGCGTGGATATCAGCGCGATCAACCCGCCGCCACCTGCGCGCTCACCTTGCCCAGCCACAGCGTGGTGAAATCGGTCGGCGTGCGCCGTGCCGGCGCGGTCAAGCCGCTCTCACGCAGGAACGCATGGGTGGCCTGCGCAAAGGCCTGGCGGGCCAGCAGCGCGGCCTGCTTCACCGAGGCCTGCTGCTTGCGCAGCTGCACGATCTGCAGGCTCGGCTTACCGGGCATCGCGTACTTCTGGTAACGGCGAAGCTCATCGGCGACCAGGTCGATATCGATGTTCGCCTGCACCAGTGCCGCCTGCGCGCGGGCCAATGGCACCAGCGCGGTGCGCAGCTGGGCGATGTTCTCGCCCACGGAAGGCGCCAGCGCCGCCAGGGCGGCATCCAGCGCGGGATCGGCCCGCTCGGCGCGGTCGATCAGATCGGTCAGTGCCGAAAGAGGAGAGGCTTGCATGAAAGGCACCGGCACAAAACGCGATTGTCGCATTCGCGGCCGGTGCCCGTCGCGGGCTCAGTCGTCGTGGTGTTCGCTGCCGTGGGCCTTCCAGTAGCCGGTGGAGCGGATCCAGTCCTTCGGCACGCCCAGGTGGCCCTCAATGTACTTGCGCATCATCCGGGCCCGGCGCGATTCGGCCGCGATCCAGTAGAAGGTGTCGCCGTCCGGCTCCTCGAAATCGGTCAGCACGTCTTCCAGCAGGGTGCTGGTGGCGGCGTCGAAGCCGTTGCGCTCCAGCCACGAGATGCGGATGCGGTCGTCCTCCGGCAGTTCCTGGCGATCGCCGGATTCCGGGATCTCGATGTAGACATCGGCATTCGCGCCGTCCGGCAGCGTCTCCAGCCAGCGGCCGATGGCCGGCAGCGCGGTCTCATCGCCGATCAGCACGTAGGTATCGAAGTCATCGGCAGTCATGTGCGAGCCACGCGGGCCGCCCACGGCGATCGCATCGCCCGGCTGCGCGTTGGCGGCCCAGGTCGAGGCCAGGCCGTCGCCGTGCATGACGAAATCCAGCGCCAGCTCGTGGGTCTCCAGATCCCACCAGCGCGGGGTGTAATCGCGCGAGGGGGAGGGCGTCTGGCCTTCCGGGTAGCGCGGGCCTTCCGGGGTCATCGTCGGGACCACGAACTGGCCCTCGGCGTTGGGGAAGAACAGCTTGACGTGGTCATCCGGCGAGGGCGAATCGAAGCCTTCCAGCGCCTCGCCACCAACGATCACCCGGCGCATGCACGGGCTGATCTCTTCGGTGCGCAGCACCTGCAGCGGGCGGAACTTCACGGTATGACGGAGCAGTCGGTTTTCATGCAGAGCCATGGGCAATACCTGGATCAGTGCCGCAGCGCGGCGTTGAGAAAGAAGGACCTGGCGGGCGGTGGCTGGCTGGGTCTGAAACGAAGAAGGGAGGTCAGCGGCCCTGCGCACGGATCCGCGCGGCGGCCTCGCGCAGCGCCTCGGCCACGGCAGCAGCGTTGTCATCCTGCCAGCGGCCGTGGCACAGGCCCAGCGCGTGCTTGAGCTCGCGCAGCGCATCGCGCACGGGCGGCGGCAGGTTGGCCTTGGTGATCGTGCGCGCGCTGTCGCGTACCCGATGCACCGCTGCATCGACCTCGTCGCGCTGTGCCTCCAGTTCGGCCAGGCCCAGCGCGCTGAGCGCGTACCGCTTGCGCCCACCGTCCTCGACCGCGCCAACCCAGCCGGCGGCCTCGAACTGCGCCAGCACCGGGTAGATCGAGCCGGCACTGGGTGTGTAGACCCGCACGAACATGTCACTGATCAGCTGGATCAGCTCATAGCCGTGGCGCGGCTGGTCGGCGAGCAGGGACAGCACCAGCAGGCGCAGGTCGCCGCGGCTGAGGGGCCGGGCGGTCAGCGGGCGGGCAGGGCGGTCGAGGTCGCGCGGAGAGGTCATTTCGATATATCGAATGCAGTGGCGTAACGATATATCGAAAACTCCGGTTCGGCCAGCACTGGCGCATGCATGGCAGGAATGCGTTCAGGTCAATTCCTCCTGTGACGGTGCGTGCTCGTGGTGGAACACTGCGCGCTCTCATAGCCAAGGAATGCGGCCGATGATCCACGCCGATGTGCGCTCCAAGGCCGTCGCTTCGCGCACGATCCGCGCCAATCGCCTGCGCCGCAGTGCCTGCGCTGTCCATCGGTGTCCTGCTGACGCGCCGGTGTCATCGCCACCGGGCAGGCTGAAATGCAGCGTGGAACCTTCCGGCGCGGCCCTCGCGCTGTCGCCTGCTGTCCTTCCGGACACGCCGGGATGGTTCCATACGCAACCGTAGCGAAGTAAGCAAACCCCTTGGTGCGCTACACTTTGCGGCTAGAAATCTAAAACAGTCGCGCGCGTGCGTGCGGTCATGGGAGCGCAAATGAACTGGTTGAACGAGGTGCTGAACAACGACCCGAATCCTGTGGAAACCCAGGAATGGATCGAGTCGCTGAAGGCCGTAATTGATGTCGAGGGCCCCGAGCGCGCGCATCAGCTGTTGGAAGGCATGGTGGAACTGACCCGTCGTTCGGGTGCTTACCTGCCGTTCTCTCCCACCACCGAGTACGTGAACACCATCGCGCCGACCCTGGAGGCCAAGAGCCCGGGCAACGCCGAACTGGAATGGCGCATTCGTTCCATCATCCGCTGGAACGCGATGGCGACCGTCGTGCGCGCCAACCGCAAGCCGGGCGACCTGGGCGGCCACATCGCCTCCTTCGCCTCCGGCGCCACGCTGTATGACGTGGGCTTCAACCACTTCTGGCGCGCCCCGAGCGAAGACCACCCGGGTGACCTGCTCTTCATCCAGGGCCACAGCGCCCCGGGCATCTATGCGCGTTCCTTCCTGGAAGGCCGCATCGACGAAGCCCAACTGGACAAGTTCCGCATGGAAGTCGACGGCGGTGGCCTCTCCAGCTACCCGCATCCGTGGCTGATGCCCGATTACTGGCAGACCCCGACCGTGTCGATGGGCCTGGGCCCGCTCGCCGCGATCTACCAGGCGCAGTTCCTGCGTTACCTGGAAAACCGTGGCCTGATCGAGAAGTCCGACCGCAAGG
Source organism: Stenotrophomonas sp. SRS1 (assembly GCF_026130205.1). Taxonomy (NCBI): domain Bacteria; kingdom Pseudomonadati; phylum Pseudomonadota; class Gammaproteobacteria; order Lysobacterales; family Lysobacteraceae; genus Stenotrophomonas; species Stenotrophomonas sp. SRS1. Next base: position 886,987 of record NZ_JAINFD010000003.1, on the reverse strand, counting down.
TGTGGTGCTTCATCGGCGACGGCGAGAGCGATGAGCCGGAAACCCTCGGCGCGATCGCGCTGGCCGGCCGCGAAGGCCTGGACAACCTGATCTTCGTGGTCAACTGCAACCTGCAGCGCCTGGACGGCCCGGTGCGTGGCAACGGCAAGATCATCCAGGAACTGGAAGGTGTCTTCCGTGGCGGCGGCTGGAATGTCATCAAGCTGCTGTGGGGCGGTTACTGGGATGCCCTGCTGGCCAAGGACACCAACGGCGTCCTGCGCAAGCTGATGATGGAAACCGTCGACGGCGAATACCAGAACTGCAAGGCCTTCGGTGGCGCGTATACCCGCGAGCATTTCTTCGGCAAGTACCCGGAAACCGCTGCGATGGTCGCCGGCCTGTCCGACGACGATATCTGGCGCCTCAACCGTGGCGGCCACGATCCGCACAAGGTCTACGCCGCCTACCACCAGGCCGTGAACACCAAGGGCATGCCGACCGTGATCCTGGCCAAGACGGTCAAGGGCTACGGCATGGGCAGCGCGGGTGAAGCACTGAACCCGACCCACCAGACCAAGAAGCTGGACGACGATGCCGTCCGCCACTTCCGCGACCGCTTCAACATCCCGGTGACCGACGCACAGCTGGCCGATGGCCAGGTGCCGTTCTACCACCCGGGCCCGGATTCGCCGGAAGTGAAGTACCTGCAGGAGCGCCGTGCCGCCCTGGGTGGCTACCTGCCGCAGCGCCGCCGCAAGGCGACCAAGAGCTTCAACGCACCGAAGCTGGAAAGCTACGAACGCCTGCTCAAGAGCAGTGGCGAGCGCAGCTACTCCACCACCATGGCCTTCGTGCAGAGCCTCAACATCACCCTGCGCGACAAGGAACTGGGCCCGCACATCGTGCCGATCGTGGCCGACGAAGCCCGTACCTTCGGTATGGAAGGCCTGTTCCGCCAGATCGGCATCTACGCCCCGTTCGGCCAGAAGTACAAGCCGGTCGATGCGGACCAGCTGATGTTCTACCGCGAAGACCAGAGCGGCCAGGTGCTGCAGCAGGGCATCAGCGAGCCGGGCGCGATCAGCTCCTGGATGGCCGCCGGTACCAGCTACTCGGTCAGCAACGTGCCGATGCTGCCGTTCTACATCTACTACTCGATGTTCGGCTTCCAGCGCGTGGGCGACATCGCCTGGCAGGCTGCGGACATGCGTACCCGTGGCTTCCTGCTCGGCGGTACCGCCGGCCGCACTACGCTGAACGGTGAAGGCCTGCAACACGAAGATGGCTTCAGCCATATCGTCGCCGGTGGCATCCCGAACGTGCGCAGCTATGACCCGACCTTCGGCTTCGAAGTGACGGTGATCCTGCAGCACGGCACCAAGGCCATGATGGAAGATCAGATTGATGAGTACTACTACATCACCCTGATGAACGAAAACTACACCCACCCGGAAATGCCGGAAGGCGCGGCCGAAGGCATCGTCAAGGGCATGTACCTGCTGACCGACGCCGGCAAGCCGAAGAAGGGTGAGCTGCGCGTGCAGCTGCTGGGTTCGGGCACCATCCTGCGTGAAGCCATTGCTGCGGCCGAGCTGCTGGACAAGGACTTCGGCGTCACCGCCGATATCTGGAGCTGCCCGAGCATCAACGAACTGCGCCGCGATGGTTTCGATGCCGAGCGCTACAACCGCTTCCACCCGGAAGCCGAACCGCGCAAGGCCTACGTGACCGAGCTGCTGGAAGGCCGCCAGGGCCCGGCGATTGCGGCGACCGACTATGTGCGTGCGTATGCGGACCAGATCCGTGCGTTCGTGCCGATGTCGTACACGGTGCTGGGCACGGATGGGTTTGGTCGTTCGGATACCCGTGCGAACCTGCGTCGCTTCTTCGAGGTTGACCGGTACTACATCGCGCATGCCGCGATTGCGGCGCTGGCGAAGGAAGGGAAGATGACGGGTAAGGATGTTGCGAGGGCGATCAAGCAGTACAAGATTGATCCTGAGAAGGCTAATCCTGTCGGGGTTTAACTAGTAATGTAGAGAATGGGGGCGGCTTAGTAGGCCGCCCTTTTTCTTTTCTGCGTATGAGATAAGCTGAACGTCCAACGGATGCATCCGAACGCGGCAGGGGGCCGAAACATGGATGTTGGCTGGCAGCAAGAACTCACCCGTTTGCTCTCGACTGATGAACTCAAGATCGGCGTGCTTCTAGCGTTGTGGGCGGGAGCGGGAACCATTCTGCTGGGTCTAGGAAGAGCCGCACTCTGGATCTTTTCGAAATTCCGCGACAGGGCAATTCAAAGGAACTTCGCATCCGCGTCCTTTGGTCAGGAAGAAGTCGACGCCGCTCTCCGAGGGTACGTGTTCCATCAGGGAATGCGCACTGACCCCAGTGCGAGAATTGAGTTGGCGGACGCGCTCTCGATGCGGACAAATAGCCTATTCGAGATGCTTGACGATGCGGTACTATCAAATGAATCTAATAAGTACGTATTCATATTTGCCGATTGCGGGATGGGCAAGACGACATTCCTTATTAATTATTTCCATCGGCGACGTACAAAGTTAAAGCGGAAGGGGCATTCAATGGCTCTAGTATCCCTGTCGCACTCCGGCTACTTGGACGAGATAAATGCTATCCCGCCCGACGAACGTCCAAAGACCGTACTCCTTATGGATGCCTTCGATGAGGACCCCCTAGTTCTAGAGGGAGTCACCAAGCGGTTGGATCTCCTTGTAGCGATGACGTTGGCCTTTAAATCGGTAGTTATCAGCTGCCGAAGCCAGTTCTTTGCTTCGATCAACGAGATCCCAATTGGTACTGGAGTGGTCAAAGCTGGCCCCACGCCTGCTGCCGTGTCAAAAGAGCATGAGTTCGGCCGAATCTACATTGCGCCTTTTGATGACAAGCGCGTAAGCAAGTATTTACGCAAAGCTTTTGGCATTGCATCGTGGCTCAAGAGACGTCGGGCGAGGGAGATGTTGGAACGCGTGCCTTCACTTGTCATGCGACCTATGCTTCTCGCACATATCTCTGATGTACTGGAGGAAGAGAATAGATCCTCCATGATGTCGCAGTCGGATATTTATCAGGCGATTGTCTCGGCGTGGGTTCGCAGGGAGAGTCGCTGGGTAGCGGACAAGCCCTTGCTTGACTTCTCAAAGCGATTGGCACTCGATATCTATCAACGCAGGCATGATCGCGGCGGCGAATATTGCACAAGAGATGAACTAGAGAGTCTGGCGAAATCTTGGGACATTAAAATCAGGCCTGAGTTTCTCACCGGCCGTTCACTGCTCAACAGGACGGACGACGGGCGTTGTAAGTTCGCACATCGCTCCATTATGGAGTACTTGGTTGCGACAGCTGTATTAGAAGGGCGAGCGAAAGGCTCAGTGGAACTCACAAGTCAAGTCGCAGCCTTCATCTTTGACCAGATCATCATCACCTATGACTTTCCCGAAGGCTGGCTAGATCAGAACGCGCGCGTAGACTTCGCAGAGCCGGAAGTCAGGCTAGGCTACCCGACAAACTACAATCTCTACCATGAAAGTGTAAATGAGCTCGATCCTGCTGCGGTGTTCGGCATGTGGGTCACTGATGAGCTTGGTACGTCCGACAGCCTTGGTGAATTCCTTCAGACAATGATCTCCCAGCTCAGCGGGCAAAGGCTCGTTGGGGATGTCAGAATTTCCGTCGCGCCCGGTGAAGCGGGATCGTTGGTCGCATACGTCTCTGTTTGGGGCGGCTCTGATGCTGTACTCAGCAGACTAACTATTTCCAGTCGTTCGTGGACGGCAGTTGTTGGCGACGGCTGGCTTGGGCGGGGCTTCTACAATGTGATTGCCCGGCCGGTGGTCCGAGGAGGAAGAGTTGAGGATCTCTCGTTCCGAGTTGCGACTCTTTGTAATTTCCCCACCGACTTCATTAAGGTGGACGCCGCAGATTGCTGCCAAATCGCGTCTGTCAGCCCTGGAGGTGCTGCGAATGGTGTCATTCTTAGATTAATCGTCGGAACTGACTCTCTGGGCCCATTAGCACCCTTCGGCATTCTAAAGGGTGGCGGATCTTGCTACCCCGATGGGAAAAAATATCGTCGTCTAAACCGACGAGAAGTCATTCCCAGCCCAGATCTGATCAGCAGAGAGCATTTTGCTCAGCCATTGCCATTAGTTTCAGCCGCAGAGAGATGGCCAACTGGTAAGCGAAACTAAAAGCAAGCGCTCGTAGCAAGGGGCGTGGGCGTATGGGATAACCGCACCCAAAAACTAGATTAAAGTGGTCGCTTCGCGGTCGCTAACCAATACATTATATGGAGCGATGGAATGATCCATGCAGAGGAAATGAGGAATTCTCTCGACGTTGCCCTGCCTAGACTTGAGCTGAAGGCTCGAAGCCCAATTGGCGAAATCCAAGCTTCTGTATGCGGCGAAGTGCGTGGTGTCGCGAACGTCACCATCTTATCAGAGAGAGGGGGGAGGATTCTTAGTGCGAGGGTGGCGCTCGGAGCGTATGAAATAGTGTGCTGCTTCCGGAAAAAGCACAAGACGGAGGGCGCGACCTATGAGATCCACGCGCCTGACGCTGAAATCGCTGATGGTGAACTCAGGTTCGGTAGCTCTGCTAGCTGGGAGCGGCATCCAGCTTCTCGTGCCCTCGAAGATGAGAGGTATGCTGATGACGTTACCAGAAGCTGGGTGGCCCAGCCGACCTTGGTAACCGAGGAGATCGATGAACACGGAAGCATTGTAAAGCCGGGTCTTCGTCCACCTCAGGTAGGTGCGATTCACGCATTAGCTGCCCACTGGAGCGTTAAGAGTGTTCCTGCAACCGTGGTATTACCGACTGGAACGGGCAAGACGGACGTAATGATCTCAGCCTCAATGCTGGTAAGAAGTAAGAGGACACTTGTCCTAGTCCCCAGTGATGCTTTGAGGACTCAGATTTCAGATCACTTCAGAAGTCTCGGAGTTCTCCGGATGGTTGGAGCAGTTAGCGACGAAGCCAAAAATCCGGTTGTAGCAAGGATGACAAGGGCACCCAAGAATGCTTGTGATCAACACTCACTCATGGCGGCAAACGTGATTGTGTCAACAACGCAGCTGGTCCAAGGGTTGGGTGTGGAGGATCTTCAGCGATTCCTCGGAGGCTTTGAACTCATTGTTTTCGACGAGGCGCACCATGTGCCCGCTCCTTCTTGGGCAAAGGTACATGGATGTATCAATCGTAAAACGAAGGTACTCCTTGTCACCGCAACTCCGTACAGGAATGATGGAAAGCGGCTTCCTGGGGAGATCATCTATCAGTTCCCTCTTAGGATGGCGCAGCAGCAGGGCTACTTCACAAAAATCTCAGTAACACGTGTTCACGAGGAGGGCCGCGAAGACGCAGATGCAGCGATCGCGCGAGCGGCAATTCAACAGCTCCGCAGCGACCAGATTATTGGATACACACATTTGGTACTAGCGCGGGCGAGCTCGAAGGACCATGCAGACCTTCTCTTGGCCGAGTACCTAAAGCAAGGCTGTGAGTTGAACCCAGTTGTGCTGCATTCTGACCTACCTAAGGACGCTCAGAGATCAGCTGTCCGTGGGCTTAGGGAGGGGATCAATCGCATTGTAATCTGTGTTGATATGCTAGGTGAAGGCTTCGATTTGCCTTCGCTAAAGATCGCGGCGATGCATGAGGTGCATAAAAGCCTTCCGGTAACTTTGCAGTTTGTAGGCCGATTCACCAGAAGCTCAGGAGCGGTGGGCGGAGCCACAGTCATCCTTAACATGGCGGAGCCCATGGCTGAGACGGCAATCTCCGAATTGTTCAACGAAGATGCGGACTGGAACGAGATCGTTCCCGAACTAAGCGCAAGCGCGATCAAAAGCCAAGAGGATATTCAGGCCTTTACGAACTCCATGAGGGATTTGGTTAAACCGGAGGACGTTGTCTTTGACCTCGCATCGCTAGCACCAAAACTGAGTGTGTCCATGTACTCCGTAGACGGATTCCAGCCTGGAAGATTATCTGGTGCGCTTGGAAAAAACTCTGTCATTCACCAGAGCTGGATAAGTTCTAACAAAGATCTCCTAGTCGCCATAACCCGGGATCTGGCGTTCCCTGACTGGACTGCGGCTAAGGGGGCGGCAGGTTTCACTTGGAATCTGAGTATTTTTTCGTTCGATGAAGATCGACGTCTCATCTACGTGAATAGCACTCTGGGACAGAGCAAGATCTCCGCGATTGCGCGAGCATTGGGTGGGAGGGACTCTAAGCGAATCGCTGGCGAGAGAATGTTCAGGGTGTTCCATGGGCTTCACAGGTCAATCCTTCAGAACGTTGGACTCTATAGAAGGGGGAATATTCGGTTCCAGATGCTTGCAGGTGTAGACATTGGAACGCACGTCTCTAGTGCAGTTCAGGCGGGTAGCTCAAAATCCAACCTATTTGCTACCGGCTACGATGACGGAAAGAAGGTAAATGTAGGCGCCTCTTTCAAAGGTGGAGTCTGGTCGATGTCTCCAACTTCAATTCCTGACTGGCTCGCTTGGTCAAACAGGATTGCATTAAAGCTCTCTGACGACACCATTCCAACAAACACCTTTCTGCAGTTCGCCATGATCCCCGTCGAGGTCACGGAAAGGCCGCAGGTAGATATCTTTACATGCGTACCTCCCGATGAGCTTCTTCCAGGCGACTATTACGGGGAACGGAAAATATCGGTGTATTCAATTTCGCGATCATATAATCAGCTCGACCTTGACTTCAGTCGGGTGACGGTCAGCGATACGGACGTGCTTCTTGACATTGTTGTCGACGGTGTTCACGTTACCACCTACAGCATGATGTGGGGAAAAAAATTCGCAGTTTCACATTCTAGTGGGCCAAGAATCAGGGTGATGGAAGACGGCCAAGAGATTGATATGGGGGATTTCCTGTCGCTGAATCCTCCGGCACTCCTCCTGGTTGATGGGTCCGAGCTGGTTGGTTCCGTGCATCTAAAGCACCCGGGTGCCTCCCCATACACATTTCTCCCCGCATCGATACTTCCGTTGAATTGGGGTGCTACACCAATAACGCTTGAATCGAAATGGAAGAACGGCGTCAAGCGACCAAATTCTGTTCAAGGCTACATGATTGATCAATGTATTTCCGCAGGCACGTATGATTTTGTTATAGATGACGATGATTCCGGAGAAGCCGCCGATATCATTACTATCACCGAGAAGGAGGCTGAGAGAGAGCTCCACGTCACTCTGTTCCACTGTAAGTACGCATCTGGCGCAATTGCGTCCGCCAGATATGGTGATCTATATGAAGTCTGTGGTCAGGCTGTCAAAAGCTGCCGGCTACTAAACAAGCCGGCGGAGCTCCTCGCGCACGTCGCAAGACGTGAGGGCAGGCTTGGAGGGCGCCCCACGCGCTTTGAGCTTGGAGACCTTGCATCTCTTAGCGCGCTACAGGGGCGCGTGTCGAGTTACCGAATGCGCTTGAGCATCTGTGTGGTCCAGCCGGGCTTGTCAGCTAAAGCGCTGAGCTCTGAGCTTTCCGCAGTGCTGGCTGCTGCCGATGGATTTGTATTGGAATTTACGGGGCGTCCGCTCCAAGTTTACGGTAACGATTAAGGGCAGCGTCCCGCCAAGATTGAGTGGCGCGGCGGTTTTGAGTCCAATCCCCAATGACAAGGGGATTGGGCGTGAAAAAGCACTTTTCCGAAGAGCAGATCATCGGCTTTCTGCTCGAAGCTGAGGCCGGCATGCCGATCAAGGACCTCGGTCGCCGACGTGGCTTCAGCGAGTCCTGGTCCTACCTGTGGCGCAGCAAGTTCGGCGGCATGAACTCGCGCGACGCCAAGCGGCTCAAGGACTTGGAGGCGGAGAACACGCTTGAAGAAAATACTGGAAAAACAGGTCTTCGAGAACGACGTCATCAAGGGTGCGTTAAGAAAAAATGGTGACCGCAGGCGCGCAGGATGCTGGTGCGGAGCATGGTCGAAAAGGGGCTGAGCGAGCGGCAAGCGCTGACTGTCGTACGGACGAGCGGGCTGCGTTACGAGTCCAGGCCGAACCACAACGGTGAGCTACGCGAGCTTGCGCACCCGCATAGACGCTATGGCGTGGGCATGATCCATCTGACGCCGCGACAGAAGGGGCTTTTCGTCAACTACAAGCGAGTAGAGCGGCTGTACCAGGAGGCGGGCCTGCAGCTGCGTCGCAAGAGGCGCGAAGAGGTGCCTATAGGTGAACGGCAGCCCCCTGCTGCGCCCGTCTGCTGCCAATCAAGTGTGCTAGATGGATTTCGTGTTCCCCCGTACCGCGGAAGGTCGGACAATCAAGTGCCTCACCATCGTTGACGATGCCACCCACGAAGCCGTGGCTGTCGAAGTGGAACGGGCCATTTCCGGGCAAGGCGTGTCCAGAGTCCTGGATAGGCTGGCAGTGCAGCGCGGCTTGCTGCAAGTGATCAGGACAGACAACGGCAAGGAATTTTGCGGTAAGGCGATGGTGGCATGGGCCCACGAAAAGGAGTTGCCCTGCGTCTGATCGAGCCGGGCAAACCGAACCAGAATGCTCAAGGCGAGACCTTCAACGGGAGGATTCGGACTCTAAAGCACGCCGGTACTCAGGCCGGGGGCGTCGCTCCACGCAAGAGCACTGACTAATCGGCAGGTATAGATAGAACTTTAGAGGATGGATTACTCATGTGAACTGGTGCTTCGAAGACGACGTCGCGGTGGAAGGCCAGGTAGTCCTGCTGCCGTTGTGAAAATGCTCCATACCTTTGACCACGCCTTAGAGCCAGCCCCAATCCCGCCTCCACCTCCGTGGGAAGATTGCATGCAACGAGCAGCTTTCCATTGTTCTCAAAGCTTATCCAGCCCTGGTCAAAAAGCAGATCCGCATGGGGGGCTAGCAATAGCCCGTTTTGTCCGTCAATTCGCTCATCGGCTTGGCTACTTGCCCATGGCTTGATGTGGCTAGCGCGTAGGAAGCGAAGGTCTTCAATTCCGGTAAGGCGACAGCCCTTCTCGAAGCTAACCAAGCGTTCGCGGAACAGCCTCTGCTTGGTCCGAACTTCTACCAGTTTCGTCTTAGTTGTTTCCGGCGCATCTATGGTTGCCTCTGCCTGAGCGACGACGATTTCGTCCCCAAAAAATCCAAATCCCTCGCTGGCCTCAATAGACTGCAGCCGAAAGACGATCGCATTCCGCAGATCGCCTCTAGTGTCCGGTGTATTCGGTTGGATGTAGGAGGAGAGAGCTACGAACTCCCCCAAATACCGATAGGGGCGCCCTTTACCCATCATCTGGAAGAGGATCAGCTTCTTGCCATCACTCACATGATGCTCAATCGCGCGATTCCCACCGGCGTAGCGCATGTCGCCACTTCGACCTTCACCGAAATAGTGAAAGACCTCGTCGTCATCCCAGAAGTCGCGGTAGCCATGTGAAATACCTGCCTCGCCAGTGAACGCGATGATGACAGCATTGTTCTTTGGCGTAGAGATGCCGCCCTGCTGTTGACCACCAAGCAGGGCGTGGACCTGCGCCTGTCGGTTGTAGAGAGCACCAAGCTGAAAAGGCAACTTCACTCAGGACTCGCATATCGATAGAAGGATGCGAAATATGCTACCTCAATCAATCATGGCGCCGTGATAGGCGCGCCATTTTCCCCAATTCCTCAGGCTACTGAGGAGATCCCAGCGATCCGACGAGCTTGGCTGCCCATCAACTGCTCAGCACCTGCCTCGATGGCGGCCAAAACGTATCCACCCGACAAAGTTCATAGTCCTCCCCAAACGCCAACGCGGCCTCTCTGGCCGGCAAGTCCGAGTAGCACTCCAACAGGTACTGATCCATGCCCGCATCCGCATGGTCAATAGCGAAGAAGCCCAACATGGCCTCGTCGAACGCCTCAAGCCAATCACCGTCAATCCTGGTCATCTGCAGTCCTCCCGATAGGCCAGAGAGGATGCCGCCACGCCGTCCTAAGGTCTGCGACTGAACCGGGCCAGTTGCGTCGCACCGTAGACGCCGCCAAGCAACCCCCGTCAGATCAACAGGAACAAGCGATTTCCGATCCGCCACACCAACGCGCATGGTGTTCATCGGAGTGTAGAAACTCTTCTAGCCACAAGATGTTGGACGTGCCTTTGTCGGGAGGGTGGCTAATGCAACACCCCCCAGGGGAAATACGCCCGCCGGTTGTGGCTAGACCGTTTCTAACCTCCCTACGCCCTTGCCATCCCGGCAAGGGCAAGCCCTGCAGGACGTCCAACATGTTGACGCCGTGGGAGGACGAACCCGATGACGCGCGTCCCAACCGCAAACCCTACGCCCACCCCGCATGCAGCTACCGCGTAGGCGCGCTGACGTAACCGGACCGCGAAGAGTGCGGTCCCGTCGAGATTTTTCCTTACCTCAAGCTGCGCGGCCGCTGGCTGGACAAGCTCGGCTTCGACGTAGGCGCTCGCCTGAAGGTGGAGGCCACGCACGGCAGCGTCATCCTTGCGGTGGTGGAGCGGCCCGTGCCGGTGGTCAAGAGGATCCCCCGCAAGTTGCAGCGCCGCACCGGCTGAGCACCGAGCCCACCCAAGTGCATCCGTGCTGCATACCGGGTTCGACCAGGGCCCGCCGGTGTTCGCGTTTGATGCTGGGCTGAAGTTGTGGGTGCTGCCGTTTGATCTGGAGCAGGGGAAACTGGAGGTGCCAAAAGGGGCTGCAGGTAGTAGCGGTGCACGCCATGCCCGCAGCCCATCCTGCTACCATTCCCCGCAAACCCAGCCAGCCCACCCAGCGCAGACAGATGCGGGGCCGGCCGTCACATGTACGGCCCAGCGAGCCAGGACACCCTCCCGTGCCCCTTCAAGGAAGCTCGCATGTACCGCAATTCTGTAATCCGTTCGGCCGCTCTGGCCCTCGCCATCTCCCTGAGCCTTGGCGCCCCGTCCGCGTTCGCCGCTGACCAGGCCACCGCATCCGCCAGCACCACCGCCGTCCAGCGCAAAGCCGTCGCCCAGGGTCTCTATGAGCTGGCCTTCAGCCCCAAACAGAATGCCGTGTTCGTCGCCTCATCGGGTGGCTTCGGTGATGCCGCTGGTCCGTCCCAGGTCCTGCGCCTGAACCCGGATACCTTGGCCGTCGAAACCGCCATCCCGCTGGAGCGCAAGGCGTTCGGCGTGGTGCTGGACGACGCCAACAACCGCCTGTACGTCGGTAACACGGTCGATACCTCGGTCACCGTGGTCGACACTGCTGCCAACAAGTCGGTCGGCATCGTGCAGCTGATGGAAAAGAAGGTCGGCAAGGACGGCAAGGCCGCCTACACCCACGATCTGCGCGAGCTGGTCGTCGATGGCGCCAACAACCGCCTGTACGTCACCGGGCACTCGGGCGAGGGCAGCGTGCTGTTCGTGGTGGACACGAAGTCGCTGAAGGTCATCAACACCATTCCGGGCCTGGGCAATGCCAAGGCGCCGGGTCTGGCGCTGGATGCCAAGGCCAAGCGTGTATACACCTCCAACCTGCTGGCCGAGGTCGTCACCGTGGGTACCGACACCGGCAAGGTCGAGCAGCGCTTCAAGGTCAGTGCGGAGCAGCCGATGAACATCGTGCTGGATCCCGCCGGCAAGCGCCTGTTCGTGACCGACCAGGGCTCGGAGATGATCCGCAAGTACCAGGCCAGCAGCTCGGGCTTCGAATCGAAGCATCCGGGCCAGCGTGTGCTGGTGCTGGACCGTTCCACCGGCAAGGAACTTGCCAGCATCCCGACTGATGCCGGTCCGCTGGGTATCCTGCTGGACGCACCGCGCAAGCGCCTGTACGTGACCAACCGCGATGGTGGCACGGTGACCGCGTACAACAGCGACACCTACAAGCAGGTGGCCACATACGCGGTGCCGACGCACCCGAACAGCCTGGCACTGGATGCCAAGAAGAACGTGCTGTACGTGACCGTCAAGAACGGTGACAGCGAGCCGAAGGGCAGCGAAGAGTCTGTTGCGCGGATTGCGCTGTAACTCTCTGCGGCTAGAACAAAAACCGGCCGCACTCTGCGGCCGGTTTCACTTTTGCACTCAATGTCGCATTCTTTTGGCCTGCTCGGCCCGCGTCAGCGTGTGGTGTGTCTGAGCTACCGAGCAAACTGCGTGCCCGTGTGAGACCCGCAGCGCCTGGGAATGCACACATCCATGGAGGTGTTTACAAACCTCGATTGGTGCACGATGCAGGCCACAAATACTTGGCCGCTGTCGGTGAACGCCCCTGAGAAGTGTTTGACGTCTGTGTAGGTGCAACGACCATTGTCGACGCCAGCAGTAGCTCGTCGTTGGCCCCCTACAGAGCTCTGCATCCTCATTTCACCAGTAGAGTGATAGGTAACGCCGACGGGAACCTGCCCGCTAGGTGCGGTCGTTGTAACCCAGTCAACACTCCTAGGAGCTCTCTGATGACCAAGCTCGCCATCCGCGGACTCTCCTTCACACGCCCAGCCACTAGCTGAGCCGCCTGCAATCCCGTCACCTGAAGAGGGTGTCATGCCAACCGATTCGCAGATCGCCTGGTGATACAGTTTCGTCGCTTCTGTTTGCTCATCGTAACGATAGATAAGGCGACCAAAGCCATCCGATTTCAGCAGCTGATCGACGGCCACAGATGCTCCATTGAAGTCGCTCCACTGACTACGTCTGATGACGTCAGTATCTCTATTGGCATCGGTCACAAACTGATCGGTGCTAGATGAAGACTCGGCAGCTGAGGCCTGCGCAGCCATAGCCAACGATACTAAAAATGCTACTGCAACCCTTTTCATCCTCATGTCGAAACCTCCACGTTTCGTTGAATGGAGGTGTGAGGTTCGCCGATGCCTAGACCTATATCAGTGATCAAGGTCAAATGCCAAAGATCTTCAGAGTTCTCCCACCTTGGCGTTGCTCACAGCAGTCGATCCTGAAGCTCATGAAGCGAGTTCGGTTTTCAGCGGCTGCTATCAAATGGCCGATCACCACTTGCAATCTGCTCGGTGCTAGACAGCCCATCGGTCATGCGATACCTCGAGCGATGCGCGAAAGACAGGCGTGCCCGTGCACGCCGCAGAGAGGAGCGATACGGTGCAGCTAAAGAGGGAACTGCGTGGCGGGCGATGGCGACGAAGGCCATCGCACCGATCAGCGTCAACCTTGGGCAATGCGTCCGCTCAGCGCCTGCCGGCGACCGCACCACGCTGGGTGAGGTAGTCACGGACGCGATCGTTCCGTGCCTGGTTCAGCGGTGAGCGCCATTGCCCGAAATCGGCCACAACGCCCAGGTTGACATCGGCACCGTGCTCGACCAGATAGGCCACGGTCTCTACATCGCCGGAGCGCGCAGCGTTGATCAGCGGTGTTTCGTCCAAGGCGACGATGCGGTTGACGTCGGCCCCGGCGCCGATCAGACGCTCGACGAGCGGCAAATGACCGCGACGTGCCGCAGCGATCAGTGGATTGCCATCGCCGCGCGATGCCAGGTCGGGCTGCGCGCCGAGAACCAGCAGGGCGTCGACCATCGCCAGTTCGCCTTGCTTGGCGGCGATGATCAGCGCGGTGCCGTCGCCACTGACCTGCGTGTCCACGGCAACACCCGTCTTGACCAGCTGTTGCACGCGGGAGATGTCGCCGTTGCTGGCCGCGCTGAGCAGTTGCTCGGCGTGCGGCGAGACGGTGCGCGACGTAGTGGCGGTTTCGTTCTCTGCAACGATGATCGCGTTGCCCAACCGCGGCGTAGCGGCCACGGTGACACCAACATGCGCGACCAGCGCAACCGCACACAGTGCGCCCCAGCCGAAGCGCGTTGTCCAGCGGGTCGAGCGCGTGTCCAAGTGGAGCAGCCCATCGATGCGCTGGCTCAAGCCACTGCGGGTGGCGGACATGCCGACGGCCAGTGGCGCGCTGCGCCCGCGCTGTGTCATCAGTCCGGCGATACCGGCCAGCAGGGAATTGGCATAGCCGGGGCCACTGCCGGTGCGCAGGGCCGCCTGTTCATCGCACGCCATCTCGCGGGCGAGATCCAGCCGACGGCCCAGCAGGTGCAGGAACGGGCTCCACCAGTACACGGCGAGCAGTGCACGCTGTGCAGCCGTGATCCACAGATCATGCCGACGAACATGCGCGGCTTCATGCAGCAGCAGATCACGCAGCGCGGCCGGGGGCAGGGTGGATGCCATCGTGGTCGGCACCAGAATGCGCGGCGACCACAGGCCAACCACCATCGGGCCCGGAGCGATATCGGATAGTGCAACGCTGGCACCCGCAGGCAGTTCTTCACCCAGCAGTGCTTCGTGCTGGGGCGACTGCCGCGCGCAGCGATGCAGGCGACGCGCTTGCCAGGCGCCTTGGCCTAGGCGGCTCAGGCCCCAGAGCGTGCCGAGCAACCAGATCAGTACGGCGCCGTGGAGCAGGGTCGGCGTGGTGGAGGCGGGGATCGTGTTGGTGATGCCGTCCACTTTCTGCGAGACAACCGGTACTGGAGCCTCGGTCGCTAAGGGCAGTACGGCCTGCTGCGCGACCTCAACAGTCGTCGGCGCGGTGCGAGGCAGCAGCACCAACAGCGGTGACGCCGCGGCCAGCACAAAGGCCGCGCAGAGCGCCCAGGAGCGCGCTTCAGCACTGAGCCGGCTGCGCCCTACTACAAGGGCGGCCAGCGCGAACAACAAGGCGCTCTGCCAGAGGTGTTGCACGGCCATCGTCGCCACGGCTTGGGTCCAATGCACGGTCATTTGGGCGTCCTCGAAGGAGATGCGTCGTCCACGCGCTGCTGCAGCGCTTTGAGCTCGTCAGCGTCCATGTCGTGCTCATCGATCAGGTGCTGGGCCAGCACGCTGGGCGAATCGTTGAAGAAGGACTTGAGCAGATTCTCCAACGCCTGTTTGCGCGCCTCGCTGCGGGTAATCGCGGCGCTGTAGATGAAGGCGCGACCCTCGCTGCGATGGTGGACCAGGCCTTTCTTGTCCAGCACCTTGAACATGGTCAGCACGGTCGTATAGGCGACCGGCTTCTTCCTGGACAGCTCATCGGTGACCTCACGCACGGACGCCTCCTTCTTCTTCCAGAGCACCTCCAGAATGCGGCGTTCGGCGTCGGTCAGGGCAGGCGATACGGGGCGGGCCATGGCTATCTACTGGTTCGTTAGTTGACGCCCGCATCGTGCGCCCGACGGATCGGGCATGTCAACTATGTAATTAGTAATGGCCGGCCTGCGCGGCGAACCATGGCTCCGCCGCGGCCACGTCGCCGGCACGCATCTATGGGGTGTCATGGCCACGCAACAGCGCGTAGCTGGCACAGCACTCGCTCTCCGGCCGCTGCCGCAGAGCAGCACGCAATGCCGCATGGGCTGCAGGATGCGCACCAAGGCCATGCAACAACAACGTAAGTGCCAGCCCACAGCAGGCGTTTCCGGACGCGCTGGGTTCCACTCGATGCGCAGCCTCCGGCGTGATCTCATGACAATCCATGTACCGGCTCCCACCCTCGACGATGCCCCATCGCAACTATCGTCCTGAGGTGTCGCAGATCCTGAGATCGTGGCCTCTGATTCATCCCTCTCACCCCTGAATGCCCCGGCCGGTATCAGTCAGCCCTGTGCACGTCACGTCAGCGACATCGCGCTTTCTTTCACGGCTCACCCAACCCCGTCTCCCTAGGATCGAACTTCATTCCCCATCGCTCCAAGGAGTTCCCATGGCTGCTTCCCGCGTTCGCCTGCACGTTGAAGATTCCGGTGGTACCGGCCGCCCGGTAGTGCTGATCCACGGCTGGCCGCTGTCGGCCGAATCGTGGAAGGCGCAGGTCCCCGCGCTGCGCGAGGCAGGCTACCGTGTGGTGGCCTATGACCGCCGTGGTTTCGGGCGCTCGGACAAGCCGGCCGATGGCTACGAGTACGACACGCTCGCCGATGATCTGGCCGGTGTGATCGAGGATCTGGACCTGAAAGACGCCACCCTGGTCGGCTTCTCGATGGGCGGTGGTGAAGTGGCGCGCTACGTCGCCACGCACGGCGAATCACGCCTGCACAGCGTGGTCTTCGCCTCGGCGGTGCCGCCGTACATGCTCAAGACCAGCGACAACCCCGAGGGCCCGCTGACGCAGGAAAAGGCTGATGAAATGCGCGAAGGCCTGGAGAAGGACCGCGACACCTTCTTCGATGGCTTCACCAAGGATTTCTTCAGCGCCAACGGCGAGCTCAAGGTCAGCGAGGAGGAGCGCCAGGCCGCCATCAAGCTCTGCCAGCAGTCCGACCAGACTGCGGCGCTGGGCTGCATGAAGGCCTTCGGCACGACCGACTTCCGCGGCGATCTCAAGAAGGTCACGGTGCCGACCTTGGTGCTGCACGGTGACAGCGATGGCACGGTCCCGTTCGAGGGTTCGGGCAAGCGCACCCATGCGGCCATCGCGGGCAGTGAGGTGGTGGTGCTGAAGGACGCGCCGCACGGCTGCAATGCCAGCCATGCCGATGCGTTCAACAAGGCGCTGCTGGACTTCCTGAAGAAGTAAGTCGCAGGTCGTTCTTCGCAGTACGCGCCCGGCACGTTGCGATGACGTGTCGGGCGTTCTTGTACGCTGCACAGACCAAGCGAAAGTGCAGCGCTACGCCACACGAGACTACCCATGCGCCAGACCCAGACACCGCCCTGGAAGAAGCCCAGTCCCAATGGAAAGAAAAAGTCGCAGCCGCTCTCCGAGGCGCAGAAGGATGCGGCACGTCAGCGCGCCGAGGAGAACGGGCGGCGCTATCCCAATCTGGTTGACAACATGTGGGCGGCCAAACTGCCACGCGGCAGTTGACCAGCTCCTTGCTCAGCGCTTGACCGCGAGCACCCCGTCCATCGCCAGCTCGGCCTTGAAGCCTGCCTTTTCCAGCCGCTTGGCGACCTCGCGCGGCACATCGCGGCCGCTGGTCAGTTTGTTCGGCGCACCGGTGTAGTGAAACATCCGGCCGCCCTTGCGGATGACGCGCGCGAGCTGGTCGTAGAACACCTGTGAGTACAGCTCGCCAGCGATGCCGAAGCGCGGCGGATCGTGCAGAATCGCGTCGACCGAGGCGGTCTCCAGCCCTTCGATTTCCTGCGACACGTCACCCTGGCTCAGCGCCAGCCGACCGCCGCTGCTTTCCGCGTCCGGATCGGGCGACCACGGATTGAGCGTGCGCAGCCACAGCACATCCGGATTCTTCTCGAACGAGCGGATACGGGTCACGCCACCTTCCAGGCAGCACGCCGCGAAGTAGCCCAGGCCGCCGCAGGTATCCAGCACCGTCTTGCCGGCCGGTGCGATCAGCGCGACCTTGCGGCGGGCATCCTCAAACGGGGAGACCTGCGCGCTGGGCAGCATCTTGATGCCGTCGATCTCGAAGGTCGGCGCGTCCCAGTCGGTCGGCACGAGCTTGATCAGCGCCGAGCCAAAGCGCGAGATCGCCAGGAATTCCTCGCCGTCCCAGTAGTACAGGGTGCGGTCCTTGGTCTTGCCGGGATAGGCGTAGGTTTCACCCTTCCACTGCCAGTGGTCGGCCGCCAGCGTGGCGGTGCCGGTGGAGCGGCCGAGGTCGAGCGAGCCGGTCCATTCGCCGGTGCCGGCATCGCGGGCGCGGGTCAGGCTCTCGGCGAGCGGGCGGGTCAGCAGGGGGCCGGTGTAGTGGGGCACGGGATCTCAGGCCGCGGCGCGAGCGCCAGACGGTATGGCAGTCAGGGGTGGGCATCGTACCTGAGAAGCCGCTGGCCGGCCGTCATGCAGCCCCGAGCTGCGAGGATTCCGACCCACGTGTGCGCGGGTATCCGAGGCGCCGGCAGGGAGTGCGCTGATCGAACTGCGCAGGGACGCTTCGGATACTTGGGTCATGTCCTACGACCACATCCTCTGGCCGACCGGTACCACCTATTTCTTCAGCGCGCACCTGCGCGATCGCAGCAGCAGCCTGCTGGTGGAACAGGCGCAGATCCTGCGGCTGGCGTTCCGGGTGGCGCAGCAGGCGCGGCCGTTCCGGATCAACGCGATCGTGGTGCTGCCGGACCATCTGCACGGCGTGTGGACGCTGCCGGAGGGCGACGAGGAGGGCCATCGCCGCTGGGCGCAGGTCCAGGCGATCTTCGACCGCCAGTTGCCGATGGCCGATCCACGGCTGCAGCTCCGGCGTGATCGCAGCCTGCGGCCACTGTGGCACAACGGCTTTCGCGAGCATCGGATCGTAGATGCCGAGGACCTGCAGCGGCATGTGGCCTACGTGCACCACAACCCGGTCAAGCACGGGCATGTGCGTGACGCGACGCAATGGCCGTACAGCTCGATCCACCGCGGCCGCCGCGAACCGGGGGAGGGCAGCTGACGTATGAGGATGGGGGCTTGCCCGCGGAGGCGTGCGGCAGGCGGTATCGGGGGATGGGTGTCGCGGACCGGGCTACTGGTGCGGGCGTGCGGTGGGCCGCAGCCGGCATCAGTGGCCCGGTAGGGGGGGGGGGGCGCGAAGCATCTTGGCGATCAGGGGCATTTCACCGGGAACACCGGCCCGGCACCGATCAGGACCAGTGCCATGTAGTCGCTGTCCTTTGCTTTGCCTTTGAGTGTGGCACCGGGGTTGAACTTGAAGATGCCGAAGCCGCCACCGGGGCGCACCAGGGCCTTGTTGATCTGGTCGGCATCGTCGCGGAAGAACTGGGCGATCTCTGCGCGGCTGGATTCCTGCAGCGGCGTGGCGTCGCGCTGCCATTGCTCATCGCGGTTGAAGGACACGTAGTACTGGCCCTGCTGCTGCTCGATCCGGAACTCCGCCGGCTTGCGTGCGTGGGTGGCGTAGCAGCCGAGCATCGGATCGGAGGAGAACACGCCGGCGCTGTTGTCCTTGCCGCAACCGGTCAGCAGGACAGGGGACAGGAGGAGCAGGCTGGAGAACAAGCTGGGCAACAAGCGCATGGCGGTTCCTGTCGGCGGATGTTGAGGGCATTGTCCAACACGGCATGAAAAGATCCCGTCTGTGTGCACCGCGGGCGATGGTGTACGGTGACGCGATTCTCAGGAGACACCCCGTGCTGCCAGATTCTCCGCAAGCGCCGCGCTCACCATCGACGGCGCCGATTTCGGCTCAGCGATTCCCGCTGCTCGGCCTGGCCAGCTTCATGGGCCTCCCCGTCGGGGCCGCCGCCGCCCACATCGCCACTGCGGCCAACCACGGGGTCACCGCGGGGGCCAGCACCACAGGTGTCTCCATCGGCGTCCTCGCGTCAGCGGCCGTGGGCCTGATCGCGACGGTCGGCTCGCGCGTGCGTCAGGAGCGCTGGCCGTGGCTGGGGATCGTCGGCGCGGTGTTCAGTGCCGCGCCGCTGGTGCTGTTCCTGGTCGGGATGATGTTCAAGCACTGAGGCAGCCAGTGAGGCACGGCTGCCGACCTGGCCACTCCGTGCGATGGTGCGTCGATCAAGCAGGCAGCGCCGCATCCAGCCGGTGCACTTCCACCGTGACGTGCACCAGCTCTTCATGCACAGAGAGCGCCTCGCGGATCTGATCAGCATTGAGTGGATCAGCGCTCACCAGGCTGGCCACGACCGCGTACTTGCTGCGGCCAACCTGCCACACGTGCAGGTCGGACAGCTGCGCCGACCACGGGCCCTGTTCGATCACCTCGCGTACCTCCGCCACCACCGGTGCGTCCATCTGCGCATCCAGCAACACGCGGCTGGTGTCGCGCAGCAGGCCGATCGCCCAGACGGTGACCAGTACTGCGCCCACCAGGCCCATCACCGGGTCCAGCCACGCTGCCCCCCAGACCTTGCCGCCGATCAGCGCGGCGATCGCGAGCACCGAGGTGGCGGCGTCGGCGATGACGTGCAGGTAGGCCGAGCGCAGGTTGAGGTCCTGGGTGCCATGCGCGCCGTGACCGCTCTGCTCATGCGCGTGGTGGTGCCCATGCCCATGGTGGTGGCCATGCGGGTGATGCCCGTGGTCATGGTGGTCGCGCAGCCACCATGCGCACAGCAGATTGACCGCCAGCCCGACCACCGCGATCGCAATGGCCTCGTTGTAGTGGATGGCACTGGGCACGAACAGCCGCTGCCCGGACTGCACGGCCATCAGCAGCGCGACGCCGAGCAGGGCAATGGCACTGGTGTAACCGGCCAGGATCTCGACCTTCCAGGTGCCGAAGGTGAAACGATGGTCGTGTGCATGGCGGCGTGCGAAACCGTACGCGAACACAGACAGCCCCAGCGCCAGTGCGTGCGAGCTCATGTGCCAGCCGTCGGCGAGCACGGCCATGGAGTTGAACCACCACCCGCCAATGATCTCCACGATCATCATCGCCGTGGTCAGCCAGAGCGCGCGCTGCGTGCTGCGTTCGGCCAGAGGATTGCCATCGTCGAAGCGATGGGTGTGGCGGCGGGCGTCGGCGGCAGCGTTGAGGATCATGGGGCAATCCAGCCATTGGACTATACCCCCATAGGGTATATGCTCCGACCCCATGTCGCACGTTCAACATCACCGCAAACCCTTGCTCGCCCGGGTCCGCCGCATGGCGGGCCAGGTCGCCGCACTCGAAGCCTCCCTGCAGTCGGCCGAGGCCGATTGCACCGATGTCCTGATGCAGGCCTCGGCCGTGCGCGGGGCGGCACACGCACTGTTGATGGCGCTGCTCGATGAGCACCTGCAGGAGCACGTGGTCGGCCCGGACGATCCGGTCGAGCGCGCGGCCGAGGCCCAGGTGCTGGTCAAGCTGCTGCGCGCCTACGGCAAGTAGGCGACGCAGCGCTCGCCCCGGCTCAGTGCCGGTGCCGCCGCCAGGCGTTCCACACATGCGTGCTGGCCAACAGCAGGCTGCCGACCACGGTCATCGGGGTTTCGGCCTCGTGGCTCGGCCAGCCCATGGCGCCGGCCAGCAGCAACAGCAGCCCGACCAACGCGGCGGCCATCGCGAGCACGGGCAGGCGGTGCTGGCGGTGCGCGCGCCACAGCGCGAAGCCGGTCACCGGCGCGGCAATCGCCACGAACAGGGCATGCACCCACTCGGCCTCGGCCCACACGCCCATCAGCGGGAGCATCGCCGCGAGCAGCGGCAGGGCCAGGCAGTGCAGCAGGCATAGGCCGGACAGCGCAATGGCGCCGGCGTCCAACAGGGCAGAGGATCGCTTCATGGGGCGTGGGGGTCTTGGTCTGTGAATGTTATATAGTAACATTTCAACTCCTCTCCAGACCTGCTCCGCCATGACTGCCTCTGCTGCCCTTCATGATTCCCGTCTGCCGGTAACGGTGCTGTCCGGCTTCCTCGGTGCCGGCAAGACCACCCTGCTCAATCAGCTGCTGCGCAACCGCGAGGGCCGCCGGGTGGCGGTGATCGTCAATGACATGAGCGAGATCAATGTCGACGCGCAGCTGGTCCGTGATGGCGGCGCGGCGCTGAGCCGCACCGACGAGACGCTGGTGGAGTTCAGCAACGGCTGCATCTGCTGCACGCTGCGCGATGACCTGCTGCACGAGGTGCGCCGGCTTGCGGCGGCGGGGCGCTATGACTATCTGTTGATCGAATCGACCGGGATCGCCGAGCCGATGCCGGTCGCGGCGACCTTCTCGGTGCGCGATGAGGCCGGCTTCAGCCTCAGCGACATCGCACGGCTGGATACGCTGGTGACGGTGGTCGATGGCGCGCAGTTCCTGCTGGACTTCGGCTCCAGCGATCGGCTGATCGATCGTGGCCAGCAGGCCGGTGAGGATGACGACCGTGGCGTGGTGAATCTGCTTGCCGAGCAGATCGAGTTCGCCAATGTGATAGTGGTGAGCAAGTGCGATCTGATCGATGACGACACGCTGCAGTCCACGCTGGCCGTGCTGCGCGCGATGAACCGCGATGCGCGGCTGGTGCTGTCCGAACACGGCAACGTGCCACTGCACGAGGTGCTTGATACCGGCCGCTACGACTTCGTCAAAGCCCAGCTGGCACCAGGCTGGATGCAGGCGCTGCGCGGGCAGCACACGCCGGAGACCGAGGAATACGGCATCACCAGTTTCGTCTACCGCTCGCGCCGGCCGTTCCATCCGCAACGCTTTGCGCGCTTGCTGGAGACCGGGCTGGGCAGCGTGATCCGCAGCAAGGGCTTCTTCTGGCTGGCCAACCGCATGGACTCGGTGGGCGAGCTCTCCAGTGTCGGTGCGGCCACGCAGACCTCGGTCGCGGGGGTCTGGTACGCCTCGCGCGAGCGCATGGAGGCGGGCCTGGAGAACACCGTGCCCGAGCTGCCGCCCACGCGCGTGCCCTACACGGATATCGGCTGGGCCCGCCAGCAGGCGGCGTGCTGGACCGCGCCGCTGCCCACCGTGGATCAGGTCGGCGATGCGGGCGAGTACCAGGCGATGCGCAGGCTGTGGCATCCCTGGTGGGGCGACCGCCGCCAGGAGCTGGCGGTGATCGGCGTGGCGATGGACGAGCACGCGGTGCGTGCCGAGCTGGATGCCTGCCTGCTCAATGATGAGGAACTCCGCGCTGGGCCGCTGTTGTGGCAGTTGCTGCCGGATGCGTTCCCGGCGTGGGCGCGCGCCTAGCCGAACGCTTTACACCGGCGTCAGCTGCCAGCCCTGATCAGATGCGCGCAGGGTATGGCTCAAGCCAACCGCCTCCAGCAGCGCGTCATCGTGCGAGACGATCATCAGCGTGCCGCGGTACTGGCTGAGCATCTGCTCCAGCGCGGTCAGCGAGGGCAGGTCGAGGTGATTGCCGGGTTCGTCGAGCAGCAGCAGCTGCGGCGGCGTCTGTGCGTACAGCACGGACGCCAGCGCCGCCTTCAGGCGTTCGCCACCGCTGAGCGTGGCCAACGGCCGCAGGCTGCGCTCGGCACCCAGGCCGAGCAGGGCCAACTGGGTGCGCAGCGTGCCTTCGTCGGCGACCGGATGCGCGCGTTGCAGCAGTGACAGGGCCGAGGCGTCATCGGGCAGCATCGTGAGCGATTGATCGAGCAGGGCGACGCTGGCCGCCACCTCGACGTGCCCCGACACCGGCACCAACGTGCCGGCCAGCAGCCGCAGCAGTGTGGATTTTCCGCTGCCGTTGCGGCCCTGCACGCCGATCCGCTGGCCGCGCTGCACGGTGAGATCCAGCGTGTTCCAGGGCGCCTGCACCCACGGCAGTTCGGCGGCGATGAGCTCGGCCACGCGCTGCGGCCCGGGCTGTTGGATCACCGGGGCGAGCAGGGCGATCTCGATGTCCTGCTCCACCTCGCCGGCAGCCTCGCGCACGCGCGCATCCAGTTCGGTACGACGCTCGTTCTGCTGTGCCTGCCAGCGGCCGGCAGTGTGCTCGCTGCGGTTCTTCATGCCACCGAGCAGGATCGGTGCCTGGTTGGCGGTGCGTGCATCGCGTGTAGCGCGCGCTTGCCGATGCGCCATCTTCTCGCGCTGATCGCGCAGCTCGGTCTGCTGCTGGCGACGCTCGCGCTTGCGCAGGGCCAGCTCGGCCTGGGCACTGCGCCGCTCGTCGTGTTTCTGATCGGCGTAGAGATCGTAGTTGCCGCCGTACTGGCGCAGCCCGCTTGGCGACAGTTCGACGATGCGCGTCATGTGCCGCAGCAGCGTGCGGTCGTGGCTGATCACGATCAGGCCGCCGCGCCAGCGCTGCAGCGCCTCGATCAGGCGCGTGCGGTGGGCGGCGTCGAGGTGGTTGCTGGGTTCATCCAGGATCAGCCCCTCGGCACCGGACAGGAACGCACCGGCCAGCGCGACCTGCATCGCCTGGCCACCACTGAGCGTGGCCGCCGGCCGTAGCGGATCCAGCGCGGGCAGCCCTAGCAGCTGCCATTGGGCCTGCAACTGCTCGCGGAGGTCCCAGCGCTCACCCACGCGGGTGAAGTCGTCCGGATCCACGCTGCCGGCCTCGATACGGTGCAGGGCGTCGAGCACCGTGCCGACGCCGGCCAGATCGGCGATACGGCCGGCGGGCACGCCGCTGTGCTGCGTGAGCAGGTGCACCGGCCCGCTGCGCAGGACGCGGCCGGCGGTGGGCGTGAGATCGCCACTGAGCAGGTGCGCGAGCAGGCTTTTGCCCACGCCGTTGCGCCCGACCAGGCCGGTCGGGGTGCCGTCGAAGGCGGCGGACAGTTCGGAAAACAGGACCCGGCCGTCGGGCAGGGTATGCGTCACGCGGTCGAGCGTGAGAGCGAATGCGGTCATGCGACCTCCATTGGATGCCAAAGACTCCCCTCCTGCGGAACAGGTGGGTGGAGACGGGCCGTCAGACGACGGCGGCATCAATGGCGCATGTAGGCCTACCTCGGCAACAAAGGCGGCTGGCTGCCGCGCGGCCAGTATAAAACCGCCCGCCGGCAGGGCGATGAACGCCGCCTGCTCAGCAGCTGACGCCGGTCAGCCGGGCGCTGATGAAATCGATGAAGACCCGCAGCTTGGGCAGCACATGGCGGCCGGAGGGCCACAGCAGGTAGAAGGTGCCGCAGGCATGGATACGGTCGGCCATCACCCGCTGCAGGCGGCCGTCGGCCAGTGCCTCGCGCACCGAGTGCTCGGGGATGTAGGCGATGCCGCGCCCGGCCAGCGCGAAGGCCAGCCGCGCTTCGATCGTGTTGCTGACCATCGACACCGGCAGTGCCAGCGGCGCTGCGCCCGGCGTCTGCGGCAGCGGCCACGGCTCCAGCTTGCCGCTGCTGGGGAAGCGGTAGTGCAGGCAGTCGTGGTGCAGCAGGTCCTCGGGCACGCGAGGCGTACCGCGGCGGGCCAGGTAATCCGGGGAGGCGACCAGGTAGCGCGGAAACACGCCGAGCTGTCGGGCGCTGAGGCGCGAGTCGGTCGGCGCGCTGACCCGCAGCACGGCGTCGAAGCCTTCCTCGATCACATCCACCAGCCGGTCATCGAAATCCAGCTCCAGGCGGATGCCGGGATACGCCGCCATGAACTCGGTGAGCAGCGGCAGCGAGATGTCGCCGACTAGCGGCAGGCTGACCCGCAGCACCCCCGTGGGCGCCTCGGTCTGCTGGACCAGCTCGTCACGGGCGGCGTCACGCTCATCCAGGATGCGCCGGCATCGGACCAGGAAGCGCTCGCCTTCGGCGGTGAGGGTGACGCTGCGGGTGCTGCGATGGAACAGCCGCACGCCGAGGGCCTGCTCCAGCCGCGATACCGTCTTGCCGGCCGCCGAGGCGGAGATGCCGAGCATGCGGCCGGTCTCGACGAAGCTGCGGGTGTCGGCGACCTGCACGAAGGTCTGCAGGTTGCCAAGGTTGTCCAGGGCTGACATGGGCACTTGCACGGGGAAGAGAGCGGTCACTGTAGCGGCCGGCAACGCGTGCGGGGGCTGGGAGGGATGCCCAGGGCCGCAACGCTGCGATGCGGGGGCGGCAGGTTCTGGTTCCAGACCTTGCGGGACAGGCATTCGAGCGATTGCGGCCACGCAGCTCCGGAATGTGCGGAGCGTCACCCCGCTGTTTCGACGGCGGCCCAACGCCTACGGTGGCGCTCCCCCTTCCCCTGGTGCCCCGATGTCTGCCCTCACTGACCTTCGCGATCTCTACTCCAACTGCGCTACGGCACCAACGCAGGCGCGCCCATGAGCGGGCACGCGGTCGATTCCAACGCCGTCCCCCTGCCCAACGCCGCCAGCCGGTTGCCCCTCGGCGGGCTGCTCGCCCTGGCCTGCGCAGGCTTCATCACCATCCTCACCGAGGCATTGCCAGCCGGCCTGCTGTCGCCGATGAGCGCCGATCTCGGCGTCAGCCGTGCGCTGGTCGGGCAGTTGGTGACGATCTACGCGCTGGGCTCGCTGGTCGCCGCATTGCCGATGACCGCACTGACCCGGCGCTGGCCACGCCGCCCGTTGATGCTCACCGCGATCGCCGGCTTCGTGGTGGTCAACACCATCACCGCGATGACGCACCACTATGGGCTGATGCTGGTCGCGCGCTTCTGCGCGGGCATCAGCGCTGGCCTGCTGTGGTCGCTGGTGGCCGGCTATGCCAGCCGCATGGTGGTGCCGCAGCTGCAGGGCCGCGCGATCGCCGTGGCGATGGTCGGCACGCCGCTGGCACTGTCGTTGGGCATCCCGGCCGGTACGTTGCTCGGCCAGACCATCGGCTGGCGCTGGGCATTCGGATTGATGTCGCTGCTCAGTGTCAGCCTGCTGGTGTGGGCGCGGCTGGCGCTGCCCCCGCTGCCGGCCCCGGGCGCGGCGGCGCAGCAACCGCTGGTCAGCGTGCTGCGCCTGCGCGGCATGCGGACCGCACTGCTGACGATGTTCCTGTACGTGCTGGCGCACAACGTCCTGTACACCTACATCGAACCGTTCGCGGCGCTGTCCGGCGCGGCGGTGTGGCTGGATCGTCTTCTGCTGGTGTTCGGCGTGGCCGCGCTGGTCGGCATCTGGATCACCGGCCTGCTGGTGGACCGCTGGCTGCGCGCGCTGGTGATCGCCAGCACGGTGGCCTTCGCACTCTCGGCAGTGGCGTTCGGCCTGTGGCCGGGCTCGCCGTGGGTGCTGGTGATCGGCACGGTGGTCTGGGGAATCTCCTTCGGTGGCGTCCCCACGCTGTTCCAGACTGCCGTGGCGCGTCGTGCCGA
The DNA here is from genome assembly GCF_026130205.1 of Stenotrophomonas sp. SRS1. Taxonomy (NCBI): domain Bacteria; kingdom Pseudomonadati; phylum Pseudomonadota; class Gammaproteobacteria; order Lysobacterales; family Lysobacteraceae; genus Stenotrophomonas; species Stenotrophomonas sp. SRS1. The sequence continues at coordinate 860,452 of NZ_JAINFD010000003.1, read as the reverse complement.
CGAGGCCGGGGACATCGCGCAGTCGTTCGTGGTGACCGGCTGGAATCTGGCCATCGCGCTGGCGGGCATCGTCGGCGGCGTGATGCTGGAAACCGTCGGTGAACGCTGGCTGCCAGCGGTCCTGCTGGTGCTGCTGCTGGCCACGTTGATGGTGGTGCTGCGCCAGCCGCGTGCCTGGGCGCCGATCACGCACTGAGCCCAGCCGCCGCACCCGGCAAGGTGGAGCGCGATACCCGGCGCTATGCTGGGGCCGGGTATCGCGACGGGAGCAGCGGGTGCGCAAGGGATTCTTTCGATGGGGTGTGCTGGCACTGCTGTGCCTGGCCGGTATCGCGCACGCGGCCGAGCCGGAGCGGCGTATCGCGCTGACCATCGACGACCTGCCCTGGCAGCGTCTGGACGAACGCGCAGAGCCCGCGCTTGCCGCCCGCCATGCACAGTTGATCGCAGCGCTGAAGCGGGCCGACGTGCCGGTGGTGGGCTTCGTCAACGAGGTCAAACTCGAGGTGGATGGACGGGTGCAACCCGCGCGCGTGCAGATGCTGCGCGACTGGCGCGATGCCGGGTTCGAGCTGGGTAACCACACGTTCGGCCATGTCGATCTGCACGCGATCGGGCTGGCTGCGTATGAGCAGGACATCCTGCGCGGTGAGATGACGCTGCGCCCGTTGCTGGCCGAGACCGGGCAGGCACCGCGCTGGTTCCGGCATCCCTATCTGCGTGCCGGGCAATCCCCGGAAGAACGTGCCGCGCTGGGCGTGTTCCTGCAACAGCACGGCTACCGGATCGCGCCGGTCACCGTCGACAACAGCGAGTGGATCTGGGCGTTCGCCTACGACCGGGTGCGCGATACCGAGGCCGATCCGGTCGCGCGTGAGGCCCGCCTGCGCCAGCTGCGCCGCGGCTACGTGCCGTACATGCTCAACAAGCTGGACTATTACGAGCAGCAGGGGCAGCAGCTGCTGGGCCGGTTGCCTGCACAGGTGTGGTTGATCCACGCCAATGCGCTCAGCGCGGACTGCGTGGAAGAGCTGGTCGCCGCCACGCGCCGGCGCGGCTATCGCTTCATCCCGCTGGAGGCGGCACTGCAGGATCCGGCCTACCAGCATGCCGATGGCTACAACGGCGCCGGGGGCATCAGCTGGATCCAACGCTGGGCGATGGCCGAGGGCAGACCGAAGGCTTTCTACGCTGGCGAGCCGCAGGTACCGGCGTGGGTAATGACGCTGGCGGGGATGGAGGCCGAATAGGCAGTCGGCTCAGCCGGGCTCGTCGTTGCCGGGTTTCTGCATGTCTTCCGGCGCCTGTCCGTACTGCTGCTTGCGTTGCTGGTGGAAGGCCACGAACTCGTCCGGCGGCAGTGCCCTGGAGAACAGCCAGCCCTGCCCGAACTCCACCTGGCGCGCCTGCAGGTAGGCCAATTGCGCGGGCGTTTCCACGCCTTCGGCCACGGTGAACAGCCCCAGCGTCTTGGCCATGTCGATGATGTGCGAGGTGACCGGGCTGGTGGCGCTGTCGGTCCCGATCGCATCGATGAACGACTTGTCGATCTTCAGCGCATCCAGCGGCAGTTGCTGGAGGTACTGCAGGCTGGAATAGCCGACACCGAAGTCGTCGATCGCCACGCAGTGCCCCATCCGCCGTGCATTGGCCAGGCTGGTACGCGCCCGGCGGATATCGATGAAACCGCGCTCGGTCGCCTCCAGCCAGATCTGCTGGGGATGGATGCCGGTGCCCTGCAGTTTGGCGCTCAGAACCTTCAGCGCCCGTCCGCTGCTGACATCCTCGGCGGCCAGATTGATCGCGATGTGCGCGCTGCGGTCCTGCACCAGCAACGCGCGCATGTCCGCGATCACGTGGTCGATGACCTGGTCGGTCAGCGCCTCGATCAGCCCCGCCTCCTCGGCGAGCGGGATGAACAGATCCGGCCGCACCAGGCTGCCGTCGGGACGACGCCAGCGCACCAGCGATTCGGCGCCCACGCAGATGCCGGTATCCAGCTCGATGATTGGCTGGTAGTGCATGAAGAACTCCCGCCTGCGGACGGCCGTGGCCAGTTCGCCGCGCAGCGACAGCCGCCGTCGCGACAGCCACACCACGCCACCGATCGCGGCCAGCGCGCCCAGCACCCCCAGCGGAATGAACTGCCCAATCTGGTGGCGGAATGCGGCGACCAGATCGGTGCGTGGGGCGGTGGCGATGGCCAGCCATTCCTGGTCCTGCGCGGTGGCATACAGCGTCTGCCCTTCGATACCGCTGGCCGGATCGCGCAGCAGCCGCTGCAGCAGGGCCTGGTCCTGGATGTCCTGCTGGGCGATCAGCCGTCCGTCGGGGCTGGCGACGGCCAGCCGCACGTTGGGATCGACGATGACATCGATCAACCGCGCCGGGTCCATCAGGATGTCGTAGTGGCCGTAGCTCAGGGCCATCAAGGGCTGCTGCGGCGTGCCGGCGAGCGGACGGATGTCCAGGGTGATGCCGGCGCCCTCGGCGGTGACATAGGCCGGTGGGGGCTGCACGACGCCCGGGTCCATCGGCCCCCACGAGGTGCAGGCCAGTCGGCCGTTCTCGAAGTACCCGATCTGCTCGGCCGAGTGGGTGCGCATCACCAGCCCGCGCATGAGCTGCAGGTGCTCGGGCGAGCAGGGCACCAGGGTGCTGCGATTGAGTTCGCGCAGGGTGTTCAACGCGCCCTCGTAGGCGCGGTGCGCGCGCTGCAGGGTGCGCTCGGCGGTGGTCTGCAGCCGCACCTGTTCGAACTCGCTGGCCCGGCTCCAGGTGAAATAGAACACAGTGGCGATCGGCACGAGGGCGCCGAGCAGGGCCAGCAGGATGGTGACGGCAATGATCCGGGCGCGGTTCAAGCAGATCTCGATGCCTCGTCGAAAGGGGGGTCCATGGCAGCCCGGCGGGCCAGGGCAGTCGCGGCCCCGAGCCGCTATATGACCATCAGTGCGCGGGGATTGAAACCAGGGCTTTGGGATGCCGCTGGGCCAGGCGGCGTGGCCGACGACAGAGCACGGACGAAACCGGCTGTTTCCGTCACCCGTCCCTGCCGCCGGACACCTCGGTCGCGCGGGTGATCAGCCCGGTATTCACCTTCGGTTCGCGCCTTCGGCCGGATGATCGCGCCGCACCCTTCCGTGCCCCGATCCGAGCCTGATGAATCCGACCTTGCCTGCCGCGTTGGCCCTGGTGTCGTTGCTGCTGCCTGGCCTGGCATCGGCGCGCACGGTCTATCGCTGCGTGCAGAGCAACACCGTCAGCCTGGCCACGGCGCCAGAGCCGGGCTCGAAATGCACCCCGCAGCAGATCGACGACAACGCGGTGCAGACCCCCAACCTGTGGGGCAACATGGGCATCTTCAGCGGCACCCTGTACGAACGTGAGCAGGACGGTGCACTGGTCTACTCCACCCGCAACCTGCCGGGCTCGCGGGTGTTCCTGAAGTTCACCGTGGCCACGCCCCCGGGTGAGCCGGCGCACGAAGGGCTGGGCAAGGTCGGCACGCCGCAGTTGAACCGGCACGCCAAGCAGTTCAAGGCGGCAGCCAAGGCCACCGGTGTGGACGATGCCTGGCTGCGCGCGATCGCCCATGCCGAGAGCAATTTCGATGCCGGTGCGATCTCGCCCAAGGGTGCGCAGGGCGTGATGCAGCTGATGCCCGATACCGCGACCGAATACGGCGTGGCCGATCCGCTCTCGGCCGAGCAGTCGATCAGTGGCGGTGCGCGTTACATGAAGGCGCTGCTGCGGCGCTACAAAGGCGACCGCGTACTGGCTGCGGCCGCGTACAACGCCGGGATCGGTGCGGTGACGCGCTACAAGGGCGTGCCCCCGTATGCCGAGACGCTGGCCTATGTGGAAAAGGTCAGCGCGTTGTACGTGCGCTACCGCGAAGCGATGGGGTTCAAGGTGGAGACGCCGGCGAAATAGGGGCGGTGCTTCAGGCGGTACATCCTTCCTTGGCGTCAGCCCCGATTGGAACCGGAACGTGGCGTCCACACAAGGCGCTGTGGTCATGCAGGGTTTGCAGGCACGCCACGAGCCGCTAAGGTCGGGTCCCCAACAGCAGCAGGCAAGGACAGCGATGACGCGCGGACGATGGGCAATGGTGGTGCTGATAGCAGCGCTGATGGCGGCGGCCTTGTCATGGACCTTCCTGCGCGAACCGGCCGCGCCCGCGCCGCCGCCGGGCCCGGTGGCGACCGTGCTCGGCTGGACGCCGCAGTTCAGCGTGCTGGCCGGCGACGGTGTCGGTGGCAGCACGGAAGGTCCTGCCGCCCAGGCGCGCTTCGCCGATCCGTACGGCCTGGCCGTGGACGCGCACGGCGTGGTCTACATCGCCGATGCCGGCGACAACAACCGTATCCGCCGCGTCCACCCTGACGGCCGCGTGGACACGCTGGCCGGGCACGGCGAGGGCTGGCGCGATGGCGCTGCCCTGCAGGCGCAGTTCAATACACCGTCCGGCATCGCGTTGGATGTAGCCGGCAACGTCTACGTCGCCGACACCGGCAACCATGTGATCCGTCGCATCGCGGTGGACGGCACCGTGAGCACGCTGGCCGGTGATGGCCAGCGGGGCTTCGTCGATGGGCCGGCCGCGCAGGCGCGCTTCGATGGGCCGATGGGCGTGGCCGTGGACGCCGACGGCCGCGTGTACGTGGCCGATACCTACAACGACCGCATCCGCGTCATCGAGACCGATGGGCGGGTGCATACCGTCGCCGGTGGCGAGCGCCCAGGGCTGATGGAGGGCAGCGGCGCGTCCACCCGCCTGGATACGCCGGTGGCGCTGGCGTTGGATCCGCAGGGCAACCTGCTGATCGCCGACCTGTTCAACAACGCGATCCGCCAGCTTGCGCCGGATGGCACGCTGAGCACCCGCGTGGCCGATGGCGGCCTGCTCAGTGGTCCGCTGTCGTTGGCGGTGACCCACGACGGGGTGATCTATGCCAGCGACATCAACGGCAAGGTGGTACAGATCTCGGCGCAGGGTCATCAGCTGGCCTTGGCCGGCGTACCGCCGCAGCCGCGCTTCGCCCGGCCGACCGCACTGGCACTGGATGCCGAGGGCGGGCTGTACCTGGCCGATGCTGCGTCCTACCGGGTGCACCGGCTGCGTGCGCTGGCGGCAGGAGCGACCGCACCGCCGGCGCAGATCGGCCCGGCGCCGGACGCGCCGCTGCCGCAGACCGCCGGCCGTTGGCCGCTGGCCCCGCAGGACGGCTGGCATGAAGTGGTCGGTACGTTGGGTGAGGTGCGCGGCGACTTCAAGGGTGAGAGTCGCCACCACCTGCACGGTGGCTTCGACATCCGCGGCGATGTCGGCCAGCCGGTGCTGGCGATTGCCGACGGCAAGGTGGATACGCCGTTCGCGGCGTGGTCGGTCGGCGGCCAGGCCGAAGGCCTCTCGCTGGGCCGGCTCAAGTACATCCACATGAAGGTTGGCCGTGACCCGCGCGATCGTCCGTTCGATCCGCGCTGGCAGCAGGTGTTCGGTGAGGAGGGCAAGCTCGAGCGCATCCGCGTGCGTCGCGGCACCCGTTTCGCCGCCGGTGAAGCGCTGGGCAGCATCAACCGCATGGCGCATGTGCACCTGAGCGTGGGCGCCAGCGGCTTCGAGCGCAATGCGGTGGCGCTGGGCTTCACCGGCTATGCCGACACCTTCGCGCCGCGCATCACCGAGGTCGCCGTGCTTGACGATCTGGACCAGCCGATCAAGGCCGGTGCCGATGGCCGCGTTGCGATCCCCCGGCAGGGTCCTGGCGTGCAGATCGTGGTGGAGGCGTGGGACCAGGTGGATCGCAATCTGCCACGGCGCCGGCTGGGGCTGTACCAGGTCGGCTATCAGGTGCTGGATGGCCAGGGCCAGCCGCTGGCCGGCTACGAGCAGCCGCGCTTCAACATCGTGTTCAACCGGATGCCGCGCGAAGACAGCGCCACCCGGGTGGCCTACGCACCGGACAGTGGCATCACCGTGCATGGCAGTGCGGTCACACGGTTCCGCTACCTGGTCACCAACACCGTGCGCGATGGGCTGGTCGAGACCGGGCGCTGGCAGCCCGATGCGTTGCCAGCCGGCGACTACATCCTGCGTGGCAGTGCGCGCGACTACAGCGGCAACGAAGCGATCGGGCCGCGCGATCTGAAGATCACGCTGCTGCCCTGAGCAGGATCAGGCGCCGACGCGCACGCGCTCGGCGTCCATGTCGGCCAGCGGGCGCACCTCGATGCTGCCGAAACGCGACCACGGGAACTGCTGGGCGATGCGCATCGCCTCGGCGTGGTCCGGCGCGTTGATCAGATTGAAGCCGGCAAGCAGTTCGTGGGTCTCGGCGAACGGGCCATCGGTAATCCGGGCCTGACCCTGGCGCACGCGCAGCGTGCGCGCGCTGTCGACCGGCTCCAGCTTCTGCGCAAGCACCAGCGTGCCCTCGGCCTGCAACCGGTCGGCGTGCTGCAGGCAGTCGTGCATCAGGCGGTCGTACGCGTCGGCGGGCAGGGTCTGCAGCAGACCCTCGTCAATGTAGATCAGCAGAAGAAATTGCATGGCCGGACCGGGGTGGGCGGGGGAATCGGCATGATGCCCCAGCCCGCGCCCGCGGCGTGTTGCAACGCCGCAGCGGTGCCCTGTTCAGCGATGGAAGAAAGATCGGTCGGACCTGTCGATTTCCGCCCCGCTGGCACGTTGTATCCAGTGAACGGCCCGGGTTACGGGCTGGCACACAGGAGCATCCCGTGAAAGTCATGGTACTGGTCAAGGCAACCGCGGCCACCGAGGCCGGTCAACTGCCGAGCGAGCAGGAGATCCGCGCCATGGGCGCCTACAACGCGCAGCTGGTCCAGGCCGGGATCATGCTGGCCGGCGAGGGCCTGCACCCGACCTCGCGCGCCCGACGGGTGGCGTTCGGCAGCGAAGCACCGCGGGTCATCGACGGCCCGTTCGCTGACACCCGCGAGCTCGTCTGCGGGTTCTGGCTCTGGCAGGTGCGCTCGCTGGACGAGGCCACCGAATGGCTCAAGCGCGCCCCGTTCGCGCCGGGCGATGTGGTCGAACTGCGCCCGATCCTCAGCGCTGAGGATTTCGGCGAGGCCTTCACCCCTGAATTGCAGGCGCAGGAACAGCGTCTGCGCGAGCAGATTGGCAGCACCGACTGATCCCCCCGCATCCCTGGAGCATTCCCATGAAACTGATTCCGTTCCTTGGCTTCAACGGCAAGACCCATGAGGCCATGGCCTTCTACGCACAGGTGCTCGGCGGCAAGGTCACCTCGGAGATGAAGTATCGCGATATGCCACCGATGGAGAGCCAGGAGGGCTGTGGCGAGATGCCGCCGGAAACACTGGACCACGTCGCGCACAGCCAGCTGGAGGTGGGGTCGGCGGTCCTGATGGCGGCCGATGGCCCATCTTCCGAGGGGCAGGGCGGCACCACGATCAATATCGAGGTCGACTCGATCGACGAAGCCGAGCGCGTGTTCAAGGCGCTGGCCGAAGGGGGTGAGATCAAGATGCCGATCACCGAAACCTTCTGGGCCCATCGCTGGGGCTTTCTGATCGACCGCTACGGCAAGCCATGGATGGTCAACTGCATGAAGCAGCCCTGAGCCCGGACGGGCGCGATGGCACCCCGCCGCGCCGCTTGTACCCGCGTCGCGCCGGTGGTCTGATCAGCCGCATGGACACGGCACTGACGCAACGACTGGAGACGATCTGGCGCATGGAGTCGCCAGTGTTGACCGCTCGCCTGACCCGCTTGCTTGGCGGCGATGTCGGCCGTGCCGAAGAGCTGGTCCAGGACACCTGGCTGGCCGCGCTGGAGCGCTGGCCCAGCCAGGGTGTGCCGGACAATCCCGGAGCGTGGCTGATGACCACTGCGCGCAACCGCGCCATCGATGTGCTGCGCCAGCACCAGCGCGTGGCCGGCCAGCATGCGCAGTACGGCAGCGAGCTGGAGCCGCTGCCATTGCCAGCGCCGGACGACAGCGACGCGCTGGAAGACGATATCGGCGATGACCTGCTGCGGTTGATGTTCGTCGCCTGCCATCCGGTACTGGCTGCCGATGCGCGCGTGGCATTGACGCTGCGGCTGCTCGGCGGGCTGACCACGGAGGAGATCGCGCGCGCCTTCCTCGCCCCCGAGCCGACCATCGCCCAGCGCATCGTTCGCGCCAAGCGCACGCTGGCGCAGAAGCAGGTGCCGTTCGACGTGCCGCGCCAGGCGGCGCTGCCAGAGCGGTTGGCCTCGGTGCTGGAGGTGGTCTACCTGATCTTCAATGAAGGCTATGCGGCGAGTGCAGGCGATGACTGGATGCGCCCGGCGTTGTGCGATGAAGCGCTGCGGCTGGGCCGCGTGCTGGCCAGCCGGCTGCCGACCTGGCCGCAGGTGCAGGGCCTGCTCGCGTTGATGGAACTGCAGGCATCGCGCACCGCCGCGCGGACGGATGCGACCGGCACACCGATCCTGCTGCCGGACCAGGACCGGACGCGCTGGGACTGGCTGCAGATCGCCCGTGGGCAGTCGGCCCTGCAGCAGGCGGTGGCGCTGGGAGGAAGCGACGATCCGTATGTAGTGCAGGCGGCCATCGCCGAGTGCCATGCGCGCGCGCGTCGCGCCGAAGAGACCGACTGGGCACGGATGGCGGCGCTGTACGCGCGGCTTGCGCAGGTGCAGCCCTCGCCAGTGGTGGAGCTCAATCGTGCCGTTGCCGTGTCGCGGGCGCAGGGCGCGGCGGCGGCGTGGCCGCTGGTCGAGCAGCTCAATGCCGATGCACGTCTGCGCGACTATGCTCCGCTGGCCGCAGTGCAGGGCGATCTGCTGGTCCAGCTCGGCCGTGTTGCCGATGCGCGGGCGGCATTCGAGCGGGCGGCGGCGCTGACCGCAAATGGCCCCGAACGTGCGCTGTTGTTGGCCCGCGCGGGTGCGCTGTCGCAAGGCTGATGCAATCTCATCTTGTCGGTCTGCATGGTTGCGGCTATCGTTGCGCCCTTCACAAGCATGACTGGGGCTGACCCCCGGTCAGCAACCACAGGGACAAAGGCTGATGCCGTCAGGGAAGAAACCGCCACGCGCGATGCGCGCGTGGATGCTGCTGTGCGTGTTCCTCATCACCCCGTTCGCGCATGCGGCCGACAAGGCACAGCAGGCGTACTGGGCTGGCTTCGCCTATACCGGCGAGCAGGCTGCCCGCAGCAAGGTTGCGCCGCATAGCACCCGGGTCATCGACCAACGCGGCGCCGAGGCATTGAACCAGCAGCTCTCCAGTGCCCTGCGCCGCCAGCCGCCCGCCCACCTGCAGCTGATCAGCGACCAGCTTGCCAAGCTGGATGGCACCACCAGCGCCACCGTGCTCGCCGCGGCGCTGGACCGTGAACTGGTCTCGGTCGAACCGATCGGCGACCAGTACAAGGTGCTGGTGGAGGTGGCACTGCAGGCGCTGTTCTTCGATTTCCGCGAACGCCAGGTCATCGCCTCCTACCCGGTAACGCTGCAGCGTATCGACCTGCAGGACGACCGCCCGTCCGAAGGGGATATCGACGCGATCATCGCCGATCTGCTCTACGGCACCGCCGCCACCGCACTGCCGCAGGTGCTCGCACAGACCCTGGCCAACGCGCAGCTTCCCAACGCCTCGATGCGGCGGCTGCAGGTGGGTGGGGTGGCCTTGTCCGACGCAGCCCGGGCCAAGCTGCCCGACCCTGCGATGGAAGCCACGCTGCGTGCCACGCTGGCCCATGAGCTGTCCAAGACGCTGTCATCCAACACTGGCATCGGCTTGCTGCCGCCGGCTACCGGCGAGGCGATCGGCGGTGCGATGGCCGCGCGCTTTGCCGACGGCAAGGTGTATCAGCTCAAGATTCCCGAACCCGATTACGTGGTCACGCTGACCCTCGACGCGATGAAGAGCGGCGTCGTCAATGAAACCGCGGCCATGAAGACGATGCTGTTCGGCGCGTTCTTCCAGGTGAAGGTGACCGAGCCCTTCTCCGGCAAGGTGTATTTCGACCAGTCCCTGCGCAAGGGCGCCACCAAAGTGGTGCCGGTCACGCAGTGGCGGGTGGACCAGTGGTCGGCCAACTACGAAACCGTGTTGGCCGGCTTTGATGCTTTCGCTGGCGCTGCTGCCAAACGGGCCGATTCGCGCGCCTGGCTGGATGAGCAGAAGCCGGGCGGACGCCCCCTGCAACAACAGATCCAGGCCCTCCAGGAGTTGATCAAGTCATGTCGCTGATTCGTGCTGTACTGCTGATTCTCATTGCACTGATGGTCACCGCGCCGGTCGCGGCGCAGACCGCCAGTTCCCGCGGCATGGGCTCGGCCAGCTATGGTCTGCGCCTGAGTGCCGATACCCGTGCGCAGGCGCTGAACAAGGCCAAGGTCAACGCGCTGGAGGCCTACATCGCCGAATCCGGCGCAGCCAAGCTGCGCCTGTTCGAGTCGCGCCGCCCGGAGTTCATCGGCGAGATCGACCGCTTCGTGCTCTCCACCGTGACCCTGTCGGAGAACGAGGACAAGAAGGCCAAGACCTACACGATCAGCGTCCGCGCCGAGATCAACACCACGCTGCTGCAGACCAAGCTGGATGCCGGCTCTGCCGTGGCCGGCGCACGCAGCAATGAGCGCTCGCTGCTGACCTTCCTGTTCATGGCGCGCTCGCAGGACACCGTGCAGTCGTTCCAGGACAAGGAATACCGCCGCGTGGACGCCAGCCGCAGCTACGACGAGAACACCCGCGAAGGCGATTCGTTCCGCGGCAACTCGGTCAGCACCAACGGCAGCGTCAACCAGAACGCCTCGGTGTCGGTGACCAGCGGCGGCAGCACCACCGCGCGCAGCGACACCATCAGCTGGAAGGTCGCCAACGCCGCCGAGGTCAACACCGCGATGACCGGCGCCTTCAGCAGCGCCGGCTATGAAGTGGTTGAAGCTGAGTACGTGGAAGGCGAAAGCCGCGGCCTGCTCAGCATCGAACGCATCCGCAAGGACTTCAGCACCGGCAATGATCTGTCCGCTGCGACCCTGCGCGATACCGCCAACGGGATCCGTGCTGCGAACATTCCGTACATCGCCGTGGGCACGCTCGACATCGGCATGCGCGATCGCGATCCGGCTTCGGGCAATACCCGCGTGTACGTCACGGTGACCGGCAAAGTGCTGGACGTGACCGGCCGCTTCCCGCGCACCGTTTCTTCGGTCGGCCCGGTGCAGTACGCCGGCCTGGGCCCGAACGAAACCGTCGCCCGTACCAATGCGCTGCGCGAAGCCGCCGAACAGGCCGCGCAGCAGATGATCAACGAGCTGAACGTCAAAGCCGTTCGCTGACGCCGTGCGGCGCATTACGGTGCGCCGCCACACAGACACTCTTCCCCTCCTCAGGACTATTCCCATGATCCGTACCACCGTCATCGCACTGGCCATCGCCGCTTCCTTCGCCGCCCCGGCGCACGCCCAGCTGGGCAAGCTGAAGGGCCTCGTCGGCGGCGCGACCGCTACCGAAGCCAGCGCCGCCGGCGCCCCGGATGAAGCCGCGCAGGACGCCCTGGTCCGTCGTTTCGTCGCCTCGCAGTCGCATTCGCTGGCTGCCCAGACCTCCTTCGCCAAGGCCTTTGGCCTGGCCGAACAGGTGCAGCTGCTGGAAGCCGAGCGCCAGGCGCTGTCCTCCGGCGCAGTGGACGTGAGCAAGATGAAGAAGTCGGTCTCGGTCAGCGAAGCCGCCCAGGCTGCCATCGATGAGCGCGTTGCCGCACAGCCCGAACTCAGCGCCGAATCCAAGCAGTACTACACCGACGGCCTGGTCTCGCTGCTCGCCTCCGCTGCCGAAGGCCAGAAGCTGAGCGGCGAAGCCAACAACTTCGCCAGCGGCATGAAGAACCTGGGTCCCGCGCAGCTGGCCACTGTCGGCCGCAAGCTGGTCGCCGGTGCGTGGGTCGCCAAGGAATCGCCGGGCTACCTGAAGGGCCTGTACGACACCTCCAAGTCGGCGATGACCTTCGCCCGCGCCAGCAAGATCAAGGTGCCGGGCAACGCCGATTCGATGCTCGACGGCCTGAACTGATCCGGGACGGCCACGCATGCAGATCTCCACACGCCTGCTGAGCTTGGCCATCGCCGCCACCCTGCTTGCCGCCTGCGGCAAGCGGGAGGCGCCGGTGGACGAGCCCGCCAGCAAGTCCGAATCGAAAATGGCCGCGACCGCACCGGCCGATGCCGAGCCCTTGCGCGGTTCCCCCGATTTCGGTGGCACCACCCAGGTCGCGCGTGAAGCCGACGGTATCGGCAGCACGCCGGAACTTGCTGTCCTGGCGGCCCTGCAGTCGGCCGTGGCGCAGGTCAACGGCGTCCGCGTCGCCAGCCAGATGCAGACGCTGCGCGCCGGTCTGGATGTCGATGTCGACGGTCACCACGTCGGCAGCATCGACGCCACCGCCTTCGCCCAGCAGGCGATCGCCGCCTCGCAGGGCGCCGTACTCGGCTACGAGATTCTTTCGCAGGAAGAAATCAGCCAGCTCGACGAGGAAGTGATCGAGCGGGTGCGTGCCAGCGATGCCGGGTTCTCATATTCCGCGTCAGCGTCGGCCAGTGGCTCGGCACAGGCCCAGGCCGAAGCGAGCGGGCAGGGCGGTTCGGCATCGGCCAGCGTCAAGGAAAGCTACAAGGAAAACGCGAAGGTCGATGCCAAGCGGGGGGCGAGTTCGTATGAATCCGACGTCAGTCACCGCCGCCTGCGCAGCTATTGGAAGGTGCGTATCCGCGCCGATATCGCCAAGTACCGCGCGCCGGACGAGCAGGGCCGACCCAAGATCGTCGTCGCGCTGCCGCACGTGCGTTCGGGTACCTATGCCGTCGGCGATGGCCGGGTAAGCAGCGAGGAAGTGGCCCGTGCGATCCGCGCGCGCTTGTCCGACACGCTGACCCAGACCAAACGCTTCATCGTGCTGGACCGCGAGTTCGGTGACGAGATGCAGGCCGAGATCGATCACATCAATAGCGGCAACGTGCGCCTGCAGGACACCACACGCCTTGGCCAGCAGTTGGCGACAGATCTGATCCTGATCCCGAGCATCGAGCGTTTCGAGTACCCGCGCAGCGTGCGTCAGCTGCGCATGTCCGACCGCCAGGTGAGTTCGTACTCCGGCGGCGGCCGCATCACCCTGCGGTTGATCAACGCGGCCACCGGTGAAGTAGTGATGTCCGACAGCTTCGATCACCAGCTGGCGTCGACCGGCCCGAGCACGCTGCCGCGCGTGGTGGACGGCAAGGGCATGGCGGCCACCATGATGGATTCGCTGTCCGGCCAGATCGGGACCGCGATCATCACCGAGATCTTCCCGGTGTCGGTGGTGTCGATGCGTGGCGACCAAGTGGTGCTGAGCCAGGGCGGCGAATCGCTGCAGGTGGGTCAGCGCTGGCAGGCGGTGATGCTCGGCGAGGCCCTGAAGGACCCGCAGACCGGTCGCTCGCTGGGGCGCAATGAGACCCCGTGCTGCACGATCCGCATCGATCGCGTGGCTGCGCAGACCTCCTACGGCACCATCGAAGCAGGCGCGGATCTGGCGGGGGCAGGTTTCCGTCCGGGCGCCATTGAACTGCGCAGGCAGGCCGGTGCGGCCAAGCCGGCGGCCCCCGCCGCAGCAGCATCGGGCGACAGCAAGGCACCGGCCCGTGCGGCCAGGCCGGCCGCAGCCGCCAAGCCGGCGGCGCCGGCAGAAGATCCGAACTGGTGATGGACGGCGCCGGGCCTCGCCCGGCGCCTCTCCAGGGGCGGCATCGCCTACACTCGGGAACTTGGTTTGGTCCCGTGTGGAGAGAGCGATGAAGCGAGTAGTCCTGAGCGTGCTGGCCCTGTCGGTGTCCGGCGCCCTGATGGCGGCAACGCCCAAATTCGATGGCGCGCGGATCTCCGCCGATGTCAAGGAACTGGCCTCCGATGCCTATGAAGGCCGCTCGCCGGCCACGGCCGGTGAAGAAAAAACCGTTGCCTTCCTGAGCAAGCAGTTCGCAGCGGCCGGCCTGCAGCCGGGCGGCGACCTCAAGGACGGCAAGCGCCTGTGGACCCAGGCCGTCCCGCTGCTCAAAGGCGATATCGTCGGCAGCCCGAGCCTGTCGCTGAGCAGCAAGGGCACGCCGCAGACGCTGAGCCAGGGCAAGGAAATCGCCGTGCGCGCCGCCATGAACGGTGCCAGCGAAGTAGATATCAAGAACGCGCCGCTGGTCTTCCTTGGCTACGGCGTCAAGGCCGGTGAGCGCAACTGGGACGATTTCAAGGGCGTGGACCTGAAGGGCAAGATCGCGGTCGTGCTGATCAACGATCCGGACTTCGAGACCGGCCAGGGCGATTTCGACGGCAAGGGCATGACCTACTACGGCCGTTGGACCTACAAGTACGAAGAAGGCGCGCGCCAGGGCGCCCTCGGTGTGCTGATCGTGCACGAGACCGCACCGGCCTCGTATGGCTGGGCCACCGTAGCGGGTTCCAACACCAACACCATGTTCGACGTGGTCCGCGACAATCCGGCCGAAGCGCATCCGCTGCTGGAAGGCTGGATCCAGCGCGATCTGGCGGTGGAACTGTTCGAGCGCTCGGGCCTGGATTTCGAGGCGCTCAAGAAGCAGGCGCAGACCCGTGACTTCACGCCGGTCGAGCTGAAGGGCGAGACCTTCTCGGCCAAGTACGCGGTCAAGACCGAGGTGATCACCTCGCACAACGTGGCCGCGCGCCTGGAAGGCAGCAAGCATCCGGACGAGACCGTGATCTACAGCGCGCACTGGGATCACATCGGCGTCGGCAAGCCGGACGCGAACGGTGACACCATCTTCAACGGCGCGCTGGACAACGCCAGTGGCACCGCCTCGCTGGTCGAGCTGGCCCGCGGTTTCGCCAAGGCCAAGCGTCCGGAACGTTCGGTGCTGTTCCTGGCGGTGACCGCCGAGGAAAAGGGGCTGCTGGGCTCGGAGTACTACGCCAGCCACCCGCTGTACCCGCTGGGCAAGACCGTGGCGCTGATCAACATGGACGGCATGGCGCCCTTCAGCCCGTCGCGTGACTTCGGCATCTACGGCTCGGCCAAGCTGGAACTGCTGGACCAGCTCAAGGACGTCGCCAAGGGCTGGGACATCCGCTACACCCCGGATCCCAAGCCGGAAGCCGGCCTGTTCTTCCGCTCCGATCACTTCCCGTTCGCCAAGCGCGGCGTGCCGGCGGTGTCGTACTCGGCGGGCCAGGACTGGGTGGAGGGTGGCGTCGCGGCCGGCAAGGCGGCCTCCGATGACTACACCGCCAAGCGTTATCACCAGCAGGGCGACGAGTGGCAGCCGGACTGGACCTTCGCCGGTGCCTCGCGCGATCTGGAAGTGCTGTACACGCTGGGCAACCAGCTGGCCAACTCGCGTGCCTGGCCGAACTGGAGCGACGACTCCCAGTTCCGCGCCCCGCGCGATGCCAGCGCCGCCGAGCGGAAATAAGACCGCGTCCGGCCGGCACGCCGGCCGGACCCCGCTGTAGAGCCACGCCACGCGTGGCTTCGCGGTCCCGAACCCGCTGTAGAGCCACGCCATGCGTGGCTTCGCGGTCCCGGAACGAAAACCAGCCACCCATGGGGTGGCTCTACACCGCTTCGTCCCACCATTCCCCGCCTTCGTCGCATGCCGCTTGTTCCCGCTGGCGGCAGGGCTATGCTCGCCTCACTCCCTATGTGATGACGCCGCCGTGTTCGCCAGCCTCTCCCTGATCTTCCGCATTCTGTTGGCCTGGGCCGCCGCCATCGTGGTGGCGGGGTTCGTCTGGAGTGGCTTCTTCCACGGCATGGACGAAGGTCCGGGCTGGGTGTTCGGCTTGCTGGCCCTGTTCGTGATGGTGACCGCCCTGGGCAGCTGCATTGCCCATATCCGCCGGGTCCAACACGCCGCCGGGCGGCTGGACGCGGCCACCCTGTCCAGCCGCCAGCGTCGGCAGATCGAGGTGCCGATGGATGCCGGCCCCGCCTTCGCCTTGGTCGAAGCCGCCATCGCCGAGCTGCCGCGGGTGGAAGACATCGAAAGCGCACCCGGCAGCCTGCAGGTGCGGGCCTACGTGCGCCGCGTGGATCCCTACAACGGCCGCCCACCGTCCCGCTGGAACCTGCCTGCGCGGCTGGCGATCAAGCGCAACAGCGTGCTCGCCACGGTCACGCCGGGGCAGGGCACCTGCAGTGTAACGCTGCTGTTCGAGCCCGATGCCGGCGTATGGGCCGATCTGCTGGCCGTCGACGAAGGCAGCAACCATGAGAACGCCGAAGCGGTCGGCCGCGCGATCACCCGCCGCGTGGCCGAGCAGCGCCGCGATGAGCAGGCCGCCGCCGAGCAGACCGCGACCGAGAAGGAACTGTCGGTGGCCAAGCTCAACCTGCTGCATGCCCAGGTCGAGCCGCACTTCCTCTACAACACGCTGGCCAACGCGCAGGTGCTGACCCGCACCGATCCGCCGCGCGCGGACCAGATGCTGGGGCACCTGATCCAGTACCTGCGCAGCTCGCTGCCCAGCGTGGACGAATCGATGTCCACCCTGGGGGTGGAGCTGGAACGCACCCAGGCGTACCTGGAAATTCTCAAGATCCGCATGGGCGCGCGCCTGGCCCTGCAGGTGGATGTGCCGCCGGCACTGACCAGCGTGCCGCTGCCCTCGATGGCCCTGCAGACCCTGGTCGAGAATGCGATCAAGCACGGGCTGGAACCCAAGCCGGGCGGTGGCACGGTATGGATCATCGCGCGCGCCTTCGACGATCATGTCACCCTCACCGTGGCCGATGATGGCCTCGGCTTCGGTCAGGGTACCAGTGGCACCGGCATCGGCTTGAAGAACCTGCGCGAGCGGCTGCGCCTGACCTGCGGTGAGCGCGCCGGCGTGGCCATCGTGTCCAATTTCCCCAGCGGCGTGGCAGCGACCATCACCCTGCCGCGCGACGCCCGCGAGGCGATCCATGCAGCTTGATGCCCTCATTGCCGAAGACGAAGACCTGCTCCGCCAGTCGCTGGTGACCCAGCTGCAGCGGTTGTGGCCGGAGCTGCGGCTGGTGGCCGAATGCGAGGATGGCGCCAGTGCGCTGGAGCGCCTGGCCGAGCTGAAGCCGGACCTGGCCCTGCTCGACATCCGCATGCCGGGCATCACCGGCATCGAGGTGGCCCGCGCGCTGCCCGAGATCAGCCCGCGCACCCAGGTGGTGTTCGTCACCGCCTACGACCAGTACGCCATCGATGCCTTCGAACAGGGCGCGATCGACTACCTGCTCAAGCCGGTCAGCGATGATCGCCTGCTGGCCACGCGCGAGCGGATCCTGGCCCGCATGCAGCTGGGCCGACCGGACAGCGGGATGCTCGAGCAGCTGCTGCAGCGCCTCGGCAATCAGCCGGCCGCCGCATCGAGCGCGCCGCCACTGGCCTGGATCACCGCCAGCAACGGACGCGACACGCAGCTGATCATGCTCGAAGACGTGATCTACTTCCGTGCCGACAGCAAATACACCACGGTGGTCACCGAACAGGGCGAAAGCCTGCTGCGCACCTCGCTGCGCGAGCTGCTCGACGCACTCGATCCACAACGGTTCCGCCAGATCCACCGCTCCACCATCGTGAACATGAAGGCGGTCGCCGCGGTCACCCGCGATGACACCGGCCGCGGCCAGCTGCGATTGAAGCATCGCGCCGAAGTGCTCAACGTCAGTCAGCCCTTCATGAGTCTGTTCCGCGGGATGTAACGCGCCTTCTCTTTCGTCTGGAGCCTGCCATGCGTATCGCCGTTGTCGCCAGTCTCTGCGTGTTGATGCTGGCTGCCTGCCAGCAATCGAGCAACACCTCCGTCACCCGCATCCGCGCCAACGGCGTGGATACGCTGTACAGCAAAACCACGGTCGACAACGGCGTGGCCAATTTCGACTGCATCGCGAGCAGCAGCGGCCACTGCCATTACCTGGTGCTGGATGCGCGCTGCACAAAGGACACCGACTGCTCCTATCCGCCGCTGCACCGGTTGGCAGTGGCGGTGGGCAAGACCGAGCAGATGGCCGGGCTGCCGGCTGGGTTCCAGCACTGCGTCAGCGCGGTCCAGAAAGAACAATGCCACCGTGAGTGATCACGGTGGCATCGTGGCTCCCCCCTCATTTCGATAGGGTCAGAACGCGGGTTGCAGATGCAGGTTGGTACCGTTGGGCTGCTCGCCGACATGGTTGAGCTGGCCGACCAGCTCGGTGTGCTGCTTCATCCGGCCGATCTCGCGCATGATGCGGATGTCCTCGTGGCGCAGCTCGCGCTTGGCGCTCACGGCCTGCTTGTAGTCCAGCACTTCCGGGTAGTGCTGGGCCATGTCCAGCGCTTCGGCTACGCACTCCACCGTGTCTGCATCGGAGGTGATCCGGGCGCGGCTGTTGAAGGCCTTCATCCAGCGCTCGAAGCCGGCGGTGTGATCGAACATGTTGGCCATGAACCAGATCACGAACAGGATCGACACCCATGAGCCGAACACGATCACCACGCGGGTGAAGGTGATATGGAAGTCATCCTTCCACAGGTAATTGCTGATCAGGCCGAGGATGAGCAGCGAGGACGCCTGCCAGCCGACGATCGAGGCCATCAACCACTGGCCCTTGGCCTTGGCGAGCACCGCGACTTCCTCGCGGATCTGCTGTTCACTCTTGTTACGCCAATGCGCGACCTGTTTTTCAAACGGGCTGCTGTACAGCTCGTTGTCCTGCAACAGCAGACCCAAACCTTTGAACAAAGCGATCATGACGAGCTCCTTCTGGAACGTGCGGCAGCGCATTGGACGACGTTGTGGCACGTCCAGTTCTAGCACTTTCACCGCGCTTGGCAATGGGCAAAGCGCAAAGATCCGGCGTCATTTCTGCCTGAATGGGCATACCCGCAGCGGATTTGCGCACTGCGGCACGTAAATCGCCGGGTAAATAGGCATGGGACAGGTGTTCCCATGCTGCATCTGCACAATGTGCACCCGCCCAGCCTCCGCGTCCTCGCCAGCCCCGGCGGTATCACGCAGAATTGACGCATCCGCGCGAAATGCCGGTCCGCACCGCCTTTGGTACTGCTGATGTCCTCCCTGTTCCGTTCGCTTGCCCGCCCCGCCACCGCGCCGATCCGCCGCTGGGTACTGGGTGCTTTCCCCCGCGGCCAGAGCGGGATCGACTACGACCACCCGCTGGGTGACCCCGGCTGGTTCGGCCCGGACAGCGTCACCTGGCGCGTGCACGCTGAATTTCCCGGGATGCTTGCCGGTGGCCTGTGCGCGCTGATGCTGCAGACCCTGCATCCGCTGGCCCTGGCCGGCGTGTACGACCACTCCAACTTCCGCGATGACCTGGTTGGCCGCCTGCGCCGCACCACCGCGTTTGTCGCCGGCACTACCTATGCACCGACGGCGGAAGTCGAGGCACTGATCGCCAAGGTGACCCGCATCCACGCACAGGTACGCGGGCACACGGCGGACGGTCGTGCCTATTCCGCCGACGATCCCGCGCTGCTGACCTGGGTGCATGTCACCGAGGCCTACGGCTTCCTGCAAGGCTGCCGGCGGTATTGCCGCGATGTGCCCACGGCGGTCGCCGATCAGTATTACCGCGAGTACAAGCGCGTTGCCGAAGCACTCGGCGCCACCGATGTACCCGCCTCGGAAGCGGAGGTCGACGCTTACTTTGCACAACAGCAATCCGGGCTGGTGTTCGATGCCCGTTCGCAAGAGGTACTGGCGGTGTTGTCCGGCATCCGCTTGCCGGTACCGATGGCGGGGTTGTCACGCGAGCTGTTCCTCGGTGCGGGCGCGGCGCTGTTGCCGGACTGGGCGACGACGATGCTGGCGCGCACGCCGATGCAGCGTGCGCAGTCGCGGGCGTCTGCCGTGGTACTGAGGGGTATGGCGCCCTTGTTCCGGCGTGCACTGCAGGATGGCCTGGCGACGCGGGCGTGCACGCGGATGGGTCTTCCTGCCAGCGTGCTTGCTGACTGGCCCTGAAGCGGTAAGTACCGACCGTTGGTCGGTAATCGCGAGTGCCTGTGTCCGATGGTTGGGTCGGGCACGTGCAGGCTTCCGGGACCCGCTGCAAGTACGTCCATGTAAGCTCGTATGCCGCCATCCATGGCGGCATACGGTCCCTCCAGCCTGCACGTGCCCGCCCCCCGACACTTGGCTGGTGGCCATGCTGAGGTCAAAAGCCAGCGAACAGCACTAAGCGGCAACGCTGAGTGGCAGCGCCAGGCTGCACGTTCAAGTACCAGATCGCTGCGCGAATGCTTAGCGGCGAAGTACGCAGCTGCTCAGAGGAAGTGCAGAGCAGTAAGGCAATGCCGTGCCGCGTAGTCGAGTGGCAAAACTTCAGAGCAAAGCAACAGAGCAAAGAACACATCGTCACTGCCGGAGCCGCAGGGGCAGCACCTGCTTTCCCCGTGCGCACCAGCCCACTGTCAGAGGGTGGGCATGGGTGGGGTGGCGGGACCGTATGCCGCCATGGATGGCGGCATACGAGCTTACATGGACGTACTTGCAGCGGGTCCCGACACCCCACCCATGCCCGCCCAGTTCAGAGAAGCCGCAAACCCCAGCCGTTGCTCTGCTCCAGCTCTCCAGCTCTCCAGCTCTGCAGAAAAGAAACGGGCGCCGAAGCGCCCGTTCTTTCATCTCAGCAAAGCGATGAACAGCCTCACCACACCTTGACCCGCTTCTCCGGCGCCAGATACAGCTTCTGGCCTTCCTTCACCTCGAAGGCCGGATACCACGCATCCAGATTGCGCACCGTCAACGCACGGAACTGCCCCGGCGCATGCACATTCGTCAACAGCGAATTACGCAACGCCTGCTCACGCGCCTTGCTCCGCCACGCCTGCGCAAAGCCCAGGAAGAACCGCTGATCCGGCGTAAAGCCCTCCAGCGTCTGCCCCGGCTTGCCCTGCAACGACAACTGATACGCATCGTAAGCCGTCGACAGACCCGCCACGTCCGCAATGTTCTCGCCCAGCGTCAAACGACCATTCACCGACACCCCCGGGAACGGACTGTAGCTGCTGAACTGCGCCGCCAGCGCATCACCGGCCGCATCGAACTTCTTCAGATCTTCCGCCGTCCACCAGTTCTGCAGCTTGCCCGTCTCATCGAACAGCGCACCGGCGTTGTCGAACCCGTGGCTGATCTCATGGCCGATCACCGCACCGATCGCACCGTAGTTCACCGCATCATCGGCCGCACCATCAAAGAACGGCGGCTGCAGGATCGCAGCCGGGAACACCAGACGGTTTTCCAGCGGCACGTTCATCGCATTGATGGTCTGCGGCAGCATCGCCCACTCGCTGTGGTCCACCGGCTTGCCCAGCTTGGCGATGTTGCGGCGGTACTCGAACAGCTCCGCACGCTCGGCATTGCCCAGCGCGTCATCGCGCTTGATTTCCAGGCCGGTGTAGTCGCGCCACTTGTCCGGGTAGCCCATGCCCACGGTCAGGCCATCGACCTTGGCCCTGGCACGCGCCTTGGTCTGCGGCGACATCCACGCCAGTGCATCGATGCGCTTGGCGAAGGCCGCGATGATGTTCTTGGCCATCTCGTCGGCACGGGCCTTGGTGGCCGGGTCGAAATGACGCTCGACGTACAGCTTGCCGATGGCTTCGCCGACGGCATGGTTGCTGTCATCCACCGCACGCTTCCAGCGCTCGCTCTGCTGCGGGGTGCCGTTGAGCGTGGTGCCGTGGAAAGCGAAGCGCGCATCGGCGAACGACTTGGGCAGGTACGGGGCGGCGCGGTCCAGCGCATGGAAGGCGAGGTAGTCCTTCCAGACCTCCAGCGGCTCGGTCGCGACCAGGCGCGAAATGCCGGCCACGGCCTTGGGCTGCCACACGATGAAGTCCTGCTGGGCGTCCAGGCCGGCGGAGGCCAGGAAGGCGCTCCAGTCCATGCCCGGGGCCTTGGCGCTCAGGTCGGCCTGCTTCCAGGCGTTGGCGCCCTTGGCGACGTCGTTGGTGTCTTCCTGGGTGGCGTGGGCCTGGGCGATCTTGGTCTCCAGCGCGAGGATGCGCTGGGCCTTGGCCGCCGGATCGGCGACGCCGGCCAGCTGCAGTACCTGGGCAATGTAGGCCTGGTACTGCTTGCGGATCTCGGCCATGCGGCCGCCCTGCAGGTAGAAGTCGCGGTCCGGCAGGCCCAGGCCGCCCTGCACCAGGTACGGCGCGGTGCGGTCCGGCTGCAGCAGATCCACCGAGACCCAGACGCCGAACAGGCGGTCGGTGTAGAAGTTGGTGGCGTTGAGCAGGTCGACATCGGCGCGCAGGGTGCCACCCAGGGCGGTGGCCAGCGCGGCCTTGTCGCCGATGCCCGCGATGGCGTCCAGTGCCGGCTTGACCGGGGCGGCGCCGCGCGATTCGATGCCGGTCTCGTCCATGAACGCGGCGTAGTAGTCGCCGATCAGCTTGGTCTCGCCCTCGGCCTTGGTATCGGCTGCGGCGCCTTCGAGGATCGCGCGGGTGTCGGCCAGGGTCTTTTCGGAAATGACGTTGAAGCTGCCGTAGCTGGAGCGGTCGGCCGGAATCTCGGTGTTCTTGACCCAGGTACCGTTGGCGAAGCTGAAGAAGTCATCGCCGGCGGCAACGCTGCGGTCCATGCCGGCGGCGTCGAAACCGAAACTGCCCAGCTGCGGCTTGGGTGCGGCCGGTTCGGCCGGGGCGGTCTCGGGCGCGGCTGCGGCCGGCGCGGTGGCCTCGCGGTCGCAGGCGGCCAGGGCCAGCGACAGGCTGGCGGCAATGGCGAGCATCAGGGTGGGGCGACGCAGCTTGGACATGGACCTTCTCGGCAACGGAAACGTCCAAGTCTAATCCCGTCCCGGGCGCTTGGTTATGCCGGCTCCGGCGGTATCGGGGGCCGGTTGTGGCGGCCCTCGGGTTTGTCAACGCGGCCGGGAGCCGCGCGCTCTTCCCGTGCCGCGCGCGCTGGTGCATGCTGGGCCGGCCGGGGTTCGCACGGGGGCCACTGGCGACCGTGTGAAGATCCAAGCGTCAAGAATCCCGGGTGTCGGCCGCTCAGGTTTGGGGAAGCCAGGAAGCGCTACAGATGAAATCAGCCCGTCGGTGTACGAGAGCGTTGCGGTGCCCGCGTTGAGCCGTGCCATGGCACGGCCGTTGCGGACGATCGTGTGGCTGGGGGTTTCCCTGGGCGTGCTGCTGGCGATCGGGCTGGTGGCGATGTTGACCAACGACTATCAGCGTCGGCAGGAGGCTGCGCAGCGGCAGAGCTCGGCGCTGGCGACCGGTGCCCAGCGCCTGCTGCGGCTGGAGCTGCGCAATCTGGAGCGGGCCATGCAGGGCATTGCCGAGGACGGCGCGCTGCTGTTCCGGCGGGTACCGTCCCAGGCGCCGGATCTGCTCGACGACGCCATCAGTGGCGTGCTGCAGCGGCATGCCGAGCTGCACAGCATCGTGGTGGCCGACCAGCACGGGCGCGCGCTGACCAGTGGCAGCGGCGATCTGCAGCTGCCGTTGTGGGCGGTGGAGGACAATCGTGGCAGCAGCAGCCAGTTGTACATCGGCCCGCCACAGGCACAGGACGCCTCACGCTGGGTGCTCCCGCTGGCGCTGCGCATGGGCGAGGACCGCTGGCTGCTGGCGCGCCTGCGCACCGATGAGCTGCATTCGATCATCAGCGGCATGGACACCGGCGAGAGCGGGGTGGTCTCGATCACTGACCGCTACGGGTATGTCCTGGCGCGCAGTCCCGATCCAACTGGCGTGGTGGGGCATCGCTTCGGCCTGAGCAAGCGCGAGCTGCTGCGCCGTGACGCGCTGACGCCGCTGGGCACCGAGATCAGCGGGGTCGATGGCATCGAGCGGATTTCCAGCCTGAGTACGCTGGCGCAGTACCCGCTCGCGGTCTATACGGGATTGGGGCGCCGCGATGTGCTGGCGGCCTGGTGGCCCTATGTACAGGCCTCGATCGGGGTGTACCTGCTGTACTGGATGCTGTTCGGGGCGGTGTACGTCAGCCTGCGCCGGGCCACCCGCGATCAGGACAGCCTGACCGAGGAACTGCGCACCGGCCACGCCGAGCTGCGCATGGCCCACCAGGTGGGCAAGGTCTGCACCTGGTACGTCGACGAGGATGCCTGCCTGCTGCGCTGGTCGCCGCTGGCGCGGGAGATCTTCGACGTGGAGATCGACAGCCTGCCGGTCGCCGACTTCTTCGCCCGCATCCACCATGAAGACACCGCCCGCATGCAGGTGGCCTTCGATGCTGCGTTTGCCGGCAACGGCGTGCTGGATGAAATGTTCCGTCTGGTGCTGGCGGGCGGTGCGATCCGCTGGGTCTCCGCGCGTGGCCAGCGGGTGGCCGTGGTTGATCGCGAGCGGCGCATGATGGGGGCACTGACCGACGTCAGCGAACGGGTGGACGCGCTGGCCCGTGCGCAGCAGGCCGAGCGACAGTTCCGCCTGCTGTTCGACCGCAACCCGGCCCCGTTCTGGGTGTTCGATCCGGACACGCTGCGCTTCCTGGAGGTCAACGAAGCGGCGGTGCGTCAGTACGGCTACAGCCGCGATGAGTTCCTGTCGATGAGCATCCTGGACATCCGCCCGCGCGAAGGCTGGGAGGAAATCCGGGGCGCCATCGCACTGGCGCGGATCGGCGATGTGGATGCGCAGGTCCGCCTGCACCAGCGTAAGGACGGCACGATCTTCGAGGTCCGCGCGCATCTGGCGCGGCTGGATTTCGACGGCCGCCAGGCGTGCCTGGTGCTGGCCGAGGACGTCAGCGAGCGGCTGGCCTACGAACGCGATCTGGCGTATCACGCCACCCACAACCCGGCCACCGGCCTGCTCAACACGCGTGCACTGGCCGAGCAGCTGGACGAAGAGGGCGGCGCGTACACCATTGCCTACGTGCAGTTCCGTGGCCTGCAGCTGGTCTCCGATACGCTCGGTCGCGAGGTGGGCGATGTGGTGCTGCAGGCGATGGCCAAGCGTTTGGGCGGACTCGGTGTGCGCTATGGGCTGCTGGCGTTCCAGCCGGCCGAGGATTTCATCTTCGCCATCCGCGATGACCATCAGCGCCAGACCGCGCTGGATACGCTGGTGCAGACGGTGTCCGAGCCGGTCCGCGGGCAGGATTGGCTGCATCAGTTCGAGCCCCGTATCGGCGTGGCCGTGAAGTTCGACGGCGATGCCAACACGGCCGAGCAGGTGATCGGCATGGCCGCGCAGGCCGCCCACGCCGCGCGCGACGAGGGCAACGTGATCGCGTGGTACGACAACACGGTGAGTTCGCGTCTTGCCGAACGGCTGCGTCTGGCCGGGCGCATCCACAGTGCCATCGACACCGAATTCGAGCTGTACTACCAGCCGATCTGCCATGCGGCCGACAGCAGCCCGGCGGCGCTGGAGGCCTTGCTGCGCTGGCCGCAGGCCGATGGCAGCTTCATTCCGCCGGGCGAGTTCATCCAGCTGTGCGAAGACACCGGTCTGATCCTCGCGCTGGGCCGCTGGGTGATCCGCTCCGCGGCGCAGGCACAGCGCCAGCTGGTCGATGCGGGCTGGGACCTGCCGATCGCGGTGAATGTCTCGGCGGTGCAGTTCTTCAACAGCGACCTGGTGGCCGAGTTCACCCGCGCCAGCCAGGAGTTCGGATTGGCCCGCGGTGCGCTGCAGGTCGAGCTGACCGAGAGCAGCCTGATGCGTAAACCCGGTCAGGCCAAGCAGACCATGCAGCGCCTGCATGAGCAGGGCATCTGCATCTCGCTGGACGATTTCGGTACCGGCTATTCGAACATGTCCTACCTGCAGCATCTGCCGCTGGACATCCTGAAGATCGACCGCAGCTTCGTGGCGGATGTGGAAACCAATCCGCGCAACGCCTCGATCTGCCGCGCGCTGCTGTCGCTGGGTCACAGCATGGGGCTGACCATCATCGCCGAAGGCGTGGAGACCCCCGGCCAGCATCAGTGGCTGGCCGCGCACGGCTGTGACCAGGTGCAGGGTTATCTGCTTGGCCGGCCGATGCCGTTGGCCAAGGTGATCGCGCAGTTGGAGTCGGTGGAAGCGTAGTGCCGGGCGCTGCCCGGCCGTCGCCACGCGTCATCCGCCCAGCGCCACCACCAGGTAGTCGATGAAGCTGCGCACCTTCGGCGCCAGATGGCTGCGGCTGGTGTACACCGCATGGATGCCGATGCCCGGCACCGCCCACTCGGGCAGTACCCGCTCCAATCGGCCATCGGCGATGGCCTCGGCCACCAGGAAGTCCGGCTGCACGATGATGCCCATGCCGGCAATCGCGGCCTCGCGCAGCACGTCGCCATTGTTGGCGCGTACGCCGCCGCTGATCGGCACCGATACTTCCCCGCGTGGCCCGTGCAGCTGCCACGCGTCCCCGCCGCCCCAGTAGCTGTACTGCAGGCATTCGTGCGCGGAGAGATCTTCGGGCTGCTGCGGGCGCCCATGCGCATCCAGATACGCCGGCGCGGCGCACAGGCTGATCTGCGCGTCGGCCAGCTTGCGCGCGATCAGTGTCGGGCCGGGCTGGCGGGTGATGCGGATCGCCACGTCGTAGCCTTCTTCGACCATGTCCACCAGGCGGTCGGACAGCGACAGGTCCAGTTCCACCTGCGGATACCGCGCGCGATAGCCGGCCAGCAGTGGGCCCAGCCGGGCGATGCCATAGCTGACCGGCGCGTTGATGCGCAGCCGCCCCGAAGGCTCCAGGGCCTGCGCGTTGATGCCGGCCTCCAGCGCATCGAACTCGGCCAGCAACCGCACGCACTCGGCGTAATAGGCCGCGCCCGTGCTGGTCGGGCTCACGCGGCGGGTCGTACGGTTGAGCAGCCGGGTCGAGAGGCGCTTTTCCAGTGCCGCGATCTGCCGGGTTACCCCCGCGGTGGACAGGTCCAGGGCCTGCGCGGCGGCACTGAAGCCGTTGCGCTCGACCACGGCGACAAACACACGCATGGCGTCCAGAGTATCCATTGTTTCTCTTTCCGAAATAAACAGCGTCGATGCATCGTATTTATTGGCAGGGCTGCACGCAATAAGCTCAGGGCCGTCGTAGCGCTACTGGAGTCCGTGATGTCCCGCTTGCCCTCGCTGTACATCTCCCACGGCTCGCCGATGACCGCACTCAACCCCGGTCTGGTCGGCGAGCGCCTGGCGGCCCTGGCGGCGTGCCTGCCGCGTCCGCGCGCGATCGTCATGGCCTCGGCGCACTGGCTGACCCATCAACCTGTGGTCGGCGGGCATGCCCAGCCGCCGACCATCCACGACTTCGGCGGTTTTCCGCAGGCGCTGTTCGACCTGCAATACCCGGCACCCGGTGACCCCGCGCTGGCGCAGGAGATTGCGCAGCGGCTGACCGCGGCCGGCCTGTCGACCGGGATCGATCCGCAGCGCGGTCTCGACCACGGTGCCTGGGTGCCGCTGCGCTTTCTGTACCCGCAGGCGGAGATCCCGGTCGTGCCGCTGGCGATCCAGCCGCTGCTTGGGCCGGCCCATCAGTTCGCGCTGGGCCGCGCGCTGGCCCCGCTGCGCGAGCAGGGCGTGCTCTTGATCGGCTCGGGCAGCATCACCCACAACCTGCACGACTGGCGCAGCTACCAGGACGGCAAGGAAGCGCCGTATGTGCGGCCCTTCATCGAGTGGGTGGAGCAGCGCCTGCAGGCCGATGACAGCGCCGCCTTGCTGGACTACCGCCGTCAGGCCCCGCATGCCGCGCAGGCACACCCGAGCGATGAGCATCTGCAGCCGCTGCACGTCGCGATGGGCGCAGCCGGTGGCGATGCGCTCGGCGCGCAGCGTATCGATGCCGGGATCGATGCTGGCTTTCTGGCGATGGACATCTATCGCTTCGACGGCGCCGACGCGCAGCAGCGCGCCGCGTGAGTGCCCTGCAGGCGAGCGGGTGCGCATGCCTGCAGCTGCTGTCCGCAAACTGAGCCTGGCGCGCCCCGCGCGTTCGCGTGGCGGCGCACGTGTGGTACGTTTTTTCCTGTTTCCGGCGCCGGCTGCCTGCAGCCTCCCCCGCGCTGCTTACTGGAAAATGCATGCATACCATTGAAGTCGTCCTGGCGATGCTGGTGGCGGTGGTCGCCAGCGGCTACCTGGTCCGCGTACTGCCGTTGTCGCTGCCGCTGCCGTTGGTGCAGATCGGGCTGGGCGCGGTGATTGCCGGGGTGTTCAACCGCGGCCACGCGCTCGAGCCGGAGATGTTCTTCCTGCTGTTCCTGCCGCCGCTGCTGTTCCTGGATGGGTGGCGCATCCCCAAGCAGGGTCTGTTCCGCGATAAAGGCGTGATCCTGGAGCTGGCCTTCGGGCTGGTGGTGTTCACCGTGATCGGGGCCGGGTTCCTGATCCACTGGATGATCCCGGTGATGCCGCTGGCGGTGGCCTTCGCCCTGGCCGCGATCATTTCGCCGACGGACCCGGTGGCAGTCAGTTCGATCGCCTCGCGTGCACCGATTCCCAAGCGGCTGATGCACATCCTGGAAGGCGAGTCGCTGCTCAACGATGCCTCCGGGCTGGTCTGCTTCCGCTTTGCGGTGGCGGCGGTGATGACCGGCTCGTTCTCGCTGGCGACCGCCTCGCTGACGTTCCTGTGGGTGGCGGTGGCCGGGCTGGCGATCGGTGTCGCGGTGACGCTGGGCGTCTCCACCTTCCAGCGCTGGCTGTGGCGGCGCTTCGGCGAGGAGCCGGGCGCGGCGCTGCTGGTCAACCTGCTGATTCCGTTCGCGGCCTACCTGCTGGCCGAAGAGTTCAACGCCTCGGGCATCCTCTCGGCGGTCGCTGCGGGCATCACGATGAGCTATGTGGAACTGAGCGGCCGCGTGTCCGGCAGCATGCGCGTGCAGCGCACCGCCGTGTGGAACATGCTGCAGTTCAGCTTCAACGGCATCATGTTCGTGCTGCTTGGCGAGCAGCTGCCGGGCATCGTGGAGCGCGCGATCAAGACGGTCAGCGAGAGCGGGCACCACAGCGCGTGGTGGCTGCTGGTCTACGTGGTGGTGATCAATCTGGCGCTGGTGCTGCTGCGCCTGGCCTGGGTATGGCTGTCGCTGCGCTGGAGCCTGCTGCGCGCGCGTCATCGTGGCGAGGCCCGGCAGGGCACGTCCTGGCGGATCGTGGTGGCCACCTCGGTGGCGGGGGTGCGCGGGGCGATCACCCTCGCCGGCGTGTTGACCCTGCCGCTGTTCCTGCCCGACGGCAGCGCCTTCCCGGCGCGTGATCTGGTGATCTTCCTGGCCGCGGCGGTGATCCTGTTCTCGCTCGTCGGCGCCAGCATCGCGTTGCCGCGCCTGCTCAAGGGCCTGGAACTGCCGGCCGATTCGGGTGAGCGCAAGGAGGAAGACCTGGCCCGCAAGCTCGCCGCCAAGGCCGCGCTGGCCGGCGTGGAGCGCACGCGCCAGCAGCTGGTGCAGAACCAGACCACGGAGAACGTACAGCTCTACAACGACGCCGCCTCCCGGGTGAGCCTGCTGTATCAGCGCAATCTGGAGAAGGAAGCGGGGCCGGATGCCGATCCGGACAAGGTCAAGCGGATGGAGCAGGGCTACCGCCAACTGCGCACCGCCGGGCTCACCGCCGAGCGAGAAGAGCTGTTCCGCCTGACCCGGCGCGGCAAGATTTCCGATGAGATCTCACGCAGGTTGATCCGCAATCTGGACCTGCTGGAGACGCGGCAACGCGATTGAGGCCGCATCGTGCCACGGGTAGAGCCACCCCATGGGTGGCTGCCCTTCGTCCAGGACGCCTGGGTTCCAGTGGGTCCGCGCAGCCACCCATGGGGTGGCTCTACCCCGGCACACGTGGATCAGGCGCCGCCGGCAGATGTGGATCAGGCGTCGCCGGCAGACGTGGGATCAGGCCTCCGGCTTCTGATCCAGGAAATAGGCCACCACGGTGCCCTTGATCTTGATCGTCATCGGGTTGCCGCGGCGGTCGCGGGCCTTGCCGGCCTGCACGCGGATCCAGCCTTCGCTGACCGAATACTCTTCAACATTGTCGCGCTCGACATCGTTGAAACGGATGCCCACACCGCGCTCCAGCGCAGCGGCATCGTGGAAGGGGCTGGCCGGATTGATCGCCAGGTGATCGGGAGGGGTATCGCTCATGGTCACAGGATGCTGACGACCACCAAGGCCGCCTTCTGCCGTACAGGATAAACCGCAGCGGGCCCCGCGCCGAATTTCGCTTCCTGCCAACGCCCTTGCACGGCAGAATGCGCCCCTGTCTCCAGGAATACCGGCCATGCCCGACAACAGCGATTATTTCGACTTCGAAGAAGAGGAACGCGATTTCGACGAAGACGATTTCGAGGCACGGATCTGGAATCTGTTCGTGCTGATCAACCCGGGCGATGAGGAACTGGCCCTGCAGCAGTTCAACCGCTGGCGCGAGGCGCTGCTGGAGAGCGGCGAAGGCATTGATGAGGACGCCGACTGGCTGCCGCCGATGATGGCGGCGATCGCTTGGCAGTCCGGGTTCGAGGTGGAGCGCAGCGATGCCGATGCGCTGATGTCGGCGGTCAACGAGCTGTCCGCGCGCTGGAACCTGCAGATCGACTGGGGCGGCGACCTGGACGATGAGGATTTCGCCGCCGAGGTGGATGCCCCGATGCTGATGGCCACCGCCCATGACCGCCTGCGCGAGCACAACTACGCGTTGTGGAGCGTGGATACGGGCAATGGCACCCTGGCCGGGTGGATGGCGCTCAACCGCGATGACGATGCCATGCTGGCGCTGTGCTCGCTGCTGGGCGTGGAAGTGCGGCCGGGCAGCGATCCGTTCTGAGGGCGCGATTGCGGTCTGCGTGTGCCGACCAACGGTCGGCACCTGCGCCTAGGGCAGGTACTGCCCACGCGCGTTGGCGATGACCGCTTTGACCAGCGCGCGGTCCGTATGCCGTGAGATGGCCTGTGCGCCCAGGGCGATCGCCTGCAGGCGCAGCGGGGCGGGCACGTCGTAATGCGCGCCGCTGCGGCGGTTCTGGAACGCCCGCCGCGGAATCCCGAGCTGCGCCGCCATGGCGTGCAGCTCGGGCAGGGTGTCGGCCATCAGATGCGCCCAGCGCTCGCCGCGCCAGGGATGTACTGCATCGTCGATATAGACCGTCACCGGGTGGCCGTGGCTCAGGCCTGCGGCTTGTCGTCGCTGGCGGCCGGGGCCGGCTCGGCCTCGGCATCGGCTTCGACGGCAGCATCGGTCACGATCTCGGCGTCTTCGGCCTCGTCGTCACCTTCGCCTTCGCCTTCCACGCCTTCGAACTCGGAGACCAGCTGCGACAGGTACTCGTCGGCGGTCTTGCCTTCGTCAGCGGCCAGGTCGTCGATCAGCTGCTGCAGCTGGGTCGAGTACTCCAGGTTGACCTTGCGGCCTTCCTTTTCCTGGACGTTGGACAGGTGCTTGAGCATGGCCAGCATCGGGACCGGGTTGTCGGCGTTGCCCATGGTCTGGCCGCCGATGGCCAGCAGCCACTCGGTGCCCTGCAGGCCGATCGCAGCGACGACCTGGCCTTCTTCGTTGGTCAGCACGGCATGGTTCTGCACCGGCTGCTGGGCGTTGAGGCGGTTGATCGGACGCTTGGGCTGCTGCTTCTTGCGCTTGTCGCGCTTGGCCTTGGACTGCTTGGACATGAGTGCCGTCTATCTACAAAAGGGAAGACCCATTGTAGTGCCGGCCGCCGGCCGGCTCCACGGATTCCCTGAATTCCGCCTGCAGCCCCCGCCGCCGCGCCCCTTAAGGCGCGACAGCCGGCGCCAGCGCCGCCTGGATATCGGCGTCGGCGGCGGTGGGCGACAGCGCCACTTCCTGGCCTGCCCCCGCCAGCGCGGCGATCTCGGCGGCCTTGGTCATCACCACGATGCTGATCCGCCGGTTGATCGGGTTGTCCGGCTGCGCCTTGTCGAACAGCACCGAGGACGACAGCCCGACCACGCGGGTCACCTTGTCTTCGGTCATGCCCCCGTCGAGCAGGGCGCGGCGGGCGGCGTTGGCGCGGTCGGCGCTGAGCTCCCAGTTGCTGTAGCCATGCACGGCGTTGTACGCAGTGGTATCGGTGTGGCCGGTGATGCTGATCCGGTTCGGCACGTGGTTGATGAACTGCGACAGCTCGCGCAGGATCTCGCGCGTATAGGGCTTGAGCGTGGCGCTGCCCATGTCGAACATCGGGCGGTTCTGCTTGTCCACGATCTGGATGCGCAGGCCTTCCGGGGTCAGGTCGAGCAGCAGCTGGTCCTTGAACGGCTCCAGTGCCTGGCTCTTGCTGATGGCTTCTTCCAGCTCCTGCTTGAGCGCTTCGAGCTGCTGCTTTTCGCGCTCGCGATCGGTCTGCGGCACCGGCTTGGCGGCCTGCTGGTTCTGGAACGGGTCGTTGCTGTTGCCGCGCGAGATATCGGTGGCGCCGCCCAGCTTGATCATCGAGGTGCTGGCACCGCCCGGGCCGGCCATGCCCGGGGCCGGGGTCGAGCTCTGTCCGACCAGCGGGCTGGGGTTGCGGAAGTACTCGGAAATGGCCGCCCGCTCGGGCTTGGTGGTGGCGGCCATCAGCCACAGCACCAGGAAGAAGGCCATCATCGCGGTGACGAAGTCGGCGTAGGCGACCTTCCAGGCACCGCCATGGTGGGCGGCATGGCCGCCTTTCTTGACCCGGCGGACGATGACGGTGGGTTTGCTCTCGGCCATGGCGGTGCCTTACTTGACCGTCTTGAGGTGCGCTTCGAATTCGCTGAAGCCCGGGCGCACGTTCGACGGCAGGGTCTTGCGGGCGAATTCCAGCGCGATCTTCGGGTTGTAGCCCCGCAGGCAGGCCAGCAAGGCGGTCTTGACCGACTCGTAGATGCGGCTGTCCTGCTCGGCGCGGGCTTCCACCGCGGCCGCCAGCGGGCTGACGAAGCCATAGGCCAGCAGGATGCCGAGGAAGGTACCGACCAGTGCGCCGGCAACGTGCGCGCCGACTTCTTCAATGGCGCCGCCGATGGAGCCCATGGTGATCACGATGCCCAGCACCGCGGCCACGATGCCGAAACCGGGCAGGCCGTCGGAGACCTTGTTGAGCACCGCCGAGGGCTGCATGGCTTCGGCGTGGTGCTTCTCCAGCTCCATCTCCAGCAGCGGTTCCAGTTCGTGCGGCTCGATGTTGCTGCCGATCATCAGGCGCAGGCAGTCGGTGATGAAGTCGACCAGATGGTGGTCGGCCTGCACCTTGGGGTAATTGGCGAAGATGCTGCTTTCGGCCGGGCGCTCGACGTGGTCTTCCAGTGCCATGAAGCCTTCGCGGCGGGCCTTGTTGAGCAGTTCGTACAACAGGCTCAGGACGTCGATGTAGTCCTGCTGCTTGTAGGCCGGGCCCTTGAACACACCCACCGTGGCCTGCAGGGTCTGCTTCACGGTTTTGATCGGGGTGCCCACCAGGAAGGCGCCCAGCGCCGCGCCGCCGATGATGACCAGTTCATACGGCTGCCACAGCGCGCCGAGTTTGCCGTGCGCGCCCACGTAACCACCGAGCACGCTGAGGATGACGACGAGGAATCCAACGATGATGAGCATGGGGCCGACGCGGGGAGGGGATACCTCCATGTCGGCCCGTTCACCCATTTTCTGAAGGGGGGCGTTCGCTCAATGTCACACTTTTGCGAATTCAGGCAGCGGGCTCAGCCTCGGCGCCCGCGCGCTGCAGCGGGTCCGGGTAGGGCTGGCCGTTCGGCGTGAACGCGAGCGACGCCGAGTTGAGGCAATGGCGTTCGTGGGTCGGCGGCGGGCCATCCGGAAACACATGGCCAAGATGGCTGTCACAGCGGGCGCAGACGATCTCGGTGCGGATCATGCCGTGGCTGGCGTCACGGATCTCGCGCACATGGGCCGGATCGAAGGGGGCGAAGAAGCTCGGCCAGCCGGTACCGGAGTCGAACTTGGTGCTGGAGCGGAACAGCGGCAGGCCGCACAGACGGCAGCCATAGACCCCGTCCTGCTTGTTGTCCAGGAACACCCCGCAGAACGGTGCTTCGGTGCCGTGATGCAGCAGCACGCGCTGCTCATCGGCGCTGAGGCCGGCGATCAGGGTCTGGCGCTGGGCGTCACTGGGCGGGGAGAGGTCGAAAGCAGTCATGGGCAGTCCTCACGGGGAGACTCTCTACATAGGGCCGGGCATGGCACGTTCCAAGCCGGCGTCGTTCATCGTGCTGATACCCGTGCCGGTGCATGGTGAAGGTCTGAACCGCTGCCCGGGAGATCGCCATGTACCGCTCACGCTGCCTCGCCGCCCTGCTGGTGGCGCTGCCCATGGCGGCAGGTGCCCAGATCGGCCCGCCGCCCAAGCCCACCGCGACGCGTCCGGTCGTCACCCCCCAGCCAACTCCCGTGCCGCTGCCCACGCCGGTGCAGCCGGCACCGGCCGACAGTCTCTCTGGCCAGCTGGCGCCGGTGAAGTCGTCCGCGCAGACCCAGCAACAGCTGCGTACGCACCCCATCCAGAGCAAGGGGCCGTCGCAGCCTGCGCCGATGCAGGGGCCCGCAGTGCAGGGCAAGGTCTACGACGGCCATGGCCGGATCATTCCGGGGGCCAGGCAGGTCGGGCCGAACCGGGTGCTCGATACGCGCACGGGCCGTTACTACGACTCGCTTCCCAGCGCGGATGGGCAGCAGATCAAGCCATGATCCCCTGCAACGGCTGCGGGTGTCATCTGAACGGTTTACATCGAGGACCCGCAGTCATCCCCGTCAACGCATCGCCTCACCGTTTTTTCGCCTGTGATTAACCGGATCGGCGGGACCCTGTGCGTGCGCCGGAACACAGCGCATCCCCGAGGTTTTCAAGAAGAGTGCAATCATGGCTAACCAGCAGAACCGCAGTCCCGGCAAGATGCCGCAGGAGCAGCAGGGCAGTCAGCAACAGAACCAGAAGCCCGGCCAGCAGAACCAGCAGCAGTGGGACCAGCAGAATCAAAAGGGCGGCAAGCAGCAGGACCAGAAGCATCAGGACCAGAAACAGCAGCGCTGATGCGCTTGACGCAATGAACGAAGGCGGTGCGCACAGGCGCGCCGCCTTTTTTGCGTCTCAGCCCCCAGCTCAGCGAAGCGACGGGATCAATCCGGAATTGGCAGGGTCAGGGTCTCCTTGACCTCTTCCATCACGATGTAACTCTTGGATTCGCGCACGTGTGGCAAGGTCAGCAGGGTGCTGCCGAGCAGCTTGCGGTACGAGGCCATCTCGCTGATGCGGGCCTTGAGCAGGTAATCGAAATCGCCCGAGACCAGATGGCACTCCAGCACATTGGGCAGCTTCAACGCTGCGCGCCGGAACTCCTCGAAGATGTCGCCGGATTTGTAGGCCAGGCTGATCTCCACGAACACCAGCAGGCTGGCCTTGAGGTAGTGCGGATCGAGCTTGGCGTAGTAGCCGGTGATGGCTCCGTCGCGCTCCAGCCGGCGTACGCGCTCCGTGCAGGGGGTGGTCGACAGCCCGACCCGCTCGCCCAGTTCGGTGAAGGAAATGCGCCCCTCCACCTGCAGGATGCGCAGGATTTTCCGGTCGATCTTGTCCAGTTCACGGGCACGCACGGCCATCGGCGTCAGCCTCTCAAGGGGGTTTGCAGGACAATACCCTGCCTGTAGGCCCAAAAACAGGCGAATTGATTGGTTTGGGCTGACTATACTTCCTCAATTATGGTCCCGGCGTGCTCCTGCGCAGGGAATGATCGGGTTGGAGAGGTGTCATGCGCGTTCTAGTCCTTGGCAGCGGTGTGATCGGCACGACCAGTGCCTGGTACCTGCGGCAGGCCGGGTTTGAAGTCACGGTCGTCGATCGCCAGCCCGGTCCGGCGCTGGAAACCAGTTTCGCCAACGCGGGCCAGCTGTCGTTCGGCTACACCTCCCCGTGGGCCGCCCCGGGCGTGCCGCTCAAGGCGGTCAAGTGGCTGTTCTCCGAACATGCGCCGCTGGCGATCCGCCCAGGCCTGGATTGGCACCAGTACCGCTGGCTGGCGCAGATGCTGCGCAACTGCACCCATGAGCGCTATGCGATCAACAAGGCGCGCATGGTGCGCATGTCCGAGTACAGCCGCGACTGCCTCAACGAACTGCGCCGCGAAACCGGCATCGAATTCGAAGGCCGCGACCTGGGCACCACCCAGCTGTTCCGTACCCAGCAGCAGCTGGATGCCTCCGCCCAGGACATCGAGGTGCTGGCCCAGTACGGCGTGCCCTACGAGGTGCTCGACCGCGACGGCATCATTGCTTACGAACCGGCGCTGGCCGGCGTGGCCGACACGCTGGTCGGCGCGCTGCGCCTGCCGCGCGACCAGACCGGCGATTGCCAGCTGTTCACCCGTCGCCTGGCGCAGATGTGCGTCGATGCCGGGGTCGAATTCCGTTTCGATCAGGACATCGCCGGCCTGCAGAGCGAGGGCGACCGCATCACCGGCGTGCGCATCGACGGCACGCTGGAAACCGCCGATCACTACGTGGTCGCGCTGGGCAGCTACTCGCCGTCGCTGGTCGCCCCGCTGGGCATGCAGCTGCCGGTGTACCCGCTCAAGGGCTACTCGCTCACGCTGCCGATCACCAACCCGGCGATGGCCCCGACCTCGACCATCCTGGATGAAAGCTACAAGGTGGCCGTGACCCGCTTTGACGACCGCATCCGCGTGGGTGGCATGGCCGAAGTGGGCGGGTTCGACCTGTCCCTCTCGCCGCGCCGTCGCGCCACGCTGGAGAAGGTGGTGCGCGATCTGTACCCGGAGGGCGGCGACCTGTCGCGCGCCGAGTTCTGGACCGGCCTGCGCCCGGCCACGCCGGACGGCACCCCGGTGGTCGGCGCCACGCCGTACCGCAACCTGTTCCTCAATACCGGCCACGGCACCCTGGGCTGGACCATGGCCTGCGGCTCCGGCCGCTACCTCGCCGACCTGATGGATGCCCGCCAGCCGCAGATCAGCACCGAAGGCCTGGATATCTTCCGCTACAACCACCACGCCGCATCCGTCCGTCACCGTGAGCCGAGTTCATGCGCCCAGCCCGTGCGTTGATTGATCTGGACGCGCTGCGCAGCAATTACCGGCTGGCACGCGAACTGGGGGGCGGCAAAGCCGTTGCGGTGATCAAGGCCGATGCGTACGGGCACGGTGCGGTGCGCTGCGCCCGCGCGCTGCAGGCCGAGGCCGATGCATTTGGCGTAGCCTGCATCGAGGAAGCGCTGGAACTGCGCCAGGCCGGCATCACCGGACCGATCCTGCTGCTGGAGGGTTTCTTTGATGCCGACGAACTGCCGCTGATCGTCGAGCACGACCTGTGGTTTGCCGTTGGTGCACCGTGGCAGGTCGAGGCGGTGGCCGCGTTCCAGACCACCGCCACGCTCACCGTGTGGTTGAAGCTGGACAGCGGCATGCACCGGCTGGGCCTGTGGCCGGACGAATTCCGCGCCGCGCATGCCACGCTCAGTGCGTTGGCGCATGTCGGGCCGATGGTGCTGATGACCCACATGGCGCGTGCCGACGAGCTGGACAGCCCGCGTACCCGCGAGCAGGCCGATGTGTTCGCCGCGGCCATCGAGGGCCTGGCCGGGCAGACCAGCCTGTGCAATTCACCGGCACTGCTGGGCTGGCCGGACGTGCGCAGCGACTGGGTGCGCCCGGGCCTGATGCTGTACGGGATCAACCCGATGCCGGCGCACACGGCGCTGACCGAGCGTCTGCGCCCGGTCATGACGATGCGCTCGAAGATCTTCGCCGTCCGCGATATCGCCGTGGGCGAGCCGGTCGGCTATGGCGCGCGCTTCGTCGCGCAGCGGCCGACCCGCGTGGGGGTGGTCGCGCTCGGTTACGCCGATGGCTACCCGCAGTTCGCGCCGAATGGCGCCCCCGTCCGCATCGATGGCCAGCCGGGCATCGTGATCGGCCGGGTCTCGATGGACATGCTCACCGTGGACCTGACCCACCTGCCACAGGCGGGCATCGGCAGCACGGTGACGCTATGGGGCGATGCCCCGCGCATCGAAGCCCTGGCGCCGCTGTGCGGGGTCAGCGCATATCAGCTGCCGTGCGGCGTGAAGCGGGTCGTGCGCGAGTACGCCGGCGGCTGAGGCATCCCTCAGTTGCTGGCCGTGGCCTCGTTGCGCAGATCGCGCCGGATCCAATCCTCCAGCAGGCGCTTTTCGTAGCGCAGCGGATCGGTGTCGCTCTGCCGCCCGATGTTGTGCAGGTAGCCGGTGTCCTGCAGCTTGCGCTCGCCTTCACCGATCACCTGGCCCTGCGCATCCTTGAGCGTATAGGTCAGCGTCACGCGCGGCGGGTAGATATCGCGCATGACCCGGATGTCGTCGGCTCGTGGGCCATGCCACGGCTCGTAGTCGCCGGCGCGCTTGATGTCGGTGAAGGTCACCTCCAGCGTCTGCCCGGGCTGCAGCTGTTTGCTGGCCGTGGTCTGCACATACTTGGCCAGCTGCTGCACCCAGTCGCCGCGTTCGGCCTCGAAGCGGTTGTTGCTCTGGCGGATCTCGGTGAACTGGGCAGGGTCGCTCCAGCTCACCTGGACCGGGCCTGCGGTCTCGAGCGCGCGCGGTGCCTGCGGGTCGGTCACGGTGCGCGGGGCCGCCGTGGCGCTGCCGATGAGCAGCAGGCCGGCCAATGCCCCGGCGATCAGGGATGTGCGGTTCATGACAACTCCTGCGTCGCGATCACGGGTGGGATCAGGTCCTCAGTGTGATCCCGAACCGGGTGGCCCACAATCCACGCGTGTATGCTCGGCGGTTGCCGTTGGCGCCAATTCATCCCGCCGGCACCCCGAGTCCCCACTGCGCTTGACACTGCGAATACGCGCATTGGCTGATCCTGTGTCCCTCTGTTTCGCCAGCTGCCCCATTGACGCCCTTGCCCAGCCTGCCTACCTCAACGTTGGAACGCGCCTCCTTCCTGGCTTCATCGCCGGATCCGGCCCTGTATCGCACGGTACTTGAACGCCTGAATGCGGGGTTCTGCATCATCGAAGTAATCTTCGACGACGCAGGCGTGGGCGTGGATTACCGGTTCGTGGAGGTCAACGAGGCGTTTGCGCGCAACACCGGGCTGGACAATGCCTGCGGCCAGCGGATGAGCAGCCTGCAGCCCGGCCACGAATCGGACTGGTACCGCACCTATGGCGAGGTGGCGCGCAGCGGCCAGGCACGCCAGTTCGAGATGGAAGCGCGGGCGCTGGGCCGCTGGTACTCGGTGGAAGCGGTCAGCGTGGGCGAGCCGGACGAGCACCTGGTGGCGGTGGTGTTCTTCGACATCACCCACCGCAAGCACATCGAAGTGGAGCTGGCTGAAAGCGAAGCGCGTTTCAGTGCGTTGGCCGATGGCCTGCCGATGCCGGTCTGGGTGCTGGACGAGCGCGGCCATTCGCGCTTCGTCAATAGCGCCTTCAGTGAGTTTTTCGGCGGCGATGAGCAGCGCGTGCCCGACGATGTCTGGCGTGGCCTGGTCCATCCTGACGATGCCTCGGTCTTCGACTATGAGCTCCAGGAATCCCTGAAATCCCAGCGGTCCATGCACGCCCTGGTCCGCGGTCGTCGCGCCGATGGCCAGTGGCGCTGGCTGGAAATGAACGCCCGGCCGCGGTTCTCGCGGATGGGGCGGTTCATCGGTCTCGCCGGCAGCAGCCCGGACGTGACCGAGCGCCGCGAGATCGAAATGGCGCGCGAGGAACTGCTGCAGTCCGAGCGCGCTGCGCGCAGTGCCGCCGAAAACATGGCGCGGTTGAAGGATGAATTCCTGGCCACGCTCTCGCATGAGCTGCGCACGCCGCTGACCACCATCCTGGGCTGGAGCGAGCTGCTGCTCCAGCGCATCGACAACACCAGCCCGATGTACAAGGGACTGGGCGTGATCGCCAACAGTGCGATGGCGCAGAAGCGGCTCATCTCGGACATGCTGGACCTGAGCAGCATGCTGCTGGGCAAGGTGCAGCTGGAAGTGGAAATGCTCGATCTGCGCACCCAGCTGGAAGAGGCGATGCGCGCGCAGGAGCTGGTGGCCGAAGGCAAGGCCCTGACCATGGAGCTGGTGATGCCGGAGGAACCGTGCCTGGTCCTCGGCGATGCCACGCGCCTGCAGCAGGTGCTGTGGAACCTGCTTTCCAACGCGATCAAGTTCACCCCGGCCGAGGGCCGGGTGGTACTCACTCTGGCAGCGGACGGCGGGCACTGGTCGATCAGCGTCACCGATTCCGGCGACGGCATCGCGCCGGAGTTCCTGCGTCACCTGTTCAGCCGGTTCCGCCAGGCGGACGGGACGACCACGCGCCGGCATGGCGGCCTGGGCCTGGGCCTGGCGATCGTGCAGCAGCTGGTGGAGCTGCATGGCGGTGCGGTGGCCGCCAGCAGCGACGGCCATGGCCACGGTGCCACCTTCAACGTGCGCCTGCCGCGCTATCAGCCGCAGGCCGATGGTCGTCCGCTGCGCGAAGTGTTCAGCGGCCCGATCACCGAGCAGATCATCGAGCCGTATCCACTCAAAGGCCTGCACCTGTTGGCTGTGGAAGATCAGCCCGAAGTGCTGGAGTACCTCCGGCGGCTGCTGGAAGAGCAGGGCGCCTCGGTCACCACGGCGTCTTCGGCCGGCGAAGCGCTGGCACTGCTCAACGAGAAAGGCCATGACGGCATCGACGCGCTGCTGACCGATATCGGCATGCCCGGGATGGACGGCTATGGTCTGGTACGCACGCTGCGCGACAACATGGGGGTCGAAGCAGATGCCCTGCCGGCCGTGGCCGTGACCGCGCTGGCACGGGCGGATGACCGCAAGCGGGCCTTGGCCTCCGGCTTCCAGGAGCATGTGGCGAAGCCGTATTCGGTTGCCCAGCTGGTGGCTGCCGTACGCAGTGTGCTGGGCGGCAACCGCTGAGTCAGC
Organism: Stenotrophomonas sp. SRS1; assembly: GCF_026130205.1. Lineage (NCBI taxonomy): Bacteria > Pseudomonadati > Pseudomonadota > Gammaproteobacteria > Lysobacterales > Lysobacteraceae > Stenotrophomonas > Stenotrophomonas sp. SRS1. Next base: position 819,580 of record NZ_JAINFD010000003.1, on the reverse strand, counting down.
GTTGGCGGCGTGTTGACGTCGCCAGCGGCACACTGGGGCCATACGCCACAGGAGTTGCCATGTCCCGTTACGCCCCCCGCATCCACACCCAGCCGGCCGATATCGCGGCCCTGGAAGCGCTGTTGCCGCAGCTGCACGGCCAGACCCAGGTCGAACTCATCTTGGACGATGGCAGCCGCCTGCTCGGCACGGTGGCCGTGCAGCCGACGCTGCAGCAGTACCGCGACGCCGAGGAAAACGAAGGCAGCAATGGCCAACTGCGGCTGGACGATCTGGATACGCCGGTCCAGCAGCACGTGGTGTGGCTGGACCAGATCAAGGCCATCCGGCAACTGCCCTACCGCGAGTGACCGCGGCGGGCAGGCCCGGCGGAGGGCGGCGTCAGTGGATGAACTCGCTGGGTTCAGCCTCGAAACGGCGCGCATACGCCCGCTCATCGGCGATGCGGGCCACCTCTTCGTCGGCCAGGTCCGGCGCGCCGTAGACCGCATAGGCCACGCTGCCGTCGGCGGTCTTGCCGACCTGGTGGAGGCGGTAGCGCGAATGGCCGCCGCCGGTATCTTCGGGGTAGTGCACCGGTGGCTGGCTGCCCTCCATGTCCATCTCGCTGTTGTCGACTACGCCACCGACAAACAATGCACGCATGAGCCATCTCCACGGGAAGTGAGGCTCCACCCTGCCGGTTTGGATGTTGTCAGGGCATCAACAGGACGTTGAATAAACGCAAATCCGGGGCTGGCGGGGCGAACCGGTAGAATGGCGGCCTCTTTTCAAGATGTGCCCTCCGCATGGCTGCCCAGCACGACGCTCCCCTGGAAACCCTGTTCCTGCCGTTCGCCAGTGGCGTGCTGTCCTGGCCGGCCGGCCCCGTGCTGTTCCTGCGCGCCCGCGATGGCGCGCCGCTGCGCGAGCACGCCCAGCCGGCGCAGCTGGTCTGCGAGCAGAGCTTCCGCCCGTTTGCCGACGCCCTGGAAGCCAGCGGCTGGACCGTACGTGACGAGCAGCAGCTGGCCGGTGATGCCACCCGCTACGCCGTGGTGCTGGTGCTGCCACCGCGCCAGCGCGAGGAAGCCAAGGCGCTGTTCGCCCGTGCGCTGGCCCTGACCGCCCCGGGCGGGATCGTGGTGGCCTGCCAGCACAACAACGAAGGCGCCCGCTCCGGCGAAGGCGACCTGCAGCAGCTGGCCGGCCTCGGCGGCAAGCTGACCAAGAACCATTGCCGTGCCTACTGGACTGCGCCGCTCAACGGCCAGCACGACGCCGCGCTCGCGCAGCGCTGGGCAACGCTGGACGCGCCGCGCGCGATCCTTGGCGGCCGCTTCCAGAGCCGCCCGGGCATCTTCGCCTGGGACCGCATCGATCCCGCCTCGGCGCTGCTGGTGGAGCAGCTGCCGGCCGATCTGGCCGGCCGTGGCGCCGATCTGGGCGCCGGCTTCGGCTATCTGTCCGCCGAAGTGCTGGCGCGCTGCCCGAACGTGACCGCGCTGGACCTGTACGAGGCCGAAGGCCGCGCGCTGGCGCTGGCCCGCGAGAACCTGACCGCACTCGGCAAGCCGGCGGCGCTGGCCTATCACTGGCAGGACGTCACCGCCGGAATCGAGGGCGAGTACGACTTCATCGTGACCAACCCGCCGTTCCACACCCCGTCGCGCGCGGATCGCCCGGATATCGGCCAGCGCTTCATCGCCGTGGCCGCGCAGGCGCTGCGCCCGGGCGGTCGCATGTGGCTGGTGGCCAACCGTCACCTGCCGTACGAGCACATTCTCAACGAGAGCTTCGGCCAGGTCCGGGTGGCTGCCGAGCGCGATGGCTTCAAGCTGATCGAAGCGACCAAGGCCAGCAAGAGCGCCACGCCGGTTCGCACGCCGCGCAGCACCGAGCCGAAGTGGGGCCGCGGAGGCCGCGCATGAAGCTGGTCAAGCTGTTGGCCAACCTGGGCTATGGCAGCCGCAAGCAGGTGCAGGGGATGTTCCGCGCCGGCCTGATCACCGATGCCGAGGGCGAGGTGCTGTACGCCGATGACGCGGTCGCGCATGAGGCGATCCGGGTCGAGGGCGAGCCGCTGGACCCGCCGCAGGGGCTGACCCTGCTGCTGCACAAGCCGCGCGGCTACACCTGTTCGACCAAGGACAAGGGCCGGCTGATTTACGACCTGCTGCCGCCGCGCTACCGCGACCGTGCGCCGGTGTTGTCCTCGGTGGGCCGCCTGGACCGCGACACCAGTGGCATGCTGCTGATGACCGACGATGGCGCGCTGCTGCACCGGATCGTGTCGCCGAAGTCGCGCCTGGACAAGGCCTACGAGGTCACCCTGGCCGAAGACCTGCGCGGCGATGAAACCGCGCGTTTCGCCAGCGGCGGCCTGCTGCTGGAATCGGACGACAAGCCCCTGCTGCCGGCCGAGCTGCACGTGAACGGTCCGCGCCAGGCGCAGCTGGTCCTGCACGAAGGCCGCTACCACCAGGCCCGCCGGATGTTCGCGGCCGTCGGCAACCACGTCGAGGCGCTGCACCGCAGCCGTATCGGCGGGCTGTCGCTGGGGGAACTGCCCGAAGGTGAGTGGCGCATGCTCGATGCGGCCGATCTCGAGACGCTGTTCAACGTCCCATGACCGCCTTCGCCGCGCTGCCGTTCCTGCCCGACGCCGTCATCTTCGACATGGACGGGTTGATGATCGACAGCGAGCGCGTCTCGATCGCGTGCTGGTCGCAGGCGGCGCAGGAGCTGGCGCTGCCGTTCCCGGAGGGCTTCTGGCTGCGCATGGTGGGTCTGGGCGACCGCGACTGCGAGCGCCTGCTGCTGCAGACGGTCACTGCCGAGCAGGTCGCCGCGCTGTTCGCGCGTTGCCACGAACTGTACGAAGCGCGCACGCAGCAGGGTCTGCCGCTGCGCCCCGGCATCCTGGAGATCCTGCAGCTGCTGCACGAACATGGCGTTCCACGTGCAGTGGCGACCTCCACCCGCCAGCCACGTGCCTCGCGCAAGCTGGCGGCGGCCGGGCTGCTGCCGTTCTTCGAGGTGGTGGTGACCAGCAGCGATGTCGCGCATCCCAAGCCCGCCCCGGACATCTACCTGCTGGCGGCGCAGAAGCTGGGCAAGGACCCGGCGCGCTGCCTGGCGCTGGAAGATTCCCCGGCCGGGATCCGCGCGGCCGTGGGTGCGGGGATGACCGCGATCCAGGTTCCGGACCTGGTGCATCCGGATGAAGAACTGCGCGCGCTGGGGCATCGCATCGTGGATTCGCTGCTGGATGCCCGGGCGTTGTTGATGCCGCTGTTGCCGGTGACCGGCGCGCGGTGATGTCCCGCCCGGCTTGCCGATACACCGGGCATTGATCGCGTGCACCACGAAAAAGCCCGGCACATGGCCGGGCTTTTTCATGCGGATCCAGGCGGTACTCAGAGGCGGCTGAACACCAGCGCCGCATTCGTGCCGCCAAAGCCGAAGCTGTTGGACATCACGGTGTTCAGCTGTGCCGGCTGGGTCTGCTGCACGATCGGGAAGCCTTCCACCAGCGGGTCCAGCTCGCCGATGTTGGCCGAGCCGGCGATGAAGCCATCGCGCATCATCAGCAGGCAGTAGATCGCTTCGTGCACGCTTGCCGCGCCCAGCGAATGGCCGGACAGCGCCTTGGTCGAGGACAGCGGCGGAATGCTCTCGCCGAACACTTCACGCACCGCCTTCAGCTCGGTGACGTCGCCCAGCGGAGTCGAGGTGCCGTGCGTGTTGAGGTAGTCGATCGGGGCGGTGATGTGCTCCATCGCCATGTTCATGCAGCGCACCGCGCCTTCACCGGACGGGGCGACCATGTCGGCGCCATCGGAGGTGACGCCGTACCCGACCAGCTCGGCATAGATGCGCGCGCCACGGGCCACGGCGTGGTCGTAGTCTTCCAGCACCAGCATGCCGCCGCCACCGGCGATGACGAAGCCGTCGCGGTCCTTGTCGTACGGGCGCGAGGCCGAGGCGGGCGTGTCGTTGAAGCGGGTCGACAGGGCGCCCATCGCATCGAACATCACGCTCATCGACCAGTGCAGGTCTTCACCGCCACCGGCGAACATCACGTCCTGCGCGCCATGGCGGATCAGATCCGCGGCGGCGCCGATGCAATGCGCGGAGGTGGCGCAGGCGGCCGACAGCGAGTAGCTCAGGCCCTTGATCTGGAACGCCGTGGCCAGGCACGCCGACACGGTGGAGCACATCGTGCGCGGCACCATGTACGGGCCCACCTTGCGCACGCCGCGGGCGCGCAGGATGTCGGCCGATTCCACCTGCCACTGGCTGGAGCCGCCGCCGGAGCCGGCGATCAGGCCGGTCCGCGGGTTGGCGACCTGCGCCTCGTCCAGGCCGGCATCGGCGATCGCATCGCGCATGGCGATGTACGCATACGCCGACGCATCGCTCATGAAGCGCTTCACCTTGCGGTCGATCTGCGCATCCAGGTCCAGCTCGATGTTGCCGCCGACATGGCTGCGCAGGCCGGCTTCGGCATGATCGGGCAGGTGGCGGATGCCGGCCTTGCCTTCACGCAATGCAGTGGACACGGTGTCCAGATCGTTGCCCAGGCACGAGGTGATGCCCATTCCGGTAATGACGACGCGACGCATCAGAAGTTCTCAGTGGAAGTGAACAGACCTACACGCAGGTCTTTGGCAGAGTAGATTTCGCGACCGTCCACCAGCATGCGGGCGTCGGACTGTGCCATCACCAGCTTGCGGTTGATGACGCGCGAGATGTCGATTTCGTAGGTGACGCGCTTGGCGCTCGGCAGCACCTGGCCGGTGAACTTCACTTCACCGCAGCCCAGGGCGCGGCCACGGCCGGGCGCACCGATCCAGGTCAGGAAGAAGCCGGTCAGCTGCCACATGGCATCCAGGCCGAGGCAGCCGGGCATGACCGGGTCGCCGAGGAAGTGGCAGTCGAAGAACCACAGGTCAGGGCGGATATCCAGTTCCGCGCGTACCATGCCTTTGCCGTGTGGGCCGCCGTCCTCGCGGATATCGGTGATGCGATCGAACATCAGCATCGGATCATTGGGCAGGCGGCCGCTGCCCGGGCCGAACAGTTCACCGCGGGCGCTGGCCAGCAGCTGGTCGCGCGAGAACGCGTTGAGACGAGTCATGGAAAACGCAATCCTGAGGAAGTTGTCATCGGGGTGAGCCGACCACAGGTCGACTGCTCTTGCATGAAGCAAGTGCTCAAGAGTGCATGAGAAAAAGTGATTCAATCAAACGTTTTAACCGTACGCCGCCGTAGTGTTTTCAGGTTCAAAAACGCATGTTGTTGTTATCCAACAACCATACTGCGGCGTGTGGCTGTAATCTTGTTCATCTGAATTCGAGTGCCAACGCCCGTGTCCCGCCCCCGCAAGATCATTCACGTCGACATGGATGCGTTTTACGCGTCCGTGGAGCAGCGTGACGACCCTTCTTTGCGGGGCAAACCGGTGGTGGTGGCGTGGCGTGGGATGCGCTCGGTGGTCTGCGCGGCCTCGTACGAGGCGCGGGTGTTCGGGGTGCGTTCGGCGATGCCGGCGCTGCGCGCGGAGCGGTTGTGTCCGGATGCGGTATTCGTGCCGCCGGATTTCGCCCGCTACAAGGCGGTGTCACGCCAGGTGCGCGAGATATTCCTGCGGCATACGGATCTGGTGGAACCGTTGTCGTTGGACGAGGCGTATCTGGATGTGACCGAGCACAAGGGCGGGATGACGGTGGCGACGGAGATCGCGCAGATCATCCGCGCGCAGATCCGCGAAGAGACGCAGTTGACCGCCTCGGCGGGGATCGCGCCGAACAAGTTCCTGGCCAAGATCGCCTCGGATTGGCGCAAGCCCGATGGGCAGTTCGTGGTGCCGCCGCATCGCATCGAGCAGTTCCTGACGCCGTTGCCGGTGAACCGTGTGCCGGGCGTGGGCAAGGTGATGGCAGCGAAGCTGGCCGAGCTGGGCGTGGCGACGGTGGGTGATCTACGTGCGCTGCCGCTGGAGGAACTGGAGGCGCGGTTCGGGACGTTCGGGGGGCGGTTGTTCAATCGTGCGCGCGGTGTGGATGAGCGGCCGGTGGAGCCGGATCAGCCGGTGCAGTCGATTTCGTCGGAGGATACGTTCGCGGAGGATCTGTTGTTGGAGGATCTGGCGCCGGCGATCGTGCAGTTGGCGGAGAAGACGTGGCTGGCGACGCGCAAGACGGACCGGGTGGGGCATACGGTGGTGTTGAAGTTGAAGACGTCGCAGTTCCGGATCATTACGCGCAGTTTTACGCCGGAGTCGCCGCCGGATTCGGTGGAGGAGCTGCGCGATATTGCGTTGGGGTTGCGGGCGCGGGTGGAGTTGCCGTTGGAGACGCGGTATCGGTTGGTGGGGGTGGGGTTGGGGGGATTCCGGGAGCGGGAGGTGGTACGCCAGCCGGGGTTGTTTGATCATCTTGGTGATGTGTAGCTGGGCGGTATTCGTCCGCGGTTTTTGCCGTTTTTCTTGATCTGTTCAAGTGTTGACGGCAACGGCAACGGCAACGGCGACATCAAGATCAAGATCAACTGCTAAGGCGCTGGTATCTGCGTGGTGAGAGTTTGGGACGACGCGGGTGGGGTATCGGGACCCGCCGCAAGTACGTCCATGTAGGCTCGTGTGTTGCCATCCATGGCAACACACGGTCCCGATACCCCACCCGCGTCGTCCCCCCGACACATGTCGGTGCGCAGAGGGGAAACGCGTCGTGCGTTTCGAGATTCGCGGATGACGTTTGGTTTCTACGGATGCGTCATTACGGCCACTGCATTTCACCCTTGGCTACTTTCGCGCTCAGTTCCAGCGAGCTCTCGCCTGCCAGGTTCGGATAGCGTTTTTTCATCGCGGCAATCAGTGCGTTGGCGTCTTTGCTGCGTGCGGTTTCTTCGTCGAAGGCGCGGATGTAGTTGGCGGTGAAATCCACGGCGCTGATATCCAGGGCTGCATCGGCTGCGTAGTGGCCGGGGATGACGCGGGTGGGGTTCAGGGCCTTGATGGTGGCGAGGGTCTGCAGCCAGTGCGCGTGTGATTGCGCGCTTTGGGTGTCGGCCATCCAGACGTGTTCGCCGGCGACGATGGGGATGCCGCCGAGGAGGGTGCGCTGGGAGGGGATCCACAGGACGGTGCGGTCCGGGGTGGGGCCGGTGAGGCCGATGATCTTGATCGGTTGGCCTTCGAGGGTGAGGGTGTCGCCGTCCAGTGGGGCGGGGATGACGATGCGGCTCGGCTTGCCTGCGCCCATCTGGGGGCCCCAGAACGCGAGTTTGGCGGCCTGGGTGGCGTTGATGTGGGCGACGGTAGCGGGCGTGGCAAGGATGCGGGCGTCGGGGAAGGCGTCCTGCAGGGTGGCCAGGCCGAAGTAGTAGTCGGGGTCGCCGTGGCTGATGTAGATCGTGGTCAGGCGTTTGCCTGAGTCACGGATGCGTTGGACCAGCTGCGCGGCATCGGTGGCGGCGAACTGGGCATCCACGAGGATGGCGTCGTGAGGGCCGGTGATCAGGGTCGAGGAGACCGCGAACAGGGCGTTGTCGCCGGGGTGGTACGGCTGCACCGCGAGGGGGGCGGCCTGCGCGGGTGCGTTCGCGGCGGGGCGGGCATGGCTGGTAGCCGGGGTGAGGGCGGTGAGGCCGGTGATCAGAGCGAGGCTGAGGGCCAGGGTGGTGCGGGAGAGCGTGGGCATGGGGGCGGTTCCATCCAGTGCCCCGGCGGGGATCGCCGGGGCGGGCAGGGCTCAGTACGCGACGGTGGCGATCTGGCGCAGGTATTGCGGGGTTTCGATTTCGCTGACGAAGGCGTCGGCGTAGTCGGCGTAGCTGATCCGGCTGTGGCCGTCATCGCCGACCAGGAAGTTCTTCGCCTGGGTGCGGAAGCCGCCGCGCTGCGGGCCGGGGCCGATTTCTGCGGCCGGGGAGTAGAACGTCCAGTCGAGGTCGTCGACGGCGCGCAGCTGCTTCAGCGTCTCGCGGGCGGCCAGGGCGACCGGCTTGTAGGCATCCGGGAAGCCCTCGGTGTCCACCAGCTGCACACCGGGGGCGACTTCCAGGCTGCCGGCGCCACCGACCATGATGAAGCGGGGCACGCCGGCCTGGCGCGCCGCGGCGACCAGGGCGGCACTGGTGGTGGTCACCGTGGTGGGGTCATCGCCCGGGCGCGGGCCGAAGGCGCTGGCCAGGACGTCATGGCCGGCGATCACGGCGGCCAGCGCGTCGGTGTCATCCAGCGCGGCCACGGCCAGCTGGGCGCCGTCCAGTTCCGCCGGGAGGTCGGTCTCACGGCGGACGATGGCGGTGACCTGGTGGCCGCGGGCGAGCGCCTGACGGGTGATTTCACGGCCGATGTTGCCGGTGGCACCAACGAGAGCGATTTTCATGGGGGAGGTCCGTTGAGGAGGGAAGGCCAGCGTATGCCTCTGGAATCGAACGAAAAACCGCGTATAACGGCCTAATTTGTTGCACGGATCGATCAAATGGACCGGATGACTGCCATGAACGTGTTCGTCGAGGTGGCCGAGCGTGGCAGCCTGACCGCTGCGGCCGAGGCGCTGGAGATGTCGCGGGCGATGGTGACGCGCTATCTGGCCGAGGTAGAGCGCTGGCTGGGCGCGCGTCTGCTGCACCGGACCACGCGCCGGATCAGCCTGACGGGGCCGGGAGAAGCGGCGCTGCTTCGCTTCCGGCAGATGCTGGCGATCGGCGATGAACTGCACGCTGAGCTGGCCACTGACAACCCCGAGCCACACGGGCTGATCCGGGTGACCGCGAGTGTTTCTTTCGGGCAGCTCCACCTGGCCGCGGCGGTGGCCGAGTTCGTCAAACGCCATCCGCTGACGCGGGTGGAACTGCTACTCGTCGACCGGGTGGTGAATCTGGTGGAAGAGCGGGTGGACATCGCCGTACGCATCTCACGCGCAATCGACCCGAGTCTGATCGCGCGCCATCTTGGGCCGTGCCGGTCGGTGTTGTGTGCGGCGCCGTCGTACGTGGCCGAGCGCGGTGCACCGGGCTCGGCCGATGCATTGGCCGCGCATAACTGCCTGACCCACCACTACGTGGGCAAGAGCGTGTGGCACCTGCAGCGCGACGGGCGACAGATCGCGGTGGCGGTGGGCGGCAACATCAGCGCCAATGAAGCATCGTTGCTGCTGGAAGCCGTACGCGCCGGGGCGGGTATCGCCATGTTGCCGATGTACCAGATCGCGCCGCTGCTGCGTTCGGGCGAACTGGTGGCCGTGCTGCCCGACTACACGGTGGAGACGCTGGGGCTGCACGCCGTGTACGCCTCGCGCCGGCAGCTGCCGACGATCATGCGCAGCTTCCTGGATTTCCTGGTGGAGCGTTTCAGCAGCCCGCAGTTCCTGGCGTTGCTCTGAGTGCCTGGGGTCAACGGCGCATGAGCAGCGCCGTTGCGGTGCCGCCGTACAATGGGGCTCCCACGTCGTTGAAGTGAGTGTCGTCTTGTCGTATCCGTATCCGTTGGTGGTGTTCGATCTGGATGGCACGCTGGTGGACAGCGCGGCCGATATCGCCGAAGCGCTCAACCGCACGCTGCAGGATTGGCAGTTGCCGCGCGTGCCGGAGGCGACGGTGTTGACGTGGATCGGTGATGGCGTGCGGCGGCTGGTCGAGCAGGCGTTTACCGCGGCCGGCAGCGATATCGATCTGGACGAGGTGATGCCTGGTTTCATGCGGCACTACGAAGCGTGCCTGTTGCGCAGCCCGCGCCTGTTTGATGGCGTGACCGAGACGTTGGCGGCCTTGCGCAAGCGTTCGGTGACGCTGGCGATCTGCACCAACAAGCCGTCCGCGCTGGTGGCGCCGTTGCTGCAGCATTTCGGTCTGCAGGATGTGTTCGCACTGGTGCTGGGCGGGGATTCCCTGCCGGAGCGCAAGCCGAATGGTGCGCCGTTGCGGCATATCGCGGCACACTTCGACGTGGCTGTCGAGGCAGCGTTGATGGTGGGTGATTCGATCACCGATTACCGCGCTGCGGTGGATGCAGGCATGCCGGTGGCGCTGGTGCGCTATGGGTATCCGCGCGGGCTGGATCTGGACAACGTCGAGGCGGTTGCCGTGATGGATGATCTGCGGGAATTGCTGGTGTTGTAAGGCGTTCGAGCGTGTGCCGACCAACGGTCGGCACCTACCAGGTTCAATGATTGTGCCGACCAACGGTCGGCACCTACCGGAGGTGGGACGGCGGCAGTGCCGCCGTCCAGATCCCTTACTTCGGCTGGTAACGCACGCTCAGGCGGTACTCGCGGCCGGGCTGGTTGTACCAGGCGACGGTTTCGTAGTCGCGGTCGAACAGGTTGCTGACCCGGCCCAGTACGGACCAATCGCGGGTCAGCGCGTATTCCAGGCGCAGATCCACGGTGCCGTAGCCGCCCAGGCGCACGGTGTTGGCCGCATTGTCGTACCGCTTGCCGGCGCCGTTGGCGGTGAGGCCGGCGCGGAAGTCACCGAAACGGCGATCGACGTCCAGACGCGCGGTGTTCTGTGCGCGGCGGGCCAGCCAGTTGTCGAACTGCGCGCTGCCGTCGGTGCGGTTGCGCGGGTCGGTGTGGCTGAGTTGTGCGTTGAGGTCGAATCCGGCGAGGGTGATCGCACCGGTCAGTTCGGCACCGCGGATGCGGGCCTTCTCGACCTGCGACATCATGAAGGTGGTCGCGTCGTAGGTGATCAGGTCATCGATGCGCGTTTCGTATACGTCCAGGCCCCAGCGCCAGCCATCACCCTGCTGGGCGATGCCGATGTTCGCGCTCTTGGATGTCTCCGGATCCAGGGTCGGCACGCCGCTCCACGGGTCGTATAGGTCGCTGAAGGTCGGGGCCTTGAACGCGGTGCCGTAGCTGGCGTTGAGGCGGAAACCGCTGCCCAGCTCCAGACCCCAGCCGAGGCTGCCGGTGGTGTGGTTGCCGAACTGCTCGTTGTCGTCGTTGCGCACGCTGGCCTGCAGGTGGTGCGCGCCGAAGCGGCCCTGGTACTGCACGAACACACCGGTGTTGTCGCGGCTGTCGACCAGGTAGCCGGCGCTGCTGCCGTCCAGGTTGTCCTGGCTCCAGTCCACGCCGGCGCTCAGCAGCTGGCCGTCAGCGATGCCGATGTCGGCCTGCACCGACGCACTGTCGCGGTGGGTTTGCGCGTTGCCCAGCCAGGTATCACCGTTGTAGTTGTCCGATTCGTTGTCAGCGCGGCCGACGTTCACGGTCAGGTTGAAGCGCTCACTCGGCGTGTAGCGCAACTTGCCGCCGAGCACCTGCTGCAGGGTCTCGGAGTAGTTGTAGTAGCCGTCGTACTGGTTCTCGCCTTCGGCGCGCAGCGCGGTGCCTTCCAGGCTCAGCGTGTCGGTCAGCGCATAGCCGCCGCGCAGGCTCATCGACAGGTTGCGGTAGCCGTCGCGGTCGGGCTCATCGGCACCGCAGCCAGCGAAGGTAGCGGCGTCGCCGCGGCAGGCGTTGATGCCATCGGTGTGCTGGTAGGCGATGTCGGTGCCGAACCAGCCACGCTCCCCGCTGCCGCCGAAGCCACCGCTGGCCTCGCGCAGACCATTGCTGCCGCCACCAAGCTGCAGGTGCGGCGCGAACTGGCCGGCGTTGCGGCGGGTGAAGATCTGGATCACGCCACCGATCGCATCGGCGCCGTACAGGCTGGACTGCGGGCCACGCACGATCTCGATGCGTTCGATCTGCGCCAGCGGCAGGTCCTGGATCATGGCCAGGCCGAGGTCGCCGGTGTTGATGCGCACGCCATCCACCAGCACCAGGGTGTGGGCCGAGTTGGTGCCACGCAGGAACAGCGAGCTCTGCTTGCCCAGGCCGCCGCTGTTGTTGAGGTTGATGCCGGCACGGCCGCGCAGCAGATCCTGCAGCGACGGTGCCTGGCTGCGCTCGATCTCGGCGCGGTCGATCACCTGCGCCGGTGAGATGCTGTCCTGCAGGGCGATCGGGGTGCGCGTGGCGGTGACCAGCACCTGGTCCAGCGCGGTGGCGTCGTCCTGTGCGGAGGCCAGCAGGGGCAGGGCCGACAGCACGGCCAGGGAAAGAACGCGGGTTTGCAGCTTCATCGATGACTCCATGCACCGCGCACGCCCGCGCGGCAAGGGGTGGGGATGATCACGCTGCAGGGGTGTTCGACGGTGGGCGGACGCACGCAGGCGCCTGCTTGCCGCCGCCATGCCCGCCGCATCGCAACCAGTCGTCCTCCAGGCCGGTCTCCGGGCTCGCGCGTCGATGGCGGTGCCATCGTGCCAGGCGCCTTCCCATGCCGAAGCACAGTGGCGTGTTGCCTGGTGTTTCCACGCTTACCGTTGCGGGGGCAGCGCCGGAGTGGCGTGGCACAGGGCCTGACGCGTCACCGGCTTCCCGTTTCAACCTGGCGGCATTGCAGCCCCAGGTCACCTGAAAGTGGGCGCAGTCTAAGCCATCGGCCGGGCCCATGGAGCGCACCGGTTAGAATGCGCCTCGCTTTTTCGATGTGATCTCCATGACCCCAACGTGGTTGCAGCACCCCGGCACCGACGCCCGTGACCCGCACCGGCCGGCCGCAGCGGGCAGCAGACGGGGCGCGGCATGATCCTCGATCTGATCCGCCACGCCAGCACCGGCCGCGACGATCATCTTGATGGCCGCACCGATCCAGCGCTGCACGAGGGCGCGACCGACGCCCTGTGTGCGCGTTATGCCGGGCTGCCCTGGCAGCGTGTGCTGTCCTCGCCACGGCAGCGAGCACTGTTGACCGCCGAGGCATTGGCCTTGCCCCACGCGGTGGACGTGGAGGCCGATGAGGAATGGGAAGAACTCGATTTCGGCGACTGGGACGGGCTCGCGCTGGAGGCGCTGCCGATGGATGCGCTGTCCGCCTTCCATCTGGACCCGCACGCCAATCCACCGCCGCATGGCGAAAGCTGGGGCCACTTCGAACGCCGCATCGCGCGCGGTCTGCATCGGTTGCTGGATGAACCCGAGCCGGTCCCGACCTTGATCGTCAGCCACGGCGGACCGCTGCGGATGGTGCTGTCGCAGGTGTGCGGCCTGCCGATGGCGATGTGCTGGGCGCTGCGCATCGATCACGGGACGCGGCTGCGTCTGCGCGTGGAACGCGAGGACGACCGGCTGTGGGGCGAACTGCTGGAGCTGCAGCAGGTATGAAGCGCACGGGTAGCGACGGTGTGTCGGTACCTGTGGATCAGCGGTTGTCGTCGTCCATCTCGAACGGCGGCGCTTCCTCGCCGTCATCATCGCGATGCTCCACGGTGCGGTCGTAGACCGGACCGGAGGCAGGCGGCGCCTTCTTCAGCGGCTGGTCGGCGATGATCGCTTCGTACTCCGCCACCAGCACGGTGCGGCGCGCTTCCGGCAGTTCCTGCCAGTGGCAGTCCTGCAGTGCACCTTCCAGCGAGTAGAGCAGGTTCAAGCTGGGCTTGAACCCGGCGCGGCGCACTTTGACGAAGGCACCGACCGCGCCGACCGCCACCAGATCTTCCGGCGTACGCAGACCGACCTGGCGCAGCCATGCTGCGCTCTTCGGGCCGATGTTGCGCAGCTTGACGCCACTCATCCCAATGCCTCGACGAACACGGCGGCGATCGCTTCCAGCCCGGCCTGATCCTCGGCATCGAAGCGCGACAGCGAAGGGCTGTCCAGATCGAACACGCCGACCAGGTCGCCGTTGTGGACCAGCGGCACGACCAGTTCCGAGCGCGAGGCCGAGTCGCAGGCGATGTGACCCGGGAACGCATCGACGTCTTCGATGCGCTGGGTCACCCGCTGCGACGCCGCGGCGCCACACACGCCCTTGTCGAGCGGGATGCGCACGCAGGCGGGCAGGCCCTGGAACGGGCCGACGACGAGCTCCTTGCCATCGAAGAAGTAGAAGCCGACCCAGTTCAGGTGCGGCAGGGCGTGGTAGACCAGCGCCGACAGGTTGGCCGCATTGGCGATGCGGTCGCGCTCGCCGTGCACCAGAGCGCGGGCCTGGGCCAGCAGCTGGCCGTACTGTTCCGGCTTGCTGCCGGTGAGCGTGGAGGTATCGAACATGGCCGCAGTCTACCAAGTGCGGCGGTTGGTTGCCCCCGGGGCTGGCGGAACGCAGCGGACCGCACCGCAGCGCTGCCGGGAGGGCGGATAATGACGCGATTCCGCTCCCGGTCGTTTCCATGTCCCTGCCTGCGCCGCGCCCTGCCGCCCTGTTCGTTACCGGTACCGACACTGGCGTCGGCAAGACCTTCAGCAGCTGTGTGCTGCTGCATGCCCTGCGCCGCCACGGCGGCACCGCAGTGGGCATGAAGCCGGTCGCCAGTGGCTGCGAGCGCACGCCCGAAGGCCTGCGCAACGAGGATGCCACGGCCCTGCTGGCCGCCAGCATGCCGATGCCCGCGTATGACGACCTCAACCCGTTCGCGCTCGAGCAGCCACTGGCCCCGGAGATCGCCGCGGCAGAGGCTGGCGTGCAACTGTCGCTGGCGCCGATCGAGGCCGCCTTCGAGCGCCTGCGCGCCAGCGCGGACACGGTGGTGGTCGAGGGCGTCGGCGGCTGGCTGGCGCCGCTGTCGGCCACGCTGGACCAGAGTGATCTCGTGGACGCGCTGGCGCTGCCGGTGGTGATGGTGGTCGGGCTGCGGCTGGGCTGCCTCAACCATGCGCGGCTGACTGCCGAGGCGATCGCGGCCCGGGGCGCGCGCTGCATCGGCTGGATCGCCAATGAGGTGGACCCCACCATGGCACGCCGCGACGAGAACGTCGCACTGCTCACCGCGCGGCTGCCGATGCCGTGCTGGGGGCGCCTGCCGTATGCGCCGGGTGCGGACCCGGCCCGCCTGGCGGACCGGCTGGTGTTCTGAGCGTCAGCTGCCTGCGCGCGTCTGCAGCGCGCTGGCCAGCCGGCCGAGCGTGGCAATCGCGCCGGCGAAGCGCTCGTCCAGTTCCTGGCAGCACGACAGGCGCAGGCAATGCCGGTAGCGTGCACCGCGCGAGTAGACCTGGCCGGGCATGAACACCACGCCCTCGGCCAAGGCCTGCTCGAACAGCTCCCCGACATCGATCGCGGCGGGCAGTTCCACCCACAGCAGGAACCCGCCGGTCGGCTGGGTGGCCGACGTGCCGGGCGGGAAGTGCTGCGCGATCAGGCCACGCACGTGGCTGACCTGATCGCTGTAGAGCCGACGCAACCCCCGCAGATGATGCTCGTAGTTGCCCGCTTCCAGGAACGCGGCAACCGCGTCCCCGAGCAGGCGTGATTCGGCACCGGAGGAGTGGAACTTCAGCAGCTGGATATCGGCGGCGAAGCGGCCACCGTCGAGCCAGCCGATGCGGTAGTCCGGTGCGAGCGTCTTGGAGAAGCCGCTGCAGACCATGATCCAGCCATCGCGATCAAAGCTCTTGGCCAACGGCTCCAGCGGTTCCTTGAACTGCAGTTCGGCGTAGACCGCGTCTTCGATCAGCGGCACCTGGTAATGGTTCACCAGCGCGGCAAGGCGCTGTTTGTTCGGCACGGGCATGCTGCCGCCGAGCGGATTGTGCACGGTCGGCATGGCCATGATCGCGGCGATGCCACCGGCGGCGAGCAGCGCTTCCAGTGCGTCCAGATCGAGGCCGTCCCTAGGATGGGTAGGCAGCTCGATCGCGCGCAGGCCCAGGCTGCGCAGCAGCGGGTAGATGTTGAAATACGAGGGCGCTTCGATCGCCACCGCATTGCCGGGTTGGGTCACCACGCGCAACGCCAGCTGCAGGGCTTCCATCGCACCATGCGTGAGCACCAGCCGGTCCGTGGTGGTGTGCAGCCCCAGCCGTGGCCCACGCTGCACGATCTGGTTCAGCAGCCGTGCCGCACCGTTGGGACGTGCGTAGGTCTCCACCGTGGTGGCCGCCCGGCGCAGTACCTGCGCGGTGATGCGGGCCAGCTGCGCGCCGGGATAGAAACGCTTGCCGCGCGGGCCGGCGAACGCCAGATCGACGATGTCCGGTTGCTGCTGTGCGGCCAGCACGCGCGCCATCATCGCGTGCTGCGCGGGTGCGGTCGGTGGTGAGGGTGCCTGCCGCAGTGACTGCGTCGGTTCGGGAAGACGTGGGCTGACCACGAAGCCGGCCTTCGGCCGCGGCAGCACCAGCCCGGCATCCTCCAGCTGCCGATAGGCGGCGATCACCGTGTTGAGGCTGAGGCTGCGCTGCGTCGCCAGGCCGCGCAGCGACGGCAGCCGGGTGCCGACCGGCAAGCGTCCACTGCGGATCGCGTCGGCCATTTCATCGGCCAGGGATTGATAGAGGTTGCTCGCCATCGGTCTGTGCGTCCACGGGTATCTGTAACCGTGCGGATGCCATTCATCTGCATCTGTACCCGCCTCAGGACGGAGCCTACCATGGCCGTGATGACTTCCCTCGCGCACGGCAGAGCGATGTGTGCCGTGCGTCTTTTCTTCAGGTTCGCCGCGTGATCAGCGCGCCGAAATGGTGGTACTCACCAGGCGCGGCTGCTCGCGGTACAGGGCCGGATACTGCTGTTTCAGCGCAGCCACCTTGGGCAGGTCGTTGATCCGGATGTACAGCGATTCGGGATGCAGCGTGAGGTAGTTCTGGTGATACCCCTCGGCGGCGAAGAACGGCTTGCCACCATCGACCTGGGTCACCACCGGCGCGGCGTAGGTCCTGGCCTGCTGCAGCTGGGCGATGTACGCGCGGGCGGCATCGCGCTGCGCCGCGTCGTCGGCATAGACCGCCGAGCGGTACTGCGTGCCCCGGTCCGGGCCCTGCCGGTTGAGCTGGGTCGGGTCATGCGCCACCGAGAAGAACACCTGCATCAGCTGGCCATAGCTGACCTGGGCCGGATCGTAGGTGACCTGCACCGCCTCGGCATGGCCGGTACCGCCGCCGCCGACGCGCGGATAGGTGGCATTCGCCGCACTGCCGCCGATGTAGCCGGAGAGCGCGTTGTCCACGCCCTTGATGTGCTGGAACACGCCCTGCACACCCCAGAAGCATCCACCGGCGAATACCACCTGGGCGCGTTTCAGGCCTGGTTGGCGCAGGTCCGCCTTGCCGGTAGGCGCAGGCACGGCCATGGTCGTGGCGGCGGCAGCGTGTGCCGGCCGATCAAGGCCGACCACCACCACGCTGGCGGTGAGTGCGGCGATGGCGACAGCGATGCCGCCTGCAACGAGTTTGTCGACTGCGATCTTCATGCGATGGCTCCTCACCCAAACGTAAAGGCGTAGGCGCGCACCCCGGGATCGAGGAACTCGATCTCGAAGGTGCGCTCCTGCACGGCGCCGGACTGGCGGATCAGCTGATACAGACGGTTTTCATCCACGCGGCCGTCGCCGTCGGCGGAGATGTCTCCACCGGCTGCTGCGCCCGGCGGCTGCCCGTCGATGCGCACGCGGAACCGGACCGGCTTGCCGTCCTCGCCCGGTGCCAGCACCAGGTGCAGGTCACGTGCATGGAAGCGGAAGGCGATACGGCCGCCGCGTGTCTGCAGCCGGGCGTCCTCGTTGCCCACGGTCCAGCGTCCGGCCAAGGCCCACTGGTTGTGTTGAAGCGTGGCCGGCACGGTGTAGTCGGCAGGCTGGTCCTGGCGCTGGCCGCCGGGCGAGGCGAAGTTCTCGGCACGCGCGTGGCCGAGGTAGGTCTCCGGTGATTTGAGGTTGTTCATATCGGCCTGGCGCGCCACGCCGTCCAGCGTCATCGCTACCGGTGCATCGTCACCCGGCAGGGTGTTGCCGGCCTCGCGCAGCAGTTGGCGGATGATCTGCTCGGACTGCGCATAGTTGCCCTCGCCGAAGTGGTGCGCGCGGATCCGGCCCTGCGCATCGATGAAGTAATGCGCCGGCCAGTACTTGTTGTTGAAGCCGCGCCAGATGGCGAAGTCGTTGTCGATTGCGACCGGGTAGGTGACCTTCAGGTCCTTCACCGCCCGCTGCACGTTGGCCAGGTTGCGCTCGAAGGCGAACTCCGGCGCATGCACGCCGATCACCACCAGCCCGTGGTCGCGATAGCGCTCGGCCCACTCACGCACGTAGGGCATCGCACGCAGGCAGTTGATGCAGGAGTAGGTCCAGAAATCGACCAGCACGACCTTGCCGCGCAGCGCCGGTGCATCCAATGGCGGGCTGTTGAGCCAGTCGGTCGCACCGGCCAGCGAGGGCAGGGTGCCCTCCACCGGCAGCGGTTGCCCGGGGGCACCGGCGGTGCTCATCATCGCCGCGCCGGCAACCGGCTGCTGCCCTGGCAGCACGTCGAGCAGGCCCTGTTCCAGCTTGGCGGTGCTGACCGTGGACAGTCGGGTCAGCACACCGGTATCCCAGCCCATCGCGATGGCGACCACCGCCAGCAACGCGGCGATGCCGAGCCCGCGACGCACCCACTCCCCCACGCCAAGGCGGCGCTTGAGCGCGGCGAACACCCGCCCGCCGATCCAGATCGCCAGGGCCAGTGAGGTGGCCGCGCCCAGTGCATAGGCCAGCAGCAGCCCGCTGGTGCCGACACTGGCGCCCTGCAACGCCGCGCCGGTGAGGATCAGGCCGAGGATCGGCCCCGCACACGGCGCCCACAGCAGGCCGGTGGCGATGCCGATCAGCAGCGAGGTGCCAACGCCCCCACGCCCTGCGTCACTGGCCGCATCGGCCGAGGCGCTCAGCCGCGCGCCCAGCCGCTGGAACGGCGACAGCAGACGGTCGGCCAGCGCCGGCCACAGCAGCGCCAGCGCGAACACCGCCATCACCACCAGCGCGATCCAGCGCCCGATCTGGTTGGCCTGCGCCACCCATTGGCTGCTCACCGCCGCCAGGCTGGCGACCACGGCGAACATCAAGGCCATGCCGATCAGCAGCGGCAGGCCACTGCGCAGGAACGGGCGGTCCGAGCGGGCGAACACGAACGGCAGCACCGGCAGGATGCAGGGGCTGAGGATGGTGAGCACGCCACCGAGGTAGGCCAGCACGAGCAGAAGCATGGAGAGGTCCTTCTATGACGCAGGGAAGTACGGCGCTCAGGCCGCGACGAAATTCATGGCCACGCCGTTCATGCAGTAGCGCAGGCCGGTGGGGCGCGGGCCGTCATCGAACACGTGGCCCAGATGGCCACCGCATCGCCGGCAATGCGCTTCGACACGGACCATGCCCAGGGTGGTGTCGCGGTCTTCGCCGACGGCATCGTGCAGCGGCGCCCAGAAGCTGGGCCAGCCGGTGCCGCTGTCGAACTTGGTGGAAGAGGAGAACAACGGCAACGCGCAGCCGGCACAGGTGAAGGTGCCACGCCGATGCTCTTTGTTGAGGGGGCTGCTGAACGGCCGCTCCGTGCTCTGCCGCCGCAGCACGCTGTACTGGGCAGGCGTGAGCTGTTCGCGCCACTGCGCATCGCTGCGCATGACCTCGAACTGGCGTGCGGGCGCGGCGGGCGCCGCCGGGGCAGGGTTGCTGCAGGCGGTCAGGCCAAACAGGCCGGCGGCGGCTGTCATGCCACCCATTCCAAGCACTTTGCGACGTGTGAAGCGCATGACCGATCTCCGGGCACGGGGACGATGCGGCCATGCTGCGCCCGGCCCGGTCAACGAATCCTCACGCAGGGTTAAATTTTCCGTGACACATTCAGGTCGCGATCCGTCGACAATGCCGCCATGCCCTCCTGCCGCCCCCTGAGCCGATGAGCAGTGCCAAGCGCGTCCTGATCGTCGAAGACGATGTCCACATCGCCAACCTGCTGCGCATGCACCTGCGCGATGAAGGCTATGAGGTCACCCATGCCGCCACCGGCGACGAGGGCCTGGCCCTGCTGGAGGCGCAGCCGTGGAGCGCGCTGGTGCTGGATCTGATGCTGCCCGGCGTGGACGGCCTGGAGATCTGCAAGCGTGCCCGCGCGATGACGCGCTACACCCCGATCATCATCACCAGTGCGCGCGCCAGTGAAGTGCACCGCATTCTCGGCCTGGAGCTGGGGGCGGACGATTACCTGGCCAAGCCCTTCTCGATGCTGGAGCTGGTGGCACGGGTGAAGGCGCTGCTGCGCCGTGTCGAGGCGATGGCGCAGAACGCACGCATCGACGCTGGCGAGATCGAGGTGGCCGGACTGCGCATCGACCCGGTCGCACGCACGGCATTGGTCGACGGCCGACCCTTGGAACTGACCCCGCGCGAGTTCGATCTGCTGTATTTCTTCGCCCGTCATCCGGACCAGGTGTATTCGCGGATGGACCTGCTCAACCAGGTCTGGGGTTACCAGCACGACGGCTACGAGCACACCGTCAACACCCACATCAACCGGCTGCGCAACAAGATCGAGCGCGATGCGGCCAACCCGCAACGCATCCAGACGGTGTGGGGGCGCGGCTACAAACTGGTCGATGGCCACGAGCGGACAGACACATGATCCGCCTCACCTTGTCCCAGCGCCTGTCCGCGGTGTTTTTCGCGCTGTTGCTGCTGTGCTGTGGCGCACTGGTCTGGATCCAGATGCGCAGCACCACCGTGCATGAGCAGGAAACCGTGCAGCGCCTCTCACGCGGGCTGGCCGAGCACATCGCGCGCAGCGGCGAGCTGATGGATGGCCGCGGCATGCGCAATGGCGAAGTGCGCGCGCTGTTCGGCAAGCTGATGGCGGTCAACCCGAGCGTGGAGGTGTATCTGCTTGATGACCAGGGCCGCATCCTTGGCCATGATGCGCCCGACGGTCACCTCAAGCGCAGCCGTGTCGATCTGGCGCCTGTGCAGGCGCTGCTGCGCGACGAGCCGTTGCCGATTTTCGGCGATGACCCACGCAGTGCGACCGGCCGCAAGGTGTTCAACGCGGCGCCGCTGTGGGTGCAGGGGCATCAGGCGGGTTACATCTACGTGGTGCTGGTCGGCGAGCAGCGCGAAGCGCTCGCCGCCAATATCGCGGCCAACAGTACGCTGCGCACCACGTTGTGGTCGCTGGCGATCGTCGCCGTGGTGGGCCTGCTGGCCGGCCTGGTCGCGTTCCGCTGGGTGACCCGCCCGCTGCGCCAGCTGACCCGGCGCATCCAGTCCTTCGATGTGGATAGCGCCACCCCGGATGCCGCACCGCCCCCGGCGCCGCTGCGCCCCGGCGAGCGCGACGAGCTGGCCATCCTGCAGCACAGCTTCGGGCACATGGCCCAGCGCCTGGGCGAGCAGTGGCAACAGCTGCGCCAGCAGGATCTGCAGCGGCGCGAACTGGTCGCCAACATCTCCCACGACCTGCGCACGCCGTTGTCGTCGCTGCACGGGTATCTGGAAACGCTGGCGCTCAAGGACGCCACGCTCAGCGCCGACGAACGCCAGCGCTACCTGTCCATTGCCTTGTCGCAGAGCCACAAGGTCGGCCGGCTCGCACAGGCGCTGTTCGAGCTGGCCCGGCTGGAGCACGGCGGTGTCGTGCTGGACCGTCAGGCGTTCTCGCTGCCGGATCTGATCCAGGACGTGTTCCAGAAATTCGAGCTGGCAGCCGAATCGCGCCGGCAGACGTTGAGCGCCGATATTCCGCCGGGCTTGCCGCCGGTGATCGCGGATCTGGCGTTGATCGAGCGGGTGCTGACCAACCTGCTCGACAACGCGATCCGCCACACGCCCGAGGGCGGCCGTATCGCGGTGACGCTGCGCGCGGTCAGTGGCGAGGTGCAGATCAGCATCGCCGACAGTGGCCCGGGGATCGCCCCGGAGCGTCGCGACACACTGTTCACCGCGATGCCGGCACTGAGCAGCCAGCGACCGGACAGCGGCGGGCTTGGGCTGTTGATCGTGCATCGCATCCTGCAGCTGCACGCGCGTGACATCCGGCTGCTGGAGAGCCGGGAAGGCGCCTTGTTCGTGTTCTCGCTGCCGGCCACGCGGTAACACCGCCCAAAAAAAGACCCGACAGAGGGAGGGTTCTGTCGGGTCTGGGATTGCGTGGGGGGAGGGACCCACGCAAATTCGATGTTGTCCGGCTCAGCCGCGCGTCTTGCCTGCGCTGGGCGTGGCGGCCGCGAACGGCTGCCGGGCGAGTTCGCCGAAGGCTTCGGAGGCCTTCAGCCCCAGGCCGGCCACTTCCTGGCTGGCGCTGGTCCAACGGGCGAGGTTGTCACGTGCCAGTTGCGCGCCTTTGGGCAGCAGCGACTGCAGCGTGCCAGCATCCTGTGACTGCACGATTTCACCGAAGAACCCGCTGGTAGCGGTGATGTTCTTCTCCAGCGTCTTCACCTGCACCCCGAACATGCTTTCGGCATTTTCCAGCGCGAGCCGGTTGGCACGCGTGGCCGTGGCGGCCAGCTGGCGGGTGTAGTGGCTGAAGGAATCGGTGAACGCGGACGCCATGGTCAGGACGGCTCGAGAACGTTGATGCAATGCAGCATACGCCGAAAATATTGCATTGCAACATTCCGTTGCCGGGTGGGGTCCGGTTTTACATGAATTGTTTACAGATCAGGGGGTTGCACAGGCTTTCGGGCGGTGGTGGCTGGCGCGGAGCCGGCCAGCGGCCGGCACTACCGCGCCGTGCGGTGCTCGCGCGCCGCCGGTCAGCCCCGGTAGCGGCAGCCGGAGGTGCAGGTTTCGTGCACGGTGACTTCGCTCAGCTCGGGCAGGGCCGGCTTGAGCTCGTCCCAGATCCACATCGCCAGGCGCTCGCTGGTCGGGTTCTCCAGGCCGGGGATGTCGTTGAGGTAGTGGTGGTCCAGACGGTCGTAGATCGGCTGGAAAGCGGCTTTGACGTCGCCGAAATCCATGATCCAGCCGGTCTGCTCGCCGGGCTCGCCTTCCACTTTGAGTTCCACCCGGAAGGAGTGGCCGTGCAGGCGCGCGCACTTGTGACCCGGCGGCACGTTGGGGAGGTGGTGAGCGGCCTCGAGGGTAAAGACTTTGAAGATTTCCATGGCCGCATTGTAGCGGTGGGTCGGGGCTCCGGCAGGGGGCGGCGGTTAATTGTTGCTAACGAAAACATTTCCATCCGGATGAAGAGATGTTAGTTTCTCTTATATCCGTATGAAGAGATGTTATTGGCCGTGGTTCAGCCAGGCATGGACTACTGCGGAACTTGTCGTCCACCACCCCACTGAAGTTCATGCCCAAGCACACTCTTCTTGTAGCGGCGTTGTCCGTCGCTCTGGCAACGCCTTTGACCGCGTTCGCCGACGCCGCCCCCGATGCCGCCGCCACCGGCGACAGCAAGACCCTCGCCGCCGTGCGGGTCACCGGGTCCAACATCAAGCGCACGGATACCGAGTCGGCCAACCCGGTGCAGGTGATCGAGCGCCAGCAGCTGGAGGAGACCGGCAAGGCCACCGTCGCCGACCTGCTGCGATCGATCTCGGCCAACACCGGCAACGCCGCCAACGAAACCACCAACAACGGCTGGGCCTCCGGTTCGGCCGGCATCGGCCTGCGCGGCCTGTCGCAGAAGAACACGCTGGTGCTGCTCAACGGCCGTCGCCTGGCCAACTACGGCTTCCCGGCCGGCGGCCTGTCGGACACCTTCGTCAACCTCAACGCGCTGCCGCTGGTTGCCGTGGAGCGCATCGAAGTGCTCAAGGACGGCGCCTCGGCCGTGTACGGTTCGGATGCGGTGGCCGGTGTGGTCAACATCATCACCCGGCAGAATTTCGAAGGTGCCGAACTCGGTGGCAGCCTGGGCACCGCCGATCAGGGCGGGCTGGACGAGCAGAACCTGAAGTTCATCGGCGGCATCGGTGATCTGGACACGGACGGCTACAACATCCTGGTCAGCCTGGAAGGCTACAACCGCGAGCGCCTGGACCAGGACGAGCGTGACCTGACCAAGTCCGGCATCTACACCGACAAGCCCGGCGGCCGCTGGAACGGCTGGTCGGCCAAGGGCGCACGCTATCTGGTCAACGGCACCTCGGTGCCGATGCTCGATGCCAGTGGCAACTGCCCGGACGGCACCACGCTGGTCGCCAGTGCGCCGATCGACGGCCTGGCCGGCAACACCTGCGGCTTCAACCAGGCGCCGTACACCACGCTGATTCCCTCGACCAAGCGCTACCAGGCCTACGTCAACGGCACCTTCCGGGTGAACGACAACGTCGAAGCCTTCGGCGAAGTGCTCTACAGCGACATCAAGGGCGTTTCCTGGTTCGGCAGCAGCCCGTTCTTCACCCTGGAAAGCGGCCGCTTCGCGCTCAACGCCGATACCGGGCTGGCCGAACCGGTGTCCTCCAACCTGCCCGCCAGCAGCCCGTACAACCCGTATGGCCGCGCGGTGCCGATCGAGTACACCTTCTTCAACCTCGGCGCGACCATCAAGACCAACCGCTCGCAGGCCTACCGCGGCCTGGTCGGGCTGCGCGGCAGCCTGCAGAACTGGGATTGGGAAGTGGGGGCGTTCGGCGCGCGCAGCAGCGAGCGCGAGACCGTCTCCGGCGGTTTCGCCAACCGCTATGCACTGGCCGATGCGCTCGCCACCGGCAGCTACAACCTGCTCGATCCGTCGGCAACCTCGCAGGATGTGCTCAACGCGATCAACATCAGCACGCTGCGCCCGGCCGAGTCGGTGCTGCAGGGCGTGGATGCCAAGATCTCCGGTGCGATCGGCCACACCTGGGCCGGCGAAATCGGGTTCGCCGCGGGTGCCGAGTGGCGCCGCGAGAAACTCGATTCCAACAACCCGTGGCAGATCGATGCGGGTCTGCAGATCCGCCCGGCGATCGCCGAGGTACATGGTGAGCGCAAGGTCACCGCGGCCTATGCCGAAGTGAACGTGCCGCTGGCCGAGCGTCTGGAACTGCAGGCGGCTGCGCGC
Organism: Stenotrophomonas sp. SRS1; assembly: GCF_026130205.1. NCBI lineage: Bacteria > Pseudomonadati > Pseudomonadota > Gammaproteobacteria > Lysobacterales > Lysobacteraceae > Stenotrophomonas > Stenotrophomonas sp. SRS1. Next base: position 794,858 of record NZ_JAINFD010000003.1, on the reverse strand, counting down.
GCGGATCACTACAGCGATTTCGGCGATGCGTTCTCGCCCAAGCTGAGCCTGCGCTGGCAGCCGTGGGACATCCTGCTGGTGCGCGCCGCCGCCTCCAAGGGCTTCCGCGCGCCGTCGCTGTCGGAGAACTCCAACAGCACCAGCATCGCCTACGGCAGCGTGATCGATCCGCGCGACCCGGACGTGCCGGGCTCGCGGCAGAACCCGACCTTCTTCACTGTCGGCAACAACGATCTCAAGCCCGAGCGCACCAGGAGCTTCAATGCCGGCATCGTGCTCTCGCCGTGGTCCAACACCAGCCTGAGCGTGGATTACTACCGCATCGAGCTGGAAAACCTGGTGGGCACCAACAACACCCAGACCCTGGTCACCGACAACGTGCCGGGTGCGGTCAGCCGCGATGAGCGCGGCAAGCTGCTGGCGGTGTTCAACCGCTACCAGAACCTCAGCGAGCTGAAGACCTCCGGGTTCGATGTCGAACTGCGCCAGCGCTTCCCGACCACGCAGGCGGGCGACTTCGGCCTGAGCACCGCTTTCACCCACGTGCGCAACTACAGCCGCCCCACCGTGGTCGGTGGCCCGCTGGTGGATTACGCCGGCAGCAACCTCGGCGCCACCCTGCCCAAGAACAAGGCCACCACCACCTTCGACTGGAGCTACGGCGACTTCCGCACCGCACTCACCTGGTACTACACCAGCGGGTACGACCAGAAGGCCAGCGCCGCGGCCACTGCCGTGCAGGATCGGGTGGATGCGTACAACCAGTTCGATCTGTACCTGGGCTACACCGGTATCGACAAGCTGACCGTGTACGCGAAGATCCAGAACCTGGCCGATGAGGAACCGCCGTACGACGCCTCTTTCCCGGGCATCCGCGCGCCGTATGACTTCAGTCAGTACGACCTGCGTGGTCGCTACTTCACGGTCGGCTTCGACTACCGCTTCTGACCTCATCCAGCGCATCGGAGCGTGCGTATCCACAGGGCCGGAAGGAACCGGCCCGTCTTTCGGGGAATCGCTGTGTCTTTGCAACGTCGTCTGCTGTCTCCCATCGCCTGGTTGGCGCTGGTGCTGTCTGTGTTCGCTGCGCCTGCCTCCGCGCAGAGCGCGTACTTCTTTCCGGGCAGTGGTGATTTTGATCCGGCCGTGCCCACGCCCCAGCAGTTTCTCGGCTATGAGATCGGCAGCCGTTACACGCGGCACGATCAGCTGGTGGCGTACTTCAACGAACTGGCCAAGCACTCGGACAAGATCAAGGTTGAAGAGATCGGCCGCAGCTACGAGGGCCGCCCGCTGCTGATCGCCACGGTGACCTCGGCGCAGAACCTGCAGAACCTGGACGCGCTGCGTCGCCAGCACGTCACTCTGGCCGATCCGGCGCAGCCGCTCTCGGCCGCCGGCAGCAGCCCGGTGGTGGTGTGGCTGGGCTACAGCGTGCACGGGAATGAAACCTCCAGCGGCGAAGCGGCGATGCTCACCGCCTACTACCTGGTCGCCAACCGCAGCGCGGAGACCGCGCAGTGGCTGCAGCAGGCGGTGGTGCTGTTCGATCCGGCGCAGAACCCGGATGGGCGCGACCGCGCGGCGAGCTGGCACAACGCCTATGCATCCTCGCCTGCCTCGGCTGATCCGGCCGACAAGGAACATGTCGAACCGTTCCCGCAAGGCCGTACCAATCACTACTTCACCGATCTCAACCGCGACTGGCTGGCGCTGACCCAGCAGGACACGCGGCCGAAGATCGCCTATTTCCACCAGTGGTATCCCAACGTCCAGATCGATTTCCACGAGATGGGCAAGGACAGCACCTACTATTTCGAGCCGTCGCCGGCGAGCATGCACAGCCCGCTGATTCCGGCGTCGTCGTATGACTTCAACAAGACCCTGGCCAAGTACCACGCCCAGTCGCTGGATGCATTGGGCTCGCTGTATTACACCGGGGAGAACTTCGACAACTTCTCGCCGGTGTACGGCTCGACCTACCCGGACTTCCACGGCGCGGTCGGCGTGACCGTGGAGCAGGCCAGCTCGCGCGGCCGCGTGCAGGAATCGGTCAACGGCCTGCTGACCTTCGGCTTCACCATCCGCAACCAGGTGGCCACCGGTCTGGGCACGGTGCGCGGCGCAGTGACCGAACGCGATGGGCTGCTGAAGCTGCAGAAGGACTTCTTCCAGTCCGCACTGAAGCAGGCCAACCAGCAGCCGGTGAAGTCGTTCGTGTTCGGCGACGCGGCCGATCCGGGCCTGACCCAGCGGCTGCTGGATCTGCTGCTGCAGCACCAGATCACGGTGCAGGCGTTGAGCGCCCCGGTCACCGTGGATGGGCAGCGCTTCGAGCCGGGCAGCGCGTACGTCGTCCAGGCCGCGCAACCGCAGTTCCGCCTCGTGCATTCGATCTTCGCCGACACCCCGCCGATCAAGGGCGATGTGTTCTACGGCAGCACCTCCTATGCGATCGCGCCGGCCTACGGCATCGCCTTCGCCGCGAGCCGCAGCCGGATTGCCGGTGGCGAGCGCGTGGCCAGCGTACCGGCCGCCAACGGTGGCGTGGTTGGTGGTCAGGCGGGCTACGCCTACGTGTTCGATTGGCGCGATTACAACGCCAGCCGCGCGCTGTATGCGCTGCAGGCCAAGGGCGTGGTGACCCGCGCGGCCTTCCAGCCGTTCACCGCGGCCACCGCGCAGGGCGAGCAGTCGTTCGGCTATGGCAGCGTGGTGGTGCCGGTCGCGGGCCAGCCGCTGGCCGGTGCCGAGCTGCTTGCCGCGGTCGATGCGGTCGCACGCAGCAGTGGCGTGCACATCCAGGCGCTGTCCAGCGGGCAGAGCCGTGGCGGCATCGATCTGGGCAGTGACAGCGTCAAGGCGCTGCGCAAGCCGGCGGTGGCGCTGGTGATGGGCGAGGGCGTCAGCGCCACCGAGATCGGCTCGGCGTGGTTCCTGCTTGATCAGCACCTGCAGTTGCCGGCCAGCAAGATCGATCCGGCCCAGCTGGGCAAGATCACGCTGGACCGCTACACCACCATTGTCCTGGCCGGCGGTACCTATGCCGGCGTGGACGCCACCGCAGTGGCGGCGCTCAAGCGCTGGATCAACGCCGGTGGCTCGCTGATCACCTACGGCACGGCCGCGCGCTGGGCGATCGAGCAGAAGCTCAGCGACGAAGTGCTGGGGCCGGAGGAGAAGGAGCCGGAAGGCGCCCGACGTGCGTTCGGCGACCAGCGCGACATCGCAGCCATCGAGCGGGTGAGCGGCAACATCCTCAGCGCGGACGTGGACAACACGCATCCGCTGGGCTTCGGCGTACCGCGTCGGCAGCTGGCGGTGAACAAGGAAAACGGCCTGAGCTTCCAGCCCAGCCGCAATCCGTTCTCCACCGTGGTGCGCATCGACGAGGCGCCCAAGGTCAACGGCTACCTTTCCGAGCGCAACCGCAGCCGCGTCGCCGGTGCCGCGTGGCTGGTGGTGTCCCCGCAGGGGCAGGGCAATGTGGTGCTGTTCGCCGATGATCCGGCGCACCGCAAGTACTGGCATGGCACCGAGCGCCTGCTGTTGAACGCGATCTTCTTCGGCAACCAGCTCAACCCGACCAAGCCGCGCGGCTGATCCATCCGGCCCCGGTCGTGCCGGCCGCCGGCCGGCTCCCGAGCGTTCCCACAGGGACGCGCAGGCCCCAGAACCCGGTGCCCGGAAACAGCCGACCCACGTCGGCTGTTTCCGGTTGTCAGACACCCATCACACCTCATGTGAAATTTCCGTATTGCGAATCATTCGCAATACGCATACGATGGCGCCCGCCGGGATTGCCCGGTGCCCGTCCGCGAGATTCCACATGTCGTTCCGCCCGATCGCTGCGCTGCTGTTGGCCGCCCTGGCCCTGCCCGCGGCCGCGCATACCCCGTATCTGGCGCCGGCCAGCTTCGAGGTCCGCCCCGACAGCCGGGTCACGCTGGACGCCAGCTTCGCCGAAACCTTCTTCGTTCCGGAGGTGGTGTTCGACAACAGTGAGTTCGCCGTTACCGCACCGGATGGCAGCCGGAAGTCACCGGACACGGTTGTACGCCTGAAGAGCCGCACGGTGGTCGAACACACGTTGCCGGGCCAGAAGGGCACGTACCGCTTCAGTACCGGCAACCGGCTGGGTGCGGTGTTCCGGACCTGGTCGCTCGACGGCAAGACCGGCGCCTCGCGCGATCCGGCCATGCCGTTGCCCGCTGGCGCCACGCTGCTCACCCACTACCAGAGCCTGTCCCGCGCGGAGGTCTACCTGACCGCCGGCGCCCCGACCACCGCCGCGCTGAAACCCTATGGCACCGGCCTGGAGCTGGTCCCGGTCACGCACCCCAGCGACCTGTACCGCGGCGAGCGCTTCGACTTCACCGTGCAGTACGACGGTCAGCCGCTACCTGCGCAGACCGTTGAGATCCACCGCGCGCTCGGCGACGGTGCTCGCCAGCCCGCGCCGGTGACGCTCACGACGGATGCCGCAGGCAATGCCTCGTTCGCGCTCGATCAGGCCGGGACCTATCTCGCGCTGATCCGCTATCGCGGCCCGGCACCGGCCGGCGCTGCCGCCCCGATGTATGGCAACAACTACACGCTGAGCTTCCGCGTCCTCGAACCGTAACCGTTTTTTTTCCAGGGGAACCACCATGAACATTGTCCCGCTCACCGCTGCCCTGCTGGCACTGGTGCTGGCCCCGGCCGCCCATGCGCAGCCGTCCACCCGGACCGCCACCGCCTCGCCGACCGCCGCCGCCTTCCTCGCGCAGTTCGCCACCGATGGCACCGACAGCGTCAGCTGGGCCCAGTTCGAGGCCTTCCGCAAACAGCGTTACGCCGAGACCGACCGCAACCACGACGGTCAAGTCGACGAGCAGGAATACGTGGACGAGTACCTGCAGCGTTTCGATGTGCGTCTTGCCGACGCACGCGCTGGCCACCTGCGCCAGACCGACACCCGCTTCAAGGCGTTGGACCGCGACAAGAACGGCGCGATCAGCCGTGCCGAGTACGATGCCGCCGGCGAACGTACCTGGGCCGGCTACGAGACGTCGCAGAACGCTACACAGGAGACGGCCGCGGCGTCTTCGCGCGATCCGCTGAAGATGCCGACCTCGCATACCGCCAACGGCATGCTGGACCTCTACGACCGCAACAAAGACGGCGCGGTTGATCGCGCGGAATTCGACGCAGTGCGTGCAGCGAGCTTCGCCGCCACCGATGCCGATGACAACGGCGCCCTGTCGCTGGCCGAGTACACCGCCGAGTTCGAGGGCCGCCTGGACGAGCAGCGCCAGCGTGTCCGCGCCGATGCCGAGCGCCAGGCCCGCGTGCGCTTCGCCTCGCTGGACAAGGACAAGGATGGCCGGATGACCTTCGCCGAGTACCAGCTCTCCGGCAAGCGCATGTTTGATCGTGCCGACAGCAACGGTGATGGCGTGGTCGATACGCGCGATCCGGAGCCGGTTGCCGGCGCGCATTCGGCCAACGGCAACCGCTAGCGACTGGGACGTGCCGCGCACGTCCCACGTATCAGCCAACGATGAATCCGGCGCGCGATTTCCCGCGCGTCCTTGTGCCTCCCAGCCCCGCTCGATCCACCGATCGCCGCAGCCAGGAACGGCCCGCCGCCACCGCGGCGCTCACGCCATTCCCTACCCCTCCTGCGGAGCTTGATCATGAAGTCGTCCCTCACCCTGCTGGCCTTGGCGGTTGCCGCCAGCCTGTCCGTCACCGTGCACGCTGAAACCCTCAACGATGCCAGCACGCTCGACACCGTGCGTGTCCAGGCCGAGCGCGCCAAGAAAACGCGTTCGGCCAACCAGAACGTCACCGTGCTCACTGCAGCCGATCTCGACAGCGAGATGGCCAACACGATGGAAGAAGCGATCCGCTACATCCCCGGTGTCAGCATCGTGGACATGGGCCGTTTCGGCGACAACGGGTTCAACATCCGCGGCCTGGAAAGCGACCGCGTGGCGATCACCGTCGATGGCCTGAGCCTGGGCGAATCGGTGGAGAGCGCGCGCTCCTACGAGTTCTTCCGCAGCGGCCGCGGCGATGTGGACATCGATACGCTCAAGAGCCTGGCGGTGATCAAGGGCGCCGATTCGATCAGCGCCGGCAGCGGCGCACTGGGAGGCGCGGTGGTGTTCACCACCAAGGACCCGGCCGACTATCTCAAGGCGAGCGGCAACGATACCCACCTCGGGTTCAAGGCGGGGTACTCCGGTGCCAACGACGAAACCATGGGCACGCTGACCTTCGCCAACCGCACCGGCATCGTTGAATCGATGCTGGTCTACACCCGTCGCGAAGGCCATGAATCCGAGTCGTGGTACGACACCACGAACGATCGCATCGGGGTCGGTCGCCGCACGCCCGATCCGGTCGACAGCACCCGCGACAACCTGCTCGGCAAGCTCGACCTGCAGCTCGACGAGGCCAACACGCTGGGCTTCCTGTACGAGCGTGGCCGCGCCACCAACGACGTGGACAACCTGTCGCGCGTCTATGCACCGGGTTATCTGTCGCGCAAAGGCCATGACACCAACGACCGTGATCGCTACGGCGTGAACTACCAGTGGCGGGCCGACAACGCGCTGTTCGATACCCTGGATGCGCAGGTGGACCGCCAGGTCACCGACAGCCGTGGCATCACTACCATTCTGGCCGGCAGTGGTTGCCCCGGCCGTACCACGCCCTGTCTGCGCAGTGAGAACCGTTCGACCAAGCAGACCCTGGATCGTGCCGCGGCCGATTTCAGCAAGGTGTTCGCCACCGCCGGCGCGCGCCATGACGTGGTCTACGGCCTGGCCTGGCAGCAGCGCGACATCGACTTCACCGCAGTCGATACGCGCTGGAATGCGGCGGGCGCCGTGGCCTCGGTCGAGATCGATCCGCGCCAGGTCCCCAAGACCGATGTGACCGCCTGGAACCTGTACCTGCGCGACAGCGTGCAGCTGCTGGACGAGCGCCTGACCCTCAGTGCCGGCGCGCGCTATGACCGCTACGACTATTCGCCGCAGGTGGATGCCACCTTCGTGGACCGTACCGGTACCGTGCGTGATGTCAGCTTCGCCTCGCCGAGCTGGCAGGCCGGTGTCGAATATCGCTTCCTGCCCGACCACGCGCTGTGGGCGCAGGTGGGTCGCGGCTTCCGTGCGCCGACCGTGGCGGACATGTATTCGCCGACCAGCGCCACCCAGGTGATCAATGCGCAGAATGGCCAACCGCTGCTGCTCAACGATACCGTGTCCAATCCGGACCTGGACGCAGAGAAAAGCCTGAATCTGGAGTTCGGCTACCGCTGGAGCACGGATCGGGCGCAGCTGGGCCTGTCGCTGTTCCGCGACCGCTACGAGAACTTCATCGAGTACACCAACCTGGCGCAGTCGGTGCCGGGTGGCTTCCGTACGACGGCGACCGGTCCGGTGCTGTACTCGCGCAACTACACGATGCCGACCAACGCGGGCGAAGTAACGGTCAAGGGTGTGGAACTGGAAGGACGCTGGCAGATCAGCGATGCATGGTCCTCGCGCCTGGCCGCGTCGTACAGCGAAGGCGAGAAGCGCAACGGCGATCCGCTGGAGAGCATCGTGCCGGCCAGTGCCGTGCTGGGCGTGCGCTATGCACCGTCGCCGGTGTGGAACCTTACCGCCAGCGTGACCCATGCCGTGGCCAAGAAGGCCAGGGACGCCTACACCACCGATGCCACCACCGGCAGGGTCACTACGCCGTCCTTCGTCGACAAGGCCGACGGCTACACCGTGCTGGATCTGTACGGCACCTGGAATGTCACCCCGCAGTGGAAGCTCAGTGCCGGCCTCTACAACCTGACCAACGAGGAGTACTACCTCTGGCAGCGCGTACGCAACATCAACAAGGGGACCAACACGCTGTACGGCTACGTCAACGATGAAGGCATCGGCCGCTACAGCGAGCCGGGCCGCAATGCACGCATCACGGTGGCCTACAGCTTCTGAGGCAGAGACACAAAAAAAGGGCGACGCAGATGCGTCGCCCTTTTTGCGTTTCAGCGATGCCCGAAGGAATCAGCTGGCGCGACCGCCACCGCCGCCCTGGCTGCGACCGCCGCCGGCATTGCCACCGCCACGGCGCTGGCCCTGCGGCTGGCCACCGCGCGGTGCACCGCGGCCGGCGCCATCACGCTGACCGCCACCGGCCTTCTTCGGGCCGGCATGGGCGTGGCGCGGGGCCTCGGCGTGCGGGCGACGTGCATGCTTGCGCGGCGAACGATCGCCACCCGGCAGTTCGGCCTTGCCCGGCGCGCTGTTGCCCCAGCGGATCGGGGTCTGCGGCTCGAAGCCCGGCACGTCGCGGATGTCCATGTCCTTGTCGAGCAGGCGCACGATCTGGCGCAGCAGCTTGGCTTCGTCCTGCGCCACCAGCGAGATCGCCTGGCCGGTCGAGCCGTTACGGCCGGTACGGCCGATGCGGTGCACATAATCCTCGGCCACCATCGGCAGGTCATAGTTGATGACCTTCGGCAGCTCGTTGATGTCGATGCCACGCGCGGCGATGTCGGTGGCGACCAGCACGGTCACGCGGCCGGCCTTGAAGTCGCCCAGCGCACGCAGGCGCTGGCCCTGGCTCTTGTTGCCGTGGATCGCCGCGGTCTTGATGCCGGACTTGTCTAGGAACATGGCCAGCTTGTCGCAGCCGTGCTTGGTACGGCCGAACACCAGGGTCTGCTCACGGCTGTCCTGGGCCAGAAGATGCAGCAGCAGCTCGCGCTTGCGCGGGCCATCGACCGGATGCACGCGGTGGCTGATGTTCTCGGCAACGGTGTTCTTCGGCGTGACCTGGATCTGCTCCGGGTTGCGCATGAACTCCAGCGCCAGCTGCTTGATGCTCTCTTCGAAGGTCGCCGAGAACAGCAGGGTCTGGCGGTTCTGGCGCGGCAGCTTGGCGAGGATCTTCTTGATCGACGGCAGGAAGCCCATGTCGAGCATGCGGTCGGCTTCGTCCAGCACCAGGATTTCGATGCCGGAGAGGTCGACGCTGCGACGCTCGATGTGATCGATCAGGCGGCCCGGGCAGGCGACCAGCAGGTCCACGCCACGGCGCAGCACATCGAACTGGTTGCCCATGCCGACGCCGCCGTAGATGCAGGCGCTCGGGATGCGCAGGTACTTGCTGTAGCCGCGCAGGCTGTCATGCACCTGGGTGGCCAGCTCGCGGGTGGGGGTCAGCACCAGTGCACGCGGACGGCGCGGGCCATCGACGGCCTGCGGGTTGGTGCCCAGGTGCTGCAGCAGCGGCAGGCCGAACGCGGCGGTCTTGCCGGTACCGGTCTGTGCGCCGGCCAGCAGGTCGCGGCCTTCCAGGGCGAGCGGGATGGCCTGCTCCTGGATCGGGGTGGGGGTTTCGTAGCCCTGCTCGGCCAACGCGCGCAGCAGGAACGGGGCAAGGCCCAAGGATTCAAAAGACATCGGGTGGAAGCTCCAAAGACAAAGTAACGCCAGGCCGAATGGCCGGACGCGAGGCAGATCAATGTGATCGGCTGACTCGGAGCGTTCCCGTAAACCGCGCTGCGAGAATTGGGTGCAGTCGACGCGGTGCGCAGACTGGAATGCATGACGAATGGCGTCGGAGTGGGGGCGGGCGACGGATCGATGATCCATATCGCCGGCGATCCCGAAGGGAAACGGACGGCCGCTGCAGACCCGGATAGTCTAACGGATGTTTGAGATCCATACCAAATGTCCCTGTTCAGCTTGTGAGGAGGGGGGGCGGAACGGTAGAGCCACGCCATGCGTGGCTGCTCCTGCCCGTAGGCAATGCATTACGGTAAGGCGATGCGGCGGTGCAGCTGGTAGGCCCGCCAACCATTTGATTACACTTGAAACCTATTTTCGCGATCCCGGATACCCACCCATGAAGCTTGGTTCTTTGAAGGAAGGCGGCCGCGACGGCACCCTGATCGTGGTCTCGCGCGATCTGCGCCAGGGCGTGCGCGCCACCGGCATCGCCGTGACCCTGCAGCAGGCACTGGAAGACTGGAGCCACCTGGCGCCGCGCCTGAACGCCCTGTACGAATCGCTGAACGACGGCGACGCCGACGGCGTGTTCGATATCGACCTGCAGGCATTGGCCGCCCCGTTGCCGCGTTCGTATGAGTTCGTCGACGGCAGCGCCTACCTGCCGCACGTGGCCCGCGTACGCCGCGCCCGTGGCGCCGAGGTGCCGGAGAGCTTCTACACCGATCCGCTGATGTACCAGGCCACCAGCGCCGGCTTTTACGGCCCGCGCGATGCGGTCAAGGTGGTCAGCGAGGAGTACGGCATCGATCTGGAAGCCGAGCTGGTGGTGATCACCGACGACGTGCCGATGGCGGTGACTCCGGAGCAGGCCGCCGGCCACATCCAGCTGGTCGGCCTGGTCAACGACGTCTCGCTGCGCAACCTGATCCCGGGCGAACTGGCCAAGGGCTTCGGCTTCCTGCAGTCCAAACCGCGCTCGGCGTTGTCGCCGGTGTTCGTCACCCCGGATGAGCTGGGTGAGGCCTGGCAGGACAGCAAAGTCCACCTGCCGCTGGTCACCCACATCAATGGCACCTGGTTCGGTGCGCCGGAAGCGGGCGTGGACATGCAGTTCAACTTCGCCCAGCTGGTCGCGCATGCGGCCAAGACCCGCCCGCTGGGCGCGGGCGCGATCGTCGGCTCGGGCACCATCGCCAACGAAGACACCAGCAAGGGCGCCTCCTGCTTCGCCGAACAGCGCACGGTGGAAACCCTGCGCGACGGCAAGCCGAGCACGCCCTTCATGTCCTTCGGTGATGTGGTGCGGATCGAGATGTTCGATGCGGCGGGCGAGAGCATCTTCGGGGCGATCGAGCAGCGCATCGAGCAGGCAGCCAAGCCCTGATCGCCGCGGCGGAGACCGTCATGGAACCGATCGAGCTCTTCAGTTACTGGCGGTCCAGCGCCGCCTACCGCGTGCGCATCGGGCTGAACCTCAAGGGCCTGCCGCACCGGATCACCCCGGTGCACCTGGTCCGCGAGGGCGGCGAGCAGCACAGCGCTGCCTATGCCGCGCTCAACCCGCAGGAACTGGTGCCTACCCTGCGCCATGGTGATCGCGTGCTGCAGCAGTCGATGGCGATCCTGGAGTACCTCGACGAGGTCTTCCCGGCCACGCCGTTGCTGCCGCGCGATGCGGAGGGCAGGGCGCGTGTGCGTGCCCTTGCCCAGCTGGTGGCCTGCGACATCCACCCGCTGAACAACCTGCGGGTCATGCAGTATCTGGAGCGCACCCTGCAGGCCAGCGCCGAGGCGCGCACGCAATGGACGCTGCACTGGATGGCGGAGGGGTTGGCGGCGATGGAAACGCTGCTGGCCGGCCATGCGGCGACGGGTACGTTCTGCCATGGCGAGCAGCCCGGCCTGGCCGATGCCTGCCTGGTGCCGCAGCTGTACAACGCGCACCGGTTCGGCCTGGATCTGGCGCCGTATCCGACCCTGCAGCGGATCGAGGCGGCGTGCCTGGCGCTGCCGGCCTTCGACGCGGCGCGGCCCGAGCGTCAGATCGACGCAGGATGACGGTGGGCATCGACAGATCGACGCAGGGAGACGGGTAGGCATCGACCGTTGGTCGATGCGCCGTGTCAATTGCCCCCACCAACGGTGGGGAACTGCTAGAACCCGTGCGTGATCGCCGGAGCCGAGGCGGCCGAGTAATCCGCGTACGGATCGTGCTCGTTGCCGCCCTCGGACAGGCGGAACTTCAGCGCCAGGCCATCGCGCGAATCGGCTGCGCGCAGCGCTTCTTCCTGCTCGATGATGCCGTTCTTGGCCATCCGGAACAGGCACTGGTCAAAGCTCTCCATGCCTTCTTCCAGCGAGGCTTCCATCGCCGCCTTGATCTCGTGTACCTGGCCGCGGCGCAGCAGGTCGCGGATCATCGGCGTGTTGATCAGCACTTCGGTGGCCGGCAGGCGACGCCCATCCTTGCCCTTGACCAGGCGCTGGGACACGACCGCACGCAGGTTCAGCGAGAGGTTCATCAGCACGTTGCGGTGCGCGCTCTCGGGGAAGAAGTTGAGGATGCGCTCGATGGTCTGGTCGGCGTTGTTGGAATGCAGGGTGGCCAGGCACAGGTGCCCGGTTTCGGCGAAGGCGATCGCCGCCTCCATGGTTTCCGCATCCAGGATTTCGCCGATCAGGATCACATCGGGCGCTTCACGCATCGCGTTCTTCAACGCGTGGTGGAAGGTGTGGGTGTCCAGCCCGACTTCGCGCTGGTTCACGATCGACATCTTGTGCTTGTGCAGGTACTCGATCGGGTCCTCGATGGTGAGGATGTGCCCGGTCGTGGTGCTGTTGCGGTGGTCGATCATCGAGGCCAGCGAGGTCGACTTGCCCGAGCCGGTCGAGCCGACCACCAGCACCAGCCCGCGCGGGGTCATGATGACGTCCTTGAGCACCTGCGGCAGGTTGAGCTCTTCGATGCTGGGGATCTTGCTGCGGATCGCACGGATCACCATGCCGACCTCGCCGCGCTGCTTGAACACGTTCACGCGGAAGCGCCCAGCGTCGGGCAGGGCAATGGCCATGTTGAGCTCGAGCTCGCGCTCGAACTGCGGGGCCTGGCCCTCATCCATCAACGAGTAGGCGATCTTCTTGACCATCCCGGGCGGCAAACCGGTATTGCCGAGCGGATAGAGTTTCCCCTCGATCTTGATGTATACCGGTGCTCCCGTCGTCAAGAACATGTCCGACGCGTTCTTTTCGGTCATCAGCTTCAGGAAATAGCCGATATCCATGCGAAATGTTTCCCCAACAATCAGCGGCTTGCCATTGCAAGCGCACCGCAGGCTTCCGACAATGGCCGCGCACACAACTCTGGCGACGGCACCCCCAATGAAACCTAGCTTCGCACAAATACGACGGGCCCTGTATGTGACGGTGTGCGCATTCGCGCTCTCTGGTGCCGCACAGGCGCAGGATGGCGCCCTGGAACTGATGCAGGCCCGGCAGGCGGTCGACAAGGCCACCCAGGCCGATGCCGACCAGTACGCTCCGGACCTGATCGCCGTGGCCCGCCAAGGGCTCGAGCAGGCCCAGCGTGCCGCCGGCGACCGCCGCGAGCGCAAGAACGCGCCGATGCTGGCCGTTCGTGCCACGGTCGATGCCGACCTGGCCCGCGCGCGCAGCGAAGAAGCCACCGCCACCGCGCAGCTGCAACTGCGCCGCAACGAAGTCAGCCAGCTGCAGCGCCAGCTCGCCACCGGGGAAGACCGCTGATGATGTCCACCAAGATGCGCATGCCCTGCCTGCTGCTGGTCGCCAGCCTCAGCCTGCCGCTGATGGCCCACGCCGCCGATGACCCGGCCGTGGCCCAGCTGACCCAGCGCCTGATGGCGATCCAGGCCAATCCGGATGCGGCCCAGCTGGCCGCCTTCGAGCGCCTGCAGGCCCAGCAGGCCGTGGCCGATCTGACCAAGGCCAAGCGCCGCGATCTGGACCAGGCCCGCTATCTGGCCGAGCGCCGGGTCGAGATCGCCGAGACCAGCGTGCGCGCCGCGCTGGCCCAGCGTGAGGTCGACCAGCTCGAGCGCACCCGCAGCGAGCTGCTGATCGAAGCCAGCCGCCGCGATGCCCAGCGTGCCCGCCAGGAGGCCGAGCGCCTGCGCGTGCAGGCCCAGATCCAGGCCGAGGAAAGCGAGCGGCTGCGCCAGGCGGCCGAGCAGGAAGCGCTGGCCCGCCAGGATGCCGAAACCGCGCTGACCAGCGTGGCCGGCAAGCAGACCGCCCGTCTGAGCGCGGCCCAGCAGAACGCCGCCAAGCTGGCCCGTGAGGAAGCCGAGCTGGTGGCGGGCAGCAAACTGCCGGGCTCCAGGTTCGACAGCCGCGGCGAAGTGTTCACCTTCAATGGCGACGCCTTTGCCGCTGGCAAGGGCAGCCTGTCCGGCGGTGCCAAGGGTCAGGCCAAGGCCTTGGCCGAGTACCTGAACATCGGCAAGAAGGGCCGGGTCCGGATCGAGGCGTACGACGCCGCAGCCGGGGTCGGCCAGCAGCGTGCCGAGGCCCTGCGTGATGCCCTGGTCGCGGCCGGCGTGAGCAGCAGCCGGTTGCAGGTGAGCGGCAAGAAGGCAGCGGCGACCAAGGCGCGTTCGGCCGAGGTCATCATCGCGCCCTGATGCCCGATCTGGATGTGCTCATGACCGCGGGTTGTGACGCAAATCCTTGTTTTTGTTTAATTTTCGTTGTTCTGCGTGTTCAGGCTGAACCCCGCCTAGGCATCGCCAACGATATCGTTTGAAAGGGTTGAACCGCCCTCGAAGCAAGCGTAGGGTCAGTTGTCCGGGTCGCCTTCCGCGGCCCGGACGATTGGAGGGCCGGCAATGCACCAGCGCCACGAATCACCGCAGTCCCAGGTCCGGCACGATGTGCTGGAGGGCGCTGCGGGTTCGCAGGCCAAGGGTGCGCGGTACTCCGCCCCAAGCAGCGCCCCGTGCCGTCAGGCCGGGGCGTTCTTGTTTCAGCAGAAGCGATAGGAGGTTCATCATGTTTGAAGGTCAGCCCCAGAGCGATATCGACGCACGGCGCCAGCAGGATCCGGAATTCAAGGCGTTGTACGAACGGCACCAGAAGTTGAACAAAAAGTGCATGGATGCCGAGCTGGGCGTACTTCCGATAGACCGTCTCACCCTGGGACAGATGAAACGAGAAAAGCTGCTGGCCAAGCAGAAGCTGGAACGGTTGTACGCCTCCCCCATGCATTAACCCCTTTACCACCCTACGTCGCGGGCGGTTCCGGTCTCCTCGTCGACCGGTGCCGTCCGCGCCGCTCATGAACACGGCAACCTGACTTTCGCCGCCAACCGTCGGATAATCACCGGTCCGGCCGCCCAGCGGCGCGAATCGATGTGAACCGATGGCAATCCACTCGTCCGTACTCGAACTCATTGGCCAGACCCCGATCGTCAAGGCCCAGCGCCTGGATACCGGTGTCTGCGAGCTTTACCTGAAGCTCGAGAGTGCCAATCCCGGAGGATCGATCAAGGACCGCATCGGGCTGTCGATGATCGAAGCCGCCGAGCAGCGTGGCGACCTCAAGCCGGGCGCGACCCTGGTCGAGGGCACCGCTGGCAACACCGGCCTGGGCCTGGCGCTGGTCGCGCAGCAGAAGGGCTACAAGCTGATCCTGGTCGTGCCGGACAAGATGAGCCGCGAGAAGATCTTCAACCTCAAGGCGATGGGTGCCGAAGTGCGCCTGACCCGGTCGGACGTGGCCAAGGGCCACCCGGAGTACTACCAGGACATGGCCAAGCGCGTGGCCGAGGAAACCCCCGGCGCGTACTTCATCAACCAGTTCGGCAACCCGGACAACCCGGCCGCCCACGAATTCGGCACCGGCCCGGAAATCCTGGCGCAGATGGATGGCGACCTGGATGCGATCGTGTTCGGCTGTGGCAGCTCCGGCACCATGACCGGCCTGTCGCGCGCCTTCTCCACGCTCTCGCCGAAGACCGAGCTGGTCCTGGCCGACCCGGTCGGCTCCATCCTGGCCGAGTACATCAATGACGGCGTGCTCAACGACAAGTCGGGCAGCTGGCTGGTGGAAGGCATCGGCGAGGACTTCCTGCCCTCGATCGCCGATTTCAGCCGCGTCACCAAGGCTTACGCGATCAGCGATGCCGAGAGCTTCCACACTGCGCGCGAGCTGCTGGGCAAGGAAGGCATCCTCGGCGGTTCCTCGACCGGCACCCTGCTGGCCGCGGCGCTGAAGTACTGCAAAGAGCAGACCACCCCGAAGAAGGTGCTGGTGCTGGTCTGCGACACCGGCAACAAGTACCTGTCCAAGATGTACAACGACTACTGGATGCTGGACAACGGCTTCCTGGAGCGCCCGCAGTCCGGCGACCTGCGCGACCTGATCCTGCGCCCGTACGGCCAGCGCGACACCGTCGTGATCGGCCCGAACGATCTGCTGACCACTGCCTATCAGCGCATGAAGCTGTATGACGTCTCGCAGCTGCCGGTGATGGATGGCGACCAGCTGGTCGGCATCGTGGATGAAAGCGACGTCCTGCTGCATGTCTATGGCGACGAAGCCCGCTTCCGCGACCCGGTCGCCACCGCGATGGTCAGCAAGCTGGACCGCCTGGACGTGAAATCGCCGATCGAGGCCCTGCTGCCGGTGTTCGACCGCGGCCAGGTCGCCATCGTGATGGACGGCGCCAACTTCCTCGGGCTGATCACCCGCATCGACCTGCTGAACTACCTGCGCCGCCGGGTACAGTAAGCGGCTGCGTCGCAATGAACCCATGTTTATCCGCGTCAACGGCCGATTAAGCCACCGCTGATAGACTTCCGCTCCTTTTGCGGGGGCCCCTGTGGGGGCTCCTCTTGCTGGGAAACAACATGTCCGATCACGCTTCCTCCGGGCACGGCGACCGCTCGCTCGCCCTGGCCACGCTGGCCATCCATGGCGGCCAGTCGCCGGATCCGAGCACCGGCGCGGTGATGCCGCCGATCTACGCGACCTCCACCTACGCCCAGTCCAGCCCCGGTGAACACCAGGGGTTCGAGTACTCGCGCACCCACAATCCCACCCGCTTCGCCTACGAGCGGTGCGTGGCCTCCCTGGAAGGCGGCAGCCGCGGTTACGCGTTCGCCTCGGGCATGGCCGCCAGCTCCACCGTAATGGAACTGCTGGACGCCGGCAGCCACGTGGTGGCGATGGATGACATCTATGGCGGCACCTTCCGCCTGTTCGAGCGCGTGCGTAAGCGCACCGCCGGCCTGCAGTTCAGCTTCGTCGACCTGACCGACCTAGCCGCGTTCGAGGCCTCGATCACCCCGCAGACCAAGATGGTCTGGATCGAGACGCCGACCAACCCGATGCTGAAGATCGTCGACATCGCGGCCGTCGCTGCGATCGCCAAGCGCCACCAGCTGCTGGTGGTGGTCGACAACACCTTCGCCTCGCCGATGCTGCAGCGCCCGCTGGAGCAGGGCGCGGACCTGGTCCTGCACTCGGCCACCAAGTACCTCAACGGGCACTCGGACATGGTCGGCGGTATGGTCGTGGTCGGCGACAACGCCGAGCTGGCCGAGCAGATGGCCTTCCTGCAGAACTCCATCGGTGCCGTGCAGGGGCCGTTCGACAGCTTCCTGGCCCTGCGTGGCCTGAAGACCCTGCCGCTGCGCATGAAGGCGCACTGCGCCAACGCGCTGGCCCTGGCCCAGTGGCTGGAAAAGCACCCGGCCGTGGAGAAGGTCATCTATCCCGGCCTGACCTCGCACCCGCAGCACGAGCTGGCGACGCGCCAGATGAACGGCTACGGCGGCATCGTCTCGATCGTGCTCAAGGGCGGTTTCGCGGCGGCCAAGCGCTTCTGCGAGAAGACCGAACTGTTCACGCTGGCCGAGTCGCTGGGTGGCGTGGAAAGCCTGGTCAATCATCCTGCGGTGATGACGCATGCCTCGATCCCGGTGGAACGCCGGGAAACGCTGGGAATCAGTGATGCGCTGGTGCGGCTGAGTGTGGGGGTTGAGGAGTTGGGGGATCTGCAGGTGGATCTGGAGCGGGCGTTGGCGGAAGCAGCCTGATGATGGGTAGACGTATCGAATTGATGCTGAGCCTGACCGGCCGTGACATCAAGAAGAAGTACAAGGATTCGCTACTCGGCGCGCTGTGGGGCGTGCTCGTCCCGCTGATCATGCTGGCGATCTATACCGTCATCTTCAGCACGATCTTCAGCGCCAAGTGGAAGGGCATCGAAGTCCATACCAAGGTCGACTACGCCGTTCTATTGTTCATCGGTTTGATCGTCTACAACTTTTTCGCCGAGTCGATCACCCGTGCGCCGACGGCGATCCTGAGCAATCCGAACCTGGTGAAAAAGGTGGTTTTCCCGCTGGAGGTGCTGCCTCCGGTCGTGGTGCTTTCGTCGCTTTACAATGCCGGTGTTGCAACGATTGCACTGGTCGCGTTCCTGATCTTCAGCAGCTTCGGATTGCACTGGCAGATCATCCTGTTGCCAATCCTGATCATCCCCATGCTCGCGCTGACCATGGGCGTCACGTATCTGTTCGCTTCCCTGGGGGTGTTCTTCCGTGATGTGGATCAGCTGGCCGGCCTGCTGGCGCGCATCCTGCAATACCTCACTCCGGTTCTGTATCCGTCGATCATCTTTCCCGATGCGATCGGTAAGTGGATGCGGTTGAGTCCGTTGGCCGTGTATGTGGAACAGACCCGCGCGCTGATCGTTGCCGGCACGCTGCCGGATTGGGGCCTGTACAGCTGGGCGGTTGCTTGGTCGTTGGCCATCTTCTTCTTTGGTTATTGGTGGTTCCAGCGTACCCGGAGGGCTTTCGCTGATGTCGTCTGAAGATCTGGTCATTGATATCGAAAATGTCAGCAAAGTTTTCAACATTTTCGACAAGCCCTCCGACCGCCTTTTGCAGATGCTGCTGCCGCGCCTTGGGCGCTTCGTGCCTGGCAGTAGCAACTGGTCGTCCCGGCAGCGCGGGCGCGAATTCTGGGCGCTGCGGGATGTAAGCCTGAAAGTGAAACGCGGCGACGCCGTCGGCATCATCGGGCGTAATGGCTCGGGCAAATCCACGCTGCTGCAGATCATTGCCGGCACCTTGGCCCCGACAAACGGCAAGGCGCAGGTCAATGGGCGCATCGCCGCCCTGCTGGAACTGGGCAGCGGATTCAATCCGGATTTCACTGGCCGCGAGAACGTCATCCTCAACGGCATGATCCTCGGGTTGACCGAGCGTGAGGTCATGCAGCGTTTCGACGCGATCGCTGCCTTCGCCGACATCGGGGACTTCATCGAGCAGCCAGTACGCACGTACTCCAGCGGAATGATGCTGCGCCTGGCATTCGCGGTGCAGACCCAGGTGGAGCCGGACATCCTGATCGTCGATGAAGCCTTGGCGGTGGGCGATGCGTTGTTCCAGAAGCGCTGCTTCCAGCAGATGGAGGCGCTCAGGGCCAACGGGTGCACGCTGCTGCTGGTGTCGCATGATCAGGAGTCCATCCGGACCTTGACCGACCACGCCATCCTGCTTCGCGATGGTGCCGTGCGCGCGGCCGGCCCTTCCTCGGAAGTGGTCCTGGAGTATCGCAAGCAGCTGCATGATGACGAGCGCGACTACTACGCTTCGCTCAGCGCGCAGCACCTGCAGCATGCGCAGAAGGTAGTGGAAGCGCAGCAGCCGACCGAAGGCCCCGCCCATGATGCATCACCGGTGCTGGGGGCACGCAGCGACAAGCTGTCGTTCGGCGACTACGATTGCGTCGTCGAGCGTGTCCGGATTTTCGATGAGCGAGGCGAGGAATGCGCGTATTTCCTACCGGGTGAGCGTGTCGTCATCGAAGTCGTCGCGCGTACAGTGCGTGACATGGACAAGCTCAACGTCAATCTCCGTCTACGCAACAAAGAAGGCGTCAAGCTCTATTCGTGGGGCACCTTGAACCAGGACGTGACCCGCTGGGCCGAACTGGGCCAGGCGACCCCCAGTGTCTGGGGGACTACTTTCGCGGCCGGCACCCCCTTCGCGATACGCTTCTCGTTCGACTGCGACCTGGGCGTGAACTTCTATGAAGTGCAGGCCTCGGTCTCTGAAGAGGTGGAGCGTTTTGGCGGTGCGCAACGGATGCTGCACTGGCGTGATGAAGCGGCCTTCTTCCAGGTAGGCATGCGGCAGAAGGAATACACCTTTGGTGGCGTCTGCGACCTGCGCATGCACGCCGCGATTGTTGACGCCGAATAAATCAGGAAAGCCCTGCAATGGATATGAACCCGACCGCTGCCCATTCCGCACTTTCTCCCGCTGCCGTACGCGTGGCGGTGGCACGCCTTCTGGCCTGGCTGCCCGCCGGGCCGGTGGCCGTGCTCGGGGACCCCGCGCCGCCGCTGTTGCGTGCGCTGCGCCAAGCTGGGGTGGCCGTTCAAGGTGACGTCGCGGGTCGCACGACTGTGGCCGCCATCGTCGTCCTGGAGCGGGCCGATGCCGCGCAGGCGAGCGAGCAGCTGCAACCGCTGCTGGCCGGCGTTGCGGGGCCGGTGTGCATCGTCGTTGCGGGCGAGGCGGCGGCCACCGGCAACCGTGCCACTTGGGAGGCCGCTGTCATCAAAGCCGAGTGGCGCAAGCATCCGCTCAATGAGCGGGTCGCCCCGTACGGTGAGCTGGATCGGGTGACCGGCTTGCTGATGATCGCCTTCGAGCGCGTTCCCGAGCAGGCCCTTGCGGTGTATCCACTCAAAGCGCTGGAGGAAGAGCGCGACCTGCATACCGACATGACCCGCGAGCCGGGCCGTCGTTCCGACGCGCACATGACGCGGTATGCCCAAGCCGCCCAATTCATCCAGGCGGGTGATCGGGTCATCGATGTCGCCTGTGGTCTTGGCTACGGGTCTTACCAGCTGGCTCACAACAGTCTCGCCGTTTCTTTCACGGGGCTGGATGCAAGTGAATATGCGGTGGACTACGCCAACCTCAATTTTGCTCCGGCCTCGCCGACCGCGATGAACTTCGTCGTCGGCGATGCGCAGAATCTGTCCGACATGGCTGATGGTTCGGCCGACTTTGCCGTATCGGTGGAGACACTGGAGCACCTGCCTCAGCCGGATCTGCTGCTGGCCGAGCTGCATCGCGTACTTTCTCCGCGAGGCCGCGTGTATGCCAGCGTGCCCAACGACTGGTCCGACGAAACCGGCGAAGATCCCAACCCGTTCCATTTTCATGTGTACGATTGGGCGCGTCTCGTGACGCAGTTCCAGCGCCATGGCTTTGTGATCGAGAAGGCGTGGCTGCAGGATGCTGGTGGCGGCCAGAAGCGCCACTTGTCGGCGCGCTCGATGCTGGAGATCGACCCGGTCGCGGGTCCTGCCTGCGACGGTGAATGGCTGCTGGTGCTGGCGCGCAAAGCCGGTGCGCCGCAGCAGGCCGAAGAAGATCCGCTGGCGCGCGTCCGCGCACTCCTGTCCGAGGGCCGCCGCAACGACGTTCAGGTAAATCTGGAAGCGCACTTCAACGCCACCGACCCGTTGCTGCGTGCACGTGCGCATGCATTAGCCGCCATCATCGCGGCCGGCGAGGGCGCCGCCGACGTCACGGGTAACCACTGGCAGCATGTGCAGACCAGCGCGCGCGAAGCCCTGTCCACGCTGTCCACCGAGACCGATGCTGCTGGCCTGCTGCATCTTGCGGCTCGCCAGCTGGCCACCGACAACGATACGCGTCCTGGTGCGCTGCAACTGCAGTTGCGGGCGCATGCACCCGTCTTGGCTACGGTTCTGGGCGTGCAGCCGGCATTGCTGGCCGATATCGATGACCGCGCCGTGGTGTCCGGTCCCGTCGAAGGTGCCGAGCAGATCAATATCGGCGCGCGTGACGTGCGACAGCTGATCGATGCCAAGGCGTGGCTGGACGGCAAGTTCCACGAGCACATGCAGCGTATTGTCGAACTGGAACGCTATACCACTGAGCTGGAAGCGGCTCGCCTGTGGCTCGACGGTCAGTACCATGCGTTGACCGCCGAGGTGCAGCGCCTCAGCCCGCCACCCACACCGCCCTCCGACAGCGCTGCGTGACATCAGCGATGAGTGATTCTTCCCCGCCCACCACTTCGGCTCCGCTGCTGACGCCCTTGCTCGCGGCTGATCTGGCCGAGTATTGTCTGCGCGCGACGGGTCCGAGCAGCGTGCAGCTTGTTGGCGAAGCGCTGGCGCACTTGAGTACAACGCTGTTGGCGGCCGGGTGTGAGGTGTCCCGGTATGAAGCGGTCACGCCCGGTGATGCAGCGGTCGACATGGTCATTGCGTGGGCCGCCAGCGGCGAGGAATGCAGCAGGTTCCTGGCGCCGGGTGCTGCCGCCGTGGTCATTGTCGGTCCGGCAGGCGCCGTGCAGGACGCCGAGACGTGGGTCGCACAGGCGGCCAGCCTGGGCTGGCAGCAGCACCCGGCGCCATTCGCCTTGTCGGGCGCGTCGGACGACGTAACCGTTCGGGTCTTCGCACGGTCCGGTGTCAGTGTGACCGACCCTGCCTCGCTGCTGCGCGCCAGTTACCATGGCTTGGCGGCCGCACTGGTACGCCCCGGTGATGCCGTGCTGGCTATGGATGCCGCAGAGGGAGATCTGTGGCGGATTGTTCTGCAACAGTCGCGTTGTAGTTGGCTAGGGGTGGTCGACGACCAGCTCCGCCCAGCGGGCGAGCCGGGTGTCGAGTGGCTCGGCAGCACCCAGTGGCAGCCGGCCCCCAGACCGATCGACGTCGTGGTAACCCGGCTCTCTCATGACGGCAGCGACTGGATACAGGAGGTGCAAGCTGCGCATGCGGCTCTGGTCAGAAGCGGCCGCTTGGTAATTGCCGTGCCGCTCGACTCCGGCCGCAATCCGCTGCAGCGGGATCTACTGGCGCTGCTGGAGCAATCGGGGCTGGTGATTGACCGCGCATGGTGGCAGAGCCTGACGCGTCCCGCGGGCCCGGATCAGTTCATCGAGGTATCGCGCGACGCCGTCGGCCAGCTCAAGATCGATTCCGACAGCGTCGCTACAGCCGACGCGCTTGTGCTGATGGCGGTAAAGGTAGGCGGCCCAGGCATCGCGCAGGACCCATCGCTGAAGGCGCCGAACCTCATCGCCTTCCATCGCGACTATCTCGATGCCAGCGTGGTGCGCCTGATCGTGGCGGTGGGCCTTCGGTTGGAATCGGCAGCGCTGCGGCGGCCGATAGCGCGCAAGGTGATGCATGAAGCTCCGGTAGATTCGGCAGACTACGGTGCCGCCGTGTGCGTGCTGCTTTATGACCCGGTGGCGCTGGAAGGCACTGGCCGTGCCGAGCTGCTTGCTGCCGCGCGACTTTATATCGACGCGCCCGCTGCCAATCCAACCGTACTTCGGTGGCAGGTGTCGCTGGCGTTTGCCGCCGCGTCCCTGCATCAGGCCGGCGGTGATCTTCATCAGGCCGCCGAGTTGTATGCCAGGGTTCTCGCCTTTGACGTCCTGGCCTTCAGTCCGCTGCTGGGTACCAAAACCACCACTGCCGCTGTGCGCCTGGGGTGGATACATTTCGGCCGAGGCGAACTTGCCGCGGCCCGGCAAGTGTGGGCGCGCGGTTTGGATGAAGCCCGACGCCTGGCTTCACAGCCGGATTGGTCGGCCGTCATCGGCGACTCCGACGCACCGGAAGTCTTCGCCATGCCCGAGTTTGCTGCGGTCATGGATGAGGCGGGCTGTCTGGCGTCTGCGCTGCGGCTGACCGCCGAAACACCGCTTCGGGCGGGGTTGGCCTGGCAATGGAGTAACCGCTCATTGCGTCTGCAGTTGCTGGAAGCGCGCAACGAGCAACAACGCCGTCAAATCTGGCAGGACAACCTGCAGGAGGCGAAGGATTGGTTGGACGGGCAGTACCACAAGCTCAATGCCGAGCTTTTCCGTCGTGATCAGGTGATCCAGGCGTTGGACGCCACCGCCCGCAAGCTGGCCATCGAGAGCGACGGAGTAAGCGCCGCATTCCGATTGGCGCATCGGCATGCGGTCGGCGAGAAGGCAGCGCTTTCTCAACAGTTGTATGCCATGCATTTGGAATACGACCGATTGTTTGTCGATCATCAACACTTGAGCAATACCAATCAACAGTTGATCGGTGCGGCACAGCAGCTCAGCGCAGCCGCCGGTGCCATTATGTCAGGAAAATCGCGGAATCAACTTCCGGCGGAGTCTATCGCAGAGGAAATGTTCCGGCTCGCAAATGCGCTCAATCGGCTGCCGTTGAAGCCATTGGTTCGCACAGTACTGCGTGCTCTTACCGCGCTGCTTGGCAGGAAATGATGCGATGATCTCCAAGTTGGCCGCTGTCATTGATCTAGAGTGCGGAAGCGCCTTCGGTCCGTGCCGCGTTGCGCAGCCAAATTTTAGTTTCTCTGCGCAGATGACACAGAATTCAGCTGCTTGGGTGCTTAGTAGGAAGTTGGTCCGATGAATTATGAATTGAGTGTGGTCGTAACCTTCCACCGCGAAGGAATACTTGCCCATGCGTCGCTGAGAAGCTACCTGCAGGCCAGGGAGCTCGCAGTCCGGGCGGGTATCGCCACCGAGATGGTGCTGGTGCTGGACAATGCTGATGCCGAAACCTCACGCATGATCCGAGCTCATCCGGATCTGCAGGGTGATGAGACCATTCTGGAGCTTTCATTGGGAGATGCCGCACTCGCACGGAACGCTGGGATTGGGCAGGCTCATGGCACCTACGTTTGCACGTTGGACGGTGACGATTTGGTAAGTCGCGATTACTTCGTGAGGCACGTGGAATTTGCCCGCAACGCGGATGAAAGGGTCATCCTTCACGCTGAAATCGTCATCAGCTTCGGTGCCAAGAATCTCTTCAGCTGGCAGGTTGACCAAATCGCGATGCCATTCTCGAAGGATATGCTGATTTCCGTGAATCCTTGGGTCAGTGCTGTGTTTGCGCGCCGCGAAGTGTTCAAGGAGGTTCCCTACGTGGCATGTTTCCCGGTGCAGACTGGCTTCGGTTACGAGGACTGGCACTGGAGCTGTGCAACTACTGCTGCAGGCTTTGAACACAGAGTCGTGCCTGGTACGGCTTACTTCTACAGACTCAAGGAATCCGGCTCCGTAAATTCGGTGAGTAATTCCATAGGAGTTGTAATGCCCCCCAATGACCTTTTTGGATTTGGAGGGCTGCGATGATCAGGCGTTTCTTCGGCCTTGTCCGCCGCATAAGCGTTCGTCAACTGATCCGTAATCCACGCGCGGAACTGGGACGTATCCTTGCCTGGTTTTCGAGAAGGCTTGAAAGAGTAGCCACTGTGACGTCGCATGGGCAGCCGGAGATCCCGGCGTGGTTGCAGGAGGAAATGATTGCACTGGCAAGCGTGGAGCCCGGGCTGCTGTCCGACAACGGCGCCCCAGACCAGTACCGGCACTATGGCATTCCCTTCATAACCAAGCCTGGCGAAATCTATCGTCAGCTCGTTTCCGAAGTGGGTGAGCGCCAGTACACCCATGTCATGATCCTGCCATGGCTGGTGCGTGGTGGAGCGGATCGTGGTGCCCTCTATCACCTCGATGTGTGGGCCGAGTCCATGCCGGCCAGCGATATCCTCGTGCTGCTGACCGAAGGAGGAGAATCCGCCTGGGCTCATCGCGTGCCCAAAGGTGTGAAGGTTGTTGAATTCGGAAAAATCGTGGGCTCGATGGGCATGGAGGGGCAAGTGCAGCTGATGACCCGTTTGCTGGTGCAGTTGAAGCCAGGGGTCGTGCACAACATCAACTCGCGAACCGCTTGGGAGTCGATGAGGATGTTCGGTCTTGCATTGCGGCAGCGCTCCCGATTGTATGCGTCTCTGTTCTGCGACGACCACGACCAGAACATGGTTCCTGTTGGCTACGCACGTCGGTACCTGCGTTCCTGCTATCCGCATCTGGCCCAGGTATTCTGCGACAACTCGGTGTATCCAGTGCGGTGGTCAAGAGAGATCGGCGTTCCACGCGCCGTTTTTACCGTGATGAAATTTCCATACGATCGTGAAGTCGTGGAAAAGGTAGATTCCTTCGACCTCCCAGCGCCCCCGCGTATCCTATGGGCAGGACGGTTCGATCGGCAGAAGCGCCCTGATGTATTGCTTGCGATTGCCCAAGCGATGCCTGACGTGATGTTTGATGTTCACGGCGTTTCTGTGCTTGGACCTCGACATCCTGCGATGGAACAGTTGGGTGCTCTGCAAAATGTGACGTTGCACGGCCCCTTCGTTCGTTTCGAGGAGATTGTACGATCAGACCATGCGGCCTATCTCTTCACGTCTTCGTGGGAAGGCTTGCCCACCATTCTGCTGGACGCCGCAGCTGCTGGCTTGCCAGTCGTTGCACCTGCCGTAGGGGGCGTCGTAGATCTGATAGAGAGAGACTGGCTCGTTGATGACCCTGATGATGTGGACGCACATGTTCAGCGCCTGCGTACCTTGGTTTCCGAGCCTCAACTGCGGAGGTCCCGCAGGGCCGACCAGTATCGCGCCCTTTCAACTGGACGCAGTTGGGTGGATTTCAAGAACGCCATTGGTTCGATCGAAGGCTATGCCAGGAATGCTGAGGCATGATCATTGGCCGTGGAATGGTCGCTACCGCGTTCGCCCCCGTCTGGCGGGATGATCGGGACGTATGCATCCTCGCCGCTGGCGTATCCAATTCGAGGGAAGTAGACCCGGCGCAGTTCGAGCGTGAAGAGGTCCTTGTGCGATCCGTACTGGCGTCAGATGTTCGCAGGGTCGTCTACTTCGGCAGCTGTGCTGTAGGCAACCCCAATGAAACCGAGAGTCCTTACCTTATCCACAAACGACGGATTGAGGGATTGGTCATCGAGGATCCGCGCGGACGTGTTCTGCGCTTGCCCCAAGTGGTAGGCCATGGCGGAAACCCAGGGACCCTGACTAACTTCCTGAGCGAACGCATCTCTCTGGGGGAGTACTTCGAGGTATGGAGGAATGCGGAGCGCAATCTGATTGACGTCGATGATGTCCGCGCTCTGGCCACCCATGTCATTCGTAGTGATGGCCAGTATCCGCGGGTGGTCTCGCTGGCGGCTCCGATCTCGACCCCCATGCTTTCTATCGTGCACGCCATGGAGGAGTCCGTAGGCAAAGCCGGCAACTACGGTCTGCTTGACAAGGGAGCTCCATTTATAATTGATGCTGACGATTGCGTCCGGGCTGCAAAGGACATCGGAATCGGTTTTGACGAGAACTATTACAGGAGGGTCATTGCCAAGTATTATTCGATCTCCTAGTGTCTGCTTCTCCCTTGCCCGAAGCCGAATGTACTCGCGCTCTCCGCGGACGACTTGATTACCCCTTTTTTGGATCTCGCCATGGCAAAGCCGCATTTGAGTGCAATCGTCACCTTTCACAAGGAAGGGTTGCTCGCACATACAGCGCTGCGTTCGTACGCGCTTTCCCGCGCCGTGGCGCGAGAGGCTGGCTGGCAGGTACAGCTCGTTCTTGTGCTGGACAATGCTGACGAAACAACGAGCAGCTATGTAAAGAACCATTTTTGTCTTGACGGATCCGAATGCATGGTCGTGACCAACGTCGCCGACCTGGCGCTTGCCCGTAACGTTGGCGTAGCCAATGCGACCGGAGACTACGTCTGCACGCTCGATGGCGACGACCTAATTTCGCGGGAGTATTTCGCCCGCCATCTTCAAGAAGCAGTTCAGCGCGAGGGACGATTCATCTTGCATCCAGAGCTCGTGCTTAGCTTTGGAATGTACAACGCATTCAATTGGCAGCCTGATCAGGCCGGCCCTTACTACGATCCCAAGTCAATGCTCTCCGTCAACCCATGGATCAGTGCGGCTTTCTCGACCAGGCGGGTGTTTGAAGAGATTCCCTACGTAGCATGCTACCCCAGCACCACGGGGTTCGGATATGAGGATTGGTATTGGAACTGCGAGACCATCGCGCGCGGTGTTGTTCACGGAATTGCGCCGCACAGTGCCTACTTTTACAGGCGAAAGGTTTCGGGGTCCTTGAACCAGGCCAGCCACGCGATGAAAACAGTGATTCCAAAGACAGTCTTTTTTGAAGCACAATCTGCGGCGGCCGAAGCATGAGCACCATCCATCGCGTACTGGAGCAGATCAAACGCGCGCTTGATGCAATGATGCCCAGTCTGCCTGCTTCTATCGAGGCAGCGCGGGAGGTGTCCCGGTTGGATGTCCCCAGCACCCCCACCATGCCGAAATGGCTGCAGGATGAGATCTTCGAGATAGGACACCTGGATCCGGATCTGGTTCCTCCCGGTGACGTCCTCGACCGCTATCAGTTCTACTCTGTGCCGTCGCTGCCCGCCGCAGGTGCGGCCTATGCAGAGCTGGTCACGCATTTGGATGATGCGTGCTTCACCCATGTGCTGGTGATTCCTTGGCTCAAGCAGGGCGGTGCCGATCGCGGAATTCTTTACCACGCGCAGGCAATACTGGAGTCGAAGGAGGATAATCGGCTGCTCCTCCTTGGAACTGAGCCTGGGGATTCTCCATGGGCATCGCGCTTGCCCGCGTCGGCCGTATACGTCTCCTTTGGAAACATCGTGGGGCATCTGTCCCTGGATGATCAGGCGCGAGTGCTGGTGCGATTGCTTGTTCAACAGCGGCCGCGTGTCATCCATGTCGTCAACTCGCGGGTGGGTTGGGAGGTCGTGCGTCAGTATGGGTTAGCGTTGCGGCAGCATTCGGCCCTTTTCGCCTCACTGTTCTGTGATGACTATAGCGAGAGAATGTTGCCGGTCGGGTATGCGCGCGACTACTTGCGCGATTGTCACGCTGCATTCAATACCATTTTCTGTGACAATTCGCAGTATCCAAGGATCTGGAACGAAGATCTTGGGATTCCGCAGAGAAGCTTTACAGTCCTCCCATTCCCGTACGACGGAAACGTGCCGGCTATCAATGCAAAAGCCAGGTCAGAGGATGGCGCACGCCGTGTTCTCTGGGCAGGTCGTCTTGATCGCCAGAAGCGCCCTGATGTACTGGTCGGGATTGCAGAAGCTATGCCGCACGTTGATTTCGACGTGTTCGGTGCACAGGTAATGTCCGGGGGCAACGCGGCGATTGAGCGGCTCAGGACGCTGCCGAATGTTGTGCTTCACGGCGAGTTCCAGCGTCTTGAAACAGTAGCCAGTGGAAATCACTTCGCCTACCTGCATACCAGCGCATGGGAGGGAACTCCTACGATCCTGTTCGACGTTGCATCGGCCATGCTTCCAATCTGTGCGCCCGCAGTAGGCGGAATTGTGGACTTTCTCGAACCCGAATCACTCATCGCCGATTACGAAGACGTCGCAGCCTTCGTTTCGCAGCTTGAGATATTACGCTTGTCTCCGCAGGAACGAGAGCTCCGCGTCTCGAGGCAGTTGGACATGTTGCGGCGGACCAGACAGTGGGGGGAGTTCTCTTCCAAATTGGAGGCGGCCGGCCCGTACCTCCGGGGCGGGCATCAGGGTGCTGAGCTCGCCGCAGTGGAACCGTCCAGTAAAAATGGGGGCATCACGTGAAGGTCGTAGTCACTGGCGGCGCCGGGTACATCGGCTCACATACGGTTGTCGAGTTGCTGGAGCGCGGACACGATGTGCACGTGGTTGATAGCTTCTGCAACAGTGAGCGCAGCGTAATAGCCCGTATCGCAGGACTCGTCGGCAAGCCCGTGCCATTCTCCGAACTGGATATTCTTGATAGCTCAGCGCTAACGGATTGTCTGATCGAGGTCCGGCCGGACGCCGTGATCCATTTCGCAGCATTGAAATCTGTTGGCGAAAGCATCTCTATGCCACTGGAGTACTACAGGGCCAACGTTGAAGGAACTATATCGCTGCTGTCAGCGATGGACGCAGCTGGCTGCAGCAGGCTAGTGTTCAGCTCTACAGCGACTATCTATGGCGAGCCCGAAGAATGCCCTGTTCCGGAGACCGCTTCGTTGCGGCCCCCGACGCCTTATGGGCGCACAAAACTCGCTTCCGAATGGGTCATTCGTGATTGCGTGGATGCCCCGGACAGTAAACTCATCGCTGTGATTCTCAGGTATTTCAATCCGGTGGGCGCCCATCCGAGCGGCCTGATCGGCGAACTGCCTAGGGGGCTTCCCAACAATCTTGCGCCCTACATCACGCAGACTGCGGCGGGCCTCAGGTCGCATGTTCGGGTGTTTGGCGCGGACTACCCAACCCCTGACGGGACGGGGGTGAGGGATTTCATTCACGTGGTTGATTTGGCAGTCGCCCATGTGGCGGCATTGCAGGTGCTGGAGGGCGGTGATGGAAAGTCGCTGACCCTTAACCTGGGCACGGGACGGCCCTATTCGGTACTTGAAATGATCCAGGCCTTCAGTGATGTTGTCGGTCATCCTGTTCCATACGAAGTCGTTGAACGCCGTACCGGAGATATCGTTGAGTCTTGGGCCGATCCATCCCGAGCCGAGGCGCTTCTCGATTGGCGAGCTACCCGCTCGCTCAGGGAGATCTGTGAAGACGCATGGCGTTGGCAGCGCAACTTGTCGTGCCGTGCTCTGGAAGACTGATCGGTACAATCCAGCCAGGTCTGTATACTCCCGCCCGAGGCTTGCGGGCAGCTGACCAGCTGCCTGCACATTCGTGGTTTGAGATCAGGGGTCTAGTGAATGCGATATGTTCTTGCCATGCGGTCCGCGATGGGGTCCGTTCCGCTGTCTGAGCTGATGCGCGGACTGTGGGGACTTTGCGCCGCTGTAGCGGTTGCGTGCATTCTTGCGCGTCTGCCGTTCCTCATCGCCCCTGGCTTGTCCATCGACTCTTATTCCAACCTGGACGGTTGGCCGCCGATGGAACGTTTCGTAAGCCAGGGCCGCTTTGGGCAGTTCTTGATCTTCCAGGCGATGCAGGGGATGGGTGTAGATCCAGAGACCTTTGCCACGTTTTTCCAAGGTGTTGGGCTGATCTGCTTTGCCTTCACTGCTCCACTCTTCTTCGCTGCGTTCGACAAACCCTGTGAGACAAAAGCGTCTGTTGTTTGTCTTCCTGCGCTGCTGTTGGTGCTGCATCCCTTTCAGGCGGAAATCCTGACATTCTCCGAAGCGTCCTTCTCTGCGCTGCTGGCGATTGCGATGGGCATCGCTGCAGTCTTCATCACTGCCCGCGCCCTGCACTTATGGTG
Source organism: Stenotrophomonas sp. SRS1 (assembly GCF_026130205.1). NCBI lineage: Bacteria > Pseudomonadati > Pseudomonadota > Gammaproteobacteria > Lysobacterales > Lysobacteraceae > Stenotrophomonas > Stenotrophomonas sp. SRS1. The sequence continues at coordinate 764,170 of NZ_JAINFD010000003.1, read as the reverse complement.
GTTAGGCTGCGTGCTGCTGGTCGTCGCACTTTCAATGTACCAGCTCGTATTGAACTACGTCGGCATCATGGTGCTGCTTGGGCTTGTAAGAGCGTGTCTCGACGGGCCAGATGTTGATCGCCCACGTTGGCGGAACTATTTGCCGGTGGCCGCAGCCGGTGTAACCGCCGCGCTGGCTGTCGTTCTCTACCTGATCGTCAATAAGCTGTTCATCTCTGTGCTTGGAGTGCCGGTCGATCAGCGTGGCCAGATGATCTCTCTCGATCAGCTGGGCGCCCGAATCGGTGAGATTCGGGAGCTGGCAAAGTGGGTGTTTTCCCATCCTCTTCTTATACCAACCGCGTCTGCCGTTCGAACCGCGTTCTGGGCCATGGTCATCAGTGGCTGGGTAGTTGTGTGCTGGTTGCTCTTGCGCAGCTGGCGCAGGGAAACGCCAATAGCGTTGCTGGTGGTGCTGATCTCACCGTTGGTTGGCTTGGGCGTTGTAGCGGTGGGTGCGACTTGGTGGCCTGTGCCGCGGGTGCTGGGCGGCCTTGTGGCGCTCTTCGCCGCGGGCTGCTTCTGGATGTGCATGTACGCAAGGAACAGCGCTACCCGTGCCTCGGTCTGCCTGCTGGCAGGCCTCCTGCTGATCTCTTCGATTGCCATCGGTCATCGTATCCACAACGACCAACGGCAATTGAATACCTTTGACTCGTTCCTGGCGGAGCAAATCATGGTGTCACTGAGGGGGCTTGACGGATACACCGAGCAGACACCGATTGCAGTGGCGAATACGAAGATGCGCTGGACACACGGCGTTCCCCTTGCGACCACCTGGATGGACATGAACATCTCCGCCTTCTACGTATCCAGCGCGGTACCAGCCCGGATGACCCTTTCCACGGGCCGTAAGCTGAACTTCCGGCAGGCGAGTGAGGAGGACGTTGCTGCATGCGCAAATGCTCCTGCTTGGCCCGAAGGCGGATTCGTGTCAATGCAGGCGGGCGGCGCACTCGTGTGCCTCTGAGTTCACTTACGAGCGTCCAGGCTCCTCGACAACGCGCGCCTTGGGCATGCTGGACCTGACGTGTAGCACACGCAGCAGTATCGTCCTAGCCGGTACTTCGATAATCAGGTGAAGGCCAATACTCGCACTGATTGCCGCAAGTAGCACGGTCGCCTGTGCGACGTGAAGGCCGAATGCTTCGATCAGGGGGGGCTGAAGCACAAGTTTGAAATAGTACTGGTGAATCAGGTAGAAGGCGAACGAAGCTTCGCCCAAAAGGATCGGGATGCGCCACCGTATCCCGGCGCCGAGTTGCTCAAGACGCGCAAGCGCCACTACAGCGATCACGAACATCGCCGCATACGGCATGACCCGAATCAGCGGTGCCTTCTCTTGAATTCCCATTGTGACAACTACTGTTGCTGTGGTGAGCAGCAACACTCCCGTCCAGATCCCTTGGCTTCTCCATAGGTTGTGGCGGGCTACCAGCACGAAGCTGCCGATTCCCGCGATGAACTCGCCTAACCGGATCAATGGCGAGCGGTACAGCCACCGATGCGAGCTGTCAGGGCTCGAGGACCCAAGTGCCGCCAACTCCGGCTTGAACTCGAAGTACAGTGCCGCGATTGTTGGAATGAGCAATCCGCAGATGATCAGCACCGGCCCCAGCCATCTGCTGCGAAACGGCCCAACGGCAGCGGCAATAAACGGAAAGGTCAGATAGAAGAAGAGTTCTACCGATAGAGTCCACGCTACGGCCAGAAGTGCGAACGAGACATTGACGTTCCCGCTCCAGGCTTGGGTGAAGGTCAGATACGCCCAAAGACGAGGATCGCCTTCCTGAGCGGCTTTTATGATGAACGGGGCTGACGCGAGCAGCCAGAGTGGGAGAATGCGTGCACCGCGCTTCCAATAGAACGCGAGCGTTGATCCGAGACTCATTGTAGACAGCCGGTCCAGATTCGAGGCGGCGAGCACGAAGCCGCTTAGAACGAAAAAGAACGAGACGCCTACATGCCCATTGGATGCGAAGTTCCGAAGGAAGTCGCCCGGCATGGAAGCATACTCAATGGCGGACGAATGATGGACGTAGACCAGAAGCGCAGCAATGAAGCGGGCGGCAGTCAGATTGTTGAGCCGTTGGTTTTCCATGCATCAAGCGCGAGGATTCGCGCGCTTGGCGGAAAGCACAAGTTTCGTCAGTACATACGACAGCGGCAAGGTGGCGCAGATTGAAAGGAGTGGTGCGATCGTCTTGTTGATGCCAAATCCAGACACCGCAGCGTGCAGGACGATCGCGCCCGCCAGGTAAGTAATCAGGTAAACCAGCGGAAACAGCAGCAGCTTGCGCAGGCTGTGCTGCGCGCGGAAGACAAATCGGGTGTTGATCAGATAGCTAAGCAGGATTCCAGAGGCAAAGCTGATCGCATAGGCAATGCGGTAGTCCATGATCAGTAGCAACAACCAGTAAAGCACGAACGTGCTGCCGGTGTTGAGTGCACCGCCCGCGAGGAAGCGGGCGATGGTTGGAAGCGACGCGTGCAATGCTAGGTCGCTGCAGCAGCGGCCAGGCTGATGAATTCGTCGTACTGCCTAATGTACTCATCGCCGTCGTAATTTTCGGAGGCAAAGACCAGCAGAACGGCGCCAGGGGAGTACTGGTACTGCGTGCCCCAGATCATCGGGGGAAGGTGTAGGCCTACGCTTGGCGAATCCAAGATGAATTCATCACGGCGCGTGCCGTCGTCCGCGAGAACCCGAACGCTGCCTTTGACGCAGATCAGGAACTGATGGCAGATCCGATGCGCGTGTTCGCCGCGGGTTTCCTGGCTGGGAACATCGAAGACAAGGAAGTACCGCTTCGGCTCGAAGGGCAGGTCCTTCGAGAACTCACCGACCGAAAGTGCGCCTCGGAGGTCCTGATAGCGAGGGAGCTTATGCAGCTTCACGCCTGCAACCGAACTAACCCCCGCTTCGTCCGCAGACGCCTTCGGGACACGACCCTGGGAGTGGCCATCGGTCACATACCCGACGATTCGCGCGGGATTGCCCACGACAATCGCGTTCGGCGGTACCGAGCGGGTGATGACCGCGCCAGCGCCGACCATAGCGCCGCTGCCGATCCGAATTCCGGGCAGGATCGTGGCATTTGCTCCAATGGAAGCGCCAGCCTCCACGAATGTCTCCGGATACGCCTCGGGGTGCTGACGGGAGCGGGGGAACCGGTCATTTGTGAACGTCGCATTTGGGCCCACGAATACGTCGTTAGCCAGTCTTACACCGTCCCACAGCTGTACCCCGCACTTAACGGTGACGCGGTCGCCAACAACGACGTTGCCTTCAACGAATACGCCATCGCAGATATTGCAGTCCTCACCGATCACGGCTCCGGGCAGCACATGCGCAAAGGCCCAGATTCGGGTGCCTTTGCCGATGCTCTCCGATTCACAAAGTGAATTGGGATGGCAGAAGTAGTTCATCAGTCGCGCTCCGTGAAGGTTTCCAGAGATTGCAGAATGGAAAGAGGGCGTGCCTTGGTGTTCTCGAACGTGCGCCAAGCATAAGCACCCACGACGCCCAGCCCCAATGAGTTCAAGGCACCAAAGAACAGAATGGCTACCATCGTCCCGGCGTAGCCGGGCACGGCAACCAGACCGGAAATCTTCGCAGCGAGAATGAGCATTGAAAGGCCAACGCCTGCCCCAAGTGACAGCACGCCAATACCCATGAGCAGCCGAATCGGAAGGTCGGTAAACGAGAAGACGCTGTCGGACAAGTAGCGCAGCTTCTTCTTGAACGTCCACGCGCTCTTTCCGTGTTCACGGCGAAGCCGTCGGTAAGGGACGAACTGGCGTCGCCCTCCCAGCCAGAACAGTTGGGCCAGAAGGCTCGTGTTGCTTTCCTTCAACTGAAGCAAGCGGTCACGCATCAAATGGGTGACGGCGAAAATATCCACGCCTCCCTTCGGAATATCCGGCATGACGAAGCGCCGATACAGCGCCCAGAATGCTTCCGATGCCAGCTTAGAGAGGCCTGGATCATCTCGCGACTCCCGGACTCCCATCGCGATGTCCTTGTCACCAGCCGCGAGTGTCTTGAAAAGCTCAAGCACCAGTTCCGGAGGTTCCTGGAGATCGGCTGCCATGACGGCGATGATAGAGCTCTTGGCGTGCTCCAACCCGACTCGGATCGCCGAGAACGCACCGAAATTCCTGGACAAGGCAATCAGCTGCGAATCAAATCCGACGCTCGGCAGTTGCTCACGGAGCCGCGCATAGCTTTGATCCGGGCTGCCGTCTACGACGAAAACCGCCTCGAACGGTACCTGGGCACTCGCCTTTATGGATGCCAGTGCAGCGATGAGCTTGGCAATGGACTCTTCGTTACCGTATACCGGGACAACGACAGTCAGCGTCGGATTTAGAAGCTGTTGCATGCTTCAATCACGCGATCTACTTCCACGTCGGTAAGCTCAGGGAAGCAGGGCAGCGTAATCACCTCAGTGCAGTCAAGCTCCGTGACAGGTAGCTCTAGGTCCGCGTAGCGCCCCCCATGGCAGGGCTGACGATGGTCTGGAATCGGGTAGTGAATGTCGGTCTGGATGCCCAGGCTCGCAAGGTGCTGCTGGAGCGCGCTCCGGGCCTCACTCCGCAAGACGTACAGGTGTGCAACATAGGATGCGCCACTGCTTTGGTTGACACGAATCTTCGGATTCTTGATGCCAGAGCTGTAGCGCAGTGCGACCTCTCGGCGGCGTTCGTTCCACTGATCCAGATGCGGAAGCATCAGCAGCAGCATGCTTGCTTGGATTTCATCCAGCCGGCTGTTGCGACCGCCAGCCAAGCCGTTGGTGTACTTCTGGGTCCAGCCGTACTGACGCAGCATACGCACCCGCTCTGCAAGGTCCTCTCGACGAGTAACCACGGCACCGCCATCGCCCAGGGCACCCAGATTCTTAGTGGGATAGAAGCTGAAGCTTGCGATGTCGCCAAAGGAACCCGCCAGGCCCCCGCTGTTACGCGCGCCATGTGCCTGCGCGCAATCTTCTATCAGACCAGCGCCATGAGAGCGGCAAAGTGCCGCAATTGATTTAATCGCTGCAAGTTGCCCGTACAGATGGGTGACGATGACTGCCTTGATGACTCCAAGGCCGAAGGCAGCCTCCAGTTTTGCGGGATCCATGGTTGCCGTCTCGGCCAACACGTCAATGAAGACTGGCTCAGCACCGCACGCCAGAGCGGCCGAGGTGCCGTACATGGCGGCGTTGGCGACAACCGCGACGCGATCGCCCGTTGAAATCCCGAGCGAGCGCAAGGAGAGTTCGAGCGCATCGGTACCGTTGGCAACGCTGATGCAGTGTTCCACGCCGCAGTAATTGGCAAATGCAGATTCGAACGATCGTACATTTGGGCCTAGGACAAAATAGCCACTTCCAACCACCTCGGTCGCCGCCGCCGCGAGTGCATCCTTCAAAGGTTCAATATGACGTGACAGGGAGTTGACTGGAATGGCTTCAGGCGGCATTGGGATGGAATCTGCGTTGGATGGGGATGAATCGTCTGGGGAATCCAGAAGGGGGCGGGCGCTGAACGGACCTGTAGCAGTCGGTCAATCGCCAAAGACACAGGAATTGTACTCACTCCTGGTGGCTAGCCCCAATGCAGGCAAGGGAAAATTTGCGGTCGGTTGCCATCCGAGTGCGAATGGCAACCGTGCATCATCAAAGAGCTGCTTCCAGCTCCGGGAGCAGGGTGAACAAGTCACCCACCAACCCGATATCGGCGATCTCGAAGATCGGCGAATCCGGATCCTTGTTGATCGCCACGATCGTACCGGCGTCCTTGATGCCGGTCAGATGCTGGATCGCACCGCTGATACCCACGGCCACGTACAGCTCCGGCGAGATGATCTTGCCGGTCTGGCCGACCTGCAGATCACTCGGCACGTAGCCGGCATCCACGGCGGCGCGCGAGGCGCCGACGGCGGCACCGAGCTTGTCGGCCAGCTGGAAGATCACCTTGAAGTTCTCTTCCGAGCCCACGCCACGGCCACCCGAGACCACGCGCTTGGCACTCTGAAGGTCCGGGCGGTCGGTCGCACCGGCGGCCAGGCCGACGAAGCGGGTGTGGCTCGGCAGGGCCGCATCGACGCTGGCCGCTTCCACGGCAGCGCTGCCGCCCTTGGCGGCTTCCGGCCAGGAGGCCGCACGCACGGTGGCGACCACGATCTGGTCGGCCGGCACGTCCACGGTGATGATCGCGTTGCCCGCGTAGATCGGGCGCTTGAAGCTGTGGCTGCCTTCGACGGTCATCAGGTCCGAGACCTGGTTGACGCCCAGCAGGGCGGCCACGCACGGCATCAGGTCCTTGCCGAAAGTGGTCGAGGGGCCGAACACGTGGGTGTAGCCGGTGGCCAGCTGCGCGATCTGCGGGGCCAGCACCTGGGCCAGCGCCTGGGCGTTGGCGGCATTGGTCACGGTCAGCACCTTGGTCACGCCGGCCAGCTGAGCAGCCTCAGCGGCCACGGCAGCCGGATCGGCGGCAAGCACCAACACGTCGATGCTGGCGCCGCTGATCGCAGCGGCCGCACTCACGGTCTTGGCGGTGGCGGCGTTGAGCTTACCGTCGTGGTGTTCAGCGACAACGAGGATCTTGGTCATTACAGCAACCCCTTCTGCTTGAGTGCGGCGACCAGTTCGGCCGCGTCCTTGACCATCACGCCCTTGCTGCGCTTGACCGGCGCGGCGTACTGGGTGGTCTTGAAGGTATCAGCGGCTTCAACGCCGAGGTCGGCCAGCTGCAGAGTCTCCAGCGGCTTGGCCTTGGCCTTCATGATGTCCGGCAGCTTGATGAAGCGCGGCTCGTTCAGGCGCAAATCGGTGGTGACCACGGCCGGCAGATCGACTTCCAGCGTTTCCAGGCCGGCGTCGACTTCACGGGTGACCGTAGCCTTGCCGTCCGCGATCTCCAGCTTGCTGGCGAAGGTCGCCTGCGGGCGGCCCCACAGCGTGGCAAGCATCTGGCCGGTCTGGTTGGCATCGTCGTCGATGGCCTGCTTGCCCAGGATGACCAGGTCCGGCTGCTCTTTCTCGACCAGCTTGAGCAGGGTGCGCGCGGCCGTGAGCGGCTGGATGGCTTGGTCGGTGACCACGTGGATGGCGCGGTTGGCGCCCATGGCCAGGCCGTTGCGCAGATGCGCCTGGGCATCGGCGGGGGCGATGGTGACAACCACAACCTCGGTGGCGATGCCCTTGTCACGCAGGCGCAGCGCTTCTTCCAGCGCGATTTCATCAAACGGATTGGGTGACAGCTTGACGCCGTCCGTGACCACGCCGGAACCGTCCGGCTTGACCTGAATGCGGACGTTGTAGTCCACCACGCGCTTGTACGCGACGAGGATTTTCATCTGGTACACGATCCTTGGTAGGGCCGGCCGCTGGCCGGCTCGCAAAACTGGAGAACATCCGGCTTCCGGAAAGGCGGCCGGCTCGGGGGTGGGACCACGATTCTAACTGCCCCGGCGTCACCATGCGAATGCGTATGGTGACGCCTACTCAATTTCGCACGCGCTGCCGCCTTCCCCCACTTTCCGGTAGACGTTCCCCCCGAAAGTCCCATACGCCCGGGTGGGGTCCACCTCGACTTCGCCAACCTTTTCATAAAGGCCAGTTGCACGTACGGAAGCATCGACGATATCTGCGCCGGGGAACTCGGTGCGATTGGAGGTCAAAATGACGTCCGGCGAGCAGGCCCGAAGGGTCGCAGATAAGTGGTCCCCGTCCATTTGCCCCTTGATCAGGGCCAGACTTAGGTCGCTCAGCGCGGGCGAAGGGGGGCGAAGATCGGTCAGTGGAAACAGCGGATACATGAAACCACTCACGCTGAGAGTCCCGCCCTGTGGCGCAGCGCCGCGGATCAAGTCAGCTGCGATGAGGTAATTGGTGCCCCCATGCAGTTCTTTACTCCACCCCATCTCAGCCGTGCGCCGAGCCTCCTTCAAGCCAGTGGGCAAAAGGCTGGCCATTTGCCACGCTGGAACAAGCGAAAACGCTGCTGCAACAGCCAGCGCCCCGGTTGCTAACGTTTTCCAGCGTTCGGTCGTCAATGATCTCCATGCCCAAGCGCACAAGCCGGCCATGCCTGGAAGGCATGCGGAAAAATGGTAAGCAAATCCGATCTTTGAAGCAGGCTCGATAAGAGGGAGTAGTGACGCCGCCAGCCAAAACCACGCTCGGCCAGAGACTGCGTGTCTGTGCGTTCCGCAGGCCTGCGGCAGCAATGCCACCACGGCAGCCGCCGTCACGAGAAGCGGAATCCTCGCCATCTGTATGGCTGTGGTGGCTCCGCTCAGAAACAACGCATTCTTCTGGCCTTGGAGTGCGGCAAAGCTGATGGCCGCGTCCTGATAAGACTCAATCAGGCCCGCCAGTCCTCCACGCGCGCTCAACACGACTAAAAGAATGATGACGGCCGCCAACACCGCGCCTAAGCACAGCGCGATCACGTTGCGGATGCCGTGCCGGATCCAGACCGCAACTGCGGCCAGCAGGGCAAAGGGTGCAAACGACTCTCGCAGCAGTACACATGCAGCGACCAGCGCCCCTATCACAGCCCATCTGGATCGCGTAACAGTCTCGGCCTGGGAAAACGACATGGCCAGAAAAAGCGGAATATAGGCTGCGAAAAAGCTGTTCTTGAAGCCGTTCTGAATGAAGGGTCCGGCACTCATCGCGAGCAGAAACGAGGCCGACAAAAGAGCGGCTACGGCGAGGCTGCCGGATTCCCTCGCGAGAATTCTAAATAGCAATAACCCGGCTGCTACGGCTACCAGCAGATCCACGGTCCGCAGGAGGACGAACGGGTTCTCTGGCAGGAAAAACACCCAAGACGTCAGCATCGGGTACAGCATCAGGTAGCCGTCCCCCGGCAAACCTTGGCCGCTGGCCAATGACTCCCCGATACGCATGGCGTAATAAGCGTAATAGCCTTCGTCAGTCAGCGGAAAGCCCGAGAGGCCAGCAATACGCGGCACGGCCACTGCGATGATCACGGTGGCAACTGCAACAAGGGATGCCCATGCGCTCCAGCGTCGAGGATGATCGGGTGGTCGAGCTGGGTTCACGTACAGGATTCCGGGAGGCGAAGTAGCGGTTTTTAAAGACGCGGCGGAGCTTAACAGCGTTGGAACACCGTGGGAAAGGCGCTGACGCGAACTGCATCCTTCGTGTCAGTATTTAACGCAAATGTAACGCATTCCTATCGGTGAGATGAGAGTTTCATGCAGGTTGGGCCTGCGGGCGTGCCTCCGATGTATTCTGTGTCCCCTTTTCTGCGATCCCGTGCATGGCGGCCAACGCTGAAGTCGCACGCGCTTGCTACATCATCGACATAGTTAGGAGAACAGGTAGTGCCCACATGGCTTGTCACCGGCGGTGCCGGATTCATTGGCGGTAATTTCGTGCTGGAAGCCGTCGCCAAGGGCGTGCGGGTCATCAACCTGGACGCGCTGACCTACGCCGGCAATCTGAAGACGCTGGCCCCGCTGGAGGGCAATCCCGACCACGTGTTCGTGCATGGCGATATCGGCGACCGCGATCTGGTGGCACGCCTGCTGGCCGAACACAAGCCCGATGCGGTGCTGAATTTCGCCGCCGAGAGCCATGTGGACCGCTCCATCGACGGCCCCGGCGCCTTCATCCAGACCAACGTGGTCGGCACCTTGGGTCTGCTCGAGGCGGTGCGCGACTATTGGAAGGCGCTGCCGGCAGACAACGGCCAGGCCTTCCGCTTCCTGCATGTCTCCACCGACGAGGTGTACGGCACTTTGGGCGAGACCGGCAAGTTCAGCGAGACCACCCCGTATGCGCCCAACTCGCCGTACTCGGCGTCCAAGGCCGCCTCGGACCATTTGGTGCGTGCGTTCCACCATACCTACGGGCTGCCGGTGCTGACCACCAACTGCTCCAACAACTACGGCCCGTACCACTTCCCGGAAAAGCTTATTCCGCTGGTGATCGCGAAGGCGCTGGCCGGTGAGCCGCTGCCGGTGTATGGCGATGGCAAGCAGGTGCGCGATTGGCTGTTCGTGTCCGACCACTGCGAAGCGATCCGCACCGTGCTGGGCAAGGGCCAGGTCGGTGAGACGTACAACGTGGGCGGCAACTCCGAGAAGGAAAACATCGAAGTGGTGCACGCCATCTGCACCCTGCTCGATGCACGCCGCCCGCGCGAAGATGGTCAGCCACGCAGCAGCCAGATCACCTATGTCGCCGATCGTCCGGGCCATGACCGCCGCTACGCGATCGATGCAAGCAAGCTCAAGGACCAGCTGGGCTGGGAACCTGAGTACACCTTCGATCAGGGCATCGCCTTCACCGTGGACTGGTACCTGGACAACCAGGAATGGGTCAACGGCGTGCTGGACGGCAGTTATCGCCTGCAGCGCATTGGCACTGCGGATTGAATCAAGGACCCAATATGACCCAGCGTAAAGGCATCATCCTCGCCGGTGGTTCTGGCACCCGGCTGTACCCCATCACCAAGGGCGTCAGCAAGCAGTTGCTGCCGGTGTACGACAAGCCGATGATCTATTACCCGCTCAGCGTGCTGATGCTGGCCGGGATCCGCGATGTGCTGATCATCAATACTCCGCACGAGCAAGCGCTGTTCCAGGCACTGTTGGGCGATGGCTCGCAGTGGGGCATGAACATCGAGTACGCCGTACAGCAAAGTCCGGATGGCCTAGCCCAAGCCTACCTGATTGGGCGCGACTTCGTCGGTGGCAAGCCAAGCTGCTTAGTGTTGGGCGACAACATCTTCCACGGACATGGTCTACGCGAAGTGTTGCGAAATGCCGATGAGCGCGATGCGGGTGCAACCGTATTTGGCTATTGGGTAAACGATCCAGAACGGTACGGCGTGGCTGAGTTTGACAAGGACGGCAAAGTCATCGATCTCGTCGAGAAACCGGCCAAGCCGCGATCGAACTACGCTGTCACCGGCTTGTACTTCTACGATGGCAATGCCAGCGACTATGCTGCCGAGCTGAAGCCTTCGCCGCGCGGCGAGCTGGAGATCACCGATCTCAATCAGCGGTACCTGCGTGAGGGAAACCTGCACCTGGAAGCGTTGGGGCGCGGCTATGCCTGGCTGGACACGGGCACGCACCAGTCGTTGCTAGAAGCGTCAAACTTCATCGAGACCATCCAGACGCGTCAGGGCCTGCAGGTCTGCTGCCCGGAAGAGATCGCGTTTGGACAGCGTTGGATCAGCGCCGAGCAACTGGAGGCGTTGGCTGCTCCCCTTATCAAGAATGGGTACGGACAGTATCTGCACACGCTGGCGCAGCGCGGAATCGTTCCTTGAAACTGATCCCGACCAATCTTCCTGGATGCCTGTTGATAGAGCCGGCGGTTTTTGGTGATTCGCGCGGATTCTTCTTCGAAACATGGAACGCCGAGCGCTTCGCCGCCAGCGGCCTGCCAACGCAGTTCGTGCAAAGCAATGTTTCCAGCTCGGCCAAGGGCGTATTGCGAGGCTTGCACTACCAGTGGCCACGCCCGCAGGGAAAGCTGGTCAGCGTACTGGAAGGCGAAGTCTACGATGTTGCCGTCGACATTCGCAGAGGCTCACCGACCTTCGGTCACTGGGCGGCCACTATTCTCAGTGCGGAGAATCGCAGACAGTTCTGGATACCGGAAGGATTCGCACACGGGTTTGTAGTGCTGTCCGAACGCGCGCTGTTCAATTATCTGTGCACTGACGTGTACGTAAAAGACGCGGATGCTGGCATCCGTTGGAATGATGCGGACGTCGCGGTGGACTGGCCAACTAGCGCGCCGACGTTGTCAGCAAAAGATCAAACGGCTCCGTTCCTCAAGGACATCGCTGCAGATCGGCTGCCGGTTTACTCGCCTTGAATCGTGCAACCACCGTGCTAGTGTTCGGTGGGAATGGCCAGCTGGGTTGGGAGCTGATTCGCGCCTTGCGACTTCAGGCGAATGTAGTAGCGACCACGCGCAGTGGTAGCCTCCCCGATGGCGCCCCCTGCGAAGTCGTCGATTTCGACCGGCCGGATGACCTGGTCGACGTGTTGGATCGCGTTCGTCCGGATTGGGTCATCAATGCGGCGGCTTATACAGCCGTAGATCGCGCCGAAGACGATCAAGAGGCCGCATGGCGCGCCAACGCAGAGGCGCCCGGTGTCGTGGCGAGGTGGTGCGCGGCGGCGGGCGTGCCGCTGGTCCACTACTCCACCGATTACGTGTTCGACGGTCAAGGCACCCGCCCGTACTGCGAAGATGATCCTACCCGCCCACTCGGCGTATACGGTGAAAGCAAGCTGGCCGGTGAAAACGCAGTCCGTGCTGCCGCAGGTCGTTATTTCATCTTCCGCACGGCGTGGGTGTACGCATCGCACGGCGTCAATTTCCTGCGCACGATGCTACGGGTGGGCGCTGATCGTGATGTGCTGCGCGTGGTCGCCGATCAGGTGGGCACGCCGACGCCGGCGGCGTTGATTGCCGACGTGACCGTACAAGCACTGCAGCACGATGGCGCGCTGTCGGGTACCTGGCATCTGACGGCCACCGGTGAGACCAGCTGGCACGGTTTTGCCGAGGCCATCTTCACCGAGGCCGTCGCCGCCGGTGTGCTGGCGCGCGCGCCGACCGTCGTGGCGATCACCACTGCCGAGTACCCGACGCCGGCCAAGCGCCCCGCCTATTCGCACCTGGATGTGGCGAAGCTGGAGCAGGATTTCGGTGTCACCCTGCCACGTTGGCAGGACGGCCTGAAGCGGGTCATCGCGGACTGCTGACCGAGGCGTAGAGCCACGCCATGCGTGGCTGACACGGTGTAAGCATACCGGGCAGACCAGCCACGCATGGCGTGGCTCTACCGGCAACAAAAAACCCGGCCTTGGCCGGGTTTTTGTTTATCTGTCTGCCGTCGATCAGGTACGACCGTACGTATCCTCAAACCGCACGATATCGTCCTCGCCCAGATAACTGCCCGACTGTACTTCGATCAGCTCCAGCGGCAGCTTGCCCGGGTTCTTCAGGCGATGGGTCACGCCCAGCGGAATGTAGGTGCTCTGGTTCTCGGTAAGCAGCAGTACTTCCTCGCCACGCGTGACCTCGGCCGTACCGCTGACCACGATCCAGTGCTCGGCGCGGTGGTGGTGCATCTGCAGGCTCAGCGTCGCGCCGGGCTTGACCGTGATGCGCTTGACCTGGAAGCGGGCGCCGTTATCGATCGAATCGTAGGCGCCCCACGGGCGATACACCTTGCGATGCCAGGTCGCTTCGGGACGGCCATCGGCCTTGATCCGTGCGACGACCTGCTTGATTTCCTGCATGCGGTCGCTCTTGCCGACCATGACTGCATCGTCGGTTTCCACCACGATCACGTCATCCAGCCCGACCAGTGCGATCAGCCGCTCGCCGTAGGCAAAGGTGTTGCGGCAGTCGATCGCGATGACGTCGCCGTGGTGCGCGTTGCCATCCCCGTCCTGCTCGGACACGTCGCGCAGTGCCGTCCACGAACCTACGTCGTTCCACCCTGCGTCCAGTGGCACGACCACGGCGTCCGCAGTCTTTTCCATCACCGCGTAGTCGATCGAGTCCGATGGCACCGCAGCGAAGGCTTCTTTGTCCAGACGGGTGAAGTCGCTGTCGCGACGTGCCTGCTGCCATGCCGTTCGGCTGCCAGCGAGCATGGCGGGATGGAATTTCTCCAACTCGGCCAGGAAGCGGGAGGCCTTGAACAGGAACATGCCGCTGTTCCAGAAGTACTCACCCGACTGCACGTAAGCGCTCGCGGTCTCCGCGTCGGGTTTCTCGACAAACCGGTCCACGACGCGGACATCGCCGCCGGAGGCCGCCTTGATGTAGCCGTAGCCGGTTTCCGGGCCGGTCGGCACGATACCGAAGGTCACCAGCTTGCCGGACTCCGCGGCCGGTACCGCGCGCAGCACAGCGGCGCGGAACGCATCCTCATCTGCGATCACGTGATCCGAGGGCAGCACCAGCAGCAGTGCATCATCGCCATCCCGGGTGGCTTCAAGTGCCGCCACCGCGATCGCCGGCGCGGTGTTGCGACCGACCGGCTCCAGCAGGATCGCCTGCGGTTCCACGCCAAGCTGCTGCAGCTGCTCGGCGGCCACGAAGCGATGTTCCTCGTTGGCGACAATCAGCGGCGCACGGCCGGCGATCGGCGCAACGCGCTGCCACGTGGCCTGCAGCATGGTCTGTTCGCCGGCCAGGGCCAGGAACTGCTTTGGGTAGGACTCGCGCGACAGCGGCCACAGGCGGGTGCCGGAGCCACCAGAAAGGATGACGGGAAGAAGAGTCTGCATGGTGGAGGGCTCGCCTCAGGCGTCCTTGATCAACTGGGAGAGCTCATCAGTGCGTGCCCGCAGCAGTGCCGCGTCGCCCCGGGTCTCAACATTCAAACGGAGCAGCGGCTCGGTGTTGGAGCTGCGCAGGTTGAAACGCCAGTCACCAAAATCGGCACTGATCCCATCGGTGTGATCCAGTGACGGCGACTGCGCGGCAAAGTGCTCCATCACGCGGGCGACGGAACGCTTGGCGTCGGTGACCTTGAAGTTGATCTCGCCGCTGCACGGGAATTTCTGCATGCGCGCCTCGACCAGATCGGCCAGCGAGCGGCCAGACTCGGATACCAGTGCCGCAATGAGCAGCCACGGGATCATGCCGGAGTCGGCGTAGGCGAACTCGCGGAAATAATGGTGCGCACTCATCTCGCCGCCATAGACCGCATTTTCCGAGCGCATCTTTTCCTTGATGAAGGCGTGGCCGCTCTTGCACAGCACCGGCTGGCCACCCGCCTCTTCCACCATTTCCACCGTGTTCCAGGTCAGGCGCGGGTCGTGCACGATCTTGCCGCCGGGCTGGCGTGCCAGGATCGCCTGGGCGAGCAGGCCGACCAGGTAATAGCCTTCGATAAAGCGGCCGTTATGGTCAAAGAAGAAGCAGCGGTCGAAATCGCCATCCCAGGCGATACCGAAGTCCGCGCCATGCTCGCGCACGGCCTGCGCGGTGAGCTCGCGGTTTTCCGGCAGCAGCGGATTGGGGATGCCGTTCGGGAAGCTGCCATCGGGCTCATGGCAGATGCGGATGAACTCCAGTGGCAGGTGCGGGGCCAGCAGATCCACGATCGTGCCGGCGCCACCGTTGCCGGCATTGACCACCAGCTTCAGCGGCTTGAGGGCCTTGGGCTCGATGTAGCTCAGCAGATGCGCGATGTAGGCGCTCTTGTCCGGATGCGACTGCAGGCCGGCACGCGGCGGGGCGGCGGGCGCCTGGTCGGCTTCGACCGCGTCGGAGATGGCGAACAGGCCGGTATCGGAGCTGATCGGCCGGGCCTGCTCCTTGACCAGCTTCATCCCGTTGTAATCCATCGGATTGTGGCTGGCGGTGACCATCACGCCCCCCGCGGCCTTCAGATGATCCACCTGGAAGTAGACCTCCTCCGTCCCGCACAGCCCGATATCGAGCACCTCACGGCCGGCGCCGCGAAGGCCAGCAGCCAAGGCATCTTGGAGGGCACCGCTGGTCAGGCGGACATCGTGGCCGACGACCACCGTGCCGGGCGCCAGTTGCGCGGCCAGCGCCACGCCGATACGGCGGGCCAGGTCTTCGTTCAGTTCATCCGGCACGCGGCCGCGGATGTCGTATGCCTTGAATGCGGGGAGCGTCATCTATTCCAGTCCTTCTGACAGTCAGATGATCAGTGTAGCCGTACCCATGTATGGGAATCGTTTTCACCTAACGGAAGGACAGGAACTTGTGGCCGAAGTAGCTCGAAAACACCGGAACGGCCACGCCCACTGCATGAGCGATCTCCAGCCTGAACTGGTCCACCCCCAGCCACGGCAGCAGGTGGAAGGCCAGCAGGGTAGAGACGATCCAGGTCTGCAGCACGGCGAGCAGGTTTACCAGGGCGAAATAGACCGCCGAATGGTGGAGCGGGCGGGCACTCTCCTTGAACACGAACAGGCGGGCCAGTACGAAGGCCGTCACCATGCCCGTCAGGTAGGCAAGCACGATGGCCGGGGTGAAACCCAGCCAGTGGCTGTAGCCGATCCGGGACAGGACGTTGACCAGCGCAGCCAACCCACCGACCAGCAGGAACAACAGGAACTGTCGCGAGGCCAGCGCCTGGATCATGCCACCACTTCCCTGGCCAGCATCCGGCCGAAGCCGATGCTCTCGGAGATGCCACGGTCTTCGGGGTAATAGTGGGAGGTATCGGCCACCCACAGGCCCTCCACCGGCAGCTTGCGCGGCGGCAGGCGGTCAAGGAAGCCCGGTTCGCAGATGGGCTGGGCGTGTCGGTAACGGCTGGCGCGGATATCGATGAAGTCGTCCTCGACCAGCGTTGGATTGATCTGCATGAGGTAGCGGCGCACCTTGTCGATGAACACCGCATCCGGCTCGGCGTACTTGGGGTGTTCGCCGGGCATGTAGAACGGCACATAGACGATGTGCGCGTCCATCGGCCGCAGGTTGGTGTACTCCACGATGCCGGGGATATCCATGTCCGGGTCGTTGGTGTTGACCCAGAAATTCTCCGACACGCGACGGCGCAGTTTGGCGATCACGCACACCACCGCGATGTTGTTCAGTGCGCGGAACCTGGCAAGGATGTCCTCGGGCAGATCAGGCGCCAGCCGTGGCACGAACGGCAGCGGTATGGTCGACACCACCTTGTCGAAAGCCAAGCGCTCGCCATTGACCTCCAAGCCACGCACCTTGCCCTGCTCGATCACGATGCGCTGGACCGGCGAGGACAGCCGCACCTGTCCACCGTGTTGGACGATGTCGGCATGCAGTCCGGTCAGCAACGTCGACGAGCCACCGTCAAGGTAGCCCAGCTTCTCTCGCATCAGGCTGTATCGCGAGCGACCGATGCGGCGGATACGGCTCCAGATCCACGCCGCCGAGAGGTTGTCGGCGTAGTGGTAGAACTTGTAGTCGAACAGCTTGCGCCACAGCACCTCGTAGGCGTCCGCGCCCACCCAGCGACGGATCCAGCCGCTGGCTTCGACATGGTCCAGGGGGGCCCAGTCCGTGCGCCGGGTACACAGGAAGGCGTGCAGGCCGTAGCGGAACTTGGCCACCAGACCCAGCCCCTTGAAACGCAGGAGGGCGACGGGATTGCCCCAGGCCTGCAGGCGCTTGTTGAACCAGTAGCCCATCCGGGTCTGGGTCCAGTGCATCTTCGAGGCCAGGCCGAGCTCGTCCAGCACGGTCAGGAAGTCCGCATCGGAGGTGCAGTGGAAATGGTAGTAGCGCTCGATCTGGATGCCACCGAAATCGAAGCTGGCGGTCATGCCGCCAACGCGGTCGTCGGCTTCAAAGATGACCGGCTGATGGCCATCGCGGGCCAGCTGGTAGGCCACGGCCAGGCCCATCGGGCCGGCGCCGAGGACGGCGATGCGTTCGCTCACGATCAGAACTCCAGGGTGATGTCGCCGTACTCGGGATCGTTGAAGGTCGCCTGGATCGCCTCAGCGAACGGTGTCGGCTGCACGCCAAAGATGCGCGGCCAGTCGATGATCTCGAACTCGTCGTGCGCGACCAGGGCCTTCAATTGGGCCGCAGTGAACGGCGGGTCGCGGTCGAACAGCGCCCAGGTTTTCAGCAACACGTGGAACAGGCCGTAGGGGATGTGCAGCAGGATCGACCGTGCACCGGTGCTGCGTTTGATCTGCGCGATGATGTCCACATAGTCGACCTTCTCCAGGCCGGTGATGTTGTAGCGCTGGCCGGCCATGCGCGAGCGCAGGCAGCTGGCGATGATGGCGGCGAAATCGCCCGCATACAGCGGCTGGCGCATGAAGCGGCCGTCGCCGGGGATCGGGAAGACCGGTACCTTGCGCATGAAGCGCGACAGCCAGCCCAGGTGCTTGCGATCAAACCAGCCGAACATCAGCGTCGGTCGCAGGATCACCGCGGCGATGCCGCTGCCGGCGACCAACTGCTCCTGCTCGCGCTTGGTACGGGTGTAGTCATCCTCTGCCACCGAGCACACCACGGACGAACTGACATGCACGGTGTAGGGGACGGCATGACGTTGGATCGCGCTGAGGATGTTGTGGGTTGCCGTGATGTTGTTGCGCACGAACGGCAGCGGATCGGTGCCGCCGATCTGTGCCTGCAGCATCACCACCGCATCGGCGCCGACGAAGTGCTCTTCCCATGCGCCGGCGTCGGCCAGGTCGGCCAGCGCGGTCACCAGTGCCGGGTGCATGCGGCGCAGGATGGCAAGGTTCGCCTCGTGCTTATCGATGACCACCAGGTTGCGGTAGCCCTGGCGCAGGAGAATGGCCACCAGATTCTGGCCGACCAGGCCGGCGCCACCGGGAATGACGATCTTCTGGTCAAACACATTGGACATGGCAGTACTCACAGCGAGATCCGGTTGAACACGGCCTGCGGCAACAGGCGGATCACCAGCATGATCAGACGCCAGAAGCCGGGTGCATACAACACCGGTGTCCCGCGCCCGATGCCACCGACGATGCGCTTGGCGACCTGGTCGGGACTCGCCCATAGCGGTCCCTTTCGCAGGTGCGCGGTCATCGGTGTATCCACGAAGCCCGGGCGGATATCCACTACGGCCACGCCGCGTTTGTGCAGTCGCTGGCGCAGGCCGCTGAGGAAGGCACTGGTCGCCGCCTTGGCCGCGCCATAGGCATAGTTGCTCTGGCGTCCCCGGTCGCCCGCCACCGACGTGATCACCGCCAGTGTGCCGGCGCCGGCCTCGTCCAAGCGGTTGGCGATCGGTCCCAGCAGCGCCATGGTGGCGCCCCCGTTGGTGGAGAATTCAGAGAGGAATACCTCCACCGAGGCTTCGCACGCGGCCTGGTCGGGCAGGGTGCCGTGAGCGACCAGCACCACGTCCGGACGCCCCAGTGACGTCCAGGCCTGTTCGATCATGCCGGCGTGCCCGGCCAGGTCATTGATGTCCAGCGCGTA
Organism: Stenotrophomonas sp. SRS1; assembly: GCF_026130205.1. Classification (NCBI taxonomy): domain Bacteria; kingdom Pseudomonadati; phylum Pseudomonadota; class Gammaproteobacteria; order Lysobacterales; family Lysobacteraceae; genus Stenotrophomonas; species Stenotrophomonas sp. SRS1. The sequence goes on along the minus strand of NZ_JAINFD010000003.1, from coordinate 745,178 downwards.
CTCGTGGACCTGCGCCGCACCGCGCACGGCAAGATCGGCGCCGATCACTGACAGTCGCGCGGTGTTGCGTGCCACCAGGAACAGCGTCGCACCCCGGGCGGCATAGCGCCGGGCGACCGCTTCGGCGATGGCGGACGTCGCGCCGATCATGAGGATCTTCTGCATGCTTACTCCGTGACCCGGCGCCAGAAGCCGGATGAAAAACGCGGATCGATGAAACGCGAAAATGCCTGCCAGTGCGGATAGGCGTGCTGGAAAGCGTGGGACGACATGCGCGCGTCCTTGGCGGGATACAGGGCGCCGCCGGCGGCATCGACGATCCGGTCCAGGCGGTCCAGCAGCTGAAACACCGCAGGCCCACTGTTGGGGAAATCGAGGGCCAGTGTGGTGCCCGGGCGCGGGAAGGACAGCATGCCGCGCGATGGCGTGTCGCCGAACTGTTTGAGCACGGCCAGGAACGAGCCCTGGCCGCTGCGGGCGATATCCTGCAACAGCGCCGCCACCCCATCAGCCGCGGTGGCCGGTGGCAGCACGCACTGATACTGCAGGAAACCCGCCGGACCGTACATGCGGTTCCAATGGCCGATGCTGTCCAGCGGATGGAAAAACGGTAGCAGGTGCGCTACCGAGCGCTTGCGCCGAGCCGGCTGGCGCCAGTAGTACAAGGCATTGAACGGACGCAGGGTGAGCCGATTGACCAGCGAAATCGGCGGCGTCAGGGGCATTGCCAGCCGACGGCGCGGCGCCGTCGGCCGTTCCTCCGCGCGCTGCGCCGCATGGTCGGCGCGGGTGAAATGGCCCCGCCCCAGGCTGCGCCCGCGTGCCAGGCAGTCGATCCACGCCACCGTGTACTCGTGGGTGAGCGCCGACGCCTCGGACAGCGAGAAGAACTCGGCCAGCGACCCGAAACGGATGTTCTCTACCTCCAGGCTGGTGCCCGGCACGCGGCGCAGCTGCAGTTCGGCCCAGGTCACCAGGCCGGTCAGGCCCAGCCCCCCCACGGTCGCTGCGAACCAGCCCTCGGCGTCGTCGTCGGCGCGGCACACGCGGCGACTGCCATCGCTGCGCAGCAGCTCGAAAGCGACCACGTGATGGCCGAAGTTTCCGCAGCGGTGATGATTCTTGCCGTGCACGTCATTGGCGATCGCACCACCGACCGTGACCTGGGACGTGCCTGGCGTCACCGGCAGGAACCACCCCTGTGGCAGCACCAGCGAGATGATGTCCTCAAGCGTGGCACCGGCTTCGCATTGAAGGCGGCCGGACACCGGATCGAACGCGATGAATCGGTCAAGCCCGCGTGTGCGCAGCAATGTGCCGCCCGGGTTCTGGCAGCTGTCGCCGTAGCTGCGGCCGTTGCCATAGGGCAGCGCGCTGCCGGCGATTTCCGGCAATGCGTGCAGACGATCATGCAGCGAGACATGGGTGTGCTCGGCGCGTGGGTAGCGCCCCCAGGAATCGCCGTCGTCGCGCATCAGATCGCCACCAGCGCGAACAGCGCGCACAGCAGGGCGACCATCTGGCTGGGACGGTCGGTGGCTGCGAACACGATCGGATCATCGTGCATGTCACCACGATGCGCGATCACCCAGGCCCGGCTGACCCAATACAGCAGCACCGGGCAGATGAACCACAGCAGTTTAGGATTGCGGTACAGCTCGATGCTCTCGGGGCTGTTGATATAGAGCGCCATCACCATCACTGCGATGTAACCGGCGGCGGCCCCGAGCGATTGCAGCAAAGGCAGGTCATCCACCCCGTAGCCACGCCCGCTTGCCGTGGTCTTCCCACGAGCCAGCATGGCGTGCAGTTCGGTGTAGCGCTTGAGCAGCGCCAGCGAGAGAAAAATGAACATGCTGAAGGCCAGCAGCCAGAACGACAGTTCGGCATTGATGGCAATCGTGCCGCCAATGATCCGCACCGTATACAGGCCGGCCAGCAGCACCACGTCAAGCATGACGACGCGCTTGAGTCGCAGCGAGTAAGCCAGGGTGGCTGCGTAGTAGATGAGCAGCACAGCGGCGAAGCCCGGGCTGCAGGCCAGCGCCACCAGCAACCCGGCCACGGTCAGCAGCGGGGCGACCACCAGCCCATGCAGCAGCGGCAGCCGGCCGGCCGCAAAGGGGCGCCTGCGCTTGCGCAGATGCTCCCGGTCCGCGCCCAGGTCGAGCAGGTCATTGAGTACGTACACGCCGGAGGCGCACAGACTGAACGCGACGAACGCCAACAGTGACTGCACCACCGCCTGCGGCTCCAGGAAGCGGTGCGCGGTCAGCAGCGGGACGAACACCAGCAGATTCTTGAGCCATTGGTGCAGGCGCAGCGCCTTGACCCAGGCACCTGCACGCGGCGGCGCGGGCCAATGCGCGTGCACAGGGGTGTGCTCCGCAGCAGCGCGGGCCAGACGGTCGTCATTGTTGACGACCCAGGCACCGGCGGCCTGCCGCCACACGGCCAGGTCGACCTTGCCGTTCCCGACGTAATCGAAGCCGCGTTCGCCGAATGCGTCGACCAGCGCCTTCGCCTTCCGCGTCCCGGAAAGATTGTGCTCGCCATCGCTGGCCATGACGCGTTCGAACAGGCCCAGGTGCGCGGCGATGGGCGCGACCAGCAGGGCATCGGAGGCCGTGCACAGCACCCGTGGTCGCTGTGTCGTAGTGCGTAGCAGGTCCAGCACCTGGGGGTTGTAAGGCAGGTGTTCCGGCGCCAGCGTGACCCGCGCGGCGATCTGGCGCTTCAGGGCGGCTTTGCCCTGCATCAGCCAGAACGGCAGCAGGAACAGGTACAGGGGCTGCCGCGCCAGCAGGGCCAGCAGCGACTCATACAGGATGTCCGAGTCCAGCAACGTACCGTCCAGATCCACGCACAGCGCGAGGTCCGGTGCGTCGGCAACGGGGGAGGAAGGCATCAGGGACATGAGCAGGGCAGGAGAACGTGCATGGGGGAATTGTAGCTGCCCCGCCAGGCCGAGCCGTGTGCGGCGCTGGCTAAGGTGCTCCATGCTCTGTCGGCGGGGTGCTTTGCTGCGGTGCAGCCGAGCCAACGCCAGACCTCCCGGTAGAATGGGCGTTTGTTCATCAGCAGGGCGCAACCATGGAAAACACCAGTGCCGCCAAGCGGCGTGGAAAGCAATACGCCAGCGCAGCCGAGGCGCTGCAGGGCGCTGTCGCCGATGGTCAGACCCTGGCGGTCGGCGGGTTCGGCCTGTGCGGTATCCCCGAGGCACTGATCGCCGCGCTGCGCGATACCGGCGCCAAGGATCTGACCGTGATCTCCAACAATGCGGGCGTCGATGGCTTTGGCCTTGGCCAGCTGCTGACCACCCGCCAGATCCGGAAAATGATCTCGTCCTACGTGGGCGAGAACAAGGAATTCGAACGCCAGTACCTGGCCGGTGAGCTCGAACTGGAGTTCAACCCGCAGGGCACCCTGGCCGAGCGGCTGCGCGCCGGCGGCGCGGGCATCCCGGCATTTTTCACTGCCACCGGCTACGGCACGGTGGTGGCCGAGGGCAAGGAGACCCGCGAGTTCGACGGCAAGCACTACGTGATGGAGACTGCGCTGCGCGCGGACATTGCACTGGTCAAGGCCTGGAAGGCCGACGAGGCCGGCAATCTGGTATTCCGCAAGACCGCGCGCAACTTCAACCCGGCGTGTGCGATGGCCGGCAAGCTGTGCATCGTGGAAGTGGAAGAGGTGGTGCCGGTGGGCAGCATCGATCCAGATCAGGTGCATCTGCCGGGCATCTATGTGCACCGCATCGTGCACAACCCGCATCCCGAGAAGCGTATCGAACAGCGAACCGTGCGCCAGGAGGCGAACTGAGATGGCCTGGACCCGCGATGAAATGGCACAACGCGCCGCGCGCGAACTGACCGACGGCGCTTACGTGAACCTGGGTATCGGCCTGCCGACCTTGGTCGCCAACCACATTCCCGACGGTGTGGATGTCTGGCTGCAGTCCGAAAATGGCCTGCTCGGCATCGGCCCGTTCCCGACCGAGGCAGAGGTCGACGCAGACCTGATCAATGCTGGCAAGCAGACGGTGACCGCGCGTGCGGGTGCCAGCTACTTCGGCAGCCACGATAGCTTCGCGATGATCCGCGGCGGCCACATCAACCTGGCCATCCTCGGCGCGATGCAGGTGACCGACAAAGGCGACCTGGCCAACTGGATGGTGCCCGGCAAGATGGTCAAGGGCATGGGTGGGGCGATGGATCTGGTCGCCGGCGTGCAGCGCGTGGTGGTGCTGATGGAGCACACTGCCAAGAGCGGCGAGCACAAGATTCTGCCCGAGTGCAATCTGCCTCTGACCGGTGTGGGCGTGGTCGATCGCATCATCACCGAGCTCGCCGTGTTCGATGTCACTGACAAGGGTTTGGTGCTGGTCGAGTCTGCCCCGGGCGTGGGTATCGATGAGCTGAAGGCAAAGACCGGCGTGGTGTTCCACGGCGTGTAACCCAGTGGGCGATCCTGGCAATCAGCCAGGATCGCCCTGCCCGGTGGACTAGCTCTGCGGGGCCAAGCAGGTGAACCCCGCATCGGCCACCACCTCGGGCAGCATGACCTCCAGAACCTGGGCGAACATGGCGGGGAATCCTGCCGGAACAGTCTGCAGCTCGCTCGGCAGGAGATGCGCGTCCAGGATCGGCCGCAAGGCCTGCAGCCTGATCCAGTAATGCATTGGCGCAGGGGGACGCGCCCGGCTGGGAGGCGTAGCTGTGATCCCAAGGCGTGCGCGGACGCGCGACCATTCAATGGCTTCCGCGGGTGATTGCGTGGCATCGCTCGTGCCGATCCACACCATGCCGAGAGAGGTATCGCTGGCGAGTGCAGCCAAAGCGCGCTCGGTCGCAGACCCTGACAAAGCGGTGAGCGTACTCTGCAGTGCGCCGTCCTGCGCCGATATTTCCTTGTCCAACTGCAGCCGGAGCACCGAGGCGCGCTGCTGCCCAGGCAGGCGATCCACGATCTGCAGGAACGACACCAGTGGCACCGCGTCCGAAACCACCAGTTCGATTCTCCCCTGTGGCTGCTTTCCAGCGAGGAGAGACGCCAAGGCCGGGCTTGCTGCCCGCGTGGTGACGACGAAGATCCGCCGGATGCTCAGGCTCTCGCCCAACTGCTCCAATGCGCTTGAAAGCCGAGCTGGGTTGGTCGTCTCAATTACTGCATAGGCCTCGGTTGCAACAGGCGCTTGCGGCTCTCTCAATGCGCGCCGTGTTGCATCGAGATACGCGTGCCCCAACCGCGCATCCGGCTCCAGCACCGCACCCTCGGCCCATTCGTTCCAGGCATTGATGAAGACCAGCCGCTGGTTGGCCGGCACCGGTGCCAAGCGCCGGTGGATCGTCGCAGACAACCAGTCGCCATAGCCGCGCGGTGAGGCATGCAGATAGACGCGCCCTTTGCCGGAGCGGCGCGCTTCGTTATCCCAGCCCGGATTGACCCCGGGGTAAAGCGTGTAGGGCGGCAGCGGTCGCGCGGCGATCTCTGCGGCCAGCTCGCGCCAGTCGCGCACATCACCTTCAAAATCCGGGTTGATCAGATACTGGTCGGCGGTGAGCGAGCGTGGGTTGCTCATGTTCGGCGGGAACTCGACAGCCGCGTCGAATCCGATGTCGCGCGGATCGGGGCGTTCAAAGCCCTGTACATACGCCAGGTGGATCTCACCGATGCCGTTGTCCAGGCACCACTGGCGCCAGCGCTGGGCGGTGGCGCGTGCATCGGGTAGCAGGTGCGGACGATAGACCAGCAGCATGGGCTTACCGTCGACCTTCAATGCACGGCGGTCACGGAGGTAGTCGGCGACGTGGGCGATGAAGGCCAGGTCATCTTCGGCGCTGTGCTGCTGCCCGATCAGGATGTCTTCGTCGCGGCCGTCCCAGCGCCGGGCCCAGTTCTCGTTGGCCCAGCACAGGCAGAACGGGAGGTCGATGCTGTCGTCGGCCAGCCACTGGCGCAGCGGGTCTTCCATCAACGTGGTGCCGCTGAACCAGTAGTAGTAGAAGCAGAACGCGCCGATGCCGTATTCGCTGGCCAGCTGCGCCTGGTCGCGCATGATCTGCGGGTTGCGCAGATCATAGAACCCCAGGTCAGCAGGCAGGCGCGGCTGGAGGTGGCCCTCGAACTGGGGCAGGGCGCGGGTGACATTGCGCCATTCGGTGAAGCCCTTGCCCCACCACGCATCGTTTTCGGCGAACGGATGGAACTGCGGCAGGTAGAACGCCACGAGTGTGGCGGGCAGCTGCGCGGGCAAGGCCTCCACCCGATGCGGTACGTGGCCGATCGCAGCCTCATCGGCGCGCTGCAGCGGACGACGGGCGGTAGCGGCCGCAGCGGCGATGCGGCCGCGGGGCGGTGGCGGGACCCAGTCGCCGTGGTCGCGCAGGAAGCGTGCGCGAAGCCGATCACGCTGACCATCGGACAGCGGCAGTACCCGGAATCCGGCGCGCAGCGCGACGAAGACCGCTTGGCGCAGCCTGGCCTTGATCGTGCTCACGCGCGACGGACCTCGATCGAGGGGAAAACAACAGCAGGCATGCAGGCTCCAGCGGTACAACGGGTTGGTCGCCATTCTCGGGGTTTGCCTGCGCACGGGCAAATCCCCGCGTGCTAGCGTCACCCCATGGATCTCCACCTCCCCGACGCCCAGGTGCACTGGCACCGCCACTGGCTCTCCCGTGACGCCGCCGACACCCTCCAGCGCACGCTCCGCGACGACGTCCCATGGGAGGTGCACAAGATCCGCATGTTCGGCCGCCAGGTCGATTCCCCGCGCCTGAGCTGCTGGATGGGCGACCCGGCCGCGCGCTACCGCTATTCCGGTACCGAGTTCGTGCCGCAGCCCTGGCATCCGGCGCTGCTGCCGCTGCGCGATCAGCTGGCGACCTTCTGTGGCCGCGCATTCAACAGCGTGCTGCTCAACCGCTACCGCGATGGCGATGATGGGATGGGCTGGCACAGCGACAACGAGCCCGAACTGGGGCCGGCCCCGGTGATCGCGTCACTGAGTCTGGGCGCGGCGCGGCGGTTCCTGCTGCGGCGTCGGGACGACCATGCGAAGAAGGCCGAGGTACTGCTGGACCATGGCGATCTGCTGGTGATGGGCGGGCAGACCCAGCGCCTTTACCAGCATTCCCTGCCCAAGAGCGCCCGGCCGCTGGCCGAGCGCCTCAATCTCACGTTCCGCTGGATCAACGCACCCGGGCAGGGGTAACCGCGCTGCGGGCGTGATCCTGCTCGCCGGTCACCAGCGTCCAGCCCACCACGTTCGTGGTCAGCGTCTGCAGCCCCTGTTCCAGCGCGGTGGTGACCTGGGCGACCTCGGTGCTGCCGACCGGGTTTTCCTGGCGGAAGGTGCGGTCGGCGACCACGCGCTGGTCGATCACGTGAATCAGCTTGGCGTTGACCTCGATCAGCGCGGTCGGCGTGGCCTGGCCGCGGTAGTCGGCTTCGAAGCGACGCACGTCCATCGCCAGTTTGTAGTCGGCGCGGATGCCGGTGGTGACGCGGGCGACGCCGTTGATACGGCCCGAGTCCTCGAAGCCGCGCACCAGCGCGTCGTCGAGCATGTCGGTGGCCGGCTGGGCCCAGCTCACGCCCTTGTAGACCTCCAGTTCGGAGGGGGTCGGGCGCACGTTGATGCGCGGGCTGTCGACCACGCGCGCGGCGCTGGGCTTGACCAGTACCAGCTGCCAGTCGACGGTCGGCCAGCTCGGGTCAGCCTGGATGCGGACCACGGGCGAATAGATGGTCACTGCGCTGCGTTCGTTGCTGCCCAGCAGCGAGCAGCCGCCAAGCGCGGCGATCAGGGCGATCGGCAGCAGGGGCCGGAAGAAGGTCGGGCGGCTCATTTGGGTTCGAACTCCTTGGGTGCGTCACGGCCGAGCAGGTAGCGTGCCGGGTTGTTGTCCAGGCGGTCGCTGACCCGGCGCAGGTCGCGGATCAGGCCGCGCAGCTCGGTCAGGGTCGGGCCGAGCTGGGCCAGGCCATCGTTGGCGAAGCTGTTGATCGCGGCGCGGTTCTCGCCAAGGATCGAGTCGGCGTTGCCGGCGGCCGAGTCCAGCTTGCTCAGCGTGGTCTCCAGCTTGTCCAGGATTGGCGGCAGCTGCTGCACCAGGTTCTTGTCCAGGCGCTGGATGGTGCCGTTGGTGCTCTTCAGGGTGACATCCAGGCTGCGCGCGGCATCGCGCGCGCTGAGCAGCAGCGCCTGGGTGCCCTGGTCACGGTCGGCCAGGCCGCCGCTGATGGTTTCCAGATTTGCCAGGGTCGCGTTGATGCTGGCCACGTTGCGGTCGCTGAGCACCTGGTCCATGCGCTCGACGATGCGGTTGGCAACATCGGTGATGTTCTGCAGCGCCGACGGGGTGGTCGGGATGATCGGGGCCGGGTCCTTGTTGACCGCGGTCAGCGCGGGGGATTGGGGCGTACCACCGCTGAGCTGGATGATCGACGGACCGGTCAGGCTGGTGATCGCCAGCTTGGCGCGGGTGTCGGTCTTGACCGGGGTGTTGGAGTTCAGGCGGATCCGCGCGACGACCTGGCGCGGATCGTCCGGCACCAGGTTCAACTCGGTGATCGAGCCGACCGCGATGCCGTTGTATTGCACCGGGCTGCCCACCGACAGGCCGGTGACGGCCTCGCGGAAGACTACGCGGTACTCGGTCCAGGTGCGGTCGGAGGAGTACTTGGCGGCCCACAGGCCGAAGGCCAGCAGCGCCAGGCCCACTATCAGGGTGAAGGCGCCGATCAGGACGTAATTGGCTTTGGTTTCCATGGCTTACTCGCTCTCGTGCTTTGCATCGCGCGCAGCACGCGCGCGCGGTCCGTGGAAGTACTCCTGGATCCACGGGTGGTCCAGTTGTTCGATCTCGTGCAGCGGGGCATTGGCGATGACTTTCTTGTCGGCCAGCACCGCCACCCGGTCACAGATCGCATACAGCGTGTCCAGATCGTGTGTGATCAGGAAGACAGTCAGGCCCAGCGCTTCCTGCAGGGTCTTGATCAGGCGGTCGAAGGCGGCCGCGCCGATCGGGTCCAGCCCGGCGGTAGGCTCATCCAGGAACAGCAGCGGCGGGTCCAGCGCCAGCGCCCGGGCCAGGCCGGCGCGCTTGCGCATGCCGCCGGACAACTGCGAGGGCAGCTTGTTGATCGCATCGGCCGGCAGGCCGGCCAGCTTCACCTTGAGCAGGGCCAGCTCGTAATGCCAGCGCTCGGGCAGCTCGCCGTGATGTTCCTTCAGCGGCACCTGCACGTTCTCGCCCACGGTCAGGGAGGAGAACAGCGCGCCATCCTGGAACAGCACGCCGGTATTGCGTTCGATATGCAGGCGGTTGACCGGGTCATTGGAGCGGGCATCGACGCCGAGCACCTCGATCTGGCCGTCATCGGGCGTGCGCAGGCCGAGGATGCTGCGCATCAACACCGATTTGCCGGTACCCGAGCCGCCGACCACGCCGAGAATCTCGCCGCGGCGCACATCCAGGTCCAGCCCATCGTGCACGACCTGCGCGCCGAACCGGTTGGTCAGCCCGCGCACGCGGATCAGCAGTTCACCGTCATCGGTGGCGGCGTTGTCGCGGTCAGGGGCGGGGGCGGTATCGGTGCTCATCGGTTACCAGCCCATCTTCATGAACCACAGCGCGGCGAACGCGTCGAGGATGATCACCAGCGAAATCGCCTGCACTACGCTGGAAGTGGTGCGCTCGCCGACCGACTGCGCGGTGCCTTCGACCTTCAGGCCTTCCAGGCAGCCGATCAGGCCGATCACCAGTGCGAACACCGGGGCTTTGGACAGGCCCACCAGCATGTTGCGCACTTCCATGGTGTCGTGCATCCGCGCGATATACATCTGCGGCGGGATATCCAGATCGAACGCGCCCACCGTGATGCCACCGGCCAGGCCGGCGATCATCGCGATGAAGGTGAGCAGCGGCAGGGTGATCAGCAGGGCGATCAAGCGCGGCAGCACCAGCAGATCGACCGGGTCCAGGCCCAACGTTTTCATTGCGTCGATTTCTTCGCGCGCCTTCATCGCACCGATCTGCGCGGTGAACGCACTGGCGGTGCGGCCGGCCAGCACGATCGCGGTCAACAGCACCGCGAACTCGCGCAGGAAGGCGATGCTGACCAGCTCGACCACATAGATCTCCGCGCCGAAGTCGCGCAGGATCGTGGAGCCGAGGAAGGCGATCACCGCACCCACCAGGTAGGACAGCAGGGCGACCAGCGGCACCGCATCCAGGCCGACCTGTTCCATCTGGGCGACCGTGGCGGTGAGACGGAATCGGCGCGGTTCCTTGATCAACCGCGCACCCTTGACCAGGTTCTCGCCCAGGAAACTGGCCAGTGCCACGATGTTGTGACCCATGCCGTGCACGCTGACACCGAGCCGTTCCAGTGCGGCGAGCACACCGAAGTCGCGCTTGGCCTTGGGCCGGTCGTCGGCGACTTCCTCGATGGTGGAGACCAGCGCGCGATGCTCCTCGCGGAACGTCACGGCGTCCTCGCCAAGGTCGGCGCGGTGCGCTACACGCAGCAGCTGCAGCACGCCGGCCGAGTCGAGCAGGGTGATCCCGCTCGCGTCCAGACCGGTCACTTTCTCCGGAAGGCCACGCAGCACTTCGGCCGCGTCCAGCGCGGTGCGTAATGTCCAATGGCCAGACAACCGGATCAGACCGGGGTCTTGGGCATCCTGCTCGAGATGGGGGGCTTGGTCTGAGGTCATGTAGGCGTCCTGCGCGCAGCATACCCTGTCCGGGTGCATGGCTCGCGTATGCGCCGGATGGGGCTGAACGCGTCGCTCGGCAACACCCGGGCCGCCATGCCGCGATGCGATGACACCGGGATTCTTCAGGCCGGGGCGTGTTCGGGTAATACTACGCCGCATGTCTGACGACGCCCCCACCATCGTTGCACCACCGGCCACCTACGCACAGCGCGTGGCCTTCGTTTCGGAAATGGCCGGGCGCCTGCACAGCTATGGCACCACCGCGCAGCGGCTGGAAGCGGCCGTGGTCGCGCTGGCGCAACGCCTGGACCTGGATTGCGAGCCGTGGTCGAACCCGACCGGCCTGATCCTGAGTTTCAGCGACCCCACCAAGGCGATCGGTTCGTCCGACATCACCCGTGTTATCCGCCTGGCACCGGGCGAGAACGACCTGCATAAACTCAGCATCGCCGACCAGATCACCGATGCGGTGGCCAACGGCACCATGAGCATCGCGCAGGGCCATACCGCGCTGCGCCAGCTGGACAAGGATCCGGGCCGCTGGGGCAAGATCCGCACCATTCTTTCTTACAGCCTTGGCGCGGCAGGCGTGGCCGGCCTGTGGAAGCTGCCGTGGCTGGACATCGCCACCGCCGGCGTGATCGGCCTGCTGATCGGCGTCATGGGCATGTATACCGACCGCCGCCCGGCCACGCGCGAGGCCAACGAAGCGTTGGCGGCGCTGCTGGCCGGCTCGGTGGCGACGCTGGTGGCTTCCTTCATCGGGGCGCTCAACCTCAACACGGTGATCATCGCCTCGCTGGTGGTGCTGCTGCCCGGGATGTCGCTGACCAATGCGGTCAACGAGCTGGCCAGCCAGCACTGGGTCTCCGGCACGGCGCGGTTTGCCGGTGCGGTGACCACGATCCTGAAACTGACGGTGGGCGCGGTGATCGCGGTGACGCTGTCGGGCATCGTCGGGCTGGAACCGCTGGTCCGCGCCTCGCGGCCGCAGGCCGATTGGGTGGAATGGGGCGCGTTGCTGCTGGCCGCGTTCGCGTTCGCCATGTTGTTCAAGGCCAACCGCCGCGATTTCCCCTGGGTGATGGCGGCGGCCGTTGCCGGTTATGCGATCTCGAAATTCGCCGGACAGGCGTGGGGCATCCCGGCCGGCATTTTCATGTCCGCGATGCTGCTGACCGCCGCCGGCAATCTGTTTGGTCGGCTGGCGCAGCGCCCGGGCGCGATCATCCGCCTGCCGGGCATCATCATGCTGGTGCCCGGCAGTACCAGCCTGCGCGGCGTGCTGACCCTGGTCCAGCAGCAGGACATGAGCGCCGGCCAGACCGTGCTGATGACCGTGCTCAACGTGGTGATGGCGCTGGTGGCCGGTCTGCTGTTCGGCAATCTGCTGATCCCGGCGCGCAAGAATCTCTGACCTCCCCGGTCACCGCGCGCTCGATCAACGGGGACGAAAACGCCGGCGCGAGGCCGGCGTTTTGATGTGCAGCAGTGACTGGCCGGCTTACTTCTTGATCAGGAACTCTTCGACCTTCTTGCCCTTGGCGGTATGCGCGGCCAGCCAGCGCGGCTGCTTGCCACGGCCGGTCCAGGTTTCCTTCGGGTTGGCCGGGTTGCGATACTTCGGGGCGACCTTGCCGAGCTTGCGCACGGCCTTGGCCGGGGCCTTGGTTGCCTTGCTCGCGGCACGGCCACGAGCAGCCGGGACGGCGCCGCCGAACAGCTCTTCCACCGAATAGCCCTGGGCCTTGGCCAGCTTGGTCAGCTGCGCGCGGACCTTGGTGATCGCCGGACGCTTGGCGACGATGGTCTGCTGCTTCTTGGCGTTCTTGATCAGCGCGCCCAGCTCTTTGGCGGACAGGCCGCTCAGGTCGATACTCATCTACTACTCCGCAATATATTAAGGACAGGGTGAGCCGGTCCTTGGCGTCGGAAACAGCATACATTCTCTTTTGCGAAATGCACAAACACGCCGGACATATTGAAACCGGCGGCACCATTGAAAAGGCCGGGATATCTCACCCGGCCCTGTCATCACTTCGTCAATTTCGCCAGCAGTGCGTCCCGGTCGAGGACCTCCGCTTCGGCCGCGCTGCGCGCGCGGTACTCGAATGTCCCGGCGGCGACGCCGCGTTCGGACACCACGATCCGATGGGGTACGCCGATCAATTCCATGTCGGCGAACATCGCACCCGGGCGCAGACCTCGGTCATCCAGCGCCACATCCAGGCCTGCGGCCTGCAGCTGCGCCAGCAGCTCGGCGGCGGTGGACGACACGGTCTCGTCCTGCTTCGGATTGATCATGCAGACCACGACCTGCCACGGCGCCATCGCGTCCGGCCAGATAATGCCGACGTCGTCGTGATTCTGTTCGATCGCCGCGGCGACGATGCGCGAAATACCGATGCCGTAGCAGCCCATCGCCAACACCGCAGCCTTGCCGTTCTCGTCAAGCACGGTCGCATTCAATGCCTGTGCATACTGGCGGCCGAGCTGGAACACGTGGCCGACTTCGATGCCGCGCGCGATTTTCAGTTCACCACCATCGGCGGCGCGATCACCGGCCTTGGCGTTGCGGATATCCGCTACCTCCGGCTCGGGCAGGTCACGGCCCCAGTTGACGCCAGCGATGTGGAACCCGGCTTCATTGGCACCGATGACGAAATCGGCCAGCGCGGCGACGTCACGGTCGGCCACGATGCGGATCGGCTGTGCCGGGTTGAGCGGGCCGAGGAAGCCCGGCTCGCTGCCCAGATGCGTGGCGATCTCCGCCTCGCTGGCCATGCGGTATCCCTGCAGGCCCTCGACCTTGCCGAGTTTGATTTCATTGACGTCGTGATCGCCGCGTACCAGCGCCAGCACGAAACCGGCCTCGCTCATGATCGCGATCGACTTGACCGTGCGCTCCAGCCCCAGGCCAAGCAGGGCGGCGACGGCCTCACAGGTTTTCTGCGTGGGCGTATCGATTTTACGCAGCGCTTCGCTGGCGGCCGGGCGCTCGCCCGGGGCCGCGGCGATGGCCGCTTCCATATTGGCCGCGTAATCCGAGCCGGTGGAAAACACCAGTGCGTCTTCGCCCGAATCGGCGATCACGTGGAATTCCTGCGACGCATCACCCCCGATCGCACCGGAGTCGGCCTGCACCATGCGGAAATCCAGACCCAGGCGGGTGAAGATGCGGCTGTAGGCCGATTTCATGTTCTCGTATTCGCGCACCAGGCACTCATCGTGCAGGTGGAAGGAATAGGCATCCTTCATCAGGAATTCGCGCGAGCGCATCACGCCGAAGCGCGGGCGGATCTCATCGCGGAACTTGGTCTGGATCTGGAAGAAATTGACCGGCAGCTGTTTGTAGCTGGACAGCTCCTGGCGCGCGAAATCGGCGGCGGCTTCTTCAGCGGTCGGGCTGTAGCAGAACACCTGCTCCTTGCGATCCTTGATCTTCAGCAGCTGCGGGCCGAACTTTTCCCAGCGGCCGGTGGCTTCCCACAGTTCCTTGGGCTGGATGGTCGGAATCTGGAATTCCACCGCGCCGGCACGCTCCATTTCCTCACGCACGATGCGCTCGACCTTGCGCAGCACGCGCAGGCCCAGCGGCGACCAGGTGTACAGCCCCGAGGCCAGCTTGCGGATCATGCCCGCGCGCAGCATCAAGCGGTGGCTGGTCAGCTCCGCGTCGCTGGGGGTTTCCTTGGTGGTGTGCAGGTGGAACTGGGAGAGGCGCATCGTCGGCTTCGCTGAACGGCAGAAGCCGATATTCTGCCAGTCCGGCCGCCGCGATGGGTGCCGGAGGCGGTTTTAGCGCCTCAGCCGGGCTGCGCGGCTCAGGCCTTGGGCGTGCAGTAGGCCTGGATGGCGGCCTCGGCCAGGGTTTTCTGGGCGCTGCGTTGCGCGTCGGTCAGGGTCATATCGGCCTTGCCGTCGCCATCGGTGTCCTGCATCACCTTGCCCGGCCCGTTGAGCAGGGTGAGGTTGCCGCGGGCGCTGGTGCACTCCTTGTTCTCTGCCGGGGCGGCTGCCGTCTCGCGCGGGAGCGGGTCGCGGTTCTCGACCTGGCGGGCCTCGTACGTCTTGCCGGCGGGGGGCTTCTCCGAGTAGTGGGTGACGCCGTTGGCGTCTTTCCACTTATAGATGTTGCCGGCGCTGGCCGTGGCGCTGGCGAGCAGCAGCAGGGCGCTCAGACGGGACAGGGCACGCATGGCAACTCCGGGAACGGGGCAGAACCGCGATTGCAGCACCCCGGGGCCGCTGCTGGCAAGCTAAACTGCCCGCATGGATCAGATGAAACCCCCGCCGCGCTCGCGCAGCATTTACCTGCTGCCCAACCTGTTCACCACCGCAGGCCTGTTCGCCGGCTTCTACGCGATCATCGCCGCGGCCAATGGCGACTTCGTCAATGCCGCCGTCGCCGTGTTCGTCGCCGCGGTCATGGATGGCCTGGACGGCCGCGTGGCCCGCCTGACCGGCACCAGCAGCGAATTCGGCGTTCAGTACGACTCCTTGGCCGATCTGGTCAGCTTCGGCATGGCCCCGGCCCTGGTGATGTACCACTGGTCGCTGTCCTGGCTGAAGTTCGACGACCCGGTGATGGGCCGTGTCGGCTGGGCCGTCGCCTTCCTGTATGCCGCCT
Organism: Stenotrophomonas sp. SRS1; assembly: GCF_026130205.1. Lineage (NCBI taxonomy): Bacteria > Pseudomonadati > Pseudomonadota > Gammaproteobacteria > Lysobacterales > Lysobacteraceae > Stenotrophomonas > Stenotrophomonas sp. SRS1. The sequence goes on along the minus strand of NZ_JAINFD010000003.1, from coordinate 729,816 downwards.
GTGCTGCCCTGCGCCTGGCCCGTTTCAATACCCAGGTCAGCGTGGTCGATAAACGCTGGTTCATCGGTCTGGCCAGCCCGGCCGCCGCGGGCCTGATGATGTCCTTCGTCTGGGCCTTCGCCGATGGCAACCTCGGCTGGGACGGCAACCAGCTGCGCTATGTCGCGCTGGGCGTAACCCTGGTGGCGGCGCTGCTGATGGTGAGCCGGATCCGCTTCTGGAGCTTCAAGGGCAGTGGCGAGCGGGGGCCGCGCGCGGACCGCGTGCCGTTCCTGGCGCTGGCCCTGGTGCCGATCGCCATCGCGATCATGGTCATTGATCTGCCGCGCGTGCTGTTCGCGGTGGGCGTGGTGTATGCCTTGTCCGGCCCGTGTTACTGGGTGTGGCAGCGCACCCGCAAGACGGTCGAGCCGAACGCGTGAGCGGGCAGGCGCTGCCGCCATTGTGGTCGCCGGCGCAGCAGTCCTGGCTGCAGGCGATGGGCTACACGGTGTTCGTCGACGGCAGTGTCGAGCCGGAGGCCGCTGCGGTACCTGATGTCCAGCTCAGCGCGGCGCCGCTCGCCGAGTCGGCCGCGCCCGTGCGCCAATCACGGCCGGCACCGGCGGTGGATGCGCCCGCACCGGTACGCCGAAGCGCGCCGCGCACGGCCGAAGAAGGCGCGCCGCCGCCCGTCCCGGCGGCCACGCCGGCACGCGCAGGCGGAGGCCGCCGCGCCGCGGTGCGGATGCCCGATCGCCTGCAGATCGCCCTGCTGCGCGCCTCCGGCTGCAACCCGGCCGAGCCGGACACCCAGGCCTTGATGGCCAGCTGGAACCTGGACGAACTGCGCAGCAGCGCCGCCGCCAAGCGCGCGTTGTGGCCGCAGCTGCGCGCCCTGCGCAAGCGGGGCCGCCCGTGAGCGCGGTGAGCTCGCCACGGCCGTTGTCGTTGCGCGCGTTGCGCGAAAGCGACCTCAATGCAGTGATGGCGATCGAGGTGCGCGGTTACCCGTACCCGTGGACCCGCGGCATCTTCCAGGACTGCCTGCGTGCCGGTTATCCCGGCCTGGCGATGGAAGAGGATGGCCTGCTGATGGGCTACGGCCTGCTCAGCATCGCCGCCGACGAAGCCCATATCCTCAATATCTGCGTGGACCCGCTGTGCCAGTCGCGTGGCCACGGCCGCTACCTGCTGCGCGCGCTGGTGAAGCTGGCACGCGACCATGGCGCGCACCGCGTGTTCCTCGAAGTGCGCCCGTCCAATACCTCGGCGGTGGCGCTGTACCACAGTGAGGGATTCAATGAGATCGGCCGCCGCCCGCGTTATTACCCCGCCCGCGACGGGCGCGAGGATGCGCTGGTGATGGCCATCGAGCTGGTCGACGACGATATCCAGGTGATGCCGCCGCTCTGACAGCGTGGTGTAGAGCCACCCATGGGGTGGCGCTACGCCATCCGCAGCACGATCGCCCCGAGCACGATCAGGCCGGCGGCGATCCAGCGTTGGCGGGTAACGCGTTCGCGCAGGAGCCAGGCCGAGATCAGGATGCCGAACAGGATCGAGGTTTCGCGCAGCGCGGCGATCAGCGCGATCGGCGCGACCGTCATGGCACACAGGGCCAGCCCGTACGAGACCAGCGTGCCGACGCCGCCGATGATCCCGTAGCCCCAGTTGCGGCGCGCATAGTGACGCAGCGCGCCCGCACGGGTGCACAACGCCCACAGCGGCAGGGGCAGGCCGGAAAGCAGGAACAGCCATAGCGTGTAGCTCACCGCAGCGCCCGAGTGCCGTGCGCCCCAGCCATCGACCAGGGTGTAGGTGGCGATGACCCCGGCATTGAGCAGCGGCAGCCACAGATGCTGGCGCGGGGTGCCGCGGGTCATGCACAGGATGCCCAGGCAGATCAGCGCAATGCCGCTCCACGCGATCCACGCCAGGCGTTCACCCAGAAACAGCGTACTGATCAACGCGACCAGGATCGGCGCGCAGCCGCGCATCAGCGGGTAGGACGCGCTCATGTCGGTCAATTGATAGGTACGTGCGACGAGCACGTAATACCCGACCTGGAGCAGGGTCGAGGCGGCCAGCCATGGCCAGCTCTGTGGTGCGGGGGCGGCCACGAACGGCAGCGCGATCGCAGCGATCAGCGCCGCCGAGCCGGTGACCAGGATCGTGGTCAACAGCGTGTCGGTGCCGCGTTTGACGATCGCGTTCCAGCTGGCATGCAGCAGCGCGGCGAACAGCACGATGCAGAAGAGGGACAGCGACATCATCGGCCCAGGGTAGAGCCACCCCATGGGTGGCTGCACGTCATCCCGCCCCGGAAGGCAGCCACGCATGGCGTGGCACTACCTCCCCCCAAGCGCTTACAGCTTCGCGCGCTGCGAACGCAGGCCATCCAGCTGGGCGGTCCACTCGACCAGGCGCACGCGTTCCTGCTCGACCACGGCGGCCGGCACCTTGTCGGTGAACTTGGCCAGCTTGGTCCCGCTCTTTTCCTTCTCCGATTCCACCCGGGCGATTTCCTTGTCCAGGCGCGCGCGCTCTGCGCCCAGATCGACCAGGCCCTCCAGCGGCACCAGCAGAGTGAGATCGCCCACGATCGCAGCGGCGGCCGGCGGCGTGTCGCTGCCGTTGGCCAGCCATTCGATGCGTTCCAGCTTGAGCAGGAACGACAGCGAGGAGGTGAAGCGGGTCATGCGCGCGCGGTCATCGTCGTTGCCCCCCTGCAGCAGCAGCGGCACCAGCTTGGACGGCGGCACGTTCAACTCGCTGCGCACGCGGCGCAGGGCGTTGACCATCGACTTCAGCCATTCCACGTCGGCTTCGGCGCGGGCGAAATCACCCGCGAACTCCTCGGCGGTCGGGTACGGACGCAGCGAGATGGTGTCGTCGGTGATGCCCAGGCGCGGGGCGACCTGACGCCACAGCTGCTCGGTGACGAACGGGGTCAGCGGGTGCAGCAGGCGCAGCAGCGCTTCCAGCACGTACAGCAGGGTGTGGCGGGTGCTGTTGGCATCGTCGGCGTCGGCACCGTTGAGGGCCGGCTTGGTCAGCTCCAGGAACCAGTCGCAGAACTCGTTCCAGGCGAATTCGTACAGGCACTGCGCCAGCAGATCGAAGCGGTAGTTGGCGTAATGCGTCTGCGCTTCGGCCGAGACCGCGGCCAGGCGCGCGAGAATCCAGCGCTCGGCATCGGTACGCGGCTGCGGCACGCCGGTGAAGCTGCTGCCCTCGGTGTTCATCAGGGTGAAGCGGCTGGCGTTCCACAGCTTGTTGCAGAAGTTCTTGTAGCCCTCGGCGCGGTTCATGTCGAACTTGATATCGCGGCCGTGGGTGGCCAGCGCGGCGATGGTGAAGCGCAGCGCATCGGCACCGTGGGCGATGATGCCCTCGGGGAATTCGCGACGCGTCGCCTTCTCGATCTTCGGCGCGTCCTTGGGCTTCATCAGGCCGGTGGTGCGCTTGGCGACCAGGTCCTCGATGGAGATGCCATCGATGATGTCCAGCGGGTCCAGCACGTTGCCCTTGGACTTGGACATCTTCTGACCCTGCGCATCGCGGATCAGGCCGGTGATGTAGACGTCCTTGAACGGAATCTTCCCGGTGAAACTGTCGGTGGCCATGATCATGCGGGCCACCCAGAAGAAGATGATGTCGAACCCGGTGATCAGCACCGACGACGGCAGGTAGCGCTCGAAACCGCGCGCGTCCATCGCCTGCTCGTTCGGCCAGCCCAGGGTGGAGAACGGCCACAGCTGCGAGGAGAACCAGGTCTCCAGCACGTCACTGTCCTGGTGCAGGGCGAGGTCGGCGGCGAGGTTGTTCTTCGCGCGCGCTTCGGCTTCATCACGGCCGACATAGCAGTTGCCCGCATCGTCGAACCACGCCGGAATGCGGTGGCCCCACCACAGCTGGCGGCTGATGCACCAATCCTGGATGTTCTCCATCCAGTGGCGGTAGGTGTTGATCCAGTTGGCCGGGACGAACTGGATGCTGCCGTTCTCGACCAGCTCCAGGCCGCGCTTGGCCAGCACGTCCATCTTCACGAACCACTGGTCGGTCAGGTACGGCTCGATCACCTGCTGGGTGCGATCGCCGCGCGGCACCTGCAGCTTGTGCGCCTTGGTTTCGACCAGGATGCCCAGGTCTTCCAGCTCGGCCAGGATCACCTTGCGCGCTTCGTAACGGTCCAGCCCGCGGTACTTCTCCGGGGCGTTGTCGTTGATCGCCGCCACCGGGGTGAACAGGTTGATCATCGGCAGGTTGTGGCGCAGACCGACCTGGTAATCGTTGAAATCGTGCGCGGGGGTGACCTTGACCACGCCGGTACCGAACTCGCGGTCGACGTAATCATCGGCGATCACCGGGATCTCGCGGTCGGTCAGCGGCAGCTTGACCATTTTGCCGATCAGATGCGCATAGCGCTCGTCTTCGGGGTGCACCATCACGGCGGTATCGCCGAGCATGGTTTCCGGGCGGGTGGTGGCCACGGTCAGGGTGCCGCTGCCATCGGCCAGCGGGTAGCTGATCGACCACAGGAAACCGTCTTCCTCCACGCTCTCCACTTCCAGATCGGAGATGGCCGTCTTCAGCACCGGATCCCAGTTGACCAGGCGCTGGCCACGGTAGATCAGGCCCTGCTCGTGCCAGCGCACGAAGGCCTCGACCACCGCTTCGGACGGCTGCGGGTCCATGGTGAAGGTGCTGCGCAACCAGTCGCTGGAGGTGCCCAGACGGCGCATCTGGCGCTCGATGGTGTCACCGGACTGCGCCTTCCACTCCCACACTTTTTCGATGAAGCCGTCGCGGCCCAGCGAATCGCGGGTCTCGCCATTGCCGGCCAGCGCCAGATTGCGTGACACCACCATCTCGGTAGCGATGCCGGCATGGTCGGTACCCACCTGCCACAACGTGTCGTAGCCGCGCATCCGGTGGTAGCGCACCAGCGCATCCATCAGGGTCTGCTGGAAGGCATGGCCCATGTGCAGCGTGCCGGTCACGTTCGGCGGCGGCAGCAGGATGGTGTACGGCTCGCCCTTGCCGGACGGCTTGAAATGGCCGGCCTTCTCCCACGCGTCGTACAGCGCGGTTTCAAAGGTTTTCGGGTCGTAGCTGGAGGCGAGTTGGGTCATGCGGGAACCAGGATCGAATACGGAAGGTGGGGGTGCCGGAAGCTCAGCGCCCTAAGGCGCGACGGATCTTCTGGTCGGTATGGAACTGTGAGACCGCGTAGGCGGCCCAGATCGCGGCGGGCAGCCAGCCGATCAGCGTGATCTGCAGGATCAGGCAGAGGATGCCTGCGATCGGGCGGCCGATGGTGAAGAAGGCGAACCAGGGAAAGATCAGGGCGATCAACAGGCGCATCAAGGGTCTCCGGGGGCGGCGGCGACCGGACGGGCGCCGCGCGGGTTACATGTCGTACTTGTTCAGGTCAAAGCCCAGTGCCTTGTACTGGCGCCAGCGTTCGCGCAGCGGTTCGCGCGCCTCCGGGTCAGCCGGCACCACTTCCAGCACGCGGTCGCAGGCCGCCAGATAGGGATCGTCGCGCAGGTTGATCACCAGCGGCCGGGCCGGGGCCTCGGTGCCGGGCACGGCGATCAGCACCAGCGCCTCTTCTTCGTCCATGTCTTCGCCGGCGATCTGGTGCGGGATGTAGGCATCGTTGTCGAACGCCCACAGCAGCTCGTCCAGCTCTTCGGCCTGGGCCTGGTCGCGTGCCAGCACCAGGGTGAACAACCCGGCGTCATTGGCCTTGCGGGCCAGTTCGCAGACCAGGCGCAATGGCTCGGTCAGGAAGCGGGGCTTGGCGATCAGGTAGAAATCAGCACGGGACATGGCAGGGCCTGGAGCGGAGGGAGAACCCGGCGCCAGGCCGGGCGGGATCGCGGCCACCCGCAGGCGGCCGCGATCGGGCGGGGCATCAGGCGCGGGCGACCTGGTCCAGCAGCCACTGGCTCAGCAGGCCGACCGGGCGACCGGTGGCCATGCCGCGCTTGCCTTCGTCGCTGGCCACGCCGGCGATGTCCAGATGGGCCCAGCGCTGGCCTTCGGCGAAGCGCGACAGGAAGCAGCCCGCGGTGATCGCACCGGCCCAGCGGCCGCCGATGTTGTAGATGTCGGCGAAGCTGGAATCCAGCATGGGCTGATACTCGTCCCACAGCGGCAGGCGCCAGGCGCGGTCGAACACGTGCTCACCGGCGGCCAGCAGCTCGTTGGCCAGGTCGTCGTGCTTGGTCATCAGGCCGGCGGTCTGGTGGCCCAGCGCGACCAGGCAGGCACCGGTCAGGGTCGCCACGTCGATCAGCGCGGCCGGCTCGAAGCGCTGCGCGTAGGTCAGCGCGTCGCACAGGATCAGGCGGCCTTCGGCGTCGGTGTTGCCCACTTCGATGGTCTTGCCCGACATCGAGGTGATCACGTCCGACGGGCGGTAGGCGTTGCCGTCGATGGCGTTTTCGACCGCCGGCACCACCACCACCAGGTTCAGCGGCAGCTTGGCCGTGACGGCCGCGACGAAGGTGCCGATGACGTTGGCGCCACCGCACATGTCGTACTTCATCTCTTCGATGCCGCCCTGGGTCTTCAGGTTGACGCCACCGGTATCGAAGGTGATGCCCTTGCCGACCAGCACGTAGGGCTTGGCGTCGCCGCCGTTGTTCCACTTCAGCACCACCAGGTGCGGGCGGTTGGCCGAGCCACGGGCCACGGCCAGCAGCGAGCCCATGCCCAGCGCTTCCATCTGCTGCTCGTCCAGCACCTCCGCTTCGGCGCCTTCATGCGCCTGCGCGAACGCGACCGAGGACTCGGCCAGGTAGGCCGGGGTGCAGACGTTCGGCGGGAGGTTGCCCAGCTCGCGGGCGTACTGCACGCCGGCGGCGATGGCCTGGCCCTGGGCCAGCGCCTGGGTGTCGGTGCCGGCGATGGCCAGCGTGGTCAGGCCCGGCTCGTCGGCCTTCTTCTTGCCCAGCGTGGCGCTGTAGCGGTAGGCGGCGTGGTCGGCAGTGATGATGGCCTGGCGGATGTTCCAGGCGGCATCGCGGCCCTTGACCTCGATCTCGGTCAGGGTGAACAGCGCATGGTGGTTGACCCCGCTCTTCAGGGCGCGGCTGGCATCGCCGACCGCCTTGAGGTACTGCGGGACGCCGAACTTGGCCGGCTCGCCCAGACCGACCACCAGCACGCGTGCGGCGGTGACGCCGGGCAGATCGTGCAGCAGGGTCGTGTTGCCGGTCTTGCCGCCCACGTCGCCGCGGGCGATCAGGGCCGACAGGCGGCCGCCGGACGCAGTGTCCAGGGCCTGTGCCGCCGGGCTCAGGGTCTGGTCGGCGTAGGCGCCGACGATGACGCAATCGCACTCGGCCGAGGCCGGCGATGCGTGGTTCAGGGTGAATTCCAGGGCCATTGATCAGATTCCGTTGGCAAATCCGTACAATCGCGAGCTGTTTACGTCCCGTCAGTAGACTGGGCAGCACCGCGAACGAATCCGAGAGTTTAAACCACCGCCCCATGTCGAAGCTCGATCGCTATCTCCTGCGTGATTTCGTCCAGAGTTTCCTGGCCACCCTGATTGTGTTGCTGGTGGTGAGCGTCGGCGGTGTCCTGGTGGACATCCTCGGCAACATCGCCGACGGCCGCCTGCCTGCCCGCCTGCTGTTCTCACAGCTGGGCCTGCAGTTCATCGTCTATATGCCGCTGATCCTGCCGCTGGCGCTGATGCTGGGCCTGCTGCTGGCCACCGCCCGGCTCTACCGGGATTCGGAAATGGCGGTCATCACCGCCATCGGCGTCGGCCCCAAGCGCCTGCTGCGCCCCCTGCTGATGCTGGTGGTGCCGGTGGTCGGCCTGATCGGGCTGTGCTCACTGTGGCTGGGCCCCTGGGCCGACCGTACCGGTGAGAAAATGATCGACGAGGCCAACCGCAGCGTGGTCATGGCCGGCCTGGAGGCGGGCAAGTTCACCTCCCTGCCCAATGGCGGCGTGGTCTACCTGTCCTCGGTCTCGCCCGACGGTACCCAGCTGGGCAAGGTCTTCATGCAGCGCCAGAAGGACGACACCATCGAGGTGATCTCCGCCGATCGTGGCCGGATGTACTTCGAAGGGGCCAAGCAGCGGTACCTGGAGCTCGATGAGGGTCATCAGGTGCAGGGCCCGGCGAACGGCGCGCTGGACTACAAGCTGATGACGTTCGCCCGCAACGACGTGGCCATGCCTGACGGTGCCGAGACCCGCAAGGACGACGATCCCGAGCTGCTGCCGACCACGCAGCTGTTCGGCGATGAGCGCCCGGAGGCCCAGGCGCAGCTGCACTCGCGCATCGCCCCGCCGCTGATCGCGCTGGCCTTTGCCCTGATGACCCTGCCGCTGGCCCGCAGCTCGCCGCGCCAGCAGCGCTACGGCCGGATGATGCTGGCCTTCCTGGCCTACATGGTGGGCATGAACCTGATGTTCATCGGCACCCGCTGGATCGCCGATGGCAAGCTGCCCGGCGCGGCCGGCCTGTGGTGGCTGACCTTGCCGCTGCTGGCGCTCGCGCTGTGGATGTATTTCCGCGACGGCAAACTGTCGCGTCCCCGGAGGACCGCATGACCCTGTTCCGCCCCATGCGGTTTGATCTGTACCTGGGCCGTGCCGTGTTCGGCACTGTCCTGCTCACCTGGGCCGTTCTGGTCGGCCTGGACGTGGTGATGGCCTTCTCCGGCGAGTTCAAGGATGTCGGCAAAGGCAGTTACACCCTCGGCCATGCCGCGGCCTGGGTGCTCTACACCGTGCCCCGCCGCGCCTATACCTTCTTCCCCACGGCCGCCGTGATCGGTGCGCTGATGGGCCTGGGCCAGTTGGCCGCCACCTCCGAACTGACCGCGCTGCGTGCGCTGGGCCTGTCGCGCAAGCGGCTGAGTGCGTCGGTGGCGATCGCGTTGTCGCTGATGACCGCGGTGATGGTGTTCAGTGGCGAGACGCTGGGCCCGTGGGGTCAGGGCAAGGCGGACGAGATCAAGGCCAGCGCCAAGTGGGGCAACAGCCTGAGCACGGCCCGGTATTCGGGGGTATGGGCGCGCGAAGGCGACACCTTCCTCAATGCGCAGAGCGGGGACGAGCAGTTGCAGGACGGGGGTGGCACACGCCTGGTCCTGCACGACGTGCGTCTGTACAAGATCGCCGACGATGGTCGTCTGGCCTCGCTGACGTACGCGACGACCGCCGAGCATGGCGACAACGGCTGGGTGTTGAACAAGGTCCGCCGTGACACCTTCGGTGAGCGGTCGGCGACGCGCGAGAACATCGCGTCCGAGCCGTGGGCGTCGCGGCTGGATGCGGCGGCGTTGGCCAGTGGTATTTCCAAGCCGCGCAATCTGACGGCGTCGGATCTGCGGACCAGTATCGAGTACCGCAAGCGCAATGGTCTGGATTCGCGCGATTACGAGGATGTGTACTGGAGCCGGTGGTTCTATCCGCTCAATGTGCTGGCGCTGTGTCTGGCGGCGGTGCCGTTCGCGTTCGGTTCGTTGCGCAGTGGTGGGATGGGCAAGCGGTTGTTCCTGGGCATTCTGTTCGCGTTGGGCTTCTGGTTGTTGCAGTTGTTCTTCGGGCGTATGGCGGGTGCGTTGAAGTTCGATTACCGGATTGCGTATGCGTTGCCGCCGATCGTGATGATGGTGGTATCCGGGTTGTTGTTCCGACGTAAGTCGGGCTGATTCCTCTGCTCGAACGCCAGACGCCAGACGCCAAACGCCGAAGCCAACGTCAAAGCCGAAGCGGCCTCCATGTGCTCTCGAGCTAGGCGCGACGGGCTCGCCATTCCGGGACCCGCCGCAAGTACGTCCATGTAGGCTCGTGTGCTGCCATCCATGGCAGCACACGGTCCCGGCCTGGCAATCCCGCCGCGCCTCCGACAGTGTGCTGGTGGGGGAGGGAGAGCAGCCGGGCATGGCCCGGCTCAACCGTTCTGTTGGGTTGGCGAAGTGTCGGTGTTTGTGTTCAATCTTGGCGACTGGGCGACTGGGCGACTGGGCGACTGGGCGACTAAACGACTGAGCGACTGAGCAATTGATCGACGAAGGCTTGATCGATTGAGCGAAGGTACGACTTCGCGATCGAGGTTGCGCTCCTGAAGGCGCCTCGATCGCGAGAGCCGGTATTCAGTGCGAAACGTCAGCTGCGCAACAAATCCGCTTTTACCAGCCGCACTTCGCAATCTTTCAATGCGGAGAGGCGCAGCCCATTTCAGGGCCGTAGTGCGCCATGGATGGCGCACTACGAGCTTACATGGGTGAGGGCGGATCGCTTGCGAGGCACTGCCTCGCATCCGACCGAACGCACAGCCGCCAGCGGCTGGGCCGGGCCGCGGAGCGGGACTTGCAGCGGGCCCAGAAATGGGTTGCGCCTCTCCGCAAACGCAGAGAGAGTGGAAACGCTGCTTTTCGCGTTGTCTGTAAGGCGTCAGAGCGTCAGCACGTCAGCGCTTCGGCAGCCGCACGACCCGCGTCCCGCTGGCCCGGTCATGCCAGGTCAACCGCTGCCGATCCACCAGCGCCCACCAGAATCCCAGGCCGGCCGCCAACACCGACAGCGACCCCACCGCATAGCGCCGCCACAACTGCCCGCGCGTCGGCACCGTGCCGTCCAGCGAGACCACCTGCAACCGCCACGGCCGCATCCCCAGCGTCTGCCCACCGCGGCGCCAACTCATCGTCGCGTACAGGCCCGTCACGCCCCAGCAGCATGCCCACAACGCCCACTGCCACGCACTGAACGGGGCGATGTTCTCCCGCTCTGCGTGACCGCTCACCGTATAGATCGCCACGAACACCGCACCGAGCAGCATCCACAGCGCCAGCGCGGGGAAGAAGTCGTACAACAGCGACAACCACCGCCACAGCAGCAACGATGCAGGGCGATCAGCAGCGGGGGACGACAGCGCGGTATCGGTCATGACCCGGAGCATACCCGGCCCGCTGCCCGCGTTCGATGGCCCATCCATCCGCTGCTCCGTATGCTGTGGCCATGTCCGACGCCACCACCCCCGCACTGCGCCGCCAGCTCATCCAGCACCTGCCCGAGCTGCGCGATGATGACAACGTGCGCATCCAGCGCTTCCTCGACACCGCCTGGGCTGAACACGGCCTCGCGCGTGCCAGTCTGGACAGTTACCGGCGCGATCTCGAAGGCCTCGCGCGCTGGCGTGATGGCGTGGCCGGGGGACTGGCCGGTCTCGATCGCGCCGGGCTCTTCGACTACCTGGCCTGGCGCTCCCGCCACGGCTGGTCGCCGCGCAGCAATGCCCGTCTGCTTTCCGCGCTGCGGGCCTTCTTCGCCGATGCGGTTCGCCGCGGCGAGCGCAGCGATGACCCCAGCGCGTTGCTGGATCCGCCCAAGCTGCCCCGGCTGCTGCCCAAGGCGCTGGCCGAAAGCCAGATCGATGCACTGTTGGCCAGTCCCGACATCGAGACGCCGCTCGGGCTGCGCGACCGCGCCATGCTGGAGTTGATGTATGCCGCGGGCCTGCGCGTCAGCGAACTGGTCAACCTGCCGGCCAATGCCGTGAACCTGCGCCAAGGTGTGCTGCGCGTAACCGGCAAGGGCAGCAAGGAACGGCTGGTCCCGCTGGGGGAAGAATCCCAGCACTGGCTTGAACGTTATCTGGCTGAATCGCGCCCGCAGCTCACCGGGAAGCGCAACGTGCCGACGCCACAGGACGGCGCCGTGCCGATGTTTTTGGAGCCCTCCCTGCATCCCTTGAGCCGCCAGCAGTTCTGGGGGCTGGTGAAGAAGTACGCGGTGCTGGCCGGGATCGACCCCGCCCGGATCAGTCCCCACGGCCTGCGCCACAGCTTCGCCACCCACCTGCTCAACCGGGGCGCCGATCTGCGCGCCCTGCAGATGCTGCTCGGCCACAGTTCGCTGTCCACCACCCAGATTTACACGCTGGTGGCCCGCGAACACCTGCAGAAGCTGCACGCCAAGCATCACCCGCGCGGCTGAGACGGCGCAAAACCCGGCCGCGCGTCACCGTTCCACTGCGGTCCAGCTGTGTGAGCAGGCAGCTGTGCGAGAATCCAGCCTGACTCCTTACACCGGAATGCTCGATGCTCCGTGTTGCCATTGCGGCGCTCTTCGGCGCGCTCAGCCTGACTGCCTGCGCGCAGCAACCGTCCGCCCCGGCGGCCAACTCCACTGCCGCGGCCCCGGCCGCTGCCGGTGACGCCGACCAGCGCGTGCGCACCGCGCTCCAGCAGCTGGACCCCAACTTCAAGCCCGACTTCATCGGCGCGGCGCCGTTCCCCGGTTTCCGCGAGGTGTTGGTGGGTGGTCAGGTGCTGTACGTCTCCGATGACGGCCGCTACCTGATGCAGTCCCAGCCGTATGACATCCAGAACAAGGCGCCGGTCAGCAGCCAGGGCCTGCTCAGCTACCGCCGCAAGCTGCTTGACGGCGTGCCGCACAACGAGCGCATCGTGTTCGCTGCGCCGAATGCCAAGCACACCGTCAGCGTCTTCACCGACATCGAGTGCGGCTACTGCCGCAAGCTGCACCAGGACATCGCCGAGCTCAACCGCAACGGCATCACGGTGGAATACCTGGCATTTCCGCGCATGGGGCTGGGCAGCCAGGACTACACCGACATGATCTCGGTCTGGTGCGCGGCCGACCGCAAGCAGGCCCTGACCGCCGCCAAGACCGGCAAGGCCGTCACCCCGAAGAACTGCACCAACCCGGTGGCGATGCAATACAAGCTCGGCCAGCAGATGGGCGTCAACGGCACCCCGGCGATCTTCGCCGCCGACGGCACCCAGCTCGGTGGCTACCTGCCGCCGGCGCAGCTCAAGGCCGCGCTGGAGCGTGTCTCGGCAGGCGGCAGCCGCTGAAAACAGAACGCCCCGGCCAGGCCGGGGCGTTTTTCTGTCAGCGGGGGAGCGGCCTGCTCGATCAGCGAGGCAGCGTCCCCCGCGACGGTGTCACTTCAAGCCGTCACTGATCGCCTTGGTCAGCGTGCCCTGCGCATCATCGCCGCTGAACTCCCAGAAGAACGCACCGCCCAGGCCCTGTGCTTTCACATAGCCCATCTTCTCGGTGACCATGGCCGGCGTGTCCAGACTCCAGAACGTGGTGCCGTTGGAGATCCACGTGGCCTTGGCGACGTTGTCGGTGTAGACCGGCCAGTTGAGGTTTTTCAGCACCTTCCAGTCTTCGATACCGGCTTCGTACGTGCCCGGTGCCGCGCCGCTGGCGCTCTTGTAGAGCCCGTTGTTGCCGCTGGCCACGCCGGTCCAGCCACGCCCGTAGTAGCCGATGCCCAGGTTCAACTTGCTGGCCGGCACCCCGCGGCTGAGGAAGGCTTCCATCGCATCGTTGCTGTTGTAGAGCTTCTGGTCGCCGGTGGAGGGATCAGCCGGTGAATCGAACAGCGCAGAGTGATGGTTGGTCTGCGGATCCCACGCGCCGTGGAAGTCGTAGGTCATCACGTTGATGAAATCCAGGTACGGGTGGTAGCTGGCCGGATCGGTCACACGGATCTTGTCCACGCCGGCACCGACCGCCACCGTCAGCAGCAGGCCGGGTCGCACCGCATCCAGCTGGCGGCGGAACTCGGCCAGCAGCGCGGTGAAGTTGGCATTGTCGGCTGGTGTGCCGCAGCTCAGCCCGCACGCCACCGGGTACTCCCAGTCGATGTCGATGCCGTCGAACACGCCGAGCGCCGCGCCCGCGCCACCCGCGCCGTCGGCCACCGGCAGGTTGCCCTTGATGTACGCATCAATGCACGAGGCCACGAACGCCTGCCGGTTGGCCGGCTGCGCCGCGCTGGAGAAGCCGCGCGACCAGGTCCAGCCGCCCAGCGAGATCAGCACTTTCACGTTCGGGTGTTTGGCTTTGAGCTGCTTGAGCTGGTTCCAGTTGCCCCGCAGCGGTTGGTCCCAGGTATCGGCGACGCCGCTCACGCTGGCACCGGCAGCGAAGGACTTGCCGTAATCGGCGTAGGCATCGCCGCCCACGCCGGTGTTCGGGTCGGAGGCCTGGGTCACGCCGACTTCGCAGCGGTTGTTGCGCACGTTGCCGAAGGCGTAATTGATGTGGGTCAGCTTCGCCGCCGAACCGCTGGTGTCGATGTTCTTGACCTGGTAGTTGCGGCCATAGATGCCCCATTGGGTGAAGTAGCCGATCACCCGCTTGGTACCCCCTCCGCCGCCACCGGCAGCCGTGGTCACGCTGATCGAGCCGCTCTGCGCCGAGGCATTGCCGGCGTTGTCGCGTGCCCGCACGGTATAGGTGTAGGCCGTGCTCGCGGCAAGGCCGCCATCGGTGTACTGGGTGGCGCTGGGCGAGCCGACCAGGCTGCCGTTGCGGTACACGTCGTAGCCGGCCACGCCGCTGCCGCCGCTGTTGTCGGTGGCGGCGTTCCAAGCCAGGTTCACCGTCGTTGCAGTCCTGGACGGGGACGCCAGCCCGCCCGGGACGCTGGGTGGCGTGGTGTCGTTGCTGGCCGCGGTGACGGTCACATTGACCGTGGCCGAAGAGGTCACGGCGTTGTTGTTGTCGGTGGCCACCGCCTTGAAGGTGTGGCTGCCGGCCGAGGCATTGCTCCAGACCGCGCTGTAGGGCGCGCTGGTGTCGATGCCCAGCGAGGTACCGCCGCGGAAGAACTCGACCTTGCTGATGCTGCCGTCGGTATCGCTGGCAGTGGCGCTCACCGTGATGCTGCTGCCGGCGGTGAAGCTGGCGCCGGCGGCCGGGGAGGTCAGTGCGACGCTGGGTGGCTGGTTGCTGCCGCTGCCATCGCAGGCGCCGAGGTTGGTGTAGTAGGGCGCGCCGGCCGGGTGGTCGGGCGGGGCGTTCCAGATGTCCTGGTTGGCGCGGTACAGCACGCCGCCTTTCTGCAGAGTCTGGCCAGCGAGGTAGATGGCGGCCCCGTTCCATTCGGGCACCCCGGTACAGTTCGCGGCCTGTACCAGCGTGGGCGTGCCGGCGGCAGCGGCCAGGGCCAGCGCCAGCAACCAGCGCCGTCGGCGCGGAAGCAGGGCGGGGGAGGAAAACGATGTCACTGCACGGCGCGCAATCGGGTCTGGCATGGTCGGTCTCCGATCAGGTGGGCGCATGCCGCCGGGATGGCGGCATGCGTGCAGCAGGTCCGGGCGCCGGTGAGAGAGGCCGGCAACGACATGGGGGACGGACAGCACCTGGCGCTGGGGCCAGGTGGTGATAACGTTGTCATGTAATCCCCGCGCAATCCGTGAACCAGTGCATGGTTCGGGTGTGAACACACTTTGCCGCCGCCCAGGCAGCCCGATCCCCAGAGCCGGGCTGCGGCGGCCGACTTGGGTACAATAGTGGGCCCCGTTCCCAACCACGGTTCCCCGGACATGATGGTCCTCGAGGGCGCATCCGCCCTTTCGCCGTTCCGCCGCGAACGTCTTGAATCCCGCCTGCAGTCCCTGGCCGCCGATCTGCGCATCACCGGTGCCTGGCATGTCTACTTCATCCAGACCGAGGGCGATGCGGCCCCGGACCCGGTGATCCTGAGCCGGATCCTGGAAGCCCAGCCGACCCTGGCCGGGCGTGAGGACGGGGCGGTATCGCGCTTCGTGGTGCCGCGGTTGGGCACGCTGTCGCCGTGGTCGAGCAAGGCCACCGAGCTGGTCCGCGGTGCCGGGCAACCGATCCGCCGGGTCGAACGGGGTCTGCGCATCGATCTGGCCGGCTGGCCGGCCGACGCGGCCGCGCAGGAAGCAGTGATCCGCGCGCTGTACGACCCGATGACCCAGTCCGTGCTGGCCGAGACCGCCCAGGCGCAGGCGCTGTTCAGCGCCCCGGCGCGCGGTGAGCTGGAACGGATCGCCCTGGAAGATCTGGAGGCAGCCAACAGCCGCCTCGGCCTGGCCATGGCCCAGGACGAGATCGACTACCTGCGCCAGCGCTTCGGCGAACTGGGCCGCAAGCCGTCGGACGTGGAACTGATGATGTTTGCGCAGGCCAACTCCGAGCACTGCCGCCACAAGATCTTCAATGCCAGCTGGACCATCGACGGTGCCGACCAGTCGCACTCGCTGTTCCGGATGATCAAGAACACCCACCAGCAGACCCCGCAGCACACGTTGAGCGCCTACAGCGACAACGCCGCCGTGGTCGCCGGCTTCCCGGCCGCGCGCTATCGCCCGGATCCGGCCACCGGCCAGTACCGCAGCGAGGCCGTGGTCGATTCGGCGTTCTGCATCAAGGTGGAAACACACAATCACCCGACCGCGATCGCCCCGTTCCCGGGTGCGGCCACCGGTGCGGGCGGTGAGATCCGCGATGAAGGCGCGACCGGCCGCGGCGGCAAGCCCAAGGCCGGCCTGACGGGTTTCTCGGTCTCGCACCTGCGCATCCCGACCCTGCCGCAGCCGTGGGAGGCGCCGCGCGCGCTGAACCCGCGCATGGCCCCGGCGCTGGACATCATGCTGGATGGCCCGCTCGGCGGCGCCGCGTTCAACAATGAGTTCGGCCGGCCGAACCTGCTTGGCTACTTCCGCAGCTTCGAACTGCCCGAAGGCGAGGGCCTGACCCGCGCCTACGACAAGCCGATCATGCTGGCCGGTGGCCTCGGCGCGATCGACCAGAACCAGGTCGAGAAGCTGCGCCTGCAGCCCGGCGACGCGGTCATCGTGCTGGGCGGCCCGGCGATGCTGATCGGTCTCGGCGGCGGTGCCGCCAGCTCGGTCGCCTCCGGTGAGAGCGCCGAAGACCTCGATTTCGCCAGCGTGCAGCGCGACAACCCGGAAATGGAGCGTCGCTGCCAGGAAGTGATCGACCGCTGCGTCGCGCTCGGTCTGGACAACCCGATCCGCTGGTTCCACGACGTCGGCGCCGGTGGTCTGTCCAACGCGATTCCCGAGTTGCTGCATGACTCCGGCGTGGGCGGTGTGATCGATCTGGGCAAGGTGCCGGCCGATGACCCGTCGCTGTCGCCGATGCAGCTGTGGTGCAACGAATCGCAGGAACGCTACGTGCTCGGTGTGCCGCAGGCGCGCCTGGCCGAGTTCGCCGCGCTGTGCGCGCGCGAACGTTGCCCGTTCGCCGCCGTTGGCGTGGCGACCGCCGAAGAGCGGCTCGTCGTGGCGTACGGCGCCACCGTGGGCAATACCCCGGTGGATGCCCCGATCGATCTGCCGATGGACGTGCTGTTCGGCAAGGCGCCGAAGATGCACCGCGACACCGTGCACCCGTCGGCACCGCGCTGGCCGGCGCTGAAGACCGCCGGGCTGGACCTGCATGAAGCCGGTCTGCGCGTGCTGGCCCATCCCTCGGTGGCCTCGAAGAACTTCCTGGTCACCATCGGCGACCGCAGCGTTGGTGGCCTGACCGCACGCGAACAGATGATCGGCCCGTGGCAGCTGCCGCTGGCCAACGTCGCCATCACCCTGGCCGGTTTCGATACCGTGGCCGGTGAAGCCATGGCGATCGGCGAGCGTACCCCGCTGGCCCTGCTGGATGCGGCCGCGTCGGCGCGCATGGCGGTCGGTGAAGCGATCACCAACCTGTGTGCGGCGCCGGTGGATGCACTGGAAACGGTGAAGCTGTCGGCCAACTGGATGGCCGCGGCTGGCCATCACGGTGAAGACGCGCTGCTGTATGACGCGGTGCGTGCGGTCGGCATGGAGCTGTGCCCGCAGCTGGACCTGAGCATTCCGGTCGGCAAGGACTCGCTCTCCATGCAGGCGCAGTGGCAGGACAACGGCCAGGCGCACAAGTCGGTGTCGCCGGTGTCGCTGGTGATCTCGGCGTTCGCGCCGGTGGCCGATGCGAGCGGCCAGCTCACCCCGCTGCTGGACCGTGACGCGGACAGCGAGTTGTGGCTGATCGGCCTGGGCGCCGGCAAGCAGCGTCTGGGCGGCTCGATCCTGGCCCAGGTGCATGCCGACCATTCCGCGCTGCCGGCCTTCGCCGGTGCCGTGCCGGATCTGGACGATGCACAGCGTCTGCGCGCCTTCTTCGAACTGATCCGCGATGCGCGCCAGGCCGGCCTGCTGTTGGCCTACCACGACCGCAGCGATGGCGGTGCGTTCGCCGCGCTGTGCGAAATGGCCTTCGCCTCGCGCCTGGGCCTGGATATCACCCTGGACGCATGGGGCGATGATCCGTTCCGCAGCCTGTTCAATGAAGAGCTGGGTGCGGTGGTGCAGATCGCCAAGGAAGACCGCGCCGCGTTTGCTGATCTGGTCGAACGTCATGCACTGACCGAATGCGCGCAGCGCATCGCGCGTCCGACCACCGCCCCGGTGGTGCGTGTCTCGCTGCAGGGCGAAAGCCTGGTCGAGTGGCGCTGGGAAGCGCTGTTCGATGCCTGGTGGTCGGTCACCCATGCCATGCAGAAGCTGCGCGACAACCCGGACAACGCCGACCAGGAGCGTGCGATCGCGCGCAACTTCAACGCGCCGGGCCTGAAGCCCAAGCTGACCTTCGATATCAACGAAGACGTGGCGATGCCCTTCATCAACACCGGCGCGCGTCCGCGCGTGGCGGTGCTGCGCGAGCAGGGCGTCAACGGCCAGATCGAAATGGCGAACATCTTCGAACGTGCCGGCTTCAGTTCGTTCGACGTGCACATGAGCGATCTGATCGAAGGCCGTGTCGCACTGTCCGATTTCACCGGTCTGGTGGCCTGTGGCGGCTTCAGCTACGGCGATGTGCTGGGTGCCGGCCGCGGCTGGGCCACCTCGGTGCTGGAGCGCAGCGCGCTGCGGGATGCCTTCGCCGCGTTCTTTGCCCGCGAAGACAGCTTCGCCTTGGGCGTGTGCAACGGCTGCCAGATGATGAGCCAGCTCAAGGACATCATCCCCGGTGCCGAGCACTGGCCGCAGTTCCGCCGCAACCGCAGCGAGCAGTTCGAAGCCCGCACTGCGTTGCTGGAAGTGGTGGAATCGCCGTCGATCCTGCTGCGTGGCATGGCCGGTTCACGCCTGCCGGTCGCGGTGGCGCATGGCGAGGGGCAGGCGGTGTTCGGCACTGCGGTCGATCAGGCCGCGGCGCGTGTGTCGCTGCGCTACATCGATGGCGACGGCAACGTGGCCACGCAGTACCCGCTGAATCCGAACGGCTCGCCCGATGGCATCACCGGCCTGACCACCACCGATGGCCGCACCACGATCATGATGCCGCACCCCGAGCGCACCCCGCGTGCGATCAACCACAGCTGGCATCCGGACGACTGGAACGGCGATTCGCCGTGGCTGCGGATGTTCCGCAACGCAAGAGTATGGTGCGGCTGATACCGCGCACCGCGTCTGATGCGATGGAGTGAAAATCGCGTGAAGAAACCGCCGGCCTGTCCGGCGGTTTTCTTTTGTGTGGGGCACAAACTGATCGGGAGCAATGAGTTACACAGCGTTACAACGTGAAAATGCGTTATATCGTTTGATCACATGCAGCTAACAAAAATGCGCAATAACGCGGAGGTTTTGTGACGCGCGGCACGGTCATATGAAAATCAACGTCAAAGTCTTGACGTCATTGAAACTGTACGTTAACACTGCATCCTCATTTCGACAGCGTTCAGTTCCACAGTAACCGCATGGATGGCGAGCACGCTGTAGGTATCTGCCAGCCATTGCGCACAACGCAGTAAATCAAGCGAAAAAACGCCCCCAGGGGACGTTGGACCACGCGGTCCGGCGTTGGCGTCGCTTTGCCTAAAACCAGCCTAATCAGGAGCCGCATCGATGAATCGGATTTATCGCAAGGTCTGGAACAAAGCACTGGGGCAGATGGTCGTCGCCTCGGAATTGGCCAGCAGCCAGTCCTCGGGTGTCGTCATCGATCAACGCCGAACCGCTGGCGGACGCAACACCGCGCTGCTCTCGGCCGCCATCGCGTTGACGCTTGGATTAGGCGCGGCAGGCGCTGTGCAGACGGCACACGCGCAGTCGGTCGAAGTCGGCGGCAATGCGAATTGCCTGGTGCTCAACAGCGGCATCGTCGACAGCTGCGTGGTCGACGGCAACGCCACAGCCTCGGGCACCAATGCGGTCGCCATCGGCAGCAACAGCACCGCCTCCGGCGCCAACAGCGTGGCGCTCGGCGCCGGCTCGAAAACCAACCGCGCCAACACCGTGTCGGTCGGTGATGCCGGCAAGCAGCGCCAGGTCACCAACGTCGCCGCCGGCACCGCCGCTACGGATGCGGTGAACAAGGCGCAGCTGGACAAGGTGGCGGTCGCCGCCGAAGGCGCGACCCGCTATTTCAAGGCCGATGGTGACGGCACCGCCGCCGATGCTGCGACGATCGATGGCGAGGGTGCGCTGGCCGCAGGTGCCAGCGCCAACGCCGATGGCGACGGCGCAACGGCCCTGGGCAACAGCAGTCAGGCGATCGGCAATGCCACCACGGCCGTTGGCAACCAGGCACTCGCGGTTGGCCTCGGTGCAAGTTCGTTCGGCCAGGGCAGCATGGCCTTCGGTGATGCCAGCATCGCGCTCGGCCAGAGCGCGGCGGCATTTGGTCTGGGCGATGTCGCCCTGGGTGCATCAGCGGTAGCGGCCAGTGAGAACGGTGCGGCAACGGCAATCGGTGGTCTGGCCGAAGCCAGCGCCGATGGTGCGACCGCGATCGGTGGTGGTGCGCTGGCCATTGGGCCGGGCAGCACCTCGCTGGGCCGCGGTGCGGCCAGCGCGGGCGAAGCCTCGGTGGCGGTGGGCGCGTTCAGCGTCGCGGTCGCGGATTTCAGTGCGACGCTCGGCGCGAATTCGGCGGCGGTTGCCGTAGGCAGTGTGGCGCTCGGCGCTGGCTCGTACGCCGATCGCGTCGACACGGTGTCCGTCGGCAATGCGGACAACGGCCTGCGTCGCCAGATCACCAACCTTGCCGACGGCACCGAAGACAGCGATGCGGTGAACAAGGCGCAGCTCGATGAGGTTGGTGCGGTCGCCGCGAACACGAGCAGATACTTCCAGGCCACCGGCAGCAGCGACAGCGATGCCGGTGCGCTTGCGGCAGGCGACAACGCAACCGCGATCGGTGAAGCATCCAACGCGCTGGCCAACGGCGCGACCGCGCTCGGCAGCGGCGCCACGGTCACCGCGCAGAACGCGACGGCCGTCGGCTACAACGCCAGCGCCACCGGTCAGAACAGCGCAGCCTTCGGCACCAACGCACAGGCCAATGGCCCGGGCAGCGTGGCCGTGGGCGGGGCCGCGGTGGATGCCGACGGCAACCAGCTGATCACCAACGGCGGCGTGCCGGTCGATACCGGCGCGACCAGTGCCGGCGTCGGCGGCACGGCGGTCGGCGCGAGTGCGGAAGCGGCGGGCTTCGCGTCGTCGTCGTACGGCGTGGGTGCCTACGCATCCGGTGCACAGGCCTCGGCATTCGGCGCGGTCTCCAATGCCACCGGCGACTACGCCACGGCGGTCGGTACGCAGAGCGTGGCGACCGGCAACAGCAGTACCGCCATTGGCGGTCCGGCGGATCTGCTGCCGGGCCTGGGCTTCTTCGTGCAGACCCAGGCCAGTGGCGAAGCCGCCACCGCGGTAGGTGCCGGTGCGATCGCCAGCGGCGACTACGCCGTGGCCAACGGCACGTTGAGCGAAGCCTCGGGCACCGAAGCCACGGCCGTGGGCTACTTCGCCTACGCCCCCGGCGAGGGCGCCACCGCACTGGGCGCGGAGACCTGGGCCAGCGGTGAACTGAGCACAGCGGTCGGTTTCTACAGCACCGCACGCGGCGCCAACAGCGTCGCCCTGGGCGCCAATTCCACCGCCACCCGTGCCAACACGGTCTCGGTGGGTGACGTCGGCAACGAGCGCCAGATCACCAGCGTCGCGGCCGGTACCGAAGCCACGGACGCGGTCAACAAGGCGCAGCTCGATGCGGTTGCGACCTCGGCCTCGGCGACCTCGGCGCAGTTCAAGGCAAACGGTGCGGCCAGCGGTGCGGTCGGTGCGTTCGCCGAGGGCGACGATGCATTGGCGGCCGGTGAAGCCAGCAATGCACTCGGCGCCGGTGCCACCGCCGTGGGCGGTGGGGCAACCGCGGTCGGCGACGACACGGTGGCCTTGGGGCGCAACAGCAGTGCGACCGGCAACGGCAGCGTGGCTATCGGTGGCCTGGGCCAGGCGTATGACGAGTACAACCAGCCGCTGGTCGATGACCAGGGCAATGCGATCCTGATCGGTGCCACCGCGGCGCCGGACAGCGTGGCGGTCGGTGCCGGTGCACAGGCTACCGGCACCACCAGCAATGCGTTCGGGAGTGGCGCACAGGCCACCGGCAGCAACAGCCTGGCCAGTGGCTACAAGGCACGCGCCACCGGCGATTACAGTGTGGCGCAGGGCGACAACGCCTTCGCCAGCGGTGAAGAAACCACGGCAACCGGCGCATATGCGTGGGCCACTGCGGATGGCGCCACCGCGTTCGGTTCCAGTGCGTGGGCCACCGAAGCCAACGCCACGGCGGTGGGTCAGTCGGCGTGGGCCAGCGGTACCGGGTCCACCTCGATCGGCTACAACAGCTGGGCGCGCGGCAGCAGTTCCACCGCGCTTGGCCGCGGTGCCTTCGGCTACGGCGACAACAGCGTCGCTGTCGGTTTCCAGGCGCTAGGCAACAGCATCAACAGCATCGCCATCGGTACCAATGTCGTGGCCGGCGGTGAAAGCGCGATCGGTATCGGTGCCGGCAGCAATGCCAGCGCGTCCAATACCGTGGCGCTCGGCGCCGGTTCCGTCGCCGACCGTGCCTACACCGTCTCGGTTGGCAACGATGGCCGGCAGCGCCAGATCACGCAGGTTGCCGCCGGTACCGAGGGCAGCGATGCCGTCAATCTGGATCAGCTGACCGCCGCGACGGACCAGTTCCAGGCCAGCGGTGACGGTGTTGCCGTCGCAGGTGGCGAGGAGAGCGTGGCCGCCGGTGCAAACGCGGCGACCGACGGCGATTACGCCACTGCGGTCGGTTCGAGCAGCTTCGCAGCTGGCACCGGTGCATCGGCGATCGGCAGCGGCGCCTTCGCCTTGGCGGACAACGCCAGTGCAGTAGGCTTCAATGCCGTCGCCAGCGGTGCCAATGCAAGTGCAACCGGTGCCAACGCGCAGTCGACCGCCGAGTACGCAACGGCGACTGGTGCAGAGAGTCTGGCTTCCGGCGAGCAGAGCACCGCGACCGGTGCGGCCAGCGTTGCCTCCGGCGCCGGCAGCCTGGCCGGTGGCGCGCTGTCCGATGCGGCCGGTGAGGAGTCGGTGGCCCTGGGTTACTTCAGCAGCGCCAGCGGTGATGGCGCGACGGCCGTCGGCGCGGAAAGCGTGGTGAGCGGGACCCTCTCTGCGGGTTACGGGTTCGCCTCGGAAGCGACGGCCAGCTACACCACTGCGATCGGTGGCTATGCGGTGGCCTCGGCCTTCAACGCGACCGCACTGGGCAGCTTCGCCCAGGCGACCGGCTCCAACAGTGTGGCGGTCGGCGGTGATGCTGAAGCCTCGGGTGCGTACAGCACCGCGACCGGCCAGGGCAGCCTGGCCAGCGGTACGAACAGCGTGGCCGTCGGTGGTGCGCTGTTCGGCCTGCTGCCCACCGAAGCCTCGGGCAACTACTCCACGGCCGTTGGCGGTGGTGCATGGTCGCCGGGCGTGAACAGCACGGCGCTGGGCAATGCGGCGACCTCCAGCGGCGCGAACAGCGTTGCACTCGGTGCCGACTCGATCGCCGATCGCGATGACAGCGTGTCGGTCGGCAGTGCCGACGCGCAGCGCCAGATCACCAACGTCGCGGCCGGTACCGATGGCACCGATGCGGTGAACGTGAATCAGTTGAATGCGGTGGCCGATACCGCTGCCACCACCAGCAAGTACTTCCAGGCCAGCGGCAGCGATGACAGCGACGCCGGTGCCTATGTGGAAGGCGACAATGCGCTTGCTGCCGGTGAGGCTTCCAATGCCATCGGCAACGGCGCCAGCGCGCTGGGCAGTGGCGCTACTGCCGTTGCCGACAACGCGACAGCCGTGGGCTTCAATGCGCTGGCGAGCGCTGAGGGGGCCGCAGCACTGGGCAGTGACGCGCAGGCCACCGGCGAAGACAGCGTCGCGGTCGGTAACGGTGCCAGTGCCAGCGAGATCGGCGCGAGCGCGACCGGTGCCGGCGCACAGGCCGCAGGTGCCTACGCCACGGCTACCGGCAGCCAGTCCACGGCGAGCGGCCAACAGGCGACCGCCAATGGCTTCCGCGCCAGTGCGTCCGAAGCCGGCGCCTCGGCCTTCGGCAGCTACAGCGAAGCGACCGGGCAGCTCTCGTCCGCGCTGGGCTATGGCGCGGTGGCCTCCAACGCTTACGCCGTCGCGGTTGGTGCGGCCTCGACCGCGTCCGGCTCGGGTGCGGTGGCGGTCGGTGAATACTCCGAGGCCACCGGCGATGAGAGTGTGGCGATCGGTGGCACGACCTTCTTCGGTCTGCTGCCGTCGCGCGCCTCGGGAACGGGTGCATCGGCGTTCGGTGCAGGCGCTTGGGCGACTGATGATTACGCCACCGCGATCGGCTGGAACTCGTGGGCCGATGCAGGCAATGCCACCGCGCTGGGCGCCAGTGCCAGCGCGGAGGGGGTGAACAGCGTTGCCCTCGGTGCCGGTTCCACTGCGGACCGTGACAATTCCGTCTCGGTCGGCACGGCGACGGCCCAACGCCAGATCACCAACGTCGCCGCCGGCACCGAAGGCACGGATGCGGTGAATGTCGATCAGCTGAACGCGGTCGCCGATGTGGCTGGAACCACCAGCCGCTTCTTCCAGGCCTCGGGCAGCGGTAATGGCGACGACGTCGGCAGCTATGTCGATGGGGCGTATGCCACCGCCGCGGGTGAGGCCGCCAACGCGTTCGGCACCGGGGCCTCGGCCTATGGCAGCGGCGCGTTGGCCTCAGGCCGCAATGCGTCTGCGTCGGGCTTCAATGCGTCGGCAACGGCGGATTCGGCGACCGCGATCGGCGGTGCGCTGTACTACGAAGACGACAATGGCAACGTCCTGCTCGACAAGGCCACCAGCGCCAATGGCGTGGGCGCCACTGCACTGGGCGCTGGCGCACAGGCCGAGGGCAGCTTCAGCACGGCCACCGGCGCCGGTGCCACCGCGGCAGGACTGCAGTCCTCGGCCTTCGGCTACAGCGCCGAGGCTGCCAGTGACTACAGCACCGCCGTCGGTACCTTCAGCGCGGCCAGTGGCGTACGCACCACGGCGCTGGGTTACGGGGCCGAGGCCAGCGGTGATTACGCCTCCGCACTGGGCTGGGGCAGTGCCGCGTCTGGCAGCTACGCCAATGCGATCGGTTATGCATCACAGGCCAGTGGCGAGAACAGCGTCGCGGCCGGTTCCAATGCCTGGGCCACCGCCGCACGCACCACGGCGGTAGGGCAGCTGGCATGGGCAACCTCGCAGGGCGCAACGGCCATCGGCCAGGACAGCTATGCCTACAGCGGCATCAATGCCACGGCCTTGGGCACCAGCTCGTCGGCCAGTGGCGCAGGCAGCGTCGCGCTCGGCGCCGGTGCCCGCACCAGCGAGGCCAATGTGGTTTCGGTCGGTGGCGGCAACGGCACCACCGGCCCGGCGACGCGCCGCATCACCAATGTCGGTGACGCGGTCAATGCCAGCGATGCGGTGACCAAGTCGCAGCTTGATTCGGTCGCGGCCACCGCCGATGCGGTCGGCAAGCACTTCCAGGCCAGCGGCAGCGGCGTGGCCACGGCCAGCGGCAGTGATGCCCTCGCCGCGGGTTCCGGTGCCACCGCCAGCGCAACCCGCAGCAGTGCACTGGGTACCGCGGCTGTCGCTTCCGCGGCAGGTGCCACGGCCGTCGGCGCCGATGCTTCGGCACGCGGCGCCAACAGCACCGTGCTCGGTCGCCAAGCCTCCACCAACGCCACCAACGGTGTGGCGATCGGCAACGGTGCGTTCGCCAGCAACGGGGCCAACAGCATCGCAATCGGTTCAGCGGCGGGTGTCTCCGGTGCCAACGCAGTGGCGCTGGGTGCCGGCTCACGGGCGGTCGAAGCCAATGTGGTCTCTGTCGGCGGTGGCAACGGCACCGACGGTCCGGCCACGCGCCGCATCGTCAACGTCGGGGCCGGCCGTATTGCCGCGGGCAGCACCGACGCGGTGACCGGCGGCCAGCTCAACACCACCAACCAGCGTGTGGGGGCAGTGGAAACCCAGGTCGGTGAGTTCGATTCCCGCATCGGCTCGGTCGAGAACGTCACCGCCAATGCGCTGACCTACGACGACAGCAGCCGCGACACGCTGACCCTGTCCGGGCTGCAGGGCACCACGCTGGACAATGTCGGCAGCGGTTCGATCGCGTCCGGCAGCCGCCAGGCGATCAACGGCGGCCAGTTGTTCCAGTCGCTGACCGATGTCGCCACCTTCCTCGGCGGCGGCGCCAGCGTGGGCATGCAGGGCGTGTTCGTGGCGCCGAACTATGTGATCCAGGGCGCGACATACAGCAACGTCGGCGATGCACTCGGCGCACTTGACCGCAAGGTCAGCGATCTCGATCAGCGGGTTGCCGGTGGCAGCAGTGGCAGTGCACGTGCACGCACCGCCTCGCTGTCGACCGCCAGGGTGGCAGCGGACACCAGCGCAGCACCGGACACCAGCGCAGCGCAGGATGGCAGCGCTGCGCCGGAGGCCAGCGTCGTCACTGCCGCAAGCGACACCGCCGTCGCCACCGTGCAAGGCGCGCCGACCGCAGCGAGTGTCGGCAGCAGTCAGCCGATCAACGCGCCGGCGGCAGCACCTGCGGTGGTGAACGCGGTGGTGATGGGCGAGGGGGCCGTGGCCAGCGGTGCGTCGGCCACAGCGATCGGCCAGGGCGCGACCGCGTCGGCCGCCAACTCGGTTGCGCTGGGCCAGGGCTCGGTCGCCGACCGCGCCGACACGGTCTCGGTCGGCAGTGCCGGCAATGAGCGCCAGGTCGCCAACGTCGCCGCCGGTACCCAGGCCACCGATGCGGTCAACAAGGGCCAGCTGGATGGCGGCATCGCGACCGCCAACAGCTACACCGACCAGCGTTTCACCTCGATGGCCGACAGCTTCGACATCTACAAGGGCGAGATCGATCAGCGGTTGCGTCACCAGGACCGTCGCATTGATCGCCAGGGCGCGATGAGCGCGGCCATGCTCAACATGGCCACCAGTGCCGCCGGCGTGCGTACCCAGAACCGCGTCGGTGTCGGCGTCGGTTTCCAGGGCGGCGAATCGGCGCTGTCGCTTGGCTACCAGCGGGCGCTCAGTGAGCGCGCCACGGTGACCCTGGGCGGTGCCTTCAGCAGTGATGACAGCTCGGTCGGCGTGGGCGCCGGCTTCGGCTGGTAAGTCGTTCCAACGCGGGGCCGGATCCGGTCCCGCGGCAACGCAATGCAAGGCCTGAGGGGGCGGGTCACGGGAACCCTGGCCAGGGCCGGCCAGGGAGCTCGCATGGAGTGTTGGCCTGAACAGTCGTTTGATCCATGACCTTGAAGAGGACGTCAACGTGACCAGTAAGCAGAACCTTCGCATCAATGTGCTGGCAGCCGCCGTGCTGTCGTTGTCCGCAGGCGCCAGCGCCTATGCAGCCGGTCTGCCGGCCAAGGAACCGGTGCGCCAACCAGCCTCCGCCCAGGGCGCAGAGCGGATCATCGTCAAATACCGTGCAGGCACCGCAGCGGCCACGGACCGTTCGGCCAAGCTGACCACCGTGCAGTCGGCGGTCGCCCGCGCCAGTGTCGGTGGCTCCGCCGCCGGCCGTGCCAGTGCGGTGAACCCGCAGATCGTGCGCAAGCTCGGTGTCGGTGCCGATCTGATCCGCCTGCAGGGCCGTTTGAGCCCGGCCGAACTGCAGAAGGTGCTGGCCGAGATCAAGGCCGATCCTTCCGTGCAGTACGCCGAAGTGGACGTGAAGCTGCAGCGCACCGATGTGCGCCCGCGCGACGCGACCCCGCAGCTGGTGCCGAATGATCCGTACTACGCGCAGTACCAGTGGCACCTGAGCAGCGCCACCGGCGGCATCAATGCACCGGCCGCGTGGGACATCGCCCAGGGCGAAGGCGTGGTGGTGGCGGTGCTCGATACCGGCATCCTGCCGCAGCATCCGGATTTCTCCGGCAACCTGCTGGCCGGTTACGACTTCATCAGCGATGCGGAAACCTCGCGTCGCCCGACCGATGAGCGCGTGCCCGGCGCGCTGGATTACGGTGACTGGGTCGAGAACGACAACGAGTGCTATGCCGGCTCGCTGGCCGACGACAGCTCCTGGCACGGTACCCACGTCGCCGGCACCATCGCCGAGTCGACCAACAACGGTGTCGGCATGGCCGGTGTGGCGTACAAGGCGCGTGTCCTGCCGGTCCGCGTCCTCGGCAAGTGCGGTGGCTATCTGTCCGACATCGCCGACGCGATCACCTGGGCCTCCGGTGGCACGGTGGCCGGCATCCCGGCCAACGCCAATCCGGCCGAGGTCATCAACATGAGCCTGGGCGGCGGCGGCGCGTGTGATGCGCTGTACCAGGACGCCATCAACGGCGCCGTGTCGCGCGGTACGACCGTGGTGGTCGCGGCCGGCAACTCTGCCTCCAACGCGGCCAACTTCCGTCCGGCCAGTTGCGCCAACGTGGTGTCCGTCGGTGCGACCCGCATCACCGGTGGCATCGCTTATTACTCCAACTTCGGCACGGCGGTGGATCTGTCCGGTCCGGGCGGCGGTGGCAGCGTGGACGGTAATCCGGGCGGCTACGTGTGGCAGTCCGGCTACAACGGCCTGACCACGCCGACCTCCGGTGCCTACAGCTACATGGGCATGGCCGGTACCTCGATGGCGTCCCCGCATGTGGCGGCGGTGGCGGCCCTGGTGCAGGGCGCGGTCGCGGCGGCCGGCAAGGACCCACTCACCCCGGCTGCGCTGGAAGCCTTGCTCAAGCAGACCGCACGGGCCTTCCCGGTCACCATTCCGACCGCCACGCCGATCGGCACCGGCATCGTGGATGCCAAGGCCGCCCTCGACAAGGCGCTGGAAGAAGCGTGCACCGAGAACTGCGGCCCGGTGGCCACGCCGCTGACCAACAAGGTCGCCGTCGGTGGTCTGAGCGGCGCCGGTGGCAGCGAAGTGCTGTACAGCTTCGAGGCGCACGCCGGCAAGGTGCTGAGCCTGCTCACTTACGGCGGCAGCGGCAATGTGTCGGTATACGTGAGCCAGGGCAAGGAGCCGACCGCCACCGCGTTCGATGCCAAGTCCTCGCGTCCGGGCAACAGTGAAACCGTGCGCTTCACCGCGCCGGTGGCCGGCACGTATTACATCAAGGTCGTCGGCGAGTCCGCGTTCAGCGGCGTGAGCATTCTCGCCAACCAGTAATAGCGCACTACCCCGAACGGGAGTCCGTCATGTGACGGGCTCCCGTTTTTACATCTGGACCGCGGGCAATACCGCTTAGCATCGCAACGAACTGCTAAAGTCACAGCGGTTGCCAGGAGAACATTCTTGAACGCGGTTGCCCCGGATCCCACTGCAGAATCCACCGCCGAATCCCGCATCGTCGGGGTATTGCTGGAGAAAGGTCGGCTCAAGGACAGCGACCTGGTGCGCGCGCGTCCGCTGCACCGTGAATCCGGCGGCAGTCTGCTCGGCCTGCTGGTGCGGCTGGGGCTGGTCTCCGAGCGCGACCAGGCACAGACCTGTGCCGAGGTGCTCGACCTGCCGTTGCTTGATGCCAAGGCCGTGCCGGAAGCGCCGCCTGAAGCGTTGCTCGATGGTCTGCCGTTGACGCTGCGCTTCCTCAAACAATTCCATGTCTGTCCGTTGGCGCTGCAGGACGGCGTGCTGGATCTGTGGCTGTCCGATCCGCAGGACCCGTACGCGGCCGACGCGGTGCGGCTGGCGATGGGCCTGCCGGTGCGCTTGAACGTCGGCCTGCGCTCGGAGATCGATGATCTGATCGAGCGCTGGTTCGGCCAGGGCCGCAGCGCGATGGGCGCGATCATTGAAACCGCCGACGGGGAAGGTGCTGCCGTTGACGACATCGAGCACCTGCGCGATCTGGCCTCCGAAGCGCCCGTGATCCGGCTGGTCAATCTCATCATCCAGCGGGCGGTGGAACTGCGCGCGTCGGACATCCATATCGAGCCGTTCGAGAATCGCCTGAAAGTGCGTTACCGCGTGGACGGTGTGCTGATCGAAGGCGAAAGCCCGCCGGTCAATCTTACGGCCGCGGTGATCAGCCGCATCAAGATCATGGCGCGGCTCAACATCGCCGAACGTCGCCTGCCGCAGGATGGCCGCATCATGCTGCGCGTGCAGGGCAAGGAACTGGATCTGCGCGTGAGCAGTGTGCCGACCGCGCATGGCGAAAGCGTGGTGATGCGTCTGCTCGACCGCGACACCGTCGTGTTCGATTTCCACCGGCTGGGCTTTACCGATGCGTTCCTGCCGCAGTTCCGCAAGGTGCTCGAGCAGCCGCACGGCATCCTGCTGGTGACCGGCCCGACCGGTTCGGGCAAGACCACTACGCTGTACACCGCACTGAGCCAGCTCAATACCGCTGACGTCAAGATCATCACCGTCGAAGATCCGGTCGAGTACCAGATCGAAGGCATCAACCAGATCCAGGCCAAGCCGCAGATCGGACTGGATTTCGCCAATGCGCTGCGCAGCATCGTGCGCCAGGATCCGGACATCATCATGATCGGCGAAATGCGTGATCTGGAAACCGCGCGCATCGCGATCCAGTCCGCGCTCACCGGCCACCTGGTGCTCTCCACGCTGCACACCAACAACGCCGCCGGTGGCATTACCCGCCTGCTGGACATGGGCGTGGAAGATTATCTGCTGACCTCCACGATCAACGGCATCCTCGCCCAGCGCCTGGTGCGCCGGCTGGAGCCGCAGCATGCGCAGCGTTATTCCGCCTCGCCGGAAGAGATCGACAAGTTCGGTCTGCGCCGGCTGCAGCCGGAGGGCGAGATCTTCCTGTACCGCGCACAGCCCTCGGCGATCGCGCCCACCGGCTACCTCGGCCGGACCACCATCGTCGAGTTCCTGGTGATGAACGATGCGCTGCGCAGTGCGGTGATGCGTCGTGCCGGCATGGGCGAGATCGAACAGATCGCGCGCGCGGCCGGCATGCGCACCATGTATGAGGATGGCCTGTCCAAAGCGCTGCAGGGCCACACCACGCTGGAAGAAGTGCTGCGCGTGACGGAGGAATCCTGATGCGTGCATGCTGCCGGCACAAGGTGAGCGGCTGAGCATGGCCCAGTACCGCTACAAGGCGCTCAATGCCCATGGCGAACTGTTCGATGGCCAGATGGATGCGGCCAGCGAAGCCGAGGTGGTCGCACGCCTGCAGGACCAGGGCCACATGCCGATGGAAGCGCGACTGGCCAGCGAGGGCGTGGCCGGTGCCTCGTCCTGGGCGGCGCTGCTGCGCCGGAAGCCGTTCGATGGCGGTGGGCTGGTGCAGTTCACCCAGCAGCTGGCCACGCTGCTCGGTGCCGGGCAGCCACTGGACCGTGCGCTGAGCATCCTGCTGGAACTCCCCGAAGACGAGCGCACGCGCCGGGTGGTCACCGACATCCGCGACATCGTGCGTGGCGGCGCGCCCCTTTCCACCGCGCTGGAACGCCAGCACGGGCTGTTCTCGCGGCTGTACATCAACATGGTGCGCGCCGGTGAAGCCGGTGGCAGCCTGCATGACACCCTGCAGCGGCTGTCGGATTACCTGGAGCGCAGCGCAGAGTTGAAAGGCCGCGTCATCAATGCGCTGATCTACCCGGCGATCCTGCTGGCGGTGGTCGGCGGGGCGCTGCTGTTCCTGCTTGGCTACGTGGTGCCGCAGTTCGCGCTGATGTACGAAAGCCTGGATGTCGCGCTGCCGTGGTTCACCCAGTGGGTGCTCACCGCCGGCCTGGTCGTGCGCGAAGGCTGGATCATCATGATCGTGGTGCCGGCCGTGATCGCGCTGGTGGTGGAGCGGCGGCTGCGGCAACCGGCCACACGCCTGGCGATGGATGGCTGGCTGCTGCAGCGCAACGGCATCGGCCCGCTGCTGGCCAAGCTGGAAACCGCGCGCCTGGCCCGCACCCTGGGCACGTTGCTGCGCAACGGCGTGCCGCTGCTGTCCGGCCTGGGCATCGCGCGCAACGTGCTCAGCAACCGCGCGCTGGCCGCCGATGTGGATGCAGCCAGTGACGAGGTCAAGAACGGCAACGGTCTATCTGCATCGTTGGCGCGCGGCAAGCGTTTCCCGCGCCTGGCGCTGCAGATGATCCAGGTCGGCGAGGAATCCGGCGCGCTGGATACGATGCTGCTCAAGACCGCCGATACGTTCGAACAGGAAAGCGCGCGCGCGATCGACCGATTGCTGTCGGCACTGGTGCCGGTGATCACCCTCGTACTTGCCTCGGTGGTCGGCCTGGTAATCGTGGCCGTGCTGGTACCGCTGTACGACCTGACCAATGCCATCGGCTGACCGGCCGCTGGTGGATACCCCAACGATTCGATGCAAGGAGCCTGCCATATGCAACGCCGTCGCCTGACCCGCTTTTCTTCCGCGCGCCACCAGTCCGGCATGAGCCTGTTGGAAATCATCATCGTGATCGTGTTGATCGGTGCGGTGCTGACCTTGGTCGGCAGCCGCGTGCTCGGCGGTGCCGATCGTGGCAAGGCCAACATCGCCAAGGCGCAGGTGCAGACCATGGCCGGCAAGATCGACAACTACCAGCTCGATACCGGCAAGCTGCCGGCCAAGCTGGATGATCTGGTGACCCAGCCCGGCGGCAGCGCGGGCTGGCTCGGCCCGTACGCCAAGCCGGCCGACCTCAATGATCCCTGGGGTCATGCGTTGGAGTACCGCGTGCCGGGCGAAAGCCAGCCATACGACCTGATCAGCCTGGGCAAGGATGGCAAGGTCGGTGGCAGCAGTTACGACGCGGACATCCGGTACGAGTAATCGGCATTGGGAGCGCTGTGGACCGTGCCGAGCAGACCGCCGCATCGCGTGCCCACGGGCACCCATGCACGCGGTCTGTCGTTGCTGGAGATGCTGCTGGTGGTTGCCCTGATCGCCATCATCGGCGTGGTGACCGCCACCGCGATGAACGGTGGCATCGATGGCATGCGCCTGCGCAACGTCGGCAAAGAGATCGCCACGCAGCTGCGCTACACGCGCACGCAGGCCATTGCTACCGGGCAGACGCAGCGCTTCGTGATCGACCCGCGTGCGCGGACGTGGCAGGCCGCCAATGGTCGCCACGGGCAGATTCCCGCCGCGCTTGACGTCCAGTTCCGCGGTGCGAGCCAGCTCAGCACTGCGCCGGGGCAGGGCAGCATCGCCTTCTTCGCCGACGGCGCGGCCAGTGGCGGCAGCATTGACCTGAGCACGCGCGGTGCGGTGTGGGAGATCCACGTCGGCTGGATCACCGGTGAAGTCCGTGCAGGGCCGCGCCGGGAGGGCCGATGAGGCGTCAGCGTGGCTATTCGCTGCTGGAGGTGATCATCGCGTTCGCGCTGCTGGCGTTGGCGTTGACGCTGCTGCTGGGCAGTCTGTCCGGTGCCGCGCGTCAGGTCGGCCAGGCCGACGTGCGCAGCCGGGCCACGCTGTATGCGCAGTCGCTGCTGGCCAGCACGGGTGTGGAGAACCCGCTTCAGGAAGGCAGCACGCAGGGCGAGTGGGAGCAGGGCAGGTACCGCTGGCAACTCCAGGTAGAACCGTACGCGGAGCCGCGCACGACCACCGCACCGGTGACCACCGATGTTGGCGGCCCGATCCTGGCGCAGATCACGCTGCAGGTGCGCTGGGGCGAAGGCAACGGCGAGCAGTTGCAATGGCGCAGCCTGCGCCTGTTGCCGCCGGTAGCGGGCGCACCGCGATGACGCTGCGCGCACGCCGTGCCCGCGGCTTCACCCTGATCGAGATCCTGCTGGCGACCGCGCTGCTGGTCGGCGGCTTGGCGCTGGCCTTCGCCACCGTGCGCTCGGCGATGGCGATCAGCCAGCGCGGCGAGCGCATGGCGGCACAGAACGAGCGGATGCGCGCCGTCGAAGGCTTCCTGCGCCGGCGCCTGTCGACCGCGCTGGTCATCGCGACCTCGCCCCCGGATCCCACCCGCGACCCGGTCTACTTCATTGGCGAACCGCAGCGGATGCTGTTTGTCTCGGATCTGCCCGGCTATCTCGGCCGGGGCGGGCCGTATGCGCATGAGCTGCAGGTCCGTCGTGCGGGTGGGCAGGAACAGCTGGAGATAGGGCTGACCCTGCTGCAGAACGGTGAGGCGATCGAAGAGGACCCGCCGCGGCCGCCGGAAATGCTGGCCGATCAGCTGCGCGACGTTCGCTTCCGTTATCGCGGTACCGATCCGCGCACCGGCCAGCTGACCGAATGGCTGGACCGCTGGGAGGACACCCGCCGCCTGCCGTTGCTGGTCTCGATCGAGATCGTCCCGCTGCAGGGACCGGCGTGGCCGCCGATGATCGCGGCGCTGCCACCGCCACGCGGAGATCGCCCATGAAACCGGCGCGCGGTGCCGCGCTGGTGCTGGTGCTGTGGTTGATCGCACTGCTCACCGCCGTGATCGGTGCATTTGCACTGAGTGCACGCGTCGAGCACATGCAGCAGCGGGTCATCGGCGACGATGCCATCGGTCAGGAATACGCGCGCGCGGGGCTCGAATACGCCCTGTATCGCCTGCAGCCGCGCGCCAGCCAGCCGGCATGGGTGGCCGATGGCCGCCGCTACCGGTGGACCTTCGACGATCGCCGGATCGACCTGGCGATCCTGGATGAGAACGGCAAAGTGAATCTGAATCTGGCCGATGCCAGCCTGCTGACGGCTTTCCTGCGTGCGATGGGGGAGGACCCGGGGCATGCCCAGCAATTGGCCGGCGCCATCGTCGACTGGCGTGATGCCGACAGCCTCAAACACCCCGGTGGCGGCGCCGAGACGCCGGATTACCTCGCCGCCGGCCTGCCATATGGTGCACGCAACGCGCGCTTCGAAACCGTGGGCGAACTGCAGCGCGTGCTGGGCATGGAGGCGGACCTGTATGCGCGGATCGAGCCGATGCTGACCCTGTACAGCCGCCAGGCGCGGCCCGATCCACGCTTTGCGGCCGGCCCGGTGTTGACCGCGCTGGGGCTGGATGCAGAACGCCTGCTGGCCGAGCGCGAGCGTGCGGCGGCCGCCGATGACGCCGGATTGCCCGTCACACCGCTTGCAGGTGGCAGCGGCACCTATAGTATCGAGAGTCGCGCCACGGACGAACGCGGCCGGATATCGGTACTGCGCGCCGTGGTGAGAATGGGTTCGGCAGGCGCGCCGGGCACGGCATACACAGTACTTCGCTGGGAACAGGGAATGGCAGCAAGATGACGGCATGGCGTGACAGTCTGGTGCGGGCCCGCGGGCGGTTGTCGCCCAGCGTGGGCGGCAGCCTGCGCTGGTGGCGGCAGTCGTTGCTGGCCTGGCTGCCGGTCCGATGGCAATGGGCGATGGGGTGGTCGCGCTCGCGGCTGCTGCTGAAGCGCGATGGTGAGGTGCTGCACGTTCAGCGCCAGACCGGTGAACAGATCGAGGTGATCGCCGAACTGCCCTGGCCGGTATCGCCCGCCACCTTGGACAGTGTGCTGGACGCGCGCCTGCGCAGTCTGCCGCGGCATTGGTTGCTGCCTGCCGGCAGCGTGTTGCGGCGGCCGTTGCGGCTGCCCGCAGCGGCCGCGGAGCGGCTGCGCGATGTGGTCGGTTTTGAGATCGATCGGCAAACCCCCTTCGATGCCAGCCAGGTCAGCTATGACGTGCGTGATCTGGGCGCGTTGCCGGATGGCCAGCTGCAGGTGGAACTGGTGGTGATCCCGCGTGTCCAGCTGGAGCAGTGGGCGCAGCAGGCCGGGCCGTGGGCGCAGGCTGTGGCCGGTGTGGATGCCGTCGACGCCGATGGCCAGCCGCTGGACGTCAACCTGCTGCCCGTCGCACAGCGGCAGCCGTATCGCGATCCGATGGCCCGCTGGAACGGACTCCTGGCCGTGGGCGCGATCGTGGTGCTTGCGCTGGCTGGCCATCAGCTGCTTGAAAACCGCCAGGCGGCCGCGGACGGACTGCGCGAGCAGGTCGATGCCGCCGCGCGTGATGCACGCCGGGTCGCTGCCGAGCGGCAACAGCTTCAGAGCCTGGTGGAAGGCGCCGCATTCCTGGAGGGCAAGCGTGCCGAGCATGCCAGCACGGTGGAGATCTGGAACGAACTCACCCGCCTGTTGCCCGATGGCACGTATCTGGAAAAAATGTCGATCGAAGGCAGCACGCTGCAGCTGATCGGACTCAGCCGCGAAGCCTCGCAACTGGTCCCGCTGCTGCAGGACTCGCCGCTGTGGCGCAAGGTCAACCTGACCGGCGTGCTGCAGGCCGATGGGGCGACCAGTGGCCGCGACCGTTTCACGCTGACGGCCGAGCTGCAGCCGCTGCCCGGCGCGACGCCGCCTGCGAAGGAGGTTGCCGATGGCAGCACAGCCGACGCGCCGTGATCGCTGGCTGGCACTGGGTCTGCTGCTGGCGGTGATCGCCGTGGCCTACCTGCTGCTGGTGCATCCGTGGTTGACCCGCCCGCTGCTGGCGATCAACGCCGACATCGCCGCCGTGCAGGAACGCCAGCAGCGCGTAGAGGCGCAATTGGCGCAGCGCGGCCAGATCGCCACCCAACTGCGAGACGTGCAGACAGCACTCGACGGCCGACCGGGCTTCCTGCGCGAGGCCACCGCCGAATCTGCCGCCGCGGCGCTGTCCAGCCGCCTGCAGGATGCCGTGGCGTCAGCCAGCCCGGGCAACCGCAGCTGCACGATCAGCAACCGCACCCCGCTGCCCGATGCCAGCCGCGAACCAGCGTTCCCGCGCGTGGCCCTGCAGGTGCGGCTGCGCTGCGGTGTGCCGGAGATGGCTGCGGTGCTGCACACGCTGGAGACCGGCACGCCGCGCTTGTTTGTGGACAACCTCAATCTGCTGGCGCAGCGCTTCCAGCAATCGCCGAGTGAAACCGGCACCGGCCTGGACGTGTCGTTCGAACTGGTCGGCTATCTGCGTCCGGGTGCCGCGCTGGAGCCCGGTGCGACGATGCCACCCCCTCTTCCGCTGCCGGCGGGACAGGACGCTGGGCAGAACGCCGATCCAGGTGAGGCCGCGCCTATCGATGCAGCGGAACCCGCGCCCGCACCGGACGCGGCCGAGGAGGTCGAGCATGAAGCTTGAAGCAGCCGGCCTGCGCACCTGGTGGCTGGGGGGCATCGCGCTGTGGGCGCTGGCGATATGGATCGCTACGCTGTTCGGGCTGGGCAGCCGCATCGCGCCGGCCACCGATGGCGATATCGGCTCTGCGCCGTTGCCCAGCCTGGCGCCTGCCGCGCCGGAGCGCATGGCCTCGGCCAGTACCTACGCACAGATTGGTGCACGGCCGCTGTTCGCCGAAGACCGCCAACCGCGTCCGTATCTGCTCGGCGGCACCGAACAGGGCACCGCCAGCAGCGTATCGCTGACCGGCGTGCTGCTCACATCTGAGTTCGCCATGGCGATCCTGACCACCGACCAGCGCCAGTCGCTGCGGCTGCGCTTGAACGGTGATGCGGTGAACGGCTGGCAGCTGCTCGCGCTGGAACCGCGCCGCGCCACCGTCAGTGGCCCAGGCGGGACGCAGACGCTGGAACTGCAGGTGTTCAACGGGCAGGGCGGCGAACCGCCCACCGTGTTGGGCACCACGCAGCTCACGACGGTTCCGCCTGCCGGCGCTGGTGCGCGGCCGAACAACGGCGTGGTGGCACCGATGCCAGCACCGCCGCCGCCGCCGACCGCAACGCCTGCGCCGCTGTCCGGCACGGCGTCGAACGCGGCAGGCCCCGCCCAGAATTCGCAAGGCCCCAGCGAAGACCAGATGAAGGCGATCCGTGAACGCATCCAGGCGCGCCGCCAGCAATTGCAGCAACAACAGCAACAGCAGCAACAGCAACAGCAGCAACAGCAGTCGCAGCAACCGCCCGCGGGCGGCTCCGGCCACAACCCTTAGAGTGACAGCATGACCCTGCGCCTTTTCCCCGTGTCTTTCCTTGTCGCCCTGCTGGTGGGCTGCACCACCGTGCCCGCGCCGGAGGTGCGCCGCGATGCGGTCCTCGACAGCCACCAGGTGGTCGCCGGTGACGGATCCCGCGCAGGCGTCGATGCCGAGCCACTGGGAACCAGCGGTGCACCGCAGGCGGTGATCCGCCGCGGCACCGGCACGATGATCAACCGCAGTGCCGCCGCCGCGCCGCAGCCGTCGCTGGGCAATGCCTCCACCGGCAATGCGACCTTCAACTTCGAAGGTGAATCGGTGCACGCCGTGGTCAAGGCGATCCTCGGCGACTTCCTGGGCCAGAACTACGTGATCGCACCGGGTGTGCAGGGCACGGTGACCCTGGCCACGCCCAAGCCGGTGTCCTCGGCGCAGGCCTTGAACCTGCTGGAAATGGTGCTGGGCTGGAACAACGCGCGCATGGTCTACAGCGCAGGCCGCTACAACATCGTGGCAGCCGATCAGGCGCTGGCTGGCACCGTGTCCCCCAGCACCGCCTCGCCGGCCAATGCGCGTGGCTTCGAAGTGCGCGTGGTGCCGCTGCAGTACATCTCCGCCACCGAGATGAAGAAAGTGCTGGAGCCGTACGCGCGCCCGAACGCGATCGTCAACGTCGACAACGGCCGCAACGTGATCACCCTCGGCGGTACCCGCAGCGAACTGGAGAACTACCTGCGCACTGTCGAGATCTTTGACGTGGACTGGCTCTCGGGCATGTCCGTGGGCGTGTTCCCGATCCAGTCCGGCAAGGCCGAGCAGGTGGCCGCCGATCTGGAAAAGGTGTTCGGCGAGGAGAGCAAGACCCCCAGTGCCGGCATGTTCCGCTTCCTGCCGCTGGAGAATGCCAACGCGGTACTGGTGATCA
This sequence comes from Stenotrophomonas sp. SRS1, assembly GCF_026130205.1. NCBI lineage: Bacteria > Pseudomonadati > Pseudomonadota > Gammaproteobacteria > Lysobacterales > Lysobacteraceae > Stenotrophomonas > Stenotrophomonas sp. SRS1. The sequence goes on along the minus strand of NZ_JAINFD010000003.1, from coordinate 690,918 downwards.
CCCCGCAGGCGCGTTACCTCGACCAGATCCAGCAGTGGCTGGACCGCATCGATACCGCCGGTGGCAACGCGCGGCTGTTCTCCTACGAGCTGCGCTACGTCAAGGCCAAGGACCTGGCCGAGCGCCTGGCCGAGGCCTTCGCCAACGAGAATGGCCGCAGCGGTCGTGGCAGCAGTTCGCTGGCGCCGGGCGCGTCGCCGATGGACCTCGGCAGCCGCGATGGCAACATCAACAGCAACAACAGTTTCTCCAACACGGGCAGCAGCAACGGCAGCAGCCGCGGCGGGTTGGGCGATGGCACGATGAACCTGCCGCAGCGCCAGTCCGGCAACGCCAGCTTCAGCCTGGAAGTGCAGGGCGATACGGTCGGCGTGTCGGCGGTGGAAGAAACCAACACCTTGCTGGTGCGCTCCACCCCACAGGCCTGGCGCTCCATCCGCGAAGTGATCGAAAAGCTCGACGTGATGCCGATGCAGGTCCACATCGAAGCGCAGGTGGCCGAGGTCGCGCTGACCGGCGATCTCAGCTATGGCGTGAACTGGTTCTTCGAGCAGGCCGTGGCCACCGGCAAGACCGAGAGCGGGATCGACCTGCCCAGCGCGCTTGGCCGTTCTATCTGGGGCAGCATTTCCGGCACCGTCGGCGATGGTGGCGTGGGCTGGACCTTCCTCGGCAAGAATGCCGCCGCGGTGGTCAGCGCGCTGGACAAGGTCAGCAACCTGCGCCTGCTGCAGACCCCCTCGCTGTTCGTGCGCAACAACGCCGAAGCCACCCTCAACGTGGGCACCCAGATTCCGATCAACTCGGTGTCGGTCAATACCGGCGTGGGCGGCGACAACACCTACAGCCAGGTCCAGTACCTGGATACCGGCGTGATCCTCAAAGTGCGCCCGCGGATCACCCGCGATGGCGTGGTGTTCCTGGACATCGTGCAGGAGGTCAGCTCGGCCGGCGCGATCCCCAGCGGCTGCGACCCGACCCGCACCACCTGCAACCCGCCGATCAATACCCGCAAGATATCCACAGAAGCGGCGGTGCAGAGCGGTGACACCATCATGCTCGCCGGCCTGATCACCAATTCCGATGACGATGGCGCCAATGGCGTGCCTGGCTTGAGCCGGATCCCTGTCATTGGCGCGCTGTTTGGCAGCAAGACAAAGAAATCCGGGCGCTCCGAAGTGATCGTGCTGCTGACCCCGACCATCGTGCGCAACGCGCAGGAGTCGCGCAACCTGACCGACGAATACAGCAGCCGCTTCCGTGCGATGGAGCCGTTCCCCGAGCCCAAGGCCAAGCGCTGAGCGATGCCAGGCCCCTGCTGTCATCGCAGGGGCCGATCTTGTTACGCTGGCCGCGCCCAGGGGAGCCCGCGATGAGACAGCGACACGGCGAAGACGGCAGCACGCAGAGGTCCGCATGAGCACGGTCATCCTGCTGCCGATCGGGGTCGACGATGCCGCGCTGGACCGCTGCCTGGCCGCGCTCGATGCCGGCACCGCAGCGGGCACCGCGATCTGGCTGGCCGACGATGGCCAGGCCGGCCCGCGCGCCCAGGCCGTGATCGAACATTGGCTTGCACAGACGCCGCTGCAGGCCGAGTACACCCGCCGTGCCCGCGCGATCGGCGAAGTCGCCCATCTGGATGAAATGCTCGCGGCATGTACCGGCGCCGACGTGGTGGTGCTCGCCCCGGATGCGATCCCGGCACCGGGCTGGTTGCAGCAGCTGGAGGCGTGCCTGGCCCGCGATGCCTCGATCGGCTCGGCCACGCCGTGGTGCAATGCCGGTGAGACGGCCGCTTGGCCGCGTCTGGGCGAGATCAATCCGCTGCCCGACGACCTCGATCTGGCCCCGCTGGCCCAGGCCTGTGCGGTGATGCCGCCATTGCATCCCGAACTGCCGTCTGCGGTGACCCACGCGGTGCTGTTGCGTGGAAATGCCCGGCGCAAGGCCGGTGGGCTGGACATGCACAGCTACGCGTCGTGGAATGCGGCGCTGATCGACCTCAGCCTGCGCATGGCCGGGCTCGGTTGGCGCAACGCACTGTGCGAGACCGCCTTCGTCGCCCGCGTGGCCGAAGGCGTGACCGGCGAGGGTGACATGGAGGCGTTGGCGACGCGCTGGCCGGCCTGGCCGCCGCGACTGGCCGGCTTTCTGATGGCCGATCCACTGCAGAAGGCGCGCCACGATCTGCAGCAGCACCACCGGCAGGCGATAATGCCCAGGGCGCAGGGCGATCTGTTCGCGCCGCCTGTCATTGCCGCCCCGGAGTCCCCCGTTTGAGCCCTGCCATCGCCGCCATCATCGTCAGCTACCAGAGCGCCAGCACGCTGGACGCCTGCCTGCTGCGCCTGCGCGAGGCGCGCGACATCGCCGAAATCCGCGTGGTCGACAACGACTCCACCGACGGCACCCTGGAGATCGTGCAGCGCCATGCCAGCGCCGATCCGCGGGTCCGCTTCATCGCCAACCCGGACAACCCGGGCTTTGCCGCGGCCAACAACCAGGGCGTGGCCGACAGCCAGGCACCCTGGCTGGCCTTCATCAACCCCGACCTGATGGTCGGCCCCGAGACCCTGGCCCAACTGCGCGAACGCGCGCTGCCGCTGGGCGATTGTCTGCTGGGGGTCGAGCAGGTGGACGAAGACGGTCGCCCTGACGCCGCGGTGCGCCGCCGTGATCCGGAGTTCGCCGCGATGTTGCGCAACCCCGGGCAGGGCGGAAAACTGGCCATCCCCGTCGACCGCAGCCAGCCGCTGCAGGTGGTGCCGGCCCTGTCCGGCGCATTGCTGTTGATGCCGCGCGCCCTGTTCGACCGGATCGGTGGGTGGGATGCGGGCTACCGCCTGCACGCCGAGGATCTGGACCTGTGCCGGCGCGCACGCGAGGCCGGCGCGGTGATCGCGATCGCCAACGACCTGCAGGTCACCCATGTACGCGGTGTCTCCAGCCGCTCACGGCCGTTCTTCGTGGAGTGGCACAAGCACCGCGGGCTGTGGCGGTACTTCCGGAAATTCGAGGCGCCGCAACGTGCCTTTCCGGTGCGCTGCGCTGTGTGGGGCGCGATCTGGGCGCATGCCCTGGCCCAAGTCCCGCGGCTGTTGCGTCGCCGGTAGTCCCGCCCCGTCAATCCCCCATCAGGGGCGAGCGCTGGCGTGAACGCTGCCCGCCGCGGTAGCGGCCGACCGTTGGTCGGTGCCTGATGGCGGGCGCATAATCCCCGGCATGATCATCCAGTCCCTGCTCGACACCGACCTGTACAAGTTCACCATGATGCAGGCGGTGCTGCATCAGTACCCCGGCGCGCAGGTGCAGTACCGGTTCAAGTGCCGGACCCCGGGCATCGACCTGGCGCAGTTCATCGACCAGATCAACGCCGAGATCGACCACCTGTGCAGCCTGCGCTTCAGCGCCGAAGAGCTGGATTACGTGCGTGGCCTGCGCTTCGTCAAACCGGATTTCGCCGATTTCCTCGGTCTGTTCCACCTGGACCGCAAGTACATCGCGCTGCGCCCCTCGACCACCGTGCCCGGTGAGATCGATCTGGACATCACCGGGCCGTGGCTGCACACCATCCTGTTCGAAGTCCCGCTGCTGGCGATCATCAACGAGGTCTGGTTCCGCAACACCACCGACTCGGATTTCAGCGAGGGCGAGCGCCGCCTGCAGGCCAAGACCGCGCTGCTGCGCGATACCCCCGGCTTCGAACTGTGCCGGATCGCCGATTACGGCAGCCGCCGCCGTTACTCGCGCGAGTGGCACGGGCGGATGCTGCCGATGCTGCGCGACGCGCTCGGTGCGCAGTTCGTGGGCACCAGCAACGTGCACTTCGCCCGGCTGTACGGCATGACCCCGCACGGCACGATGGCCCATGAGTACCTGCAGGCGTTCCAGGCACTCGGCCCGCGCCTGCGTGACTCGCAGGTGGCCGCGCTGGAATCCTGGGCGCGCGAGTACCGCGGCGACCTCGGGATCGCGCTGTCGGACGTGGTCGGTCTGGAGGCCTTCCTGCGCGACTTCGACATGTACTTCTGCAAACTGTTCGACGGCGTCCGCCACGATTCCGGGGATCCCTTCACCTGGGGCGATCGCATGCTGGCGCACTTCGAAAGCCGCCGGGTGGATCCACGCAGCAAGGTGCTGGTCTTCAGCGACGGGCTCAACATCGAAAAGTTGATGCAGCTGTTCGATTACTTCCGCGGCCGCTGCCAGGTGGCCTTCGGGGTCGGCACGCACCTGACCAATGACCTGGGCCCGACCCCGCTCAACATCGTCATCAAGATGGTCCGCTGCAATGGCCAGCCGGTCGCCAAGCTGAGTGATTCACCCGGCAAGAGCATGTGCGACGACCCGGGCTATCTGGCGTATCTGCGCCAGGTCTTCGAGCTGCCCGCCGAGGGTTGAGCAGTGCACCGGCGCGGCAATGGCTGCCGCCGGACACCCGTCAACCCCGATTCCGTTCAGCCCGGCCGGGGCAGGTGACGCTGCGCGTCAGGAAGCGACGCGGCGCGCTCGCTATGCAGGAAAGCCAGATGTGCCACAATAATATGAGGCGCAGATCACACTTTTGACCGACATCGATGCCGGTAATTGCCCGTACGCCGCCTCCGCATCGTGGTTCGTCTAGGCTTCCCGGATGAATGCATCAGCACCACTCGATTACTACCGTACCCACGCCTGCTCTCGCCAGTGGCGCGGCTTCCTGCTGGCGCTCTGCGAAGAGTTCGACAGTGCGTTGCCCGATGCCGAACTGGCGCGCTTGATGGCGCGGATCGGTGAACGCTTCGGCCGTGCCCATGCACTGCCGGCGGCAGCGACCCTGGAGGAACTGCAGGACGCCGCCAACGCGGTGTGGTCCTCTGCCGAGTGGGGCCAGGTGGCGTTCGAGGAATTGCCGGAACAGGTTCACATTCACCATGCCGCCTCGCCGTTGTCGGCGGTACTCGGCGGCCGCGTCGGGTGGGATACTGGTTTTCTGGAAGGTGTCTACCGGCAATGGTTCCGCGCCGCCGGGATGGTGTCGGTACTGGATGTCCGGCACCTGCAAAGCGACAACCCGGATGTAGCGACATACACGCTGTCGCGTGTGTTCTGAATCTCTCTCCCCCCTTTGATGGTGCCATGAGCAAGCTTCTGCAACATGCCGATACAGAGAGCCACGACGATGACGTGGCCGGCCTCTTCAACCGCTTGGGCGGCCGCGATGACACGCGTGCCTACCAGGATTTCTCCCACAGCCGGGCACGCGCCAGCACACCGGCCCGACCGCGCGATGAGGCGCCGCCGCCGCTTCCGGCCGCGAGCCTGACCCCGGTCGTGAGCGCCGCGCCGGTCAGTGCCGCGGCGATCGCACCGGTCCAGGCCGCTTCGGTGGAGACACCGGCACCGGCTACGCCGGCACGGAGCACACCGCTGGAACAGCTGTTCCAGCGCCTGGCCGGTGCGCGTAGCGCGACGCCGGAGCACAGTCCGCTGAGCCGGCTGCGCGGGGCGTGAAACGTAGCCGGTGATCGATCGCCGCGCCCTCCGGGGTGGGGCGGGAGTGCCGGCTGATGCAAGGGGATGCCGCGCTCTGCGGCCGTGTTGGGGAACATCATGAGCAAAACTTCCACCCCGAGAGGGGATGCCGTTCTGGCCCGCTTGGCGCTGCTTGCGCTGGTGGTCGGCGGCGCCATGCTGCTGGCCTTCGTGATCACCGTGCCCATGGAGATCGGTCAGCAGTTTCTGTTCTCTGCGGTGGTGTTCCTGATCGCCCTGTGCCTGCGCAACCGCGAAAGCCGGTTGATCCCGCTGGTGTTGATGGGTCTGTCGCTGGTGATGTCCACGCGCTACATGTACTGGCGCCTGACCGACACCATGGGCATGAGCAGCTTCGTCGATCTCACCCTGGGGCTGGGCCTGGTGGCCGCCGAGGTGTACTCGTTCATCGTGCTGGTGCTGGGCTACTTCCAGGTGGCCTGGCCGCTGCATCGCAAGCCGATGCCGCTGCCGGAAGATCAGTCGCTGTGGCCCACCGTGGATGTGCTCATCCCGACCTACAACGAGCCGCTGTCGGTGGTGCGTACCACCGTGCTGGCCGCCACCGTGCTGGACTGGCCGGCCGACAAGCTCAACATCTACCTGCTTGATGACGGCCGCCGCGAGGAATTCCGCGAATTCTGCGAAGAGATCGGGGTGAAGTACATCACCCGTACCAACAACAATCACGCCAAGGCCGGCAACATCAATGCGGCGTTGAAGAAGACCAGCGGCGAGTACGTGGCGATCTTCGATTGCGACCACATGCCGACCCGCTCGTTCCTGCAGATGTCGATGGGCTGGTTCCTGTTCGACGAGAAGATGGCCGTGGTGCAGACGCCCCATTACTTCTTCTCGGCCGATCCGTTCGAGCGCAACCTGGGCAACTTCGGGCGGGTGCCCAACGAAGGCGAGCTGTTCTACGGCCTGCTGCAGGATGGCAACGACCAGTGGAACGCGACCTTCTTCTGTGGCTCCTGCGCGGTGATCAAGCGCGGACCGCTGGAGGAAGTCGGTGGCGTGGCCGTCGAAACCGTCACCGAGGATGCGCACACCGCGATCCGTCTGCACCGTGCCGGGTATCGCAGCGCCTACATCCCGGTGCCGCAGGCGGCCGGCCTGGCCACCGAGAGCCTGTCGGCACACGTTGGCCAGCGCATCCGCTGGGCCCGTGGCATGGCGCAGATCCTGCGGGTGGACAACCCCATGTTCGCCAAGGGGCTGAGCCTGATGCAGCGCATCTGCTACACCAACGCGATGCTGCATTTCTTCTATGGCCTGCCACGGATCATCTTCCTGACCGCACCGCTGGCCTTCCTGTTCTTCGGCGCCCACGTCATCCACGCCTCGGCGCTGATGATCCTGGCCTACGCGCTGCCGCACATCGTGATGGCCAACCTGACCAACCTGCGCGTGCAGGGCAAGCATCGCCATCTGCTGTGGAACGAGGTCTACGAGACCACCCTGGCCTGGTACATCCTGCGCCCGACCCTGATGGCGGTGATCAACCCCAAGCTGGGCAAGTTCAACGTGACGGCCAAGGGCGGGCTGGTCCAGCGCAGCTATTTCGATGCGCAGATCGCCCGCCCGTATCTGCTGCTGCTGTTGTTGAACCTGCTGGGCGTGGTGGCCGGCATCGTGCGGATGGTGATGGCCGATACCAGCGGCGAGGTCAATACGATCTGGTTGAACCTGGGTTGGACCGTTTACAACATGATCATGCTGGGCGCGGTGATCGCCACCTCCAGCGAACAGCGCCAGATCCGCCGCTCGCACCGCGTGCCGCTCAACATGCGCGCTGTATTGCACCTGCCCGATGGCCAGGCACTGCCGTGCCGCACGCTGAACTTCTCCACCGGTGGCATGGCGCTGCGGCTGGACCAGTCCCAGCCCGTGCAGCCGGGTACGTACGTGGAGGTCGAACTGGCCCATCGCCAGCGCAGCGAGCGCCTGCCGGCCGAAGTGCGGCATGACCGTGACGACCAGGGCATCAGCATCCAGTTCGGCGAGCTGACCCTGGAGCAGGAACGCTGGCTGGTCACCTCCACCTTCGCCCGTGCCGACATCTGGGTGAAGCTGTGGGGTCGCCATGACCGCGACACGTTCCTGCGTTCCACCACCGACGTCCTCAAGGCCAGCATGCGCGGCTTCCACCGCCTGGGCCAGTTCGTTCTTGCGGGGGGCCGCAACGACGGTCCCACCCCGCCGCGCACCGGAGATTCCGCATGACCCGTCGTCACCGTTCCCTGTTCCGCCCGGTGCGCATGCCGCGTCCGTCCGCCGCAGCGGTGGCGTTCACCCTGACCCTGCTGTGTGGCGCGGTCTACGCGCAGGATCCTGCGGTACCTGCACCGGCCACCCCCGTCGCCGCACCCGCCGATGCCGCCCCGGCAGTGCCCGTGGCGCCCGCCGCGCCGGCGGCCGGTTCGCGGCAGAGCCGCGCCACGCTCAAGCAGCTCGGCATCGATTACGAGATCACCCTGCGCGGCATCCAGGGCACCGCTGGCGTGCCGTTCTCGGTGCGCAACGACCAGGTGGTCGATCGGGCCTCGCTCCATCTGAAATACAGCTATTCACCGGCGCTGCTGCCGGATCTGTCGCACCTGAAGGTCACCGTCAACGACGTCACCGTGGCGACCCTGCCGACCCCGGTCGAGCAGGCCGGGCGGATGATCGAGCGCGACATCGACATCGATCCGCGCATGATCATCGACTACAACCGCATCAACCTGCAGTTGATCGGTCACTACACGCGCGAGTGCGAAGACCCTGACCACACCAGCCTGTGGGCCAACATCGACGCCGGCAGCTATCTGGAACTGGGCTGGGCCCCGCTGCAGCTGACCAATGATCTGTCGCTGCTGCCGGTGCCGTTCTTCGATGCCCGTGACACCAACCGGCTGGAACTGCCGTTCGTGTTCACCGGGCAGCCGGGACAGGGCCTGCTGCAGTCGGCCGGTATCGTCTCCTCGTGGTTCGGCGCGCTGGCCGGCTATCGCGGTGCGCTGTTCCCGGCCTCGATCGATACCGTGCCGCTGGAAGGCAATGCGGTGGTCGTGGCGACCCCGCGCAACCCGCCGGCCGGCCTGGTGCTGCCCGACATCAGCGGGCCGACCCTGGCCGTGATCGCCAATCCGAACGATGCCAACGGCAAGTTGTTGCTGGTGCTCGGCCGCGATGACGGTGAGCTGCGCATCGCCGCCACCGCGCTGACCCTGGGCACGCCGTTGTCCGGACCGACCGCCAGCATCGGCGATTTCAAGGAGATCGCGCCGCGCAAGCCGTATGACGCGCCGAACTGGATTCCCAGCGATCGCCCGGTGCGCGTCTCCGAACTGGTCCAGCAGACCAGCGAGTTGAATGTGGTCGGCTATCACCCGGACCTGATCCGGATCGGCCTGCAGCTGCCACCGGATCTGTTCACGTGGCGCCGTGACGGCATCCCGCTGGACCTGCGCTACCGCTACACGCTGCCGGAAGGGGCGAACAAGTCGGCGCTGAACATCAGCATCAACGATGCCTTCGTCACCACGCTCCCCTTGAACGGCCGCCCGGCACCGCGCTCGGTGTCGGAGATGCTGTGGAACAAGATGAAGGCACCGGGCGTGATGCCGATCCAGCAGAAGGTGATGCTGCCGACCGGCCCGTTCTCGTCCAACAGCCAGCTGCGCTTCCACTTCTTCTTCGACCGCCCGCAGGCGGCCGAGTGCAAGAACACGTTCCCGGATGTGTCCGCGGCGATCGATGGCGACACCAGCATCGACCTGAGCGGCTTCGACCACTACATGGCGATGCCCAATCTGGCCGCCTTCGGTAATGCCGGCTATCCCTTCACGCGTCTGGCCGATCTGTCCGAGACCGTGCTGGTGCTGCCCAACAACCCCACCGCCGATGATGTCGGCAACGTGCTGACCCTGCTCGGCCGCATGGGCGCCTCGACCGGCTACCCGGCGGTGCGCAACCGCATCATCGCCGCGGGCCAGGTGGGCGAACATGCCGATCAGGATCTGGTCGTGCTGGGCTCGCGTCGCAGCCAGCCGCTGTTCGGCGAGTGGGCCGCGCACCTGCCGATCGGCGAGGCGGGGCAGTCGCGTCGCTTCCAGCTGTCGGACTGGGTGTTCGAGCGGATGCCGTCGTTCCTGTCGCCGGATGCGCGCCGTACCGATCTGCCGACCACCGCCGAAGTGTCGGTGCGTCCGGATGCCGGCGATGTCGTGCTGATGGGCTTCGAGTCGCCCCTGCGCAAGGGGCGCAGCGTGATCGCGGTGATGGCCGATGATCCGGCGCAGGTCAATCGCCTGTTCGAGGCATGGTTCGATCCGGACCGCCTGCGTGACTTCCAGGGCAGCGTGGTGCTGCTGCAGAAGGACAAGGTGCGCAGCCTGGCCGGTAACCAGAGTTATTACGTCGGCCACCTCCCGCCGTTGACCTGGCTGCGCTGGTACTTCTCGCAGAGTCCGTTGCTGCTGGCCGGCTTTGTCGGGTTGGCCTGCCTGTTGTTGGCCCTGATTGCACGTTGGCTGCTCAAGCGCAACGCCAAGGCACGCATCCGGGTGTCCGGCTGAGCATGCGCGACACGTCCGTCCCCGCGACGGCGCTCGCGCGCCGCCGCTTTCTGCAGGCACTTGCGGCAGCCGGTGCTGCCGCCGCGTTGCCGCTGGACGCGTGGGCGCAGGCCTGTGGCACGCCGTGGCGCGAGTGGCGCACGTTCGTGGATCGGCACATCGAGCCCGACGGGCGCGTGGTCGATCACCTCAACACGGATCTGCGCAGCACGTCCGAATCGCAGTCCTACGGGTTGTTCTTCGCGCTGGTCGACAACGATCCGGTGCTGTTCGACCGCATCCTGGCCTGGACCCGACGCCAGCTCTGTCGCGGGCGCGCGGATCTCAATCTGCCGGCGTGGCTGTGGGGCCGGGCCGCCGATGGCCAGTTCCGCGTGCTCGACCCCAACACCGCCTCCGATGGTGAGTTGTGGATCGCGTATGCGCTGCTCGAAGCCGGTCGCTTGTGGAAGCGCCCGGGCCTGGTCGAGGCCGGGCGCCAGACGCTCGCGCTGATGCGCACAGCCGAAATCGTCGAGCTGCCCGGATTCGGGCCGATGCTGCTGCCCGGCAATCGCGGCTTCGTGCAGGCCGACCGCTGGACGCTCAATCCGAGTTACCTGCCGCTGTTCGTGCTGCGCCGCTTCGCCGCCGTCGATGCACGCGGTCCGTGGGCGCGGCTGGCCGAGCGCAGCGTGGCGATGACCCGCGCCAGCGCTCCGGTGGGATTTGCGCCGGACTGGATCGCCTGGAACGGCAAGGCCTTCGTGGTCGACGCCGGCAAAGGCGGGATCGGCAGCTACGATGCCATCCGCTGCTACCTCTGGGCCGGGATGACCGACCCGGCCGATCCGTTGCGGCGCAGCTTGCTTGATGGCCTGTCCGGCCCGCTGTCGATGCTGCGCGCGCAGACCGGCTTTGCCGAGAAGATCGACACGCGCCTGGGCGTCGGCACCGGCGCACCCTCGCCGGGCTTTGCCGCGGCGCTGTTGCCGTATCTCAGTGCACTTGGCCAACCTGCACTGGCCAAGGCACAGCTGGCGCGCATCCCGACCGGCACCCTCAACTATTACGATCGTGCCCTGGTGCTGTTCGGCAAGGGCTGGATGGATCGCCGCTACCGTTTTTCTGTCGATGGGCGACTGCTGCCCGCGTGGAGTTCGCCATGTTCCGCAAGACCCTGACCCCCCTTTGCCTGGTTGGCCTGTGCGTGTTGACCGTGCCGGCCTTCGCGCAGAACGCATCGTCCACGCAGCAGCTGGTCAGCCAGGGCAATTACTGGCAGGACCAGGGCCGTGAGGATCTGGCGGCCGATGCCTGGCGCAAACTGCTGGCGACCGATCCCAACCAGGCCGACGCACTGCTCGGCCTGGGCCTGATCGACCTCAATCAGGGCCGCCGTGCCGAGGCACAGAAGCGGCTGCAGCAGCTGCAGGCACGCCACCCGTCCTCGGCGCAGGCCACGCGCCTGCGCATGGCGCTCGGCGGTGGCGGCGGTGGCAACCAGCTGCAGACCGCGCGCCGTGCGGCGGCGGCCGGTCGCTACGTCGAAGCGGTACGCGCCTATGAAGAGGCCTTCGGTGCGGGCGGCCCGCCCAATGATCTGGCGCTGGAGTACTACCAGGTGCTGGCCGGTACACCGGAAGGCTGGACCCGCGCGCGCGATGGCCTGCGCCGTATCGCCACCGGCAACAACAACCCGGCCAAGCTCGCGCTGGCCCAGGTGCTGACCTACCGCGAGCCGACCCGCCGCGAGGGCATCGCCCAGCTGCGTACGCTCAGCCAGGCCAACGACACCGCCGGCCCCGCGCGCGCGGCCTGGCGCCAGGCGCTGCTGTGGCTCAACGCCACCACCGCCGATGCCGGGCTGTATCAGGCCTTCCTGGACGTCGTACCCAACGATCGTGAAGTGGCGGCCAAGCAGGCGCAACTGCGCGAGCAGGCTGTGGCCAACCGTCCCGTGCCGCAGGACCCGAACCAGCGCCTGCTCGGCGAGGGCTTCCGCGCGCTGGACAGCAACAATCTGGCCCAGGCCGAAGCGCGTTTCGCGCAGGTGCTGCGCGCGCGGCCGCGCGATGCCGAGGCACTCGGTGGGCTGGGTTCGGTACGCCTGCGCCAGGAACGTTTCGGTGAAGCCAATGAACTGCTGCGTCCGGCCGCTGCGATCAACGGCAAGTGGCGCAGCGCGGCTGATGCCGCGCGCTACTGGCTGACCCTGCAGGAGGTGCGTCGCCAGCCCAGCGGCGATGCCATCGCCCGTGTGCAGCAGGTCATCGCGCTGCAGCCGAAGGAGCCTGCGGGTTACGTTGCGCTGGCCGACCTGCAGAGCGGCAGCGATCCGGCCGCGGCCGAGCGCAGCTACCGCAAGGCACTGGAACTGGATGCCGGCAATGCCGGTGCGTTGCAGGGCCTGGTCGGCCTGCTTGGCCGTCTTGGCCGCGCCGATGAAGCAGCCGCACTGTTCGACCGGCTGACCCCGGCCCAGCAGGAAAGCGCCGGTGGCCAGTCCGTGCTGCGTGCCAACCTCGCCCGCGCCCGTGCGCAGCAGGCCTTGGCCGAAGGCAGCATCGAGATGGCGCAGATCGAATTGGAAGACGCGCTGCTGGTACAGCCGCGCGATCCGTGGCTGCGGCTGGAACTGGCGCGGCTGTACACGCGCGCGGGCCGTCCGGACCAGGCCAACGGGGTGATTGAAGGGCTGCGCGCGCTGGACGACAGCTCGGCGACGTCGCTGTATGCCCAGGCCCTGTTCGCCCAGGAAAGCAGCGATTGGCCGCGGGCCTACGCGCTGCTCGAACGCATTCCTACCGCCTCGCGTGATTCTGAAATGACCGCGCTGCATGACACCGCGTGGGTGCAGGTGCAGGCCGCCCAGGCGCGCTCACTCATGCAGCGCCAGCGCAGTGGCGAAGCACAGTTGCTGCTGGCCCGCGCCGAAGCCGCACTTGGTGACCGGGTCAAGAATCCGTCCATCGTGGCCGCGTTGGCCGGTGCCTACGCCGACATCGGCAGCCAGCAGCGCGCCCTCGTGCTCGCGCAGCGCCTGATCGAAGGCGGTTCGCCCAGCGTCGACAACCGCCTGGAATACGCCTCGGTGCTGTTGCGCGCCGGTCGCGATGGCGAAGTCGCCGCGATCCTGCGCCAGCTCGCCGACGTGCCGCTCTCGGCGGGCCAGCAGACCCGTTTGAACGATCTGCGCAGCGGTTACGTGCTGCGCCAGGTCGATGCGCTGCGCGAGCTTGGCAATCTTGAAGGCGCGTACGCCGTGTTGGCGCCGGCGTTGGCCGAGCGCCCGCAGGACCCGCGCAACATCGCCGCGCTGGCGCGGCTGTATGCCGCCGCGGGCGACAACGGCCAGGCCCTGGCGCTGTATCAGCAGCAGCTGCAGCTGGCGCCGGGCGATCTGGATGCGATGGTGGCCGCTGCCGGCAGTGCTGCGGCGATGCGTGACATGGACCTGGCCGAACAGTATCTGGAGCGCGCGCTGAAGCAGGCGCCGGAATCGCCGGATGTGTTGGCGGCCGCAGGCCGCGTGTATCGCGCGGCCGGCAAGAACCGCCGCGCCGAAAGCTACTTCCGCGCGTCGCTGGCGGCTGCTGCGAAGGGCAGTGGCCAGCTCGACAACGGCTACCCGCAGGCCAGCACCGCGATGCTGGCAGGCGGTGGCAGTTTCAACCCGTTCGCCGGGCTCAACCGTGGCGGAGGCACCCGTACCGCGGCGCTGCGCGACGGTGGCCTGCCGTTGCCGGCCGCCACCGCACGCCTGGCTGCCGAGCCCCTGCCGATGGACGCCGGCCAAGCGATGGGCATGAGCCTGGGCCTGGCCAGCGTCACCCCGGTAATCGATGCCGATGGCCTGCCGGAACCGGTCATGGCCACGGCCGCGGCCAGCGGCGGTGTCGCCCTGCCGTTGCCGGTGCCCGGCTCGCGCCAGGTGCCCAGCCAGGCGAGTGCGCCGCGCGCCTCGCGCAATACCGCGCTTGGTCCGCTGCCGGCGGCCACCACCGGCAACGGCGTGCTCGATGAACTGCGCGCGCTCAAGGCCGAGAACAGCAGCAGCCTGGCGGTCGGCGCGGCGTATCGCACCCGCGCTGGCGAAGCCGGCATGGGCCAGCTCGATGACCTGCAGGTGCCGCTGGAAGGGCAGTTCGCGGTCGGCGACGGCAAGCTCAAGGTCACCGTCACCCCGACCGTGCTCGATGCCGGGCGCCCGGATCCCGAATACACCAGTGCCAGCCGTTTCGGCGGTGGCCCGCAGGCGGCGCTGGCCGGCGCTCTGGCGGCCGACCGCACGCCGGTCGATGACCTGGTCGGCTCGTCGCTGTACCAGACACTACTGACCCGCGGCGAGAGCAATGCCACCCGCAATCTGATCTACGACCGCGCCCTGGACAACGGCCGTTACCAGGAGCTGTTCAACCAGACCGATGGTTCGCTCACCCAGGCCGAACGTGCGGCGGCCGCGCGTGCGCTGCTGTTTGCCGATCCGCTGCCGAGCTACATCCTCAGCCGCGACCTGGCCAACACGCCGATCAGCGACATCGCCACCCAGGTGCTGGGCAATGCCGGCCTGGTGCGCGGGCTGACGGCGGCCGAGCAGGCCCAGCTCAAGACCCTGTCCCAGGGCGGCGGCGGTTCGCAGACCCCGCAGGCCTTCCAGGACACGCTCTATGCGATGGTGGCCAATGCCGCCGGTGCGCGCCGCATGAGCTCGCAGGATGCCAGCGGTGCCGGCGTCTCGGTCGGCTACGAGCGCGGTGGCTTCCGCGCCGATGTCGGCAGCACCCCGCTCGGCTTCGATGACACCCAGATCGTCGGTGGCATCGGCTACCGCGGCCAGATCGGCGACGCGCTGACCTGGTCCGGCGAAGCCTCGCGCCGCGCCGTGACCGACAGCCTGCTGTCGTTCGCCGGGGTGGAAGACGGACGCAACGGGCTGCGCTGGGGCGGGGTGACCGCCAGCGGCGCCAAGCTCGCCGCGACCGTCGACAACGGTCAGTTGGGCGGCTACGCCAGTGCGTCGTGGCATCGCCTGGAAGGCGAGAACGTGGCCGACAACGACCGCCAGGAAGTCGGTGTGGGCGTCTACGTGCACGCGCTGGAAACCACCAACCAGTCGCTGACCGCCGGCCTGAACCTGACCGCGATGCAGTACGACCGCAACCTCAGCGGCTTCACCTACGGCCACGGTGGCTACTTCAGCCCGCAGCGTTATGTGGATGTCGGCTTCCCGGTGCACTGGAACGGTCGTACTTCCAGCGGCCGCGTGGCCTGGCAGCTGGATACCAGCGTCGGCGTACAGCACTTCAAGGAAGAGGCCGCGCCGTACTTCCCGACCGATCCGGCGATGCAGCAGGCCGCCTACGAGGCCGCCTCGATGGCCGCGCTGCTCGGCCTGACCACCGAGTACGTCGACCCGGTCTACACCGGCCAGACCAAGACCGGCGTGTCCTACAACCTCAGCGCCGCCGCCGAATGGCAGCTGTCCTCGCAACTGTTCCTGGGCGGGCGCATGGAGTTCAACAACGCGCGTGACTACCGGCAGTTCGGCACCAGCCTGTACCTGCGCTTCCTGCTCGACCGCCTCGGCGCCGGGCTGGGTAAGCAGCCGCAGCCGCTGCGCTCGCCGTACGCCTCGGGTGAATGATCGCCGTCATGCGCTGATGACCGGCCCGCTGCCAGGCTTTACCTGGCCGCGGGTGTCCCGCAGGCTTGGCGGGTTCCTTCTGCGAAGAGGCTGATGTCCCGTGACTGATTCCCGAGCGTTCCACCCGATGCGCCGCCGCCTGCTGCAGGCGCTGGCCGTGACCCCGCTGCTGGCCTGTTCGGCCAATGGTCCGGCACGTGGCCCCGGCCCGTGGACCGCGTGGCAGGTGATGCGCGCCTCCAGCGTGACCCCGGACGGCCGCATGGTCGACCACAACAACGCCGACCAGCGCTCGACCTCCGAAGGCCAGTCCTACGCGCTGTTCTTCGCGCTGGTGGACAACGATCAGCCGCTGTTCGACCGCATCCTGCGCTGGACCGAGGACAACCTCGCCGGCGGCAGCATGGCCCAGCGCCTGCCGGCCTGGCTGTGGGGGCGTGATGCCGCCGCCAGCGCCTGGAAGGTGCTCGACGACAACCCGGCCAGCGACTCGGACGTGTGGCTGGCCTACACCCTGCACGAAGCGGCGCGGTTGTGGAAACGGCCGGCGCTGCGGCAGACCGCCGAGGCGATGCTGGCCGCGATCCTGGCCCAGGAAGTGGTGAATGTGCCGGGGCTGGGCACGATGCTGATGCCAGGGCCGAACGGGTTCGCGACCGAAGATACCTGGCGCTTCAATCCCAGCTACGTACCGTTGCCATTGCTGCGCCGGTTCGCCGCACTGGACCCGACCGGGCCGTGGACCACCGTGATCGGCAACAGTGTGCGACTGCTGCGCGACACTGCGCCGCACGGTTTCGCGCCGGACTGGACGGCGTGGCGCGACGGCGGTTTCATCGCCGATCCGGACAAGGGCCCGCTCGGCAGTTATGACGCGATCCGCTGTTACCTGTGGGCGGGCATGACCGCGGTCAACGATCCCAGCTTCCGCCCGGTGCTGGAGGCGCTCCACGGTCCGCTGACAGTGTTGCGCGACGGCCAGCCGATACCCGAGAAGGTCAACACGCTCACCGGCGCGCGCGAGGGCACCGGCAACTACGGCTTCGAGGCGGCATTGGTGCCGTACCTGCAGGCGCAGGGCGAAGTGGACCGGGCAAAGGTGATGGTGGCTGGCCTGCCCACACCGGAGCAGCAGCGTGCCGCGCCGCCGCGCTATTACGAGCAGGTGCTCAGCCTGTTTGCGCTGGGCTGGTACGAAGGTCGCTACCGCTTCGCCGCCGACGGCCAATTGCGGCCGGCCTGGGTCTGATCCGCCGCCTACCGACCGCGGGTCGGTAGGCGCACCCTCATTCCAGCGCGTAACGCAGCACGAACAACCCGGCCACCAGCCACACCGCCGGGTGCACCTCGCGCCAGCGACCGGTGCCGGCCTTGAGCACCGCATAGGCGATGAAGCCGAAGGCCAGACCATTGGCGATGGAGTAGGTGAACGGCATCGCCAACGCGCACAGCGCGGCCGGCACCGATTCGGTCAGGTCGCCCCAGTCCACATCGACCAGCTCGCGCAGCATCAGCCCGGCCACGAACAGCAGGGCAGGGGCGGTGGCGTAGCCGGGCACCATCGCCGCCAGCGGCGAGAACAACAGGGCGGCCAGGAACAGCGCGGCGACAACCAGCGCGGTCAAACCCGTGCGGCCACCGGCCTGCACGCCCGACGCGCTTTCAGCGAAGGCGGTGGTGCTGCTGGTGCCGAGCAGCGAGCCGGCCACGATCGCGGTGCTGTCGGCCAGCAGCGCACGGCCGAACCGCTTCTGTGCCCCTGGCAGTTTCAGCAGCCCTGCGCGACCGACCACGCCGTACAGCGTGCCGGTGGCATCGAACACCTCCACCAGCACGAACACCAGCACCACCTGCAGCAACACTGCGATCGGCGCGCCGCCGTCGTGGTGCAGCAGGCCGGGCAGGTCCAGCTGCAGGAAGGTCGGGGCCAGACTCGGCGGCAGCGAGATCAGGCCGTGGAACTGCACATCACCGAGCAGCCACGCCGCGCCGGTCACGGCCAGGATCCCGATCAGGATCGCGCCACGCACCTTGCGTGCCTCCAGGATCGCGATCAGCAGGAAGCCTGCCAGTGCCAGCAGCGGCGGCGCGGTGTTGAGTGGGCCCAGTGCGACCAGCGTGTCGGTGTTGGCGATGATCACGCCGGATTTCTGCAGCGCGATGATCGCCAGGAACAGCCCGATGCCGGCCACGATCGCCGCACGCAGCGAGGGCGGGATGCCCGCCACCAACCACGCGCGTACGCCAGTGAGCGACAACACCAGGAACACCAGACCGGATATGAAGACGGCGGCCAACGTCTGCTGCCAGGGCAGGCCGGCGGCGCCGACCACGGTGAAGGCGAAGAACGCATTCAAGCCCATGCCCGGGGCCATGCCGACCGGGAAGTTGGCCGCGAACGCCATCACCAGCGAGCCCAGCGCGGCGGCCAGGCAGGTGGCGACGAACACCGCGCCCGGGTCCATGCCGGTGGTGGCTAGGATGTCCGGATTGACGAAGACGATGTAGGACATCGTCAGGAAGGTGGTCAGGCCGGCCAGCAGTTCGGTGCGCACGGAGGTGCCGTGCTGCTGCAGCTGGAACAGGCGCTCGGGGAGGGACATGGTGGTTATCTCGCGACGATAAGGCGTCACGACCAACGGTCGTGACCTACCGGAATGCAAACGGCCGCGCAGTGCGCGGCCGTTTTTCCTTTCTTATTTCAGCGCCTTGAAGCGCAGGCGCTTCGGCGCGGCGTCGTCGCCCATGCGGCGGCGCTTGTCTTCTTCGTACTCGCGGTAGTTGCCCTGGAAGAACTCCACGTGCGAATCGCCTTCGAACGCCAGGATGTGGGTCGCGATGCGATCCAGGAACCAGCGGTCATGCGAAATCACGAAGGTGTTGCCCGGGAACTCCAGCAGCGCATCTTCCAGCGCACGCAGGGTTTCGATGTCCAGATCGTTGGACGGTTCATCGAGCAGCAGCACGTTGCCACCCTGCAGCAGGGTCTTGGCCATGTGCAGGCGGCCACGCTCACCACCGGACAGCGAGCCGACCAGCTTCTGCTGATCCTGGCCCTTGAAGTTGAAGCGGCCGATGTAAGCGCGCGACTGGATCTCCACACCGTTGATGTTGAGGATGTCCAGGCCGCCAGCGATTTCCTGGAAGACGTTGTGGTTGCCTTCCAGCGCGTCGCGGCTCTGATCCACGTAGGACAGCTTGACGGTCGGGCCGACCACGATCTCGCCGGTATCCGGCTTTTCCTGGCCGGTGATCATCTTGAACAGGGTCGACTTACCGGCACCGTTGGGGCCGATGATGCCGACGATCGCGCCACCCGGGACCAGGAAGTTGAGGTTGTCGAACAGCAGGCGATCACCGAACTTCTTGGAGACGTTCTTGAATTCCATCACCGCATTGCCCAGGCGCTCGCCCGGCGGGATGAAGATTTCATTGGTCTCGTTGCGCTTCTGGTAATCCACCGACTGCAGCTCTTCCAGGCGGGCCAGACGGGCCTTGCCCTTGGTGCGGCCGCCCTTGGCGTTCTGGCGCGACCACTCCAGTTCCTTCTGGATCGCCTTCTGGCGGGACTTCTCCTGGTTGTCTTCCTGACGCAGGCGGTCGTCCTTCTGGGTCAGCCAGTCGGTGTAGTTGCCCTTCCACGGAATGCCGCGGCCGCGATCCAGTTCCAGGATCCACTCGGCGGCGTTGTCCAGGAAGTAGCGATCATGGGTAACGGCCACGACAGTGCCGGTGTAGCGGGCCAGGAACTGCTCCAGCCATTCCACGGACTCGGCGTCCAGATGGTTGGTCGGTTCATCGAGCAGCAGCATGTCCGGCTTCTGCAGCAGCAGGCGGCACAGCGCCACGCGGCGCTTTTCACCACCGGACAGGGTGCCCACGATGGCTTCCCACGGCGGCAGGCGCAGCGCGTCGGCGGCCACGTCCAGCTGGTTTTCCAGGGTGTGTGCATCGCCGGCGGCGAGGATCGCCTCCAGGCGCTCCTGTTCCTTGGCCAGCTTGTCGAAGTCGGCGCCTTCCTCGGCATAGGCCAGGTAGACGGCGTCCAGCTGGGCCTGGGCCTGCAGCACTTCGCCCACGCCTTCCTCGACGGATTCACGCACCGTCTTGGTCGGGTCCAGCTCCGGTTCCTGGGCCAGGTAGCCGACCTTGATGCCGGCCTGCGGGCGGGCTTCGCCCTCGAAATCGGTATCCACGCCGGCCATGATCTTGAGCACCGTCGACTTGCCGGAGCCGTTCAGGCCCAGCAGGCCGATCTTGGCACCGGGGAAGAACGACAGCGAGATGTCCTTGATGATCTGCCGCTTGGGCGGGACCACCTTGCTAACGCGGTTCATGGTGTAGATGTATTGCGAGGACATGAGCTCTCCGAAGGCGCAACCCTGCGCCCGTTCCGGACGGAACAGGAACAGAAGAAGAAAAGGATGGGCCAATTATAGCCGGAAGCGATCAGGACCGCCGGGAGCCAAGGTGCCCGGGGCTTGCCGCCGCCTGAATGCGGGGTCAAACCCATTGAATTGGAAACCGTTTCCAGCCGGAGACCGTTCAGACGCGGTGCGCATGATGGAGCCATCAACCCACCAAGCGAGGCCAGTCATGCGCATGAATCGATTTGTGGTCGGGGCCGTTGCCTCGCTGCTGGCCCTGGGCACCGTGGCCCCGGCCTTCGCCGATGACCATCGTGGACGCGGTCACGACCGCCGCGAGTGGCGTGATGACCGCCGCGACAACCGCCACGATCGCCATGACCGGCACGATCGTCATGACCGTCGCGAGGTCCGCCACGACCGCCGTTACGACCCTCGCTACGACAACCGTGGCTACTACCGTCCGGGCCCGCCGCCGCCGCGTGTGGTCTATCGCCCGGCGCCGGGGTACGGCTCCTACGGCTGGGCGCGTGGCCACCGTTACCGTGAGTACTACGGTGGCCCGGTCTACGTGGTCAACGACTACAGCCGCTATTCGGTGCGCCGCCCGCCGCGCGACCACCACTGGATCCGCGATGATCGCGGCAACCTGCTGCTGGTCGCCATCGCCACCGGGATCATTGCGGATTACGTGATCAACCGGTGAGCCGGATGCGTGATCCGGTAACCTGGCGGTCGAACGCTACATGACAAAAAGGCGCATCCGGTGGATGCGCCTTTTTGCTATCGCACGCCGGCGATCATTCCGGCGGCTGGCGCAGGCAACCTCCGCCCAGGGACGTGCAGCGATCTTCCGCGGGCCTGATGGCCGCACCGTCCATCCGGTACATCGGGGTGGTCGACGGTTCAGCCAGCGGGGACACAGCGACAGCAGGCAGATTCGCCGCGACGTCACGGGCCACCTGCCGTGCCTGCTCTGGCCACACGCCGACGATATCCAGCGTACCGGGGCGATAGCGGATGTCATAGTTGCCCAAGCGCGCGCCCCGCGCATCGCTGGCGAGGATCGCGTAGCGGCCGGGGCGGGCATCGGCATCATCCCCCTCGGTGCGCAACACAACGCTGTCGATGGCATCGCCGTTGAGCAGCCCTTCGGCGGCATGGCCGCTCAATGCGGTGGTCTGGCCAATGCCCCCGCGGGCGTCATTGGCGGTGATGGTCAGCCCGGCCTTGCCGATGGACAGGATTCCGTTGACGTAGGTGATGTCGTAGTTGGACAGCCCGGCGCCGTCGGCATTGCTGGCAGTGATCACGTAGTTGCCGACGTTGGCCATGGCGCTGGATCCGGCACTCGCAAGATCGACCTTGCCCACCGTATCGCCATTGAGCAGGCCATCGAGTTGATAGCCGTTGAGGCCCCCGGTCTGGCCATAGGTCTTTCCGCCGTGGTTGGCGGTGATCGTCAGTGCCCGTGGATCCACCTGCAGGGTGCCGTCGATGAAGCGCAGTGCATAGCCGGATTGCGGGCTGTCGAGTGATCCCTTGCCGATCCACAGCGCATAGGGTGTCGTGGACACATGGGCCGTCGCAGCGGAGCCGGCTGATGTGATCAACGGAGCGCCACCCAACACGCTGCCGATCTGATCCGTCTTGTAAGCCCCGGTTACGCCCTGCATCGCCCCGCTCACGATGTAAGCCTGGCTCAGATCGAGGGCATCGCCATAGGTCTTGCGCAGGTTTGCACCGGTGACGGTCAAGAGAGGTTGGTAGGCGAACAGGTAGCGGTTGCCGCCGGCGGTCGGCGTTGCGAATGCCGGGGTGTTCCAGAGTGCGGTATTGCCGCTGTCGAGGCCGTTGAACTGGTGGTTCAGCATTGGGCTGTCGAGGAAAATGCGCCACTGGCCAGTGCCGCCGCTGACATCGAGCGCGGTGGAGCCGACCTCGTTGACAAAGCGACCCCCTGCGGCGAGGTCGATCGTGTCGGCCCGGATCATGCCGGTGAGGCGCAGCTCGCCACCGCTGCTGGCGCGCAGTGCCCCCGATACCGACGTCGTACCGAGATCGAGCGCACCGTGGCTGGTCGCGGCCAACGAGGACGCAGACACGCTGCCGAACGCCAGCGCATTGCGATCCGTGATCGCCACCGCGCCGGCACCGACGAGGTCGACCTTGCCCCCGAAATCATTGTCGGCGCGCGTCAGGGTGATCGCACCGCCATTCGTCGCCAAGCGTGTGTCGCCCGTGACCTGGAACGCAGCCGACTGGGCGATGCCACCTCTCTCGCTCGCGAGCGACAGGGTGCCACCGCCGTTGCCGTCGTCGATGGTCAGCGCACCGCCGATCGCGATCCGCGCTGCAGCGGCATCCAGCCCGGCAAGCGCATGGCTGCCGCCGACCGCGCCCTCGAAGCGTATGTCGCCGTCGCCGGCGCGCGCGGTCAGGGTATGCCGGCCACTGGCGGTCGAGTCGACTGTGCCGATGAACGCGATGTCGCCCGACGCGCTGTCCAGCGCGGCGTCGGCATCGAGCACGACGCCGCCCCGGTAGGTCTGGTCGCCCGATGTGGTGATGGCAGGCGCCAGGCGGATCGTCGCCGCCTGTACATCAAGGCTGGCCGCGTCCACCTGGCCGAGCACCAGGGTAGTGCTGTCGTGGAGCGCCACGTTGCGACCGCGCGCGTGCACGCGACCACGGAAGTCGTTGCCGGCACCGCGCAGATCCATGTCGCGACCCGCATCGAGGGTCGCTGCGCCGCCTGCAGTGATGCGACCACCGGTCTGTACGATGTCCACGCCGCTCGACAGCGCGAGCGCGCCTGCCGCGGAGACGTCGGCACCGAGCACCAGGCCGTTCGCGCCATGCAGGGACACCGCACCGCCGCCCAGTGCGTGCCCAAGGGCCAATACGCCCGTCTCCGAGCGCAGGGTCACGCGCCCCATGCCCGTAGTGACCGCGGTGGCGAGTTCCAGAATGCCGCCCGCGAGGTCGACATTGCTTCCAGCGCCGCTGGCGAGGTCGACGACCCGCAGGGTGTCTTGGCCGCGCAGGACCACGCCTGCACCGGCGCGCGCGCCCACATCACCGCCGAATCGGTTGCCGGCATGTCCCATGGCGATTGCGTCGACGGCATCGAACGATGCGGCCGCGTCGACGTCGAGTGCGCCAGCCTGGCCGATCGTCGCGCCGCTGTCTGCGGTGAGGCTGCCGCCGACGCGGCCGGCACCAAACACGAGGCCGCCGGTGCCTGCATGCGCGCTCAGGTCGCCGTCGATGTCGAACGTGCCCAGTGAAAGCGCGCTGCCGGTCAGCGCGGCATCACCGGCGACCCTCGCGTTGGCCAGCGTCAGCCCGGCCACGCTGGTCGCGCGCAGGCTGTCCACGGCGATGCCGTCGAGCGCCAGCGTCGATGCGGCATCGACGATTGCAGCGTCGCCATCGAGCCACAGCGTGCCGCCGAAACGGTTGGCGGCGTTGTCGAGCGTGATGTTGCCATCGGCCACGAAGCGGGCGTGGCCGCCGATCTCGTAGGTGCCCTGTTGGGTGTACGCGCTGCCACTGTCCACGGTCAGCGTATCGCTCACGCGGATGGCGTGGGCGGATACCGTCGCGCCCTCGAGCGCCAGCGACTGCAGACGACGGGACGCACCGGCATCGGCCTCCAGCGAAACCGCATCGCGGGCGTCGAGCGTGAGCCGACCGCGACCGTCGGTTTGCGCGTCGAGGAGACCGGTCACGGTGATCGATCCATCCGTGCTGCGCACCGTGTAGTTTCCCCCACGCAGACCGATCGCGCCGAATGCGATGTTGCCCGTGGTATTGAGGTTGCCACCGACCGTCGTCTGGTAGTGGACGCCGCGGGTATCAAACGACGACAGCGCCGTCACGCCGCCGATGTCGCCCGCGAACGCCAACCCGCGGGCGGTGATGCCGAGTGCGTACGCGCCATCCACGCGACCGCTGAAGTCTACGGTGCCGGCGCTACTGGTCAACTGTGTATCGCGTTCAAGCAGGAGGTCGCCATCGTAGCGCTGGTAGCCGAGCGTGGTGACTGGTCCGGACAGCCGCAGCTGCGGCGCCCTTGCAATCAACGCGCTGACGTTCAGCGTGCCGAATCGCAGCATCGCGGCGTCGCTGATGTACACGTTGTTGCCGGCCAGCGACACGATGCCGCCGAAGGCATTGCCGGGGTTGTCCAATTCGATGTCGCTGTTGGTCTGCACCGTCGTCGCGCCGCCCACGTGGAGCGACGCGAACTGCGCCAGTGCGATGCTGTTGCCCACCACCAGATTGCCCTGCACGGTGCCGCCGAGCTTGTGGATGCGGTTGGTGGCCGACCCCAGCGACACGTTCTGCAGAGGGCCGGTAAACTGCAGCGTCCCAGCCGAGAGGGCTCCTGAGTTCTGGGTGACATCGCCTTCGGCGTACAGCGTGGCGGCACCGGCGTAAACGTCGCCGGTCTGCACGATGCCCCCGCCCCGGGCCTGTACCAACAGGCTGCCATCATTGCCCGAGAGGCTGCCGGCGGTGACCAGCCCGCCCACGTTGATCAGGCTTGACAGCAGACCCGGCGCCACCGCCGCCTTCAGGCTGATCGCCCCGGCCTTCAGGGTGCCGCTGTTGTTGATGGCGCTGTTGCCGAACGCGGTGCCGGTTGAAGTGCCGATGCTGGCCAGGTAGTAGCTGATGCCGATGCCGGGCTCGTAGAACTGCAGCTGCGCCTGGTTGGCCGCCAGCAGGTTGATCTGCGCGGCCTGGATGCTGCCGCCATTGGTGATCGCCGCGCCCAGCAGCGAAATCGACCCGTTGGGGGCGCTCAGGGTGCCCTGGTTGATGATCTGCGCCCCGGCCTGGAAACTGCCCTGGAAGTCGTAGACGTCATCGGCCACCCCGCCGTCCAGCGTCATCGTGCTGGCTACCAGGCCACCGACGTTGACGCTGGATCCGGCGCTGAACACGATCCCGGCCGGATTGATCAGGAACACTTGGCCGTGGCTGTTGAGCATGCCGGCGATGGTGCTCGGTGTGCCCGAATGGATCCTGTTGACGGTGACTGCGTTTTTGACGGGCACCATGAAGGTGACGCTATGGGCGTTACCGATGTCGAAGCTGGCCCAGTCGATGATGGCCTTGGCCGAGGTCTGGTCGACGGTGAGCGCGTTGGCACCGTTGGGGGTGATGGTGCCGGCGCCCGTGCTCCAGCTGCCGCCGGTAGGCAGGGTCGCGGCAAGCCCGGCCGGCACCCACAGCGCCATCAGCAGCGGCAGCCAGAGTGGGCGCAGTGCCAACTGCCGCTGCGAGGGCAGGGCAGCACCGGATCCGGCCATGCTGCCACTGGCCAGCTCGGAAGCAACTTGGACGCGGCCCAAAGCACGATTGAAAACAAGGCGATAGATACGATTCATGGTCTGTGTTCCTCAGAACGTCAGGCTGATGCCGGCCCAGACGCGCATATCGTCTTGGTCGGTAGGTTGGGTGCGGCCGGTCGGGGTGGAGGCGGTCAGGTTGAACTGCAGGCCCTGCAGCTGCGGCAGCCGCAACTGAAGGCCCAGGCCTGCGCCTTCGAGCGTGATGGGCTGCAGCCCGAGCCGGCGGTTCTGCGCCACGGGCGAGGTCCTGCCCCAGTCGTAGAACACCTGGAACGACACCACGTCTCCCCAGTTGCGGCCCTGGAACGGCGAGGGCAGGGTGGCGAAGCCGGGCGCATCGACCTGGTATTCGAACGTGGCCTGCACGCCGCGATCGCCCAGCGCGGCCGAGAGCGGGAAGGCACGCACGCTGTTCGGGCCGCCGACACTGAACTGCTCCATCGGTGTCAGTGCGTTGTCGGTGAACTGGCCAGTGCCACGCAGATAGAGACGCTGGTTGCCGGGCAGGGCCTGCAGGCGAGCCGCCGACAGTCGCGTCACCCAGTAGTAGCTGTCGTGGTTGGGATACAGCCAATCGAACGGCGCTGACTCGTCGCTGATCGACTTGCGCGTGCTCAGCTGCACCAGGTTGATGCCGCGCAGCCGGCGGTCGGTATGCCGCATCGACAGGCCGGCTTCAAGCACGTCGAACGCATGACTGGAGAGCTGCATGCCGAGGCCATCAAGACGGGATTCCTGGTGGATCCAGCGGCTGGAGACCTGCAGCAGCAGATCGGTGCGGTTGATGGATTTCCAGTCCAGCCCGACGTGGCCGACCGTGGTGGGGCCATGGATTTCCAGCGCCGAGAACGGGCCGTTGTTGAGCTCGATCTCGCTGCGGCTCACGCCCG
This sequence comes from Stenotrophomonas sp. SRS1, assembly GCF_026130205.1. Classification (NCBI taxonomy): domain Bacteria; kingdom Pseudomonadati; phylum Pseudomonadota; class Gammaproteobacteria; order Lysobacterales; family Lysobacteraceae; genus Stenotrophomonas; species Stenotrophomonas sp. SRS1. The sequence continues at coordinate 664,587 of NZ_JAINFD010000003.1, read as the reverse complement.
CGGTCAGGCTGAGGCCATCGATGGCGGAGGAGGGAATACTCAGCGACAACGCCCCCTGCCAGCTGTCGGCCGGGTCCAGTCCGTAGGCGACACTGGCGCTCAGTACATCAGCCGCGCCCAGCGCGTTGAAGGCACTGATACCGAGTTCGGCGCGGTACTTGCCGGTGCTGTCGGTGCCATGGTTGTTCAGCCCGGCCGTGACTTCATACGGATGCGCGCTGTCCTGGGCGACCAGCACGATGTCCGTTTCACCAGCGTGCTCACCGGGCTGCAGGATCGAAGTGACCGACACCCCGGGCAGGTCACGCGCATACAGCAGGGCGCGGTCCAGTTCTGCCCGGCGCAACGGGCGGCCGATCAGCCCCAGGCTGCTGGCGGTGAGCTGGTCGTCGCGGTAGCGCTGGCTGCCCTGCACCAGCACCCGGCCCACCCGGCCTTCCAGGACTGTCAGCGTCAGGGTCTGGCTGTCCCCGATGTCCTGCGGCGGCACATAGGCCACCGAGACCAGAAACCCTGCCTCGCGATACGTCTGGGTGATACGCGCGCTGATCTGCTGGATCTGCTCGAAATCCAGTGCAGCGGGCAACGTTGGGCCGATCTCACGCAGTGTCCGGTTGGCGACGGCCTCCACGGCGGCGCGGCTGATGCCGCTGGCAGGGTGATCGCCCACCCCCTCCACCGTGACCCGTGCGATCAACACGGTCGTGGCGTTCGGTGTGCCGGGGGTACTGGCTGCGCCGGTTTCTGCTGACTGAGCCCAAGCCTGCGGCCCGAGGCAGGTGCTGAGGGCCAGAGCGAGAAGGCTGGTATATGGCCGCCGGCGCGTGCCTGGCAGGAGACAATCGGGGTGACGGCCGGAACGGGACATCGGAGCACTTCCTTGACGGTTCGGGGGCCTGGACGCGAATCGTCCACGGGGCCTGATCCTTCTTGACCGTCAAAAGCGTGGCAGTCCTATCATCGCGATCCACACCCGCCGACATGCGCACCGGATACTGCGCGCCCATGAAGAAGGGCGCGCCCGAAGGCGCGCCCTGTAGGTCAACCGTTGACCTGCATCAGAACTGGACGGACCAGTTCAGCTGCACCCCCACATCGCGCTGGCCGTCGCCGGCGCTGGTCTGCGCCTGCAGCGACAGGCGGCTTGCCGTCGTCGGGCTGACCGCCACGCCCAGCTCGGCAAGACCCATGCTGCGCGCCAGCGGCACGGACTGCATCGCAAAGGTCGTATCACCGTTCTCGAAGCGCGCACGCGTCGCTGCCCCCAGGTCACCATCGGCATACTGCCAGCCGACCCGTGCAGTGAGCGCCGCACGGTCACGCTGCCCGCCGCTGATGTCCCACACCGCGCGCAGTGCTGCCACGCCGGTGCTCAGTTCATCGCGGTTGGCCTGCACCTGCAGGGCACTGCTGCCGCCGGTTTCGGCGATCCGCTCACTGCGCAGACGCACGTGTGCCAGTTCGATCTCCGGGGTCAGCGTCAGGGTGCGGGCCGTGAAGTCCCAGCCCGCGCGCGCGAACACGCGGGTGGCGGTGGCATCCGACCGTGCCGCCAACGACTGCGACAAGGTGCTGCCGACGGTCACCGCGCGGGTGGTGTCGATGCGGTAGTCGGTGCGGCTGACGCCACCGCGCAACCCGAAGTGTTCGCCCTGGAACTGGCCGTACACGCCGTATTCGGTGGCGTCCGCGTCGGCCTTGGCCTGGCGGTCGTCCAGTCGATTGGTCAAGGTCTGCTCGCCCACCGCCACGCCCAGCAGCACGCGCTCGCTGATGCGCCAGTCGGCACCCGCCATCAGGCCCTGCTGCTGCACGCGCGAACGCGCGCCCACGCCATCGGCGTCCAGGCGCAGCGAGTTGCCGCTGCCGGCCACCCACACGCCGGTGTTGCCGGCGAGGACGCCACTCATCGCCGCGCCGTCCAGGCGCTGGTGGATGCCATCGCGCAGGAAGCGATCCTGCAGCAGCGCGGTGCGCGCGGCGGCGTGGATCTCACCGCCCAGACTGTCGAAGGCCGGCACTACCTGTGGCACTTCCAGGCGGACGACGGCGTCATACACCGCATTGCCCGCGCCCAGCGCTTCCACCGCGCCGGCCACGGCCTTCTGATTGGCATTGACGACCACGTCCGGGAAGGCCAGTTCGACCTCCGGCATGGAGACGTCATTGCGCGCCATGGTCAGATAGACGTTGTTGGCGTCATAGCTCAAGGTCGGATCGAGGAACGCGAAGTTGCTGCTCACCCCGGCGAACGTGCCCGCCACACCATCACCTGCCGTCAGCACGGTGTAGCGGGTGGAGACCGCCCAGTTGCCGGCTGCCGCAACGGCCACGGTACCCGCAGTACCCAGAGTGGCCTGTCCGGCCACCGAGACGAGGTCACTGCGGCCATCGGCGGCAACGTCCACCTGGTAGGTCGCGCTCGGGTCGAACACCAGGTCGCCGCTCATCGCCAAACGCCCGACGCTGCCAAGCTGGCGGCTGCCAGGCGACAGCACGCTGCCGCTGAGCAGGTGCGCGCTGCCCACGCTGCCGGTGCCGGCCAGCAGGGCATTGCTGGTCATCTGGATGTCGCCGCCCAGCGCACCGGTCACCTCCAGCATGCCGCCGTTGACGACGGTGGTGCCGGTGAAGGCGCTGCTGTCGCCGGTCAGGGTCAGGAAATGGCGCCCCTGGCGGAGGGTGCCGCCGCCGCTGAACTGGCCCGCGTACTGCAGCACGCGGGTGGTGTCGATGGCGAAGGTGCCGGCGTTCCCGATCTCGATGTCGCCGGTCGGCAGTGCATTGCCGGTGGCAAGCAGCGTGCCGCCTTCGATGCGCGTGTCGCCGGTGTAGGCGCTGCCGCCCAGGACCAGCGTGCCGCTGTCGTTCTTCACCAGCAGGCTGTTGCCGCTGGCATCACGCACGCCGCCGGCCAAGGTCACGCTGTTGCCAGGGGCTACCCAGACGCCGACCTCGCCGTTGAGCGCGATGATGTTGTCCAGCGTGATCGGGCTGCCCAGGCCCAGCGAGGTGCCGTCGGCCATGCGCAGCGTGCCGGTGCCCAACGCCTTGCTGGTGCCTACCGAGAGAGTGCCCTGGTCGACGTACAGGCCGCCGCTCCAGGTGCTGTCGGCACCGAGCATCAGCGTGCCGGCGCCGGTCTTGCGCAGGGCGCCGCTGCCGCTGAAGGCGCGGGAGGCCATCAGGTTGCTGGTCACCTCCACGGTGGAGTCCGCCGAGACCAGCACGGCACTGTCCAGGTTGAGCCAGGTGTTGGCACGCAGGGTGCCGCCCGCCAGTTCGAACAGGCCCTGGCCGGTGCCAGCGGTGATGGCGACCTGACTGCTGCCGCTGTCGCCCACCGCGAGGGTGGCGTTCTGGCCGACCGTGATCGTGCCGCGGCTGGTGCTGGTCATGGCCAGGTCGATCGAGCCGGTGACCAGGGCGTTGGCACCGTCGTCGACCAGGAAGCTGCCGGTACCGTTGGTGCCCACTTTGAGGATCGTGCTCTGCCACTGGCTGTTGGTGCCGGTGACCTCGACCGCGCCGTTGCCGCCGACACGGTTGCCCAGCCACGCTTCGCCGCCGCTCAAGCGTCCGCCGTCGAACACGGTGACCGTGGCCCTGCCCAGGTCGCCGAACACCATCTGCGCGACCCCTGCATCCAGGCGGGAGCCGGTGTCGCTGATTTCCAGCGTACCCACGCCGGTGGCGGCCGAGCCGACGTAAAGGCCGCTGCCCGCCGTGGCGGTGGCGCCGCCGGACAGACGGGCCGTGCCGGTGCCGCCGTCGCCAATGCGGAGGTCGCGGGTGGTGGTCCAGCTGGCACCGTCGCTCACGACCATCAGGCCCACGCTGCCCGCGTTGACGCCGACCCGGGAGAACTGTGCAGTCACCTTCGCCCCATCGGTCACGTTCACGGTGCCGTTGCCGCCCGCACCCAGCAGCAGGGTGGCGCCGGTCGTGAAGGAGGAGGTTGCGCCGGAAACGTTGACCACGCCCACTGCCCCGAGCCCGGAGGCGATGTAGGCGTCGCTGCCGATCGCCAGCGTGCCGCCGTTGTCGACGTCGACCAGGCCCTTGCCCCAATGCCCGACGCCAATGGTCCCCAGCGAGGTCCAGGTCGAACCGGCACCGCTGATGGTGGCGCGGCCGTCGGCCGTGCCGCGGGTGCCGAGGACTTCGCCGGTGCCCATGAAGATGGTGGCCGAGGTCAGCTGACCGCCGCCCTGGATCACCAGCGTGCCGATGCCGGTGTCACCCACGTGGATGTGATTGGTGGCTTCGCCCGTGGTGCCCACGATGGCGGTGCGGTTGCCGTCGATGTACGTCGCGCGGGCCTGCGGGTCGGCGGCACTGGGTTCGCCCAGCTGCCAGTTGCCGGGGGTTGCCCAGTCACTGTCGATCGTCCCGCGCCATTCATTCCAGCCAAGCTCTGCCGCGAACGCGACAGGCGCGATGCAGCCCAGTGCGATGGCGGTGGACAGCGCGGCCAGCTGCGGCGCGCGACGCGCGGCGGTGGACGAGGCCGCGCGGCCGCCGCGGGCGATTTCTGAAACAACCTGCACGCACTTCAGCGCGTGATTGAAGACCACGCGATACACATGATTCACAGCCAACCCCTGTTTGAATGAGACGATTCCCTGAATTGGGAATAACGGCCGCTGGTTGAACGCCTTTAGGGTCTGAAATCACAAAAAATGAACAATTCAAGGAACGCTGTCGCAGTTCAGCTTGTTGGTCGTCATTGAAGAATGGATCGACCCCGCCTTCGGCAGGGGCCAGCCGCCGATCTCGGCCTTACAATGAAGGGCTGCCGTTCCCTCATCCCCTGTCCTGGAGTAAGCGATGTTCCCGCGTGACGTCCGCATCGAAACCTACGATCCCGAACTGGCCAAGGCCATTGCCGCTGAAACCCAGCGCCAGGAAGACCATGTCGAGCTGATTGCCAGCGAGAACTACACCAGCCCGGCGGTGATGGAAGCCCAGGGCAGCCAGCTGACCAACAAGTACGCCGAGGGCTACCCGGGCAAGCGTTACTACGGTGGCTGCGAATACGTGGACATCGCCGAGCAGCTGGCCATCGACCGCCTCAAGCAGCTGTTCGACGCCGACTACGCCAACGTGCAGCCGCACAGCGGCTCGCAGGCCAACCAGGCCGTGTACTTCGCGCTGCTGCAGCCGGGCGACACCATCCTGGGCATGAGTCTGGCCCATGGCGGTCACCTGACCCACGGCGCCAAGGTCAATGCCTCGGGCAAGCTGTTCAACGCCATCCAGTACGGCGTGGACGAAGCCGGCCTGATCGACTATGACGAGGTCGAGCGTCTGGCGGTGGAGCACAAGCCGAAGATGGTCGTCGCCGGTTTCTCGGCCTACTCGCAGGTCATCGACTGGGCGCGTTTCCGCGCGATCGCCGACAAGGTCGGTGCCTACCTGTTCGTGGACATGGCCCATGTGGCCGGCCTGGTCGCCGCCGGCGTCTACCCGAGCCCGCTGCCGCACGCCCACGTGGTCACCTCCACCACCCACAAGACCCTGCGCGGCCCGCGCGGCGGCATCATCATCGCCAAGGGGGCCAGCGAAGAACTGCAGAAGAAGCTGCAGTCCATCGTGTTCCCGGGCATCCAGGGCGGTCCGCTGATGCACGTCATCGCCGGCAAGGCCGTGGCCTTCAAGGAAGCGCTGGAGCCGGGCTTCAAGGCCTACCAGCAGCAGGTGGTCAAGAACGCCCAGGCGATGGCCAACACGCTGATCGCGCGTGGCTACAAGATCGTCTCAGGCGGTACCCAGAACCACCTGATGCTGGTCGACATGATCGGCAAGGAGGTCTCGGGCAAGGACGCCGAAGCCGCGCTCGGCCTGGCCCACATCACCGTCAACAAGAACTCGGTGCCGAACGACCCGCGTTCGCCGTTCGTGACCTCGGGCCTGCGCCTGGGGACCCCGGCGGTGACCACGCGCGGTTACCTCGAACAGGACTGCGTGGACCTGGCCAACTGGATCGCCGATGTGCTCGACGCTCCGGCGGATGAGGCCGTGATCGCACGCGTCCGCGACGCGGTCAGCGCGCAGTGCCGCAAGTACCCGGTCTACGGCTGATATGGACGAGGGCCGGCAACGGCGTACCTACGCCGTGCTGGCCCTGATCTGCGGCATCGTAGGGATGGCCGGCGGCGGCACCTTCGCCGCCATCGGGGTCTGGGTCGCGTTCGTCGAACCGGCCTATCTCGATCGCGCCTCGCGCCTGTTGATCGGTGGCTGGGGCAGTGCGGGCCTGATCGGGGTACTCGGCTGGCTGTGGTTAAGCAGCCGCTATCTTCGAGCGGGACGCACCGGCCTGCGTGACAGCGGACCCTGGCCGTGGGCGGCCTTGGGTCTTGGAGCACTGGCCGCCGTGGCGGTCGTCGGCATGGCGTTCTGGCAGGCCGCCGCCAGTCCGACGGCGCTGGTCCTGCTGCTGGCGGGGCCGCCACTGCTGCTGCCGGCGGTCATGCTGGTGCGGTTGCGGCGAACCCAGGGCACCTGACCGGATGGAGGGCCATCGCACACAGCGGCGCGGAATGCTGCTGCACGCGGGTGTGTTTGGACTCCCGCATGCCCTGGCGGCGTTTGTCGTGGTGGGGCTCTGCCTGCGTGACGTGCTCCACCAGTACGGTGGGCCGGGCGACGCGCCGGGCTGGGCAGCGGCATGGTTCGGCACGGCAAGTCTCATCGTCCTGATCTGGCTCATCCTTGCCCGGCGCTGGTGGCAAGGCGGCGCGGGCGCACTTCGGGCGGCGTCACCGATATGGTGGGCTGGCCTGCTGGCCGCGCTCGTGGCAACCGGGATTGCCTGGGCGGGACTGGTGCGGTCGATCTTCCACATTCATTTGTCCGATGGGCCCGCGCCAGCGGCCGCCCTGCTCGTGATGGCGGGCCTCCCGCTGTTCTCCTGTGCGGCGCACCTGCTGTGGTTGCGCCGGAGGGCCGCCTAGACAGGGCTGGACTCTCCCCCGTCCATTTGCTGTAGCCGGTCCCTCTCAGGTACCGTTGCGACGCTGCCGTGACCACGGCATGACGTTTTCCCGATGTAAGGCGTTCCATGTACTGTCCGTTCTGCCAGCATGCCGACACCCGTGTGATCGACTCGCGCGTCTCCGAAGACGGCGCGACGATCCGGCGTCGCCGCGAGTGCGAGGCCTGCAACGAGCGCTTCAGCACCCTGGAAACCATCGAACTGAAACTGCCGGCGATCGTGAAAAGCGACGGCAGCCGCGAGGCCTTCGATGCCCGCAAGGTCCGCAGCGGCTTTGATCGCGCGCTGCAGAAGCGCCCGGTGCCCGAAGACAAGATCGAGTTGGCGGTGCGCGCGGTGATGCAGCAGGCGCGTATCTGCGGTGAGCGCGAAATTCCGTCGATCAAGGTCGGCGAGTTCGTGATGAACGAGCTGCGCAAGCTCGACCATGTCGGCTACGTCCGGTTTGCCTCGGTGTACCGCAGCTTCGAAGACGTTGCCGATTTCCGCGAGGAAATCGAGAAGCTGGAGCGCGAGCTGCCGTCCAGCACCGAGCAACTGCAGCTGCTCGGCGATGTGATCGCGCTGACCAAGAAAAAGAAAGGCTGAGCCTGCGCCGCATCGCGGCCACCACGGCTGAGCTACCATCGCGGCTGCCTGCCGCCAGATGCTCACCGCCATGACTGAATTCACTGCTCTCGACCATCAGCACATGGCGCATGCGCTGCGCCTGGCCGAGCGTGCCGCCTATACCGCGCGGCCCAATCCGATGGTGGGTTGCGTCATCGCACGCGACGAGGTGGTGGTCGGCGAGGGCTCGCACCAGCGTACCGGTGGTGCGCACGCGGAAGTCTTCGCGCTGCGCCAGGCCGGTGAACAGGCACGCGGTGCCACCGCCTACGTCACCCTGGAACCCTGCGCGCACCATGGCCGCACACCGCCGTGTGCATTGGCCCTGATCGACGCGGGCGTGAGCCGTGTGGTCGCGGCGATGCGCGATCCGTTCCCGAAGGTCGACGGCGGCGGTTTCGTGCTGCTGCGCGACGCCGGCATCGAGGTCGCCGAAGGGTTGATGGCTGCGCAGGCGCGCGAGCTCAACCACGGCTTCCTCTCGCGCATCGAGCGCGGCCGGCCATGGCTGCGGGTGAAGCTCGCGGCCAGTCTGGACGGGCGCACCGCGATGGCCGATGGCAGCTCCAAATGGATCACCGGTGCAGCCGCCCGCGAGGACGTGCAGCACTGGCGTGCACGGGCGGGTGCGATTCTCACCGGCGCGGCCACCGTGCTGGCTGACGATCCGATGTTGACCGTGCGGCTGGGCGAAACCGATGTGCTGCCGCCGTTGCGGGTGGTGCTCGATGCGCGGCTGCGCTCGCTGGAATGTGCGCGGGTGCGCGAGGGCGGGGCGCCGACCTTGTACGTGCATGACGCCGCGGTCAGCCCGCCGGATGCCGCCGATGCCGAGTTCGCCAGTGTGTCCAGCCATGACGGTCGGCTGGATCTGGGCGCAGTGCTGGCCCTGCTGGCCGAGCGCGGCATCAATGAAGTGCATACCGAAGCCGGCGCCACCTTGGCCGGTGCGTTGCTGGCCGGTGGCTGGGTCGACGAACTGCTGCTGTACCAGGCGCCCACGTTGCTCGGCGAGCATGGCCTGCCGCTGCTGTCCGGCCTGGGGATCCACGCGATGGACCAGCAGCGCCGGATGCGCGTGGTGGACAGGCGCCAGGTGGGTGAAGACCTCCGCCTGTTGCTGCGCCCATAAAAAACGGGTCCCTTGCGGGACCCGTTCGATCATGGCGCGGCGCGGACGCCGCAGCCCGATCAGTAAGCGGAGCCTCTGCCCAACGTTCACGGGCAGCGTGCTGAGCGGCTGAGCTTAACACTTATTTAACTTAAAGCCCCCAGTCAGGGTGCGCTGTTACACTAGCCGGGCCGGTTCGCCGGTACACAAACGTCTTCAGGGCGGGGTGCGATTCCCCACCGGCGGTAGGTGCGCAAGCACGAGCCCGCGAGCGCTTCCCGGTCACCGGGAGGGTCAGCAGATCCGGTCCGATGCCGGAGCCGACGGTATAGTCCGGATGAAAGAAGACGGTGCGGCCGGGCCTTGCGCTCGGCGTGCACCTATATGCCTTGCGGCGTTTTTCGCTCATCTTTCCGCGGAGAACGTTACTTGTTTACTGGAATCATCGAAGGCGTCGGCCGTCTGGCCGCACGCGACCCCCTTGGCGGCGATGTCCGCTTTACCTTTGACGTGGGCACCCTGCCGTTCGAGAACGTGCAGTTGGGCGAGAGCATCGCCATCAACGGGGTCTGCCTCACCGTCATCGCTTATGACGCGACGAGCTTCCAGGCCGACGCCTCCACCGAGACGCTGGGCCTGACCACGCTTGGTCAACTGACCGACGGCGCCGTCATCAATCTTGAACGCGCGATGCGCCCGACCGATCGTCTGGGTGGCCATCTGGTCAGCGGCCATGTCGATGGCCTCGGCCAGGTGCTGTCGGTACACGACGACGCCCGTGCCCAGCGCTGGCGTTTCGCCGCGCCGACGGCGCTGCTGCGCTACATCGCCAAGAAAGGCTCGATCTGCGTGGACGGGGTCAGCCTGACCGTCAACGACGTGGACGAGCAGGGCTTCGAGGTCGCCCTCATCCCGCACACCGTCGCCAACACCGCCTTCGCCGCTACTGCCGCGGGCAGTGCCGTCAATCTTGAAATCGATCTGGTCGCCCGTTACGTCGAACGTTTGTTGGGTGCAGGAGCACGCGCATGAATTTCGCCCCCATTCCCGAGATTCTCGAGGACATCCGCCTCGGCCGCATGGTCGTCATCGTCGATGACGAAGACCGTGAGAACGAAGGCGACCTGATCATGGCCGCCGAGCTGGTCAAGCCCTCGGACATCAACTTCATGGTCACCCACGGCCGCGGCCTGGTGTGCCTGCCGCTGACCCGCGAGCGTGCGGCCGACCTCGGCCTGGCACCGATGGTGCAGGCCAATACCGCGCAGTTCCAGACCAACTTCACGGTCAGCATCGAGGCCGCCGAAGGCGTCACCACCGGTATCTCCGCCTATGACCGTGCGCATACCATCCGCACCGCGGTGAAGCCGGACGCCAAGCCGGCCGACCTGCACCAGCCGGGCCACATCTTCCCGCTGATCGCCCAGCCGGGCGGCGTGCTGACCCGCGCCGGGCATACCGAGGCCGGTGTCGATCTGGCCATGCTGGCGGGCCTGGAGCCGGCCGGCGTGCTGGTGGAGATCCTCAATCCGGACGGCAGCATGGCGCGCCGTCCGGAGCTGGAAGTGTTCGCCCGCGAGCACGGCCTGAAGATGGGCTCGATCGCCGACCTGATCGCCTACCGCCTGGCCACTGAAAAGACGGTCGAGCGTGTGGACGAGCGTGAGATCGAGACCGAGTTCGGCCCCTTCACGCTGGTCACCTACCGTGATCGGATCGCCCACGACCTGCACTTCGCGCTGGTCCGCGGCACCCCGGACGCCGAGCCGACCCTGGTTCGCGTGCAGGTGGAAAACCCGCTGGCCGATCTACTGCACTGGCGCCGCGATGATTTCGGCGTGGCCTCCACCGATGCCCTGCGCGAGATCGCCGCCGCCGAGCGCGGCGTGATGGTGGTGCTGTCCGCGCCGCGCGACACCAACAGCCTGCTGGCCCGCCTGCGCCAGCAGCCGGCCCCGGTCGTGCCGGGCAAGGACAAGGACGTGGGCCAGTGGCGCCGCAACGGGGCCGGGGCGCAGATTCTGTCGGACCTTGGCCTGGGCAAGCTGCGCGTACTGGGCACCCCCCGCCGCCAGATCGGCCTGGCCGGGTATGGCCTGGAAGTGGTCGAGACGGTGGAGAACACGTCATCGCACGCGCGCTGACGTCGCGCAGCTTCGCGGTAGCCCCCTGACCCAGGGGGCTTTTGCACCCGACCCGTCCCCCAACGCGCGGCGACCCGGCTACACGCGGCCATGCGCTAGAATATTCACCTATTAAATGGACCCCACGCCGAACATGAGCCATTACGAAGGCGACCTCCGTACTCCGGAAAAGGCCCGTTTCGCCATCCTTGCCAGCCGCTGGAATGCCCGCATCACCGACGTGCTGGTGGCCGGTGCGCGGCAGAGCCTGGCCGGCAACGGGATCGACGAGTCCGCCATCGACGTGATCCGCGTGCCCGGCGCATGGGAACTGCCGCTGGTCGCCGCGCGTCTGGCGGCCGCCCATCAGCACGCCGCGATCATCACCCTGGGCTGCGTGATCCGCGGCGATACCCGGCATTACGAACATGTGGCCGACCGCTGCGCCGAAGGCCTGATGCGCGTGCAGCTGGACTTCGGCGTGCCGGTGCTCAATGGCGTGCTGGCGGTGGAACGTGTCGAGGATGCCGAAGCCCGCGCGGGTGGCAGCCACGGCAACAAGGGTGAGGAAGCCGCACTGACGGCGTTGGAAATGGTCAATCTTCTGGAGCAGCTGCCATGAACAAGTCAAACCAGGGCAAGCCCTCCGGTAAGCCCGTCCGCCGTGATGGCGTCGACCCCGTGCTGCGTTCGCGCGCGCGTCGTCGTGCCCTGCAGGCGATCTATGCGTGGCAGATCTCCGGTGGCAACGCGCAGAGCGTGATCGCCCAGTTCGCCCACGAACAGGCCCGCGAAATCGCCGATCTGGCCTACTTCGAAGCGCTGGTGCATGGCGTGCTCGACAACCGCAAGGATCTGGATGCGGCGCTGGACCCGTACCTGGATCGTGGTATCGAGGAAGTGGACGCGATCGAACGCGCCGCGCTGCGCGTGGCCGCCTATGAAATGCGCTTCCGCCTGGACGTGCCGTACCGCGTCGTGATCAACGAAGCGATCGAATCGGCCAAGCGCTTTGGCTCCGAGCATGGCCACACCTACGTCAATGGTGTGCTTGACCGGGCCGCCGTGGAATGGCGCAAGGTCGAATCGGGTCACTGATCCGTCCCGTGTCCCTTGCCGAATTCGCTCTGATCGACCGCATCCGTGCGCGCACCACCGCGCGCGCCGACGTCGTGCTCGGCATCGGCGATGACGCCGCGTTGTTGCAGCCGCGTGCAGGCGAACAGCTGGTGATCACCGCCGATACGCTCAACAGCGGCGTGCATTTCCCGGCCGAAACCCCAGCCTACGACATCGGCTGGAAAACCCTCGCGGTCAACCTCTCCGATCTCGCCGCGATGGGTGCCCGTCCGGCGTGGTGCACGTTGGCGCTGTCGCTGCCCACGGCCGACCCGGACTGGATCGAAGCCTTCGCCGATGGCTTCTTCGCCCTGGCCGACGAACACGACATCGTGCTGGTTGGCGGCGACACTACACGCGGTCCGCTGTCGCTGTCGGTCACCGCGATGGGGCAGGTGGCGCCTGGCCAGGCCCTGCGTCGCGATCGTGCGCAGGTCGGGGATGACATCTGGGTCAGTGGCACCCTGGGCGATGCCGCCGGTGCACTGCGCCTGTGGCAACAGAACCGGTTGAAGGTGGCGGTCGCCACGCTGCTCAGCGATGACGAAACGTTGCGCGAGCGCCTGCTGCGTCCGATCCCGCGCGTAACGCTTGGCCTGCGCCTGCGTGCCTACGCACATGCGGCCGTGGATATCTCCGATGGCCTGCTTTCTGATCTGGGTCACATCGCGGCCTGCAGCGGCGTGCGCGCGGAAGTGGAGGCCGATGCGTTGCCGATCTCGTCGGCCCTGCGCGAGCAGCTCGGGCGCGAGGGTGCCCGCGACTGCGCGCTGCGTGGCGGCGATGACTACGAGCTGTGCTTCACCGTCGCGCCGTCGCAGCGTGATGCGATCCATGCCTTGTCGGCGTCCTTGGGCTTGCCGCTGACCCGGATTGGCCGGATCGTGGAAGGACAGGGCGTGCACTGCGCTGATGCCGACGCCACCGACGGCGGCTACCAGCACTTCTCCGAACGTCGCTGACGCCCATCACCCCGGCGGCAGCACCTTGCCCGGGTTGAGAATTCCCTCCGGATCCAGCGCACCCTTGATCGCGCGCATCGCCGCCAGCGTGGCCGGCGTGAATGCCTGCGCCATGAAATCGCGCTTGGCCAGGCCGATCCCGTGTTCGCCGGAGAGCGTGCCGCCCAGTGCCAGGGTCAGCGCGAACACGCGCGGCAGCGCCGCATGCGCGCGTGCGTTCTCGCCGGCATCGTCCGGGTGGTAGAGGATGTTGACGTGCAGGTTGCCGTTGCCGGCATGGCCGAAAGTAACGATCGGCAGATCGAACTCCGCCGATAGTGCCTGCACCCCGGCGACCAGCGCGGGAATGCGCGAGACCGGCACCACCACGTCTTCGTTGATCTTGCCCGGTGCGATGCTGCGCAGCGCCGGTGACAGCGCCTTGCGCGCGGCCCACAGGGTTTCGCGCGCGCTGCCTTCCATCGCCACATCCAGTGCGATCAGACCGTCGCCTTCGGCGGCCGCCGCCAGGGCCTGCAGCAGGTAGGGCAGGGTATCGTGGTCGCCGTCAGCCTCCACCAGCAGCATCGCGCCGGCCTCGGGTACGTCAGCACCATTGCGACGCAGCAGCGCCAGGCTGCGCGCATCCATGAATTCCAGGCGCGTGGGCACCACCGGTTGCGCCATCAGTCGCGACACCGCCTGCGCGGCGGCGTCCGCATCGCGATACAGCACGCGCAACCCGGCCTGTGTCACCGGCAGCGGGGTCAGCTTCAAGGTCGCTTCCACGATCAGCGCCAGCGTGCCTTCGCTGCCGACCAGCAGATGGGTCAGGTCGTAGCCGGTGGCGTCCTTGGTGTACGGCCCGCCGCAGGTGATCAGTTCACCGGCACCGGTCACCGCCACCAGGCCAAGCACGTTGTCGCGGCTGGTGCCGTACTTCACCGCGCGCGGGCCACCGGCATTGCAGGCGAGGTTGCCGCCGATGCTGCAGATCTCCGCGCTGGAAGGGTCTGGTGGCCAGAACAGACCATGAGGCATCAGCGCCTGCTGCAGGTCGCCGTTGAGAACGCCGGGTTCGACCACCGCGCAGCGGTCGCCGGGCTGGATGGCGAGGATGCGGTTCATCCGCGCGAACGAGAGCACGATGCTGCCTTCGATCGGCACTGCCGCACCCGTGGTGCCGGTGCCTGCGCCACGCGCGACCAACGCGATGCGGTGTTCGCGGCAGGCGCGGACCAGGGCGACCACCTGCTCGCGATCGCGCGGGAAGGCGACACCGGCCGGCAGCGTGTGCCGCCACGAGTTGTCCTGCGCATGTGCCTCGAGCGCGCGGTCATCGGTGCGCCAGCCGTCCTCACCGAGCAGGGCATGCAGGGTGGCAACGAACGCCGTGGGCAGGGCAGGGGTCATCATCAGGTCCGGGAATCAACAGGGGCACGTTGGATCGCTCGCCAGCCGATCACAGCCAGCGCCAGTGGCAGCCACACCCAACGCAGTTCGGAAAGGACGGTCGCCATACCGCGCGCGCTGAAGAACTGCGGCGCGAAGGGCGAGACGCGGATCGGGCGCCACGGGGCGAAGAAGCGTTCGCCACTCCACGGCCACCACAGCGCGACGCCAAGCCCGCCGGAGGTCAGTGCATCCAGCAGCGGGTGCGACAGCGCGCACAGGCCGACGAACGCAGCCGCCTGCACCGCCGTGGCGCGCAGGCGCCGGTGCAGCAGCGCGGCGAGCACGGCCATCAGCGCGGCGAACACCATCGAATGGCTGGCGCCCCGATGGCCGAAGCTGTCGGCGTAGGGAATGTGCAACGCGAACGCGAGCACGTCCGCATCCGGCAGCATGGCCGCGACCACACCGGCGGCCAGCAATGGCGTGGAGATGCGGCCGCGATCCGCGGCGCACCACAACGCCAGCGGAATGGCCGCGTGGGTGAAGATGGAGGGCATCAGCAGTCTTCGAGCCGGAACGCGTCGCGCAGCCAGTTCAGCTGCGGGGGCTCGCCGGCGGCTTCGACGACATCGAAGCGGCACGGCTGCTCGGCCAGCCAGGGATGCGACTGCAGGAACAGCTGCGCGGCGATCACCAGCTTGCGTCGCTTGCGCCGGTCCACCGAGGCCGCGCCGCCGCCGAAGCGGGCGTCCGCGCGGTAGCGGACTTCCACGAACACGACGACATCGCCGTCGCGCATGATCAGGTCGATCTCACCGCGGCGATAACGCGCATTGGTGGTGACCGGGCGCAGCCCGGCTTCACGGAGATGGTGCTGCGCGGCGGATTCCACCGCCGCACCGCGTACCGCGCGCCCGGTGGGCACGTGGCTCAGTTGCTGCTGGCGATCGGCATCGGCCGCCCGCCGCTGAAGGTCGACCATGCCGGCACCCGCAGTACGTTGCCGTTGCTGTCCAGGAACAGGGTGCCGGTGGCGCCGGCCAGGCCGCCTTCGGTCGCGACCTTGTCCAGGTAGGCGCTGATCTTCCACGCATCGAAACCGAACGCGAACAGGCGACCGGAGGCGCCACGCGCCGAGGGCAGGATCTGCCCGGCGGTGGAGGCGGCCGGCAGGCCGGGCACGCCGCGTACGTTCCAGGCTTCGTTCGGATAGACGATGCCGTCCAGCGCCATGTCTTCTTCCGGCTTGCCGGCACCGACGGTCAGCTGCGAGGTGCCGACGCGGCTGGCGCCACCGGCACCGGCCAGCGCCAGCTGCGGGGTCAGTGCACGCGCCTGCGGCGCCTTCACTGCCAGCAGCACACCGTCGATGGCGCCGGCCGCACGCACCTGCGCGCCGATGTCGCCGACCGTGTCACTCACCCCGATCGTCGCCACCACCTGGCCACCGCGCTGCGCAAAGCGCTCGCGGAAGGCGGCGGCAGCGCGGCGACCGTTGTCGTCGTTGCTGTGGATCACCAGCACCTTGCTGCGCTCGCGGCCGCGCAGGTACTCGGCGGCGATGATGCCGTCGTCTTCCGGAGCCAGCGAGAAACCGGCGCTGCCGGCCGGCGGGGTGTCCTTGCCGCGGTTCAGGGCCAGCACCGGCACCGGAAGTTCGCGGCGGCCAAACACGGCGTCTACTTCATCGCGGCCGAGCGGACCGACGATGAAATCGGCACCGGCGGTCACCGCCTTGTCGTAGGCGGCCACGGCACCGGCCGCGGTGCCGGCGGTATCGATGAACTGGATGTCCGGCCGGCGGCGGGTTTCACCGTAGTAACCGCTGAGCAGGCCATCGCGGACCGGCTGCGCGGCGGTGGCCAGACGGCCACTGAGCGGCAGCAGCACGGCCATTTTCACGGGCGGGCGGTAGCCATCGCTCATCGCCGGCGGGCGCTTGCTGGTATCGAACTGCGAGGCGCCTTCGCGATCGAACGGACGCGGCAGCGGCAGGCCGCGGGCGATCAGCGCACGGCCGGCGAAGTTGTACAGCGGCTCGTTGGCCGGGAGTGCCGCCGCGCGGGCGCGCAGGGTGGCATCGTCCAGCGTGCCGAGCAGGCCGGCGATGGCCTGCTGGTTGTCGCTGCGCGCCTTGCCGGTCAGCGCGGCGTGCGCACGGGCGCGTTCGAGCGCGGCACCGAGGTTGTCGCCGGTGGCCTGCAATGCGTTGGCGCGGGCCAGGTGCCAGCGGGTGCGCAGCGAGGGGGTGACCGCGTCACCCGAGTCTTTCAGCGCAGCCAGCGCCTGCGCCGGCTGCTTGTCGGCCAGCGCGAGTTCGGCCGTGGTCAGCTGGTAGCGCTGGAGGCTGGCGCCGCTGAGCTGGCGCGCGGTGACCTGGGCCAGCAGCGTGCGGGCGCGGGTGGCATCGCCGGCTTCATGCCAGGCAAAGGCGGCATCGGCCAGCGCTGCGCTGCGGGCACCGCCGCGCAGAGTGTTGGCCAGTGCTTCCAGCTGGAGGGCCGCATCGCGCGGCTTGCCCTGCTCGATCAGCGCCAGGGCCTGGCTCTGGGCCGGCGAATCCGGCGCACTGGTGAAACTGGTCGTGGCGCAGCCGGCAAGCAGCATCAGCGACAACGAAAGGGCGGAGATCCGTACGACGGGCTTGTTCATGATCAGGTCCATTCGATGGGGGCAGCGGCCGTGGCCGGGGAACGGTACGATTCTACCCTTGACCACGGAAGAGCCGCTGATGAGTGCTGTCCCCACGCTGTATGTCGTTGCCACCCCGATCGGCAACCTCGCCGATCTGACCCCGCGCGCGCAGGACGTGCTGCGTTCGGTGGCCGCGATCTGCGCCGAGGACACCCGCCGCAGCGGCCAGCTGCTGGCCCACTTCGGCATCCAGCAGCCGCTGGTGGCGCTGCATGACCACAATGAAGAAGCGTTGTCGCAGCGGATCGTGGCGCGCCTGCTGGCTGGCGAATCGCTGGCGCTGGTCAGTGATGCCGGTACCCCGCTGGTCAGCGATCCGGGCTACCGCCTGGTCCGCGCCGCGCGCGAAGCCGGGATCAAGGTCAGCCCGATTCCCGGCGCCTGTGCCGCGATCGCCGCGCTCAGCGTGGCCGGCCTGCCCAGCGATCGCTTCACCTTCGAAGGCTTCCTGCCGGCCAAGGTCTCCGGCCGCCGCGAGCGCCTCCATGCGCTCGCCGGTGAAACCCGCACGCTGGTGTTCTACGAATCCTCGCACCGGATCACCGAATCGCTGGCGGACATGGTCGCCGCGTTCGGGCCCGAGCGGCCCGCGGTGCTGGCGCGTGAGTTGACCAAGCTGTTTGAGACCGTGCTGGATGGTGATCTGGCCTCGCTGCTGCAGCAGGTCGAGGCGGACGACAACCAGCGCAAGGGCGAGTTCGTGGTGATGGTGCAGGGCGCTGCCGATGATGAGGAGGCTCAGCTGGTACAGGGCCGTCGCCTCTACGCCAAACTCAGTGAGCACCTGCCGCCCTCGACCGCGGCCAAGCTGGCGGCCGAAATCACCGGCGCCCCGCGCAAGGCGTTGTACGGCGGGTAACCGATTCGCGGTGTCCGGCTTTCAGGTGTAGAGCCACCCCATGGGTGGCTGCACGCAGTGCCAGAACGTAAGGCAGCCACCCATGGGGTGGCTCTACCTTCGTCATGACGAAAAAAGCGGCGGAGCCGGCCGATAAGCCGGGTTTTGTCGTGGACAGTCATTCCTCTAGGCGCTGCGTCACCGCAGCGCTCAAGCAACCTACCCGGACCCGACGCGGGCCACGCCATTAGGTCCCTATTTGGTCTTGCTCCAGGTGGGGTTTGCCGTGCCGGTCTGTTGCCAGACTCGCGGTGCGCTCTTACCGCACCATTTCACCCTTACCGGCTTCCCGAAGGAAACGTAGGCGGTATCTTTCTGTTGCACTTTCCGTCGGCTCGCGCCGCCCAGGCGTTACCTGGCACCTTGCCCTGTGGAGCCCGGACTTTCCTCGGCATCCGCAAGGGATGACGCGACTGCCTGGCCGACTCCGCCGCACGTATTGTCCCACATTCACTCGCGGGGCGGGCGATCAACCCGGGGTGCGGTACTGCCCTGCCGAGATGAACTGCGCGAAGCGTTCGCACCACACCACGACGGTGGTGAATTCCTCCACGTCCACGCCCGTCGGCACATCGACCACGAAGCGGTTGAAGGTCTTCACCTCGCCGATGCGCACGGCATCGGCCTTGATCCGTTCGAACCCGGCCTTGGTGTCGACGAACTCACGGGTCAGGTACACCTTGTAATCAGGACCGGGGGGCGATCTTGCCGGTGAACGCGACCGCGGTGCTGCTTATGCTCAGCGTCCCGTCGGCCCAGTGCAGCGCATCGCTGCCCTTCTGGTCACGGTGCAAGGTGGCGTGGTATCGCGCTTGCTCCATCGCGGCCTGCACCTTCTGCACAGGCGGATCGTCAGGCGCGGTCAGGATGGGCAGGAAGTACACCCCCAGCCCGAATCCCACGCCAAGCGTGAGCAGATGGGTAGTCAATAGAAGGATGAGGCGTCGCATGCAGGGCTCCGGTCCAGGAAGAACGCGGCGAAGGTGCCGCCGGGCCATCCTCTCTGCGGGGTGCAGGGGGTCAAGCGCTGCACCATGTCGCATAGGGACGGCGCCGCAATTCGCCCCGCCCGAGCACGCCGTATTGCCCGAAAGCCCTTGTGGCACAACACGTTAGACTTCAGTGAACACCTTTACTTGCGGCTGAACTACCCCGCCGCGCCTGCGTGGGAGCGAGCTGGTTGCGTCATGTTGCCGCCGACGGCGGTGCAACCGGCAGTCGGGTCTCACCGGTGCAGTGGCCCTCCGCATCGAACCGCCGCTCGGTGATGAAGCCGTGGCCGGTGGCGTCCAGCGCGATGATCGTGCTGGCGCGGGTCCCGTACTCGGGGCTGCGGATGAAGGCGGATGACAGCCAGCGCTCGCGCGCCAAGCCGATGCCGGTCTCCGGCAGCGCGCTGTCGTCGGCGCGGGTCTCGTCGCGCAGGGCGTCCCATAGCGGAGCCAGGTCGTCATTGCCGAGGTCCACCCATGTGCGCAGGGCGGCGTTCAATGCCACGGTTTTCGGCCAGGGCGCGTCCAGTGGGCCGTTGGACATGCCATGGATGCCCGGCGCCAGTGACTGGCGGTGCAGGGGGTGGTTGCCCAGGAACTGGCAGCTATCGCGATCGGCCAGCAATAGATTGAAGGGGGCGAATTCGACTGCCCGCCGCGCGAGCTCGTCCGCGAACAGTGCAGCCGGCGCGGCATCACGCAGATAGTCGGCCACCAGCGCGCCGCGGGAGGGGCCGGTCTGCCGAGCTTGCGGGTCGCGCACATTGGTCACCACTGCCATCCGCCCGTCCGGGCCGATCCCGGCCCAGGTTCCGCCCGAGCGCAGGTCGCGGCCCGCACACACTCCGTCATCCGGTGCCGGCCATCGGCCCAGGGTGTCGGTCGGCCGCGCGTGGAACTCATCGCGGTTACCGGCCATCACCAACTGCCAGCGGGGGTGGGTTTTCCAGGCAAGGGCAAGCAGACACATGCCTCACATCGTGCCGGTTCTGCGCAGGGAGGAGGGGACGCCGGCCGGGTCAGGACTGAATACGGGGCGATGTTTCACGCGGCCTCCACAGGCCTGAACTTCGGCGAAATCTCAAAAAATGAGACGAAACAGCAACTTGTGGATAAGCCTTGAACAAGTCTCTAAAGATTGCTGCAAGCCCTTGATGTTCAAAGTGATTTCCCCTTCGCAAAGTTGTTGACAACCCAATCGGCACTGCTAAGGTGGGCATCAGAGGGGAAACCGGGTTTTTTGTGGTTTTTCGTGGTTCAATGTTTCACCAGGCGAAGGAAAGGTGAAAACGTCGTGTTTCAAGGCGAGACGGCCATCACTGTTGACGACAAAGGGCGCATGGCGGTTCCGACCGCGCATCGCGACCTTGTCGCGCGTGTGAGCAACAACCGTCTGGTCCTGACCTACAACCCGTTCGAGTCCGGCTGTCTGTGGCTGTACGCCGAGCAGGAATGGGAACGCGTCCGTGATGACGTCATGTCCAAGCCCAACACACAGCGCGTCGTGCGCCTCCTGCAACAGAAGCTGGTCGGTTCGGCCGCGCATCTGGAGCTGGACGGCAACGGCCGCATCAGTATTCCCGCCAGCCACCGTGGTGCCGTTGGCATTGAAAAGAAGGCGGTGCTGCTCGGTATGGGCGACAAATTCGAATTGTGGAGCGAGCAGGCTCATCGCGCGTTGATCCAGCAGACGTTGTCTGACGAGGATCTCGGCGATGGGTTGCTCGACCTGAAGTTGTGAGCCGGGGTGCCCGGATGCGCGGAGCAGCGCAGACCGGTCACCTTCCGGTGTCGCAGTCGCCGGCAGGCCACCTGCCGGTCCTGTACACGCAGGTCCTGGATGGCCTGAAGGTGATCGAAAACGGCGTGTATCTCGATGGCACGTTTGGTCGTGGCGGTCACGCCCGCGGCGTGCTCGAGCAACTCGGTCCTGGAGGCCGGCTGCTGGTCATGGACAAGGATCCGGAGGCGATTGCGGTAGCCGAGCGTGATTTCGCGCCGGACCCGCGCGTCTCGATCTTCCGTGGCAGCTTCGCCGATCTGCTGCACTGGGAGGCCACCGCCGAGGGCCTGGATGGCGTGCTGTTCGACCTGGGCGTGTCCTCGCCCCAGCTGGATGTCGCCGAGCGCGGTTTCAGCTTCGGCAAGGACGGTCCGCTGGACATGCGCATGGATCCGGACAGCGGTGAAAGTGCGGCGCAGTGGCTCAACCGCGTTGAAGAGCGCGAGCTGATGGACGTGCTGTGGACCTATGGCGAAGAGCGCCAGGGCCGCCGCATCGCCAAGGCCATCGTCGCCCGCCGCGACAAGCAGCCCTTCACCCGCACCGCCGAACTTGCAGAGTTGATCGCCTCGGTGATGCCGCGTGGCAAGGACAAGATCCACCCGGCCACGCGCAGCTTCCAGGCGATCCGCATCCATATCAACCGTGAACTGGCCGATCTCGAAGCCGGCCTGGACGCGGCACTGGCACGCCTCAAGCCCGGTGGCCGGTTGGCGGTGATCAGCTTCCATTCGCTGGAAGACCGCATCGTCAAACAGTTCATGAACCGCTACGCCAAGGCACCGCCGAGCAACCGCCGGTTGCCCGAGCTGGCCGCGTTCGTGCCGACACTGGACCTGCACGGTGGTGCCATCAAGGCCGACGACGACGAGCTGGCGGTCAATCCGCGCTCGCGCAGCGCGGTGCTGCGTGTCGCCGAAAAACGTGAGGTGGCTGGATGAGCCGCCTGCTGTTGATCGTGCTGCTGGCCTGCACCGTCGCTTCTGCGATCGGGGTGGTGTTCATGCGCCATCGCCACCGCCAGACCTTCGTGGAGCTGTCCCGGGTCGAGCGTGCGCGCGATGAGATCAACATCGAGTTCGGTCGCCTGCAGCTGGAGCAGGCCACCCTGGCCGAGGCGACCCGGGTCGACCGCGTCGCCCGCGAGCGCCTGGGCATGAAGTTCCCCGAAGCGGCCGATGTCGTGGTGATCCGGCCATGAACAAGTCCGGTCGCAACCGTGCGCGCAACAGCTTCAACCTCCGCCAGCGCCTGAAGTGGGTGGGGCTGGCGCTCGGCCTGTGCTCGGTCTCGCTGGTCGGCCGTGCCGCCTACGTGCAGATCATCAACAGCGAGTTCTACCAGCGCCAGGGCGAAGCCCGTTACCTGCGCGAACTGCCGATCAACACCTCGCGCGGCATGATCACCGACCGCAATGGCGAGCCGGTGGCGGTGTCCACTCCGGTCGCCTCGATCTGGGTCAACCCGCAGGAACTGCTGCGTTCGCCGGACCGTATCCCGGAGCTGGCGACCGCGCTGGGCATGCCGCTGGATGAGCTGACCTCCAAGCTCTCGCAGAAGGCCGATAAAGAATTCATGTATCTGCGCCGCCGGATCAATCCGGACGACGCGGAAAAAGTGGTCGCGATGAAGATCCCGGGCGTGGCCTCGCAGCGCGAGTTCCGCCGCTTCTACCCGCAGGGTGAGGCGATGGCGCACGTGCTCGGCTTCACCAACATCGACGACCGCGGCCAGGAAGGGCTGGAGCTGGCCTTCGATGAATGGCTGCGCGGCAAGGCTGGCGCCAAGCGCGTGATCCGCAACCGCAAGGGCGATACGGTGGAGAGCGATCTGCTGCGCGCCGCCGAGCCGGGCAAGGACCTCACCCTCAGCATCGATCGCCGCATCCAGTTCCTGGCGTTCAAGGAGCTGCGCAACGCGCTGATCGAGAACAAGGCTGCGGGCGGCTCGATGGTGATCATGGATGTGGCCACCGGCGAGATCCTGGCCATGGTCAACCTGCCTACCTACAACCCCAATGCCGTGGGTGGCGCTGCGCCGGATACCCGCCGCAACCGCGCGGTGACCGATCTGGTCGAGCCGGGTTCGACCATGAAGCCGTTGACGATCGCCTCGGCGCTGCAATCCGGCGTGGTCACCAAAGACACCACGGTGGACACCAACCCGGGCTACATGGCGCTGGGCCGTTACACGATCAAGGACGTGCCGCGGAACAATGGCGTGCTCACCGTCACCGGCGTGATCACCCGCAGCTCGAACATCGGCGCGGCCAAGATCGCCGCCAAGATGCCGGACCAGGTCTTCTACGACCACATTCACAGCTTCGGTTATGGCGTCGCCCCGCACAGCGGCTTCCCGGGCGAATCGGCCGGCGTGCTGCCGCGCCCGGCGCGCTGGAGTGGTCCGTCCAAGACCACCATGTCCTATGGCTACGGCCTGAATGTCAGCCCGCTGCAGATCGCGACCGCCTACTCGGCGCTGGGCAACGGCGGCAAGCTGATCGCGCCGACCTTCGTCAAAGGCCAGCGCAACGAAGGCAAGCAGATCATCGACGAGAACATCGCCAAGGAAGTCGTGGCGATGATGGAAACCGTGGTCACCCAGGGCGGCGCCAAGCAGGCGGCGGTGCTGGGTTACCACGTGGCCGGCAAGACCGGCACCGCCCGCAAGGCCGGCCCCGGCGGTTACGAGCGTGGCCATTACAACGCGCTGTTCGCCGGCGTGGTGCCGGCCACCAACCCGCGTTTCGCCACGGTCATCGTCATCAACGACCCGCAGGGTGGCAAGTACTACGGCGGCCTGGTCTCCGCGCCGGTGTTCCACAACGTCATGGAAGGCGCGCTGCGCCTGATGGACGTGCCGCCGGATGACATCGAGTCGTGGCTGGCCGCCCAGCAGTCCGGAAAGCTGGGGCATACCGCCTCGTCGTTGCCGACGCCGCCGCCGGAAACGGTGATCGCGCCCGATGCCGCCGCAGAATTCGATGCCGCGCTGCCCAGCGCGCACGCCACAGTGCCGCCCGCGCAGGGAGGCACGCAATGAGCCAGATGATGTTGCTGTCGCAGTTGCTTCCCGATGTGGCGCTGAGCCACGACCCGACCATCACCGGCCTGGTGCTGGACAGCCGCGCGGTGCGCCCGGGCAATGCCTTCGTGGCGATCGCCGGCTTTGGCGCGCATGGACTGGGCTTTGTCGATCAGGCCCGCGCCAATGGCGCCGGGGCGATCCTGTTCGACCCGCCGGCCCCGGCCGAGCTGCCGGCCCCGGCCGATGCGATTGCCGTGCCGGGCCTGCGCCACCGCATGGGCGCGATGGCCGATCAGTTCCACGGCCACCCCTCGCGCGCGATGACGATGGTCGGCGTGACCGGCACCAACGGAAAAACCTCCACCGTGCAGCTGCTGGCCCAGGCCTGGCACCTGCTCGGCACCCGCAGTGGAAGTATCGGCACGTTGGGCGTCGGACTTTATGGCGACGTGGTGCCGACCGGCTTCACCACGCCGCTGGTGCTGCAGATGCATGAGGTGCTGGCGCAGCTGCGCGACGGGGGTGCCCAGGCCGTGGCGATGGAAGTCAGCTCGCACGCGCTCGATCAGGGCCGCGTGGATGCCGTCCACTACGACGTGGCGGTGTTCACCAATCTCACCCGCGACCATCTCGACTATCACGGCGACATGGCGCAGTACGGTGCGGCCAAGGCCAAGCTGTTCCACCGCGACGGGCTCAAGGCCGCCGTGGTCAACCTCGATGACAGCTTCGGCAGCGAACTGCTGCGCACTGTCGGCGAGACCGTCCGCCCGATCGGCGTGAGCTCGCGCGGTGCCGCACAGGCCACCCTGCGCGCTGATTCACTCACCCTGGACGGTCGCGGCATCGCCTTCGATCTGGTCGTGGACGGTCAGCGCCATCCGGTGCAGTCGCCGCTGCTCGGCCGCTTCAACGTGGACAACCTGCTGGCCGTGGCCGGTGCGCTGTATGCGCTGGATCACGCCCCGGCCGCGATCGCCGCGCTGCTCTCGCAGCTGCAGCCGATCGCCGGGCGCATGAACCGCCTGGGCGGCGAGGGTGGCCTGCCCACCGTCGTGGTCGATTACGCCCACACCCCGGATGCGCTGGAACAGGCACTGACCAGTGTGCAGGGCCATCTGGCCGGGCGCCTGATCTGCGTGTTCGGTTGCGGCGGCGAGCGCGATACCGGCAAGCGCCCGCAGATGGCCGCCATCGCAGAACGCCATGCCGACGTGGTGATCGTCACCGACGACAATCCGCGCGGCGAAAATGGCGACGTGATCGTGGCCGACATCCTGAAGGGATTTGATGCGCCCGCTGCCGTCACCGTGCAGCGTGATCGCGCCGCCGCGATCGCCACCGCGATCGGCCTGGCCGGCGCGGGCGATATCGTGCTGATCGCCGGCAAGGGCCACGAGCCCTATCAGGAGATTCACGGGATCAAGCACGCCTTCGATGACACCGAGGTGGCCGGCCGTGTGCTGGCCGCGCACGTGGGGGTGAACGCATGAAGCGCACCCCGCTGTCGCTGATCGCCCACTGGGCCGGTGGCGAGATCCATGGCGAAGATACCGCCATCGATGCCATCAGCAATGACACCCGCACGCTCGCGCCGGGCAGCCTGTATGTGGCGCTGCGTGGCGAGCGTTTCGATGGCCATGACTTCGCGGCCGACGCGCTGGCGCGCGGTGCCTCGGCGATGCTGGTCGAGCGACTACTGGATGTCGCCCTGCCGCAGATCGTGGTCGCCGACAGCGAACACGCCCTCGGTCGCATCGCCGCCGGCATGCAGCGTGACCGTGACACTGCGGTCTTCGCGATCACCGGCAGCAACGGCAAGACCAGCGTCAAGAGCCTGCTGCTGGCGATCCTGGAACAGGTGGCACGTGACGACCGCAAGGTGGTCTACGCCAACCCCGGCAACCGCAACAACGAGATCGGCCTGCCGCTGGCGGTGCTCGATGCCCCGGAAGATGCCGACTACGCCGTCTACGAGATGGGCGCCGGCAAGCCGGGCGACATCGCCTACCTCACCGAGATCGTGCGCCCGCACTACGCGCTGGTGAACAACATCGCCCCGGCGCATCTGGAACGCATGGGCAGTCTGCAGGGCGTGGCCACCACCAAGGGCGCGATCTACGCGGCGCTGCCTTCCGATGGCGTGGCCGTGATCAATGCCGATGACGCCTTCGGGATCTGGTTCGAACAGCACATCGTCGGCCAGCCGCCGCGCTGCCGTGTGCTGCGTTACGGCCTGGACCACAGCGCCGATGTCACCGCGCGCACGATCCGCACGGCCGCGCAGGGGAGCCAGTTCGTGCTGTCCACGCCCGCGGGCGATGCCGAGATCACGCTGGGCCTGCCGGGCCGGCACAACATCAGCAACGCGCTGGCCGCTGCCTCGCTGGCGCTGGCAGCGGGCATTGCGGTGGCGCAGATCGCCGCCGGCCTGGCCCGCGCCGAGCCGGTGCCGGGCCGCCAGATCGCGCACCAGCTGCCCAGCGGCGCGGTGCTGATCGATGACAGTTACAACGCCAACCCCGGTTCGCTGGCCGCCGCCATCGATGCCCTGGCTGCCTCGAAGGACGAGGGCTGGCTGGTGCTGGGCGATATGCGCGAACTCGGCCCGGACGGCGAGGCGCTGCATGCCCAGGCAGGCCGCCGCGCCCGCGACGCCGGCCTGAAGCGGCTGTACACGCTCGGCCCGCTGAGCGCCGCCGCCTCGACCGCCTTCGGTGAAGGCGGCCAGCAGTTCCAGAGTCACCAGGCCCTGTCCGCCGCGCTCGCCACTGAACTGCATGCCGGCGTGCGCTGCCTGGTCAAGGGCTCGCGTGGCAGCGCCATGGACACGATCGTCAAAGCGCTGCTCGCGCAAGGAGAGGAAACCCCCAATGTTGCTTGAACTGGCCCGATGGCTGCAGCAGTTGGAGAGCCTGTTCGGGCTGTTCGGCTACCTGACCCTGCGCGGCATCCTCGCGGCGCTGACCGCCCTGTTCCTGTCGCTGTGGCTCGGCCCGGCGATGATCCGCAAGCTGGCCCAGTTCAAGGGCGGGCAGCCGATCCGTACCGATGGTCCGCAGACCCATTTCGCCAAGGCCGGCACGCCGACCATGGGTGGCTCGCTGATCCTGCTGACGATCACGCTGTCGGTGCTGCTGTGGGCCGATCTGCGCAACCGTTACGTCTGGCTGGTGCTGGCCGTGATGCTGTGCTTCGGCGCGATCGGCTGGTACGACGACTGGATCAAGATCGTCCGCCGCGACCCGAACGGCCTGAAGTCGCGCTGGAAGTACCTGCTGCAGTCGATCTTCGGTCTGGCGGCCGGTCTGTTCCTGTTCTACACCGCCGATGTCCCGGCGGCGATGACGTTCTACATCCCGATGTTCAAGTCGATCGCGCTGCCGCTGGCCGGGGTCAGCTTCGTGGCCATCGCGTATTTCTGGATCGTCGGCTTCTCCAACGCGGTCAACCTGACCGACGGCCTGGACGGGCTGGCGATCATGCCGACCGTGCTGGTCGCCTGCGCGCTGGGCGTGTTCGCCTATGCCTCGGGCAACGTGGTGTTCTCCAGCTACCTGCAGATCCCGCAGATCCCGGGTGCCGGTGAGCTGGTCATCATCTGCGCGGCGATCGCCGGTGCAGGCCTGGGCTTCCTCTGGTTCAACACCTATCCGGCCATGGTCTTCATGGGCGACATCGGCGCGCTGGCGCTGGGTGCGGTGCTGGGCACGATCGCAGTGATCACCCGCCAGGAACTGGTGCTGGTGGTGATGGGCGGCGTGTTCGTGATCGAGACGCTGTCGGTGATGATCCAGGTCGCTTCGTTCAAGCTGACCGGCAAGCGCGTGTTCCGGATGGCGCCGATCCACCACCACTTCGAACTGAAGGGCTGGCCGGAGCCGCGCGTGATCGTGCGCTTCTGGATCATCTCGGTGGTGCTGGTCCTGATCGGCCTGGCCACGTTGAAGGTCCGCTGATGAACGACCTGTCGCGCCAAGCCACCCGCCTGGAAGCCATCGGAGGCCACTTCGACAAGTGGCTGCTGGGCGCGATCATCACGCTCACCGGGCTGGGCGTGGTGATGGTCGCGTCGAGCTCGATCGCGCTGATGAGCAGCCCGTTCTATTACCTCAACCGCCACCTGATCTTCCTGGCGGTGGGTATCGGCCTGGCGATCATTGCCATGCGCACCGAGCTCAAGAGCATCGAGCAGTACAACCAGATCCTGCTGCTGGGCTGCTTCGCCCTGCTGGTGGTGGTGTTCATCCCGGGCCTGGGCAGCAGCGTCAACGGTGCCCGCCGCTGGATCAACCTGGGCATCTCCAAGTTCCAGACCGTCGAAGCGGTCAAGGTGCTCTACATCGTGTGGCTGTCCAGCTATCTGGTCCGCTTCCGCGATGAGGTCAACGCCACCTGGCCGGCGATGCTCAAGCCGCTCGGCGTGGCCGGCGCGCTGGTGGTGCTGCTGCTGCTGCAGCCGGACTTCGGCTCGTCCACCCTGCTGCTGGCGATCACCGCCGGCATGCTGGTGCTGGGTGGGGTCAACCTGCCACGCATGTCGATGCCGATCGTGTTCGGCATGATCGGCATGACCGCGCTGGCGATCTTCGAGCCGTACCGCATGCGCCGCATCACCTCCTTCCTGGACCCGTGGGCTGATCAGCAGGGCGATGGCTACCAGCTGTCCAACGCACTGATGGCCGTGGGCCGCGGCGAGTGGACCGGCGTGGGCCTGGGCAACTCGGTGCAGAAGCTCTATTACCTGCCCGAAGCGCATACCGATTTCATCTTCTCGGTCACCGCCGAGGAACTGGGCTTCCTCGGTACCTGCCTGATCATTTCGCTGTATGCGCTGCTGGTCGGCCGCACCTTCTGGCTGGGCATGCGCTGCGTGGAAATGAAGCGCCACTTCTCCGGCTACATCGCCTTCGGCATCGGCCTGTGGATCAGCATGCAGAGCTTCGTCTCGATCGGGGTCAACCTCGGCATCCTGCCGACCAAGGGCCTGACCCTGCCGCTGATTTCCTCGGGCGGCTCGAGCGTGCTGATGACCTGCGTGGCGATGGGCCTGCTGCTGCGCGTCTCCTATGAACTGGACCGCGCCGAACGCCGCCAGGCCGTGCGCATGGGCGCCGACCAGGATGGCCCGCTGCCGGGCGACGTGCCCAAGGTCGCCAGCGCCAGCGCGGTCGCCGCGGCGATGCAGGACAGCGGCAACCGCGATACCGCACCGCGCGACAGCTCCACCCGTGGCACCAGCCGCATGCAGCAGCGCATCGAACCGACGCTGGGGAGGATGGGATGAGCACGCCTCGCCTCGATCCGTCCCAGCGCCCGGTCATGATCATGGCCGGCGGTACCGGTGGGCACATCTTCCCCGGCCTGGCCGTGGCGAAGGTGCTGCGCGAACGCGGTGTGCCGGTCACCTGGCTCGGCGCCGATGGCGCGATGGAAACACGCCTGGTGCCGCAGCACGACATCCACATCGACACGCTGGCCATCGGTGGCCTGCGCGGCAAGGGCAAGCTGGCCCTGATCGGCGCGCCGCTGCGCCTGCTGCGCGCAATCCGCGCGGCCGGTTTCCTGATCCGCGATCGCCAGCCGCGGGCGGTGATCGCCTTCGGCGGCTTCGCCTCCGGCCCCGGTGGTATCGCCGCGCGCCTGCATGGCCTGCCGCTGCTGGTGCACGAACAGAACCGCGCACCTGGCATGACCAACCGCGTGCTGTCGCGCTTCGCGCGCCGCGTGCTGACCGGTTTCCCGGGCAGCTTCGCCCAGCGTGAGGAAGCGGTCGGCAACCCGGTGCGTGCCGAGATCGCCGCGATCACGCCGCCCGAGCTGCGCCTGGCCAACCGGCAGGGGCCGCTGCGTCTGCTGGTACTCGGCGGCAGCCAAGGCGCGCGCGCGCTCAACAACGCGGTGCCCAAGGCACTGGCCGCGCTGGGCATGGGGATGCCGGTGCAGGTGCGCCACCAGAGCGGCGAGAAGCTGCATGCCGAAGCCCTGCAGGCGTATGCCGATGCCGGCGTGCAGGCAAGCGTGGAACCGTTCATTGCCGATATGGCCGAGGCGTTCGCCTGGGCCGATCTGGTGGTGTGCCGCTCCGGTGCCTCCACCCTGGCCGAGCTGTGCGCGGTCGGCGTGGGCAGCGTGCTGGTGCCGTTCGCCGCGGCCGTCGACGATCACCAGACCCGCAATGCGGAGTATCTGCTCGAGCGCGGCGCCGCGGTGTTGCTGAAGCAGGACGAAACGCTGGCGACACAGCTGCAAGGCGTGTTGCGCGAATTGTCCGAAAATTCTGGCCGACGCATGCAGATGGCTCATGCCGCGCGTGCCCTGGCCAAGGTCGATGCCGCTGAGCGTATCGCCGACATCATTCTCGAGGAATCCAAATGAACACCGCTACGCGCGCCAGCCTGGCGCGAGGCCGCGCATGATCCGCCGCCTCCACGACACCAACGACCTGGTACGCGCGTTCCCGCGCGTGCACTTCGTCGGCATCGGCGGCACCGGCATGAGCGGCATCGCCGAAGTGATGCTGACGCTGGGCTATGAAGTGTCCGGTTCGGACAATGCCGACAACGCCGCGACCCGCCGCCTGGCCGGCCTGGGTGCGCGCGTGA
The DNA here is from genome assembly GCF_026130205.1 of Stenotrophomonas sp. SRS1. NCBI lineage: Bacteria > Pseudomonadati > Pseudomonadota > Gammaproteobacteria > Lysobacterales > Lysobacteraceae > Stenotrophomonas > Stenotrophomonas sp. SRS1. Next base: position 634,290 of record NZ_JAINFD010000003.1, on the reverse strand, counting down.
TGCGCGGCCACTCGGCCGCCAATGTGCTCGGCACCGACTGCGTGGTTGTCTCCAGCGCGATCCGCGATGACAACCCGGAACTGATGGAAGCGCGCAGCCAGCGCATTCCGATCATGCCGCGCGCGGCGATGCTGGCCGAACTGATGCGCTTCCGCCGCGGTATCGCGGTGGCCGGCACGCACGGCAAGACCACTACCACCAGCCTCACCGCCGCGGTGCTGAGCGAAGGCGGGCTGGACCCGACCTTCGTGATCGGCGGCCAGCTGCTCGCCGCCGGTGCCAACGCCAAGCTCGGCGGTGGCCAGTGGCTGGTGGCCGAAGCCGACGAGAGCGATGGCAGCTTCCTGCGCCTGAACCCGCTGGTCTCGGTGATCACCAACATCGATTCGGACCACCTGGAAAACTACGGCAACGATTTCGCCCGCGTCCAGGCCGCGTTCGCCGAGTTCCTGCAGCGCCTGCCGTTCTACGGGCTGGCGGTGCTGTGCATCGACGATCCGGAAGTGGCCGCATTGGCTTCGCAGACGCCGCGCCATGTCATGAGCTATGGCATGAGCAGCAACGCTGACGTGCGTGCCGAGGACGTGGTCCAGGACGGCCCGCGCATGCATTTCACCCTGCGCCTGCCGGAGGGCAGCAGCCACCCGGTGACGCTGGCCCTGCCTGGCGCGCACAACGTGCTCAACGCGCTGGCCGCCGCCGCCGTGGGCTGGCAGCTGGGCGTGGCCCCGGACGCGATCGCGCGTGCGCTGGAGAGCTTTGCCGGCATCGGCCGCCGGTTCAATGACCTGGGCATCGTCACCACGCACACCGGTGCCAAGGTCCGCGTGATCGACGACTACGGCCACCACCCGCGTGAGCTGGCCGCCGTGTTCGCCGCCGCCCGCGGCGGCTGGCCGAGCCAGCGCCTGGTGGTTGCCTTCCAGCCGCACCGTTACAGCCGTACCCGCGATCAGTTCGATGCCTTTGCCGCCGTGCTGTCCGAAGTGGATGCGCTGGTGCTGAGCGAGGTGTACCCGGCCGGCGAAGCGCCGATCCCGGGCGCCGATTCGCGTTCGCTGGCCCGCGCCATCCGTGCGCGCGGCCGCAGCGAGCCGGTCGTGGTCGGCAACGCTGCCGAGCTGGCGCACGTGCTGCCCGATGTCCTGCAGGACGGGGATCTGCTGCTGATGATGGGGGCCGGCGACATCGGCTACATCGCCCAGCAGATCGCCGGCGAAGGCTTCCAGGAGACCCCGGCCGCATGAACGCGCTGACCTTCCCGCCGCTGCGCCTCACCGACCCGGCCATGTTCGGCCGCGTCGCCGTGCTGCTGGGTGGCACCTCCAGCGAGCGCAACGTCTCGCTGGATTCCGGCCGCAACGTGATCGAAGCGCTGCGCGCGCGCGGCGTCGATGCGATCGCGGTCGACGGCATCCCGGCCCTGGCGCTCGCGCTGGTCGAGAAGCGCTTCGACCGGGTGTTCAACATCCTCCACGGCCATAACGGCGGTGGCGAGGACGGCATCGTGCAGGGCCTGATGGAAGCCTTCGGCGTGCCGTACACCGGCTCGGACGTGCTCGGCTCGGCGCTGAGCATGGACAAGATCCGCACCAAGCAGGTGTGGCTGTCGCACGGGCTGCCGACCCCGCGCTTCATCGCGCTGGACCAGGCCTCCGATGTCCACGCCGCTGCGGCCGAGCTCGGCCTGCCGGTGGTGGTCAAGCCGGCCAATGAAGGCTCCAGCGTCGGCATCAGCCGCGTGGTGGAAGCGGCCGGGCTGGATGAGGCGGTCGCGCTGGCGGTGCGTTATGACGGCCAGCTGCTGATGGAGCAGATGGTGGTCGGCGACGAGTTGACCGTGGCGATCCTGGGCGACCAGGCGCTGCCGTCGATCCGCATCGTGCCCAAGGGGCAGTGGTACGACTACAACGCCAAGTACATCGCCGAGGACACTCAGTACCTGTGCCCGGGCCTGGAAGGCGAGGATGAAGTCGAGATCCGCCGCCTCGCGCTGGCCGCGTTCCGCGCGGCCGGTTGCCGTGGCTGGGGCCGGGTGGACGTGATGCGTGACCGCAGCACGGGCCGCTTCTACCTGCTGGAAGTGAACACCGCGCCCGGCATGACCAGCCATTCGCTGGTGCCCAAGTCGGCCGGCCAGGCGGGGATCGGCTTTGAAGAGCTGGTCTGGCGCGTGCTGGAACAGACCCTGTCGGGTCACGCCGCACAGGAGCACCGCCACGCATGAACGCGGTGCTGCGCATCTTCGTCTGGTTGCTGGCCCTGTCGGTCGTGGCACTGCCTGTGGTGGCGGTGCTCAACGGCTGGGTCGGTGCCGAGCGTTGGCCGTTGGCCAAGCTGCGTGTGCACGGTGAGTTCAAGCGGGTGCCGGCCGAGCAGCTGCAGCAGGTGGTGCTGCCGTATGCGAAGTCCGGCTTCTTCGCGGTCAAGCTGCAGGATGCGCAGGACGCCATCGAAACGCTGCCGTGGGTGGAGAGCGCGCAGGTCCGCAAGCAGTGGCCGGACGTGCTGGAAATCACCCTGGTCGAGCACAAGCCGTTCGCGCGCTGGGGCAACGACCGCCTGCTCTCCGAGCAGGGCAAGCTGTTCGCCACCCCGAAGAAGCTGCAGGACCTGGAACTGCCCGACCTGGATGGTCCGGACAGCCAGACCGAAGAAGTGGTGGCGCTCTACAACGATGCACGCGCACTGTTCGCGCCGGCCGGCGTGGACGTCAAGCGGGTCACCATGGACGCACGCGGCAGCTGGTCGCTGGTGCTGAGCAATGGCACCGAAGTCGTCGTCGGCCGCGACGATGCCCGTTCGCGCCTGCAGCGCTTCGTACGCGTGCTGCCGCAGCTGGCCAATCAAGCGGCGCCGATCGAGCGCGCCGACCTCCGATACACCAATGGTTTCACGCTGAGCTGGGGTACCCCGGCCCCGGCCGCGCCGGCCGAACCGGCCAATGTGGCGCACAGGACGCAGGACAGGACATGAATCGCAAGGGTGACAAATCACTGATCGTTGGTCTGGATATCGGCACCTCCAAGGTGGTGGCGCTGGTCGGCGAGTATTCGCCGGGCAATCCGATCGAGGTCATCGGCATCGGCTCGCACGAATCGCGCGGTCTCAAGCGCGGCGTGGTGGTGGATATCGAATCGACCGTGCAGTCCATCCAGCGTGCGGTCGAAGAAGCCGAACTGATGGCCGGCTGCGAAATCCGCTCGGTGTACGCCTCGATCTCCGGCAACCACGTGCAGTGCAAGAACTCGCCCGGCATCGTGCCGATCCGCGACGGCGAAGTGACCTGGGGTGACCTGGATCGCGTGCTGGACGCGGCCAAGGCGGTGGCGATCCCGGCCGACCAGAAGATCCTGCATGCGATCCCGCGCGAGTATGTGCTGGACGATTCGCAGGAAGGCATCCGCAACCCGGTCGGCATGACCGGCGTGCGCCTGGAAGTGCATGCCCACCTGGTGGTGTGCGCACAGTCGGCGGCGGCCAACATCTCCAAGTGCGTGCAGCGCTGCGGCCTGCAGGTCGATGACCTGGTGCTCTCTTCGCTGGCCTCCAGCGTGGCTGTGCTGACCGCCGACGAGCGCGAGCTGGGCGTGGTGCTGGTCGACATGGGCGCCGGCACCACCGACCTGGCGGTGTTCGTGCAGGGCGCGATCTGCCACACCGCCTCGCTGCCGATCGCCGGCGACCACGTCACCAACGACATCGCGCACATGCTGCGCACGCCGACCCCGGAAGCCGAGCAGATCAAGGTGCGCTATGCCTGCGCGCTGGCCCAGCTGGCCACTGCCGAGGAAAGCATCCAGGTGCCCAGCGTCGGCGATCGTCCGCCGCGCCGGATGCCGCGCCACGCACTCGCCCAGGCAGTGCAGGGCCGCTACGAAGAGATCTTCGAGATGGTGCAGGCCGAACTGCGCCGCTCGGGTTTCGAAGAACTGGTGCGCGCCGGCATGGTGCTCACCGGCGGCGCGTCGAAGATGGAAGGCGTGGTCGAACTGGCCGAGGAAATGCTGCAGATGCCGGTGCGCGTGGGTATTCCGCAGCACGTCACCGGGCTGGGCGAAGTGGTGGGCAACCCGGTGCATGCCACCGGCGTGGGCCTGCTGTTGATGGGCAGCCAGATCGAACACCCGCGTCGCCCGTCGCTGCCCACCGGCCGCGCCGGCAGCATGTTCAAGAAACTCAAAACCTGGTTCCGCGGCGAGTTCTGATCGTGGACCGCAACACGCAGTACACATGCAATAAGCGATAAGCAGTTCCCGAAAAATCCACACACCGTCCACGCAACACCGCAACACACCGCAACAGAACGCATCACGACCTACACAGCAAGCGCATTACCCGGCCACCTGGCCGACCATTGAAGCAGGCAACACCGCCGCGGTTGGCTCTATCCGGCCCGGCATACCAACTACAACTCGCCGGCACGATGGGTGGGGAGGACAGGAGAAGGATTCTCCGAAGCCCCCGTCCCGCGTAAACGGCAACACGAGGACACGGACATGGCGCATTTCGAACTGATTGAAAAGATGGCACCCAATGCGGTGATCAAGGTGATTGGCGTGGGCGGCGGCGGCGGCAACGCTGTGGCGCACATGGTCAGCACCAGTGTGGACGGCGTGGAATTCATCACCGCCAACACCGACTCGCAGGCCATCAAGAATTGCGGTGCCAAGCTGCAGCTGCAGCTGGGTACCAACGTCACCAAGGGCCTGGGCGCAGGCGCGAATCCGGAAGTCGGCCGCCAGGCCGCGCTGGAAGACCGTGAGCGCATCATGGACGCCCTGCAGGGTGCGGACATGGTGTTCATCACCGCCGGCATGGGCGGCGGTACCGGCACCGGTGCAGCCCCGGTCGTGGCACAGCTGGCCAAGGAGATGGGCATCCTGACCGTCGCCGTGGTCACCAAGCCGTTCCCGTTCGAAGGCCGTCGCCGCATGCAGGTCGCGCTGAAGGGCATCGAAGAACTGAGCCAGCATTGCGATTCGCTGATCACCATCCCGAACGAAAAGCTGATCACCGTGCTGGGCCGCAACGCCACCATGATCCAGGCCTTCCGTGCCGCCAACGACGTCCTCCAGGGCGCCGTGCAGGGCATCGCCGACCTGATCGTGCGTCCGGGCCTGATCAACGTCGACTTCGCCGACGTGCGCACCGTCATGTCTGAAATGGGCCTGGCAATGATGGGCACCGGCACCGCGCGTGGTGATGACCGTGCCCAGGCCGCTGCCGAAGCCGCCATCCAGAACCCGCTGCTGGACGATGTGAACCTGGCCGGTGCCAACGGCATCCTGGTAAACATCACCGCCGGCGCCGACTTCACGATGGCCGAGTTCGACGAGATCGGCCGCACCATCGATGGCTTCGCGTCCGAAGATGCCACCGTGGTCGTGGGTACCGTGCTGGATCCGGACATGCAGGACGAAGTCCGCGTGACCGTGGTCGCCACCGGCCTGAACCGTGCCGTCACCGCCAAGACCCAGCGTCCGGGCGAGCGCGCACCGATCAAGCTGGTCCGCAATGCCACCACCGGCCAGCCGGAGTTCGGCGAGTTCGACAACGGCGGCGATGCGGTTTCCAAGGCCGTGGGCGGGATGGGCATGGGCATGGGCCTGCGTCGTCCGAGCGCCGACACCGTGGCACCGTCGGCCCCGAGCGCGTCGGGTCCGGCTGCCGCTGAACTGCCGAACGATTACCTGGACATCCCGGCGTTCCTGCGCCGCCAGGCGGACTGAGTACTGCGTGCCGGGGCCTTGTCCTCCCCGGTAAGCATCTCCATGTCCCATGCTGCCGGGCCAGGATCGGCCCGGCAGTCTGACCGCCGTCGTGCAGTGCGCACGTCCGGGCAGTGCTGTCGACGCACCACGGTTCACGGAAGGGACAGCGGTAGTGCGTGTTATTCTTGTTTGTCACAGCCGCGCTGACCGCGCGCTTTCTGGTCCTGCACCCCGATGATTCCGCAACGCACCCTCAAGAACACGATCCGCGCCACCGGCGTCGGCCTTCACAGCGGTGACAAGGTCTACATGACCCTGCGCCCGGCCCCGGTCAACCACGGCATCGTCTTCCGTCGCGTCGATCTGGACCCGGTGGTGGAAGTGCCTGCGCGTGCGGACCTGGTCACCGAAGTCACCCTGTGCACCGGCTTGACCTATCACGAGGCGAAGATCCAGACCGTCGAACACCTGATGTCGGCCCTGGCCGGCCTGGGTGTGGACAACATCATCGTGGAACTGTCCTCGGCAGAGCTGCCGATCATGGACGGTTCCTCCGGCCCGTTCGTCTTCCTGCTGCAGTCGGCGGGCATCGCCGAGCAGGACGCGCCGAAACGCTTCATCCGCATTCTCAAGACGGTGGAAGTCACCGATGGCGACAAGGTCGCCCGCTTCGAGCCGTACGAAGGCTACAAGCTCGGTTTCACCATCCAGTTCAACCACCCGATGATCCCGGCCAAGCAGTCGCGGGCCGAGATCGAATTCTCGACCCAGGCCTACACCCGGGAAATCTCGCGTGCCCGGACCTTCGGCTTCATGCGGGATCTGGAGTACATGCGCGAGCGCAACCTCGGCCTGGGCGGCTCGATGGATAACGCCATCGTGCTCGACGAGTTCCGCGTGCTCAACGACGACGGCCTGCGCTACGCCGATGAGTTCGTGCGCCACAAGATCCTCGATGCGATCGGCGATCTGTATCTGGCCGGCGGCCAGGTGCTGGGCGCGTATGAGGGCTTCAAGTCGGGCCACGCGCTCAACAACAAGCTGGTGCGCGCGCTGCTGGCCGATGCCAGTGCCTGGGAGTGGGTCAGCTATGACTCGCCCGCGGTCGAGGCACCGGTCGTCTACGGTCTGCCGGCGTACGCCTGAGCCCGGTCATCGCGCAAGTCATTGATTTGAAACAAAATAGAACGGCGCCCACGGCGCCGTTTCTGTTTTCTGGGGTCTAGGCGCGCTGAGAGCCATGTGATCTTGACGTCAATGAACCGTGGGGGTGCACAGCGCACAGATTTGTGAACCTCATCAAGGTTTCTGCCGAATTTAACGTTAATTTAATAAAACACTAACGACTGGCGGCGGTTCCGCCGCTACAGTGCAGACCGGCTCCCAGCCAAAGTTCACGTGATCGTGACGCGGCCGGGAAGGGGCGGGATGCCCCGATGGCTTCACGATTTGGACGAATCCACATCGCGGAGACAGGCCAACGCGTCGCGTAGCCCTTTGTGCGTGGCGGCTGAAACAGCGTGGGGGCCATTCCTGTTATCGATCGCTGGGGAGCGTGGGGGAGGGGCAGACGCTGTTTTGACGGTCACCTTGGTGACCTTCAGCCCGATGGACCGGGCCGCGTCGATCAACTGTGCTTCGGCAAGCCGGACCTTGGCGTGCCACACGGGAGATTCGACGAGAAAAACGAGGTGCTCGCCGTTTACATTCGCCAGCCGGCAACGGGTGGCCAGTGCAGGCGGTAAATGGGGGCGCAATTGACGGTCCAGCGCGTCGAGCCACAAGGCACGACGCAGCGGGTTACCGGCTTTGTCCCCCATGACCGCATCCAGCGCCGGCTTCGGCGTAGATGGGGAACGGGCACTGGATTTCGGCTCAGACATGAAAACTCACTGATGGCATTCAAAAAGATCGTAATCAAAACGCGTGAAGGACAGGCCAAGACGCCGCTGGCGCGTTTGCGTTTCTACTTCGAAGATTCCCCCCGGGCCCTGCTGGGCAGTGTGCTGGGGGTGGGCTGCCTGATCGGCTTCGGTGCCGGTATCGGTGGCAGCATGTTCAACGATTCCCGGCTCCACGCCAAGGTCGCACAGCAGGAACGCGAGCTGGCGCAGGCCCAGAAGGACGCTCAGACCCAGGTCAACGCGCTGGCTGCGCGGATGGGCGAGCTGCAGGCGCAGGCCACCCGTCTCAATGCGCTGGGCGAACGCCTTACCCAGATGGGCAAACTCGAAGACGGCGAATTCGACTTCAACGAGACCCCCGGCCTCGGTGAAGGTGAGCCCGGCCCGACCCAGGACATCCCGGTCAGCGCGGTCAACGCCGACTTACAGGTGCTGGAGCAGCGCTTTGCTGCTTCAGGCCGCCAGCTGTCGGTGATGGAATCGCTGATGTTCGATCACCAGCTCGAACAGAACGCCGTGCCCTCGCGCATGCCGATCCGCAACACCTACATCACCTCCAACTTCGGCACCCGCAGCGATCCGTTCGGTCGTGGTGCGGCCACCCACAAGGGCATGGATTTCCACGCCAAGGTCGGTGACCCGGTGATGTCGGTGGCCGACGGCGTGGTCAGCTTCGCCGGTGTGAAGGGCGGCTACGGCAATGTGGTCGATGTGGACCATGGCAACGGTTATGTGACCCGCTATGCGCATAATTCGCGCCTCGTGGTGAAGCCGGGCGATCTGGTCCGGGCCGGCCAGGAAGTGGCCAAGGCCGGTTCCACGGGCCGTTCCACCGGTGCCCACGTGCATTTCGAGGTCTGGGAACGCGGCCAGGTGGTCAATCCGCGCAAGTTCCTCGGTGATGGCGGCAACACCCCGGTCGGCCGCGTTTCGCGGGGCTGATCACGGTAACGAACTTGAACGGGGGTGCTTGAAACGCCGGACCCCCGTCCCAAGCTACAATGGGTGTTGCCATAGACAGGGCGCGGTGCGCCCTGTTTCGTTTGCGGCGTGCGCATCCCCCGGGGAAAGCGCCGCCGTTGGGGCGTCTCATTCCAACCGGTTCCTTCAATGATCAACAGCCTGCTTACCCGCGTCTTCGGCAGTCGTAATGAACGACAGCTGCGCCAGCTCAACCGCATCGTCGCCAAGGTCAATGCGTTGGAGCCGGAAATCGAAAAGCTCTCCGACGAGCAGCTCAAGGCCAAGACCCCGGAATTCAAGCAGCGCATCGCTGACGGTGAAGCCCTGGACAAGGTGCTGCCGGAAGCCTTCGCGGTCTGCCGTGAAGCCAGCCGCCGCGTGCTCGGCATGCGCCATTACGATGTGCAGCTGATCGGCGGCATGGTCCTGCACCTGGGCAAGATCGCGGAAATGCGCACCGGTGAAGGCAAGACCCTGGTCGCCACGCTGCCGGTCTACCTCAATGCGCTGGAAGGCAAGGGCGTCCACGTGGTCACCGTGAACGACTACCTGGCCCGCCGTGACTCGGCGCAGATGGGCAAGCTCTACAACTGGCTGGGCCTGAGCGTGGGCGTGGTCTATCCGGGCATGCCGCACGGTGACAAGCGCGAGGCCTATGCCAGCGACATCACCTACGGCACCAACAACGAATTCGGCTTCGATTACCTGCGCGACAACATGGCGCTGTCCCGTGCGGACCGCCACCAGCGCGGCCTGCACTACGCGATCGTCGATGAAGTCGACTCGATCCTGATCGATGAAGCCCGTACCCCGCTGATCATTTCCGGCCCGGCTGATGATTCCCCGGAGCTGTACATCCGCGTCAACCGCATCGTCCCGAACCTGATCAAGCAGGAGGCCGAGGAAGGCGAGGGCGATTTCTGGGTCGACGAGAAGGGCAAGCAGGTCCATCTGTCCGAAGCAGGCATGGAGCATGCCGAGGCGCTGCTGGTCGAAGCCGGCATCCTCAATGCCGAGACCGAAGGCCTGTACGCCGCGCAGAACCTGACCGTGGTGCATCACCTCAACGCGGCGCTGCGCGCGCATGCGATCTACCAGCGCGACGTGGATTACATCGTGCGCGACGGTGAAGTGGTGATCGTCGATGAATTCACCGGCCGTACCCTGGCCGGCCGCCGCTGGTCCGATGGTCTGCACCAGGCGGTGGAAGCGAAGGAAGGCGTGCCGGTCCAGCGCGAGAACCAGACGCTGGCCAGCATCACCTTCCAGAACCTGTTCCGCATGTACAAGAAGCTGTCCGGCATGACCGGTACGGCCGATACGGAAGCCTACGAGTTCCAGAGCATCTACAACCTGGAAGTGGTGGTGATCCCGACCAACCGCCCGACCATCCGCAAGGACGGTTCGGACCAGGTCTTCCTCAACCGCAACGGCAAGTTCAACGCGGTGCTGGCCGATATCCAGGCCTGCAACGAGCGCGGCCAGCCGGTGCTGGTGGGTACCACCTCGATCGAGACCTCGGAGATGCTGTCCGAGCATCTGACCAAGGCCGGTGTGCACCACGAAGTGCTCAACGCCAAGCAGCATGACCGCGAAGCGACCATCATCGCCAACGCCGGCATGCCGGGCGCGGTGACCATTGCCACCAACATGGCCGGCCGTGGTACCGACATCGTGCTGGGCGGTTCGCTGGAAGCGCAGCTGCACGAGCTGGGCGAAGAGGCGACGCCGGAACAGCGCGCCCAGGTCAAGGCCGAGTGGCAGGTCCGCCATGATGCGGTCAAGGCGGCCGGTGGCCTGCACATCGTCGGCACCGAGCGCCATGAGTCGCGCCGTATCGATAACCAGCTGCGTGGCCGTTCGGGCCGCCAGGGCGATCCGGGTTCGTCCCGTTTCTACCTGTCGCTGGAAGACAACCTGATGCGCATCTTCGCCTCGGACTGGGTCCAGAAGGCGATGCGCATGATGGGCATGAAGGAAGACGACGTCATCGAGGATCGTCTGGTCAGCCGTCAGATCGAGAAGGCGCAGCGCAAGGTCGAAGCGCACAACTTCGATATCCGCAAGAACCTGCTGGACTTCGACGACGTCAACAACGATCAGCGCAAGGTGATCTACAGCCAGCGCGATGAGCTGCTGGACGCCGAGTCGGTGAAGGACAACGTGGATGGCATCCGTGGCGATGTGATCTTCGACGTGGTGGCGCGTTTCGTGCCGCCGAACTCGATCGACGAGCAGTGGGACCTGCAGGGTCTGGAAGCCACGCTGGCCTCGGACTTCGGCATCGATATGTCGGTGACCGAACTGGTCAAGTCGCACGAGGAGCTGGACGCCGAAGGCATCGCCGAGAAGGTGCAGGCCAAGGTCGACGAGCACTTCGCGGCGAAGGAAGCCGGCGTGGGTGACGAGACCATGCGCGCGCTGGAGAAGCACGTGATGCTGACCGTGCTGGACCAGAGCTGGAAGGAGCATCTGGCGCGCATGGATTACCTGCGCCAGGGCATCTACCTGCGTGGTTATGCGCAGAAGCAGCCGAAGCAGGAATACAAGAAGGAAGCCTTCGAGCTGTTCTCGGAGATGCTGGAGAACGTGAAGCGCGAAGTGGTGACGTTGCTGGCGCGCGTGCGCATCCGCAGCGAAGAAGAAGTGGCTGCGCTGGAGCAGGCCGAGCGCCAGCAGGCGGAGGCCCGTCTGCTGCAGTCGCAGTTCCAGCATCAGGACGCGGGCGGTTACGGTGCGGACGAAGAGGCTGCGCAGGTGGAAGCGGCGCAGAATGGCGTGGCGCAGGTCAGCCGTGATGAGCCGAAGGTCGGCCGCAACGATCCGTGCCCGTGCGGCAGCGGCAAGAAGTACAAGCACTGCCATGGTCAGCTGAGCTGATCGGTTGATCGATTGATTGGCTGTTTGGAAGTGCTGAAAAAGCCCCGCCCTGTGCGGGGCTTTTTTGTGGTTCTCTGCCAACGGCGTGGCGCCTCGAATGTCCATGGCGTGAGGCGACCGGGCAGCCCCGTCCAGGACACGCCGTAAATACCTCCTTGTAGGCTCGACACCCGCATCCATGCGGGTGACGGTCCTTCCCGGAGCAGCCCGGTCGCCTCGTGACAGTGGGTTGCGATAGCGGTGGGCAGATCAAGGGCCGCTTTGCGAACCCACCACATGCGAGCTCCGTAGCGACCGATAGGCCCCTGGGCAAAATCAAGGAGGAGGCCGTCGCCACCAGGCGGCGGCCGGGGGACATTTGCCGAGGGGCCTATCGGTCGCTGCGGGGCCCTCACGCTCGCGGTAGACCTGAGCGAAGACACCACCAGGAAATCCGCACTCCACCTCGACGGTACCCGCAGGGGCATTGCGTCACCCGGCCCGCTTTGGGCATCCTCCGGGTATGTCATCTCCCCTTCGTTCGATCCATGTCGTGGCCGGCGTCATCACCGATGCCCGTGGCCGCATTCTGCTCAACCGTCGTACCGAGAACCGCGATATGGCCGGCCTGTGGGAATTCCCGGGCGGCAAGCGGGAGCCCGGCGAGACCTCCGAGGAGGCGCTGGTGCGGGAGCTGCGCGAAGAGCTGGGGATCGAGGCGGAGATCGGTGAGTGGATCATGGACGTGCCGCAGATCTACCCGGACAAGCGGCTCCGGCTGGAGGTGCGCCGGATACAGAGCTGGAAGGGCTCGCCGCGAGGCCGCGAGGGACAGGCGATCACCTGGGTGGCGCCGGACAAGCTGCACCGGTATTCGATGCCGCCGGCCGATCTGCCGGTGGTGGCGGCACTGCGGCAGCCGGATCGCTACCTGATCACGCCGGAGCCGGAGGGTGAGGAGGACAGCGTCCACCAGGCCTGGTTGGGGCGCCTGGCGCAGGCGCTGGAAAGCGGGGTGCGCCGGGTACAGCTGCGCACGCCGTCCAGCCCGGCACGGGTGGCGCTGGCCGAGCGGGTGATCCAGCAGCACGGGCCGCGCACGCAGTGGCTGGTGAATCGGGATATCGAGCTGGCCGCTCGGTTGGGGGTCGGCGTGCATCTGGGCAGTGAGCAGCTGCTGGGGCTGGATGCGCGGCCGCTGGCCGCCGGTCAGCTGGTCGCGGCGTCCTGCCACGACCTGGCGCAGCTGCAGGCGGCGCAGCGGCTGGGCTGCGATTTCGCGGTGCTGGGGCCGGTGCAGGCGACGGCCAGCCATCCAGGGGCGGCACCGCTCGGCTGGGAGGCGTTCGAGGCGCTGCGCGAGCAGGTGTCGTTGCCGCTGTATGCGCTCGGCGGGATGACCCCCGGTGATATCGAGGAGGCGCGTCGCCACGGGGCGCAGGGCATCGCGGCGATCCGGTCGCTGTGGCCGGCTACAGCGTGATCCAGAAGCAGCCGTACTGACGGCGCAGGCCGAACACGGTCCTGGCCGGGGTGGCGGTGCTGCCGAGGGTCTGTTCGATGCGCAGGCCGACCGGGCGGGGACGCGAGGGCGCCTCCACAGGACCCGCAGCGGCGAGCGCCGGGTCCACCATGACAGGCGCGCTGTCCGGGTAGACCGGCGCGATGTCGATCAGCGGGCGCTGCACCACCGATTCCAGGCGGCCGATGATGTGGTTGGCGGTGGCGTTGGAGACGTTGCTCCAGAGGTAGATCGAGGACAGCCGGTTGACGTCCTGTGCGCTGACCGCGTCGCGGATCTCCCCGGTCAGCTCACTGAGCCGGCGCGCGCAGCCGGCGCGGTAGATGCCGGTGTTGCCGACGCTCGCGGTGCGTGGGGGCATACGGGAGGTCGCACCCAGTGCATCGCAGCGGCGATCGGTGAAGACGGTTTCGCCCTGCGCAGTGGTGCAGCGGTTCACGCGCTGCGGCGCCTGCGCCAGGGCAGGCGGCGAGGGCAGGCACAGCGCACACAGCAGGAGCCACACGAGCGGTTTCATCGCAGCAGCGTAGCGGCGTGGGCGTTATCTGCAAGCGATGCGTGGCGGCTTCAGCCGCGCAGCAGTTTCAGCACCTGGGTGGTCGGCTTGGCCAGGTTGAGGGTGTAGAAGTGCAGGCCCGGCGCGCCGCCGGCGACCAGGCGTTCGCACAGGCTGGCCACCACCTCGGCACCGAACGCGCGGACCGCGTCGGCATCGTCACCGTAGGCCTGCATGCGCTTGCCGATCCAGCGCGGAATCTCGGCACCGCACTGCTCGGAGAAGCGGCGCAGCTGGCTGAAATTGGAGATCGGCATGATGCCCGGCACGATCGGCACGGTGACCCCCAGCTTGCGCACCGCATCGACGAAGTGGAAGTAGGCGTCGGCGTTGAAGAAGTACTGGGTGATCGCCGCATCGGCACCGGCGTCGATCTTGGTCTTGAAGTGCTTCAGGTCCAGCAGCGCGTCGTTGGCCTGCGGGTGGGTCTCCGGATACGCGCCCACTTCGATCCGGAACGCATCGCCGTGCTCGGCGCGGATGAAGCTGATCAGGTCGGAGGCATACCGCAGGTCACCGGGGTGGCCCATGCCCGAGGGCAGGTCACCGCGCAGGGCGACGATGCGGCGGCAACCGATCGCGCGGTACAGCTTGAGCAGTTCGCGGATCTCCTCGCGGCTGCCACCGACGCAGGACAGGTGCGGGGCCGCATCGAAGCCATGGTGCTGCTTGAGGTGACGGACGGTCTCGGAGGTGTAGCTGAGCGTGGAGCCGCCGGCACCGAACGTACACGACACGTACTCCGGCGCGAACACCTTCAGCTTGGCCGCGGTCCGGTCCAGCTGGGCACGCTGCTCGTCGGTCTTGGGTGGATAGAACTCGAAGCTGATGGCGGTCATGGGCGGGGCGCGTCGGCGGGTGTGGCTCAATCATATCTCTTCATCGCGATGAATGTGAAGTGCGTCGCATGCGCCGTGCACATCCCCGGGCTTACAGTGATGGCTACCTCAAGGAGCAACCGCCATGCAGATTCTCGTCACCGGTGGCACCGGCTTCATCGGGCGCAGCCTGTGCACGCGCCTGCTGGCCGAGGGCCATGACCCCATCGTCCTGACCCGGCGGCCCGGCCGGAACCCGCAGCCGGGCGTGCGCAGCGTTGCAGCGCTGGAGGAGTTCGGGCCGGTCCAGGCGGTGGTCAACCTGGCCGGCGAGCCGTTGATGGATGGCCGCTGGACCGATGAACGCAAGCAGGCGTTGCGCGATTCCCGGATCGGCACCACGCAGGCGCTGCTGGCCTGGATGGCCGCGTTGCCTGAACGCCCCCAGGTGCTGGTGTCCGGCTCGGCGATCGGCTGGTACGGCCCGCGCGACAGCGCGCCGTTGGATGAGACGGCCTCCCCGGGGCACGACTTCGCGGCGATGCTGTGCCGGCACTGGGAGGCCGAGGCGCTCAAGGCCGAGGACCTCGGCGTGCGCACCTGCGTGCTGCGGACCGGCATCGTGCTCGAACGTGAGGGCGGCGCACTGCAGAAGATGCTGCCGCCGTTCCGGATGGGGCTCGGCGGGCCGATGGGCGATGGTCGGCAGTGGATGAGCTGGATCCATCGCGAGGACCTGGTCGGGATGATTCTGTGGCTGCTCACTCGCGATCAGGCACGCGGCGCCTACAACGGCACGGCGCCCGGCACGGTTACCAACCGCACCTTCGCCGCCACGCTGGGCGAGGTGCTGCATCGTCCTGCACGGCTGACCACTCCGGCGTTCGCGTTGAAGCTGGGCTTCGGGGAAATGAGCGGGCTGCTGCTGACCGGGCAGAACGTTCAGCCGGCGCACGCATTGGCCGAGGGGTTTGTCTTCCAGTATCCATCGCTGGAAGGGGCCTTGCAGGCCATCGTGGGTGCGCCGGATCGCTGAGGCGCCGATGCTCATCCGCCGCTGCCGACCGCTCATCGCCGGTCTGCGGCCGCTGCTCATGTAATCGCCCCGGCGACGACGCCCTGCGGCAGTCTCCATGCTCACCCAGCAGGAGCCTGCCATGTCGACCGTCCGTCCCCGCCGCATCTACTCCATCGCCCCGTTGGCTGCGCTCGCGCTGACCGCATGGGCCACCTTGGTCAGCCCGGCCCATGCGGCCACCGGGCGCTTCCAGGATCTGCAGGTCGAGGTGATCGGCAGCGGCCGGCCGGTACTGATGATCCCGGGCCTCAACAGCGGTGCCGACGTCTGGCGCGAGACCTGCGCCGCGCTGCAGCCGCAGGTGCAATGCCACCTGATCCAGCTGCCGGGCTTTGCCGGTGCGCCTGCAGTGGCCAGCGAAGATTTTCTGAGCGCGATGCGCGATCGCCTGCTGGCCTACAGCGCCGACCGCAAGCTCGATCATCCGACCGTGATCGGCCACAGCCTCGGTGGTGTGCTGGCGCTGCAGATGGCGATCGCGGCGCCGCAGAAGATCGGGCCACTGGTGATCGTTGATGCCCTGCCGTACTTCGGCGCGGTCCAGAATCCGGCCGCGACGCCGGCCACGCTCAAGCCGATGGCCGAGCAGATGCGGGCCGGCATGCTCGCCGCCGACGCCACGCAGTACGCGGCGCAGACCGACGCCGCGGTTGCCAACATGGCACACGCCCCCGAGCAGGTTGCGACCCTGAAGCAGTGGGGACGCGACAGTGACCGCGCCACCACCGCCAACGCGATGTACGCGATGACGATGACCGACCTGCGCCAGCCGATCGCCGGCATCACGGCCCCGGTGCTGGTGCTGGGCGCGTGGGCGGCCTATCAGCCGTTCGGTGCGACCGAGGCCAGTACGCGGCAGGTATTCGCCACGCAGTACGCCGCGCTGCCCGGTGTGCGGATCGAGATGAGCCGCGCCGGCTACCACTTCCTGATGTGGGATGATCCGCGCTGGCTGCAGACGCAGATCCGGAGCTTCCTTGAGCTGCCTGCAGCGCCCTGATCAAGACCGGCGTGGAGACGATGAGCGAGAAGCGGGCAGCCCGGGATTCCGGTTTCTGGTGGCGCAACAGCGCGGTGTGGTTGGCCTACCTTGGCGTGAGCCTGCTGCTCGGGTTCACCTACGGCGGGCACTGGTCCGGCATCGTCCTGATCTCTGCGATGGTGTCGCTCTCCCTGTGGGTGGGCAGCGCGTTCATCCGCGGCTATGCGCTGCGGCATGACTGGTTGCAGCGCGATCTGCTGGGATTGACGTGGCGGCTGCTGCTCGCGGTGGTGATCGTGGCGGCGGCCGCCCAGGTGCTCACCGCTGCCGCGCTGTTGCCCGCGTTGGCCTGGGACTGGGTGCAGCTGCCGGGACAGCGTGCGAACTATCGCCCTGCCGCTGTCTTCGGCTACTGGTTCAATACCGCCATCGTGCTGAGCGTGTGGTGCGCGCTGTGGACCGGCCGCCGCGCGCTGCAGCGTGCCCGGCACAGCGAGATGGCGCAGCTGCGCGCCGAAGCGCAGCGCGCGACGCTGGAGCACCAGGCACTGCGTGCGCGGCTCAATCCCCACTTCGTGTTCAATGCGCTCAATAACCTGCGTGCGCTGATCAATGAAGACCCGGCGCGTGCACGCGACATGGTCACCCATCTGTCCAGCACGCTGCGCCACGCCCTGGTGCATATCGACGGGGACTGGGTCACCCTGGCCGAGGAGTGGCGCGTGGTACAGGACTACCTGGCGGTGGAAGCGATCCACTACGAAGACCGCCTGCGGGTGCACACCGACATCGATCCGGTCGCGCTGTCCGCGCGGCTGCCGCCGATGGCGCTGCAGCTGCTGGTGGAGAACGCGATCAAGCATGGCATCGCGGTGCACCCCGGCGGCGGTGAGCTGACGATCCGCGTGTGCCTCGATGGTGGCTGGCTGCGGGTGGAGGTGGACAATCCCGCCGCGCACGACGCCAGCAGCGAAGGCCATGGCATCGGGCTGGCCTATCTGAGGGCGCAATTGGGCATCGACACGCCGCCCTCTTCATCCAGCCGGGGCACGTTCCGGCTGGAGCGACAGGGCGAGCGCATGCTGGCCCGCCTGGAGGTGCAGCAATGAGTGCTTCACTACGCGTGTTGATCGTGGACGATGCGCGGCTGGCGCGCAGTGAGCTGCGCACCCTGCTGGCAGCGATCCCGTGGGTGGCGTGTGTCGGCGAGGCCGACGACGTGCCCGCGGCACGCGAGGCGATCCTGCGCGAGCAGCCCGATCTGGTGTTGCTCGATGTGCAGATGCCCTCGGGCGAGGGCTTCGATGTCCTCGAGGGACTGGAGACGGTGCCGATGGTGGTGTTCGTCACCGCCTACGATCAATACGCGGTCCGCGCCTTTGAAACCAACGCGCTCGACTACCTGGTCAAGCCGGTGGAGGCAGGCCGCCTGCAGGCGGCGCTGGAACGCGGTCGGGAGCGTCTCTCGGCACCGGCCGCCCCCACTGCGGCGGACAGCGTGCGCGATGCGCTGGGCGCCGACGATCAGGTGTTCCTGCGCGATGGCGAGCGCTGCTGGTTCGTGGCGCTCGGGGAAATCCGCAAGGTCGTGGTCGACGGCAACTACGCGCGGCTGTGGTTCCGCGACCAGAACGCGGTGCTGGCACGCAGCCTCAGCACGCTGGAGGCACGGCTGTCGCCAGCGCTGTTCTTCCGCGCCAACCGCAATACGCTGGTCAATCTGCGCCGCGTACGTGCGATCGAGCCGTCCCTCGGCGATGGCTACGACCTGACCCTGGATGATGGCAGCCAGGTGGAGGTCTCGCGGCGGCAGGCCCGCGAGCTGCGTGAGCGGCTGGCGCTGTAGGGGCGCGCCGCACACGTTACCCTGTGCGGGATCTCCGCCGCCTGACTGTGCCCATGTCCATCGTCCTCACCGCGTTCGCCCGGCCCCGCCTGTTCCCGCGCGTGCCGCGCGGCAACACCATTCAGGACTGCAGCGCCGAGCAGTTCGAACAGCACCTCAATACGCACGCGCCGTTCAAGGTGCTCGATGGCTACGCGCCCTTCTGCAAACTGCATGTGTACGAAAACTGGACCTCCACGCGCTGCCTGACCGTGCCGATCACCGAGGCCAACCGTCACCAGCTGCGCAGTGGTTATGAAGCGCGCAACCGCGAGGAGCTGCCGGTGCTGGTGCGCTGGTTCGAAGGGGTCGAATCGCCGCGCGCGAACTACCTGGTGGTGATCCTGTACAGCGCCGAGCAGTTGGCCAAAGAGGGCTCACCCATCGATGCGGAGTGGGGCATCGTCGGCTGCATCTACACCGCCGAACCGGAGGAAGTGCCGATGGCCCCGATCACCATGATGCGCAATGCGCTGGGCGTGGAAGAGGGTGGCTCGGGCGTGCCGCTGGATCGCGAGGCGTATCAGCGCGCCGTGACGTTCTGGGACAGCAACGCCAACTGGCGGCCCTGAGGCGCTGGAGCCGCAGCGATGGCACGTTGATCGAAGACGACGGGTAGTGCCGGCCGCTGGCCGGCTCCTCAGTCTGTCTGACGCATGAGGCAAGCGTCACGGGGAGCCGGCCAGCGGCCGGCACTACCGGTCAACGTGCTTTCCCGATGCTCGCGTAGCTGCCGCCAGTAAGCTGCAGCAGATCGGCCGGTGCCAGCGCCACCTCCAGTCCACGCCGCCCGGCGCTGACGTGCAGCACGGGCAGCGCCCGTGCGCTGGCATCGAGGAAGGTGCGGTGCTTCTTCTTTTGCCCCAATGGGCTGATGCCGCCGACCAGGTAACCGGTCGCGCGCTGCGCCACCTCGGCGTTGGCCATTTCGCACTTCCGGCAGCCGGCCGCGGTCGCGAGTGCCTTGAGGTCCAGGGTGCCGCTCACCGGCACGATGGCCACCAGCAGGTCGTGTTTCTCGGTGCTGGCCAGAAGCGTCTTGAACACCTGCGCCGGGTCCAGCCCTAACTGCTGCGCCGCCTCGCCACCGTAGGACTCGGCGCCCGCATCGTGGTGATAGGACAGCACGGTGTGCGCGATGCCTGATTTCTTCAGCAGGTTGATGGCGGGCGTCATGGGCACATCATAGGCTACACCATATCGTGCTGCCTTGCGCCTTGCTCAAGGAGAAATCCGGATTCTCCAATCACTTCTCGATCTTGATGTCGCTCAAATTCTCAAAGTACCGGCTGTGAGTTCGCAGTAAATCGTTTTTATCTCTTGCTTCGAGCAGGACCACTTCATCGCCGTTGCTCTTGCTGAGCAATCTGATCTCCATGGCAAGTTTCGCCTCCGATGCGAGGTCTCGCTCCTTAAATTCACTGATTTCTACTATTTTGCCTGCATTTCTTTCATAGTGAATTAAGTAGATCATTGATCAATCTCGTCAATCTTGCGAAATGTACTTCTAAGTTTGTACATGCCAAACTTAATTCTTTCCTCGACGTCCCGCTTTTGGTTCTTTAGAGATCTCCAGACTTGTGGGGGCGCAGATTTCTTCGCCAGCTGGAGCCGGGCATGGATTTCGACATTTTCCGTTTTAAGATCGTCCATCATTGCACATTGTGCAGACAAGGCTACCAAGTGAGCCAAGACGCGCTCATCGCCCTTCCCATACTTGATCTGTTGTCCATACTTGTCAGCTAGCTTCTCAGAAATGCTGGCCCAGAAGTGTTGGATTTGTGTCCGGACTTGGACTTCAACAGTCTTTCCGCCCTGTTCAACTAGCATATGAATTGCGCGATATCCATGCATGGGCGCGTCGCGCTTATCATCGATCTCTATATGTTCAAACCACTGTTTTGCGTTTGTTACAACTAAGTCTTGTTCTGCGATTGTCGCGGAAATTACACGGCAGCCTGCAATGTCTTGGACTTGGGAGAGTCGGGATTTAATCCTTTTTAATTTCTCAATAATCGAAATTGTCGACTTAGCTGGGCGGCCGGTAACGTTCAGTCTCAGCTTTTCGGTAAGAATCCTATCCACATAAGAATACGCAGGTGTGAACTCGGATCGGTAGGCCTCAAGTTTTGTAAGCACTGTGGCGTCGATTGTGTTCTCTTTCAGTGACTTACCAATGCGATCAACTTCACTTTTGCTTAGCAATGAGCTCTCCTTGCGTTTAACTTCCTTAAAAAAGAAGGCGCCCGAAGGCGCCTTCTCTGCTTCGGCCGATCAGTAGCGGTAATGCTCCGGCTTGAACGGACCTTCCACCGGCACGCCGATGTAATCGGCCTGTTCCTGGCTCAGGGTGGTCAGCTTCACGCCGATCTTTTCCAGATGCAGGCGCGCCACTTCTTCGTCCAGCTTCTTCGGCAGCAGGTACACCTTCTTCTCGTAGCTGTCCTTGTTCGCCCACAGGTCGATCTGTGCGAGCGTCTGGTTGGCGAACGAGTTGGACATCACGAAGCTCGGGTGGCCGGTGGCGCAGCCCAGGTTGACCAGACGGCCGTCGGCCAGCAGGAAGATCGCATTGCCGTTGTCGAAGATGTACTTGTCGACCTGCGGCTTGATGTTGATCTTCTGCACGCCGGCCAGCGCGTTCAGCGCATCGACCTGGATCTCGTTGTCGAAGTGGCCGATGTTGCAGACGATGGCCTGGTCCTTCATCGCGCTCAGGTGCTCGATGCGGATGATGTCCTTGTTGCCGGTGGTGGTGACGTAGATGTCGCCACGGCCCAGGGTGGATTCGATGGTGTTGACCTCGAAGCCTTCCATCGCCGCCTGCAGGGCGCAGATCGGATCGATCTCGGTGACCACGACGCGTGCGCCGTAGGCACGCAGCGAAGCGGCGCAGCCCTTGCCCACGTCACCGTAGCCGCAGACCACGGCAACCTTGCCGGCCAGCATCACGTCCATCGCGCGCTTGAGACCATCGGCCAGCGACTCGCGGCAGCCGTACAGGTTGTCGAACTTGCTCTTGGTGACCGAGTCGTTGACGTTGATCGCCGGGATCAGCAGGGTGCCGGCCTGGGCCAGCTGGTACAGGCGGTGCACGCCGGTGGTGGTCTCTTCGGAGACGCCCTTCCAGTCCTTGACCACGCGGGCCCAGTAACCCGGACGCTCCTTGGCCACGCGCTTGAGCAGGTTCTTGATGACCTGCTCTTCGTGCGAGGCGGCCTTTTCATCGACCCAGGTGCTGCCGTTTTCGAGCTCATAGCCCTTGTGGATCAGCAGGGTCACATCGCCGCCGTCGTCCACCACCAGCTCCGGGCCGGTCAGGGTGCCGTCGGGCAGGGTGAAGGTCAGCGCGTCCAGGGTGCAGTCCCAGTACTCTTCCAGGGTTTCACCCTTCCAGGCGAACACCGGGGTGCCCGATGCGGCGATCGCCGCGGCGGCATGGTCCTGGGTCGAGAAGATGTTGCACGAGGCCCAGCGCACGTCGGCGCCGATGTCCTTCAGGGTCTCGATCAGCACCGCGGTCTGGATGGTCATGTGCAGCGAGCCGGTCACGCGCACGCCCTTCAGCGGCAGGGTGGCGGCGTGCTTGCGACGGATCGACATCAGGCCCGGCATTTCATGCTCGGCGATGTCCAGCTCCTTGCGGCCCCAATCGGCCAGGGAGATGTCGGCAATCTTGTAATCGCCTTCGGTGGAGAAGGTCTTGGCAACAGCGTTCATTCAAAGCTCCGGTGTAATGACGAGTCGATACTCGTGTTCGCCGGGCGCCGTTGGAACCAATCCTGGCCACCGAGCCTGGCCGCCCCCGGACAAGTCCGGCACGGTCGCAGCGCCCCTCGGTGGAGGGTCACCCATTATATCGCGGCCGGTTGCATTGGCATGAATCGGTCCCTGCCCCCAACCATCGGCAGGGGGGCGATCGGCGCGCGGCTGTTAAGGTCGGGGGTTCGTATCAGTACAGGCACAGAACATGACACGCACCCCCGGTCGACGCGCTCCACAGTGGCGCCATACCTTGATCCTCGGCCTGGCCCTGCTGGCGGTGCCGCCATTGGCGCTGGCCGCCACCCCGGCCGCGAAGACCACTGCGCCGACCGCAGCCGCCGCCAAGGGCGATCAGGGCGGCTACCAGCTGCCGTCGCCGGCCCTGCAGGCCGTGGTCGATGCGCCGCGTGCCCCGACCCTGAGCCTGTCCCCGCGCCGTGATCTGGCCGCGCTGCTGCAGATGCCGCCGCTGCCGTCGATCAACGACGTCGCCCAGCCGGAACTGAAGCTGGCCGGCCTGCGCATCAACCCGGCCACGCATTCGGCCAGCCGCTTCAGCTTCGCCGACAAGCTGTGGCTGATGAGCGTCGCCGATGGC
Source organism: Stenotrophomonas sp. SRS1 (assembly GCF_026130205.1). Taxonomy (NCBI): domain Bacteria; kingdom Pseudomonadati; phylum Pseudomonadota; class Gammaproteobacteria; order Lysobacterales; family Lysobacteraceae; genus Stenotrophomonas; species Stenotrophomonas sp. SRS1. The sequence goes on along the minus strand of NZ_JAINFD010000003.1, from coordinate 611,646 downwards.
AAGGAGCGCCAGATCAGCGGGCTGCCGCAGCCGTTGTCGATCGCCACCTTTGCCTGGTCGCCGGACCAGAAGTACATCGCCTTCAACCAGGTGCACGCGGCCACCCACACCAATGAACTGTGGATCGTTGATGTCGACGCCGGTTCGGCGCGCCGCCTGGTCGGTGATCTGAACACGGTGATGGGCGATGGCTACAGCTGGCAGCCCGACAGCCGGGGGCTGCTGGTGATGCAGCAGCTCAAGGGCCAGGGCGCGGCACCGGCCGCCGGCGGTATTCCGACCGGCCCGGCGATCCAGCAGACCGAGGCCGACGCCGGCGTCCGCACGATCCGTACCTACCAGGACATGCTCAAGAACGAGGCCGATGCCCGCCTCTTCGACTACTACGCCAGCGCGCAGCCGGCCAAGGTCGCCCTCAACGGCGTGACCACGCCGCTGTCCACCGGCGGGGTGTACTGGGATGTCACGCTCTCCCCGGATGGCCGTTACCTGCTGAGCGAGCGGGTGGTGCGTCCTTACTCCTATCTGGTGCCGGCCAGCGCGTTCGCGCGTCGCATCGAAGTGCTGTCCGCGGTGGATGGCAAGCTCGAACACACCGTCGCCGACCTGCCATTGAAGGAAGGCCTGCCGACCGGCAACGATGCGGTGGCCACCGGCGTGCGCCGGATCGACTGGCGCGCCGATGCCCCGGCGACCCTGGTCTGGGCCGAAGCGCAGGACGGCGGCGACCCGAACCGCGAGGCCAAGGTGCGCGATGCGGTGCTGATGCAGGCGGCGCCCTTCGATAAGCCGCCGGTGACGCTGGCGCAGCTGGGCAGCCGTTATGCGGGCATCCAGTGGGGGCGCGGCGATCTGGCGCTGCTCAACGAGTCGTGGTGGAAGAACCGCGAGGTCAAGCAGTGGCGGATCGCGCCGGACCAGCCGGAGAAGGCGGCCGAGCTGTTGTCGGCGCGCTCCTCTCAGGACCGTTACAACGACCCGGGCCGCCCGGGCCTGGTGCGCGACGTCAACGGTCGCTCGCGCCTGCAGGTCAGTGCCGACGGCCGCAGCATCTTCCTGTACGGACTGGGCGCCTCGCCGGAAGGCGACCGTCCGTTCGTGGACCGCTTCGATCTGGACAGCAAGCAGACCACCCGCCTGTTCCACTCGCAGGCGCCGTCCTACGCCGCGCCGGTGGCGCTGCTCGACCAGGAAGGCATCTCGCTGCTGCTGACCCGTGAATCGCCCGACGAGCCGGCCAACTTCTACGTGCAGTCGCTGGCCGATGCCACCGCGGCACCGAAGGCGTTGACCCACTTCCAGCACCCGCTGCCGCAGCTGCGTGGGGTGAGCAAGGAGCAGATCCGCTACAAGCGCAACGATGGCGTCGACCTGACCGCCACGCTGATGCTGCCGCCGGGCTACAACGCTAAGAAGGACGGTCCGTTGCCGCTGTTGATGTGGGCCTACCCGGGCGAGTTCAAGACCGCCGAAGCCGCCAGCCAGGTCACCGATTCCCCGTACCGCTTCAACGCGATCAGCTACTGGGGTCCGCAGGCGTTCCTGGCCAAGGGCTACGCGGTGCTGGTCAGCCCTTCGATGCCGATCATCGGCGAGGGCGACAAGGAGCCGAACGACACCTACCTGCCGCAGCTGATCGCCAATGCCGAGGCGGCCGTGAATGAAGTGGTGCGGCGTGGCGTGACCGACCGTGAGCACATCGCGATCGGCGGCCACTCCTACGGTGCGTTCATGACCGCCAACCTGCTCGCGCATACCCGCCTGTTCAAGGCCGGCATCGCGCGCAGCGGTGCGTACAACCGCACGCTGACCCCGTTCGGCTTCCAGGCCGAAGAGCGCAACTACTGGCAGGCGCAGGACGTCTACCAGAAGATGTCGCCGTTCAACTACGCCGACAAGATCAAGGACCCGATCCTCTTCATCCACGGCGTGGACGACAACAACTCCGGCACGTTCCCGATCCAGAGCGAGCGCATGTTCGCCGCAGTGAAGGGGCTGGGCGGTACCTCGCGCCTGGTGATGCTGCCCAACGAATCGCACGCCTACCGTGCACGCGAATCGATCATGACCATGCTGGCCGAGAGCGAGCGCTGGCTGGAGCAGACCGTAGGCGAGGGGAAGCCCGTCAAGAAGAAGCGCTGAGCTGGCAGGTGCCGGCCACTGGCGGTACCTGACAACACCCGGTAGGTACCGGCCGTTGGCCGGTACGGAACAATCGGTAATGCCGGCCCCTTGCCGGCATTACCAGATGTAACTATTTGCGCGACGCAGCAACGACGCGATTGTGGGTTAGGCTTGAGCGGATTCCGTTCCCGAGGCCAGTGCGTCGCAGATGAACGAGTACCGTAGCAGCATCGTTTTTGCCACTCCCGATATTCCCCTGCGTGACGATGTACGCCGACTCGGCGCACTGGTCGGCGACCTGCTCGCCGAGCAGGTGTCCACGCAGTTTTTCGATGATGTGGAACAGGTGCGTACGCGCGCCATCGCCCGCCGCGAAAGCGACGCCCCGCTGTCCGATCTCAACGACGTCCTGACCGGCCTGCCGCCGGCGCGCGCCGAAGCGATGGTGCGTGCTTTCAGCACCTACTTCCAGGTGGTGAACATCGCCGAGCGCGTGCACCGTATCCGCCGTCGCCGTGACTACCAGCGTGCCGGTACGGCCACGCCGCAGCCGGATGGCCTGCAGGATGCACTGGTCAATCTCAAAGCGCAGGGCGTGACCCTGGCCGAGCTGGCGCAGTGGCTGCCGCGCATCGATATCGAGCCGGTGTTCACCGCGCATCCGACCGAAGCCGTCCGCCGCGCGCTGTTGGAAAAAGAGCAGTTGATGGTCGCCAGCCTGGTCGACAACCTCGACGGCCAGCGCACGCCGGGTGAAGCCGCCGCCGACGCTGCACGTTTCCGCATGGCCCTGACGGCGTCGTGGCAGACCACCGATTCCTCGCCCGTGCGCCCGACCGTGGACGACGAGCGGGAGCATGTCGGCTTCTATCTGGTGCAGGTGCTGTACCGGGTGATTCCGGTGCTGTACGAATCGCTGCAGCAGGCGCTGCTGGATACCTACGGCGAGGAACTGCCGCTGCCGCGCCTGCTGCGCTTCGGCACGTGGGTGGGCGGCGACATGGATGGCAATCCGAACGTGGACGCCGGCACCATCCGCAACACGCTCGATGCGCAGCGCCAGGCCGTACTCGGGCGCTACCAGAAAGACCTGCTGCAGCTGGCCAGCCTGCTCAGCCAGTCCACCGAGCGGGTGGCGGTCAGCGATGCGCTGCAGGCACGTGTGGAGCAGTACAAGGTACTGCTGCCCAAGGTCACCTCGCGGCCACGACATGCCGACATGCCGTACCGCCTGCTCAACGACCGCATGCGCGCACGCGTGCAGGCGACGATGGACGATGCGGAAGGTGCTTACGCGTCGCCGCAGGAACTCACCGACGACATCGAGCTGATCCTGCGCAGCCTGCACGACAACAAGGGCGACCACGCCGGCGGCTTCGCGGTGCGTCGCCTGCTGTGGCGGGTGCGTACCTTTGGCTTCCATCTGGCGAGGTTGGATGTGCGTCAGGAATCGAGCGTGCACGGCCGGGCGTTGGCCAGCGTGCTGGATGGACAGGACGCCTGGGACGGCGCCGATGCGGTCACCCGCGCCGCGCGCCTGGCCCCGTTCGCCAGTGGCGAGCAGGCGCTGCCGGCGAGCAACGAAGCAGGCGGTGAGCGCCTGGACGCGGTGTTCGCGGCGCTGGCCGATGCACGCCACCGGCACGGTGCCGACGCGCTGGGCAGTTACATCATTTCAATGGCGCACGACCGCAGCGATGTGCTCGCCGTACTCGCGCTGGCGCGTCGCGGCGGCCTGGTGGATGACGCCGGCGCGGTGCCGCTGGACATCGCGCCGTTGTTCGAAACCGTGGATGACCTCAAGCGCGGTACCGACACCCTGCGCGATCTGCTGGCCGACCCGGTCTACCGTACGCACCTGGCGTCGCGCGGTGATGTGCAGATGGTGATGCTCGGCTATTCGGACAGTGGCAAGGACGGCGGTATCGCGGCCTCGCGCTGGGGCCTGCAGCGCGCCCAGGTGGAACTGCTGGACGTCGCTGCCGAGAACGACATCCGGCTGACCTTCTTCCACGGCCGTGGCGGCTCGATCAGCCGCGGGGGCGGCAAGACCACCCACGCGGTGGATGCCTCGCCGCGCGGCAGCATCGACGGCCGTCTGCGTGTGACCGAGCAGGGCGAAGTGATCCATCGCAAGTACGGCATCCGTGCACTGGCGCTGCGCTCGCTGGAGCAGTCCACCGGTGCGGTGCTGCGCTCCAGCCTGCGCCCGCGCGCAGCGGAACCGCGCGAGGAACAGTGGCGCCCGGTGATGGACCTGATCGCGCAGAAGAGTGCGGAGGCGTACCGCGCCTTTGTCGGCCAGAAAGACTTCATGCAGTACTTCCGCCTGGCCACGCCGATCGACGTGATCGAGCGGATGACCTTGGGTTCACGCCCGTCGCGCCGGCTGGGCGAGGATGCCGCACTGACCAACCTGCGTGCGATTCCGTGGGTGTTCGCCTGGAGCCAGGCGCGTGCCGTGATTCCGGGCTGGTATGGCGTCGGCAGTGGCCTGCAGGCGGCGATCGACGCCGGTCACGAAGGCCTCCTGAAAGAGATGGCGCGCGACTGGCCGTTCTTCAGCACGTTCCTGGACGACATCGCCATGGTGCTGTCCAAGGGCGACCTGACCATCGCCGAACAGTTTTCGCAGCTGTCCGGTGCGTTGCATGGCCGCTTCTTCCCGCAGATCCAGGGCGAGCTTGAGCTCACCTCACAGTGGATCCTGGCCCTTACCGGGCAGGACGCACTGCTGCAGCACGACCAGCGCCTGGCGCTGTCGATCCGCCTGCGCAATCCCTACATCGATCCGATCAGCGTGCTGCAGGTGGACCTGCTGCGCCGCTGGCGGGAGAGCGGGGGCGAAGACGACGATGTGCTGCGCGCGCTGGTGGCGTGCGTGAACGGTGTTGCGCAGGGCGTGCAGAACACCGGATAGGCCATACCGGGTAGTGGCGGGTAGGCCACCATGACGGGTAGTGCCGGCCGCTGGCCGGCAGCGCGCGCCATCTGGCAGGTATCCACCACCGGTCGATACCTGCCGGGTAGGCCATGACCGTTGGTCATGGCGCAGGGTTCAGACCCGCTCGACCAGATCACCCGGTGCGGGCGGATTGGATGCCAGCAGCTCCAGGTGACGCTGCTCCATCTCCTCGCGCAGCTGGCGGCGGATCAACGCGGCCGCATGCCGGCGGCGTTCGTCGGCGGTCTCCAGCACCAGCGGCGGCACCGGGGTCGGCTTGCCGTCGTCGTCCACCGCGACCATGGTGAAGAAGCAGCTGTTGGCGTGGCGCACGCTGCGCTTGAGGATGTCCTCGGCCACCACCTTGACCCCGATTTCCATCGAGGAGGTGCCGGTGTAGTTCACCGAGGCCAGGAAGGTGACCAGCTCGCCGACCGCGATCGGCTGGCGGAACATCACCTGGTCCACCGAGAGGGTGACCACGTAGCTGCCGGCATAGCGGCTGGCGCACGCGTAGGCAACCTGGTCCAGCAGGCGCAACACCGCACCGCCGTGCACCTTGCCGGAGAAATTGGCCATGTCCGGTGACATCAGCACCGTCATGGAGAGCTGGTTGGATTTGAATTCGGGCATGGCTGGAGTGTATCCCCACGACTGGAACAGCGTCAGCGAGGGGCTGACCCCTGTGTTGCTATTGGACGGCAAGGCGCTCCAGCAGGTCTGCCGAAGGGTAGCCGAGGGTGAGGTAGCGTGGCGGATGCAGGTGCCGGAGATCCGGCTCCAGCAGGTGGCCAATCACCGGCATGGCAGCTTCCCATGCGACGAACATGACCCGGGGGGATTCCGCGTCGGGTATTACGAATCCGATCATGTCCGTCTGCGGGAGTGATGCGAGCGCCACGTTTCCCCAACTGCAGAAAGACGTGAGCTCGCCGTCCTGCTCTTTCACCAGATAACTGGCAACGTGCACATCTTCGTCCTGTGCCTCATGCACACGTCGCAGCAGCTGCTGCTGCATCTGGTAGGCATCCTGCCGGAATGCGTACCGCAGGCGGGCCTGCTTGGCGCGGAGCAGGTCCGACGCCGGCGTGAATGCCTGGATGCGGCCTTCATCGTCGTAGCAGAGCAGTTCCCATGAAATGGCGCGCCCTGCCGCCACTGCATCGCTGGCCAGGTCGAACATCCGGGCCTGCGCGTCCAGATCCCGTTCTCCGGCGACCATGAACAGATCGCGTGTGGGCAGCATGAACACCGGTCGTCCCGTGATCGGGATCCGGTTGACCAGTTCGGGCAGCAGGGCGCGACTGCTGTCGTAGCCGTCTTGCCAGGCGGCGTGGAACAGGCCCGGGGCCAGTGGCAGGAAGGGCACCTGTTCAATGCCGCGCAGGTTGCTGCGTGCGGTATCGAGCGCCTCATGCAGAGACACCCCCCAAGCGGGGTCAGGGCCATCCTGTTTGGTCAGGGTGTGCTCGGGATGATCCACCGCAAGCAGTTCCACGCATTCCTCCGTGATCCTGCGGAACTGGAGGGTGCTCGGAGCCTCCCAGCCCGTCGTTTCGATCGCGTGCAACCGCACCTGTTCCAGCTGGGAGATGCTGCGGAGGATCGGGCGGAGCAGTGGACGCAGCGCATTCCACCCTGCGTCACCGTCGTCCACGGGACGCAGGCTGCGCACGAACATGTCCAGCGCCTCCTGCTGCTTGCCGCGCTTCGCATCAAGGTAGGCGCGGTGCGCGTTGAAGAGGTGAAAATACGAGCCGTCACCCACGCGGATGCGGAACAGATCCGCCTCGTAGGTCATGGGGGCCGTCATGCCGTGGCGGTGTGCGGTAGCAATGAAACGCTCGGCAAATGCTTCGTTGCCGGGGTTGTCTTTGAACAGCCTGTCCATCAGTGCTGAAAACATCGGTGACCTTCCTTGTCCTGTGTTCGTGCATCCTCGCCTGCCGGGGCAGTACAGGCAACCCGTGACCTGACATTTCCGCAGTCCAAAAAAGAAAACGGGCCGCTGGTGCGGCCCGTTTTCCAATCGACGTCGGGCGGAGCCCGATGCGACGGCTTACTTCAACTTCGCATCCGCGCGCAGGGCGGCGGCGCGATCGGTCTTCTCCCAGGAGAAGGCGGTCGCGTTGACCTGTTCGCCAGCACCGTTGGTGTAGCTGAACTCCTTGGCCTTGCGGCCGAAGTGGCCGTAGGCCGCGGTCTGCTGGTACATCGGGTGGATCAGGTCCAGCATCTGGATGATGCCGTACGGGCGCAGGTCGAAATGCTTGCGGATCAGCTTCTCGATCTTGTCATCGCTGATCTTGCCGGTGCCGAAGGTGGTGACCGAGATCGAGGTCGGCTCGGCCACGCCGATGGCGTAGGAGACCTGCACTTCGCAACGGTCGGCCAGGCCGGCGGCAACGACGTTCTTGGCGACGTAACGGGCCGCGTAAGCCGCCGAACGGTCGACCTTGGACGGATCCTTGCCCGAGAACGCACCACCACCGTGACGGGCCCAGCCGCCGTAGGTGTCGACGATGATCTTGCGGCCGGTCAGGCCACAGTCGCCCACCGGGCCGCCGATCTCGAACTTGCCGGTCGGGTTGATGTGGAACTTGGTGCCCTTGTGCAGCCATTTGGCCGGCAGCACCGGCTTGATGATCTCTTCGCGGACGGCCTCGATGAGGTCCTTCTGCTTCACGCCCGGGGCGTGCTGGGTCGACAGCACCACCGCGTCGATGGCCGAGACGGCGCCGTTTTCATAGCGCAGGGTGACCTGGCTCTTGGCATCCGGGCGCAGCCAGGACAGCGGGGAGTTCTTCTTCTTGCGGATCTTGGCCTGCTGCTCGACCAGGCGGTGCGACAGGTGGATCGCGGCCGGCATGTAGCTGTCGGTCTCGTTGGTGGCATAGCCGAACATCAGGCCCTGGTCGCCAGCGCCCATTTCTTCGGGCTTCTTGCGGTCCACGCCCTGGGCGATGTGCGGCGACTGCTTGCCGATCAGGTTCAGCACGCCGCAGGTCGCGCCGTCGAAGCCGACGTCGGAGCTGTCGTAGCCGATGTCCAGGATCACCTTGCGGGTCAAGGCTTCCAGGTCGATCCAGGCGCTGGTGGTGATTTCACCGGCGACAATAGCCACGCCAGTCTTGACCATGGTTTCGCAGGCCACGCGCGCACGCTTGTCCTGGGTCAGGATCGCGTCCAGCACCGCATCGGAGATCTGGTCGGCAATCTTGTCCGGATGGCCTTCGGAGACCGATTCGGAGGTGAACAGGTAGCTGGACATCAGGCGTAATATCCTTTGATTCGGATGGAAAGATGGCCGCGAATGATACACGGCCAGTCGCGCACTTGCATTGTGCGTCAGCACGGGTTGCCGGTGGTTAAGCTCGCGTGCCCGTCGCAGGGCCCTATGTGACGGGATTGCGTCCCAGCGTCGCCGCCCAGTGTTCCACGGGCGTGACAAATGGCCAGCGGGCCCTCCCGGTCGGCGGGCGTGGCAGACGCTCCAGTCCTGAGCGTGTCACCCGGCCGTCGTCAAACCGCCATCGGGCTGTCGCCGGGGCCGTGCAGGCTTCGGCGCATCCGGCCGCCGGAGCTGAGGAGCACGCCATGCACGCATTCGAGCAGCGCGACGCGCGGGAGGCCGCCCCGCGGCCCGTAACGACCCTGGCGCCCCATCGGCGGGCCGTCTTCCTGTCTGACGTGCACCTGGGCTCACGCCACTGCCATGCCGCCGAACTGGCCCGGTTCCTGGCCGAGCTGCGCTGCGAACGCCTGTATCTGGTGGGCGACATCATCGACCTGTGGTGGATGGCGCACCGCCGGGCCGCCTGGCGGCCGGCCCACAGCGAGGTGATCCAGGCGCTGCACGCGCTGCAGCGCACCGGCACCGAGATCATCTACATCCCCGGCAACCACGATGCCTCGCTGCGCAAGGTCTGCGGGCTGATGCTGCCGGCCATGCAGGTGCGTCGGCGGGCGATCCATGTGACCGCCGACGGGCGCCGGCTGCTGGTCGTGCACGGCGATGACTACGACGGTGTCACTCACTTCGGAGGTCTGCAGGAGAAGTTCGGGGACTGGCTGTACTACCGCATCCTCACCGGCAACCACCTGCTCAATGCCGCGCGACGACGGCTCGGCCAGCGCTACTGGTCGCTCTCCGAATTCCTCAAGAAGCGCAGCGGCGCGGCCGAGCGCTACATCGAGCGCTTCGTCCAGGCCGGGCTTGAGGATGTGCGGCGGCGCGGTCTGGATGGCATCGTCTGCGGGCATATCCACCGTGCCGCGCTGGTCGAACGCGACGGGCTGATCTATGCCAACGACGGCGACTGGGTGGAAAGCCTGACCGCGTTGGCTGAAGACCCGGATGGGAGCCTGCGGCTGCTGGATCACACCGGGCAGACCCTGGTGGCGCTGCCCGGCAGCGCCGCTTTGGCCAAAGCGGCCTGAGCAAAACGGCAGAGGCGCATGACCAGTCCCGGCTGCTAGCATCGGCCGATGGACTCCTTTACCCAGATCGTTCTCGGCGGCGCAGTCGCCGCCGCCATCGCCCCGGCCGGCCATCGCCGCGCTGCCCTGTTGGCCGGTGCCGCACTCGGCACCCTGCCGGACCTGGATGCGCTGGTACTGGCCTTCACTGCTGCCGATCCCGTGGCGCTGATGGTCGAACACCGCAGCTACAGCCACTCGCTGCTGGTGCTGCCGTGGGTGGCCGCGCTGATCTGGTGGCTGTTCAAGCGGTTCGGTCACGGCCGCGTGGCGCAGGCACCGGGGCGCTGGTTCTGGGCGATCCTGCTGGCGCTGATCACCCATCCGCTGCTGGATGCCTTCACCGTTTACGGCACCCAGCTGTGGTGGCCGTTCACCCCGCACCCGACGATGTGGGCCAGCGTCTTCATCATCGACCCGCTGTACACCGTTTGGCTGCTGCTCGCCTGCGCAGTGGCATGGTTCGCGCGGGCGCGTCCGTTGGCGCAGAAGGCGCTGGTGGCCGGGCTGGTGCTAAGCAGTGGTTACCTGGGCTGGTCGTTGCTGGCCAAGCACACCGTCGATCGCGAAGCCGACCGCGCCCTGGCGGCGATGGGGCTGGGCGATGCGCCGCGCTTCTCGGTGGCGATGCCATTCAACACACTGCTCTGGCAGGTGGTGGCGACGACGCCCAACGGCTACGTGATCGGCGAACGCTCGCTGATCGCCGACCACGGCCCGATGACCTTCGAGGGCCATCCCTCCAACGTGCAGGCCCTGCGCCAGGCGGCCGAGCTGCCGGCCGTGCAGCGGCTGAACTGGTTCAACCGCGGCTTCATGCGTGCCCAGGTGGTCGATGGCGAACTGCGGCTCAGCGATCTGCGCATGGGCCTGGAGCCGGACTACACCTTCACCTTCGCGGTTGCGCGGGCCGAGGGCGAGGGCTGGGCTGCGATCACGCCGCGACAGCTGCGCCCGGCGTATGAAGGGGAGCAGGGCAGGACGATGCTGAAGCGCCGGTTCGCGGCCCTGTGGCAGCGCATCTGGCATGCGCCGCCTAGCACCGACGTGATCGCACCGAAGGCAGGTTGGACGGAGGCACCGTGACCGAACGGTTTGAAATGGAGATCAATGGCACGCGCTACACGCGGCTGGCCGATGTGCCGCCGGAATACCGCGCGCTGTTGCTGGATGTGACCCCGGGCCGCTCCGCCGAGCAGCCGGCGGTGCCGTTGCGCGAGATCCTGCACAAGGCCAAGGCGCAGCCGGACCGCGCGCGCCAGCAGCAGGTGCTGTTGGACGAGCTGCGCAAGGTCGATCCCGAGCGGGCGCGGCGCATGCAGAACAAGATCACCGAGCGCAGCCAGCGGCCGGCCACCGGTACCCTGGAAGTGGGCAACACACCCACCGCACGCCCGCGCGAAGGCGCGCGCAACACCGCCGGTGGCAGCACCGTGGCCCCGGGGGATCGGGGCGGACTGGGTATCTGGGTGTTGCTGGCGGCAGCGGTCGTGGTAACCCTGGTCGCCTGGGCGACGCGCTAGCGCCGCGCCGCGATCAATACACCGTTGCGCGGGCCTGCACGAAGGAGAAGAAGAACACCGCGTTGGGGTCGTTCTGGACCAGGCTGAACTCGCGGCGCATGCCGTCCACCGTTTCCTGGTCGACCAGGCCGGCCTCCAGCAACGGATCGGCGGCCGACAACAGCAGCTGCTCCCAGAACGCGATCATGGTCTTGCGACGGGCCGGTTCGCGGTTGTCCAGGTGGATGGTCTTGATCTCGGTGTGCACGTCGCGGAAGCCACCGGCCAGCAGCAGGTTGCCGAGCTTGGCACCGACGAACGGATCGCCACCGTGGTCGTACTGGAAATCGTTGAAGGCCATCCAGTAGCGCCAGATATGCGGCGAGTACGGATCGAGCAGGAACGAGGCGTTCATCACTTCGGTGACGTACACCGGCGAGCCCGGCACCAGCACGCGGCGCACTTCGTTGAGTACCCGCGCCGGTGAGGGCACATGCTCCAGGACCCAGCACAGGAAGGCCGAGTCGAACTCGCGCGCGCCGAACGGCAGGTTGCCGGCATCGGCCTGCAGCAGTGTGTAGCGCTCGCGGCACCATGGCGTCCTGGCCAGGTTGGCGGCGGCGGTGGCCAGCTGCGCCTCGCTCAGGTCCACGCCGGTGACATGCAGTTCCGGGAACCGCCGCAGCAGGATGTCCGTCTGTGCGCCCACGCCGCTGCCGACTTCCAGCAGGCGCGTGGCGCCGCCGTAATCGATGCCGCTGAAGATGCTCGATTCGAACAGGCGCGACTGGGTGACCAGGCGGTGCTGCTCGGTATCGGAGAAGCCGTGGAGATAGGTCGGTGCAGTGATGGGCGGGGTCATGGCGAAGGCTCAGGCAGCGGACGACAACGACTCGCCGGCGGCGAGGGCGTCGAAATATTCGGTGGTCAGGGCGACCTGGCTGGCCGCATCCTCGGCGCGGTTGACCACCGCACGGAAGGCGGCGTTTTCCGGCCGGTCCTTGGCGTACCAGCCCAGGTGCTTGCGCGCGATGCGCACGCCCTGCTGCTCGCCATAGAAATCATGCAGCGCATGCAGGTGGCCCAGCAGCAGGTTGCGTACCTCGGCGACCGACGGCGGCGCAAGCAGTTCGCCGGTGGCCAGGTAGTGCGCCACCTCGCGGAAGATCCACGGGCGGCCCTGGGCGGCGCGACCGATCATCACCGCATCCACGCCGGTCTGCTTGAGCACCTGCGCGGCCTTCTGCGGCGAATCGATGTCGCCGTTGGCGATCACCGGAATGCGCAGCGCGGCCTTGATCGCGGCGATGGTCTCGTACTCGGCGGTGCCGGTGTAATGCTGGTCGCGGGTACGCCCGTGCACGGCCAACGCGGCGATGCCGCTGTCCTCGGCGATGCGGGCGATCAGCGGGCCATTGCGGTGGTCGCAGTCCCAGCCGGTGCGGATCTTCAGGGTGACCGGTACGTCCACCGCGTTGACCACGGCGGTCAGGATGCGCGCGACCAGATCCTCATCGCGCATCAGCGCCGAACCGGCCCAGGCGTTGCACACCTTCTTGGCCGGGCAGCCCATGTTGATGTCGATGATCTGCGCGCCGTGGTCCACGTTGTAGCGCGCCGCCTCGGCCAGCTGCTGCGGCTCGGTCCCGGCGATCTGCACGCTGATCGGGTCCGGCTCGCCGGCATGGTCCATGCGGTGGAGCGATTTGCGGGTGTTCCAGAAGCGCGGATCGGAGATGGTCATCTCCGAGGCGGCCAAGCCTGCACCCAGCTGTTTGCACAGCAGGCGGAAGGGCTTGTCGGTGACACCGGCCATCGGCGCCAGCACCACGTTGGGCTGGATGTTGTAGGGGCCAATCTGCATGCGGGCATTGTAGTGCCGGCCGCTGGCCGGCAACCACGCAGGCACCGTCACCTGTTCAGGCCGATCTGGAAGGGCCTGATGCGCTCCGGTCATGAGCATATGCTTGACGATTGCTTCCGTCGTCCCCAATGGCCGGGGATGCTGGGCAGTTACGCCCTGCGCAGCCGGCGTTGCGACACCGGCGGTTGTTCAGGGCGCGGGACCACACGCATAGGCCAGCACGGCCAGATGCCGCTGCGGGTCGAGCCCGAGCAGGGCCAGCACGGCAGCGTCGTCGAACGAGCCGATCGCGCAGCCGGCGGCGTTCATCGCCGCCACTTCCTGGCCCAGCGCCCCCAGCCAGACCCCGGCCTCGATCAACACGAAGCGGCCTCCGCGTTCACCGTACTTGGCCAGCGTTCCACTCGGCTCGGCGATCAGGAACAGCACCGCCGCTGGCCGCTCCGGCCAATCCACACCGAGCAGCCTGGCCAGCGCCGGCCATGTGGGGCAGGGCGCTACCGGCACCAGCGCATGTTCAAGCGGGTCGTACCAATGGATGCCTGGCTCTGCGGCGAATGCATCGTCGCTGCCGTACAGCGCGGCATAGGCCTGGATCGGATACTTGGCCCCGCCGGACGGCAGGCGCCGCGTGTCACTGTCGCCGGGCCGGGCCCGCAGCGGGGCCAGCACGCGGCCCAGCTCCTTGGCGCCCCAACGCGCGTCACCGAAGCGGCGGCCACTGTGGCGCTGTGCCAGAGCGTCACCGGGGAGCACCGGGTCCGGCAGGGCGATGCCGGCGGCTGCATGCAACGGCCGCGGCGGCGACCAGGCACGCGCGGCATCCTCGGCGATGCGCGTGCGCATCACCTCCGCGCGCGCAGGCGTGAGTTCGCCGTTGTGCCAGAACAGATGGAACAGCGGTGCATCGTGCCAAGGGGGAGGCGGAGACGGCATGCGGTCCTCGTGGATCAACCCAAGGGATGCGGAAAGGGATTGGGAAACGCGCCGCGGTGCGGCACGCCGGGATATCGCCAGGCCACGTCCCGGCAACGGCCGCCGAGGAACGGCGCACGCTCGTCGGCATGCAGGCCGCTGAGCTGCGGCGACAGCACCCGCATCACGCGCAGCCCGGCTGCGGCGACATCGGCGGTGGTCAACTCGCGGTAGTACAGCGCGATGCCGGCACTGCCGAGCTGGCGGCGCAGCTGATCGAGCTCGGCGATGGCGCGCGGTGCGGCGGGCCGGATCGCTGCGCGTGGCGGGGGCAGCTGCAAGGTGCTGTCGCCCGCCTCCCCGAACAGCGGCAGCTGCGGCCAAAGCTCCGGGCGCAGGGTGTAGAACGCGGCATGTTCATCGAAACTGCGCAGTGCTGCGGGATCGCGCGGCAGCCGGGCGCTTTCGCGGCCACACAGATGCGCGGCAAAGGTCAGCGCCTGCTGCCATTCCAGCAGCGCTTTGTGCAGTGCCTCGCCCGGATCGGCGCGGCAGGCGATGCCCAGCACGTGGCGGGGGCGGCCTTCGAACGGGATGCCGCCCGCGACCGCGATCACCGGGTGCGGGTTCCAGTGCTGGGTCAGGTCGAAGGCCTGCAGTTCACCGCCACGCGCGTCCACATGGGCGTGCCATTGCGGTGGCAACGCGATCCGCCGGCCGGCCACGCCGTTGAGCCATGTCACCGCCAGTGCATCGCGTTCCAGCAGCTCCTGCGCGGCCCGCAACAGCGCCAGCCAGGCGCCATCGCGGCCATCGCGCCACGCCGCCAGCCCACTGGACGTCGACGGCAAGCGCGCCAGGCCACGGCGAGGCCCCAGTCCGACCAGTTCCTGCGGTACCCAGACCCTGCGGTTGTCATCGAGCGCATGCACCGCTGCGAACAGATCTTCATCGCGTTCGGGCATCGGCCACGGGAAGCCGGGCGTGGCGCGTTGGCGTGGCGAGAACAGGGCGAAGGCCGATTCGTCCAGGCGGTGTGCGGGTGTCAGCGCATCACGGCGACGCACCTCCACGCTCGCCTGCGCTGCCGCCAGCCGCTCCAGTGCCTCGGCGACCGCGCCATCGGCGGCCGCCTCGGCATCCAGGGCGACCGCGCCTGACACCCCCTGCCAGGGATTGGCCGGATCGGCCGGCGTGGCGGCGTTGTGCACGCGCCGTCCGTCGAACAACGGCCCGGTTGCATCGCAGGGACTGGCCTCGATCGGCTGCGCCGGGCGTACCAGACCACAGCGCGAACGCGCCGCGCCATGCAGCAGGTGCGAGGACAGCGTGGGCGTTTCCGGCTGCGCCGCCTGCACGGCGGCGCGGCTCATTTCATCACGCTCAGCCAGAGCATCATCTCGAGTGCGCCGACCACGAACAGGCCCAGCAGCAGGGCGATGCCGATGCCGATGCCGCGCCCGAGCGACCGCCCCGAGCGCTCGTAGACGAGGGCGTAAATCCCGACATACAGCCCGACGGCGACGAACAGGCCGAATATCGGGTTGGCGGTGCCGAAAATGCCGCCGCCGATCGCGGCCAGCGGCAAGGCGAACAGCCCCAGCAACACCCGACTGGTGCGGCTCAATCCGGCCACCGGCACGACAGCGACAGGTGTCTGCTGACGGTCCGGCGTCGCAGCGCTGATCGGTGCCTGCGGCAACGCAGGTGGCTGGGGGGGGAGGTCCGTACGGGTGTCGACGCTGGCGACCGTGGCGTGTGCGTCGCTGCTGACGGCGGCAGGCGTTACGGGGTCCAGCTTGCCAAGCACCACCGCCGACAGCACCGAGGTGCCGAGCAGGGTGACGATGCAGGAACTGCAGGTGGTCGACGTCGAGCCGCCGCCTGCCGCGGCAAGGTCCTGGCGTGAGGCACTGGCATCGAACTGGGTCGGCAGGCGATACATGAGGTCACTCCATTGACCGGGGCGGAAACGCCCGGCGCGTGGCGCACATTATCACGGGCGCCCGGTGTCCCAGGGCAAGGACAGCGGTGACGGCAGCGACGCTTCGCCATCCTGGCAGGCGGGGCACCACGGCAGCCGCAGCACCCGGTCGCGCTCGCCGTGCAGGCGATGCAGGTCGAGCCAGACGCTGCGTTCGAGATAGGCCAGCAACAGCGGCGGCTGATCCAGCAACGGCGCGACCAGCGCCGCGATCCGTGCCGGTTGCGCTGCGACCGCCGGCATCGCCGGCACGGGTGCTTCGCCCCAGCGGCGCAGCACCCGGTTGCCCAGGCAATACACACAGGCGCTCTGGCCGGGCACCACATAGGGGCCCAGCGCGAGCGTGTGGTGATAGCTGAGGTCGAGCAGCAGATGCGGTTGTGCCGGGATCTGCGTGCGGTAGCGGGCCAAGGCCTGTTCCCAGCCCACCCCGTGCCGGACCAGCACGAGGAGGTCGGCATCAGCGACGGCATCGACGCGCTGCAGATCCGCGCCGGCATGCTGGTCGAAGGCGTCGGCCAATCCGGGCAGCGGTTCGCCGAGCCAGTCGATTGCGTAGCGTCGCACCTTGCGCACGGCCGCCAGCGGCGCCAAGACGCCGAGACGTATCAACTGGCGGACCGCCGGGCCGCACTCGGCATCGTCCTGCAGGATCGCCAGCGTGTCGTTTTCCCAGTGGCCGAGGATCCGTTCGATGACCGTCGGGGTATCGGCCTCATCGACCACATACAGTTCGTCGGCGCCACCGGACACCAGCAGCAACTGTCGCTGCGCATGGGTCTGCGAAAACAGCGCCCACGCTGGATTGCGCGTCCAGCGCGGTTCGCCCACGTGCGGGCCTGCGTGTTCCTGACTGCCTGCTGTTGCCACTGCGTACAGTCCGTGTATCCGCGAAACCGCAAGGATAGCGGCAAACAGGCGGGCCACGTTCTGCTACGGTGCGCGCGTGCCCACGCCGCCTGTTGCCAACGCGTCCGTCCCCCAGCCGCCCTGGCGCGAGGCGATGCTGTGGATGCTGCTGCTCGGTGCGATGTTCATCCATGGCTACAGTTGGACGAACCACTGGGCGGCCAGCCAGGCGCACACCTACAGTCTGCACGGTCGCTGGGACGAAGCGATCCCGTTCTGGGCGTGGTCGATCTGGCCGTACCTGGCGCTGAACCTGCTGTACCCGCTGACGTTCTTCCTGTGCCCGACCCGATCGGCCCTGCGCCGCCATGCGCTGGCCATCGCGCTGGTGCAGGCCGCCTGCATGCTTGCCTTCGTGTGCTGGCCGACCGTCAATGTGCGTGTGCTGCCGCAGCCGGAGGGCGCGAGCGGCCTGCTGTTCGCACAACTGCGCGCGTTCGAAGCGCCCTTCAACATGGCGCCGTCGCTGCACGCTGCGGTACTGGTGGTGGTCTGGCAGACATGGCGGCAGTCGCTGCAGGCGGATGCGGCAGCGGTGTGCTGGCTGTGGAACGGCGCCTGTGGGCTGATCCTGGTCTCGACGCTCACTACCTGGCAGCACGATCTGCTGGATGTGCTCGCCGGGCTGTTGGTCGGTGCGCTGGCGCTGTGGATCACGCACTGCGTGCCGTTGCCACGTGGTCTACCGCGAGCGTGAGGGCCCCGTAGCGACCGGCAGGCCCCTTGGCAAATGTCCCCCGGCCGCCGCCTCGCGGCGACGGCCTCCTCCTTGATTTTGCCCAGGAGCCTACCGGCCGCTACGGGGCTCCGGCTCGCGGTAGGCAGAAGGGAAACCGGTGCTTTCCATACGGCGCCAGTGGTCTGGACACGTGGGGCGCGATGCCCTTGTGGGCGAAATCAAGGAGGAGGTGGCGGCCGCAGGCCGACGCCGGGGGACATTCGCCGGCAAGGGCATCGCGCCCCAGCGCTCAACCACCCGGCCGCCGCGCATCGAAAGGCCCAGAGGTCGCTTCGTGCATTCCATGCAAGCAGGAGCAGAACCAAAAAAAAGGCCAGCGCGAACGCTGGCCTCTCGGTATCCACACCGGTGACGCTTACTTGTTCTCGGCATCACCCGGGGTGAAGTGCGGCATCGCCGCGGCGGCGCCTTCCTTCTCGGTCGAACGACCGGCGAACTGATTGGCGAAACGCACGTGGCGGGCAAACGCCGCCTCCGGATCCTGCGCGATCGAGGCAACCAGCGCACCGTTGAACGCATCGCCTGCACCGGTCGTGTCCAGCACCTGCACCTGCTCGGCGCCGACGCGGTAGTACGGCTGGGTATCGCCACGCAGGTTCTCTTCAGCGTGCGACACGAACACACCGACCGAACCCAGCGTCACCACCACGGTGCCGTTGCCGACCAGCTTGCGGCACAGCGCATGCAGGCTGGCGCCGTCCAGCGCGGCGACGTCGTTGGCATCCACGCGCTCGCCGACATGACGGCCAAGCAGGGCAGCGAACTCGGTCTCGTTCGGGGTCAGCACATCGGCCAGCTTGAGCAGGCCGATGCTGGACGGGGCATCGGCAGGCGCCACGTTGAGCACGGTGGTGGCACCGGCCTCGCGGGCGATTGCCAGGGCCGCTTCGATGGTTTCCACCGGCGATTCCAGCTGCGCCAGCACCACCTTGGCGCCGGACAGCAGCGCGCGCTGCTGTTCGACGAAGTCCAGGCTCAACGCGGCGTTGGCGCCCGGGCCGATCACGATGGTGTTGCGGCCGCGGCTGTCGACATAGATGCCGCCGGTGCCGGTCGGCTCGCTGCTGGCCTCGGCGGTCAGCGCGAAGCCGTCCTGCTCGGCCAGGCCGCGCGCCATCGCACCGCCGGCGTCATTGCCCAGCGCGCACAGGAACGTGGTCGGCGCGCCGGCACGGCGGGCGGCCACGGCCTGGTTGAAGCCCTTGCCGCCGGGACCGGTGCTGTAGCGGCCGGCAATGGTCGCACCCGGGGCCGGGAGCGACTCACAACGCCAGACATGATCCACATTGAAGGAACCGATTACGACGACACTGCTACTCATAAAGACTGTTTCTCAAAGAACGGATATCAGCTGAAATGCGTCAGCACGCCGGCGATGGTCGCCGTCATGAAGGTGGCAATGGTACCGCCGAGCACCGCACGCAGGCCGAACTTGGCCAGATCGTGGCGACGCTCCGGCGCCAGACCACCAATACCACCGATCTGGATCGCGATGGAGCTGAAGTTGGCAAAACCGCACAGCGCGTAGGTGGCGACCAGGCGGCCTTCGGCCGACAGCACCGTGCCCGGCACCTCGCCTCGGATGATCTTGGCCAGTTCCGAATACGCCACGAACTCGTTGATCACGACCTTCTGGCCGATCAGCGAGCCCACGGTGGTGGCATCGGCCCACGGGGTACCGATCACCCAGGCGATCGGGGCCAGCAGGAAGCCGAACAGGGTGGACAGGTCGGTCGGGCGGCCGATGAGCGCGGCCAGGCCGGTGATGTCACCCAGCCAGGTCAGCGGGGCGTTGATCAGGGCGATCAGGGCGATGAAGGCCAGCAGCATCGCACCGATGTTCAGTGCCAGCTTCAAGCCATCGCCCGCACCGGCTGCGGCAGCGTCGATGATGTTGCTGGAGGTCTTCTCCACTTCCATCTTGACCGTGCCGCGGGTCAGCGGGGTGCCGGTCTCGGGCACCAGCAGCTTGGCCACCACCAGGGTCGCCGGGGCGGCCATGATGCTCGCGGCGAGCAGATGCTTGGCGTAGAAGGCCTGTTCGACCGGATCACCGGCACCGAGCATGCCCACGTACGCGGCCAGCACGCCGCCGGCGATGTGTGCCATGCCGCCGATCATCATGGTGATCAGCTCGGACTGGGTCATCTTGGCGATGTACGGGCGCACCGTCAGCGGGGCTTCGGTCTGGCCGATGAAGACGCTCGCGCAGACGCTGGTGGTTTCCGCGCCGGACACGCGCATGATCTTGGTGATCGCCCAGGCCATGCCGCGCACGATCATCTGCATCACGTTGAGGTGGTACATGACCCCCATCAGCGCCGAGAAGAAGATGATGGTCGGCAGTACCTGGAAGGCGAAGATGAAACCGAACTGGCTGGTGTCCATCAGGCTGCCGAAGATGAAGCCGGAGCCGGCGTTGACGAACTCCAGGATCTTGACGAAGCCCTTGCCCAGCGCGTCGAACACATCGCGGCCACCCGGGACCAGCAGCACCACCGCCGCGAAGGCGATCTGCAGTGCGATACCGGTGACGACCAGGCGCCAGTCGACAGCCCGCTTGTTGTTCGAGAACAACCAGGCAATGCCGATCAGCACTGCCAACCCGAACAGGCCGAAGCCAATCCTGCCCAAACCTTCGACCATGAGACTTCCCTTGGGGCGCCGCGAAAAACGGGAAGCCTAGAGCAGCGGCAAGGGCGGGGCAAGGAAAAGCAGCGTCTGCGAGCCGATCGGTCGTGATCGGGCCTGTATCGGCAAGGCATGGCCCGGTTTCCGTGCGGCGTGTCACGGGCCGTGAGATCACGGTGTACGCCCTGCGCGCGCTGCATGCCACCCTCTACACTTACCGCATCGATCCGGCCCGGTCGCGGGCCCGCAGCAGGAGAACCACATGCTCTATCGCCGTCTTGGCTCCACCGGCCTGAAGCTCTCGGCCCTGTCCTTCGGGGCCTGGGTGACCTTCGGTGACCAGATCGGCCGCGATGAGGCCCGCAAGCTGATCGCCACCGCCTGGGATGCCGGGGTCAACTTCTTCGACAACGCCGAGGGCTATGCGCGCGGCCGCGCCGAGCAGGTGATGGGCGATGTGATCGCCGACCTGCGCCTGCCACGCGATGGCTTCTGCGTTTCCAGCAAGGTGTTCTTCGGTGCCGTCGACGACCCGCGCCCGACCCAGCACGGCCTCTCGCGAAAGCACGTCACTGATGCCTGCCACGCCGCGCTCAAGCGCCTGCGGGTGGAGTATCTGGACCTTTACTATTGCCATCGCCCGGATCCGGACACCCCGATCGCCGAGACCGTGCAGGCCATGGACACCCTGATCCGCCAGGGCAAGGTGCTGTACTGGGGGACTTCGGAGTGGTCGGCCGCGCAGATCCAGGAGGCGGTGGACATCGCCCGCGCGCGCAACCTGCATGCGCCCTCGATGGAGCAGCCGCAGTACAACCTGCTGCACCGCGAGCGGGTGGAGCGCGAGTACGCGCCGCTGTATGCCGAGGCCGGACTGGGCACCACGATCTGGTCGCCGCTGGCCTCCGGCCTGCTGACCGGCAAGTACAACGCCGGCGTAGACCCGCAGTCCCGGCTGGGCCAGGAACAGCTGGGCTGGCTGAAGTCGCAGGTGCTGGACGACGGCAGCGACCGCATCGAGCGGGTGCGGCGCTACACCGCACTGGCCGCGCAGCTGGGCGTCTCCCCGGCACAGTTGGCGATCGCCTGGTGCCTGCGCAACCCGAATGTCTCCAGCGTGATCCTCGGCGCCAGCCGGGTCAGCCAGCTGGAGGAAAACCTGGGCGCACTGGCGCTGTTCGAACAGCTCGATGAAGGCATCTGGCAGCAGGTGGAAGCGGTCTTTGCCTGATTGCGTCTGTCGGGATCCGGGGAGCCGGCCAGCGGCCGGCACTACCGATGGTGTGGCGGGAGATGAAACGGGACGAGCAGAGCTCGGATGCTTGGCAGAACAGAGCAGGGCGCCTGGAACAGGCGCCGTCCCTCCACGGTAGTGCCGGCCGCTGGCCGGCTCTACAGCTCACGCGACGGGCGACGACACGCAGAGGGCGCTTGGCTGAGGCGATTGACTGAGACTATCGAAGTTGAGCATTCGATCATTAATGCCATCTATCAAAGTGAGAATGGTTGTTGATTGTCAACTGAGAATCATTATCATTTGAATCGCCCCTCGCAACGAGTCCAGACGATGAACACTCAAGCTGCTGTACTGCTGCGCCCCGAAACGCTGACCCTCCGCGACCGTCCGGTCCGCGTGGTCCCGCCGGAAGAAGTGATCGACAGCGAAGCCCTGCTCAAGGGGCGCCGCGAAATCCTGATCCAGCACGGCGACCGCTTCTATCGCCTGCGTCATACCAGCAACGACAAGCTGATCCTGACCAAGTAACGGCGCTGCCTCCCCCAGCTCTCTCCCCCTCGACACTCCGCCGTCGGCTCCGGCCCACGGCGTGGGTCGAGGGTCTCCCCCCGCAACCGCCGATTGCAGGTAGACCGCCATGAGCCGTGCCCTTTCCGTCGGCCGCCCACCGGGCCGCCATCCCATCGCCGGCCTGCCATCGGCCGCGCAACTGGCCTCGCTGGGTACCGTGTTGTGCCTGTACCGCCCGGACAGCAGTGAACTCGGTGGCTGGAAACATGCTGTCTCCGCGCATGCCTGCCAGGGCATGGACAGCGAAGGCATCCGCGAAAGCCTGTGCTTCGTCGATGCCCGCGGCCGCTGCTGCTGGCGCCTGTATCTGCTGCCCGACAGCGATTTCCTTGCCTGGGATCGCCTGGTGTCCGCGTTTCCCGCACGGCCCGAACCGGTCAACGACGCTGGCGTCGCCGAACGTCTGTGGCGACGCCTCGCGGTGCGCCTGGGCAACGACGCATGGCGCATGTGCGCGCTGCGCCTGCAGGTCGGCGAAGGCCGCGAACTGGCCGCCAGCCTGGCATCGTTGTCGTCCCTGGGCGCCACCACCGCGCGCCGGATCGGCAACGTTGAAGGCGCCGAAGGCGAGCTCTGGGTCGACGACTGCTGCTGCGCCACCGCGGCCCGCCGCAGTGGACCGTGGACGGCCGACGGCATGCCGGTGATCCAGCTGTAATGCCGAACTCGCAAACCCTGGCAGCGCTGCTGCTCGCGCTCACCGCCAGTGCGCATGCCACACCGGCCGACCCCGCGCGCGACCGCGCCAGCATCCTGGCCATGCAGGGCGAATACATCGTCGACTTCGCCTTCGACGAAACCGTCCTGCTCAAACCCGGCTACGAACGCGCGCCGGCCGTACGCACCGGTGGCAACGAAGTGGTGATCGTGGTCGAAGACACCCCGAAGCGGGTGGTGCTGCAGCACCTGCTGGTCGAACCGAAGAGCGGCCACGTCACCAAGCACTGGCGCCAGGACTGGGTCTACCAGGCACCGACCCGGTTCGAGTTCACTGCCGACCAGACCTGGCACGTGCGCCCCATTCCCACGTCGCTCACCACCGGTGCCTGGACCCAATGCGTCTACGAAGTCAGCGACGCACCGCGCTACTGCGGCACCGGCGCCTGGCGCTACGACAACGGCATCGCCGAGTGGACCAGCGACCTCAGCTGGCGCCCCCTGCCGCGCCGCGAATACACCCGCCGCAGCGACTACAACGCCCTGGCCGTGATCAACCGGCACACGCGCACGCCCAACGGTTGGACCCACGAGCAGTTCAACACCAAGATCCAGCGGCGCCCCGACGGCACGCAGACACCGATCGCGCGCGAATTCGGCTTCAACGAGTACAACAAAACCACCGAGGTGGACTTCACCCCCGCGTACGCCTACTGGACCGCCACCGCGGGTTACTGGGCGAAGGTGCGCCAGCGCTGGGACGACTTCCTCGGGCAGGCACCGGGCGTGCACCTGAAAACCAAACCCGACGGCATGGCCATGATCATCCCGCTGTTCACCCAGGCCCAGGACATCCAGGACGGCAAGACCGTGGTGGACACCGAGATCGACGCCGTCTTCCAGCAGTGGGTAGAAAAAGCACCGCCAGAAAGCGCGCGCTGACACCGACGCCATCGGTAGCGCACGCGTCCATCGCCAAACCTCGAAGCAGCACATTGCCTCATCGATGGCCGTACCAACTCGAGCCCAACGGTAGACCCGCCGCTCTCCCCTCCGCCCAAGGCCATCCCTCGAGAAGGATGGCGGGTAGCCCTGCCCGGGACCGTCAGGGCGCCAGGGATGGCGCCCACGAGCCCCCAGGGATGGGTTTACGGCGCGTCCTGGGCAGGGCTGCCCGCCAGCCTTCAGGCAGTGGACGCATGGACGCCGTCGCTTTCGCTTTCGCTTTCAATGCAACGGCGCCCCAAACTCACGCCTCCCGAAGCGCCAACGCCGGCGGCGTATGCAGAATCCGCCGCGTCCCCCACCAACCAGCCAGCATGCTCAACAGCACACCCAACGCACCGCCCACCACCAACGGCCCCCACGGCGGACTCAGCGTCAACTCGAACACCTGCCGCGCCACCACCGAGCCCAGCAGCGCCGCCGCGCCCACCGCCAACAACGCCGACAACAGCCCGAGCGCACCGAACTCCACCAGCACCGCACCGCGCAGCTGACGGCGCGTCGCCCCCAGCGTCCGCAGCACCGCACTGTCGTAGCGCCGCTCACCGGCCGTCGCCTGCAACGCCGCCAGCAGCACCAGCAGCCCGGCCAGCAGACTGAACCCCATCACCAGCTGCACCGCCTGGCTCACCCGATCCACCACCTCGCGCACCCGCTCCAGGATGCCGTCGATATCCAACAGTGAAATGTTCGGGTACTCCCGCGTCAGCCCGGCCAGCGCCGGTGCCTGCGCGCGTGGCAGATGGAAGGCGGTGATCAGGTTGTACGGCGCATCGGCGACCGCACCTTCGTTGAGCAGCAGGAAGAAGTTGACCCGGAACGAATCCCAGTCCGCCTTGCGGATGCTGGTGATCGTGAAACTGCGCTCCTGATCGCCCATCTGCAGCGTCACCGTGTCGCCCAGCGTCATCCCGTAGCGCTCGGCCCAGCCCTGCTCGATCGAGGCCTCCGCCGCCGTGCTGCCGGCCTTCCAGAACGTCCCGCTGAGCAGCGTATTGGCCGGCGGGAAATCATGCCGCCACGAGAAATTGACCGGCCGGTTGGCATCGTCATCCTCGTTGCTGTTGTCCTCGCGTGCCTGCCGCTGCGGCGGCCGATCATTGACCGCCAGCAGGCGACCGGTGCTGAACGGCTCGATGCCCGGTGATGCCACGCCCAGCCCACCCAGCGTGGCCAGCACGGCATCGCGCTGCTCGGGCTGGATGTTCATCAGAAAGTAGTTCGGCGTATCGGTCGGCAAGCGATCGCGCCACTGCGCCAACAGCCCCGGACCGATCACCGACAGCAGCAGCAACGAACACAGCGACAGCGACAGGCCGACCAGTTGCATCACCGCCAGCCCGCGGCGTCGCGTCAACGAGGCCAGCCCCAGCTTCCAGCGTCCGCGCAGGCGCGGCTGCAGTCCACGCAGCAGCCACAGCAGCAGGGCACCGAGCGCGCCGGCCAGCGCCGCCAGCGCGGCCAGCCCGCCCAGCACCCACGCGGCCAGCTTTACATCGCCGGTGGCCTGCACGGTCAGCGCGACGGTCGCGGCCAGCGCAGCGGCATAGACCAGCATCGAGCTCGGCGGCAGCGCGGCGAAGCTGCGGTTGAGCACGCGCATCGGCGGCACGCTGCGCAGGCGCAGCAGCGGCGGCAGGCCAAAGCCCAGCAGCAGCACCAGGCCGATGCCCGCACCACTCAGCGCCGGTGTGGCCTGCGGCAGCGGCAGGCGGTTCGGAATCAATCCACCCAGCGCCTGCACCAGCCCGGCCTGCGCGGCCATGCCCAGCCCGATACCCACCAGGCAGGCCGGCACCGCCAGCATCACCAGCTGCAGCGCCATCGCGGTGAGGATGTCGCGCTGGCGCGCGCCCAGGCAGCGCAGGATGGCGACCTGGTCGATGCGTCGCATCGCGAAGCGGTTGGCGGCCAGCGCGGTGGCGACACCGGCCAGCAACACTGCCAGCAGCGCGGCCAGCGAGAGGAAACGCCCGGCCAGATCGAACGCGCCGCGCACGCCGCGCTGGGTATCGTCGATCCCCACGATGCGATAGCCCTTGGCCTGCGGCGTGAGCCACTCGCGGAAGGAGGCGATCTGCGCAGGCTCACCGGCGAACATCATCCGGTAGGAGGCGCGGCTGCCCGGCCCGAGCAGGCCGGCGCGATCCACATCGATGCGGTTCACCAGCAGCGGCGGCGACAGCTGCATCAGCTCACCGGAGGTGTCCGGCTCGGCCTGAAGCACGCGGGTCACGTTCAATGTGCCCGCGCCGAATTCCAGTGCATCGCCCACCTGCAGGCCAAGCGCCTGCATCAGGCGGGGATCGGCATACGCTTCGCCCGGCGGCGGCGTTCCTGCGGTGTCGCTGGCGCTGTCATGCAGCGTGCGGCTGACCCGCAGTTCACCGCGCAGCGGGTAGCCATCGGCGACCGCCTTGATGTTGGCCATCTGGCTGTCATCGCCATGGAACAGCACGCTGGGGAAGCTGACCATGCGCGTGTTGGCCAAGCCGCGCTGGCGCGCTGCATCGGCGAAGGTCTGCGGGATGTCTTCGCGGCCGCTCAGGCCCAGGTCGCCGCCGAGCATCTCCGCTGCGCTGCCGGTCAGTGCCAGGGTCACGCGGTTGACCAATGTCCCGACGGCGGTCATCACCGCCACGCCCAGCACCAGTGCGGCGAACACGGTCAGCAGATCGCCGGCCAGGAATTCGCGGCGCAGCGCACGCGCTGCATGGCGCACGACGTTCATGCGCCTGCGCCGGCAACGGTGTCGGCCAGGCGGCCACCGTCGAGCTGGTAGATACGCTCGCAGCGCTGCGCCAGGCGCAGGTCATGGGTGACCAGTACCAGGGTGGTATCGCTGGTGGCGTTGAGCGCGAACAACAGGTCGCTGATCTGCTGCCCGGTGGTCTGGTCCAGGCTGCCGGTCGGCTCATCGGCGAACAGGATGCGCGGCCGCGCCACGAACGCGCGGGCCAGCGCCACCCGCTGCTGCTCGCCACCGGAAAGCTGGCGCGGGTAGTGACGCGCACGATGGCCCAGGCCGACCTGTTCCAGCACCTCGCGCACCCGCACTGGATCTTCGCGGCCAGCCAGTTCCAGCGGCAACGCGATGTTCTCTTCGGCGGTCAATGCCGGCAGCAGGTGGAAGCTCTGGAACACGAAGCCGACCTCGCGTGCGCGCAGCTGTGCGCGGGCTTCCTCATCGAGCGTGTTGAGCTCGGCACCGGCCAGCGCAATGGTGCCGTGGCTGGGCAGGTCCAGCCCGGCGAGCAGGCCGAGCAGGGTGGTCTTGCCCGAACCTGAAGCGCCGACGATGGCCACGCTCTCGCCTTCATGGACGGTCATGTCAATGTTGTCCAGTATGTGGACTTCACCCTCCGGGCCACGTGCGGACTTGCCCACGTTGTGGGCGGCGATGGCGACGGGCGCGCTGCGGGGGGACAGGCTGTCGATGAGGATTCTCCAATGAACCAAGCAAGTGGAATGGGCCGCGTGGCCTCGATGGGCTGGCTGCTGGCAGGGTTGCTGCTGATGCCGATGCTGGCCTGTGCCAAAGGTCCGGACACCCGTGCGGCGGTGCTGGTGGTCGGCGACAGCCTCAGTGCCGCCCACAATATCCCGGCCGCGTCGGGCTGGGTAAACCTGCTTCAGCAGCGGGTCAAACAACAGATCAAGGCACCGCCGGCGATCATCAATGCCAGCATCAGCGGCGAAACCACCGCCGGCGCGCTGACCCGCCTGCCGGGCCTGCTGGAAAAGCACCGCCCGTCCGTGGTGGTGATCGAACTCGGCGGCAACGATGCGCTGCGCGGGCTGACCCCGGCCCAGCTGCGCGGCAACCTGGAAAAGATGATCGTGGCCAGCCAGAAGGCGGGCGCCAAGGTGCTGCTGCTGGGCATCGACGTGCCGCCCAACTATGGCCCGGCCTACCGCCAGCGCCTGCGCCAGACCTACGCTGAGCTGGCCAAACAGTACGACGTGCCGCTGCTGCCGTTCCTGCTTGAGGGGGTGGCCTTGAAGCCGAATCTGATGCAGGCCGACGGGCTGCACCCCACCGCGGCTGCGCAGCCGCAGGTGCTGGACAACGTCTGGCCGCTGCTCAAACCCCTGCTTTGATCGGTGTGTGAGGAACTTCACACCGCGTCCACTGACGATGCGGCATGTTTCACAAAGCTGAAGAAAGAGGGAATCCCATGCGTCAGACAAAGGAGACCTCCGGCCTGGTGCTGGTGGTCGAAGACAACCGTAATATTTCCGAGATGATCGGCGAGTACCTGGAAGGGCGCGGCTTCGAAGTCGACTACGCTCAGGATGGGCTGGACGGTTATCGTCTGGCGGCCGAGAACAGCTACGACGTGGTCGTGCTCGATCTGATGCTGCCGCGTCTGGACGGCATCGAAGTCTGTCGCCGCCTGCGCAACGACGCCCGCAAGTCCACGCCGGTGCTGATGTTGACCGCGCGCGACACGCTGGACGACAAGCTCACCGGCCTGGGGTTCGGCGCCGATGACTACCTGACCAAGCCGTTCGCGATCCAGGAACTGGAAGCCCGCCTGCGCGCGCTGATCCGCCGCGAGCGTCGCCAGGTCGGCTCGGAAGTGCTCAAGGTCGCTGACCTCGTGCTCGATCCGGTCAGCATGCGCGCCACCCGTGCCGGGACCGAACTGCAGCTCTCGCCGATCGGCCTGCGCCTGCTGACGATCCTCATGCGCGAATCGCCGCGTGTGGTGACCCGCCAGGAAATCGAACGCGAGATCTGGGGCAATGGCCTGCCCGACTCGGACACCCTGCGCAGCCATCTGTACAACCTGCGCAAGATCATCGACAAGCCGTTTGATCGCCCGCTGCTGCATACCGTGCAGAGCGCCGGCTACCGCATTGCCGATATCGCCCAGCCGATGAGCTGATGGGCGGTCGATCGCCGCTCGGCCGCCTGCGGGCGGCATGAGCGATCCGATCCTCCGATACCCTCTGGAGCATGACGGCCCGGCATCTGCCGGGCCGTTGTCATGGTTTGCACGATGGACTCACGGCAAGCTTTCCTATAATCGCCGCGAACCGCCCTGGACCCCGTAATGCCGCACGGTCTGCCGCGCAAGATCCGCATCGTCTTCATCCTCCAAGCCGTGCTCGCCAGCCTGGGCATCCTGCTGGGTGCGTGGCTGGTGTCGTTGGTGATCAAGCACAGCCTGGTCAGCAGCGCGCTGCAGGAAGAGGCCGGGTACTACTGGCAGCTGCACGAGGCCTCGCCGGTGCAGCCGCCGCCCAATACCCAGAACATCCGCGGCTATCTGCTGGAGACCGGGCAGTCGCCGCTGAGCCTGCCGGCCAACCTGCGCACGCTCCCCCCCGGCTTCCATGAGCTCAAGGACGACGACCAGCTGGTGTTGGTCGATGCGCGGCCGGAAGGTCGCCTGTACCTGGTGTTCCTGCGTTCGCGTGCGGAAATGCTGGCGTTCTGGTTCGGCGTGGTGCCGGTGCTGCTGACCCTGCTGGCGGTCTATGGCGCCTCGTGGATCACCTACCGCGCCTCCAAACGTCTGGTGTCGCCGGTCAACTGGCTGGCCCGCCGCGTCTCGCGCTGGGACCCCGGGCACCCGGAAGCAGCCGACCTGGCGCCGGCCAAGCTGCCGGCCGACATGCAGGGCGAGACCCGTCAGCTGGCCGCCGCGCTGCACTCGCTGGCCACCAAGGTCACCGCGCACGTCGCGCGCGAGCGCAACTTCACCCGCGATGCCAGCCACGAGCTGCGCACCCCGCTGACCGTGATCCGCGTGGCCAGCGACATGGCGCTGGGCGACCAGGACATCACCCCGCGCCTGCGCCGCGGCCTGCAGCGCATCCAGCGCGCCGGGCGCGACATGGAAGCGGTGATCGATGCCTTCCTGATCCTTGCCCGCGAGGCCGATGTCGAGCCGCAGATCGAGCTGTTCGACGTCAACGAGATCGTCCGCCACGAGGTGGACAATGCCCGCGAGCTGATCGCCGGGCGGCCGGTGGAGATCCATCTGCACAGCAGCGGCCCAGTGATGCTGCACGCACCGCCGCGGGTGTTGCAGGTGGTGGTCAGCAACCTGCTGCGCAATGCCTGCAGCTATACCGATGAAGGGCGGATCGACGTTGATGTCGAAGAGGATCGCGTGGTCGTGCGCGATACCGGCATCGGCATGTCACCCGAAGCGCTGGGCCGCGCCTTCGAGCCGTTCTACCGCGCTGAGCCCAGCCGCCCGCAGGGGACCGGGCTGGGGCTGTCGATCGTACGCCGGCTGTGTGACCGCTTCGGCTGGAAGATCGGCCTGACCAGTGAGCCGGGGCAGGGCACCCAGGCCACGATCCACTACCGTTGAGTCGGGGAGGCGCCGCGCCTCCCCGGATCGCTCAGTTGCACTGCACCTTGGGCGCCAGCGCCGTGCGCCAGATTGCGTAGCCTTCGGGCGTCATGTGCAGCATGTCCTCGCGGAACAGCGCGGCACGCGGCTGGCCATCGGCACCGAGCATCGGCGTGTAGACGTCGGTGTAGCCGGTGTTGGGCAGCGTGGTCAGCGCGGCCTTGATCAGCCCGTTGGCTTCCACCACCGCGGGCAGCAGGTTCGCGCGCGACGGGCTGGGCTTGATCGAGATGACCTCCACCGTGGTCTTGGGCAGGTCGCGGTGCACGCGCTGCACGAAGGCCACCACGTCATCGCGGACCTGGGTCGGGCTGCGGCCGCTGTTGAGGTCGTTGTCGCCAGCGTAGAAGAACACCTTGCAGGGCGCATACGGGATCACGATGCGGTCGGCGTACCAGGTGCTGTCGCGCACTTCCGAGCCGCCGAAGCCGCGGTTGAACACCGGCTGGCCCGGGAAATCGGTGGCCAGGCCCTCCCACATGCGGATCGAGGAGCTGCCGATGAACTCGATGCCACCGCGCGGCGGCGGGTTGGCCGCGTCCTGGGCCGCGAACTGCGCCATGTCGCCGGCCCAGGCCACGTTGGAGACCTGGGTCGGTACCTGCGGTGCGGCGGGGGCCGGGGTGCGTGCCAGGGCGGGCAGGGTGGCGCCCAGGGCAAGGGCGAGCAGAAGGGGACGGGCACGGCGGTGCAGCATGGACGACTCCTGTGGTGGGGCGCCCGAAGGCGCCCGGACGGGTAGGCATTCATCATAGAAGCTGCCCCCGCGCCGCGCTTTACCACGGACGGGCGTTGGCCGCCTTCGACAATGCCCCGGCCGGCTTATGGCAAAATGAGCGATTGCCTGCCCCATTCAGCGATGCCCATGACTGTCTGCCGTGTGCTGTTCCTGCCGTTCCGGCCCGCATTGCCGACCCGGGTGATTGCCCATGGCGGATGAAATCGGGCACCTGCCGCGCGGCCCCAAGCGTATTTTCAAGGCCGCCGTGTGGTCGTGGCAGGGGCTGCGTGCGGCCTGGCTGCATGAGTCCTCGTTCCGGCTGGAGGTCTACCTGCTGATCGTGCTCGCTCCGCTGGCGCTCTGGCTCGGCCAGACCCCGGTGGAGCGCGCACTGATGATCGGCTCGGTGCTGCTGGTGCTGGCCATGGAACTGGCCAACTCGGCGATCGAGGCGGTGATCGAACGCTACGGCGCGGAGTTCCACGAGCTCGCCGGGCGTGCCAAGGACATGGGCTCGGCCGCCGTGTTCGTGCTGATGATGAACGTACTGGTGTGCTGGGTCCTGATCCTGCTGCCGCAGATCTTCTGACGTAATACTTCTGACGCGTCACGCGCGTCATCCCCCCTGTAAGGATGGAAGTCCATGTTCCTTGAGTTGTTGTCCGACCCCAATGTCTGGTTGACCCTTCTGACGCTGAGCGCACTGGAAATCGTGCTGGGCATCGACAACCTGGTGTTCATCTCGATCGCGGTGAGCAAGCTGCCCGAGGCGCGTCGTCCGTTCGCACGCAAGCTCGGCATCGCCGTGGCCTGCATCACCCGCATCCTGCTGCTGGTCTCGCTGGCCTATCTGGCACACATGCAGGCCAACCTGTTCACGGTGGCCGGGATGGGCATCTCGATCCGCGACCTGGTGCTGATCGTCGGTGGCCTGTTCCTGATCATCAAGGGCGGCATGGAAATCCGCGAGCTGATCACCGGCGGTGAGGACGAAGATCCGACCACCACCAAGGCCTCTGCCGTGTTCGGCATGGTCATCGCGCAGATCGCCATCATCGACATCGTGTTCTCGCTGGACTCGGTGATCACCGCCGTCGGCATCGCCGAGCATGTGCCGGTGATGGTCGCCGCGATCCTGCTCTCGGTCGCGGTCATGCTGCTGGCCGCCAACCCGCTGGGCCGCTTCATCGACGCCAACCCGACCGTGAAGATGCTGGCCCTGGCCTTCATCCTGCTGATCGGCGCAGTGCTGATCCTCGATGGCCTGGATGTACATGTGCCCAAGCCCTACATCTACGCCGCGATGGGCTTCTCGGTGCTGGTGGAGTGGCTGAACCTGCTGATGCGCCGCCGCGCCGTGGCCCACCACGTGCCGGGTGCCGGCAACTGGTAAGGGGGTAGGGGGAAGCGGCAGCCCCCTGACTCAGGGGCGTGGCTGGTTACGCGGGCTTTACTGCAGGCGTGGCATGCTCCGGATCCCGTTCATCGAGATCCGGAGCCGGCCATGCGATCGTTCTCCCGTTTGTTGTGCCTGGCCGTGCTGGCCTCCCTGTTGTCCGGTTGTGGCTACAACGCCATCCAGCAGAAGGATGAGCAGGTCAAGGCCGGTTGGGCCGAGGTGCTCAACCAGTACAAGCGCCGCGCCGATCTGATCCCCAACCTGGTGCAGACCGTGGAAGGCTATGCCAACCAGGAACGCCAGGTGCTGACCGATGTCACCAACGCCCGTGCACGCGTGGGGCAGGTCAACGTCAACGCCGACGATGCCGACTCCCTCAAGCAGTTCCAGCAGGCCCAGGGCGAGCTGAGCGGTGCGCTGTCGCGCCTGCTGGTGGTCACCGAGAACTATCCGAACCTGAAGTCCGACCAGGGCTTCCGCGATCTGCAGGCGCAGCTGGAGGGCACCGAGAACCGCATCACCGTGGCGCGCGGCCGCTACATCCAGATGGTGCAGGACTACAACACCTACATCCGCCAGTTCCCGCAGGTGATCACCGCCAAGCTGTTCGGCTATGCGACCAAGCCGAACTTCACGGTGGAGAACGAAGCGCAGATCTCGCAGCCGCCGGCGGTCAAGTTCGGTTCGCAGCCACCGGCCCCGGCGCCTGCACCACAGGCGCCGCAGCAGCAGCCGCAGCCGGCGAACTGAGCCCGTGACCATGCGCCTGCTGCGCTGCCTGTTGCTGCTCTGCCTGGCGCTGGCGTTGCCTGTCTGGGCGCAGACCCAGGCGGCGATCCCGGCGATGTCCTCGCCGGTGGTCGACACCACCGGCACCCTGGATGCGGCGCAGATCCAGGCGCTGGAGGCGCAGGCGTTGGCGTTGCAGCAGCGCAAGGGCAGCCAGCTGCAGATCCTGATGGTGCCGACCACCGCGCCGGAAACCATCGAGCAGTACACCCAGCGCGTGTTCGAGCAGTGGTCCATCGGCCGCAAGGGCGTGGATGACGGCGTGCTGCTGGTGGTGGCCAAGGACGATCGCCGGGTCCGCATCGAGCCGGGCTACGGCCTGGAAGGCGCGATCCCGGATGCGATCGCCAACCGGGTGATCCAGGAGTACCTGGCCCCGCGTTTCCGTAGCAACGACTATGCCGGTGGCCTCACCGACGCCAGCGCCGCGCTGGTCAAGCTGATCGACGGCGAGGCGCTGCCCGCGCCGGTCAGCACGCATCGCACCCAGGACGCCCCGGCGGGTGGCAACTGGACGATGGCGCTGGGCATCGGCCTGTTTGCCGGTCTGTTCCTGCGCGGCATCCTGGGCTGGCTGCCGCGACCGCTGCGCGCGCTGGCGAGCGGTGCCGGGGCCGGGGTGGCCGCGTTCCTGTTCACCTCGCTGGTGGTCGCCAGTGGCGCGGCCGCCGTGGTGGGGCTGCTGGTCGGCCTGACGTCGGCCGGTCGCGGCGGCGTGTTCGCACGCAGTGGCGGCTGGGGTGGTGGGGGCTGGGGCGGTGGCGGGTTCGGTGGCGGCGGGGGTGGCTTCGGCGGCGGTGGAGGCGGCTGGGGCGGAGGGGGTGGACGTTCGGGAGGCGGTGGCGCCTCGGGAGGCTGGTGATGCGCTGGCTCCGGCACGTGTTCTCCCCGTCGGTGCGACGCGCCTTCCCACCCGCACATCTGCAGGCGATCACCGATGCGATCACCGCCGGCGAGCGGCGCCACGGTGGTCAGGTGATGTTCGCGGTGGAAGCGGATCTGGCGCTGGCCGCGTTGTGGCAGGGCATCACCGCGCAGCAGCGCGCTGAGCAGGCCTTCGCCCAGTTGCGCACCTGGGATACCGAACACAACAACGGCGTACTGATCTACCTGCTGCTGGCCGACCATGCCATCGAGCTGGTCGCTGACCGCGGCCTGCGCGGGCGCATCGGTGAGGCGCAGTGGCACGCGATCTGCGCGCACATGCAGCAGCGGCTGCGTGAGGGTGCCCTGCAGGAGGCGGTACTGCTGGCGATCGAAGAGGTTTCGGACCTGCTGGCCGGGCACTATCCGCCGGTTCCGGGGTCACACGATGACGGCCTGCCGGACACGCCCCAGATGCTGGGCTGAAGCCCGGCAATCGCGCGATCGCGGCCGCCGCGAGGCCGCTCCCGGGCGGCGCTAGAATATCGGCATCCCTGCAAGGCGCCCTTCATGATCTATTTCCACGATATCGACCCCATCGCCATTTCGCTCGGGCCGATCAAGGTGCATTGGTACGGCATCATGTACCTGCTCGGCTTCACCGCTGCCTGGTGGCTGGGGCGCAAGCGGATCGCGGCCGGGCGCCTGCCCGGGGTCGATGCCAACGGCTTCTCCGATCTGCTGTTCTACGCGATGCTCGGCGTGGTTGTCGGTGGCCGCGTGGGCTACATGCTGTTCTACGCGACCTCGGAATTCCTGCACAACCCGCTGCTGCTGTTCAAGGTGTGGGACGGCGGCATGAGCTTCCACGGTGGCCTGCTCGGCGTGCTGCTCGCCGCGTGGTGGTGGTCGCGCAAGCATCGCCTGCATCTGTTCGACACCCTCGATTTCGTCGCCCCGCTGGTCCCGTTGGGCCTGGGCTTCGGGCGCATCGGCAACTTCATCGGCGCCGAGCTGTGGGGCAAGTACACCGACGGCAGCTGGGGCGTGGTGTTCCCGAGCGGCCTGCCGGCGCCGTTGAACGGGCTGGATCTGACAACGCTCAAGGCCGAGTTCGCCACCGGCGCGCTCAACCAGTACGCCCGCCATCCCTCGCAGCTGTATGAAGCGCTGCTGGAAGGCCTGGTGATGTTCCTCGTGCTGTGGGTGGTGTCGGCCAAGCCGCGCCACCGCTACGTGATCGCCGGCCTGTTCGCACTGATGTACGGCATCTTCCGCTTCGCGGTGGAGTTCGTGCGCATGCCGGACAATGGCGTCTATCTCGCCTTCGACTGGTTCACCCGTGGCCAGCTGCTCAGCCTGCCGCTGGTGGCCTTTGGCCTGGTGCTGCTGGCGTTGTCGCGTCGCGCACCGGTCCTGCAGCCTGTGCTGCCGGTCGCCCCTGAAGGCGCCAAGGCATGAAGACCTATCTCGATCTGCTCGCACATGTGCTGGAGCACGGCACGGAGAAATCCGACCGCACCGGCACCGGCACGCGCAGCGTGTTCGGCTGGCAGATGCGCTTCAACCTCAATGACGGCTTCCCGCTGGTCACCACCAAGAAACTGCACCTGCGCTCGATCATCCATGAGCTGCTGTGGTTCCTGAAAGGCGATACCAACATCGGGTATCTGAAGGACCACCAGGTGCGGATCTGGGACGAGTGGGCCGATGCCAACGGCGATCTCGGCCCGATCTACGGCAAGCAGTGGCGCAGCTGGGCCACCGCCGATGGCGGGGCGATCGACCAGATGCAGTGGCTGGTGGACGAGATCAAGCGCAACCCGGATTCACGCCGGCTGGTGGTCAGCGCCTGGAACGTGGGCGAGCTGTCGCAGATGGCGTTGATGCCGTGCCACAACCTGTTCCAGTTCTATGTGGTGGACGGCAAGCTCAGCTGCCAGCTTTACCAGCGCAGCGGTGACATCTTCCTCGGCGTGCCGTTCAACATCGCCAGCTATGCGCTGCTGACCCACATGGTGGCGCAGGCGACCGGGCTGGGCGTCGGCGATTTCGTGCACACCCTGGGCGACGCGCACCTGTACTCGAACCACGTCGAGCAGGCCCGCGAACAGCTCGCGCGTGAGCCGCGCGCGCTGCCGAAATTGTGGCTGAACCCCGACGTGACCGATCTGTTCGGTTTCCAGTTCGATGACATCCGCATCGATGGCTACGACCCGCACCCGGCGATCAAGGCCCAGGTGGCGGTGTGAGCAACACGCGCATGAAGCTCTCCCTGATCGCCGCGCTGGACACCGACCACGGCATTGGCCGTGACAACGACCTGCCATGGAAGCTGCCGGACGATCTCAAGCGCTTCAAGGCGCTGACCGTCGGCAAGCCGATCCTGATGGGGCGCAGGACCGCGCAGTCGCTCGGCCGTGCCTTGCCGGGCCGGTTGAATCTGGTGCTGACCCGCAGCGGGCAGGTGCCGTTCGACGGCATGCACGCGGTGGCCTCGATCGAGCAGGGGCTGCAGGCAGCGGGCGCTGCGGGGGCGGAGGAGCTGTGCGTCATCGGCGGCGGCGAGATCTATCGCCTGGCCATGGCCCAAGCCACCGATCTGCACCTGACCTGGGTACAGACCACTGTACCAGCCGATACCCATTTCCCGCCCGTCGATCCGGCGCTGTGGGTGGAAGTGGCGCGCGAACACCATGCGGCCGACCAGCGGCACGCGTTCGCGTTCGATTTCGTGGATTACCGCCGCGCCTGAGCGCGCGCTGCAGGCAGGCCGGTCGTACTGACCGGCCTGCGGATCATTCGGCGTCGCTGGTGACGTCGTTTTTCTGCGGCTGCTGCTCAGCGTTCTGCGCGGGCTTCGCGCCCCCGCCTTGTCGGCCCTGGCCACCACGGCCACGGTCGCGCCCTTGGCCTTGCCCCTGCCGCGGCGGACGCCCGTTCGGCTGGGCACCCTCGGCAGTCAGTCGGCGTGCCGGCGGACGCGGCGCGGACACCGGCTTGGGCACATCGCGGCCCGGCACCTGCACCACGCGCAGTTCGTCGGTATCCAGCTGCAGTGCGGTGAGCTTGCCACCCCAGACCGCGCCGGTATCGATCGCATGCACGCCCTGGGTGATGGTCAGGCCCAAGGCGGACCAATGCCCGCAGACGATCTTCAGATCGCGCTCGGCGCGGCCCGGCACCTCGAACCAGGGGTACAGGCCCTGTTCCTGCGTGCCCGGCGTGCCCTTGTCTTCGATCCCGATCCGGCCCCGCGGCGTGCAGTAACGCATGCGGGTGAACAGATTGATGATCGCGCGCGAGCGGTCGTAGCCGGCCAGGCCGGGTGACCAGCTGGGCTTGTCGCCGTACATGTTGCGGAACAGCTTGCGGTAGCCGCTGCCGTGCAGCTGCTGCTCGACCTCGCGCGCATGCTTTTCGGCCAGCTGGGTGGTCCACTTCGGGGCCAGCCCGGCGTGGATCATCATCCAGCCCAGCTCGCGGTCCACATGGGCCAGCTTCTGCAGGCGCAGCCAGTCCAGCAGCTCGTCGCGGTCCTCGGCCTGCACGATGCGCAGCAGGTCCGGATTGACCTTGCGCTGCTCTTCCTCGGTGCGTGCACCGACCGCGAGCAGGGACAGGTCATGGTTGCCCAGTACGATCACGCTGCTCTCGCGCAGCGAATGGACCAGGCGCAGGGTTTCCAGCGACTGCCCACCGCGGTTGACCAGATCGCCGCAGAACCACAGCTTGTCGACCGCGGGGTCGAACTTGATTTTTTCCAGCAACCGCTGGGTGACGTCGTAGCAGCCCTGCAGGTCGCCGATGGCCCAGACACTCATGCGTGCGCCTCCATCAGTGCAGTGTGCGCGGAACGGTCAGGACGAACGGCGCGATGGGGGCGGCGAACTCGGTGCCGTCGTCGGCCACCATGTCGTAGTGCCCCTGCATCGTGCCGTGCTCGGTCTCCAGCATGACACCGGAGGTGTAACGGAAGTCTTCACCGGGGCGCAGCCGCGGCTGCTCGCCGATCACCCCATCGCCGTCGACATGTTCGATGCGGCCATTGGCATCGGTGATCCGCCAGTGGCGGGCCACCAGCCGTGCCGCGACGCGGCCCCGGTTGAGGATGCGGATCGTATAGGCGAACGCGTAGCGGCCGTCCTCCGGGGTGGACTGGTCATCGAGGAAGCGGGGGGCGACCTCGACGGAGATCGCGTAGTTTGCAGCGTCGTTCATGCAGGCAGTTTAGTGAATGTTGTGCACGATGAGATGAGTGCTGCCAAGCTGGCAGCGCCCCCGTCATGGATGTCAGGCGGTTCCACGTGCGCGCGGCCGGTGAGGGCCACGAGGTGGCGCGCTCAACCTTGCGGCGCGTCAGCCTCGTACGGGACGTTGGCCAGCGCGATGAACTGCGCCACGTCCAACTGCTCGGCACGGGCATCGCTGCGCACACCGGCCGCCTCGAACTGCTCGGGCGTGCACACGTTCTGCAGCGCATTGCGCAGGGTCTTGCGGCGCTGCCCGAAGGCGGCCTTGACCACATGGGCAAAGCGTTTGCGGTCCAGGATGCCGACCGTGGCCGGATCCCGCGGGACCAGTCGCACCACCGCCGAATCGACCTTGGGCGGCGGGCGGAACGCACCCGGCGGCACCACGAACAGCGAGGTCACCTTGCAGAACGCCTGCAGCATCACGCTCAGTCGGCCATACACCTTGCTGCCCGGATCGGCGGCCATGCGGTCGACCACTTCCTTCTGCAGCATGAAGTGCATGTCGGTGATCACCGCGGCGTGGTCCAGGGCATGGAACAGGATCGGCGAGGAGATGTTGTAGGGCAGGTTGCCGACCAGGCGGATCGGGCTGCCGGCGGCCAACTCGGTGAAGTCCACCTGCAGCACGTCGCGGTGGATGATGGTCATCTCGCCCAGCGGCTCGGCGGCGGCGGCCAGCGGGCCGACCAGATCCCGATCGAACTCGATCACGGTCAGCTTCGGGTGGCGGCGCAGCAGCGGCAGGGTGATCGCGCCCTGGCCGGGGCCGATCTCGACCAGACGGTCGCCGTCTTTCGGGCTGACCGCCAGGACGATCTTGTCGATATAGCTGCGGTCGGCGAGGAAGTGCTGGCCGAGCTGCTTCTTGGCGGGGCCGGAGAAACCGGGGGCGCCGGAGGAGGAATACGAAGAAGTCATGACACCAGTGTACGTTGGCGCGCCAGCCGGGCACACAGCGCGGTGGCAGCGAGGAGGCTGGAAGGGTCGGCCACGCCGCGGCCGGCCAGGTCCAGGGCGGTGCCATGGTCGACCGCGACGCGCGGGTAGGGCAGGCCCAGGGTGATGTTGACGGCCTGCTCGAAGCCGCTGTACTTGAGCACCGGCAGGCCCTGGTCGTGGTACATGGCCAGCACCGTGTCGAACCCGGCCAGCTTGGCCGGCAGGAAGGCGGTGTCGGCCGGCAGTGGCCCGACCAGGTCCATGCCCTGGGCGCGCAGGCGCTCCAGCAGCGGGATGATCAGGTCACGTTCTTCGCGGCCCAGGTGGCCGTCTTCGCCGGCGTGCGGGTTGAGCCCGAGCACGGCGATGCGCGGCGAGGCCAGGCCGAAATCGCGCTGCAGGGCGTCGTGGACGATCTGCAGGGTGAGTGCCAGACCATCGGCCGTAATCGCATCGGCGACCGCCCGCAGCGGCAGGTGGGTGGTCGCCAGCGCCACGCGCACGATGTCATTGGCCAGCATCATCACCACCGGCGAACGGGCCTGGTCGGCCAGCAGTTCGGTGGTGCCGCTGTAGGCGATGCCGCCCTCGTTGATGACCGCCTTATGCACCGGGCCGGTGACCACGCCGGCGAGTGCACCGGACAGGCAGGCCTGACCGGCCTGACGCAGCGCGCCGATCACGGCCCCGGCGTTGGCCGCATCCGGCGTACCGAAGCGCGACGGCACGGCATTGGGGACCGCGCGCAACGGCAGATCGCCCGGCTGGCGGGCGATGGCATCTTCAGGCAGGAGCTGCAGCGGCAGCGACAGCGCCGCGGCGGCGGCGTGCAGGGTATCCGGGTCGGCGAAGGCGAGCAGCCGGCAATCAGTGCGCGGCTGCTGGATCAGACGGAGGCAAAGCTCCGGGCCGACCCCCGCCGGCTCGCCCGGGACCAGCGCGAGCTGCGGGAGCATCGATCAGGACTGCGGCGGGGTGGGGGCTGCGGCGCCAGCAGGCGTGTTGCCGCGCATGTCCACGTAGGCTTCGCCACGCAGTTCCTGCAGGAAGCGGTTGTACTCTTCCTCCAGCTTGCGACGGCCGATCGTTTCACGGATCTGGGCGCGCTGGTTGTCGGTGGTGGCATCGGTCTGGCGCGTGGCGACGCGCTGGACGATGTGCCAGCCGGCATCGGTGCGGAACGGCTGGCTGACGCCACCGTCAGCGACGCCTTCAACCTGCTTGCCGAAGTCCGGACCGAACGCATCGACCGGGAACCAGCCCAGATCGCCGCCCTGGCCCTTGCTGTTGTTGTCTTCCGAGGATTCCTTGGCTACCGCATCGAACTCGGCGCCGCCGGCAATGCGGGCGCGCAGGGTATCGATCTTGGCCTTGGCCGCGGCGTTGTCCTGCTGGTCGGTGATGCGGACCAGGATGTGGCGGGCGTGGTACTCGGTGATGCTCTGACCACCGCCTGCGGTGGCGTTGGCGTCACGCACCTCGACCAGCTTCAGCAGCTGGAAGCCGCTCGGGCCACGCAGCGGACCGACCACGTCGCCGGACTTCATGTCTTTCATCATCTGGGCGAACGCATTCGGGATTTCATCCAGCGAACGCCAGCCCAGGTCGCCGCCTTCCAGCGCGTTGGGGCTGTCCGAATAACGGACCGCCGCGGCGTTGAAGTCGATCTCGCCCTTGTCCAGCAGCGCCTTCACGCCATCGGCCTTCTTCTGGCCGGTGGTGATCTGCTCGGCGGTGGCCCCTTCGGGCAGGCCGATCAGGATGTGCGCCAGGTGGTACTGGGTACCGACGGTGGCCTGCTGCTTGAGCGCGCCATCCACTTCGCCTTCGCTGACCGAGATGCGGCTCTGCGCAAAGCTCTGGCGCAGGCGCTGCACGGTGATCTCGTCACGGACCGAATTGCGGAAATCGTTGAAATCCAGGCCGTCGCTGGCTAGCCGCTGGCGCAGGGCATCCAGGGTGGAGCCGTTCTGCTGGGCGATGGCGTTGATCGCCTGGTTCAATTCCTGATCGCTGACCTTGATGCCACTGCTCTCAGCGCGGGCGACCTGCAGCTTGACCAGGACCAGGCGCTCGAGCACCTGGCGGTTGAGCACGTCATCGGGCGGCAGCTGGTTTTCGCGACCGGCGTACTGCGCTTTGATGTTCTGGACGGCACGGTCCAGTTCGCTCTGCAGCACGACGTCCTCATCGACGATCGCCGCGATGCGGTCCAGACGCTGGCTCTGCTGTGCCATTACCTGCAACGGGGCCGTCGCGGAGGAGACCGCCAGCAGGGAGGCAAGGAGTACGGGAAGGGTCTTGGTCATGGGATCAGATTCGGATCGTAGTCATCGCGGGCCGCACCGGTGTTGCTGGGCGGCACCAGATAGAGGTCGTCTCGGTAGTAGCCGAGAATAGCACGGCGCAAGGTGCGGTCCGTGTTCTGGCCGATGGAGCTCAGGCCCTTGAGCACGAACTCGATCTGGAAGGAGTTGTTGAGCTCGCCTTCGCGGTTGCGGACGTAGCGGCGGGCGATGGCGCGAACGGCCAGGCAGCAGCTGTCCCACTGCACGCCGCCGATGATTTCCAGCGGCGCGCGATCCTGGATGGAGTAGTAGTAGCGACCCACCAGGCTCCAGCGCTCGTTGAGCGGATAGAGGAAGGACAGGTCGGCCTGTTCCAGCAACTCGCTGCCGTTGGGGTTCAAGCGGTGGCGGTAGGTCAGGTTGACCACGCCATCGTTGGACATCAGGTAGCGCGCGCGCACGCTGGCCAGATCCTCACGCTTGTACTTGGGATCCCACTGATAGGTGGCGCCCAGGTTCCAGCGGTCGTTGATGGCGTAGTTGGCGTCCGCGATCCAGGCCGACTTGCCCTGTTCCACCGGGGTTTCGCTGCTGTTGAGGGTGACCCGGGAATCATCGAAGTACAGGATCTGGCCAATGCTGCCGGAGAAGCGCTCTTTGCCGGTGTCCTGGTCGATGAAGCGGGTGCTCACCGCCATGGTCAGCTGGTTGGCGTCATTCTGGCGATCGGCGCCGGAGTAGCGCGAGTCGCGGAACAGCTGGCCCCAGCTGAAGGTGAAGTCACGCGTATCGAACACCGGCAGATCGCTCTGGTCGCGGTACGGCGTACGCAGGTAGAACAGACGCGGTTCCAGCGTATGCAGGAAGCGCGTGCCGCCGATGGTGGTCTCGCGGTCGAAGAACAGCCCTGCGTCGATGGTGCCGATCGGCAGGCTGCGGCTCGGCGAGGTGTTGCCGCGCAATTGGTCGGGGGTGGCAACCGCCAACTGTTCCGGGGTCAACTGACTGCGGCGGATGCTGTCGGCGAGGCCACGTTCCAGGTCATAGCCGGTGTAGCGGTAGGCCAAGGTCGGGGTGACGTACCAGGCTGCGCCGCTGAACGGCATCGAGACATAGGGCTTGATATCGAGGCGCGAGCCACCGTCCATGCGCGTCGGCGGCAGGCCGTCGCGGACGAATTCGCCTTCGGCATCGATGATCTTGCCGTGCACGTCCAGATGCGTGAAGTTCACCGCTTCGGCATACACGCCGGTTTCCAGCCACGGCAGCAGCGGCTTGTCCCAGTTGACGAACAGGCGCGGCTGGCGCGCGTACGGCAGGGACGCTTCGGTCAGCGTGTAATCGGTGAGCTGCCAGTAGTCGGCCATCAGGCCGCCGGTCCAGTTCTCGCCGGTGCCGTAGATGCCGATCTGGCTCTGCAGGTTGGAGGTGGTCACGCCGAGCAGCTTGTTGGAGAAATCCTCCAGATAGCGCTCATCGCTGACCCAGGCCAGATTCGCACGGGCCTGCCAGTTGGCATTGATGTTGTGGTACCCCCCAAACTCCACGCGGCCGCGATCCTTGTCGCGCAGCTTGTCGTTGGGCAGGTAGGCGGTCAGCAGCTCGCCGCGCCCACCGTCGTAGAGATAGCGGAACTCGTTGTCGAGCATGAAGCCGCGCTTGCTCATGTAGCGCGGCATCAGGGTGTCGTCGAAGTTCGGCGCCAGGTTCAGATAGATCGGCTGGGTGTAGTCGAAGCCGTTGCGGCCGGACAGGCCGATCTGCGGGTAGAGCAGACCGGTCTGGCGGCGATCATCGATCGGGAACTTGAAGTACGGCGCCCACAGCACCGGCACCTTGCCGATGCGCAGCACCGCGTTGCGTGCGGTACCGAAGCCGGCGTCGTTATCGACCTCGATCTGCGGGGCCGACAGCTTCCACACCGGCTGCGAGGGATCGCAGGTGGTGTAAGTGGAACGATGCATCTGGCCGACCGCACCCTGCAGGTCGATCGATTCGGCACCGCCATTGCCGCGGCGGGACACCAGCTGGTACTGGATGTCGCTGATCTTGTGGGTGTCGCTTTCCTGGTTGCCCTCGGCGCGACGGGCCTTCATCCGGATCGAGGAGTCCTGGTAGCGGACGTTGCCCTCGGCGACGTAATTGCCGCTCTCGGTATCGAAGCTCAGGTTGTCGGTCCCCAGGAACTGGTCACCGCGCTTGAGCGCGACGTTGCCCTGGTAGTTGGGCACCACGGAGGTGCCGGTGAGTTGGTCACCCTCGATATCGGTCGGCTGCTGGTCACGCGTCGCGGCCGCGGCTTTGTCAGCCTTGGGCGCATCGTCGAACACGGGCAGCACGTCGGTAACCGGGCACAGGCCCCAGTTCACCGGCTTGTCGTCGGCCAGGGCCGGCAGGCAGATGGCGATACTGAGGGGGAGGGGCAGCAGGCGGAGGGCTCGGCGCACGCGGTATCGGATTCGGGCGAAAACGGATCGTAGCTTGCCCCATCCCTTGCATAGGGGCAATGAAGGTCGCGCTGATGCAGGGGTCCGGGTTCATTCGCCACCCGGACCAGGCGGCGTCAGCGCAGCTGCCCGACGTGGGCCACGCTGCACTCGGCCAAGGCCTGCAGGTCGTAGCCGCCTTCCAGCATGGAGACGATCCGGCCCGCGCCGTGGCGCCGGGCCAGGCCACGCAGCTCGGTGGTGATCCAGGCGAAATCCTCGGTTTCCAGCATCAGGTCGGCCTGTGGGTCGCGCATGTGGGCGTCGAAGCCGGCCGAGATCAGCAGCAGCTGGGGCCGGAAATCATCGATGGCCGGCAGCATCTCGTCGGCCCAGGTGTTGCGGAAGCGGAAGCCGCCGCTGCCCGGGGGCAGCAGGATGTTCATCAGGTTGCCGGCTCCGCGGTCCCGGCGCAGGCCGGAATTGGGGAACAGGCCGGCCTGGTGGGTGCTGTAGTACGCCACGCCGGGGTCGGCGATGAAAATGTCCTGGGTGCCGTTGCCGTGGTGGACGTCGAAATCGACGATGGCGATCCGCTCCAGCCCGTAGCGATCGCGGGCGTAGGCCGCGGCGATGGCAATGTTGTTGAACAGACAGAAGCCCATCGCGGTGCTGGCACTGGCGTGGTGGCCGGGCGGGCGCACCGCGCAGAACGCGACCGGATCACTACCAAGCATCACCGCATCGACGGCCGCCACCCCGGCACCCGCGGCGTGCAGGGCCGCGCTGGCTGATCCGGGCGAGGTCATGGTGTCCATGTCGATCAGGCGCAGTGGCTCGGTCTGCGGCGTGAGCACCAGATCGATCAGTTCGCTGTCGTGCACCCGGGCCAGCTCGCCGAGCTTGGCCGGTGGGGCCTCGCGCCAGTCCAGCTGGTCCGGATAGGCCGCCTTGAGCGCATCCAGCACCCCCTGCAGTCGCGCCGGGCATTCGGGATGGCCGCGGCCGGGATCGTGTTGCAGACAGGCGGGGTGGGTGAAAACCAGCATGCG
Organism: Stenotrophomonas sp. SRS1; assembly: GCF_026130205.1. Classification (NCBI taxonomy): domain Bacteria; kingdom Pseudomonadati; phylum Pseudomonadota; class Gammaproteobacteria; order Lysobacterales; family Lysobacteraceae; genus Stenotrophomonas; species Stenotrophomonas sp. SRS1. The sequence continues at coordinate 566,978 of NZ_JAINFD010000003.1, read as the reverse complement.
GGCAGAATATCCGGTGGGGCGGCAGGGCCGTTCAGGCGTGGCGGCGCTCGTGGCGCCAGAGCACCTCGCCGTGGCCGTCGGCGCGGGCCAGCACGCGCGCGAGCACGAACAGCAGGTCCGACAGACGGTTGAGGTAATGCAGCGCTTCCGGGCGGACCGTCTCCCGGCGCGCCAGCGTGACCGTGTCGCGCTCGGCCCGGCGCACGATGGTGCGGGCCAGATGGCAGCGCGCGGCTGCTTCACCGCCGGCCGGCAGGATGAACTCCTTGAGCACGGGCAGATCGGCGTTGTAGTGGTCCAGCTGCTGTTCCAGCGCCTGGATGTCGGCAGCGTGGATGGCGGCATGGCCGGGGATGCACAGCTCGCCGCCCAGATCGAACAGCTGGTGCTGGATCACCGTCAGCAGCGCGCGGACATCCTCCGGCAGCGGCACGGCCAACAGCACGCCGAGCGCCGAGTTGGCCTCATCGACCGTGCCATAGGCGGCCACGCGGGCATCGTCCTTGGCCACGCGGCTGCCATCGCCCAGGCCGGTGCTGCCATCGTCACCGGTGCGCGTATAGATGCGGGAAAGGCGGTTGCCCATCGGTGAGCCCGGCCGCGCTCAGTGCAGCACGTCGCGGCGCGCCTGCAGCAGCTTGCCGACCTGCTCGGTCGCCAGCTGCAGGGCGGCGGCCAGGCCGACATAGACGGCGGCCGTGCGCAGGTACGGCAGGAACCAGTCGCCGTAGTTCTTCGCCCAGCCATCGACGGTAGGGGCTGCCACGCTGTCGCTGGTCCAGTAGAAGCCGCCCTGGGCGAACAGATGGCAGACCGCGACCGCCGCGACCAGCAGCAGGGCGCCCTTGCCCAGCGCGGCCCAGGTAGCACTGTGATAGCCGCCGCGCAGGAGCATGCCGCCGCTCCACATGGCGAAGTACGCCGGGAGCAGCATCCAGTAGCCGGGGGAGACGCAGTAGTGCTGCCAGAAATCCAGGCCGCTGCGGCGGATCACGATCCAGTCGACCAGCACCGCCAGCGCCATCAACACGGGGAACGCCCAGCGGGTCCACGCGCGCAGATAGAAGCCGCCGATGAAGAACACCGCCCAGGAGGCATCCGGAATCGCCGCAAAATGGTTGACCCGGGTGGCCGCCATCAACAGCACGAGCACGGACAGGACAAAGGCGCGTTGGGCAGTGGAGGTCATGGCGGTGGCGGGTGAGGGCAGACATTCATTCTAGCGCCTGCTGCGGCAGCCCGCCGCACGCCGCCGGAACGGGCGAACCCTTATCATGGCGGGCATGAGTGAACGACATGATGTAGTGATCGTAGGCGGCGGGCTGGTCGGTGCCAGCCTGGCCATTGCCCTGGACCGTGCCGGCCGCGATGTCGGCCTGGTCGAGGCCTCGCCGCTGGGTACCCTGCCGGCGGTGTTCGACCAGCGCAACCTCAGCTTTGCTGCCGCCACCGTCAATGCGCTGACCGCGCTGGGCGTGATGCAGATGCTGGCCGGTGCGCCGGGGGCGATCACCCGTATCCATGTGAGCCGCGCCGGTGACTTCGGCCGCGTGCAGATGGAGGCCGCTCAGTATCAGCGCCCGTGGTTCGGACAGGTGGTGGTCGCCCGCGATTTCGGCCAGGCGCTGGAAGCGCGGCTGGACACGCTGACCCACCTGACCCGCTATCGCCCGGCCCGGTTCGTGCGCCTGGGCGCCACGGTGGACGGCTACCGCCAAGTGTTCATCGCCGAGGACGGCGGTGAGCGCTGCCTGCTGGCGCGGCTGGTGGTCGGTGCCGACGGGACCCGCAGCGGCGTGCGCGAGGCGCTGGGGATCGAGGTGGACGAGCATGATTTCGAGCAGACCCTGTTCGTGTCGCGGGTGCGCGCCGCCCGTGCGCCGGACGGCACCGCGTACGAGCGCTTCACCGACACCGGCCCGACCGCGTTATTGCCGCGTGGCGATCGCCACTTCGGTGCGGTGCACGGTGTTGCCCGCGACCAGGCCGAGGCAGTGATGGCGCTGGACAATGCGGCGTGGGTGAGCCGCCTGCAGGGTGCGATCGGCTGGCGTGCCGGCCGGTTGCTGGAGAGCGGGCCGCGCAGCGCCTACCCGTTGGTCCAGGTGCTGTCGCAGGCATTGGTCGGCGAGCGTGCCGTCCTGCTTGGCAATGCCGCACAGACCATCCATCCGCTGGGCGCGCAGGGCTTCAACCTGGGCCTGCGCGATGCGCTGACCCTGGCCGAACTCGTGGCCGATGCCGACGATGCCGGCAGCGATGCGCTGCTGCGCGAACACGTGTCACGGCGTCTTGAAGACCGCGAGCAGACCATCGCCTTCTCCGGTGGGCTGGCGCGATTGACCAGCAACCCGGCACCGCTGATGCGGCCGCTGCGGTCGCTTGGGTTGTTGGCCGCACAAGCGACGCCGATGCAGTCGATGCTGGTGGGCGGCGCGATGGGCTTCCGTGGCCAGGTGCCGGCGCTATGCCGCGGAGCAGGCCTGTGAGCCGGCGTCCGCAGGATGTGGTGGTGGTCGGCGGCGGTGTGGTCGGTGCGGCCTGTGCCTTGGCCCTGGCCGATGCCGGGCTGTCGGTGACGCTGGTTGAAGGCCGCGAGCCGGCCGCCTGGCAGCCGCAGCAGCCGGATCTGCGCGTGTATGCCTTCGCGCCGGACAACGCCCAGCTGCTGGCCGCGCTCGGCGTGTGGCCGGCGGTGACTGCCGCGCGTGCCTGTGCCTACCGCCGGATGCGGGTCTGGGATGCGGCCGGCGGCGATGAACTGCGTTTCGATGCCGATACGCTCGGCCGTGAACAACTGGGCTGGATCGTCGAGAACGATCTGCTGGTGGACCGCCTGTGGGCGGCGCTGCCGGCGGCCGGCGTGCAGCTGTGCTGCCCGGCCCGGGTGGAAGCGCTGGAGCAGGACGCCAACGGGGTGCGCCTGCGCCTGGACGACGGCCGTCGGCTGGAAGCATCGCTGGCGATCGCCGCCGACGGTGCCGAATCCACCCTGCGCCGACTGGCCGGCCTGGAGGTCAGCCGGCATGACTACGCCCAGCGTGGCGTGGTTGCCTACGTGGATACCGAAAAAAACAATGAAGCCACCGCGTGGCAGCGTTTCCTGGTCACTGGGCCGCTGGCGGTGCTGCCGATCAGCGCGCAGCGCAGCTCGATCGTATGGACCCTGCCCGATGCCGAGGCTGAGCGCGTGCTGGCACTCGACGAGAGCGCCTTCGGCCGTGAGCTCACCCATGCCTTTGCCGGGCGGCTGGGGGCGATGACCCTGGCCTCCAGCCGCGCGGCCTTCCCGCTGCGCCGCCAATTGGCGACCGGCTACGTCGCCGGCCGCGTGCTCGCGCTCGGTGATGCGGCGCATGTGGTGCATCCGTTGGCCGGGCAGGGCGTCAATCTCGGCCTGCGCGATGTCGCTGCGTTGCGGACGATGGTGCTGGCCGCACAGCAGCGCCGCCAGGACTGGATGTCACCGCACCGCCTGCAGCGCTGGGCACGCGAACGCCGCAGTGAAAACACCGTCGCTGCGTACAGTTTCGATGCGATCAACACGGTGTTCTCCAATGATGAGATGCACCTGACCCTGGCGCGCGGTCGCGCGCTGGGCTGCGCCGGCAAGCTGCCGCCGCTGGTATCGATGTTCTGGAAGCGCGCGGCGGGGTTGTGACCCGCGCGCTCAGTCGATCAGCCAGCCGGCCAGATCGGCGCGGTCCAGCGTGCCGCGCCGCTTCACGTCCAGCGCGTTGAATTCATCGGCCAGCGTCGGGTTGGCCTGCGCCTCGGCGCGGCTGATGAATCCGTCGCCGTCGACATCCAGCGCCGCGAACGCGATACGGTACTGACCGACCACGCTCACCGGCTGCACCGATCGCACCGTCACCGCGGCTTCGCCGGCCGGTGCGGCCAGCGTCACCTGATGGGTCACCTCACCCTGCGAGAGCGGCTGCGCGCGCACGCTGGCCGGCACCTCGCGCAGCGGTTCGCTGACCGCCGGAAGCGGCGTGCGGACCTGGACCTGGGCCAGGGCAAGCGTGGGCAGCAACGTCAGCAGCAGGGTGAGGCTGGATCGGCGTCGCATGGAAACTCCGTACATCTGAGGTGGGGGCGCCGGGTGCCCGGCGCGTGCGTCGATCATTGCCGCGCGTTGCGCGGCCAGCCGGGCATGGCCCGGCTCTACCTGTGGTGCGCGTGGGTCAGCGCAGCGGCGAAGCCAGCACCGTGATTTCTTCGCGGTCGTGATACAGCTGCTTGGCGCGCAGGTGCAGCGGTTTGCCGGCCTGCTCCTGGAACAGCTCCAGGCACAGGCGGGTTTCATCCCAGCGCTTTTTCATCGGCAGCTTGAGGTTGAAGATTGCATGCTTGCACCAGCCCTCACGGAACCAGGTGGCCATGCGCTCGGCCACGCGGCGCGGCTGTTCGACCATGTCGCAGACCATCCAGTCCAGCGGGGTCTCCGGCTGCCAATGGAAGCCATCGGCGCGCAGATGTTCAACCAGCCCGGTCTCCAGTACGTGCTCGCGCAACGGGCCGTTGTCCACGCTGATCACCTTGACGTGCTGGCGGGTCAGCACCCACGTCCAGCCACCCGGTGCGGCGCCCAGATCGGCCGCGCGCATGCCCGGCTTGACCAGCAGCTCGCGCTCTTCCGGCGTCATCAGGGTGAGCAGGGCTTCATCCAGCTTCAGCGCCGAGCGCGAAGGCGCATCGGGCAGCAGCTTCAGGCGCGGGATGCCCAGCGGCCACGGCGCGCTGTCGCGGGTATCGGCCACGCACGCAAAGGCATGGCGACCGTCGACGAAGACGATGTGCAGGCGCGGCAGGCCGGTGTTCGGCTTGTCGGTCAGCAGGCCGGCCTTGCGCAGCGCCGGGCGCAGTGCATTGCCGAACGCGCGGGCCAGGCCGGCCAGCGGCTTGCCTTCGTCCGAGTCCGGATGCTCGACCCACATGTCGCCGAAGCGTTGCTGCCCCTGAAGCGCGGCAATGATCGGGGTAATGCGGTCGGCGGCATCGAGCTGCGGCAGCTCGGCCAGCACCTGCAGCTTCTGCCGGGCGAAGATCAGCGAGCGCCAGGACAGGGCCTTGGACAGCGCCGCGCCTTCCTCGGTGACGAACACCACGTAGCCGTCATTGCGCTGGGTGCGCGCATAGCCGGCCACGTTGGCATACGCCGCGCGCTCGGACAGCTCGGCGGCCAGTTCCGGTTCAAAGCCCTGGCGGCACAGACACAGCAGGCCGCTCATCGCATCGCGCCCGAAGCGCGGACATCAGTAATGGGCACCGTTGATCTCTCCGTACTGGCGCAGGACCGCGCGTGCAGCGTCGCGCTCGATGTCGCGCACGACCTCGATGCCACGCTTGTTGAGTTCGCCGATCCAGTCCGCCGGCAGCGGACCCTCGTCGAACGGGGTGAGTTCTTCCACGTCCTGTGCGCTGGCACCGATCAGCAGCCGATCGATACCGGCCCAGATGGTGGCGCCGTAGCACTGGCAGCACGGCTGCGAGGAGGTCGCCAGAGTGATCGGCGACAGCACATCGTTCAGGCGCGGGGTCTGCAGGCGCTGCTGGGCCAGCATGTAGGCCATGTTCTCGGCATGCGCCAGCGAGGTCGTATGCGGGACCACGCGGTTCACGCCGGCGGCGATCACACGATGGTCCGGCCCAAACACCACGGCGCCGAACGGGCCGCCGGTCTGCGCCTCGACATTCAGGCGCGACAGTTCGATCGCCAGCGCGACCTTGTCGGCATCCTCGGGATAGACACGGCCCAGATCGATCTGGTCGTGGATCCAGGCGGGCAGGGTGAGATGGACTTGCGCGTACAGCATCGGGACATGAACCTCTTCAAAGATGGAGCAGCGGCAGTGTATCGGGCCGCGCGTAGGGATGCCGTGCCCGCGCTGAACACGGCCACGCGCACGCCGGCGCAGGGCTGCGCCGGTCGCAGGGGAGCTGGAGCGCAGGCCCTGCCATGGCAGGGCCGCGTAGGTGACATCGGGCGGCCGGTGCCTGGCACCGGCCGGGTGCAGCTTACGCCGACCAGGTGTCGCGCAGGGTCACGCTGCGGTTGAACACCGGCTTGGCCGCGGTGTGATCGCGGCGATCAGCGACGAAGTAGCCGGTCCGCTCGAACTGGAACGACTGTTCCGGCGCGGCGGTGGCCGCGGCCGGCTCGACATAGCCGGTGACGGTGCGGCGCGAGTCCGGGTTGAGGTAGTCGCGGTAGGTCTTGCCCTCGGATTCGTCGTCCGGGTTGGCCACCGAGAACAGACGGTCGTACAGGCGGATTTCGGCCGGCACCGCGTGCACGGCGCTGACCCAATGGATGGTGCCCTTGACCTTGCGATTGGCGCCTTCCATGCCCGGGCGCGATTCCGGATCCAGCCAGCCGCGCAGTTCGGTGATGGTGCCATCGGCATCCTTGATCACCTCATCGCAGCGGATGATGCCGGCTCCGCGAAGGCGCACTTCGCCGCCCGGTACCAGACGCTTCCAGCCCTTTGGCGGGACGTCGGCGAAATCCTCGCGCTCGATCCACAGCTCGCGTGCGAACGGCACCTCGCGGGTCCCGAACGCCTCGTCCTTGGGATGGTTGGAGAAGGTCAGGGTCTCTTCGTGACCCTCCGGCAGGTTGGTCAGCACCAGCTTGACCGGATCCACCACCGCCATGCGGCGTGCGGCAGCACTGTCGAGGTCTTCGCGCAGCGCGCCTTCCAGCACGCTGAAGTCGATCAGCGAGTTCTGCTTGCTGATGCCCACGCGCTCGGCGAACAGGCGCATTGCCGCCGGGGTATAGCCACGGCGACGCAGGCCCTGCAGGGTCGGCATCCGCGGATCTTCCCAGCCATCCACCAGCTGCTCGGTGACCAGCGCCATCAGCTTGCGCTTGCTCATCACCGTGTAGTTGATGTTCAACCGCGAGAATTCGATCTGGCGCGGCTTGGCAGCTTCACGCGGCAGGCCGCGATCGACCAGCGGCTGGGTCAGCGCATCGTGGTGGGCGAAATCAACGTTGTCCACGCACCAGTCGTACAGCGGGCGGTGGTCTTCGAACTCCAGCGTGCACAGCGAATGGGTGATGCCTTCGATGGAATCGCCCAGCGCATGCGCGAAGTCGTACATCGGGTAGATCGGCCACGCAGTGCCGGTGTTCTGGTGTTCGACGTGCTTGATCCGGTACAGCGCCGGGTCGCGCAGGTTGATGTTGCCGCTGGCCATGTCGATCTTGGCGCGCACGGTACGCGCACCATCCGGGAACTCGCCCGCGCGCATGCGGCGGAACAGGTCCAGGTTCTCTTCGACGCTACGGTCGCGGAACGGCGACGGACGGCCCGGCTCGGTGAGCGTGCCGCGGTAGGCGCGCACTTCCTCGGCGGACAGGTCGCACACATACGCCTTGCCATCGGTGATCAGCTTCTGCGCGGCCAGGTAGTAGGCATCGAAGTAATCCGAGGCATGCCGCAGCTCGTTCCACTCAAAGCCCAGCCAGCGCACGTCATCCTGGATCGCAGCCACGTACTCCGGATCTTCCTTGGCCGGGTTGGTGTCGTCGAAGCGCAGGTTGCACACGCCGTTGAACTCACCGGCGATGCCGAAGTTCAGGCAGATCGACTTGGCATGGCCGATGTGCAGGTAGCCGTTGGGCTCGGGCGGGAAGCGCGTCTTGATCGCGGCATGCTTGCCGGCGGCCAGGTCCTCGCGGACGATCTGACGGATGAAATCCCGTTTTTCCTGGGCTTCCGGAAGGGCGTCGGTGGGGGCGGCGGTAGGCTCGGACATGATGCGCGGTCGCAGTTAAAAGGCAGAAAGACCAACAGTTTAGCCTGTCGCAAGGCGACAGGCTAAACGGGTAGGTGCCGACCGTTGGTCGGCACGCCTTCCGCAGGCCGGCACCACCCGGCCCCTTCGGTGGGTCGGCACGCCTTCAGCCCCCGGGCGTATGCTGGGCGCATGCCCTCCGGAGCCGCCCCATGCACGTGATCTACCAGGCCGACAACCTGTTCGACGCCCATCTGGTCAAACACGCCCTGGAGGACGCCGGCATCCCCGCCTTCGTCTTCGGCGAATCGCTGCTGGGCGGCATGGGCGAGCTCCCGCTGTTCGGCGTCCTGCGCGTGTGCGTCCCCGATCTGGCCCGTCCTGAAGCGGAAGACATCGTCGCCCAGCTGGACTTGGGCGCGGCCCCGGACGACCCCATATTGGACGGAGACGAAAGCGCCGGCCTGTTGCCGGCCTAGGAGAACGCCATGTTGGGTATTGGAAACGGTCTGTTGGGCATCGGCGCCTTCAAGCAGCGCCTGCCGCGCCCGGAAGAAGCGTTGCCGGGCCGCGACCAGCCCCTGCCGCTGCTGCACAACCAGCATTACGTCAACAGCCACCCGCTGAAAGACAGCTTCACCGGCCTGGAGCGCATCCGCTTTGCGATGGGGTGTTTCTGGGGCGCGGAGCGCAAATTCTGGACCATTCCCGGCGTCTACTCGACCTCGGTCGGTTACGCTGGTGGCGTCACCCCCAACCCCACCTACGAAGAAGTCTGCTCCGGCCTCACCGGGCACACCGAAATCGTCGAGGTCGTCTACGATCCCGCCATCGTCACCCTCGAACGCCTCCTCCAGGTCTTCTGGGAAAGCCACGACCCCACCCAGGGCATGCGCCAGGGCAACGACACCGGCACCCAGTACCGCTCCGCGATCCACGCCACCACCCAGGCCCAGCACGACGCTGCCCTGACGAGTCGCGACGCCTACCAGCAGCGCCTCAACGACAGCGGTTATGGCCCCATCACCACCGATATCGTCTTCCCCGCGCCCGAGTATTACTACGCCGAGGACTACCACCAACAGTACCTCGCCAAGAACCCCAACGGCTACTGCGGCATCGGCGGCACCGGCGTCAGCTGCCCCATCGGCGTGGATGCCTGATAGCGGAGAAAGCCGACCAACGGTCGGCTCCTACCAGGTCCAGCAGACAGCCCTAGGCTCGCCGCGCTACTGCTCTCCCCAACGCACCACCCACACCGCGCCAACCCCAACGAAAGTGAGCCGTTGCCGTTGCCGTTGCCGTACGCGCCAAAAACAAAAGGCCCCGCATGAGCGGGGCCTTTTGTCGTGCAGCCATCCACCCGCCAGCGCTTACAGCCGCTCGCGGATCGTCTGCCGCAACGCCTCCAGATCCTTGGCGAACGCATCGATACCGCTGGCCAGCTTCTCCGTCGCCATCGGATCGGCCGCCAGATCCGCCGCAAACCGCGCCCCATCGATCGGCGTCACCTGCACCGACTCGGCCGCACCTGCCACCAGCCTGCGCGGCAGCGCACCGTGATCGGCGTCCAGCTTTTCCAGCAGATCCGGCGAAATCGTCAGGCGATCGCAGCCTGCCAGCGCCTCGATCTGCGCCGTCGAACGGAACGACGCGCCCATCACCACCGTCGGCGAACCGCGGCGCTTGAACTCGGCATAGACGCCGCGCACGAACACCACACCCGGGTCTTCATCGATGGTCGCCGGCGCCTGCCCGTTGGCCACGTACCAATCCAGGATGCGGCCCACGAACGGCGAAATCAGGAATGCCCCGGCCTCACTGCAGGCCAGGGCCTGGGTCGGATTGAAGATCAGCGTCAGGTTGCAGTCGATCCCCTCGGCCTGCAGCTGACGCGCCGCTTCCACGCCTTCCCAGGTCGCCGCGATCTTGATCAGCACCTTGCTGCGCGGCACACCGGCCGCCTCGTACATCGCGATGAACTGGCGCGCCTTGGCCACCGTCGCCGCCGTATCGTGGGCCTGGTCGGCATCGACCTCGGTCGAGACACGGCCCGGCACCAGCGTACTGAGCAGCGTACCCACGCCCACGGTCAGCCGATCGGCCACCGCGTGCACGATGGTCTCGCGCTCACCGGCCTGCTCACGACCCCAGGCCAGCGCGTTCTCGATCAGATCGGCATACACCGGCAGATCCAGCGCCTTCTTCACCAGGGTGGGATTGGTCGTGCAATCGACCGGCTTCAAACGCTTGATCGCCTCGTAATCGCCGGTATCGGCAACTACCACGGACAGATCACGCAACTGGGAGAGTTTTGACGGCGAAACGGTGCTCATTGCAACTCCTGGTACAAACGGTGGAGCCTGCGCGGATCGAAGCAGGCAGGGGTCAGGCGTGAGACGCGTGGTGAACGGCGGTCACGCGCAGGCGCAGCTTACGGCCACCCGGCGCGTCCCAGTCCATGGTCTGGCCAACCGACAGGCCCAGCAGGGCGGTGCCCACCGGTGCAAGGATCGAGACCTTGCCCTGTTCAACATCGGCTTCGCGCGGATAGACCAGCGTCAGCACGTGTTTCTCGTTCTGAAGCTCATCTTCGCATTCCACGCGCGAATGCATCATGACGGTGCCCTCGGGCATCGCGTCCGGCGCCACAACGGTCGCACGGTTGAGTTCCTGGGCCAGGGCGAGCGCGGCAGGCGTCTGCGCCACGGCGGGGGATTCGAGCATGGCATCCAGGCGGTCCATGTCGTGGCTTGAAACGATGATCGAAGGGGGCAGTCCGCTGGAAGTGGACATGGTGTAGCTCCTTGCGTGTGTGGAAGACCCAGTAAAAAGGCGGCGCCTGCTGGCACCGCCTCGTTCTATTGTGCTGACAATCGTAGGCGGATGCGACCCGTCCGGCGTATCGGCCCCGCCGGACAGTTCAGTCCGGCTCAGCCTGCGCGGGCGCTGCGTGTCTCACCGGCACCCGGGACATCAGTGGTTTCCAACGCAAACAGGCCCTGCGGCAGCCGTTTGAACTGCTGGGCCAGCTGCTCCAGGAAACCGGTCATCGCCGAACTGCGGCGCCAGGCCATCGCGATGCGGCGGCTGGGGCGGTCATCGCCGCTGAAATCCAGCAGGCGGATGTTCTCCGAACGCGGCACCGGCGGCTTGACCGAGAGCGTCGGCAGCAGGGTGATGCCCACATCGGCGGCCACCATCTGCCGCAGCGTTTCCAGGCTGGTCGCGCGGAACTCGGATTTTTCGTTGGCGCCGAACAGCCGGCAGACCGCCAACGCCTGGTCGCGCAGGCAATGCCCGTCTTCGAGCAGCAGCAGTTTCTGCGAGGACAGCTCCTGCACGTCCAGATGCTGGCGGCGTGCCAGTGGATGCTGCCCGGACACGGCCAGCAGGAAGGGCTCCTCGAACAGGAATTCCGCATGCAGCTGGTCATCGTCCAGCGGCAGCGCCAACAACGCTGCATCCAGCTTGCCTTCGCGCAGTCGCGCCAGCAGCTCGTCGCTCTTTTCCTCGACCAGCAGCAGCTCCAGCTGCGGGAAACGTTCGCGGATGTTGGGAATCACATGCGGCAACAGGTACGGCCCGAGCGTGGGGAAGATCCCCAGCCGCACCGTGCCGGCTTCCGGATCGCGGCTGCGCCGCGCCGCTTCCTTCATCTGCTCCACCTCGGCCACGATGGTGCGGGCACGCGCGGCCGCTTCCACCCCGGCCGGGGTCAGCATGACCTTGCGCGGTGCGCGCTCCACCAGCGGCAGACCCAGCTCGTCCTCGAGCTTGCGGATCTGGGTGGACAGGGTGGGCTGGCTGACGAAGCAGGCCGCAGCCGCCTTGCCGAAATGGCGGTGGTCGGCCAGCGCCACCAGATACTTCAAATCACGTAGGTTCATTTCCTTGGACCTCTCACGGTAATGGACCGGGTGATGGCGTGGCTTACCCAGCAGACAGACAGGGTTCCCGGCGAACCGGGAACCGGACGTTTCAGGCAGCTTCGGCGACAGCGCCGCTGCTCTTGGGAACGGAGGTTCGGATCAGGTGATCAAAGGCGCTCAGTGCCGCAGTGGAACCGGCGCCCATCGCGATGACGATCTGCTTGTACGGAACGGTCGTGCAATCGCCTGCGGCGAAGACACCCGGCACGCTGGTCTGGCCGCGGTCGTCGATCAGGATCTCGCCACGCGGTGACAGCGCCACCGTGTCCTTCAACCATTCGGTATTCGGCAGAAGACCGATCTGCACGAAGATGCCTTCCAGTTCCACCCGGTGCGAATCGCCCCCGACGCGGTCCTGGTAGACCAAGCCCGTCACCTTCTGGCCATCGCCCAGCACTTCCTGGGTCAGGGCGCTGGTGATGATGGTGACGTTGCCCAGACTGCGCAGCTTCTTCTGCAGTACTTCATCGGCGCGCAGTTTGTCATCAAATTCCAGAAGGGTCACATGCGTCACCAGACCCGCCAGATCGATCGCTGCTTCCACGCCGGAGTTGCCACCGCCGATCACCGCCACGCGCTTGCCCTTGAACAACGGACCGTCGCAATGCGGGCAGTACGCCACGCCCTTGTTGCGGTACTGATCTTCGCCGGGCACGTTCATCTGGCGCCAGCGCGCACCGGTGGACAGGATCACCGAGCGCGACTTCAGCGACGCGCCGTTCTCCAGTTTGATCTCGACCAGGCCGTCATCGCCGGCGGGGACCAGCGCGGTGGCGCGCTGCAGGTTCATGATGTCCACCTCGTACTCGCGCACGTGCTGTTCCAGCGCGGCGGCCAGCTTCGGACCTTCGGTCTCCGTGACGGAGATGAAGTTCTCGATCGCCATCGTATCCAGCACCTGGCCACCGAAACGTTCAGCGGCGACACCGGTGCGGATGCCCTTGCGTGCGGCATAGATCGCCGCGGCCGCACCGGCCGGGCCACCGCCGACCACCAGCACATCGAAGGCCGCCTTGGCACTGAGCTTTTCGGCATCGCGCTTGCTGCTGCCGGTGTCGAGCTTGGCCACGATCTGCTCCAGCGACATCCGACCCTGATCGAACACTTCGCCGTTGAGATACACGGTCGGCACGGACATGATCTGGCGCGCTTCGACCTCGGCCGGGAACAGGCCGCCGTCGATCGCGACGTGCTGGATGCGCGGGTTCAGCACCGCCGCCAGGTTCAGTGCCTGGACCACGTCCGGGCAGTTCTGGCAGGACAGCGAGAAGTAGGTTTCGAACCGGTACTCGCCCTCCAGGTTGCGCACCTGCTCGATCACCTCGGCGGTGGCCTTGGAGGGGTGACCACCCACCTGCAGCAGCGCCAGCACCAGCGAGGTGAACTCATGGCCCATCGGCAGGCCGGCAAAGGCCAGGTGGATGTCCTGGCCCGGCGTGGTGAGCGCGAACGAGGGCGTGCGCTCGCTGCTGTCGCGGCGTACCTCCAGGCGGATCTGCGTGGAGAGCGTAGTCAGCGTGTCCAGCAGCTCGAGCATCTCCTGCGACTTGGCGCCGTCATCCGCGTGCGCCGTGATCTGGATCGGACGGGTGACACGTTCCAGATAGGTCTTCAGCTGGGACTGGAGGTTGGCATCCAACATCGAAAAACTCCTTGAATCAGGCAAGGGGACAGCGTCGACGCACCCCGCGGGTGCATCTGCGCGACATGGGGGTGAACCGAAACCGGCGCGTGGGGCACCGGCTTGGGTTCACCCCCATCCCCGGCGGACGGGGATGGGGATGAGGAGCAGCTTAGATCTTGCCGACCAGGTCCAGCGACGGGGTCAGGGTCTTTTCGCCTTCCTTCCACTTGGCCGGGCACACCTGGTTCGGGTTGGCGGCGGTGAACTGGGCAGCCTTCAGCTTGCGCAGGGTCTCGGAGACGTCACGGGCGATCTCGTTGGAGTGGATCTCCAGGGTCTTGATCACGCCTTCCGGGTTGATGATGAAGGTGCCGCGCAGGGCCAGGCCTTCTTCGGCAATGTGCACGCCGAAGGCGTTGGTCAGCTGGTGGGTCGGATCGCCGACCAGCGGGAACTGGGCCTTGCCGACGGCCGGCGAGGTTTCGTGCCACACCTTGTGCGAGAAGTGCGTGTCGGTGGTGACGATGTAGACCTCGGCGCCAGCCTTCTGGAACTCGGCGTAATGATCGGCGGCGTCTTCAATCTCGGTCGGGCAGTTGAAGGTGAACGCGGCCGGCATGAAGATCAGCACGGACCAGTGACCCTTCAGGGTGCTGTCGGAGACCTTGATGAACTCGCCGTTCTGGTAGGCGTTGGCTTCGAACGGCTGGATCTGGGTGTTGATAAGCGACATCGTTGTTCCTCTTGGTGAAAGGGGTGGGTGAAGCGACCAACACAGGTTAGCGGCTCCGTTCCCATAAGGACAATCCATTGATTGCATCTATACGATAGTCAAAGACTATCAATATGGTCTGATCCTGCGATGAATGGTGATCGCCAGATCCGTCAGAACCGTTGCAGCGCAGTGACCGGAGCGCCTGCGGCGGTGATCGGCTCAATAGCCTGCGCTTATCCGGGCAGCGGGCAACCTGAACGCTGAAGGCACCTACCGCGCCGGCGTTCGGTGAAATCCGGGGGAAATCGATAGCGATCGAAAATGTAGATGTGACTTGTGATGGGCGGATTCAATCGCGCGGGGGGCGTGGAAGGCCGTTTTTTCCCGACCGATCCTGGCGGTGGCGTGCACTACACTGCGGCCCCTGCCGCTGCTCCGCCCCGCCATGACCGCCGCCCCGCCAGACGTCCGCCAGTTGCTCGCCGATGCCGCCACCCGCCTGCCCGGCGTGGACGGCCGCCATGAGGCCGAACTGCTGCTGCTGCAGGTGCTGGAACGCGAGCGCAGCTGGCTGTTCGCGCATGCCACCGATCCGGTCGAGCCGGCGCAGGTGGCGGCCTTCGAGGCGCTGCTGGCCAAACGCGTGGCCGGTGAGCCGGTGGCGTACCTGCTGGGCCGCCGCGGCTTCTGGACCCTGGATCTGGAGGTCAGCCCGGCCACCCTGATTCCGCGCCCGGAGACCGAGCTGCTGGTCGAGCTGGCGCTGGCACGGTTGCCCGAAGACACCACGCTGCGGGTCGCCGACCTTGGCACCGGCAGTGGCGCGATCGCGCTCGCGCTGGCCAGCGAACGGCCGCAGGCGCAGGTAGTGGCGACCGACCTCAGCGAGGCAGCCCTGGCGGTCGCCGCGCGCAACGCGCAGGGCCACGCACTGGGCAATGTCCGCTTCCGGCAGGGCGCGTGGTACGCACCGCTGGCAGGCGAGCGCTTCGATCTGATCGCCACCAATCCACCGTACATCGCCAGCAACGACCCGCACCTGGTGCAGGGTGACCTGCGTTTCGAGCCGGCCACCGCGCTGGCCTCCGGTCTTGATGGGCTGGACGACATCCGGCTGATCATCGCCGGTGCAGCAGCACACCTGCTTCCCGGCGGCTGGCTGCTGATCGAACACGGCTGGGACCAGGGCGAGGCGATCCGCGCGCTGCTGCGGGACGCCGGTTTCCAGTCGGTCGCCACCGAGCACGATCTGGAACAGCGCGACCGGGTGAGCCTGGGCTGTCTGCCGGCCTGACGGCATGCCATCCCAGCGCTGACCCCGAGGCTAGAATGACCTGTCCACCGGGCCGCCGCGCAGCGTGATGCGGCGACTGTCATTCCACATGGAGTTTCTGTCATGCGTACGCTGTATCCCGCCATCACCCCTTACGACGTCGGCACCCTGAAGGTCGATGACCGCCACACGCTGTACTTCGAGCAGTGCGGCAATCCCGACGGCAAGCCGGTGGTGATGCTGCACGGTGGCCCGGGCGGCGGCTGCAGCGACAAAATGCGCCAGTTCCACGACCCGGCCAAGTACCGGATCATCCTGTTCGACCAGCGCGGTGCCGGCCGTTCCACGCCGCACGCGGACCTGGTCGACAACACTACCTGGGACCTGGTCGCCGATATCGAGAAACTGCGTGAGCACCTCACGGTGGACCGCTGGCAGGTGTTCGGCGGCAGCTGGGGCTCGACCCTGGCGCTGGCCTACGCGCAGACCCACCCGCAGCGCGTGACCGAGCTGGTGCTGCGCGGCATCTTCATGCTGCGCCGCTGGGAGCTGGAGTGGTTCTACCAGGAAGGCGCCAACCGCCTGTTCCCGGATGCGTGGGAGCACTACCTCAAGCCGATCCCGGCCGTGGAGCGCCACGACCTGATCTCGGCCTTCCACCGCCGCCTGACCAGCGACGATGAAGCCACCCGCCTGGCCGCAGCCAAGGCGTGGAGCGTGTGGGAAGGCGCGACCAGCTTCCTGCACGTGGACGACGACTTCGTGAACAGCCATCAGGACCCGCAGTTCGCGCTGGCCTTCGCCCGCATCGAGAACCACTACTTCGTCAACGGTGGCTTCTTCGAGGTGGAAGAACAGCTGCTGCGCGACGCGCACCGCATCGCCGATATCCCGGGCGTGATCGTGCACGGCCGCTACGACGTGGTCTGCCCGCTGCAGAGCGCGTGGGAGCTGCACAAGGCGTGGCCGAAGTCGACGCTGGAGATCAGCCCGGCCTCGGGCCACTCCGCCTTCGAAGCGGAGAATGTCGACGCGCTGGTGCGGGCGACGGATCGTTTCGCGGGTTGAGGGAGGCGTGCCGACCAACGGTCGGCACCTACCGTGCTACCCCCTGACGTCGCGCGGTAGATCACGACCGTTGGTCGTGATGCGGCGGGTTACCAATCCCCGCCCAGCAGCGCCTCCGCCAACACCTGCAGCTTCGGCGAAGCCTGCCGCGAAGGCGGGTAGACCAGCGACAGCACCCGGCTGCGGCCCTCGAAGGGCTGCAGCACCCGCTGCAGCCGCCCGTCAGCCAGCGCGTCGGCGACCGCGAAATCCATGACCTGCACGATGCCGATCCCGGCCAGCGCCCCTTCCACCAACGGGTCGCCGCTGTCGAACACCATCCGCGCCGGTGGCGTGAACTCGCGCAGCTGGCCCTCGGCCTCGCGGAACTGCCAATCCACCAGCCGCCCGCTGCGCAGATTGCGCACCGCCAGGCAGGCGTGATCGTGCAGCGCATTCACCGTCGCCGGTTCCCCGTGCTGCACGATGTAGGCGGGGGAGGCGACCGTGACCCAGTGCAACGGCCGCAGGGGGCGCGCCACCATGCGCACGTCGCTGATCGGCCCGGTGCGCAGTGCGGCATCGAAGCCTTCTTCGACCAGATCGACCAGCCGGTCGTTGAGCACCAGCTCGAACTGCAGCTGCGGATGCGCCGCCATCAACTGCCCGGCCAGCGGCACCAGCACCTTGCGCCCGAACATCGAGGGCGCCGTCAGCTTCAACACGCCCGACGGCGTGGAGGGGCGATCGCCCAGGCGGCGCTCGGCATCCTCCAGCCCGCTCAGCAGCGGCGCGCAGTGCTCGACGAACTGGCGGCCATCCGGGGTCAGGCTGACGTTGCGGGTGTTGCGGTGGAGCAGCCGCACCCCCAGGGCGCTCTCCAGCCGGCTGATCGCCCGTGACAGACCGGATTGGCTGATCCCCAGCTGGCCGGCGGCTACGGTGAAGCTGCGTGCTTCGGCCACCTGCACCAGCATGCGCACAGCGTTGAGGTCCATGGAACGCTCCGATTCATGCGGATATGCATGACAGATATCAAAGTATCCGGGTTTATTTCTGCAGCGTCATCAATGAGACTGCCCACCTTCTTACGCAGTACCGAGTCGGCATGACCTCCCCCCTGTCCCCCGCTGGCGCGCCGGCGCCCGCATTTCCACGCCTGGCCCTGGCCCTGCTGGCCACCGCCCAGCTGATCATTGCGCTGGACTCCACGATCATCTTCGTCGCTCTGCACGAGATGGGCGCGCAGCTGCGCATCAATGCCCAGCAGCTGCAGTGGATCGTCAGCGGCTACACCGTGGCGTTCGGCGGGTGCCTGCTGCTGGGCGGCCGTGCGGCCGATCTGCTGGGTCGCCGCCGGGTCTATCGGCTGGGCATGGCGCTGTTCGCGTTGGCCTCGCTGGTCGGTGGTTTCAGCAACAGTGCGTGGCTGCTGATCGCGGCCCGCGCGGTGCAGGGCATCGGCGCGGCGTTGCTGTTCCCGGCCACGCTGGCGCTGATCAACACGATCTACGCCGAAGGCACGCCACGCAATCGCGCGCTGGCGATCTGGTCGATGGCCAGCGCCGGTGGCCTGGCCTTGGGCACGCTGCTCGGCGGCGTGCTGACCCAGAGCTTCGGCTGGGCCTCGGTGCTGCTGGTGATCGTGCCGTTCGCCGGCGGCTGCGCGCTGCTGGGCGGCTGGTGGCTGCCGCGCGATCCTGCGCCGCTGGCGGGCCGCTCGTTCGATCTGGCTGGCTGCGTCACCGTGACCCTCGGCGGCAGCCTGCTGGTGACCACCCTGGTGCAGGGCCCGGAATGGGGCTGGCTGGCGCCACGCACGCTGATCTGTCTGGTCGTGTCGGCAGTGATGCTGGCCGCCTTCGTGCAGATCGAACGCCGCAGCCGCGACCCGCTGATGCAGTTCTCGCTGCTGCGCCTGCGCAGCCTGCGTGCGGCGATGCTGCTGACCCTGCTGTTCATGAGCAGCTACGGCGTGCAGTACTACTTCCTGGCGCTGTACTACCAGGATGGCTACGGCTGGAGCGCGCTGCAGGCGGGTCTGGCGTTCCTGCCGCCGACCCTGGTATGCACGTTCGGCATCCGCATCGCCGAGCGCATGCTCGCGCAGCGTTCGCCGCGTCAGGTGCTGACGGTGGGCATGCTGGCCGGCGCGATCGGCATCGCCGCGGTCGCCGTCGCGCTGCCGTACGGCGCGACCTACTGGGCGCTGCTGCCGGGCATCGTGGTGCTCAGCCTCGGCCAGGGCATCACCTGGACGGCGATGTGGATCGTGGCCGGGCAGGGCGTGCCCGCCGCGCAGCAGGGTGTGGCCTCGGGCATGGCTGCCACCGCACAACAGATTGGCGGCGCGCTGGGTCTGGCGTTGCTGGTGATGCTGGCCAACGCCGGTCGCGGCAGCGCCGCCGCCAGCAGTGAGGCGGCCCTGCAGGGCATGATCCATGCGCAGTACGGCGCGGCCCTGTTCGCGCTGCTGGGTGTGGGCGTCGCGCTGTGGCTGCGGCCCCAGGAAGACGCTGCGGCCGCAGCGCCGGTGTGCGCGAATGAAGGGTGAGGCGATGACCGACCTGCTCACCCTTAGCCAGGCGCTTGAGGCGATCGCCGGATGCAGCAACGATCGGGACGTGTGGGACCGGTATGGCTGGGTCTATGCCACCGACGGCGACGAACGTGATGCGCGGTTCTGGTTGTCCGACCATGACGCTGAGCATGACGACCCCAGCGTGGAGGCGTTCGCTGCCCAGCATGCGCTGAGCACGTATCTGGAGGCCGCCACCTTCGCCGATGTGCTGGACGTGCAGAAGCGCCAGTGTCCGTTGTCCACGCTGGAGGACTACGCGCAGGCGCTGGCGTACTACAGCGAGTACGACGCGTTCGCGCAGGTGGCGGGCATCGATGAAGCCCTGGGCGAGGCGACGGCCGAGGCGCGACAGGCCGCGCGTGCGCTGGGCGTGGGGCGTGGGATTTTCGCCGCGTTCGACGTGGCGCTGGTGCAGTGCCCGGCATCGAAGGTGAAGGACGCTGCCCGCCTCGTTGCAGCGGTGCTGGATGTCCCGGTGGGCCGGGCGTTGGCGTTGTGCCGTGAGCTGCCGGTGGAACTCGGTCGCGACCTGGAGCGCCCGCGTGCCGCAGCCATTGCGGCGGACTTCCAGGCGGCCGGCATCACGCTGGAGATGCGGGGATACCGTGCGTTTCCGTGGATGGATGCGCCTGCGACAGTACGCCTCATGCCGCTGGCACTGCCTCCAGCTGCGGCTGCAGGGCGGTGAAGATGCGCGCCAGCCGCTGCGCCCAGGCCTGCTGGCCGGCGGCATCGGCAATCAGGTCCTGGCGGATCTCCAGCTCCACGTGTACCAGCCCGCGGCCTTCGCCATGCACCGGCACGGCATAGTCGCTGGTGCTGCTGACCGCGTAGGGCTGGTTGTCGCCCACCACCAGGTCACCTTCTTCGCGCAGCGCCTGCAGGAGCGGAAGCGCAAAGCGCGTGTCCCGGTGGTACAGCACGCCGGCATGCCAAGGCCGCACAGCGTCGTTCATCACCGGGGTGAAGCTGTGCATCATCACCAGCAACGTCGGCCGGGCCTGCGCCTGGCGCGTGTCCAGCTCGGCATCGATGCGCGCATGGTAGGGCGCATGGATCGCCTCGATCCGCTGCTGACGCTGCAGCGGTGACAGGTGCTGGTTGCCGGGAACCACGGTGAGGTCGCTGACCGCCGGCATCAGCGTGGGCGAGGTCAACGGCCGGTTGCAGTCGATCACCAGTCGCGAGTAGGTCTGCGTGATCGCCCACGCATCGAGCAGGCGCGCCAGTTCAAGCGTGACGCCGGCGATGCCGATGTCCCAGCCGATGTGGCGGTCCCGTTCGCGCTGCGGCAGGCCAAGGTCGGCCAATGCCGCCGGCACCCGCTGACCGGCGTGGTCGGCGATCAGCACAAACGACGAGCGGCCCTGCGCCTGATGCACGGTGAACGGCGCGGGGTCGGCCGGGCCCAGCAGTGATGCCCCGGTGTGCGGAGGAGCGAACGCATCAGCCACGCGGGGTGCCGTCCAGATGGTGTTCGATCATCCACAGGCCGGCCCACAGCTTGGCGTCCAGTTCATAGCCCTGGCCCATCTTCTCGACCAGCCACGCGGCGGCGCGGGTGCGCGGAATCTCGTGCACGGTGATGTCTTCGCTGGCATCGCCGCCGCCCTCACCGACCTTGCGCAGGCCGGTGGCACGTACGAAGGCGATCTTTTCGCTGCTGGCCCCGGAGGAGGTCGGACCGATCATCAGCACCTCGGCGTGATCGGCGGTCCAGCCGGTTTCTTCCTCCAGTTCGCGCACGGCCGAGACCTCGATCGACTCGCCGGCATCGATGTCGCCGACCAGGCCGGCCGGCATTTCGATGGTCCTGGCTTGCAGCGGCACGCGGAACTGTTCGACGAACAGCACGGTGTCATCCGGGGTGACCGCGATGATGATCGCGGCCAGGCCGCCGGCGTGGGTGCGCTCGCTGTACTCCCACGTGCCGCGCACGACCATGCGCTGGTACTTGCCTTCAAAAACGACCTTCGGGGCTTGCGTATTGGGGCTCATGCGAACTCACTGGCAACGGAAGAGGAATCGGACAGGCCGGCGGCGGTGAACAGGCGGCGCCGGGTCAACGGCCCGAACCGCAGTGCATCGCACAGGCCCTGCAGCATCTGTGCATCGGCCACGCCCCGGCTGAAATCCACGGCGGCGCCGTCCAGCGGCGCATCCAGCGCGATGGTGGTCAGCTGGCGCCACAGCAGCGCATGCTCGCGCTGCTCACGCAGGCGCACCGCCATCTGCGCCGCACCGCGCAGGCGCAGGAAAGGCACTTCATCCAGGCGCTCGTACAGCACGTCCAGGCTGCCGAAATGGGCCAGCAGCACCGCGGCGGATTTGGCCCCGACCCCGGTCACCCCGGGGATGTTGTCGACCGCATCACCGCACAGCGCCAGGTAATCGGCGATCTGGTGCGCATGCACGCCGTGGCGGGCCTTGACCCCGGCCATCCCCCAGCGCTGGTTGCGCGCGTAATCCCACTGCTCGTCATGCTCGAACAGCAGCTGCGAGAGGTCCTTGTCGGCGGAGATGATCACCCCGCGCATGCCGGCATCCCGGCGTGCATGCAGGGCGCTGCCGATCAGGTCATCGGCCTCGTACTCATGGTGGGCCAGCACGGCCAGGCCAAGCGCGGTGCACAGCGCCTTGCAGTGGGCGAACTGGCGGCGCAGCGCGTCGGGCGCGGGGTCGCGGTTGGCCTTGTAGGCCGCGTAGATCCGATGCCGGAAGCAGCTGTCCAGGGCTTCATCGAAGGCGATGGCGATGTTGGCGGGGCGTTCGCGCTCGAGCAGGTCGAGCAGGAAGCGCGCGAAGCCGTGCACGGCATTGGTCGGCCAGCCCTGCTGATCCTGGAACTCATCGGGCATCGAGTGCCACGCGCGGAACACGTACAGACTGGCGTCGACCAGGTACAGCGGCGCACGCAGCGGCGGGGGCGCCATGCCGGGGCCGGCGGGAAGGGCGGACATCTCAGCCCTCCCAGTCCTGCAGCAGCGCGACCGGGTCCGGGCGCTCGCGTTCGGGAACGGCGGTCTTCGGCGTGCCGATATGGATGAAGCCGGCGATCTGCTCGCCCTCGGCCAGGCCCAGGTGGGCGTGCACGGCCGGGTCGAAGGCCATCCAGGCGGTCAGCCACTGCGCGCCGAAGCCAAACGCCTGCGCCGCCTGCAGCAGGGCGAAGCAGACGCAGCCGGCGGTCATCAACTGCTCCGCCTCGGGCACCTTGGGGTTCGGGCGCGGGCTGGCGATGACGGTGATGATCAGCGGGGCATGGGAGAACCGTTGGCGATCCTTGTCCAGCTGGGCGGCCGACACCTGGGGGTCGCGCTGGACGGCGCGCTCGGCCAGGAACGTGCCCAGACTGTGACGCGCATCGCCAGCGATCCGCAGGAAGCGGTACGGCACCAGTTTGCCGTGGTCGGGCACACGCACGGCGGAGGTGAGCATCCGCAGCAGGGTGTCCGGATCCGGACCGGGGTCGCCCAGTTGCTTGGCGGGGACCGAACGGCGGGCGTCCAGGGCATGCAGCGCGGGGGGAACGGACATGGTCTCTCAATCAGGCTTCACGATGCCCCGATTATAGTCGTCCGTGTTTGTGACACGGTCTTGGGCGATCTCGGTGCAATTTGCGACAAAGCGTGATGAACATCACCTAATCAGCGGACTTCCTTCACGTGGCTGTACTCGCTTCCACGTCCTGCTGCGCTTACGATACAAGGCCTGCCGGGTCACCGGTAATGAGGTCTAACGTGTCGACTGTTTCACTGTCTCTGACCGGTCGGCCGGCCTATCCTCCGAACGCGGGCGCATGGGGTGCGTCGACGTTCGTTGTATCCATGTTCTACTCAGTACCTGTGAAGGTGGGGAGCCTTCTCGCATGATCGCCACGCCCAATGTAGGGGGGCACCCGGGCCGTGACCCGGCGTTGTTGAAGATGGCCCGTGAGGCCGTGTTGCCTGGACTGATCGAGTCGTTCTCGACGGTGCTGGCGCGCTTCGACGACGTGCTGTTCGACCGTGCCGGCACTGCCGGCGCGTCGCAGTTGCTGTTCCTGGATGGCATGCGCGAACTGCGCCGCCGCCGGGACGACATCGTGGCCGGGTTCCGCGCTCACCTGGAGCAGGGCTGGGAGGCGCTGGAGCGGGGCGACCCGCTGTCGGCCGAAGCCACCTTGGCCGGTCAGATCGAGGATGGCCTCAGCCTGGTTCCTGAACACGTGCTGGAATCCCGCCTGGCGGTGCGCAACTTCGCCACCGTGCTGCTGCGTGACTTCAAGCCCGTGCTGTCGCGGCTTGACCGCCGCCTGGGCGCGATCGCCGGTGGTGTCGAGCTCAACGCCGATACCAATCCGATCAGCCCCGAGCATATCGGCGTGGCCATCCACGAGGCCTTCGCCGATTGTGAACTGGCACCGGAAGTGCGTCTGGTGCTGATCAAGCTGTGCGAGCGCGATCTGCAGCAGCCGATCGGCAAGCGCTACGAGAACCTGGATGAACAACTGGCCGCTGCGGGCGTGATGCCGCAGATGGCCGCGCGGCGGCCACCGCCGCGCGCATCGTCGCCCCCGCCGCGCGCCGAGCGCGAGGCCGGGGTTGACGGTTTCGATGCCGACACCGCGTTGGGCGGCACTGCCGAGGAGGGCCAGGCACCGGCCTGGGCCCGCCGCTTCGCCGATCGCTGGGCCGAGAGCCGCGGCCGCCTTCAGGGTGCCCAGACCGGTCATCAGGACCTGTCCGGCGATGCGGGAGACAGCCTCGGCGGCAACCAGGGCATGCTTCTCGATGCCCTGCACGAACTGCTGCAGCAGACCCGCCATGTGCGCGAAGACGCCACGTCGGCGGCCAGCGTCGCGGTCGGCCAGCAGCGCCCGCTGAGCCAGCGCGAAATGATGTCCGTGCTGTCGCTGCTGCAGGCCACGCCCAGTGCGACCCTGCGCGCGGCGATCGGTGAAGACGGTGAGTCGCTGGCGCAACGGCTGAAGAGCGAAGTGCTGTCCGGCGCGACCCGGCTCGGGGTCGATCCCGCGCAGGCGCGGCTGGACCCGCAGGACGAAGACGCGATCGATCTGGTCGGCATGCTGTTCGATGTGATGCTGGATGAGCGCGACCTGGAGGGCCGCTCGCGCGAGCTGATCGGCCGGCTGGTGGTGCCCTTCGTCAAAGTCGCCATGCTCGACCGCCGCATGTTCGTGCAGAAGACCCACCCGGCGCGCAAGCTGCTCAACTCGCTGGCCGAGGCCTGCGAAGGCAACACCGGCGAGAGCCAGGCCGAGCGCGTGCTGATGGGCAAGGTCGAGGAGATCATCGAGCGCCTGGTGGCCGAGTTCAACGAGAACCTGGCGATCTTCCTGACCCTGGAAGAAGAATTCCGCGAGTTCCTGACCCAGCACCGGCGCCGTATCGAGATCGCCGAGCGCCGTGCCGCCGAGACCCAGCGCGGCCAGGAAAAGCTCGAAATGGCGCGCCAGCGCGCCAGTACCGAACTGGACCGGCGGATTGGCGACACCACCTTGCCGCAGGCGATCGGTGAATTCCTGCGCCAGCCCTGGCAGCACCATCTGACCCTGACCGTGCTGCGCGAAGGCGAAGATGGCGCCTCGGTCGGTGAGGCACTGAGCCTGGCCGATGGCATGCTGGATGAAGTGGCCGAGGCGCGCCGGCATATCGTCGGCAAGCCGTGGCTGCAGGCTTGGCACCCCGCGCTGCGCAAGGTCTTTGCCAGCGTCGGTGTGCATGCCGACGCGGCCACCAGTGCCATCGATGCGCTGCACGATACCCTGCAGGGCATCGCCGAATCGCGCCCCGAACTGGAACGCGCGCTGCCCGAACTGCCGCAGGTCGCGCTGCCCTCGCCACCGGCGCAGGAATCGGCGGCGGTGGAGCTGGGCAGCAAGGTGGATGTCAGCGATTTCGACAATGCCGATGCCGACCGCTTCCGCGGCCTGGAAATCGGCAGCTGGCTGGATTTCGTCGACAAGGACGGCAAGGTCCAGGCGGGCAAGCTGTCCTGGGTGAGCCCGATTTCCCAGCGCCTGCTGTTCGTCAACCGGCGCGGGGTACGGTTCTGCGTCGCCTCGCCGGAAGAACTGGCCGTGATGGTGCGCCTGGGGCGCCTGCGCGCGCATATCGACGATGGCGCCTTCGACAGTGCCATGCAGGGCGTGATCGATCGCCTGGATACCAAGAACGCCACCGTGCATTGACCCCGGGGGCCACCCTGGCCTGACGATCAGGTTACGATCAGCCCACAATCCGCTGATCGTCGGGGACAGGCATGGCTGTCGAGGTGTTGGTGGTAAAGGAACAGGCGCCAGGGGAACGGCGCGTGGCGATGACGCCGGAAACGGCGCGCAAGTTGATCGCGCTGGGGGCGAGCGTCGCATTCGAGCCCGGTGCCGGGGTGGCGGCGGGCTTCCCCGATGCGGCCTATCAGGACGTGGGCGCCCAGACAGCCGATGACGCCCGCCTGGGCCAGGCCGATCTCGTGCTGTGCGTGCAGCCCCCGTCCAATGAGCGCCTGGCCCGGCTGAAATCCGGTGCCAGCCTGATCGGCATGCTGCA
This sequence comes from Stenotrophomonas sp. SRS1, assembly GCF_026130205.1. Lineage (NCBI taxonomy): Bacteria > Pseudomonadati > Pseudomonadota > Gammaproteobacteria > Lysobacterales > Lysobacteraceae > Stenotrophomonas > Stenotrophomonas sp. SRS1. The sequence continues at coordinate 541,506 of NZ_JAINFD010000003.1, read as the reverse complement.
CCCGCAGGCCGACGCCGAACGTGCGGGCCTGATCCAGTCACGTGGCCTGCAGGCGTTCCCGCTGGAACGTCTGCCGCGCACCACGCGCGCGCAGTCGATGGACGTGCTCAGTTCGCAGGCGGGCATGGCCGGTTACAAGGCGACCCTGATCGCGGCCCAGCGCGCGCCGCGCTTCTTCCCGATGCTCACCACCGCTGCCGGCACGATCCGTCCTTCCAAGGTGCTGGTGGTCGGTGCCGGTGTGGCCGGCCTGCAGGCGATTGCGACCGCCCGCCGTCTCGGCGCGCAGGTGGAAGGCTTCGATGTGCGCCCGGAAACCCGCGAACAGATTGAATCGCTGGGCGCCAAATTCCTGGATCTGGGCGTGAGCGCGGTCGGCGAAGGCGGCTACGCGCGGCCGCTGACCGATGAGGAACGTGCCGAGCAGCAGCGTCGCCTCGGCGAGCACCTGCGCACCGTGGACGTGGTGATCTGCACCGCCGCGGTGCCCGGGCGGCCCGCGCCGAAAATCGTCAGTACCGCGATGGCGCGTGGCATGAAGCCGGGCAGCGTGATCGTCGATCTCGCCGCCGAAACCGGCGGCAACTGCGAAGCCACGCAACCGGGCGAGGTAGTGGATCTGGACGGCGTGCTCATCGATGGTCCGCTCAACCTGGCCAGCCAGGGCGCAGTGCATGCCAGCGAGATGTATGCCCGCAACGTCTACAACTTCGTCGCGCTGTTCCTGAAAGACGGCGCGGTCACCTTCGACTGGGACGACGAACTGCTCGCCAGAACCCGCTGGGTCGCCGCCTGAAATAACAGGGACGGAGGTGGTTAATAATCCCCTCCGTCCCCGTTAGCGGCTCAGCGCTTCGGCGGCGGTGGCGGCGTCGGCGCAGGGTTGGCTTTGAGCCAGGCCTTGCGTTCATCCGGGGTCATCCGCGCCCAGCGGTCGCGCAGCGCCTGCCGCTGCTCCGGGGTCATGCTGCGCATCTGACCAAACAGTGCGCGCGCCTGTTCGCGCTGTTCGGGCGTCATGTTCTCGAAACGGTGGCGGCCCCGGTGCGCCTGCGCGCGCTGTTCCGGGGTCATCGTCAGCCAGCGCTGGCCGTGCTGGAGCATGCGCTCGCGTTGCGGCGCCGGCGCATCGTTCCAGCGGTCACGCACGGGCGCGATCAACGCTTCGCGCTGCTGCGGGCTGAGTGTGTCCCAGTCCGGCAGCGGGGCGGTCTGCGCCCAGCCGGCCGCACTCAGCGTCAGCAACACCAGCCCCAGGGACAGTCGCAGTTTCATCATCACTCCATTGCCAGGTCGGTACTGCCCAGCCACACATACAGATCGGGATTTTCGTCGAGAACGTCGCTGCCGTCATCGGCCGCGTTCGCCACGACCGGTGCCGGCGGGGCGGTCGATTCGCCGAGGAGGAAACTGTAGCCCAACGCGAGCGCGACCACCGCCGAACAGGCCGTGGCCATCCACCAGGACGGCGCATGCCGCTTGGCGGTCGAGGCGCCATGACGCGCGCTGCGCAACCGCGCCAGCGTGGCCGGCGAGAGCGTATCCAGCGCCTGCGCATGCAGCTGCCGCAGGGCGGCATCGTCATGCATCGAAGGGGGCAGGGGGCGGTTCACAGGGCGATCTCCAAAGACTGCTGCAGCGCCTGGCGGGCGCGCGAAAGATGGGTTTTGACCGCGCCTTCGCTGCAGCCCATGGCCTTGGCCGTGGTGGCACCGTCCAGGTCCTGCAGCACGCGCAGGGTGAAGGCCTCGCGCTGGCGCGCAGGCAACTCCCGCAGCGCCTGCACCAGTTGTGCGTACTGATCGCGCTGCTCATGGGCCTGGGCCGGGCCGGGCGCGTGGTCGGCCCAGTCGATGTCATGGTCGCCACCGGCCTCGTCGCTGCTGCGCCAGAACTTCAGGCGGAAGCCACGGCGGCGCTGCAGATCCACGACGCGGCGGCGCAGGATGCTCCAGAACAGCGGTGCCCACTCGGCGGCGGGTTTGTCGCGGTAACCGAGCATCTTCAACATGCTGTCCTGCACCGCATCCAGCGCGTCGTCGCGCTGGCGCAGGCCGGCCTCGGCGAAGCGGAACGCGCGCGGGCCGATACCGGCCAGGAACGCATCCAGCGACACCGGCAGCACCACCTCGGCAGGGGCGGGCAGGTCGGCATCCGTCGACGGTAGGGGAGAGCTCACCAGCACAGGGTAGCGGTCCGGCAGGGGGATACCGTGAGAACGCCCCAGGGCGGGCGCGGTTGACCGGCCTGCCCGATTGGTTCAGCGCATGGTTATGATGCAGGGGACGGGATGACCGCCTGGGAGAGTGACTGCAATGAGCGACGGGTTCGTGGCGTTGTATATCTTCATGCTGGCCGCCATTGCCGGCCACGTGATCATTTCGCGGGTGCCGGTGATCCTGCATACCCCTTTGATGTCCGGCTCCAACTTCATCCACGGCATCGTGCTGATCGGGGCGATGGTGGTGCTGGGACACGCACAGACCCCGCTGGAGAAGATCATCGGGTTCATCGCGGTGGTGCTCGGCGCGGGCAACGCGGCCGGCGGCTACGTGGTGACCGAACGCATGCTCGACATGTTCAAGCCCAGCGCCAAGCGCGACGCCGGGGAGAAGGCGCCTTGAACGTGACCACCGCGCAACTGCTGCAGTGGCTGGTCCAGGTGAGCTATCTGGTTGCCGCCACCCTGTTCCTGCTCGGCCTGCAGCGCATGGCCTCGCCGATGACCGCGCGCAGCGGCATCCGCTGGGCCGGGCTGGGCATGCTGATCGCCACGGTGGCGACGTTCTTCCTGCCCGAGCTGCACAACATCCCGCTGATCCTGGCGGCGGTGGCGATCGGCACGGGCGTGGCGTGGTGGTCGGCCAAGCGCGTGGCGATCACTGACATGCCGCAGATGGTGGCGCTCTACAACGGCATGGGCGGCGGCTCGGCGGCGGCGATCGGTGCGGTCGAACTGCTGCGTTTCTCGTTCCTGACCAACCGCGATACCACCCACTGGAGCGAGCAGGCACTGGCCGATCTCGCCGCACGCCAGCCGTCCTCCACCGTGCTGGCGCTGGCCGTGATCGGTTCGGCGATCGGCGCGGTCTCGCTGTCCGGCTCGATCATCGCCTGGGCCAAACTCGATGGTCGGCTCGACCGCCGCGTCACCTTCCCGGGGCAGCAGGTGTTCAACCTGCTGGTCGCGCTGGCGATGGTGGTGCTGGGGATCTGGGCGGCGGTCACCTTGAGCCCGGTGGCGATCATCAGCTTCTTCGTGGTCGCGCTCGCGTTGGGCGTGCTGATGACGCTGCCGATCGGCGGCGCGGACATGCCGGTGGTGATCTCGCTGTACAACGCGTTCACCGGCCTGGCCGTGGCTTTCGAGGGCTACGTGCTCGGCAACGAGGCGCTGATCATCGCCGGCATGATGGTCGGCGCAGCGGGCATCCTGCTCACACGCCTGATGGCCAAGGCGATGAACCGCCCGATCAGCGGCGTGCTGTTTTCCAACTTCGGTGGCGGCGGTGTGGCGCAGGAGATCAGCGGCGCGCAGAAGCCGATCGAGGCCAGCGACGTCGCTGCGATGCTGGCCTTCGCCGAGCGCGTGGTGATCGTGCCCGGTTACGGCATGGCCGTGGCCCAGGCCCAGCACAAGGTGTGGGAGCTGGCGCAGCGCCTGATCGATCGCGGCATCAAGGTGAAGTTCGCGATCCACCCGGTGGCCGGGCGCATGCCAGGGCACATGAACGTGCTGCTGGCCGAAGCGGGCGTGCCCTACGACCTGATCGCCGACATGGACGACATCAACCCGGAATTCCCCAACACCGACGTGGTGCTGGTGATCGGCGCCAACGACGTGGTCAACCCGGTCGCGCGCACGGACCCGGCCAGCCCGATCTATGGCATGCCGATCCTGGACGTGGTCAACGCGCGCAACGTAGTGGTGATCAAGCGCGGCAAGGGCACCGGCTTTGCCGGGATCGAGAATGCGCTGTTCTACGCCGATAACGCCCGCATGCTGTACGGCGATGGTGCGGGTGCGGCGAGCGCGCTGGTCAGCGAGCTGAAGGCGCTCGACGGCGGGCATTGAGGGGCGGATGCAATGGTCACGACCAACGGTCGTGACCTACAGCAGCACCGAAATTACGGCGGCATCCGACCGAAACCGGATCTACGGCGACACCGGACCTGCGGTAGTGCCGGCCGCTGGCCGGCTCAGCGTGATGCGTGAATGCCGTGCGATCGGTTCCAACGCCATGAGGCGCCGGCCAGCGTCCGGCACTACCGATGCATGCAACGCCACGCGGCGACAGCGCGCATGCAGGGCAGTTACTTCGCCACCCACCAACCCACGACCAGCCCCACGCCCAGCCACAGCCATTCGACCGCGCCGTTGGCCAGGCCGCTCAGGGTCCAGGCCAGATAGGGCCCCATGCGCAACGCTGATTCCCACGGGGTGAGTCCCATCGAGCCGCCGAGGTAGGCCGAAGCGATCCCCCAGTTGGCTGCCAGCGCCACCAGCACGGTGGCCAGCAGGGTCAGCACCACCCGGGTGGTACCGGCGCGCAGGGTGCCCAGACGCAGCATGAAGGCGATCTCCAACGCCGCCACAACCGCCATCCAGCCGGCCTGGCGGCCGGTCAGCAGGGCGATGAACAACCAGGCCAGCACGGCCGTGACGACACCAAGCAGCAACATCGGGGGCCAGAGCCAGTGACGGCTCCGGACAGGCACGGACGTGGGCGACATGCAATCTTCCTGTAAGTCCCCACAGGATACCGGCTTGCGCGGTGACCGGCGCGTGGGCGGCCACTGGGCTAAAATGGTCGCCTTGCGGGAATTGGCCGCGACCCCCATATCGATCCACATGTATTCCCGTAGCAGTGAACCTGTCCACTTCGAACGCGACTGCGAGGCCGTCATGGTCCCGCAGGGCGAAACGGTCACGCTGCCCGCTGGCAGCTATGGCTATATCACCCAGGCCCTGGGTGGCAGCTATACCGTCTTTGTCGAAGGCAATCTGTTCCGCATCGCCGGCAAGGATGGCGATGCCATCGGCAAGGAAGCGCCCCCGGCGCTGGAACTGCCCGCCGATGCCTCCGACGAGGAGGTCGAAAAACTGGTGTGGCAGCAGCTGCGCACCTGTTTCGATCCGGAAATCCCGTTCAACATCGTCGATCTGGGCCTGGTCTATGAAGTGGACCTCAAGCACCTGGATGACGGCCAGCGCGAGGTCGAGATCAAGATGACCCTGACCGCCCCCGGCTGCGGCATGGGCGAGATCCTGGTCGATGACGTGCGCAGCAAGCTGGAAATGATCCCGACGGTGGCGCAGGCCGACGTCGAGCTGGTGTTCGACCCGCCGTGGGGCCGCCACATGATGTCCGAGGCCGCCCGGCTCGAAACCGGCATGCTGTAACCGCCCATCGCCAGCCGGCGTCACGGCGTTCCCCGTAACCAGAACAGGAAATATCCGGTGTCCCAGTCTTCCGTGAGCTTCAACACCACCCGTTCCGCCCAGCCGCGCAGCAGCGAGGAGCGTGAACGCATCCTGGCCGCCCCCGGTTTTGGTCTGCACTTCACCGATCACATGGTGGAAGTGCGTTGGGACAAGGACACCGGCTGGCACGATGCCGTGGTACGCCCGTACGGCCCGCTGCAGCTGGATCCGGCCGCCGCGGTGCTGCATTACGGTCAGGAAATCTTCGAAGGCATCAAGGCCTACCGTCACGCCGACGGCTCGATCTGGACCTTCCGTCCGGAGGCCAACGGCCGCCGCCTCCAGCGTTCGGCCCAGCGCCTGGCACTGCCGGAACTGCCGGTGGACATCTTCGTCGAATCGCTCAAGCAGATGATTGCGGTGGACGCCAGCTGGGTGCCGTCGGCTGACGAATCCAGCCTGTACTTCCGTCCCTTCATGATCGGCGATGAAGCCTTCCTCGGCGTGCGCGGGGCGCACAAGGCCGGCTACTACGTGATCGCCAGCCCGGCCGGTCCGTACTTCGCCAAGGGTGTGGCGCCGGTGTCGATCTGGCTGTCCACCGACTACGCACGTGCAGGCAAGGGCGGCACCGGCGCGGCCAAGTGCGGTGGCAACTACGCCGCTTCGCTGCTGCCGCAGCAGAAGGCGCAGGCGCAGGGCTGCTCGCAGGTGCTGTTCCTGGATCCGGTGGAAGGCAAGTACCTGGAAGAACTGGGCGGCATGAACGTGTTCCTGGTCTACAAGGACGGCACCCTGGTGACCCCGTCGCTGTCGGGCAGCATCCTGGAAGGCATCACCCGCGAGAGCATCCTGCAGCTGGCCCGCGACCGCGGCATGAAGGTCGAAGAGCGCAAGGTCACCCTCGAGGAGTGGAAGGACGGCGTGACCTCCGGCGATATCGTGGAAGCGTTCGCCTGCGGTACCGCTGCGGTGGTCACCCCGATCGGCCAGCTCAAGGGCGAAGGCTTCTCGGTGGGTGACATCAACGCGCCGGCCGGCGAAGTGACGATGTCCCTGCGCAAGGAACTGACCGACATCCAGTACGGTCGCCTGCCGGACCGTCACGGCTGGCTGGTCCGCCTGGACGCCTGATTCCTGCCGAGCCGAAGGGAACCAAAGAAACCCGCCTGGTGACAGGCGGGTTTTTTGTTGCCTGTCCTGCGGTGGCAACCTCGCAAGCCATTGATGCGCAAGCGTTGTCCTGGCCCCGTGGACAGTGACAGCCATTTCGGACATTCGTTGACGCAATTGGACTGTTCAAAACGGCTCGTGCGCCTTCACTTTCACAAACCCTCGACACAGAAAGTCTCAAATCCGACATTTCATGTCACTGAAGTGCAGCTGAAACATTGTTGATCGTGCGGTGAGCCACTAGCGTCGGTGTGGGCGGTTTGATGTCAGGGGAACCGATCCACTCACCGGGCCCGATCCGCGCCATCGCTTTCAGCAGCCCCCGGATCGGACCTGGATTCTCTGCCGCGACGACGGCATTCACTGTCTGAAAGGGAAATCCGATGTCTCATGTCTCGCAACACCGTTTGCGTCACCGTGCATTGGTTGTACTGGGCGCCTCTGTTCTGTCGACCCTGCTGCTGGCCACCCCGGCGTTCGCCGGTGATGTGCAGTTGAGCGGCCTGTCCTCGGCGCCGACCCACCAGCGCTTCATCGTGAAGTACAAGGATGGCAGTACCGAGGTCGCAACGCCGACCGCGCTGGCCAGTTCGCTGAAGGCCGCCGCCGCGGCCGTGCCGGCGGCCCAGGGCCGTGCGCTGGGGCTGCAGAAGCTGCGCCAGCTGGCGATCGGCCCGACCGTGGTCAAGGCCGACCGGCCGCTGGACCGCGCCGAAGCCGAACTGCTGATGCGCCGCCTGGCGGCCGACCCGGGCGTGGAATACGTTGAAGTCGATCAGCTGATGCAGGCCACCCTGGTGCCCAACGACACCCGCTTTTCCGAGCAGTGGGGCTTCGGCACCAGCAACGCCTCGATCAACGTACGCCCGGCCTGGGACAAGGCCACCGGTACCGGCGTGGTGGTGGCGGTGATCGACACCGGCATCACCAACCATCCGGACCTCAACGCCAACATCCTGCCCGGCTATGACTTCATCAGCGACGCGGCGATGGCGCGCGACGGCGGTGGCCGCGACAACAACCCCAACGACGAAGGCGACTGGTACGCCGCCAACGAGTGTGGCGCGGGCATTCCGGCCTCCAATTCCAGCTGGCACGGCACGCATGTGGCCGGCACTGTTGCGGCGGTGACCAACAACAGCAGCGGCGTGGCCGGCACCGCGTTCAATGCGAAGGTCGTCCCGGTGCGCGTGCTCGGCAAGTGCGGCGGCTACACCTCCGACATCGCCGATGCGATCGTCTGGGCTTCCGGCGGTACCGTCAGCGGCGTCCCGGCCAATGCCAACCCCGCCGAAGTGATCAACATGTCGCTCGGCGGCGGTGGCAGCTGCTCCACCACCTACCAGACCGCCATCAACGGCGCCGTCTCGCGCGGCACCACCGTGGTCGTCGCTGCCGGCAACAGCAACACCAACGTGTCCTCTTCGGTGCCAGCCAACTGCGCCAACGTCATCGCCGTTGCCGCGACCACCTCGGCCGGTGCCCGCGCCAGCTTCTCCAACTACGGCACCGGCATCGACATCTCGGCCCCGGGGCAGGGGATTCTCTCCACGCTCAACAGTGGCACCACGGTTCCGGGCACCGCATCGTATGCCTCCTACAACGGCACCTCGATGGCGGCGCCGCACGTGGCCGGCGTGGTCGCGCTGATCCAGTCCGTTGCCCCTACCGCCCTGAGCCCGGCCGCCATCGAGAGCCTGCTCAAGAGCACCGCACGGCCGTTGCCGGGCGCCTGCTCCGGCGGTTGCGGCGCGGGCATCGTCGATGCCGACGCGGCGGTGACGGCCGCCCTGGGCGGGACCAATCCGAACCCGGGCACCGGTAACGTGCTGCAGAACAACGTCCCGGTCACCGGCCTCGGCGCCGCCAGCGGTGCCTCGCTGGCCTACACCGTGACCGTGCCGTCCGGCCGCAGCCAGCTGAAGGTCACCATCGCCGGCGGCAGTGGCGATGCCGATCTCTACGTCCGCTCCGGCAGCGCCCCGACCGACACCGTCTACACCTGCCGCCCCTACCTGAGCGGCAACAACGAGACCTGCACGATCACCTCACCGGCGGCCGGCACCTGGCACGTACGGGTCAAGGCCTACTCGACCTTCTCCGGCCTGAGCCTCACCGCGCAGTACTGATCGCGGTCCCATCGCACCAACGCAGAACGCCCCGGCATGCCGGGGCGTTCGTTCAATCAACAGTGATTACGCAGCTTCGAACCGGTTCGCCGCCACGTTCTTGCGCACCTGTTCCGGATTCCAGATCCGGCCGTTCATCGCAATGTACACACCGCTCGGCAACGACTGCACCGCACCGATCGCACACCCGATGTTGAACTCCGCATCCGAGCCGCGGAAGCGCGCCGGGCTCAACGCACCGGTCATCACGATCGTCTTGTCGGTGATCGACTTCAGCACCTGGCCGGTCTGCACCATCGAATCGGTGCCGTGCGTCACCAGCACATGCCGCGTCGGCTGGGCGGCGATCGTGGCCCGGATCAACTCACGGTCCTCGTCGGTGATGTGCAGCGAATCCTTGCGCAGGATCGGGATCACATTGAAACGGAAGGTCACGCCCAGCTCGCGCAGGATCATCCCGATCTGCGGATCACCGATCTGATAGTCCGACTTGTCGTCGAAGTAGATCTTGTCGATCGTGCCACCGGTGGTGATGATCAGTAGTTCTTCCATTGCAAGCATCCTGGGTACCAGACAGAAGGGCACGGAACCGCCGCGCCGACCCGTAGATGATACGGCTGCCGCCCGCCCGATGCAGGCTCGGGACGCCGGACGGTCAGCCAGCCGTTGTCCTGCGGCCGAAGCGCCGGCGCAGCCCCGGCGTGCTGGCGACTCCGATCACGGCCAAGGCCAGCCCCAGCTCGAGCCAGCCCCACAGCGCCACCTCCGGGTGGCTCCAGGCGCTCATCACCCCGTGGCTGAACCAGAACAGGGCCAGCACGCCAGCCCAGAACATCGCCTTGCCACGCCGCACCAGCACGCCCAGCGCCAGCAGCAGCGGCGGCAGCGTGAACACCAACTGGGTGGCCAGCCAATGCTTGTCCTGCGCGAACCAGACCGCGAACAGCACCGCCAGCGCCACCAGCAGCAGCGCTAGGACGATTTCCTGGGCGCGCGTGCTCACGCCAACCGCCGCGCGATATCGGCCACCCTGCGCCCCAACGCGCGGGCCAGGATGCTCTCATCCTCGCTCGGCACCGGGTTGTCGTCCGCGCCGGCCACGTGGCTGGCGCCATACGGCGTGCCGCCGGTGGTGGTGTGGCTCAGCGCCGGCTCGGTGAAGGGAATGCCGACGATCAGGCAGCCGTGGTGCAGCAGCGGCACCTGCATCGACAACAGCGTCGATTCCTGCCCACCGTGCAGCGAGGCTGTCGAGGTGAACACGCCCGCCGGCTTGCCGGCCAGGGTGCCGTTGACCCATTCCGCACCCAATCCGTCCAGGAAGTGCTTCACCGGCGCGGCCATGTTGCCGAAGCGGGTCGGGCTGCCCAGCAGCAGCCCGGTGCATTCGGCCAGGTCGGCCACGCTCACATAGGGTGCGCCGTCCTCGGGCACCGGCGGCAGCGCGGTCTGCGTCACCGCCGCCACCGGGGGTACCGTGCGCAGCCGCGCGCTCATGCCCGGCACCTCGCCGATGCCGCGCGCAATCTGGCGGGCAAGCCGTGCCACTGAACCGCCACGGCTGTAGTACAGCACCAGGATCTCCGCCATTTCGCTTTCATCTCATTGCGTCCGATGCCGGCAGTATGGCAACGCAGCCCGCTCAGGGCGAGGCCGGTCACTGTGAGCGGGCGTGCATGCCCCACACCCGTCATCGGGTACCCTTGCGCCGATGGAACCTCTCGATACGATCAACCTGTGGATCGAACGCGTCCGGGACCGTGCGCGCACGATCAGCTTCGGCCGCTTCCTGTGGCGGCGCTTCCTGGATGACCGCCTGTTCCAGGCGGCCGCCTCGCTGGCCTACACCACGGTGTTCGCGCTGGTGCCGCTGGCCATCGTGGTGTTCGGGGTGCTCTCGGCGTTCCCGGTGTTCGACCGCTGGAGCGATACCCTCAGCGATTACGTGTTCTCCAACTTCGTGCCCAACGCCGCGCGCGCCGCCGAAGGCTACCTGCGACAGTTCTCGGCCAGTGCCGGGCAGCTGACCGCCGCCGGCTTCATCGCGCTGGTGGTGTCGCTGCTGATCACGCTCAACAGCGTGGAGGAAACCTTCAACCAGATCTGGCGGGTGAGTTCGACGCGGCCCAAGCTGACCCGCTTCCTGGTGTACTGGACCGTGCTCACCCTCGGCGCGATGCTCGCCGCGGCCTCGCTGGCGGTCTCGGCGCGGGTGTTCGCGCTGCCGCTGTTCGGCACCAGCGAAGGTCGCTGGCTGGCCAACGTCTCACTGACGGTCGCGCCGATCCTGATCGAGTTCGTCTGCATCATGCTGGTCTACCGCGTAGTGCCGCACCACACGGTCAAGTGGCGCCATGCCGTCCCCGGCGCGATCCTGGCCGCGATCATGCTGGAGCTGGTGAAGTGGGGCATGGGTGCTTACCTGGGCAGCTTCCAGTCCTACCAGAAGCTTTACGGCACGGTTGCCTTCGTGCCGATCCTGCTGCTGTGGATCTACCTGTGCTGGGTCTCGGTGCTGCTCGGCGCATCGCTCGCCTCCTCGATCGCCGCGTTCCGGTACCAGCCGGCCGACCTGCGCCTGCCGGTGGGGTATGAAATCTATGGCCTGCTGCGCTTGATCGGTCGCTTCCACCAGGCCCGTGCCGATGGCCGCAGCCTGGATGACGATGAAATCCTGCGGTTGGAGCCGATGCTGACCGATTCGCTGCTGCAGACGCTGCTCTGCGACCTGGAAGCGATCCGCGTGGTGCGCCGCGACGAGCAGGGCGAATGGCTACTCGCGCGCGACCTGGACAAACTCACCCTGGCCGACCTGTACGAGACCACGCAGATGCGGATCCCGATCAAGGAAGCCTACCTGCCGTATCGCGACGACAGCCTGGGCACGGCCTCGGTGGCCGCGCTGGACACCTTGCGCCTGCCGCTGCGCGAACTGCTCAAACGCCGCGTCAGCGACATCTACTCGACCCCCGGAGACAAACCATGACCGCCAAGCCCCTGCTGCTGGCCCTGGGCCTGCTCACGCTGGCCGCCTGCAACAAGCCCGCCGCACAGAGCGAGGCCACTGCGCCTGCCGCCCCGGCCCCGATCAACGAGCCCGCCGCGCCGCCGACCGAAGCCGTGCCGGCCACCGAACGCAAGACCGTCGAACAGCCGACGCTCAAAGCCAAGGCGCTGGATGGCACCGACTACGACCTGGCCGCGCACCGCGGCAAGTGGGTGGTGGTGAACTTCTGGGCGACCTGGTGCGCCCCGTGCCGCAAGGAAATGCCCGAGCTCTCCGCGCTGCACGCGATGCGCAATGAGATCGAGGTGGTCGGGCTGGCCTTCGAGGACATCGAACCGGCCGAGATGAAGGCCTTCCTGGAGAAGCGTCCGGTCACCTATCCGATCGTGATCGTGGATACGTACAACCCGCCGGAAGACTTCGCGATCCCGCGCGGCCTGCCGATGACCTACCTGATCGCGCCGGATGGCAAGGTCGCCAAGGAGTTCCTTGGCCCGGTCACCGCGCATGACATCGAAGCGCGGATCAAGGAAGGCTGAGTCTGACGGGCGTGCCGGTTCATGACCGGCACGCCGTTGCCGCGCTGCGCGCGGTGGATCTACGTGGTGACGAAGGGTTCGATCGGCTTCAATACCCCGAAGTGCTCCTTGTGCAGCTTGCCCTTCAACGGCGGCAGCGCCAGCACCGGTTCGTCCACGCGGGTGTCGGGCAGGCGATCGAGCAGGTTGCGGATCAGGCCCAGCCGCCCGCGCTTCTGGTCGTTGAAGTCCACCAGCGTCCACGGGGCATCATCGTTATGTGTCGCGCGCAGCATCGCTTCGCGGCTCTCGGTATAAGCGCTGTACTTGCTGCGTGATTTCAGGTCCACCGGCGACAGCTTCCAGCCTTTGAGCGGATCGAGGTGGCGCTCGGCAAATCGCTTTTCCTGTTGTGCCTGGTCCACGCTGAGCCAGTACTTGAACAGCACGATGCCATCGTCGATCAGCAGCTTCTCGAACACCGGCGTCTGCGCCAGGAAGCTGCGGTACTGCGCCTCGGTGCAGTAGCCCATCACATGCTCGACGCCCGCGCGGTTGTACCAGCTGCGGTCCATCAGCACGATCTCGCCCGCCGCCGGCAGGTGCGAGACATAGCGTTGGAAATACCACTGTGTGCTTTCGCGGTCGGTCGGCTTCGGCAGCGCGACGACTTTGCATTGGCGCGGATTGAGATGCTCGGCGATCGCCTGGATCACACCGCCCTTGCCCGCGGTATCGCGGCCTTCGAACAGCACCAGCACGCGCTGCCCGGTGTGCTGCACCCAGCGCGCCATCGCCGCCAGTTCCAGTTGCATTGGTTCCAGCAGGGCCTGGTAGTCCTTGCGCTTGAGCTTGCCCATCGGCGTGCCTCGGTGATTCACAGGGAAGCCCGAGCCTAGCGCAGCCGATGCTCAGGCGATGTGTGGGCCCTGCCAGCCGCGTTCGCGCGCGAGCGTTTCGATCACCTCGGTGATGTCGCGCGCGAAACCGGCCATGTCGAACAGGCCGCTGTCCTCACGCCGTTGCGCCAGGGTGGCGCGCGCGGCCTGCAATGCAGCCGGGTCGTTGCCGAGCTGGATGGCGGTAGCCACGAACGCCGCGTCATCGGCCACGTTGAACGCGTGCATGCCCAGGTGGTGGTTCAGGCTGCCGGCCACGCGTGAGGCGAACGTCGCGCCGGGGCAGGTCAGCACCGGGCAGCCGGCCCACAGCGCATCGGAGGCGGTGGTGTGGGCGTTGTACGGGTGCGTGTCCAGGAACAGGTCGGCGTGCTGGTAACGCGCCAGGTACTGCGGGTGCGGCAGGCGTGGCATGAACACCAGGCGCGCCGGATCCAGCTGCGCCTGGCGTGCCGCGCTGCGCAGCCGTGCATCGGCGTTGCCCGGGCCGGAGAGCAGCCACAGCAAGCTGCCGGGCACGCCGTGCAGCACCGCGAACAGCCGCTGCATGCTGCGCAGATTGAGCTTGTAGCTGTTGTTGAAGCAGCACAGCACCACGCCCTGCGCGGGCAGGCCGCAGTCCTCGCGCGGGGGCGCCGGTTCCAGCACGCGGGTGTTGTCCGAGGGCTGGAACGCGCGCGGCAGGCGCCGCACGTTCTCACTGAACGCCGGTGCCAGTGCGTCGGGCAGCACGAAGGCATCGGCCAGTACATGATCGATCCACGGCGCGCCGGAGGTGCCCGGGTAGGCCAGCCAGTTGATCTGCACCGGGGCCGGGCGCATCGCCAGCACCTGCGGGGTGCCGCCACCGCCCCAGCCGCGCAGATCGAACAGCACGTCGATGCCGGCCTCGCGGATGCGCCGGGCGATCACCTGATGCGGCTGCGCGCTGACATCGTGCAAGGTGTGGGCGGCCTGCTGCAGACGCTGACGGATGCTGCTGCCGTCGTCCGCGCTGAGCGCGAACAGATGCAGGTCCAGCGTGCTCAGCGCGCGCAGCTGTTCGAACAGGGCGACGGTCAGCAGGCCGGTGGGGTGCGCGCCGAAGCCGTTGGAGAGGAAGCCGACCCGCAGCGTGCCGTGCGCGCGCACCGTGGCCGGCGGCAACCGCGCGATGCCCTCGGCCAGCGCCGCTGCACGCTGCCGCGCACAGGCCAACTGCTCGGCGGCGCTGCTGTCTTCGCTGAGGAAGGCGAACGGCTCGACCACCGCCTGGCCCTGCGCGACGGCCTGGCGCACCAGCGCCGACAATCGCTCCAGATCCCGCCAATCGCACAGCCGGCGCTGCCAGTTGAGCAGCTGCGCAGCGATGTAGGGCTCGCCCGGCAGAAGACGGTGCGCATGGCGATACGCATCCGCCGCCGCCTCGGGCTGCCCCGCGTCTTCCAGAGCGTGGCCGAGCCACAGAGTGATGCCGGGGTGCTGGGGCGCGCGATCCGCCGCCTGCCGCAGCAGTGTGGCGGCCTCGCCATGGCGGCCTTGCATCCAGCGCGCGCGACCCAGCCGGGCCAGGGCCTCGGGATGGTCGCCGCGCAGCTGCAGCGCACGGGTGGCGGCCTGTTCGCCGGCGCGCACATCGCCGGCTTCCAGCTCCGCGTCGGCCAGCATCACCCAGGCAATGAAATCGGCCGGTTGCCGCTGCACCGCCTGGCGCAGCTGCAGGCGCTGCGGATCGGCACTCATCGCTGCCGCCCCGCGTCGATCATGCTCAGTTGCCTTCCGCGAGCCGGGCCAGCTCGTCGGCCTGGTGTTCGTGGGTCAGCCGGCTGACCAGTGCATCGAGATCGCCGGTCAGGATGTTGGGCAGGTCGTACAGGGTCAGCCCTTCCACGCGGTGGTCGGTGATCCGCCCCTGCGGGAAACTGTAGGTGCGGATGCGCTGGCTGCGGTCGCCACTGCCGACCTGCAGGCGGCGGCTTTCGGCCTGGGCGGCGGCCTGCTTGCTGCGCTCGGCATCCAGCAGCTGCGCTTTGAGGCGTTTCATCGCCTTGTCGCGGTTGGCGTGCTGGCTGCGCTCGGTCTGGCATTCCACCACCACGCCGGTGGGCAGGTGGGTGATGCGGATCGCCGATTCGGTCTTGTTGACGTGCTGGCCGCCGGCGCCGGAGGAGCGGTAGGTGTCCACGCGCAGGTCGGCCGGGTTGATCACCACGTCCTCGACGTCATCCGCCTCGGGAATGATCGCCACCGTCGCGGCCGAGGTATGGATGCGGCCCTGCGACTCGGTCGCCGGCACGCGCTGCACGCGGTGCGTGCCCGATTCGAACTTCAGCCGCGAGAACGCGCCACGGCCGACCACGCGCGCCACCACTTCCTTGTAGCCGCCATGTTCGCCCGGGTTGTCCGATTCGATCTCGACCTTCCAGCCCTGGCGCTCGGCATAGCGGGCGTACATGCGGAACAGATCGCCGGCGAAGATCGCCGCCTCGTCACCGCCGGTACCGGCGCGGACCTCCAGGAACAGGTTGCCGTCATCGCGCGGATCGCGCGGCACCAGCAGCAGGGCCAGTGCTTCGTCCAGCTGCTGCAGGCGCTGCTGCGCGGCGATGATTTCCTCGTCGGCCAGTTCGCGCAGGTCGGGGTCCTCGCGCATCGCCTCGGCGGCGGCGAGATCGGCCTTGGCGCGGGCTTCGTCGGCCAGCGCAGCAGCGACCGGCTCCAGCTGCGAAAACTCGCGCGAGAGCGCGCGGAAACGGTCGTTGTCGCCGACCACGGCGGGGTCGGACAACAGGCGTTCCAGTTCTTCGCGGCGCTCGGCCAGCGCTTCCAGCTTACGGCGCAGGGTCGGCGTCATCATTCCTCGCTACATCGGTACGCACGGCAGGGTGCTGGTAACCCGGCTTGGCCGGGAACAGGCGCTCGGCGGCGCGGGTGAGTTCAGTATCGCCGCTGAGCGCGGCCGCGCGCAGGGCGGCGGTCGGCGGGTGCAGCAGGCGGTTGGTCAGGCCGTGCGCGAGCAGCTCGAGCACCTCTTCCGGTGATTTGCCGTGGGCCAGCTGTTGGCGGGCTTTCTCCAGCATCTCCACGCGGGTCGCTTCGCCATAGGCGCGCAGTTGCCGCAGCGGGGCCTGGTGCACGCTGGCCTGCAGCGTTTCCACGAAGCGGGCGACCTGCAGCTCGATGATCGCTTCGGCCTCGGCCGCGGCTTCACGGCGGCTGCGGCGGTTGTCTTCGACCGCGCGCTCCAGATCATCCACGGTGTACAGGAAGGCGTCGGCCAGTTCGCCCACGCCGGCCTCGATATCGCGGGGCACGGCCAGATCGAACAGCAGCATCGGCTTGTGCTTGCGGGTTTTCAGTGCGGCGGCCACGTGCGCCCGGGTGATCACCGGCTCACGCGCGGCGGTGGCCGAGAACACCACGTCGGCCTCGCCCAGATGGCGGTCCAGCTCACTCAGGGGCAGGGCGACGCCGCCATGACGGCTGGCCAGCTCCTGCGCATGGGCCAGGGTGCGGTTGGCGATCAGCAGCCGACGCACGCGCCCTTCGCTGAGATGGCGCGCGGCCAGCTCGATGGTCTCGCCGGCGCCGACCAGCAGCACGGTGGAATCTTCCAGCCGCGCGAACGAGTTCTGCGCCAGGCGCACCGCGGTGGAGGCCACCGAGACCGGGTTGGCGCCCACGCGGGTATCGGTCCGCGCGCGCTTGGCCACCGAGAAGGTCTGCTGGAACAGCCGGTCCAGGCGCTGGCCGAGCAGGCCATGATCACGCGCCAGGGCCCAGGCATCCTTCACCTGGCCCAGGATCTGCGGTTCGCCCAGCACCATCGAGTCCAGCCCGGTGGCGACCCGGAACAGGTGCCGGACCGCGTCGGCGTCGGCGTGCTGATAGAGGTACCCGTGCAGCGTGCCGGCATGCGACTCCAGCCACTGGGCCAGCGCGTCACCGGATTCGGCCACCGCGTACAGCTCGGTGCGGTTGCAGGTGGAGAGCAGGACCGCCTCGGCCACCTGTGGGGTATCGCGCAGCGACGCCAATGCCTGGGGCAGGGCGTCGCCGCCAAAGGAGGCGCGTTCGCGCAGTTCCACTGGCGCGGTCTGGTGATTCAGTCCGAGCACCCACAGGGTCATTGTTCAGTTGCTTGCGATAAGCTGCTGGCCATTCAAGTCGTCATTTTAAGGCTCAGATGCCCCCGATGCCCGCATTGATTCGCATCTCCAGCGTTCTGCTGCTGTCGTTGTTCACCGCCAACGCCCTGGCCGCCCCCCCGGCAGCCCCTGCGAAGGCCAAGGACAGCACGGCCGAGGCGGTCCCCCTGGCCCCGGTCATGGCGGGCGAATTCGCCCTGCAGGCAGGCAAACTGGGCGACGCCGCGCGCTGGTACCTGGAGGCGGCCGAGGCCAGTGAAGGCGATGCAGGCCTGGCTGAGCGCGCCTCCCGGATCGCCATGCTGGCCAACGATGACAAGCGCGCCGCCCGCGCGCTGGCCCTGTGGGAGCAGCGTGCGCCGCGCTCACTGGCCATGCGCAGCAGCACCGCCGCGCTGGACATGCGCCAGAACAAGGTGAAGGCCGCCCGCACCGAACTGCAGGCGCTGCTCAAGGACCCGGACCCCACCGCCTGGAAGTTCGCGATCGGCGCCCTGATCAGTGGCGGCAGCGATCCCAAGGTCCCGGCCCAGGTGCTGGGCGAGCTGGTGGATGCCAATGCCATCCCCGACCGCCTGGAGGTCTGGCAGGAGTTCGGCCGTCTGGCCATGCGCATGGAGGAGCCCGAGCTGGCCCGGCGCATGGTCGATGAGGTGGTCAAGCGCTTCCCGGACGAGCCGCGCGTGGCCCTGCTGCATGCCAGTCAGCTCACCCAGGCCGGCAAGGCCGATGAGGCGCTGGCCCTGTTGAAGGGCGTGGAGCCCAAGACCACGCAGGACCCCGAGCTGCGCAATGCGGTGGCGATCTCCTACGATCTGATGGGCCAGCCCGCCGCGGCCGAGCGCGTGCTGGCGGTCGGCCCGCAGGATGTGCAGACCTACGGCATGCGTGCCTCGCTGCTGGCCAAGCAGAAGGACGACCCCGGCCTGTTGGCCCTGTATACCGAGCTCTCCCGGCAGGCCACCAAGCCGGATCCAGCCCAACGCCTGCTGCTGGGCAAGATCGCCGAGTACCTCAAGCGCTACGAGGAGGCGGTCAACTGGTATCACAGCGTGCCCGGTGGCCCGGAGCGCGATGAGTCGCGCCTGCGCGCAGCCAATGCGCAGAACGAACTGGGCCGCACCGACAAGGCACTGGCCGAAGTGCACGCCATCCAGTCCGATGCCACCGTCGATGACGATGCCCGCCGCGATGCCTATCTGCTCGAGGCCGAGCTGCGCCAGCGCGGCAATGACGATGCCGGTGAGCTGGACGCGCTGGCCCGTGGCCTGGCCGCGTATCCGGACGAAAACGCGCTGCTGTATGCCCGCGCGCTGGCCTGGGAGCGTCGCGATGACATCCCGCGCGCCGAGGCCGACCTGCGCAAGGTGCTGGTCACCGATCCGGAGAACATCGCCGCGCTCAACGCGCTCGGCTATACCTTGGCCGATCGCACGCAGCGTTATCAGGAAGCCTTGGAACTGATCGACCGCGCGCGCGTGGCCGAGCCGGACAACGCCGCCATCGTCGACAGTTATGGCTGGGTGCTGTATCGCCTGGGCCGCAACGAAGAAGCGCTGGTGCAGCTGCGCCGCGCCTGGACCCTGGCCAAGGATGCGGAGATCGCCGCGCATGTGGGCGAGGTGCTGTGGGTGTTGAACAAGAAGGACGAGGCGCGGCACTTCTTTGAAGAGGCCCGCAAGCTGGACCCGGACAACCGCGCCCTGCAGCGCGTGATCGAGAAATACGGCGTATGAATCTGCTGTCCCTGAAGGCCGCGTTTGCCGCGGCCGTGGCGTTGTCGCTCTCCGCCTGTGTGTCGCTGGACGAGCGCAAGGCGCCGTCCGCCCCGACCGTTGTCACCGCGGTATCGGCCGCTGCGCAACAGGCCGAGGCCGAGCGCATCGCGGCCGTGCATGCGCAGCCGGCCTGGTCGTTCCAGGGCCGGGTGGCGATCAGCAAGGGCCGCAATGGCGGCAGCGGCCGCATCGACTGGCAGCAGCAGGCGGCCGGCTATGTGGTCGAGCTCAGTGCGCCGGTCACCCGGCAAAGCTGGAAGCTGACCGGCGACAGCCATCACGAGGGCGGCCGTCTGGAAGGTCTGGAAGGCGGCACGCGCGAAGGCGAGGATGCCCAGCAGGTCCTGCTGGAGGCCACCGGCTGGGACATCCCCGTCAACCAGCTGCCGGATTGGGTGCGCGGTCTGGTCGCCGATGCTGCCCCGGCCGGGTTGGTCGAGCGCGACGGCGAAGGCCGCCCGCGTCGCGTGCAGCAGCTGGGCTGGGAGATCCAGTACCTGGATTGGTACCCGGCCGAGGCCGGTCGCCCGGTGCTGCCGCGCCGGATCGAAGCGGTCAAAGGCGACGCGAAGGTGCGCCTGGTGGTCGACAGCTGGGTACTGGCCACGCCATGAGCAGGCTGGATGCAGTCGACGGCGGGTCGACCTGGCCGGCCCCGGCCAAGCTGAATCTGTTCCTCCACATCACCGGGCGGCGCCCGGACGGTTATCACCAACTGCAGACGGTGTTCCGGCTGCTCGATTGGGGTGATCGGATCCATCTGCGTGTCCGCGACGACGGCCGGATCCGCCGTGAGGGCGACTCCGTGGCCGGCGTCGCCGAGGCCGATGATCTGGCGATCCGCGCCGCTCACCTGTTGAAGGCTGCGGCGAACATCGGCCAAGGTGCCGATATCGGCGTCGAAAAACGCGTGCCTGCGGGCGGTGGCTTCGGCGGCGGGTCCTCCGATGCCGCCACCGTCCTGGTCGCGCTGAACCGGCTGTGGGGCGCCGGTCTGGAGGTCGATGCGCTGGCCGCGCTGGGTCTGCAGCTGGGCGCGGATGTGCCGGTCTTCGTGCGCGGGCACAACGCCTGGGCCGAGGGCGTGGGCGAACTGCTGACCCCGATCGCACTGCCGCCGGCCTGGTTTGTGCTGGTCCATCCCGGCGTTCACGTGCCGACTCCCGCACTTTTCGCATCACCGGATTTGACGCGGGATGCCCCAGTGGCGAAAATAGCGGACTTCGCTTCCGGGTCTTTGCTCGGGAATGCGTTCGAGCCGGTCCTGCGCCGCCGCGAACCTGCCGTAGAGGCAGCGCTCGCAGCGTTGAGCAGTATCGGCCGGGCACGACTCACCGGGTCGGGAAGCGGTTGTTTCGTCGAGTTCGCTACACGCGCTGCTGCAGAGCAGGGCCTGGCGCAATTGCCGAAGGAACTGCGGGCATGGGTGGCTGCGGGCGTGGAGCGCTCGCCACTGCTTGATGTACTCGAGCGTTACTGATTTTGATGCAGGGGCGTCGCCAAGAGGCCCAAGGCACCAGGTTTTGATCCTGGCATTCGGAGGTTCGAATCCTCCCGCCCCTGCCACTAGCGGATATCTGCCGCGACTCCATGCGCATGTCTGCGCGGGCGCGGTGCATACGCCGCGGTGTTGTCACCGCAGACACCTCCGGGTGCCGGCGGCCCAGTTCTCCGCCAATCGCTCCCGCCCGAGACCGTCATGATGCAAGAACACCCCAACCTGCTGGTATTTTCCGGCAACGCCAACAAGCGCCTTGCGCAGAGCATCTGCAAGGAACTGGGGGTGCGGCCTGGCAAGGCATTGGTGTCGCGCTTCTCCGATGGTGAAGTGCAGGTCGAGATCGAGGAAAACGTCCGTAAGCAGGACGTGTTCGTGATCCAGCCGACCTGTGCGCCCAGCGCAGAGAACCTGATGGAACTGCTGGTCCTGATCGATGCGCTCAAGCGCGCTTCGGTCAACAGTGTCACCGCCGTGGTGCCGTATTTCGGCTACTCGCGCCAGGATCGCCGCATGCGCTCCTCGCGCGTGCCGATCACCGCCAAGGTGGCCGCAAAGATGTTCAGCGCTGTCGGGGCTGACCGGGTACTGACGGTGGATCTGCATGCCGATCAGATCCAGGGTTTCTTCGACATGCCGGTGGACAACGTATACGCCTCGCCGCTGCTGCTCGCCGATATCTGGCGCGCCTACGGCACGGAAAACCTGATCGTGGTGTCCCCGGACGTGGGTGGTGTGGTGCGCGCGCGCGCCGTCGCCAAGCGCCTGGACGATGCCGATCTGGCGATCATCGACAAGCGCCGCCCGCGGGCCAACGTCTCCACCGTGATGAACATCATCGGTGACGTCGAAGGCAAGACCTGCGTGATGGTCGATGACATCGTCGATACCGCCGGCACCCTGTGTGCGGCCGCTGCAGCCCTGAAGGCGCGTGGCGCCCTCAAGGTCGCCGCGTACTGCACCCACGCCGTGCTCTCGGGCCCGGCGGTGGACAACATCAACAACTCCCAGCTCGATGAGCTGGTGGTGACCGACACCATCCCCCTGCGTGAAGAGGCGCGGGTGTGCAGCAAGATCCGTCAGCTCAGCGTGGCGGAAATGCTGGCCGAGACGATGCGCCGCATCGCCTTCGGTGAGTCGGTCAGCTCGCTGTACGTGGATTGATTTTTCCGCCCACCGGCAACGGTGGGTGGTTTCCCGGGGAGATCTGGTCGCGGATCTCCCCTCATCGCCTCGCCATCATGGCGAGGCAAACAACGAAGGTAGTAAATCAGCATGGCCAAGAATCATGAAATCAAGGTCGTCCAGCGCGAACTGCAAGGCAAGGGTGCGAGCCGCCGCCTGCGTGGCGCTGGCCAGATCCCGGCGATCATCTACGGCGGCGACGTCGAGCCGAGCGTCATCCAGCTCAACCACAACGAAATCTGGCTGGCCCAGCAGAACGAATGGTTCTACTCGTCCATCCTCGACCTGAACCTGGATGGCAAGGTCACCAAGGTGCTGCTGCGTGACATGCAGCGCCACCCGTTCAAGCAGCTGATCCTGCATCTGGATTTCCTGCGCGTGAACGAGAACGAAGCGCTGACCGCCAACGTCCCGCTGCACTTCATCAACGAAGACACCTCGCCGGCTGGCAAGGCTGCCGACGTCGTGGTCACCCACGAACTGAAGGAAGTGAGCATCACCTGCCTGCCGAAGGACCTGCCGGAATCGATCGACGTCGACCTGGCCGACCTGAAGGCTGGTGACGTGATCTACCTGTCGGACATCAAGCTGCCGAAGGGCGTCGAGATCCCGGCGCTGGCCCAGGGCAAGGACCATGACGACGCGATCGTCACCGCCAAGCTCGGCAAGGAAGAAGCTGCCGACGAAGCGCCGGCTGCAGAGTAAGTGATTGCGGCGCCTGTCCTTCGGGGCAGGCGCCGTTTCTGTATGTACCGGCACAGAGCGGGTACCGACGAAGAAGAGTAATGACAGGATTGCGATTGATCGTTGGTCTGGGCAACCCCGGACCCGAGCACGCCCAGACCCGGCACAATGCCGGGTTTCGTTTCATTGACGCCCTGGTCGAACAGGCCGGCGCGCGCTGGAGCGTGGACAGCAAGTTGTTCGGCGAGACCGCCAAGGTCGATATCGCCGGCCAGCCGGTATGGCTGCTCAAGCCCGCCACCTTCATGAACCTCAGTGGCAAATCAGTCACCGCGGCGCAGCGCTTCTGGAAGATCGAACCGGAAGAAACGCTGCTGGCGCACGACGAGCTGGACCTGCCGCCCGGCGTGGCACGGCTCAAGTTCGACGGTGGCCACGGCGGCCAGAACGGCCTGCGCGACACCATCCGTCTGCTCGGCCACGGCAGATTCCACCGCCTGCGCATCGGCATCGGCCATCCCGGCCACAAGGACCGCGTGGTCCCGTGGGTGCTCGGGCGTGCCAGCAAAGACGATGATGTGCTGATCGGTCATGCCGTCAACGATGCGATCGACGTCCTGCCGCTGGCAGTGAAAGGCGATTTCAGCGAAGCGATGAAGCGGCTGCACACCCCGAAGTAACGTGACCGGTGACTGACGTTACCGGGAGGTAGCGACCGTCGGTCGGTACGGAAAATGATTGGAAAAGCAGCGCCGAACGTCGCTGCTTCCCCAATCACTTTCACCCCAGAGGTTGTCAAAGATGGGTATCAAATGCGGCATCGTCGGTCTGCCCAACGTCGGCAAATCGACCCTGTTCAATGCGCTGACCAAGGCGGGCATCGCGGCGGCCAACTTCCCGTTCTGCACGATTGAACCGAACGTCGGCATCGTGCCGGTGCCGGATCCGCGCCTGAACGAGCTGGCTGCCATCATCAACCCGCAGAAGGTCATCCCGACCGCGGTCGAGTTCGTGGACATCGCCGGCCTCGTCGCCGGCGCGGCCAGTGGTGAAGGCCTGGGCAACAAGTTCCTGGCCCACATCCGCGAAGTGGATGCGATCACCCACGTGGTGCGCTGCTTCGAGAATGCCGACGTCATCCACGTCAACAACAAGGTGGACCCGCTCTCGGATATCGACACCATCGATACCGAACTGGCCCTGGCCGATCTGGACAGCGTCGAGAAGGCGCTGAACCGCGCCGAGCGCGCTGCCAAGGGGGGCGACAAGGAAGCGGCGGCCCGCAAGCCGGTGCTGGCCAAGCTGCAGGCCGCGCTGGCCGACGGCAAGGCGGGTCGAACCGCCGGCCTGGACGAGGAAGAGAAGGCGCTGGTCCGTGACCTGTTCCTGCTGACCCTCAAGCCGGTGATGTACATCGCCAACGTGCTGGAAGACGGCTTCGAGAACAATCCGCATCTGGACGCCGTGCGCGCCCGTGCCGCCGAAGAGGGCGCGCAGGTGGTGCCGGTCTCGGCTGCGATCGAAGAAGAGCTGTCCCAGCTCGACGACGAAGACCGCGATACCTTCCTGGCCGACCTGGGCCTGTCCGAGCCGGGCTTGAACCGCGTGATCTACGCCGCGTACCAACTGCTGGGCCTGCAGACCTACTTCACCGCGGGCGTGAAGGAAGTCCGCGCATGGACCGTGCGCAAGGGCGCCACCGCCCCGCAGGCCGCCGCCGTGATCCATACCGATTTCGAGAAGGGCTTCATCCGCGCTGAAACCATCGCGTATGACGACTTCATCAAGTACAAGGGCGAGGCCGGTGCCAAGGAAGCGGGTCGTCTGCGTCTTGAAGGCAAGGAATACCGCGTGCAGGAAGGCGACATCCTGCACTTCCGCTTCAACGTCTGATTCCATCGCACGTTGAGGTCCGCAACGCCCCGCCCTGAGCGGGGCGTTTGCGTTTGTGGGGAGCGCATTCCATGCCATGAACAGGCTGGATAAAAAATGACCAGCCATCGAAATGCTTGCCTGGTATGCCTCCGCCTCACTTGTCCACAACAAACCCCCACGCCTCTCCACGCACCGTGTGGAAAACCGGCACGCGGTAGTGCCGGCCGCTGGCCGGCAACCCATCTGACCCGCCTGCAAGCGATGTGGACAATTTCTGACCACCACTGAAGACCCTTGCAGTGCATCGCTCACACAGGGTTGTCCACAGCAAACCCCCATCGCTTTCCACGGTGTGTGTGGAAAACCGCGATGGGTATCTGGATAAAAATTCACCATGCACCGCAAAGCCTTCTGGCAAACGGCTCGCCGCCGCTTATCCACATGATTTGCATGTGTCGTTCCACATGGCGTGTGGAAAAAGTGGGTGTTCATTCCTCCACGTCGCCTTCCACACCCGCTGCGCACAACCGATACTGTGGCCCCGACACGGATGCCGCCCCATGACCGATCTACCACGCGAATCTGTACGCAGCGTGCTCTCCCAGTTCATGCTGGTTACCGCCGTCCTGATCTGCAGCGCCATCGCGGTGCTGGCGGTGCTGCTCGCCTTCGCCGTGCAGCCGGATGCGCACAGATACGCCTACATAGCCATCCTGATCGATCAGCGACCCATGGCCGACGCCACGTTGCGTTTTCTCCATGCGCGATTGACCTCCGGCACCCAGGTGATCACCGCGATCGCGCTTCTGCTGGCCGGCGCGTCGTGGTGGTTGGCCAGTGTCGCCAAGGCCGCGTGTCTGCGCTACAACAGTCGCCCGCTACCGCCTGCCATCCCGGCTGTTCCGGCGCGCACGCGCCTGCTTGCCTGGTGCATCCGGCTGGGGCTGGCCACCGCCGCTGTGCCGTTGCTTTACAGCACCTGGGTGCTGGGGCTGGAGATCATCGTCCTGCTGCTCAGTCCGGATCCTTATTCCGCGGATGAGCGGACGCACAGCGCCTTGCAGGTGCTGTACTGGACACTGAGCGCGAATGGGACGCTGCCGATCACCGCGGCCTGCGTGTTGACGCTGGCCGGTTTGGTGACCGCCTACTGGCTGACGAACCGACTGCTGCTTCCATCGCCCGCCGCGCCGGTTGTCGCGTAGCGTCCTGCGCCTGGAGGCGCGGCCGGGCCGCATCGCCGGGACAGAACTCCCCAGCGGCCCCCAAACGGTGCGCTGCCCGCTTCCGGTCACATGACCGGAAGCGGGCAAGCCGTTACCAGTTCAGGGAAACACCCAGCTGTGCGCTGGTATCGCGATAGCCCTGGCTGCCGGTCTGGTGGCTGATCTGGCCCCAACCACGCCAGCCCCCGGACAGGTTGACCTGCACGCCGGCCTTGGCCTCGTACAGGTCGTCAGGCAGATCACGACGGATCGCTTCGCCGTCCACCGCGATCGCCGACGCATTGCCGCCCGACCACCAGTTCACCGCGACGAAGGGATGTACTTGACCCTGCTTCCGGGTCAGCGCGCGGGTATACAGGCGCGCGCCGAGCCGGGTGCTGGTGCCACCCACGCGGCGGCTTTCCACGACCGTGCCATTGGTCTCGACGACCTCATCGGCGTTGTAGTGGTTGTGGATCACCTGCAGCTGCGGTTCCAGATATACACCCCGCTGCCCATTGCTGTGCAATGGCAGGGTATAGCCGCCTTCCACAGAGCCACTCCAGCTGCGTGAGCGGTACCGTTGCTCGGCCAGGCCCTGGCCCTGCACGCGGTTGCGGAAACGGGCGTACTGCAACCAGCTGTCCACATACGCACCGGGAAGCATGCCGGCCTCCTGCAGCCAAGTGCCGTAGAGGCCCAGGCTGGTACCGGACACTACGCCGCGCGCGGTGTAGCCGGTCACCCGCGAGGTGGCGTCATTGGTGGCGCGGCCATGTCCACCCATCAACCCAACCTGCAGCTGGCCACCCGCGGTTTCGGCAAGAGCATGTCCAACGCCCATCATCACGCTGTCCACGCGGCTGTCCACGCGCACCTGCTCCCCCGCAGCGTGGCGATCCATGGTGCTGCTGCGCACGTTTGCCCAGGCGAGCGCGCCGGGGGAGTCGTCGGATGGGACGCGCATGGGATCACCCGCACGATCATGCAGACTGTGCTGGAACATGCGCAGCGCGGTGGATTGGTTGGCGAGATAGACGGCGGGCTCCGGACGTTCCACCTTCAGTGCAGGTGGTGTCCCCGGGTCAACCGGATCAGGGCGTGCTGGATCCACGGGATCCACTGGTGCAAGGGGATTCGCCGGATCAACCGGATCGACCGGATCGACCGGATCGACCGGATCGACCGGATCAACCGGATCGACCGGATCGACCGGATCGACCGGATCAACCGGATCAACCGGCGGCACATACACCGAGCGCAGGTACCAATTGCCGTCATCCGGATCGGCCACGCCACCCTTGTACAGGAAGTAGTCGTACGCACCGGCAACCGCGCGGCCCTGCAGGATGAACTGCGCCTCCGACTGGCCGGCCACGCTGATCAGGCGGATGCCTTCGCTGGTCAGTGCACCTGCACCGCCTGCGTTGTCGACCCTCACGTTGGCGGTGCCGCTGCTGTTGCCCTGGATCACCAACGCATCACCACGGGAGTTGTCATCGCCAAGCTGGCGGTTCATCACCCAGGTGCCGCCGTTGCCGAGGTAATCGCCAGTGATGGTCAGCGTCTTGAAGTCGTCCTGCGTGGGCGCGACGAACGCGATGGTACCGGCATGCTGCAGCGTGGCCACGGTGGAGTCGCCACGCAGGTTCCAGCGGCTGCTGTCATCCAGTGACAGCGAGGCCACGTGGAAGCCGCTGTCGCTGCGCAGTGCGCCGGTCAGCACGCTGCCGTTGCCCAGGGCCATCCGTACGTTGGCGGTGGCGCTGTCCACGACCACATCGCCGGTCAGGCGGCTGTTGTCAGCGGTGAACACGATGTCGGAGGTCGCCACCGAGCTGCCATCGGTGAACACGGTGTCGCTGACGCGCAGCAGGCGGCCGCCTTCCACCGCACCGGCCTGGCGCGCGATCACATCCGTATTGGTGAGGGTCAGATCCTGATTGCTGCCCTGCAGCCACAACGCCGGTCCGTCCTCAGTCTGCAGCTGGCTGTTGTTGAATGCCAGCCGGTTCCAGTACGGACCGAACACCGTGATGTAGGAGCGGTAGACACCGGAACCGGCTCCCTGCGCATGGACCGCGACGTTGTCTGCGGTGAGTACCGCAGTATTCATCTGCACGATGCCGAACGACGCATCGCCCAGCACGTTGATGTGGCCGCCGTCCAGTTGAACGTCTGCGGTACTGCCGCCCAGGAACACACCGCCACCGCCATTGCCGTAGGTGGTGATATCCAGTCCATTGGCGCGGATACGCGAGTAAGGCGTTGGTGGGTTGCTGCCCGATGCGCGGAGTCCGTACACACCGTCGCCATGGGTGTCGATGCTGCCGCCGTTGATCGTTGCAGTGCCGCCCCAGACATCGATGCCATGGCCATAGCCATTGGTGCCGTACGTGCTGATCACGGTATCGGTCAGATCTGCCAGCGACGCCGAGCTGGACAACCACAGTCCGGATTGCCCGTCACGCACAGTGAAATGCGCCCCGTTGGCGGTCAGCCGGCCCCAGTCGTTGATGTTGACGCCGTAGCCACCGGTCGTCTCGAAACGGCCCCCGGTCACTTCGGCTGTTGCGTACAGCCGATTGGTCTTGTTGCCCAGTAGACGGATACTGCCACCCGTTGTGGTGGCGCTGCCCCCGCTCATGCGCAGCAGGCCGCCGCTGCTGATATCGAAGTAGCCGTTGGTGACATCGACATCGGTCAGCGACAGCACGCTGCCAGTATCACTGGAGGAGAGGCGCCCGCTGAAGCCGTTGTTGCCTGGCGCAAAGGTCAGCTGCAGTGATTCCATCGACAACAGCGCGCCGGATGCCGCCTGCACGGCACTGTTGGCGCCGCTGTCGATACCCGTGCCGACAACATGCAGTTCACTGCCACTCCCGGTGGCGTAAAGCGCATGGCCAGCACTGCTCACGTGGCCGCCGGTCAGCCAGACTTTGCCGCCGCCGGTGGCGTTGACCGTGCCGTAGCCCGAGCCGTTGCGGTAGGCATCGATGACCAGATTGTCGGCGCGGATGACGCTGCCGGCACCGCTGGCGTTGAGCGCATAGCCAACGCTGGCGCTGCCATCGCCCAACTGCAGGTGGCCGCCGTTGATCACTGCACTGCCGCCGGACATGGCGCCGATGCCGCTGCCATTGGCGGTCACGCGCAGGTCCAGGTCGGTACTGGTCAGCGCGGCATCCTGGCCCTGCACCGTGACGGCATAGCTGCTGCCGGCGTGGACTACGCTGTCACCACGGGCCAGATCGAACGCGTCGCCGGCATTGACCGTGATCGGGGTGGTGTACTCCACCGCAGCGGCGGGCAGCGCCGCCAGCAGCGCGACGCACAGCGCCAGCCGTGTCGGCAGGCCACCGCCACGGGTGGCGGTCACGCCTGAGTGCGTGCCGCGCCGCTGGGCAAATTCGGACGCAACCACGCAGCGTCCACTCACGGGATCCCGTACCAATCGGTAGATTCTGTTCATCCTGCCTATCTCGTTGCAAGGCAGCCGCCCGGCGTGCACCCGGTGCGTCTGCAGGCCATGACGATCGCCACGTTGGCGATCACCGTCGGGGCATCACCGGAGATGGCCGGCAACGCTGCATGGCGACAAGGCGCGGGGGAGGAGGGCAAGATGGCGATGCCATCGCCACGACACGCAACCGCGTGTCTCAGGGGCGTCCTTGAAGCCGTACCGGCGAAGGCGCAGGGCACTGCCGTGATCAGGCACGACCGTTGCGCCACCGGTATGCACAGGCTAGGCAGTGGGTGCCGCTGCTGACATCAGGCGATCCTTAAACTGCTTCAGGCAGGCGCTGGGATTGGGCGGCCAGTCAGCTGCCGCATGTCCGCGCGGGCGGTGCACCGGCCGTCACCGGCCTTCGCGGCTCAGTTGAACAGGTCCGAGGCCAGGCAGAAGGTGATCAGCTCCTGGTCGGTCTTGGCGCCCAGCTTGCGCATCGCGCTGACCTTCTGGGTGCTGACGGTTTTGCTGCTGCGATTCAGGCGCTTTGCGATGTCGCCCACACTCTGGCCGTTGGCAAACAGCCGGATGACTTCGAACTCGCGCGGCGACAGCAATGACGCGGACGATGCATCGCCTGTCGCGGGCAGAGCGTCCTCGCGAGGCAGGTCCGTCGAGCGGTAGATGCGCTGCGCCAGCAATGAGGCGAGGGCGACGTTGAGTTCCTTCAGATCGCCGCTTTTACGCACCACGCCACTCGCGCCGGCCCGGTACATCTCGGCGATGATCGACGGATTGGAGACCATGGTCAGGATCAGGATGCGCGTGTCTGGAAAGTTGCGGTCGAGATACGAGATCAACTTGATGCCATCGCCCAGCGTGTCATCGCCTGGCATGTTGTAATCGGAAATCACGATGTCCGGACCGAGCGTCTGCATCAGCTCGACCAGCGCGGTGGGGTTCTGCGCTTGACCCACCACCTGCAGGCGCGGGTCCCGTTCGATCACATCGCGGATACCCGCCAGAACGATCGGGTGGTCATCGGCAATGACGATCTTGGTCTGCATGCGTGTTCTCGGCACCGGTAGTAGCAATCAAGGGACATCCAGGGTTCCCGGCGGCGAGCCTTCCAGTCGCACCAATGCGTGTTCCAGGCGCGCCAGGAACGCACCGCACGCGTCCACCGCGGCACCTGCGGCGAGTCTATCTTCGATCGCCTCGGCAGCGTCGACCAACGGCTGTGCCGACACCATCACCAATGCGCCCCGGATGCGATGCAGCATCTGTCCCGCCGCGACGGCGTCACGAGCCTGTATCGCGTGGGACAGCGCACGCAGGTCGCTGCGCATGGTGGTCAGAAAGAGTGCACGCAGATGGTCGGGGACGAGGATGGTATCGCCCGGCATATCGTGACCTGGTGAAGCATCGGCCGTGATCGGGGGCTCCCGCTCAACTACGCCGCTCAATTGGCGATACAGCGCCTGGAGCGAAATCGGCTTCACCAGGCAGCTGTCCATGCCTGCGCTGCGGCAGCGCTCACGCTCTTCGGGCGCCGCGTTGGCGGTCGCACCGATGATCGGGACACGCACGCCCTTGGCACGCAGCTGGCGGGTGAGGGCGTACCCGTCGATATGCGGCATGTTCACATCGGTCAGCACGGCGTCGAACCGGCGCTGCGTCCAGTAACCCAAGGCTTCGTCGCCATCGCTTGCGACCACGGCGTGGCAGCCGAGCTGTTCCAGCTGCTCGCGCAGGATCATCTGGTTGATGGGATTGTCCTCGGCGACCAGCACGTGCAGTCCCAGACGGCGGAACTGCGGTGCGGGCGCCGGTACGCGAAGCGGTGCGTCATCACCGCCAGCCATCAGCAGCGCATCCACGATCGCATCCAGGTTGTGCAACGCCACATCCCATCGTCCGTCGATCAGCTCGGGGTGGTCGCCGCCATCTGTCCTGGCCACGACGTGCGGTCCGGACCAGTCCGGAACGGGCTCGTCCAGAACAGCGTCGAGCATGGCGGTCTCCGGGTTGAAATTCTGTGCCGATTCGCGGTGATAGACCTGCGCCGCAGCGCCACGCTGGCGCAGGCGCTCACACAGGTTCTCGGCCAGTTCGCGCACTGAGGAGCGCACGTAAACCGCAGGATGCTGCGCAAACGTGGGGCGGATCTCCGGCAGCTCGGGGCTCTCTGCCAGCGCCAGGTCGAAGCTGAAGCTGCTGCCCAGCCCGCTGTCGCTGACCACCCTCAGTTCGCTGTCCATCAGTTCCAGCAGATGGGCGCTGATCGCCAGTCCCAGCCCGGTTCCCCGCATCGCATCGGTGGCCGGGTTGGCCTGGTAGAACGGTTCAAAGAGGCGGAGCTGGTGTTCCTGCTGGATGCCGATCCCCGTATCGGCCACCTGCCATCCCAGCTGCGGCAGCTCGCCCGGCTCGCTGAGTCCACGCAGACGCACCACGATGCGACCCACATCGGTGAACTTGATCGCGTTGCTGATCAGGTTGTTGAGCACCTGCCGGATCCGCGCGGCATCGCCGATGACCAGCGCGGCGACATTGCTGTCGATGCAGGCATACAGTTGCAGCCGCTTGCGCGTGGCCGATCCCGCATAGGAGCGCACGACGTCCTCGGTCAGACCGGCAGGGCAGAACGCCACCGGCTCCAGCACCAGCTGGCCGGCCTCTGCCTTGGATACATCCAGGATGTCGCTGATCAACTGCATCAGGGTCGATGACGATCGCTGGATGGTCCCCACGTATTCCTGCTGGCGGCTGTCCAGTGGCGTCAGACCGAGCAGCTCCAGCGTTCCCAGTACCCCGTACAGCGGCGTGCGTATCTCATGGCTCATGGTGGCCAGGAACAGGCTTTTGGCACGATTGGCCTGGTCGGCCGCCACCCTGGCCTGCTGCAGGACCTGTTCGGCCTCATGCTGAGCGGTGAGATCGATGAACAGGCACAGCATCACCGGCTCGCCCCGGTAGCGAGCGGCCGTGGCGGTGATCAACAGGTGGCGTCCGTCGGGCGTGGTGTAGGGTTGCGCGGCCGGCCGCTGCGCATCCACGTCGGCCAGTGCGTCGTCGCGCCACACCCCGTGCCAGCCGGGTGCATCCTGGTCTTCCCCCAGCCAGCTGCGTACCAGCGCGTTTTCGAGAATCATCTGTCCGTCGCGACGGCGCAGCAGGCACAAGCCGATCGGTGCGGCGTCCAGCACGGTGCGGCTGAACGCTTCGCTTTCCAACAGACGTTCATGGTTCTCGCGAAGGGGTACCAGTACCGATCGCCGATAGCTGCGCAGCACCAGCACGCCACCGAGGGCCAGCAACAGCGCGGCGACCACACTGCCGATCAGGGGGCCGCGCGGATGGCTCAGCAGGCGCGCCCACCGCACCTGATAGACCGCCTGCCAGCCGTCACTGGTTCGCATGCGGTAGACCACGCCCGTTGGCGTGAAGCTGCGCTCCGCGCCGCGGCCATCGCCGTTCACGGCAGGGCCGTGCACGGGTCGGCCGTTCGGGTCGATGATGGACAGCTCATCGTAGATCGCCTCGCCGAGAATCTGGCGGTGCGCATCGAGGCGGGAAAGGTCCAGAAGGCATGCGATCGCTGGCATCGCCGCCGCGTCCACATCACCCCATGCGCTGATGTCCTGCGGCGCCTGCGCGATCGAGAGGAGGCGATTGTTGCCGTCGCCCGGGTCGCGCTGGAACCAGCGCACATCACCACGTTGCAAGGACACACTGGCCGCTACCGCGTGTATGTAGTGCAGAAGCGCCTGCGACGATGCCGACGAGGGGCGCACCGGATCGATGTCATCGACCGTCAAGGGCACCAGCAGCCCGGCGGTTCCCTCGCCACTGACCAGCAGGCAGCGCGGTGAGGGGTACAGCGATTCCGCCCAGAACGCACCATAGAAGCCGGAGAACCGCACACCGAGTGACGCGGCGGACGTCGGCGGCGGCGTGTCGTCGTGCAGGACCGAGAAGGGGATGAACGCGAGCGTCGCGCTATCTGACTGGCGCACACGGGACAGCGGCTCGCTGCGCACCGTGCCCGGTGGCCCGCCCGGTGCCGCCGCACGCTCATGGTCGTGGGCACGCCATCGCCGCATGAAGCGTTCCTGTTCCTGCAGCGCACCACTCAGTCGGCGGAAGTGGAAGTCCACCTTGCCCTGTTCTTCGTTCAACAGCTGCAGCGTGGTCGACAGCACCAGCCCTGCCTGCACCGTGGCCAGAACGATGACGCCGATCAGCAGCGCATGCACGCGCAGCGAGCGGCGGGCGAGTCGGCGGATGGGTGCAGCCTCGGGCATGGAAGTCCCCTCTGTGATGGTGGCTCAGGGCGCCGGCCGCAGCGCACTGCCGTTTTGCCCGTTCGATCATGCACCGCGCGCCAAGCATGCGGAGCAGGGTTTGACGACGTGGTGAATGTGGGCGGAGACCGCCTCAGCGCGGTGCCAGTGCACCCGGCTGGCCCAGCTCAGTATGCCGGTGCGCCGCCTTTTCCTGGTCCAGCAGCGCACCGAACGTCTCGGCCGGGATCGCCCGTGAAATCAGGAAGCCCTGGACCTGGTTGCACCCCAGCTTGCGCAGCGTAGCCAGTTCGGCGTCGGTCTCCACGCCTTCAGCGACGATGTTCAGTCCCAATCTGCTGCCCAGCGCGATCACCGTCGCCAGCGCGCTGTGCAACGCGGGGTCCCGCGCGCAGCCACGGACCAGGGCACCGTCGATCTTGACCTCGGTGAAGGGGGTGCTGACCAGGTTGTGCACCGTGCTCAAGCCTTGGCCAAAATCATCCTGGGCCAGCCCGAAGCCCTTCATGCGCAGGCGGCACGCGCCGGCGTAGTAGTCGCTGACGTGGTGCGTGGTACTGCTCTCCATCAGCTCAAAACACAGGTCGGCCGGTGTGCCGCCCTGTTGCAGAGTCAGATCCAGCAGTTCGTCCGGCAGGTTGCCGCGCTCCAGAAGGTGAGGCGGCAGGTTGATCGATACCGGGATGCGGAATCCCTGCTCGCGCCAGCGTGCCTGGGCCTGGATGCTGGCCTTGAGGATATGGCGCAGCACCGCCGATTCGAGCCCGTGCTGCTCGATCAGAGGCAGGAAGCGGCCAGCCTGCAGCGTGCCATGTTCGGGATGGCGCCAGCGCACCAGCGCCTCGGCGGCCACCACCAGGCCGGAATCCAGCGACTTCTTCGGCTGGAACCACGCGGTGATCTCCCCGTCATCGATCGCCCGGCGCAGGCGTTCGCGGGTTGCGTTGATCGGTACCTCGACCGGCGCGTGCGCGGGGCCTTCTCCACTGCGGGCGTCGTCCAGCTGTGCCAGCAGCTCACGCACGTCGGCCGGCGAGACCGGCTTGGGCAGGATACCGAGCACGGTGATGCCCAGCGACTCGGCCATCAGCCGCGCCGAGGCCATCATCCGCTGCGACACGGAGCTGACCAGCGCCAGCATCGGCCTGTGCTCCTGTGCGGCCAGCGCCTGGATGAACTGGATGCCATCCACGCCCGGCATCATCAGGTCCGTCACCACCAGGTCGTAGCGCTGCCAGTGGCACATCTCTACCGCGTCGGCGGCATCGCCCGAGGTATCCACGGTGACGCCGGGTGCGGCGTTGAACATGTTGGCGAGGAACCCGCGCTGGAAGGCCTGGTCTTCGAGAATCAGTACACGTTGGTGGCTCATGCCGTGGCTCCTGCGGTCAATCCGCCCAGCGCACGGCGGAGGGTGGCGATATCGATCGGCTTCACCAGGTAGTCATCCATGCCCTCGGCCAGGCACCGTTCGCGCTCGTCAGGGGTGGCATTGGCGGTTGCGCCGATCACGGGCATCGCGTAGCCCTGCTGGCGCAGGTGCCGTGTCAACGCGTGGCCGCCGAGGCCGGGCATGTTGATGTCGGTCAACACCACATCGAAGGGCTGGGCGCGGCAGCAGGCCAGTGCCTCATGACCATCGGAGGCGGTCGCCACGTGGCAGCCCAGCGTCTCCAGCTGCTCCTTGAGGATCAGCCGGTTGATCGGATTGTCCTCGGCAACCAGCACCCTCAGTCCGAGCGGGGCAGACACGATCGGTGTCGACGTGGCGACCGTCACCTGGTTTCCCTGTTGCAGGCGGAACACGGCATCGGCGATGGCACGGATGCTGAGCAGGGTGACCGTCAGCTGGTCCGGGCGCATCGGATCCTCGCAGGCCGGGTCGCCGCCGTCGGCGGTTGCGACCACGCGCGGGCCCGGCCACTCGACCGGAATGGCATCGCGCGGATCACTGTCAAGCAGGATCGCGCCCGGTTCGATCGGACCCGTTGCGTCCTCGCTGTAGCGTCGTGCCGTGGCGCCCCAGCGCTGCAGCCATTGACAGGCGCTATCGGTGAGCTCGGTGATGGCGCAGCGCACGTACACCGGGGGGTGCGGCAGCAGCGCTGGGCCGTCATCCACGGCGGCGGCGTTGATCGGGGTGCCCTCCTGTACGCCCAGCGGCAGGATCACAGTGAAGCTGCTCCCCAGTCCGGGCTCGCTCACCAGGCGCATTTCACCGTTCATCAGGCGCACCAGGTGGTCGCTGATCGACAGCCCCAGTCCGGTGCCATCGTTGCGACCCTGGGCACCTGCCTGGCGGAACGGCTCGAACAGCCGGGGATGATCGGCGGCCGCGATACCGATCCCGGTGTCGGTGACCTGCCAGCTCACGGTGGCGGTGCCGCCTTCGCAGGCGAGCAGCCTGACCCGCAATACGATGCGTCCGCTGTCGGTGAACTTGATCGCATTGCTGAGCAGGTTTCCCAGTACCTGGCGGATCCGGTCGGCATCCCCGGTCACCTGCGCCGGCAGCCGCGGATCGGTGCAGACCACGATCTGCAGCTGCTTGCGCGCCGCGGCGGCGGCATAGGCACGCAGCGTGGTTTCGGCCAGTTCCAGTGGCGAGAACGCCACGGTGGCCAGGGTCAGCTGGCCCGATTCGATCTTGGATACATCCAGGATGTCGCTGATCAGCTGTAACAGTACCGATGATGACTGCTGGATGGTCTTGAGGTACTGCGCCTGGCGTGAGTCCAACGGCGTGTTGCC
This sequence comes from Stenotrophomonas sp. SRS1, assembly GCF_026130205.1. Lineage (NCBI taxonomy): Bacteria > Pseudomonadati > Pseudomonadota > Gammaproteobacteria > Lysobacterales > Lysobacteraceae > Stenotrophomonas > Stenotrophomonas sp. SRS1. The sequence continues at coordinate 505,494 of NZ_JAINFD010000003.1, read as the reverse complement.
CAGCAGTTCCAGCGTGCCGAGGACCCCGTACAGCGGTGTGCGGATCTCATGGCTCATGGTGGCGACGAAGGCGCTCTTGGCCTGGCTGGCTTCATCGGCGGCCTGCTTGGCGGCGGACAGTGCAGCCTGGATCTGGCGATGCCGCGTGATGTCGTTGAACACGCACAGCAGTACGTCATCACCGTGGTACCGCGTGGCCGCGGACAGTACCTGCAGCTGCCGTCCATCCCGGGTCGTGAAGTCGACTCCGCGCCGGTGCGAACGACAGGGGACAGGGCCGCTTGCGCTGCGCCAGGCGCCGGTCCAATCGCCCGTGCGGGTATCGCTCCCGAGCCAGTCGCGGGCCAACTGGTTCTCCAGCATCACCTGGGCGTCGTGGCAGCGCAGCACGCACATGCCGACCGGCGCCATTTCGATCACGGTGCTGCCGAAGTCGAAGCTGTCCCTCAGCTGCAGGTGCTGCTGATGGGCTGGCTGGATCAGCTGGCGGTCGATGCGTCGGATGAGCACCCGCAGCGCGCAGACAGCGGCCAGGCACAGCAGCAGCGACACTGCGGCGTGTCCGGCCATGTCGCGCAGCAGCAGGGTGGAGGGAACGTGGTAGACAAGCCGCCAGCCGTCCTGGCCGATGCTCTTGATCAGTGCCAGCCCCTCCGGCAGCCCGCGCGCCCAGACGAAGGCGAACGCATCGTCGCGCTGGCCGTACAGCCAGGTCGCGGGTGGACCGGTGTCCGCTCGGCTGGAGAGTACTGGCTTGCTATGCCCGTCGAGCAGGAGGAAATCCCCGATGCCTTGTCCATTGACCATGCTTGCCACAGCGCCTGGCGCTAGCGCCAGCACCAGCCAGTTCGTGGGATCGGGTGCTTCGTCGGCGGCCCGAAACAGGTAGAGGGTGCCCCCTGGCCGGTCGGAACTCAGCCAGTACACGCTTGTGCCAGGCATCGCACGGAGGGCATGTGCGCGTAGAAGGGAGGCCGTCAGCTCGACCGGCGGGGGCGTTGCCGGGGTCCGCCGGCCGTGCAGCCACTGACGCGGCGCGTCCGGATCGGCGCTGACGTGGATGAGCTGTGCGCCGAACTCGGCCAGCGTCCGCTCGGCGCGTGAGGACAGCAGCAGAGTGAGCTGGCGGCCATCACGACCCGTTCCCAGCGGCAGGCGCTGGACCTCGCTGTCGTCCCGGCTGGCGGGACGGGGCAGTGCGGAGGCTGGGATCGACGGCGAGGACTCCACCACCGAATCCACCAGATAGTTCAACAGCGCCTCGCGATGATCGAAGTACAGCTGCGCGCGGTAGGCGGCGGCATTCATGTCGCGGCGATGCACCGAGACATCATCGCTCAGCTGCGCCAGCAGGTAGAACCCCGCAGTGCCGATCAGGCAGAACAGCACGCAGAGCGACAGCCAACGCAGCAATACGTTGGCCGCCACCACCGGGGCGTCAAGGGAGGAGCGTCGGGGCAGAAGACGGTGCATGCGCGCATGCTAGGAAGCGAAGGCGGGCAGGCCCATCAGTCGATCCCTAAAACCGTGCGCCGAGGCGCGAGCGCATGGCTGCGGTTCAGCGGGGTGAAAACCAACGGGCCCGCACAATGGCGGGCCCGTCAGCGATGCGATGGTGGCGGCGGATTAAAGTGCCGTACCGCCAAACTTGTGGGTGTACTGCAGGTTGATCGTCCGGCCCACGGTGTCGAACCAGGACACGTCGTAATACGGATACGGCGTATACGTCGCATCCTTCGGCGGCAGCTTGTTGGCGATGTTGACCACCGACAGCGACAGGCGCGAATGATCATCGAAGCGGTACTGCAACGACACGTTGTAGCGGTACGTCGCCCCGACCCACGGGCTGTCGCCGCTGTCCGGATCGAAACTCTGGTCGTAGCTGTCGTAGGTCGGCAGTTTGCCCAGGCGCGAGCCGTACAGCGTGGCCGACCACGCCGCGTTCTCCCAGGTCACGCTCGCACTGGTCTTGGTGCGCGGAATGTCGAAACCGCTGTTGATCGCGAACTGGTCCTCGACCAGATCGCCTTCAAACTGCTGGAAATCGTGCGTCTTCACCCAGGTGTGGTTGCCACTGAGGATGAAGTCACCGATCCCGGTGCTCAGGCGGTAGCGCAGGCCCACATCGATGCCGCGCGTCGTTTCGCGCGCGATGTTGATCGGGCTCACGTGCACGCCGTACAGGCGGCCATCATTGGTGCGGGTAACCCGGCTGATCGCATCCACGCAGGTCGGCGACGCCGCGTCCGCGTCGCCCAGGCGGCAGGCCGCCTCGTCGCGCAGGATGGTGCTCACATCCATGTCCTGCACCTGGTCGCGCATGTCGATATCGAACCAGTCCACCGACACATCCAGACCCGCTGCCGGCGACCACACAAAACCAGCACTCCACGAGGTGCTGGTTTCCGGGTCCAGCTGGCGGTTGCCTTCGCGCGTGCGGATCAGGTTCTCTTCGTAATCCGAGCAGTCATCGCCGCCGTCCACCGCGCAGGCGTAGTAGTCGTTGGCACTGGTTTCATCATTGCCCGGGCCGGCATACACGTAGTGCAGGTCCGGCGCGCGGAACGCGGTGCCGTAGGAGCCGCGCACCAGCAGCGTATCGATCGGGCGCCACTCCAGGCCACCGCTCCAGGTCGCCTTGCCGATGGTGTTGCCCGAGTAACGGTACTGGTCGAAGCGGCCGGCCAGGCTGACGTTGAACGTGTCATGCAGCGGCAGGCGCAGCTCGGCCGCAGTCGCCCAGCGGTTGCGGCTGCCGTGGCCATCCGAATCCTTCCAGCTGTAGTAGTAGTACTGCGTCGCCAGCGGGTCCGGATTCAATGCGTAGGACTGATTGCCGAACTCGGCGGTCGCCGCGAAGCCGGCCTTGCCGCCCGGCAGCTCGAACAGCTCGCCGTTGGTCAGGGTCAGTGCGGCGGTCTCGGTGCGCGACTTCGGGGTATAGGTGGTGCGCGCGGCGATCGAATCGTACTCGCTGCGGCTCAGCGGCCGGTACAGGCGCGCCGGGTCGGCGTTGAACACCGGGAACACGTTGTCGTCGTCATCGGTGTACTCGCCCAGCTGCTCGCCCAGGAACAGCGCATTGGCCTTGGCGGCGATGATCTGCGGCCAGCGGATGCTGGACTGGTACTGCGAATGGCTCAGCGAGGCCTCGTATTCCCAGTCCGCGCCAAGCGCGCCCTTGAAGCCGGTGGTCACGCTGAAGGTCTTCTGGGTGCTGCGCACCATGCCGTTGTCGAGTCCGCCCATTTCCTCGGGGGAGAACTGGCGCTGCCAGAACTCCACCTGATCGGTGGCCTGGTTGTAGAAGTAGCCGTCCTCGTTGCCGTCGGCCGCCATGCGGCCCCACTGGGTCACATCGCGCATCAGCGCCAGGTCGTGGTAACCCATCTGCACATCGGCGAACCATTCCGCGCCGTTGTCGAAGGCATAGCGCAGCGAGGCATAGCCGTTGGCACCGCGGCGCTTGCTCAGGATCGTGCCGTAGCCGATCGAGCGGTCGCTGCCGCAGTAGAAGCCATACCGCGCCCGCTCGGCGTACTGGGTGCTGCCGTTGTTCTGGCCGGCCAGCGCATCGCAGGTGGCCTGGCCCGGGTCCAGGTAGTCGTCGTTGTAGTCGGTGCGCAGGTAGGCGCGGCGCAGGGAGCGGGCGCTCTCGGTCGGCGCGTCCAGCGTGGAATCCTGCTGGCCACGCTCATAGGCCCACAGCGGGGTCTGCGACTGCAGCTCCAGGCTGTAGACCGCGCTGAAACGGCCGGCGTCGAAGCCACTGGCGATGCTCATGTCGAAGGACTCACCACCGCCTTCGCTGGTGGTGCCCATGCGCATGTCGACCGTGGTGCCGTCCACCTGCTTCTTCAGGATGAAATTGACCACGCCGGCGATCGCGTCCGAACCGTAGATCGCCGAGGCGCTGCCGGTCAGCACTTCGATGCGCTCGATCATCCCGATCGGGATGTTGGAGACGTCGGTGAAGTTGCTGCGGCCCTGGAAGGGCATCGGGAAATCGGCGATGCGGCGGCCGTTGACCAGCACCAGGGTGTGATTGGGGCCGAGGCCGCGCAGGTCGACCTGCTGCGCACCGGGCGAGAAATCGGCGCCGCTGGAAGACTGCTGGCTCTGGGTCTCACCGCCGTTCTGGGTCATCGAGCGCAGCACGTCCGGCACGCTGGTGAAGCCGCTGGCCTGGATCTGCTCGGCGGTGATGACCGTGACCGGGGCCGGCCCCTCCACCTGCGCGCGCGGAATGCGCGAGCCGGTGACCTGCACCGTATCCAGTTGCTGCACCCCGGGGGCGGGCGTCTGGGCACCCGCAGTTGCGGCCACACCCATCAACGCCAGCTGGATCGACCACGCCATCGCCTGTTTACGCATGAGAATTCTCGAGAAGAAAGTGTCGGCCTCGAGGGAGGCCTGTCCCCCATTCACATTTCGCGAATGGACGGCGCGCATTTAACGCCTTTTTCACGGGGCTGACCACTGCCAATTTCTCTGGCACAGGGTGGAAGCGCTTTCAGGCCGGTTTTGTTCAGCCTCGTCAACGCACACAACGGTTTCCGGTCTTCCACCCGCCCGCCCTACCCACGGTGCGCTGCCCTCGCCATGATGGGGTCCACCCCTCGGAGTGCCTTGCCCATGTCCCGTTCCAGCGCGCTGTTGCTCTCGCTGTGTCTGTCGATCCCCTTGGCTGCCAGCGCTGCGGCGGCCGAGCCGGTGCTGGTGATCCACGGCGGTGCCGGGGTGGAGCGCAAGGATCTGTCGCCTGCCGAGGAAAGCGCCGCGCGTGCCGCCCTGCGGCAGGCTTTGGTGAAAGGGCATGCCGTGCTGACCGCCGGCAAGCCGGCACTGGAGGCAGTCACCGCGGCGATCACCGTGCTGGAGGACGATCCCACCTTCAATGCAGGCAAGGGGGCGGTGTTCACTCATGACGGGCGCAATGAACTGGATGCGTCGCTGATGGATGGCGCCACGCTCAAGGCCGGCGCGGTGGCCGGTGTGCAGCGTGTGCGCAACCCGATCCTGCTCGCCGAAGCGGTGATGCAGCATTCCCCGCACGTGATGATGGTCGGGCAGGGCGCCGAGGCGTTCGCCAGCAGCCAGGGCATTCCCCTGGTGGATCCGTCCTACTTCCGCACCGACAAGCGCTGGCACCAACTGCAGAAGGCGCTGAAGGAAGAGGCCAGCGGCCAGGCCCCTGTGGAGCTGGACACGGCCCGCCACTTTGGCACCGTCGGGGCGGTCGCGCTGGACAAGGACGGCAAGCTTGCCGCCGGCACCTCCACCGGCGGGATGACCAACAAGCGCTATGGCCGCGTGGGCGACTCACCGATCATCGGCGCGGGCACCTATGCCGATGCAGGATGCGCGGTATCGGGCACGGGCTGGGGTGAGTACTACATCCGCACGGCGGCCGCGCACGATATCTGCGCACGCATGCAGTACCTCAAGCAGGGGCCGGTGGAGGCCGGGCGTGCCGTGATCAACGAACGCATTCCCGCACTCGGCGGCGATGGCGGGGCGATCGTGCTTTCCGCCGACGGTCGTGCAGCGACCCCGTTCAACACGCAGGGCATGTATCGCGGCTGGATAGGGGCCGATGGCGTGCCACACGTGGCGATCTTTGCCAGCGAGACCCTGCCGTTGCCAGGCCAATAGCCTGTCCCGACAAGGCTATTGCAGATTCGTGTGAAAAAATTCAAAAAGGTTGTTGACAGAACCCCCGTTTATCCCCAAAATTCACGGCTCTTCCACCCCACACCGAAAACGCTTCGGCGCCACGGGACAGGGTGGTAAGGAGGGATACCCAAGCGGCCAACGGGGGCAGACTGTAAATCTGCTGGCTTACGCCTTCGGTGGTTCGAATCCACCTCCCTCCACCAGTTTCATGTTGTGGCAAGAGCTTCCGATGCGGGAGTAGTTCAATGGTAGAACCTCAGCCTTCCAAGCTGATGGTGCGGGTTCGATCCCCGTCTCCCGCTCCATTGAATGAATTTGAATATATTCAAATTCGTGCCATAATACAAAACTCGCTCACGTAGCTCAGTCGGTAGAGCACCTCCTTGGTAAGGAGGAGGTCGAAGGTTCGATTCCTTTCGTGAGCACCATCTAAGTGCTACCAATTCAGACGATTTCGAGATAAGCAGCCATGGCCAAGGGTAAGTTCGAGCGCACCAAGCCGCACGTCAATGTCGGCACCATCGGTCACGTTGACCACGGCAAGACCACGCTGACCGCCGCACTGACCAAGATCGGTGCCGAGCGCTTTGGCGGTGAGTTCAAGGACTACTCGTCGATCGACGCCGCGCCGGAAGAAAAGGCGCGTGGCATCACGATCTCGACCGCACACGTCGAATACGAATCCACCGAACGTCATTACGCCCACGTCGATTGCCCGGGCCATGCTGACTACGTCAAGAACATGATCACCGGTGCTGCCCAGATGGACGGCGCGATCCTGGTCTGTTCGGCTGCTGACGGCCCGATGCCGCAGACCCGTGAGCACATCCTGCTCTCGCGTCAGGTCGGCGTGCCGTACATCGTCGTCTTCCTGAACAAGGCAGACATGGTCGATGACGCCGAGCTGCTGGAACTGGTCGAGATGGAAGTCCGCGAGCTGCTGAGCAAGTACGACTTCCCGGGCGACGACACCCCGATCATCGCGGGTTCGGCCCGTCTGGCGCTGGAAGGCGACCAGAGCGAGATCGGCGTGCCGGCCGTGATCAAGCTGGTCGAAGCTCTCGACAGCTGGATCCCGACCCCGGAACGTGACATCGACAAGCCCTTCCTGATGCCGGTCGAAGACGTGTTCTCGATCTCGGGTCGCGGCACCGTCGTCACCGGTCGTATCGAGCGCGGCGTGATCAAGGTCGGCGAAGAAATCGAAATCGTCGGTATCCGTCCGGTCCAGAAGACCACCGTCACCGGCGTGGAAATGTTCCGCAAGCTGCTCGACCAGGGTCAGGCAGGCGACAACGCCGGTCTGCTGCTGCGCGGCACCAAGCGTGACGACGTCGAGCGTGGCCAGGTTCTGGCCAAGCCGGGTTCGATCAAGCCGCACACCACCTTCGACGCCGAAGTGTACGTGCTGTCCAAGGATGAAGGCGGCCGTCACACCCCGTTCTTCAAGGGCTACCGTCCGCAGTTCTACTTCCGTACCACCGACATCACCGGCGCTTGCGAGCTGCCGGAAGGTGTGGAAATGGTGATGCCGGGCGACAACGTGAAGATGGTTGTCACCCTGATCAACCCGGTCGCCATGGATGAAGGCCTGCGCTTCGCGATCCGCGAAGGCGGCCGTACCGTCGGCGCCGGCGTGGTCTCCAAGATCATCGCGTAATATTGCAATACCGGCGGTTGCTTAGCGCTGCCGGTCTCGCGAAAGGCGGGCCGGGAACCTCGGTCCGCCTTCGCCGTCTAAGGGAAGGCAAGTTTTTTCAGTACGCCAGTAGCTCAATTGGCAGAGCAGCGGTCTCCAAAACCGCAGGTTGGGGGTTCGAGTCCCTCCTGGCGTGCCACTTCTCCCTTCCAGCGGCTATGCCGCCACAGTAGCCAGAGCCGGATGAACAGCAAGATCGAGCATTCCAAAGACAACGCCTCCACTGGAGGTGACATCGTCAAGTACGCCGCCGCAGCTATCCTGGTGCTGGCGGGTCTTTTTGCTTGGTATTGGTTCGGTGCTCCTGAGCATGCCTCCCAGAGTGCATGGGCCGGTCCGCTTCGCGGTCTGGCCGTTGTTGTTGGCCTCGTGGCCGGCCTTGGCGTGTTCCTGCTGACCGGCAAGGGTCGCGACACGCGTGAATTCCTTTCCGAATCGCGTTTCGAACTGCGCAAGGTGGTCTGGCCGACGCGCCAGGAAGCCATTCGCATGACCTGGGTGGTGATCGTTGTGGTGATCATCCTCAGCCTGCTGCTGGGCGGATTTGACTTCGTGATTCAGAAATTGACCCAGTGGTTCCTGGGTCGATAAGGAGAAACCAGTGAAGCGTTGGTACGTCGTTCACGCCTATTCGGGCTTCGAAAAGTCGGTTGCGCAGGCTCTGCGCGATCGCATCGTGCGTGACGAGATGCAGGAGCGCTTCGGTGACGTCCTGGTCCCGACCGAGGAAGTGGTTGAAATGCGCGCCGGCCAGAAGCGCCGTTCCGAGCGCAAGTTCTTCCCGGGTTACGTGCTGGTCCAGATCGAGACCCACGAAGAAAACGGTATCCCGCGCATCGACAACGAGAGCTGGCACCTGGTCAAGGACACCTCCAAGGTGATGGGCTTCATCGGCGGTACCGCCGATCGTCCGCTGCCGATCCGCGATGAGGAAGCCGCCGCCATCCTGGACCGCGTTCAGGAAGGTGTGGAAAAGCCCCGTCCGAAGGTGCTGTTCGAGCCGGGCCAGATGGTCCGTGTCACCGAAGGCCCGTTCAACGACTTCAACGGTGTGGTCGAAGAAGTCAACTACGAGAAGAGCCGTCTGCGCGTCTCGGTGCTGATCTTCGGTCGTGCCACCCCGGTCGAGCTCGAGTTCGGCCAGGTCGAAAAGGCCGTCTGAGCCTGAGGGCAGTAGGTTCCGGGCGGCCGCCCGGAACCTGAACAGCCTGCACCCGCCCGCCTTGAGGCAAGGGTGGAAAAAACCTGATATAGTGCGCGGCTTCCTGCCAGGAAGCTGGCAAAAAGCAAGGGCCGCCGCGAGGTGGCCTTCTGCGTGAATTCAAAACGCGATGCCGGGACGCGTGATTCCCGGTCCGATGGGGAGCCTGTTGTCGTAAGGCGCTAGCACCCGGAGAGCATACTCATGGCAAAGAAAGTTGTCGGTTATATCAAGCTGCAGGTGAAGGCCGGTCAGGCCAACCCCTCGCCGCCGGTCGGTCCTGCGCTGGGTCAGCGTGGCCTGAACATCATGGAATTCTGCAAGGCCTTCAATGCCGCCACGCAGAAGCTGGAGCCGGGTCTGCCGGTGCCGGTCATCATCACGGCCTACTCGGACCGTACCTTCACCTTCATCACCAAGAGCACCCCGGCTGCCGTGCTGCTCAAGAAGGCTGCGGGTATCTCCTCGGGTTCCAAGCGCCCGAACACCGAAAAGGTGGGCAAGGTGACCCGTAAGCAGCTCGAAGAGATCGCCAAGACCAAGGAAGCAGACCTGACGGCTGCCGATCTGGATGCCGCGGTGCGCACCATCGCCGGTTCTGCCCGTTCCATGGGCCTCGTGGTAGAGGGTTAAGAAGATGGCACAGACCAAGCGTGAGAAGGCCATCAAGGCCGCCGTCGTCCCGGGTAAGGCATATGCCTTCGAGGACGCCATCAAGATCCTGAAGACCGCTACCAAGGCCAAGTTCGTCGAGTCCTTCGACGTCGCTGTGCGCCTGGGCGTGGACGCCAAGAAGTCCGACCAGCAGGTGCGCGGTTCCACCGTGCTGCCGTCCGGTACCGGCAAGAGCGTGCGCGTTGCCGTCTTCGCACCGGCCGGTGCCAAGGCTGACGAAGCTCTGGCCGCTGGCGCCGAAGCCGTGGGCATGGACGATCTGGCCGAGAAGATGCAGGCCGGCGATCTGAACTACGACGTCGTCATCGCGACCCCGGACGCCATGCGCGTCGTGGGTAAGCTGGGCACCGTGCTCGGCCCGCGCGGCCTGATGCCGAACCCGAAGGTCGGCACCGTCTCGGCCAACCCGGGCGAAGCCGTCAAGAATGCCAAGTCGGGTCAGGTGCGTTACCGCACCGACAAGGCCGGCATCATCCATTGCACCATCGGCAAGGCCGACTTCGCCGAAGACGCGCTGAAGTTGAACCTGCAGGCGCTGCTGATGGATCTGGTCAAGGCCAAGCCGGCCACCTCGAAGGGCACCTACCTGCAGAAGGTATCGGTCAGCTCGACGATGGGCCCGGGCGTGACCATCGACCAGTCCTCGCTGTCGCTGAAGTAATCGTTTAAAGCGGGTACCGGGCCCCGGTCCGGTACCCGCGATATTTGAAGGCAATCCGAGTGGGGCTCGCCCTGCAGAGATAGCCGTCAAAGACCGCAGGCGCGGTCAGTACATACCGGCGACGGGCAGGGATGCTCGCATTGGCAGGGAGTCGCCGCCGGCGCAGTACCGAACGCTTAATCGATTCTTTCGGGAATCACCCTGCGTAGATGGTGCCCTTCTGGAGTTTTTCTGGTTTACGCACGTCTGGGTTTTCCCAGGTTGGCCATCCAGGTCTAGAACGGCCCACCCTTGGAACATCACCTGATGTTCCCGGCGTCCAGGATGGATGCCGCCCAGGACCGCACACGGCAGGAGCCGTAAGCGGAGTTCAATTGGAGGAGTGCAATGGCTCTCAATCTGTCCCAGAAGCAAGAAGTAGTCGCCGAGCTGGCAGACGTCGCCGCCAAGGCCCACTCCTTGATCGCAGCCGAATACGCTGGCACCACGGTCTCCCAGATGACCGCGATGCGCAAGCAGGCACGCGAAACCGGCGTTTTCTTGAAAGTTGTCAAGAACACGCTGGCGGCACGTGCAGTGGAAGGTACCGAATACGAATGCGCCAAAGACGCGCTCGTCGGTCCGCTGCTGTACGCGTTCTCGCTCGAGGAGCCCGGCGCAGCCGGTCGCCTGATCAAGGATTTTGCCAAGACCAACGACAAGCTGCAGGCAAAGGTCGTGGCCATCGGCGGGGAACTGTTCCCGGCTGGCCATGTCGACGTGCTGGCCTCGCTGCCGACCCGTGATCAGGCCCTGGCCATGCTGGCCCGCGTCCTGGCCGAGCCGGTCACGATGTTCGCCCGTGCCGTCAAGGCCGTGGCCGACAAGCAGGGTGGCGGTGAAACCGCTGACGCTGCCGAGCCGGTCGCCGAAACCGCCTGAGTCGACGTTTCCGTGGTTCCGAACGGAACCTCAACCCAGAAAATTATCCAAAGGTAATCAAAATGTCCCTTACCAACGAACAGATCGTCGACGCCATCGCCGAGAAGTCCCTGATGGAAGTGATGGAGCTGGTCAAGGCCATCGAAGAGAAGTTCGGCGTCTCCGCCGCTGCTCCGGTCGCCGCAGCAGCTGCTGCTGGCCCGGCTGCCGCTGTTGAAGAGCAGACCGAATTCGACGTCATCCTGAAGTCGGCCGGCGACAAGAAGGTCGAAGTCATCAAGGCTGTCCGCGCCATCACCGGCCTGGGCCTGAAGGAAGCGAAGGATCTGGCAGAAGCCGGCGGCATGATCAAGGAAGCCGCTTCGAAGGACGACGCTGCCAAGTTCAAGAAGGACCTGGAAGCTGCTGGCGCGACTGTCGAAGTCAAGTAAGCAGTTCCTTGCCTCGCCATCGAATCACGGCGATGCAGCCAAGGCTGGGGGCGTAAGCCCCCGGCCTTTGGTCGTTTCACGCAACACCCGAAATACGAGCCCAACACGGGCTGCCGTCATCCCCCGTCACAGCAGCGCCCAGGCGCGCGGGCAGGGGAGTGGATGCAGACGAGTTGGCAGTTGGAAGTAGCGGGAGAAGGCGTGCTGGTGCCGGCAATACCAGCGACTTCCAACTGACAATTTCAGTTTCCCCTCGGGTCGTGGACGCACGATCCGCACAGCCAAGGTGATACCTCATGACGTCTTATTCGTTCACCGAAAAGAAGCGTATCCGCAAGGATTTCGGCAAGCAGCGCTCGATCCTCGAAGTGCCGTTCCTGCTCGCCATCCAGGTCGATTCCTACCGTGAATTCCTGCAGGAAAACGTCGATCCGGCCAAGCGCACGGACCACGGCCTGCATGCGGCCCTGAAGTCGGTGTTCCCGATTTCCAGCTACAGCGGCAACGCCGCCCTGGAATACGTCGGCTACAAGCTCGGCGATCCCGTGTTCGACGAGCGCGAGTGCCGCCAGCGTGGCATGAGCTACGGCGCGCCGCTGCGCGTGACCGTGCGCCTGGTGATCTACGACCGTGAGTCGTCGACCAAGGCCATCAAGTACGTGAAGGAGCAGGAGGTCTACCTCGGCGAGATCCCGCTGATGACCGAGAACGGCACCTTCATCGTGAACGGTACCGAGCGCGTGATCGTCTCGCAGCTGCACCGTTCGCCGGGTGTGTTCTTCGACCACGACCGTGGCAAGACCCACAGCTCGGGCAAGCTGCTGTACAGCGCCCGCATCATCCCGTACCGCGGTTCCTGGCTGGACTTCGAGTTCGACCCGAAGGACGCCCTGTTCACCCGTATCGATCGTCGCCGCAAGCTGCCGGTCTCGATCCTGCTGCGTGCGCTGGGTTACAGCAACGAAGAGATGCTGGCCGAGTTCTTCGAGATCAACACGTTCCACATCAACCCCGATGAAGGCGTCCAGCTGGAGCTGGTGGCCGAGCGTCTGCGTGGCGAGACCCTGAACTTCGACCTGGCTGACGGTGACAAGGTCATCGTGGAAGCCGGCAAGCGCATCACCGCGCGCCACGTCAAGCAGCTGGAAGCCTCGGGCATCGCCGCCCTGGCCGTGCCGGACGATTACATCGTCGGCCGCATCCTGTCGCACGACGTGGTCGATGCGAACACCGGTGAGCTGCTGGCCCAGGCCAACGACGAAATCACCGACGAGCAGCTGCAGGCCTTCCGCAAGGCCGGTGTGGACGCCGTGGGCACCCTGTGGGTGAACGATCTGGATCGTGGCCCGTACCTGTCCAACACCCTGCGCATCGATCCGACCAAGACCCAGCTGGAAGCGCTGGTCGAGATCTACCGCATGATGCGTCCGGGCGAGCCGCCGACCAAGGATGCCGCGCAGAACCTGTTCCACAACCTGTTCTTCACCTTCGAGCGCTATGACCTGTCCACGGTCGGCCGCATGAAGTTCAACCGCCGTGTCGGCCGCAAGGCTGTCACCGGCGAAGCTGTGCTGTACGACCGCAAGTACTTCGGTGAGCGCAACGACGAAGAGTCCAAGCGTCTGGTCGCCGAGCATGCCGACACCTCCGACATCCTGGAAGTGATCAAGGTCCTGACCGAGATCCGCAACGGTCGTGGCGTGGTCGATGACATCGATCACCTGGGCAACCGTCGCGTGCGTTCGGTCGGTGAAATGGCCGAGAACGTGTTCCGTGTGGGCCTGGTCCGCGTCGAGCGCGCGGTCAAGGAACGCCTGTCGATGGCCGAGTCCGAAGGCCTGACCCCGCAGGAGCTGATCAACGCCAAGCCGGTCGCTGCAGCCATCAAGGAGTTCTTCGGCTCCTCGCAGCTGTCCCAGTTCATGGATCAGAACAACCCGCTGTCGGAAGTGACGCACAAGCGTCGCGTCTCGGCCCTGGGCCCGGGCGGTCTGACCCGCGAACGCGCCGGCTTCGAAGTGCGCGACGTGCATCCGACCCATTACGGCCGCGTCTGCACCATCGAAACGCCGGAAGGCCCGAACATCGGCCTGATCAACTCGCTGGCCGTGTACGCCCGCACCAACCAGTACGGTTTCCTCGAGACCCCGTACCGCAAGGTTGCTGACGGCAAGGTCTCCGACGAGATCGAATTCCTGTCGGCCATCGAAGAAAACGAGTACGTCATCGCCCAGGCCAACGCCCTGACCGATGCCAAGAGCATGCTCACCGAGCAGTTCGTGCCGTGCCGTTTCCAGGGTGAGTCGCTGCTCAAGCCGCCGGCAGAAGTCCACTTCATGGACGTCTCGCCGATGCAGACCGTGTCGATCGCTGCCGCGCTCGTTCCGTTCCTGGAGCACGATGACGCCAACCGCGCACTGATGGGCGCCAACATGCAGCGTCAGGCCGTGCCGACCCTGCGTGCCCAGAAGCCGCTGGTGGGTACCGGTATCGAACGCGCCGTGGCCCGTGACTCCGGTGTGACCGTGAACGCCCGTCGTGGCGGCGAGATCGTGCAGATCGACGCCGGCCGCATCGTGGTCAAGGTCAACGAAGTGGAGATCACCGACGCGACCGACGCCGGCGTGGATATCTACAACCTGATCAAGTACACCCGTTCCAACCAGAACACCTGCATCAACCAGCGTCCGCTGGTGGAAGTGGGCAACGTGGTGGCGCGTGGCGACGTGCTGGCTGACGGTCCGTCCACCGACATCGGTGAACTGGCCCTGGGCCAGAACATGCTGATCGCCTTCATGCCGTGGAACGGCTACAACTTCGAAGACTCCATCCTGCTTTCCGAGCGTGTGGTGGAAGAGGATCGTTACACCACGATCCACATCGAAGAGCTGACCTGCGTTGCGCGTGACACCAAGCTGGGGCCGGAGGAAATCTCCGCCGACATCCCGAACGTCTCCGAGCAGGCGCTGAACCGTCTGGACGAGAGCGGCGTGGTGTACATCGGTGCCGAAGTCCGCGCCGGCGACATCATGGTCGGCAAGGTCACCCCGAAGGGCGAAAGCCAGCTGACCCCGGAAGAGAAGCTGCTGCGCGCGATCTTCGGCGAGAAGGCCTCGGACGTGAAGGACAGCTCGCTGCGCGTGCCGCCGGGCATGGACGGCACCGTCATCGACGTGCAGGTCTTCACCCGCGACGGTATCGAGAAGGACAAGCGCGCCCGTCAGATCGAAGAGTCTGAAATCAAGCGCGTCAAGAAGGACTTCGACGACCAGTTCCGCATCCTGGAAGGCGCCATCTACGCCCGTCTGCGTTCGCAGATCGTGGGCAAGGTGGTCAACGGCGGTGCCAACCTGAAGAAGGGCGACACCGTTACCGAGGCGTACCTGGATGGCCTGAAGAAGGCGGACTGGTTCGCACTGCGCATGAAGGACGAGGACGCCTCCGAAGCCATCGAACGCGCCCAGAAGCAGATCCAGGCGCACGAGAAGGAATTCGAGCGTCGCTTCGCCGACAAGCGCGGCAAGATCACCGCGGGCGACGATCTGGCCCCGGGCGTGCTGAAGATGGTCAAGGTCTTCCTGGCCGTGAAGCGTCGCATCCAGCCGGGTGACAAGATGGCAGGCCGCCACGGCAACAAGGGTGTGGTCTCCAACGTGGTGCCGGTCGAAGACATGCCGTACATGGCCTCGGGCGAGACCGTGGACATCGTGCTGAACCCGCTGGGCGTGCCGTCGCGTATGAACATCGGCCAGATTCTGGAAGTGCATCTGGGCTGGGCCGCCAAGGGCCTGGGTCGCAAGATCCAGGGCATGCTGGAAGCCCAGGCCGCGATCAACGACCTGCGCAAGTTCCTGGACGAGGTGTACAACCACGACAAGACCCAGCACGCCAACCACGTCGACCTGGCCCAGTTCAGCGATGAGGAGCTGCTGCGCCTGGCCGCCAACCTGACCGACGGCGTGCCGATGGCAACGCCGGTGTTCGACGGTGCGACCGAAGCCGAGATCAAGCACATGCTTGCTCTGGCCGACCTGCCGCTGAGCGGCCAGACCCAGCTGTATGACGGCCGCACCGGTGAGGCATTCGATCGCCACACCACCGTTGGCTACATGCACTACCTGAAGCTGAACCACCTGGTCGACGACAAGATGCACGCCCGTTCGACCGGCCCGTACTCGCTCGTTACCCAGCAGCCGCTGGGCGGCAAGGCGCAGTTCGGTGGTCAGCGCTTCGGTGAAATGGAAGTCTGGGCGCTGGAAGCCTACGGCGCGGCCTACACCCTGCAGGAAATGCTGACGGTGAAGTCCGATGACGTGCAGGGCCGCAACCAGATGTACAAGAACATCGTCGACGGTGAGCACGAGATGGTCGCGGGCATGCCGGAATCCTTCAACGTGCTCGTGAAGGAAATCCGCTCGCTGGCCATCAACATGGAACTGGACGGCAACTGATCGCGCAGGCGCGGCTGCCCCGGCAGCCGCGCCGCCACATCTGAACCGACAGCCCCATCGACAAGATTTCCTCCTTTCGGAGAAACACCATGAAAGACTTGCTCAACCTCTTCAACCAGCAGCGTCAGACGCTGGACTTCGACGCGATCAAGATCGCGCTGGCCTCGCCGGACCTGATCCGTTCGTGGTCCTTCGGCGAAGTGAAGAAGCCGGAAACCATCAACTACCGTACGTTCAAGCCGGAACGTGACGGCCTGTTCTGTGCCGCCATCTTCGGACCGGTCAAGGACTACGAGTGCCTGTGCGGCAAGTACAAGCGCATGAAGCACCGCGGCGTTGTCTGCGAAAAGTGCGGCACCGAAGTCACCCTGGCCAAGGTGCGCCGCGAGCGCATGGGTCACATCGACCTGGCCTCGCCGGTCGCGCACATCTGGTTCCTCAAGTCGCTGCCCTCGCGCATCGGCCTGATGCTGGACATGACCCTGCGTGACATCGAGCGCGTGCTGTACTTCGAAGCCTACGTGGTGACCGAGCCGGGCCTGACTGCCCTGGAGCGCCGCCAGCTGCTGACCGAAGAACAGTACCTGCAGGCCCGCCAGGAACATGGCGACGACTTCGATGCCGCCATGGGCGCCGAGGCCGTGTACGAACTGCTGCGCACCATCGACCTGCAGTCGGAAATGATCCGCCTGCGCGAAGAAATCGCCAGCACCGGTTCGGAAACCAAGCTCAAGCGACTGACCAAGCGCATCAAGCTGGTCGAGGCCTTCCTCGAGTCGGGCAACCGTCCGGAATGGATGGTCATGACCGTGCTGCCGGTGCTGCCGCCGGATCTGCGTCCGCTGGTGCCGCTGGACGGTGGCCGCTTCGCGACCTCCGATCTGAACGACCTGTACCGCCGCGTCATCAACCGCAACAACCGCCTGCGCCGCCTGCTCGAGCTGAACGCGCCGGACATCATCGTGCGCAATGAAAAGCGCATGCTGCAGGAATCGGTCGATGCGCTGCTGGACAACGGCCGTCGCGGCCGTGCCATCACCGGCACCAACAAGCGCCCGCTCAAGTCGCTGGCCGACATGATCAAGGGCAAGCAGGGTCGCTTCCGTCAGAACCTGCTGGGCAAGCGCGTGGACTACTCGGGCCGTTCGGTCATCGTGGTCGGTCCGTACCTGCGCCTGCACCAGTGCGGCCTGCCGAAGAAGATGGCGCTGGAACTGTTCAAGCCGTTCGTCTTCGCCAAGCTGCAGCGTCGTGGCCTGGCCACCACCATCAAGGCCGCCAAGAAGCTGGTCGAGCGCGAAGAAGCCGAAGTCTGGGACATCCTGGAAGAGGTCATCCGCGAACATCCGGTGATGCTGAACCGTGCGCCGACCCTGCACCGTCTGGGCATCCAGGCGTTCGAGCCGGTCCTGATCGAAGGCAAGGCCATCCAGCTGCATCCGCTGGTCTGCACCGCGTTCAACGCCGACTTCGACGGTGACCAGATGGCCGTCCACGTGCCGCTCTCGCTGGAAGCCCAGCTGGAAGCGCGTGCGCTGATGATGTCCACCAACAACATCCTGTCGCCGGCCAACGGCGAGCCGATCATCGTGCCGTCGCAGGACGTCGTGCTGGGTCTGTACTACATGACCCGCTCGCTGGTGAACAAGAAGGGCGAGGGCATGGCCTTCGCCAACATCGCCGAAGTCAAGCGCGCCTACGACAACCGCGTGGTGGAACTGCACGCACGCGTCAAGGTCCGCATCACCGAAGTGGTGACCGACGAGGAAGGCAACAAGCAGAACAAGACCTCGATCGTGGACACCACGATCGGTCGCGCCCTGCTGGCTGAAATCCTGCCGGAAGGCCTGCCGTTCGCGCTGGCCAACACCGAGCTGACCAAGAAGAACATCAGCCGCCTGATCAACTCCAGCTACCGTCAGCTGGGCTTGAAGGACACGGTCGTGTTCGCCGATAAGCTGATGTACACCGGCTTCGCCTACGCAACCCGTGCTGGCGTGTCGATCGGCATCGACGACATGCTGATTCCGGACGAGAAGCGCGGCATCCTCACCGAGGCCGAAGCCGAAGTGCTGGAAATCCAGGAGCAGTACCAGTCGGGCCTGGTCACCGCCGGCGAGCGCTACAACAAGGTGGTCGACATCTGGTCGCGCACCAATGAACGCATCGCCAAGGCGATGATGGACACCATCGGTACCGAGAAGGTGGTCAATGCCGAAGGCGAGACCATCGACCAGAAGTCGATGAACTCGCTGTACATCATGGCCGACTCCGGTGCCCGTGGTTCGCAGGCGCAGATCCGTCAGCTGGCCGGTATGCGTGGCCTGATGGCGCGACCGGATGGCTCGATCATCGAAACGCCCATCAAGGCGAACTTCCGTGAAGGCCTGAACGTGCAGGAGTACTTCAACTCCACCCACGGTGCCCGTAAGGGTCTGGCCGATACCGCGCTGAAGACGGCGAACTCGGGTTACCTGACCCGTCGTCTGGTCGACGTGGCGCAGGACGTGGTCATCACCGAGGTGGATTGCGGTACCACCGAAGGCCTGACCATGACCCCGATCGTGGAAGGCGGCGACGTCGTGGAGCCGTTGAAGGACCGCGTGCTGGGTCGTGTCGTGGCCGAGGACGTGTTCCTGCCGGGCAACGACGAAGATCCGATCGTGACCCGCAACACCCTGCTCGACGAGCAGTGGGTGGCCAAGCTGGAAGACGCCTCGGTGCAGTCGGTCAAGGTCCGTTCGACCATCAGCTGCGCCTCGCCGTTCGGCGTGTGCGCACACTGCTACGGTCGCGATCTGGCCCGCGGCCACATCGTCAACATCGGCGAAGCGGTCGGCGTCATCGCTGCGCAGTCGATTGGTGAGCCGGGTACCCAGCTGACCATGCGTACGTTCCACATCGGTGGTGCGGCGTCGCGAGCTGCTGCGGTCGACAACATCACCGTCAAGACCACCGGTTCGGTGAAGTTCAACAACCTGAAGTCGGTCGAGCACGCCAGCGGTTCGCTGGTGGCGGTCTCGCGTTCGGGCGAAATGTCGGTGCTCGATGCCCACGGCCGTGAGCGTGAGCGTTACAAGCTGCCGTACGGCGCGACCATCACGTCCAAGGACGGCGATGCGGTCAAGGCTGGCCAGACCGTGGCCAACTGGGACCCGCATAACCACCCGATCGTGTCCGAAGTGGCCGGTTTCATCCGCTTCATCGACTTCATCGACGGCGTCACGGTCATCGAGAAGACCGACGAACTGACCGGCCTGGCGTCGCGTGAAATCACCGATCCGAAGCGTCGTGGTTCGCAGGCGAAGGACCTGCGCCCGATCGTGCGTATCGTGGACAAGAACGGCAACGATCTGACCATTCCGAACACGGATCTGCCGGCGCAGTACCTGCTGCCGCCGCGCTCGATCGTCAACCTGCAGGACGGTGCCGCCGTCGGCGTGGGTGACGTGGTCGCCAAGATCCCGCAGGAAGCGTCCAAGACCCGTGACATCACCGGTGGTCTGCCGCGCGTCGCCGATCTGTTCGAAGCACGCAAGCCGAAGGATCCGGCGATCCTGGCCGAGCGCTCGGGCATCATCAGCTTCGGTAAGGACACCAAGGGCAAGCAGCGCCTGATCATCAAGGACACCGATGGTTCGGAACACGAAGAGCTGATTCCGAAGTACCGCCAGGTGATCGTGTTCGAAGGTGAGCATGTGACCAAGGGCGAAACCGTCGTGGACGGCGAGCCGAGCCCGCAGGACATCCTGCGTCTGCTGGGTGTCGAGCCGCTGGCGGCTTACCTGGTCAAGGAAATCCAGGACGTGTACCGCCTGCAGGGCGTGAAGATCAACGACAAGCACATCGAGGTGATCACCCGCCAGATGCTGCGCAAGGTCGAGATCACCGATCAGGGCACCAGCAAGTTCCTGAATGGCGAGCAGGCCGAGCGCCAGCGCGTCATCGAGGAAAATGCCCGTCTGGCCACCCGCAACGAGCTGCCGGCCCGTTTCGATCCGGTCCTGCTGGGTATCACCAAGGCCTCGCTGGCGACCGAGTCGTTCATCTCGGCGGCGTCGTTCCAGGAAACCACCCGCGTGCTGACCGAAGCTGCCGTCCGCGGCACCTCGGACAACCTGCGCGGCCTGAAGGAAAACGTCATCGTCGGCCGTCTGATTCCGGCCGGTACGGGCCTGGCGTACCACGCCAACCGTCGTCGCAACGCCTCCGGGCTGACCGACTCGGAAATGCAGACCCTGTCCGGCAGCACGCCGGCGGTGGCTGAGGTGGCTGCTGTTGCCGCCGTGGCGGCCGTCGAGCCGACCGACGCCGAGCAGGCGCCGGGCAGCGACGAGTAATACGCAGGCCCGGCTCCGGCCGGGCCCGCGGCAGGGCAGGGCGCCGACCCCGGTCGGCCTCTTGCCTGGCAGGTCCGGCCACGGGTCGGACCGGATCGGCAGCACCGGCCACTGGTCGGATGCCTGTCGATGAGGTAGGATGCCCGCCGGTCTTTCAAAGGACCGGCTTGACAACCTGAACGGGGGGCATGGAAAAGGCTCCCCTGTAACGGCCCGGGATCAGGGCTGGCTTGGCGCGTGCGCATTTGACTGCGTTTTCGCCGGGTTGCTACAATCGTCTGTCTCAGCAGGCCGGTCTTTCGCCTGCTCGCACATTTCCGCATTCATGGCCAGTCTTTTCATTGGCCTCTCTCAGAAGAACATACTGATGGCGACGATCAATCAGCTTGTCCGCAAGCCGCGGCAGGCAACCACTTATAAGAGTGCCTCCCCGGCCCTCGATAAGTGCCCCCAGCGCCGTGGTGTCTGCACGCGCGTGTACACCACCACTCCGAAGAAGCCGAACTCGGCGCTTCGCAAGGTTGCCAAGGTTCGCCTGACCAACCAGGAAGAAGTGATTAGCTACATCGGCGGCGAAGGCCACAACCTGCAGGAGCACTCCGTGGTCCTCATCCGTGGCGGTCGCGTCAAGGATCTGCCGGGTGTGCGTTACCACACCGTGCGTGGCTCGCTGGACGCCTCCGGCGTTGCCAAGCGTCGCCAGGGCCGTTCCAAGTACGGCGCCAAGCGTCCGAAGAGCTAAGGGAAAGTACACATGTCTCGTAAAGGTAATACGCCGCAGCGCTCTGTCCTGCCGGATCCGAAGCACGGAAGTGAAACCATCGCTCGTTTCATCAATATGGTGATGCTGAGCGGCAAGAAGTCGGTCGCTGAAAAGATCGTCTACGGTGCCATGGACGTGATCGGCGAAAAGAACCCGAATTCCGTCGAGCTGGTTCAGAAGGCTCTGGAAAACGTGGCTCCGTCGGTCGAAGTCAAGTCCCGTCGTGTCGGTGGTGCCACCTACCAGGTGCCGGTCGAAGTGCGTTCGTCGCGCAAGATGGCGCTTGCCATGCGTTGGCTGATCGACTCGGCGCGTAAGCGTGGTGAGAACACCATGCCGAAGAAGCTGGCTGCCGAACTGCTGGACGCCTCGGAAAATCGTGGTGGCGCTATCAAGAAGCGCGAAGAAACCCACCGCATGGCCGAAGCCAACAAGGCCTTCGCGCACTACCGCTGGTGAGTTTGACGGCCTTGCAAAACAGGCACGGCAGCACCATCTAGGTGCTGCCCCGCGGCACCTGGGGTGCCGCGCCAATCCGAAGGCCGCCGAAAGGCGGCGTTCGGCCATCCGAATTCCAAGAAATTGAGAGGCTCCCGTGGCCCGCACCACTCCCATCGAGCGTTACCGCAATTTCGGCATCATGGCCCACATCGATGCCGGCAAGACCACCACGTCCGAGCGCATCCTGTTCTACACCGGCAAGAGCCACAAGATCGGTGAAGTGCATGACGGCGCTGCCACCATGGACTGGATGGAGCAGGAGCAGGAGCGTGGCATCACGATCCAGTCCGCTGCCACCACCGCGTTCTGGAAGGGCATGGACAAGTCCCTGCCGGAGCACCGCTTCAACATCATCGACACCCCCGGACACGTCGACTTCACCATCGAAGTGGAGCGCTCGCTGCGCGTGCTCGACGGTGCGGTCTTCGTGCTGTGCGCCGTCGGTGGCGTGCAGCCGCAGTCGGAAACCGTGTGGCGCCAGGCCAACCGGTACAAGGTGCCGCGCATCGCGTTCGTCAACAAGATGGACCGTACCGGCGCGAACTTCACCAAGGTCGTTGGCCAGCTGAAGGCCAAGCTGGGTGCCGTTGCCGTCCCGATGCAGCTGCCGATCGGCGCCGAAGACAACTTCAAGGGCGTGGTCGACCTCATCAAGATGAAGGCCATCCATTGGGATGAAGCCTCGCAGGGCATGAAGTTCGAGTACCTGGAGATCCCGGCGGACATGCAGGCGGAGGCCGAAGAGGCCCGCACCTACATGATCGAAGCTGCGGCTGAAGCCAGCGAAGAGCTGATGGAAAAGTACCTGGGCGGCGAAGAGCTGACCGAGGCCGAGATCGTCGAAGCCCTGCGCGTGCGCACCCTGGCCACCGACATCGTGCCGATGTACTGCGGCTCGGCGTTCAAGAACAAGGGCGTGCAGGCCATGCTGGACGGCGTGGTGCAGCTGCTGCCGTCGCCGATCGACGTGCCGGACGTGACCGGTACCGATGTGGACGACGAAAGCATCGCCCTGAGCCGCAAGTCGGATGACAAGGCGCCGTTCTCGGCGCTGGCCTTCAAGATCATCACCGATCCGTTCGTTGGCGCGCTGACCTTCTTCCGTGTCTATTCGGGCACCCTGAATGCCGGCGACCAGCTGCTGAACTCGGTCAAGGGCAAGAAGGAGCGCATCGGCCGCATCCTGCAGATGCATTCCAACGATCGCGAAGAGATCAAGGAAGTGCTGGCCGGTGACATCGCCGCGGCCGTGGGTCTGAAGGACACCACCACCGGCGACACCCTGTGCTCGCAGGACCATCCGATCATCCTGGAGCGCATGGTGTTCCCGGAGCCGGTCATCTCGATGGCCGTCGAACCGAAGACCAAGTCCGACCAGGAAAAGATGGGTCTGGCCCTTGGCCGTCTGGCCCAGGAAGATCCGTCGTTCCGCGTCAAGACCGACGAAGAATCCGGCCAGACCATCATCTCGGGCATGGGCGAGCTGCACCTGGACATCATCGTGGATCGCATGAAGCGCGAGTTCAACGTTGAAGCCAACGTCGGCAAGCCGCAGGTTGCGTACCGCGAAACCATCCAGATGGCGGACGTGAAGTCGGACTACAAGCACGCCAAGCAGTCCGGTGGTAAGGGTCAGTACGGTCACGTCGTGATCGAGCTGTCGCCGATCACTGCTGAAGATCGTGCCGACCCGAAGATCGGGCCGCTGATCAAGGACGACTTCCTGTTCATCAACGACATCACCGGTGGCGTGATTCCGAAGGAATTCATTCCGTCGATCGAAAAGGGTCTGCGCGAAACCATCACCAGCGGTCCGCTGGCGGGCTTCCCGGTCGTGGACGTCAAGGTCAAGCTGGTCTTCGGCTCGTACCATGACGTCGACTCCTCGGAAATGGCGTTCAAGCTGGCCTCCTCGATGGCCTTCAAGCAGGGCTTCTCCAAGGCCAAGCCGGTCCTGCTGGAGCCGATCATGAAGGTCGAGATCGTGACCCCGAGCGACTATCAGGGTGACGTGATGGGCGACGTCAGCCGTCGTCGTGGCATGCTGCAGGGTTCGAGCGTGACCGGTGACGGTTCGGCCGAAATCATCAATGCGATGATTCCGCTGGGCGAAATGTTCGGCTACGCCACCTCGCTGCGTTCGCAGACCCAGGGTCGCGCAACCTTCACGATGGAATTCGACCATTACGAGCCGGCTCCGTCGAACATCGCTGAAACCGTGATCAAGAAGTCCTGAGCGTAAGCTCAGGCCTTCACCTCCTTATTTCTGACATCCAAGGTATACAACAATGGCAAAGGGTAAGTTCGAGCGCACCAAGCCGCACGTCAACGTCGGCACCATCGGTCACGTCGATCACGGCAAGACCACGCTGACCGCTGCACTGACCAAGATCGGTGCCGAGCGCTTCGGTGGCGAGTTCAAGGATTACTCCTCGATCGACGCCGCGCCGGAAGAAAAGGCACGTGGCATCACGATCTCGACCGCACACGTCGAATACGAATCCACCGAACGTCATTACGCCCACGTCGATTGCCCGGGCCATGCTGACTACGTCAAGAACATGATCACCGGTGCTGCCCAGATGGACGGCGCGATCCTGGTCTGTTCGGCTGCTGACGGCCCGATGCCGCAGACCCGTGAGCACATCCTGCTCTCGCGTCAGGTCGGCGTGCCGTACATCGTCGTCTTCCTGAACAAGGCAGACATGGTCGATGACGCCGAGCTGCTGGAACTGGTCGAGATGGAAGTCCGCGAGCTGCTGAGCAAGTACGACTTCCCGGGCGACGACACCCCGATCATCGCGGGTTCGGCCCGTCTGGCGCTGGAAGGCGACCAGAGCGAGATCGGCGTGCCGGCCGTGATCAAGCTGGTCGAAGCTCTCGACAGCTGGATCCCGACCCCGGAACGTGACATCGACAAGCCCTTCCTGATGCCGGTCGAAGACGTGTTCTCGATCTCGGGTCGCGGCACCGTCGTCACCGGTCGTATCGAGCGCGGCGTGATCAAGGTCGGCGAAGAAATCGAAATCGTCGGTATCCGTCCGGTCCAGAAGACCACCGTCACCGGCGTGGAAATGTTCCGCAAGCTGCTCGACCAGGGTCAGGCAGGCGACAACGCCGGTCTGCTGCTGCGCGGCACCAAGCGTGACGACGTCGAGCGTGGCCAGGTTCTGGCCAAGCCGGGTTCGATCAAGCCGCACACCACCTTCGACGCCGAAGTGTACGTGCTGTCCAAGGATGAAGGCGGCCGTCACACCCCGTTCTTCAAGGGCTACCGTCCGCAGTTCTACTTCCGTACCACCGACATCACCGGCGCTTGCGAACTGCCGGAAGGTGTGGAAATGGTGATGCCGGGCGACAACGTGAAGATGGTTGTCACCCTGATCAACCCGGTCGCCATGGATGAAGGCCTGCGCTTCGCGATCCGCGAAGGCGGCCGTACCGTCGGCGCCGGCGTGGTCTCCAAGATCATCGCGTAATCTGCTAGAATCTGCGCCCCGATGTTGCCTGGGTAGGGCATCGGGGCGTAACCAAACGGGAAAAGAGGCGCAGGATGCTCCTCGTGTTCCCCAGACCAGGAAGGGTCGCGCCATTCAGGCTTTGTCAATAGGTTTCCTGTTGACTGCCAACTTGCATGCGCGCTATACTTTTTGTCTGGGCAGATCGGGAGACCGGTCTGCCTCGATTTTTGAGGTCTATGGAAAGATCTTGTCGCCGCGCAGGAATGTGCGGCGTCTGCATTCAGGATATTCATGGGACAAGGCAACCCAGAGGCCTTGTCCGTCGCTCTTTTAACGAAGGAACCCACCGTCATGGCGGACCAAAAGATCCGGATTCGGCTGAAGGCGTTCGATCATCGTTTGATCGACCGTTCGGCCAGCGAGATCGTAGAAACGGCAAAGCGGACCGGCGCGCAAGTGCGTGGCCCGATCCCCCTGCCGACCAAGATCGAGCGTTACACCATTCTCGTCTCCCCGCACGTCGACAAAGACGCGCGTGACCAGTACGAGACCCGCACGCATAAGCGCGTGCTCGATATCGTTGACCCGAACGACAAGACCGTGGACGCGCTGATGAAGCTCGAACTGGCTGCCGGCGTCGACGTTCAGATCAAGCTGACCTGAGGACTACGACCATGACGAAGAAATATTCGTTGGGCTTCGTGGGCCGCAAGGCTGGCATGAGCCGCGTGTTCACCGAAGATGGCCAGGCCATCCCGGTAACCCTGATTGAAGCTACCCCGAACCGCATCGCGCAGATCAAGACCGTCGAAGCTGACGGCTACAGCGCCGTGCAGGTGACCGTCGGCGCGCGTCGCGCTGCCCTGGTCAACAAGCCGGAAGCCGGTCACTTCGCCAAGGCGAAGGTCGACGCGGGCCGTGGCCTGTGGGAATTCCGCGTTGAAGACGCGCAGCTCGGCGATTTCGCCGTTGGCGGCGAAGTCAAGGCGGACATCTTTGAAGTTGGCCAGAAGGTCGACGTCCAGGGTGTCACCAAGGGTAAGGGCTTCCAGGGCACCATCAAGCGCTACAACTTCCGTATGGGCGATGCAACCCACGGTAACTCGCTGTCGCATCGCGCGCCGGGTTCCTTGGGCCAGCGCCAGACCCCGGGTCGCGTTTTCCCGGGTAAGAAGATGTCCGGCCACATGGGTTCGGTGCAGCAGAGCACCCAGAACCTTGAAGTGGTGAAGGTCGATGTCGAGCGTGGTCTGATCGCGATCCGTGGTGCCGTTCCGGGCGCAGCGGGTGGTGACGTGATCGTTCGTCCGGCTAGCAAGGCATAAGGAGAGATGACGATGGAACTCGTTATCACGGGTAGCAACAACAAGGTCTCGGTCTCCGATGCCGTGTTCGGTCGCGATTTCAGCGAAGATCTGGTTCACCAGGTCGTCGTTGCTTACCGCAACGCCGGTCGCGCCGGCACCAAGGCACAGAAGACTCGCTCTGAAGTGGCTGGTACCACCAAGAAGTCGAAGAAGCAGAAGGGCGGCGGCGCGCGTCATGGCGCACTGACGGCTCCGATCTTCATCGGCGGCGGTGTCACCTTCGCGGCCAAGCCGCGCAGCTTCGAGCAGAAGGTCAATCGTAAGCAGTACCGTGCAGCCATGTGCGCGATCCTGTCCGAGCTGAACCGCCAGGGCCGTCTGACGATCGTGGAGTCCTTCGATGTCGAAGCGACCAACACCAAGTCGTTGATCGCCAAGCTGGCCGGCCTGGAAGTGGGCAAGCGTCCGCTGATCGTCACCGAAGATGCTTCCGAGCACCTGTACCTGTCGGCGCGCAACATTCCCTACGTGGAAGTGCGTGACGTGCAGGGCCTGGACCCGGTGTCGCTGGTCGGTGCCGACACGGTCGTCATCACCGCTGATGCGGTCAAGAAGGTCGAGGAGTGGCTGGCATGAGCAGCAACGAAAAAGTCTTCAGCGTGCTGCGCGCTCCGCGAGTCTCCGAAAAGACCGCGCGCCTGCAGGAACATTCCAACCAGTATGTCTTCGAAGTTTCGAACGAAGCCACCAAGGCCGATGTAAAGGCCGCGGTTGAGCAGCTGTTCGACGTCAAGGTCGAGTCGGTCAACGTGCTGAACGTGAAGGGCAAGAACAAGTCCTTCCGTAACCGCACCGGCCGCCGCGGCGATTGGCGCAAGGCGTACGTGCGTCTCGCCGATGGCCAGTCCATCGATGTAACGGCCAAGGCCTGAGGTCCATCCCATGCCATTGATGAAATTCAAACCCACTTCTCCCGGCCGCCGTTCGGCCGTGCGCGTGGTCACGCCCGATCTGCACAAAGGCGCGCCGCATGCTGCGCTGCTGGAGCCGCAGAGCAAGTCCGGTGGTCGTAACCACCACGGCCGCATCACCACCCGTCACGTGGGTGGTGGTCACAAGCAGCACTACCGTGTCATCGACTTCAAGCGCAACAAGGAAGGCATTCCGGCGCGCGTGGAACGCATCGAATACGATCCGAACCGCACCGCCCATATCGCCCTGCTGTGCTACGTCGACGGCGAACGCCGCTACATCATCGCACCGAAGGGCCTGAAGGCCGGTGACCAGGTGATCGCGGGTTCGGATGCGCCGATCAAGACCGGTAACACGCTGCCGCTGCGCAACATCCCGGTCGGTACCACTGTCCACGGCATCGAACTGAAGCCGGGCAAGGGTGCTCAGATCGCGCGTGCCGCCGGCGCTGCCGTGCAGCTCGTCGCTCGTGAAGGTATCTACGCCACCCTGCGCCTGCGCTCGGGTGAAATGCGTAAGGTGCCGGTCGAGTGCCGCGCCACCATCGGTGAAGTCGGTAACGACGAACACAACCTGGAAAAGCTGGGCAAGGCTGGCGCCAAGCGCTGGCGTGGTGTCCGCCCGACCGTTCGTGGTGCTGCCATGAACCCGGTTGACCATCCGCACGGCGGTGGTGAGGCGAAGGCCGGCCAGGGCAACCCGCATCCGGTCACCCCGTGGGGTGTCCCGACCAAGGGTTACAAGACGCGCAAGAACAAGCGCACCCAGCAATTCATCGTCCGCGATCGTAGGGGCTAATCGACCATGGCACGTTCACTCAAGAAGGGCCCGTTTGTCGATCACCACCTCATCAAGAAGGTGGAAGCCGCTGCGGGTAGCAAGAAGCCGATCAAAACCTGGTCGCGCCGTTCGATGATCCTGCCGGAAATGGTAGGCGTCACCATCGCCGTTCATAACGGTAAGAACCACGTTCCGGTGCTCGTCAACGAGAACATGGTCGGCCACAAGCTTGGCGAATTTGCCATCACCCGGACCTTCAAGGGTCACGGTGGTGACAAGAAGTCCGGCAAGTAAGGAGAGATGACAATGGAAGCGAAAGCAATCCTGCGCTCCGCGCGCATCTCTGCGCAGAAAGCCCGCCTGGTCGCTGACCAGGTGCGCGGCCTGCCGGCCGAGCGTGCGGTCAACCTGCTGAAGTTCTCGGACAAGAAGGCTGCCCACCTGATCAAGAAGGTGGTGGAGTCGGCTATTGCAAATGCCGAGAACAACCAGGGCGCCGACGTCGACGAGCTGAAGGTACAGACCATCATGGTAGATGAAGGTCCGACCCTGAAGCGTTTCATGGCGCGGGCGAAAGGCCGCGGCACCCGCATCCTCAAGCGCACCAGCCACATCACTGTGGTTGTGGGCGCCGGCAAGTAAGCGGAAAGGAAAACACCATGGGTCATAAAGTTCATCCGATTGGTATCCGCCTCGGCATTTCCAAGGACTGGAACTCCAAGTGGTACGCCAACAAGGCCGAGTTCGCTGGTTATCTGGCAGCCGACCTGAAGGTGCGGGAAATGCTGCGCAAGAAGCTTGCGCAGGCCGGCATCAGCAAGATCCTGATCGAGCGTCCGGCAAAGACCGCTCGCGTGACGATCCACACCGCCCGTCCGGGCGTGGTGATCGGCAAGCGCGGTGAGGACATCGAGAAGCTGCGCAAGGAAGTGAGCGAAATGATGGGCGTCCCGGCGCACATCAACGTCACCGAAGTGCGTAAACCCGAGCTGGACGCACAGCTGGTTGCCGAGTCGATCGCGCAGCAGCTTGAGCGTCGCATCATGTTCCGCCGCGCGATGAAGCGCTCGGTCGGCAACGCGATGCGCCTCGGTGCCCTGGGCATCAAGGTCAACGTCGGTGGCCGCTTGAACGGCGCAGAAATCGCCCGTTCGGAGTGGTACCGCGAAGGCCGCGTGCCGCTGCATACGCTGCGTGCCGACATCGACTATGGCTTCGCTGAAGCCAAGACGACCTACGGCATCATCGGCATCAAGGTCTGGATCTACAAGGGCGAAGTCTTCGATTTCTCCCAGGTTGGCCAGGAAAAGCAGGACGACTCCCCGCGCAACGATCGTAACGATCGCGGCGATCGCGGTGACCGTCCGTCGCGCCCGGCTCGTGAAGCGAGGTAACGACAATGTTGCAACCCAAGCGAACCAAATACCGCAAGGTACACAAGGGCCGTAACGATGGTCTGAGCTGGAGCGGCAACGCTGTCAGCTTCGGCGAATACGGCCTGAAGGCAACCGCTCATGGTCAGCTGACCGCGCGTCAGATCGAAGCGGCTCGCCGCTCGATCAGCCGCTACGTCAAGCGCGGCGGCAAGATGTGGATCCGAGTGTTCCCCGACAAGCCGATCACCAAGAAGCCCATCGAAGTCCGAATGGGTTCTGGTAAGGGCAACGTGGAGTACTGGGTAGCCCAGATCCAGCCCGGCCGCATGATCTATGAAATCGAAGGCGTCGCAGAAGACGTGGCACGTGAGGCGTTCCGCCTGGCTGCCGCCAAGCTCTCCGTGACCACCACTTTCGTGACCCGGACGGTGCTCTGATGGATATCAAACAACTTCGCGAAAAGTCGGCTGACGACCTGAAGAGCCACCTGATCGACCTGCGTAAGGAGCAGTTCTCGCTCCGTATGCAGCAGGTCACTGGCCAGCTGCCGAAGACCCACGAAACCCGCCGGGTTCGCCGCGAGATCGCTCGCGTCAAGACCCTGCTCGGCAGCACCAAGTAAGGATGGCCGCGATGAGCGATAACAACGACAGCAAGACGCTGCGCACGGTCGAAGGCCGTGTCGTCAGCAACAAGATGGACAAGACGGTCACCGTGTTGGTGGAACGCCTGGTCAAGCACGCCCTGTACGGCAAGTACATCAAGCGTTCGACCAAGCTGCACGCACACGACGCCGACAACACCTGCAACGAAGGTGATGTCGTTCGTGTGACCGAGATTGCTCCGATGTCCAAGACCAAGAACTGGCGCGTGGTGGAAGTCATCACGCGTGCGGTTCAATAAGGAGATCTGACTCATGATCCAGATGCAGAGCTACCTCGAAGTCGCGGACAATTCCGGTGCCAAGGAAGTGATGTGCATCAAGGTGCTCGGCGGCTCGAAGCGCCGCTACGCGCACATTGGCGACATCATCAAGGTCACCGTGAAGGATGCAATCCCGCGCGGCAAGGTCAAGAAGGGTGAAGTGTTCGACGCCGTCGTGGTGCGTACCCGCAAGGGTGTGCGTCGCGCCGATGGTTCGCTGATCCGTTTCGATGCCAACGCCGCGGTCCTGCTCAACAACAAGCAAGAGCCGATCGGTACCCGCATCTTCGGACCGGTGACGCGTGAACTTCGTTCCGAGAAGTTCATGAAGATCGTCTCGCTCGCTCCCGAAGTGCTGTGAGCGACAGGAGATAATCATGGCTAACCGTATCAAGAAGGGCGACCAGGTTGTCGTCAACACCGGCAAGGACAAGGGCAAGCAGGGCGAAGTCGTCCGCGTCGACGGCGATCGTGTGATCGTCGCCAACGTGAACATCGTCAAGCGCCACACCAAGCCGAACCCGCAGGCAGGCGTTGCCGGCGGCGTGGTCGAGCGTGAAGCGTCGATCCATATCTCCAACGTGAATGTGCTGAACCCGGCTTCGGGCAAGGGCGAGCGCGTTGGCTTCAAGGTGCTGGAGGATGGACGCAAACTGCGTGTGTTCCGCTCCAGCGGTGAGGCGCTCGACGCCTGAGGAATGAGCAGATGAATTCCCGTCTCGAAAAGTTTTACAAGGAAGAAGTGGTGCCGGCGCTGATGAAGCAGTTCGGCTACACCAATCCGATGCAGGTTCCGAAGCTGGTCAAGGTCACCCTGAACATGGGTGTCGGCGAAGCAGCCACGAACAAGAAGATCCTGGAAAATGCCGTCGCCGATATGGCCAAGGTCTCCGGTCAGAAGCCGATCGTGACCAAGTCCCGCGTCTCGGTGGCATCGTTCAAGATCCGCGATGGTTGGCCGATCGGCTGCAAGACCACGCTGCGTCGTGAAAAGATGTACGAGTTCATGGACCGTCTGATCAACATCTCGTTGCCGCGCGTGCGCGACTTCCGTGGTGTGTCGGGTCGTTCCTTCGACGGTCGTGGCAACTTCAACATGGGTGTGAAGGAACAGATCATCTTCCCGGAAATCGACTTCGACGCTGTCGACGCGATCCGCGGCATGGATATCGCCATCACCACCACCGCCAAGACCGATGCGGAAGCGAAGGCGCTGCTCGCAGCGTTCAAGTTCCCGTTCCGTAACTGATACGTCGAGGAATCCGAAATGGCAAAGACCTCCATGGTCAACCGCGACCTCAAGCGTGCGAAGCTGGCCGTCAAGTACGCCGGCAAGCGTGAAGAGCTGAAGAAGATCATCTCCAGCGCGACCGCGTCGTACGACGAAAAGGCCGAGGCCGTCATCAAGCTGCAGAAGCTGCCGCGCGACTCGTCGCCGAGCCGTCACCGCAACCGTTGCGAGCTCTCGGGCCGCCCGCGTGGCGTGTACAGCAAGTTCGGCCTGGGCCGTAACAAGCTGCGTGAAGCCACCATGCGTGGTGACGTGCCGGGCCTGCGCAAGGCCAGCTGGTAAGGGATTCGTCCCTTCAACTGTCCGGCGCCTTCACGGCGCAGGGCAGGGGGGAAGGGTCGGTTCTGCCGACCTTGAACCCGAATTGAAAGAGCCCGACGCAAGTCGGGCTCTTTTTGCCGTATACTCCCGCGTCTTGCTCGCCCGCAAGGCGTGAGCAGTGTGTGAAGACGGGCCCTGGCCCATTCCAGGTAGACACAAGATTTTCGCGAAAGCGGATATCGGTGCACTCAAAGGTATCGACTATGAGCATGACTGATCCCATCGCCGACCTGCTGGTACGCATCAAGAATGCGGCCGCGGTTGGCAAGCAGACGGTGAAAGCACCGTCGTCCAAGATCAAGGTGGCAATCGCAGAGGTGTTGAAGGCCGAAGGCTACATCACCGATCTGCGCGTGACCAAGATCGAGAACAACAAGGCCGAGCTTGAAATCGTCCTGAAGTATTTCGAGGGCAAGCCGGTCATCGAGACCCTGAAGCGCTTCTCGCGTTCGGGTCTGCGCCAGTACCGTGGCAAGTCCGAGCTGCCGAAGGTCCTCAACGGCCTGGGTATCTCCATCATCTCCACCTCCAAGGGCATCATGACTGATGCGCAGGCGCGCCAGTTGGGCGTCGGCGGCGAAGTCCTGTGCTTCGTGGCCTAAGGCGAGAAGGAACCAACTATGTCCCGCGTAGCCAAGAAGCCAGTCAACCTGCCCAAGGGCGTTGAACTGAACATCGAGCCGGAATCCGTCAGCGTGAAGGGCCCGAAGGGCACCCTGTCGCTTGCCAAGGTTGCTGGCGTTGAAATCACTGTCGACAACGGCGTTGCCACGCTGTCTGCCAACGATGCCTCGCTGGTCGCCCTCACCGGCACCGTGCGCGCCATCCTGGCCAACATGGTCAAGGGCGTCACCGAAGGCTTCGAGCGCAAGCTCGAGCTGGTCGGCGTCGGCTACCGTGCTGCCATGCAGGGCAAGGACCTGAACCTGTCGCTCGGGTTCTCGCATCCGGTCCTGTTCGTGGCGCCGGAAGGCATCACCATTTCGACCCCGACCCAGACCGAAGTGCTGGTGCAGGGCAACGACAAGCAGCGCGTTGGCGAAGTTGCCGCCAAGATCCGTGGCTTCCGTCCGCCGGAGCCCTACAAGGGCAAGGGTGTGAAGTACGCCGGCGAAGTCATCATTCGTAAGGAAGCCAAGAAGGCGTAACTCACGCCCTCAGCTTTCAAGGAAAAAGATCATGAACAAGAACATCGCTCGTCTGCGTCGTGCCAAGTCGACCCGCGCCCACATCCGTGTGCTCGGCGTGCCGCGTCTGTCGGTGCTTCGCACCGGTCAGCACCTGTACGCCCAGGTCTTCACCGCCGATGGCTCCAAGGTGCTGGCGTCGGCCAACACCACCCAGGCCGACGTCAAGGAAGGCCTGAAGAATGGCAAGAACAGCGACGCCGCCGTCAAGGTTGGCAAGCTGGTCGCCGAGCGCGCCAAGGCTGCGGGTATCGAGAAGGTCGCTTTCGACCGCTCGGGCTACCGCTACCACGGTCGCATCAAGGCACTGGCTGATGCAGCCCGCGAAGGCGGCCTGCAGTTCTAAGGGATAAGGAAGCGGGGCTGGTCCCCGCTTCCGCCTGCCTGCCGGCGCGGGTTGCGCCGGGCGACGTCCTTCTTCTGCAGGGGCTCTCGAATCACTGCTCCATCTCACAGCTATAAGCGGCCCTGAGCCGTACATACTCAATCAATCAAGGAATCAACATGGCAGAAGAACGTCAGCAGCGGGGTCGCGATCGCGATCGCCGCGAAGAGAAAGTCGACGACGGCATGATCGAGAAGCTGGTCGCGGTCAACCGCGTCAGCAAGACCGTCAAGGGCGGTCGCCAGTTCACCTTCACCGCACTGACCGTGGTCGGTGACGGCGCAGGCAAGGTCGGTTTCGGTTACGGCAAGGCGCGCGAAGTGCCGGTCGCCATCCAGAAGTCGATGGAGCAGGCTCGCAAGAACCTGGCCAACGTCGATCTGAACAACGGCACGTTGTGGCACCCGGTGAAGTCCGGCCACGGCGCAGCCCGCGTGTTCATGATGCCGGCCTCCGAAGGTACCGGTGTGATCGCCGGTGGTGCCATGCGCGCCGTCCTGGAAGCCGTTGGCGTCAAGAACGTGCTGGCCAAGGCCGTCGGCTCGCGCAACCCGATCAACCTGGTTCGCGCCACGCTGAAGGGTCTGAGCGAAATGCAGTCGCCGGCCCGCATCGCGGCCAAGCGCGGCAAGAAGGTGGAGGATCTCAACCATGGCTAATGACACCACCAAGACCATCAAGGTCCGTCTGGTTGGCGGCCTGCGCGGCGCCCAGGCACGTCACCGCCTGTCGGTGAAGGCGCTTGGCCTCGGCAAGCTCAATAGCGTACGTGAACTGAAGGACAGCCCGCAGGTTCGCGGTCTGATCAACAAGGTCCACTACCTCGTCAAGGTTGAGGAATAATCCAATGACCATGCATCTCAATGAACTGAGCCCGGCACCGGGCGCGCGCAAAGAGCGCACCCGCGTGGGCCGTGGTATCGGCTCCGGCCTGGGCAAGACCTGCGGCCGCGGCCACAAGGGTTCGTTCGCCCGTAAGGGTGGCGGCAAGATCAAGGCAGGCTTCGAAGGCGGCCAGACCCCCATGCAGCGTCGTCTGCCGAAGGTCGGTTTCCGTTCCAAGATCGCCAAGGACACGGCTGAAGTGCTGTCCTACCAGCTTGAGCGTCTGGAAGCTGGCGAGATCGACTTTGCCGCGCTGCGCGCTGCCAAGCTGGTCCCGAGCACCGCTAAGCGTGCCAAGATCGTCATGAAGGGTGACCTGACCAAGGCATTCACCCTGAAGGGCGTCGCAGCAACGGCCAGTGCCAAGGCCGCGATCGAAGCTGCCGGCGGCAGCGTACAGGAGTAAGACATGGCGCAAGCTGGCATTGGTAACCTCGGCGGCGGGCTCGGCAAGTTCACGGAACTCCGCCAGCGACTGCTGTTCGTCATCGGGGCATTGATCGTCTACCGCATCGGCTGTTATGTGCCGGTGCCTGGCGTCAATCCCGATGCCATGCTTGCGCTCATGCAGGCGCAGGGCGGCGGCATCGTGGACATGTTCAACATGTTCTCGGGCGGCGCCCTGCACCGTTTCAGCATTTTTGCGCTAAACGTGATGCCGTACATCTCGGCATCCATCGTGATGCAGCTGGCGGTCCACATCTTCCCCGCATTGAAGTCGATGCAGAAGGAAGGTGAATCGGGTCGTCGCAAGATCACCCAATATTCCCGCATCGGCGCCGTGTTGCTGGCGGTGGTGCAGGGCGGCAGCATTGCGCTGGCGCTGCAGAACCAGGTCTCCCCGGGCGGTGCCCCGGTCGTCTACGCACCGGGCATGGGCTTCGTGCTCACCGCCATCGTCGCGCTGACCGCCGGTACCATCTTCCTGATGTGGGTCGGTGAGCAGGTCACCGAGCGCGGCATCGGTAACGGTGTGTCGCTGATCATCTTCGCCGGTATCGTGGCCGGCCTGCCGGGCGCGGTCATCCACACCGTGGAAGCCTACCGCGACGGCAACATGAGCTTCATCGCCCTGCTGCTGATCGTGCTGGTGGTGCTGGCCTTCACCTACTTCGTGGTGTTCGTCGAGCGCGGCCAACGCCGCATCACGGTGAACTACGCACGTCGACAGGGTGGCCGCAACGCCTACATGAACCAGACCTCGTTCCTGCCGCTGAAGCTGAACATGGCGGGCGTGATCCCGGCCATTTTCGCCTCGAGCATCCTGGCATTCCCGACGACGCTGGCCATGTGGTCCGGCCAGGCCAGTTCGGCCACGTGGCTGCAGAAGGTCGCCAACGCCCTCGGGCCGGGCGAGCCGCTGCACATGATCGTGTTCGCTGCGCTGATCAGTGGTTTCGCGTTCTTCTACACCGCGCTGGTGTTCAACTCGCAGGAAACCGCCGACAACCTGAAGAAGTCGGGCGCGCTGATTCCGGGCATCCGTCCGGGCAAGGCCACCGCCGACTACGTGGATGCCGTGCTGACCCGTCTGACGGCGGCCGGTTCGCTGTACCTGGTGATCGTCTGTCTGCTGCCGGAAATCCTGCGCACCCAGCTCGGCGCCTCGTTCTACTTCGGCGGCACCTCGCTGCTGATCGTGGTGGTGGTGGTGATGGACTTCATTGCCCAGATCCAGGCGCACCTGATGTCGCACCAGTATGAGAGCCTGTTGAAGAAGGCCAACCTGAAGGGCGGCAACCGCGGCGGTTTTGCCCGCGGCTGATTGACCTGTTACACTAGTCTTCTTGTTGCGAAGGCCCTCCGGTTCCCGGACTGGCCTTCCAAATCGAAGGGCGGCCCCTGCAGCGGTTTCGGGTGGGGGTGTGATGTGGTGGTCCTGCGCGGGAGTAGCGCGGGCGGCGGCGGGGGCAACCTCTGCAGTCAACGACATCCGGCGCCGGAGCATGGGCACACTCCCCACGCCGGGTCCATGGAACCTCACGGTTCCACGGGCTTCCAAGTAAACCGAGACCTTGATAGAATCGCTAGTTCACTTTTTTGATCCATCCTGCCGGATTGGCGCGCCCATGGTGCGCTGTCGGCCATCACTCAGCTGGAGAACCGCGTCATGGCGCGTATTGCAGGCGTCAACCTGCCAGCCCAGAAGCACGTCTGGGTCGGGTTGCAAAGCATTTACGGCATCGGCCGTACCCGTTCGAAGAAGGTCTGCGACGCCGCAGGCGTGACCTCGACCACCAAGATCCGCGATCTGTCGGAGCCGGAAATCGAGCGTCTGCGTCTCGAAGTCGGCAAGTACATCGTGGAAGGCGATCTGCGCCGTGAAATCGGTATCGCGATCAAGCGCCTGATGGACCTGGGCTGCTACCGCGGTCTGCGTCACCGTCGCGGTCTGCCGCTTCGTGGCCAGCGCACCCGTACCAACGCCCGCACCCGCAAGGGCCCGCGCAAGGCGATCAGGAAGTAAGGGACCTAAGAAATGGCTAAGCCCGTCGCTAAGACCAAGAAGAAGATCAAGCGCGTCGTCACTGACGGCGTCGCCCACGTCCATGCTTCTTTCAACAACACCATCGTGACCATCACCGACCGTCAGGGCAACGCTCTGTCGTGGGCGACCTCCGGTGGCGCTGGCTTCCGCGGTTCGCGTAAGTCCACCCCGTTCGCTGCCCAGGTGGCTGCCGAGAAGGCCGGCCGTGCCGCGCTCGACTACGGCGTCAAGTCCCTGGAAGTCCGTATCAAGGGCCCGGGTCCGGGTCGTGAGTCGGCCGTGCGCTCGCTGAACAACGTGGGCTACAAGATCACCAACATCATCGACGTGACGCCAATCCCGCACAACGGGTGCCGTCCGCCGAAGAAGCGTCGCGTCTAAAGGAGCGATAAGAAATGGCTCGTTATATCGGTCCTACCTGTAAGCTCGCCCGCCGCGAAGGCGCCGACCTTTCCCTCAAGAGCCCGGCGCGCGCGCTGGACTCCAAGTGCAAGCTGGAGCAGAAGCCCGGCCAGCACGGCGCCACTGCCCGTAAGGGCAAGCTGTCCGACTACGCTACCCAGCTGCGTGAAAAGCAGAAGGTCAAGCGTATCTACGGTCTGCTGGAGCGTCAGTTCCGCAACTACTACAAGAAGGCCTCGACCAAGAAGGGCAACACCGGCGAGAACCTGCTGCAGTTGCTGGAAACCCGTCTTGACAACGTCGTTTACCGCATGGGCTTCGCAGTGACCCGTCCGGCTGCCCGTCAGCTGGTCTCGCACCGCGGTGTCACCGTGAACGGCAAGTCGGTCAACCTGGCTTCGTACCAGGTCAAGGCTGGCGACGCCGTCGCTCTGTCCGAGAAGGCTGCCAAGCAGCTGCGCGTCCAGGAAGCCCTGACCGTGTCTGCCACGCATGACCTGCGTCCGTCGTGGGTTGAAGTGGATTCCGGCAAGTTCGCCGGCATCTTCAAGGCCGTGCCGGATCGTTCGGACCTGCCTGCGGATATCAACGAAGCGCTGATCGTCGAGTTGTATTCGAAGTAATTCACATTGGAGAACCTCCGGGTCACACCGGAGGTTCGCAGGAGAACCCGCAACATGACGGTTACCGCCAACCAGGTTCTGCGTCCTCGCGGTCCGCAGATCGAACGCCTTACCGATACCCGCGCCAAGGTCGTCATCGAACCCTTGGAGCGTGGTTACGGGCATACGCTGGGCAACGCCCTGCGTCGCGTGCTGCTGTCGTCCATCCCGGGCTTCGCCATCACCGAAGTGGAAATCGATGGCGTACTGCACGAGTACACCACGCTTGAAGGCTTGCAGGAGGACGTGCTGGAAGTCCTGCTCAACCTGAAGGATGTGGCCATCCGCATGCATACCGGTGACAACGCTACGCTGTCGCTGTCCAAGCAGGGTCCGGGTGTCGTGACCGCTGCCGATATCAAGATCGACCATAACACCGAGATCCTCAATCCGGATCATGTGATCTGCCATCTCACCAAGGATGTGGCGATCAACATGCGTCTGAAGGTCGAGCGCGGTTTCGGCTATCAGCCGGCTGCTGCTCGTCGTCGTCCGGATGAAGAAACCCGTGCCATCGGCCGTCTGGTTCTGGACGCCTCGTTCTCGCCGGTCCGTCGCGTCGCCTATTCGGTGGAAGCGGCCCGCGTTGAACAGCGTACCGATCTGGACAAGCTGGTGCTGGACATCGAAACCAACGCCACGATCGATGCCGAGGAAGCCGTGCGCACTGCCGCCGACATCCTCAGCGATCAGCTGTCGGTCTTCGGTGACTTCACCCACCGCGACCGCGGTGCAGTCAAGCCGGCCAACAACGGCGTGGATCCGGTGCTGCTGCGCCCGATCGACGACCTGGAACTGACCGTGCGTTCGGCCAACTGCCTCAAGGCAGAGAGCATCTATTACATCGGCGATCTGATCCAGAAGACCGAAGTGGAGCTGCTCAAGACCCCGAACCTCGGCAAGAAGTCGCTGACCGAGATCAAGGAAGTCCTCGCACAGCGCGGTCTTTCGCTCGGCATGAAGCTGGAGAACTGGCCGCCGGCCGGTGTCGCCCAGCACGGTATGCTCGGCTGATCCAGCGCTACGCAAGATGCTTGACCCCGCACCTTCGGGTGCGGGGGCTTCACCGGCAACACCCCGCACCGACAGGTCGATAGCCTGCGGTGACGGCCAGCCAGGACGGCTGGCACCGGACCATCCGCAGTCCAAGCAACAACGCCAGGATGGCGACAGCGATATCCAACCGATCCAACATTCACTTCAGGAATCACCGTCATGCGTCATATGAAGTCCGGTCGTAAGTTCAACCGCACCAGCGCCCACCGCGAAGCAATGTTCAAGAACATGGCCGCGTCGCTGTTCAAGCACGAGCTGATCAAGACCACCCTGCCGAAGGCCAAGGAACTGCGCCGCGTTGCTGAGCCGCTGATCACCCTGGCCAAGGTTGATTCGGTTGCCAACCGTCGTCTGGCGTTCGCTCGCCTGCGTGACAACGAAGCCGTCGGCAATCTGTTCACCACCCTGGGCCCGCGTTACGCGACCCGTCCGGGCGGTTACCTGCGTCTGCTGAAGTGCGGTTTCCGCGCTGGCGACAATGCGCCGATGGCCTATGTTGAGCTGGTCGATCGTCCGGCTGCTGTGGCTGAAGCCGTCGAAGAGTAATCTTCGAGCTACACCCGTTATTCGGTGAAGAACCCGGCCTTGTGCCGGGTTTTTCCGTTTCTGGGGGTTGATAAGGGCCAAGGCCAAGGCAAGAGCATGGCGCTGCGGGTGAGGGGGGGGCGTCGGCGCGGGTGGGTTGGCGGGACACGCCGTAAATCCGTCCATGGAGGCTCATGTCGCGCCATCCATGGCGCTCATGGTCCCGCCAACCCACCCGCGCCAACGCCTGCACACATGGTCGGTGCGCATGGGGGCAAAGCGGAGGCTGTGCGCGGCATAGGTAGAGCCGGCCGTTGGCCGGCTGCGTGGCGGCGGGTCGCGGCCCTGTTAATCTTGCGGCCTGGACTTTCACGAGTGTTGGCAATGAATCCATTGCGTTGGAGTTTCCGCGCCCAGTTCCTGTTGGGGTTTCTGGTCTGCGCGGCACTGTTGGGGTATGCGATCTTCCTGCAGTTGAAGATGGGGCTGGAGCCGTGTCCGTTGTGCATTTTCCAGCGGATTGCATTCGCGGCGCTGGGGCTGCTGTTCCTGATCGGGGCGCTGCATGGTCCGCGGGATCCGGCCGGGCGGAAGACGTATGGGGGGCTGGCCTTCATCGCGGCCGCGGTCGGTATCGGTATTGCCGGTCGGCATGTGTATGTGCAGTTGCTGCCGCAGGACATGGGCTCGAGCTGTGGGCCGCCGCTGAGTTTCCTCAGTGAGACGATGGGACCGTTCGAGGTGTTCCGCACCGTGCTGACCGGTACCGGCAACTGCGGCAACATCGATTGGCAGTTCCTGGGCCTGACGATGCCGATGTGGAGTTTGGTGTGGTTCACGGCCTTGGCGGTGTGGGCGCTGGTGACGGCGTTCCGTTCGCGTCGTCGCCACTGAGGCGTTTCTCAACTCAGTGACCTCGGCCTGGCACGCAACGCGTGCCAGGCCGGGTGCTGCGATCAGGTCTGGATGCTCTTGTGACGTGATCCAGTGGCAGGGCTTCCTCGCGAAGCTCAGAAGTCCTGCTGCAGGCTGAGGTAGGCGCCGCGGCGCGGACCCCACTGCGGGGCGAAGACGCCGATGCCGCCGCCGTCGCGCAGTTGGTAGCTGCGATCCAGTGCGTTGACCAGGGCGAGCTGCGCGTGCAGCGGGTGGCCGCTGTCGGCGTTGAAGTCGTGGCCGGCGCTGAGGTTGAGCTGCAGGTAGGCGGGGAGCTCGCCGCCGTTGGGGATGCCCTCGGCATCCGAGCGCAGGCCGCTGCCGAAGACGTAGTCCGCGCCCAGGCGGTTGTGGCCGGCGAAGGCGTAGCTGATACCGCCCGATGAGGTCAGTTTCTGGTCGTGGTCCAGATGGATCCAGTTGTTCTGGACGTAGGCCAGTGCCTCGGGATCCAGGTTGTACTGGCCGGTAATGACCTGCTTGCCCGTGGCCTTGTTGTAGGCGGCGTTGACGTAGGCGCTGAGCGGGCCGTTGCTGTAGTCGGCACTGAACTCCACGCCGTGGATGTGGCCGAGGCGATAGTTGAACGTCGAGTAGATGTAGGCGGCGCCGAACTGGCCTTCGTCCTGCAGGCGGTCGACCTTGCGGTCGTAGGCGTCCAGGCCCAGGGTGAGGTGTTCGCCCAGCTGCTGGGAGACGCCGATGTCGTAGTAGTCGCTGCGCTCGGACAGCGGCGTGGTGCTGCCTCCGGCCGGTTGCTGGTTGGTGGTGCCGTCGTAGAGTGCGATGTCGCTGCTGGCCACCAGTTCGCTGGCCGGCGGGGTGAAGTAGCGCGAGTACCCGGCGTGCACGGTGGTGCTGTCGGTGGCGTTCCAGACCACGCCCACCCGCGGGCTGAGCTGGCCTTCAGTGCCACCGAACGCCTTGTAGCGGTCGCCGCGCAGGCCGTAGTTCACGGTCCAGTCGTCGCCGAGGCGCCATTCGTCCTGCAGATAGACCGCGGTGGTGGTGGCGTTGAAGGCACTCGCCTCCGGAATGCGCAGTGGCGTGGTGCTGGCCTGTCGGCCGTCGGCGTCGACCGGGAACACCCAGGTGTTGCTGCCGGCGCGGGCGTGTTCGGCGTTGACGTACAGGCCATAGCGCACGGTGTGGTTGTCGCCCAGCGGGGTGGAGAAATCGGCCTGCACGGTGTTGGCGCGGTTGCTGCGCTCCACCTGTGAGGCGACGCCGTTGAAGATCAGATCGCCAGCCAGGTCCGGGTTGAAGGACAGGTCGCTGTAGCGCTGCCCGGCCGAGACCTGGTAGGCGGTGTTGCCCAGCGCGCCCTGCAGCACCAGCATGCCGAAGCGGGTGGTCTCGCGCTGGGTTTCGTCCAGCGCGGCGGAGTCCGCAGTGACCGTATCCAGGTAGCCGAACTGCGGGGTCTGGCCGGGGTTGACCGGGATCTGGAAGCGATTGTTGGAGAACCCGGCGAACAGGCTCAGGCGCGTGTCGTCGTTGACCAGATAGGTCAGGTCGGCGAACGCCTTGCCCTGGTGGGTGTCATCGTGGTCCGGCGTACGCGAGGCGGTGGGGTTTTCCATGCCGACCTGATTCTGGTCGTAGTTGCCGGTCAGATACCAGCTCCAGCGGCCCTGGCTGCCCCACCACGAGGCGTTGGGATTGACCTTGCCGTAGGAGCCGGCAGTGAGGCCGGCGCTGCCGCCATTGCCCAGCTCGGCGCCGCTGCGGGTGGTGATGTCCACCACGGCGGCGGTGCGCTCGCCGAACTGCGCCGGCAGCGCCCCGTCCATCAGGCGGATGCTCTTGATCGCGCGGGCATCCAGGGTCTGGCCGAAGCCGGAGATCGATTCGGGCAGCAGGACGCCGTTGAGGCGGTACTGGAGGTTGGCGTGGTCGCCGCGCACGTGGACACCGCCGTAGGAGTCCTGGACCACGCCCGGGGCCTGCAGCAGCACCTGGTTCAACGGGGTGGAGGCGCCCAGTGGCAGGTTCTGGATG
This sequence comes from Stenotrophomonas sp. SRS1, assembly GCF_026130205.1. Lineage (NCBI taxonomy): Bacteria > Pseudomonadati > Pseudomonadota > Gammaproteobacteria > Lysobacterales > Lysobacteraceae > Stenotrophomonas > Stenotrophomonas sp. SRS1. Next base: position 463,216 of record NZ_JAINFD010000003.1, on the reverse strand, counting down.
TCTTCGGCGGTGATCTGGTACTGGCTGCTGCCGATATCCGGCGACAGCGCATTGCGCGCCTGGTCGAGTTTGGCGCTGACCGTGACCGCATCCAGATCGGTCACCGCAGGGGCGGCGCTGGCGGGGGTGGCGGCGAGGGCGGGCAGGCCGGTCAGGGCCAGGGAAACAGCAATACCGGTAGCAAGCAGGGAGGGCTTCATGAGGATGGCTTGGCTGGGCGATGGGAGGAGGGGCCGGCCTGGCAAGTGTTACTCCGTAACAAATCATGCGCCTGTCCGATGCCGCTGGACCATGCGCGATCTGGCCGATCGCGGTGTCCTTTCTTCAGCGTTCAGCCTGCGGGCATGTGCCCGCCCCTTTGCGCCGGGGGCGCGCTCTGCGACCATGACCGGCCCCACACCCCGGAAGTCCGTGATGAGCCTGTCCGCCCCGCCTGTAGCCGATTCCGCCGCGACCGCTGTCGACGCCTGGTCGCCGGAGAGCTGGCGTGGCAAGCCGGCGCTGCAGATGCCGACCTACCCGGACCCGCTGGCGCTGGATGCCGCGTTGCACGAGCTCAAGCGGCTGCCGCCGCTGGTGACCTCCTGGGAGATCCTGGCGCTCAAGCAGCAGCTGGCCGATGCCCAGGAAGGCAAGCGCTTCCTGCTGCAGGGCGGTGACTGCGCGGAGAACTTCAGCGACTGCGAATCCACCACCATCTCCAACCGGCTCAAGGTGCTGCTGCAGATGAGCCTGGTGCTGGTGCACGGCATGCGCAAGCCGGTGATCCGGGTCGGGCGTTTCGCCGGGCAGTACGCCAAGCCGCGCTCGGCCGATACCGAAACCCGCGACGGCCTGACCCTGCCGAGCTACCGCGGCGATGTGATCAATGCGCCGGAGTTCACCGAGGCCGCCCGCCTGCCGGACCCGCGCCGGATGCTGCAGGCGCATGCGCACTCGGCGATGACGATGAACTTCGTGCGGGCGCTGATCGATGGCGGCTTCGCCGATCTGCACCATCCCGAATACTGGAACCTGGAGTGGGTGCGGCACTCGCCGCTGGCCGCCGATTACCAGAAGATGGTGTCCTCGATCGGCGATGCGGTGCGTTTCATGGAAACGCTGTCCGGCACGCAGGTGTACAACCTCAACCGGATCGATTTCTACACCTCGCACGAAGCGCTGCTGCTGCCCTACGAGCAGGCGTTGACCCGCCAGGTGCCGCGCCAGCAGGGCTGGTTGAACCTGAGCACGCATTATCCGTGGATCGGCATGCGCACCGCGGCCCTCGATGGCGCGCACGTGGAGTATCTGCGTGGCGTGCGCAACCCGATCGCAATCAAGGTGGGCCCGTCGGTGCAGCCGGATCAGCTGCTGCGCCTGATCGACGTGCTCAACCCCGAGGACGAGCCGGGCCGCCTGAGCTTCATCCACCGCATGGGGGCGGCACAGATCGCCGAAAAACTGCCGCCGCTGTTGAACGCGGTGAAGCGCGATGGCCGGCGCGTGCTGTGGGTGTGCGATGCGATGCATGGCAATACCGAGAGCACCAGCAACGGCTACAAGACGCGTCGTTTCGACAACGTACGTGGCGAGGTCGAGATGTCCTTCGACCTGCACGCCGCGGCCGGCACGCGGCTGGGCGGCGTGCATCTGGAGCTGACCGGTGAGGACGTGACCGAATGCACCGGCGGTGCGCGTGAGCTGACCGAGCGCGACCTGGAACGCGCGTACCGCTCGTCGGTGGATCCGCGCCTGAACTACGAGCAGTCGCTGGAAATCGCGATGGCGATCGTGCGCAAACAGGCGCACTACGCCGACTGATACCGGTGCGTGTCCTCGACACGCACCTTACATTCGCCTGACACGATGGTCATGGTGGCACCGGCATGCTGTGCACTTCCTTGCGAAGAACACAGGAGCGTGCAGTGACCGTGGACTGGCAGCAGGCAGCGCTGTATCTATGGCCGATCTCGATCGCCCTGGCGATCGGGATCAGCGGCTGGTGGTTGTTGATGGCGTTGACGCGGCGGCTGAAAGACCGCGACTACCGCCGCGCCCGCATCGCGCGCGTGATCAGCCGACCGCTGGCGTTCGCCCTGCCGCTGCTGCTGTTGATTCCCGCACTCGAAGCGACGCCGCTGCAGGAACACCGGCTTGAACAGGCGCTGCGGCTGCTGCACATCGGTGTGACCGGCTGCGTCATCTGGCTGCTGGTGCGGGCCGTGGCCGCGGGCGAGCAGGCGATCCTGCGCGACCATCCGATGGAGGTGGCCGACAACCTCGAAGCACGCCGTATCCAGACCCAGACCCGGGTGCTGAGTCGCGTGCTGATGGGCGCGATCATCCTGGTGGGCGTCTCGCTGATCCTGCTCACCTTCCCGATGGTGCGCCAGATCGGCACCGCGCTGCTGGCCTCGGCCGGCATCATCGGCCTGGTCGCCGGTATCGCGGCCAAGCCGGTGTTCGGCAACCTGATCGCCGGCCTGCAGATCGCCTTGACCCAGCCGATCCGGCTGGACGATGTGGTGATCGTCGAGGGCGAATGGGGCCGGGTGGAAGAGATCAACAGCAGCTACGTGGTGGTGCGGATCTGGGATGCGCGGCGCATGGTGGTGCCGTTGACCTGGTTCATCGAACACCCGTTCCAGAACTGGACCCGGCGCAGCGCCGATCTGCTCGGCACCGCCTTCCTGTGGCTGGATTACACCGCGCCGATCCCGGCGATCCGCGCCGAGCTGGAGCGCATCTGCAAAGGCGAGGCGCTGTGGGATGGCCAGGTCTGCGTGACCCAGGTGACCGAGACCAGCGAGCACACCCTGCAGGTGCGTCTGCTGGTGAGCGCCCGCAACTCCGGCGATGCCTTCGATCTACGCTGCATCGTGCGCGAACGCATGCTCGATTTTCTCGCGCGCGAACATCCTCAGTCGTTGCCGCGCACCCGCGCCGAGCTCAATCAGGAGGCCACGCCGACGCGCCGCGCGCGTTCGCAGCCGGCCGAGGACGTGCGCTCGCCCGGTGCCGAAGATGGTGAGCCGGCGGTCCTGCCGGACCCGGGTGACGTATCCCGGTAATGCCGGCCAGCGGCCGGCACTACCAACGCGGGGCGTACGTTATCGGGTAGGTACCGACCGTTGGTGGGTACACGCCCTCAGGGCACGACGCCGTTCGTCAGCAGGCTGTCGGTCTGGAACCGCGGCGGGCGACGCGCGCGGGTGCGTTGTTCGTAGGCGTAGCCCAGCTCGATCAGCCGTGGCTCGCTCCAGGCGGTACCCATGAACAGCAGCCCCAGCGGCAGCCCGTTCACGTGTGCCATCGGCACGGTCAGGCTGGGGTACCCCGCCACCGCGGCCGCGCTGTAACTCTCACCCGGGAAGTCATCGCCGCGGCCGGGCCGGATCGGCCAGGCCGCCCCGGTGGTCGGTGCCACCAGCGCATCGAGGTTCTGCTCGCGCAGCACCGCATCGATGCCGTCCGGACCGGCCAACCGGCGGGCATCGCTGCGCGCGCGGATGTACTCCGGGCTGCCAAGGCCGCCCATGGTGGCGGCGGTGTCCATCAGGTCCTGATCGAACAGCGCCAGCTCCTTGCCTGCATGCTGCCGGTTCCACGCGATGACGTCGTCCAGCGTGCGCACCGGCGCCTGGTAGGTGGTGAAGTAGCGCTGCAGCCCAGCCTTGAACTCATGCATCAGCACGATCTGCTCAGCCTCCTGCCACTGGCCCTGGGTCGGCAACTGCACCGGCACCACGGTCGCGCCCGCGTCGCGCAGCACGGCGACCGCATGCTGCAGGGCCGGGGCGATGCCCGGCTTCTGCACCAGGTCGCCATACAGCACGCCGATCCGCGCACCGCGCAGGCCATCGGCGTTCAAGCGTGAGGTGTAGTCGTACACGGCGCGTCCGGGCATGGTCGCGGTGGCCGGGTCGGCTTCGTCACGTCCGGCCATGGCGGTCAGCAGGGCCGCCGCATCGGCCACACTGCGCGTCATCGGGCCGGCAGTGTCCTGGCTGAAGGAGATCGGGATGATGCCTTCGCGGCTGACCAGTCCCACGGTTGGCTTCAATCCGACCACGCCGTTGACCGCGGCCGGGCAGACGATGCTGCCATCGGTTTCGGTGCCGATCGCGGCCACCGCCAGATTGGCCGAGACCGCCACCGCGCTGCCGCTGCTCGAGCCGCACGGGTTATGGCTGAGCCGGTAGGGATTGCGCGTCTGGCCGCCGCGCGCGCTCCAGCCGGAGATCGATTGGCTGGAGCGGAAGTTGGCCCACTCACTGAGGTTGGTCTTGCCCAGGATCAGCGCACCGGCCGCGCGCAGCCGCTTGACCAGGAACGCATCGTCGGGGCGGAAGCCTTCCAGGGCCAGCGAGCCGGCGGTGGTATTCATCGGGCTGGCCCCGATGTTGTCCTTGAGCAGCAGCGGGATGCCGTGCAGCGGGCCGCGCAGCTGCCCTTGGCGGCGCTCGGCGTCCAGCTGGGCGGCCTCGCGCAGCGCATCGGGATTGAGCTCGATCACCGCACGCAGGCGCGGGCCGGCCCGGTCGAGGCGGGCGATCCGCTCCAGGTAGGCGCGGGTCAGGGTGACGCTGTCCAGCTCGCCGCTGGCCATGCGCGCTTGCAGCGCGCTGATGTCGGCCTCGGCATAGGCGAATGGCAGCGCTGCGGTCGGTGAGGGCGTGGGCGATTCGCGGGCATGCAGGGGCGCCGGGCCCGGGCTGCAGCCGGCCAGTGCGATGAGCATCAATGACGTCAGTGTCAGGCGCATGCCTGTTCCCCCGAACCGGCCGACAGGCTAACCAGCACAGGCGGCGCTTGGCAACTCAAGCCGCGTTGGCGATCGTGCCGTGGCGTTTGCGGATGTCGCGGGCGAGTACGCCGACCACGATCAGATTGATTACCAGCACCGACCACGAGGCCCAGCCCGGATGGCGGAGGATGGCGTAGATATCGAACGGCAGGTAGATGCCGGCGGTGACGCAGCCCAGCCAGGAGGCCCAGGCTTTGGCGCGCCAGAGGCCCCAGGCCTCGAACAGGTGCAGGACGCCGTAGGCGACCATCGCAGCAGCCGCCAGATGCACTGCATCGGGGCTGATCATGTTGAGCAGCGAGGGCAGGGTGCCGTGATCCGGGTCCAGGCTGAACCGGCGGATCAAGGCATTGACCGCATCGCGCAGGGGCTGCGGACCGAGCATTTCCAGCCCGGTCGCAGCCAATAGCGCCAGAACCGCCTTGCTGGCTTCCAGCAAGGCGATCAGGTGAAGCCCCGGATGCTTGTGAGGATCCGGGTTGTAGGGCTTGTCGATCACGACAATGGGTCCGATCAGCCGCCGCGCGAGGCCTTCTTGCGGTCGCTTTCGGTCAGGCCCTTCTTGCGAAGGCGGATTTCCTTCGGGGTGATCTCGACCAGCTCGTCGTCTTCGATGAAGTCCAGGGCCTGCTCCAGCGAGTACTTGATCGCCGGGGTCAGCTGGATCGCATCGTCCTTGCCCGAGGCGCGCATGTTGGTCAGCGGCTTTGTCTTGATCGCGTTGACGGTCAGATCGTTGTCCTTGGAGTGGATGCCGACCAGCTGGCCTTCATACACGTTGTCGCCTTCAGCAGCGAACAGCTTGCCGCGTTCCTGCAGCGGGCCCAGGGAGTAAGCCGGGGTGGCACCCGGGGCATTGGCGATCATCACGCCGTTCTGGCGCTTGGCGATCGAACCCTGTTCCTTCGGACCGTAATGGTCGAACACGTGGAACAGCAGGCCCGAACCCTGGGTCAGGGTCTTGAACTCGTTCTGGAAACCGATCAGGCCACGGGCCGGGATCTGGTATTCCAGACGCACACGGCCCTTGCCGTCCGGCTCCATGTTCTTCAGCTGGCCCTTGCGGGTGCCCAGCTTTTCCATGACGCCGCCCTGATGCTGTTCTTCGATGTCCACCACCAGCTGCTCGATCGGCTCCATGGCCTGGCCGTCGATCTGCTTGATGATCACTTCCGGACGCGACACGGCGAGCTCGTAGCCTTCACGACGCATGTTCTCGATCAGCACCGACAGATGCAGTTCGCCACGGCCGGAGACCAGGAACTTGTCGGCGTCTTCCAGCTGTTCCACCTTCAGGGCCACGTTGTGGACCTGCTCGCGGTCCAGACGGTCCTTGATCTGGCGGCTGGTCAGGAACTTGCCACCGGACAGGTCCTTGTTGCCGGCGAACGGCGAGTTGTTGACCTGGAAGGTCATCGAGATCGTCGGTTCATCGACGGTCAGCGCCGGCAGTGCTTCCGGGGTATCCGGGTGGCACAGGGTGTCGGAGATGGTCAGTTCCGGAATACCGGAGATGGCGACGATGTCGCCGGCCTCGGCGGTGTCCTGCTCGATGCGCTCCAGGCCCAGGAAGCCCAGCACCTGCGCGACCTTGCCGTTGCGCTTCTTGCCTTCACGATCGATGACCGCGACCTGCATGTTCTTCTTCAGGGTGCCGCGCTGCACGCGGCCGATGCCGATCACGCCCACGAAGTTGTTGTAGTCCAGCTGGCTGATGCGCATCTGGAACGGACCTTCCGGGTCCACTTCCGGCATCGGCGCGTGCTGCATGATCGCTTCGTACAGCGGGGTCATGTCGCCGTCGCGCACGGTGTCTTCCAGGCCAGCGTAGCCGTTCAGGGCCGAGGCGTAGACGATCGGGAAGTCGAGCTGCTCATTGGTGGCGCCGAGCTTGTCGAACAGGTCGAAGACCTGGTCGATCACCCAATCCGGACGCGAGCCCGGGCGGTCGACCTTGTTGACCACGACGATCGGCTTGAAGCCCATCGCGAAGGCCTTCTGGGTGACGAAGCGGGTCTGCGGCATCGGGCCGTCCATCGCGTCGACGAGGATCAGCACGGTGTCGACCATCGACAGCACGCGCTCCACTTCGCCGCCGAAGTCGGCGTGTCCCGGGGTGTCGACGATGTTGATCCGGTTCTTGATACCGGTCTTCTTGTCTTCCCAGGTGATGGCCGTGTTCTTGGCCAGGATGGTGATGCCGCGTTCCTTTTCCTGGTCATTGCTGTCCATCACGCGCTCGGCGAGCACGGTGCGCTCGGAGAGGGTGCCGGACTGCTTGAGCAGCTGGTCGACGAGGGTGGTCTTACCGTGGTCGACGTGGGCGACGATGGCGATGTTGCGAAGATTTTCGATAGACATGCGAAAGGGGGCCAGTCGGCGCCGGATTTGGAAAAAGAAGTCCAACATTATACGGCCAAGATGACCAATCGCGAAAAGTACGTCGCAAGCCTTGCCGGACGGGCATTCAGGTAGTGCCGGCCGCTGGCCGGCAACCCCATGATCTCCGGCAGGTTCTGCCTGGCTGCCGGCCAACGGCCGGCACTACCGCTGTCCCTGAGGCATTCAGCAAAGCGTTTCCGTGTCGGCGCGGAGGTGCCTGGGCGCGTGGCGACGCGTTTGTCCAACAGGCGCCCGTTGGTCAGGGGGCGCGGTGTATCCTATGGGGCTAACGACAAACCCCCGTACCCCAAGGATTTGCATGTCCCTCATCGCCACTTTCGACACCACCCAGGGCCCGATCAAGGTCGAGCTGTTCGCCGACAAGGCCCCGCTGACGGTCGCCAACTTCGTCAACCTGGTCAAGCACGGCTTCTATGACGGCCTGGTCTTCCACCGCGTGATCCCGGACTTCATGATCCAGGGCGGCTGCCCCAAGGGCCAGGGCACCGGCGGCCCGGGCTACAAGTTCGAAGATGAAAAGAATGGCGTGAAGCACCAGGTCGGTTCGCTGTCGATGGCCAATGCCGGCCCGAACACGAACGGCAGCCAGTTCTTCATCACCCACATCAAGACCGATTGGCTGGACGGCAAGCACACCGTGTTCGGTCAGGTGCTCGACGGCCAGGCCATCGTGGACTCGGTCAAGCAGGGCGACGTGATCCATTCGATCACCCTGGAAGGCGACACCGACGCCGTGCTGGCCGCCCAGGCCGAGCGCGTGGCGGAGTGGAACAAGCTCATCCCCAGCGCCTGATCCGATCCCGACGGCCCCCTGTGAAGGGGGCCGTTTTTACGATTCTTAGCAGAGGAAATCCCCATGAAAGCACCTGTTCGTGTTGCCGTGACCGGCGCCGCCGGCCAGATCGGCTACGCCCTGCTGTTCCGCATCGCCTCCGGCGACATGCTGGGCAAGGACCAGCCGGTCATCCTGCAGCTGCTCGAGCTGCCGGTCGACAAGGCCCAGGCCGCCCTGCGCGGCGTGATGATGGAACTGGAAGACTGCGCCTTCCCGCTGCTGGCCGGCATGGTCGGTACCGATGACGCCGAAGTGGCCTTCAAGGATGCCGACATCGCCCTGCTGGTCGGCGCGCGTCCGCGCGGCCCGGGCATGGAGCGCAAGGATCTGCTGCTGGAAAACGCGAAGATCTTCACCGCCCAGGGCGCGGCGCTGAACAAGGTCGCCAAGCGTGACGTCAAGGTGCTGGTGGTCGGCAACCCGGCCAACACCAACGCCTACATCGCCATGAAGTCGGCACCGGATCTGAACCCGCGCAACTTCACCGCCATGCTGCGCCTGGACCACAACCGTGCGCTGAGCCAGCTGTCGACCAAGCTCGGCAAGCCGGTCGGTGGCATGGAGAAGCTGATCGTGTGGGGCAACCACAGCCCGACCATGTACCCGGATTACCGTTTCGCCACCGCCGAGGGTGCCTCCATCGCCGAGGCGATCAACGACCAGGAATGGAACGCCTCCACCTTCATCCCGACCGTGGGCAAGCGCGGCGCGGCGATCATCGAAGCCCGTGGCTCGTCCTCGGCGGCCTCGGCGGCCAATGCCGCCGTCGACCACATCCGTGACTGGGTGCTGGGCAGCAACGGCAAGTGGGTCACCATGGGTGTGCCGTCCGACGGCTCCTACGGCATCCCGGAAGGCGTGATCTTCGGCTTCGCGGTCACCACCGAGAACGGCGAGTACACCCTGGTCAAGGATCTGCCGGTCGACGACTTCAGCCAGAAGTACATCGACAAGACCCTGGCCGAGCTGGAAGAAGAGCGCTCCGGCGTCGCCCACCTGCTGGGTTGATCGCACGTCACGACAGGTGCTGGCCGTTGGTCGGTGTCTGATGGAAGAAACGCCGGGCATTGCCCGGCGTTTTTTTTTGGTCTCCCTACGACCAAGGTCGGACGGCCCGCGCCTCACCATCGGACTATGCTCGATCCCATGACTTTGTCTGGGAGGGCTGTCATGCGTTACGAAGATGTCTATCGACGTTCGGTCGATGAACCCGAGGCGTTCTGGGGCGAAGAGGCCCATCGCATCTATTGGCATACCCCGCCGCAGCAGATCCTCGACTACAGCAACCCGCCGTTCCGGCGCTGGTTCGTCGGCGGGGAAACCAACCTCTGCTACAACGCGGTGGACCGCCATCTGGTCGACCGTCCCGACCAGCTCGCCCTTGTCGCCATCTCCAGTGAAACCGGTGTTACCCGCGAGATCACCTACCGTGAGCTGCACCGCGAAGTGAATGCCTTCGCCGCCGTGCTGCAGCGGCTGGACGTGCAGCGTGGCGACCGCGTGGTGATCTACATGCCGAACATGGCCGAAGCGGTGTTCGCGATGCTGGCGTGCGCACGCATCGGGGCGATCCACTCGGTGGTGTTCGGCGGTTTCGCCGCGCACAACCTGGCACTGCGCATCGATGACGCCGAACCGAAGCTGTTGATCGCCGCCGACGCCGGCAAGCGCGGCGGCAAAGTGATTCCCTACAAGGCGATGGTCGATGCCGCCTGCGCCGAAGCCGCTTCGCCGCCACCGCACGTGCTGATCGTCTCGCGCGGTCTGGACCCGGCCGAGCCGAAGGTGCCCGGTCGCGACGTCGATTACGCCACGCTGCGTGCCGAGGTAGGTGACCAGGATATACCGGTGGTGTGGCTGGAATCCAGTGAGCCGAGCTATCTGCTCTACACCTCCGGCACCACCGGCAAGCCGAAGGGCGTACAGCGTGATGTCGGCGGCTACGCAGTAGCGATGGCGCAGTCGATGGAGACGGTGTTCGACTGCAAGCCCGGCCAGGTGATGTTCTCCACCTCGGATGTGGGCTGGGCGGTCGGGCATTCCTACAACGTCTACGGCCCACTGATCGGCGGCTGCACCTCGCTGCTGTACGAAGGGCTGCCGACCCATCCGGACCCGGGCATCTGGTGGGCGCTGTGCGAACAGTACGGCGTGCGCACGCTGTTCTCCTCGCCGACCGCGATCCGCGTGCTCAAGAAGCACGATGCCGATTTCATCCGCCGCCACGATCTGGAAGCACTGAAGTACGTGTTCCTCGCCGGCGAACCGCTCGATGAGCCGACCGCGCACTGGATCAACGATGCACTCGGCAAGCCGATCATCGACAACTACTGGCAGACCGAAACCGGCTGGCCGGCACTGACCCTGCTGCCGGGCGTGGACATGAAACCGGTGCGCTTCGGCTCGCCCGGTTTCCCGAACCTCGGCTACCGGATGAAGGTCATCGACGAGAACACCGGCGAGACCGTCGCGCCGGGGCAGAAGGGCGTGCTGGTGATGATCCCGCCGCTGCCGCCGGGCTGCATGACCACGGTCTGGAAGGACGACGCGCGCTTCATCCAGAGTTACTTCAGCCACTTCAAGGAACTGCTGTACAGCTCGCTGGACTGGGCGATCCAGGACGAAGACGGCTACACCTTCATCCTCGGCCGCACCGACGATGTCATCAACGTGGCCGGGCACCGCCTGGGCACGCGCGAGATCGAAGAATGCATCGCCGGCCATCCGCTGGTGGCCGAGGCCGCCGTGATCGGGGTCAAGGACGAACTCAAGGGCCAGGTGCCGCTGGTGTTCGTCACCCTCAAGCAGGCCCTGCAGGGCGATGGCAGTGCCGTGGCGGCCGAGATGATGCAGCGGGTGACCAATACCCTGGGCGCGGTCGCGCGGCCGGCGCACATCCATATCGTCAACGCGCTGCCCAAGACGCGTTCGGGCAAACTGCTGCGGCGCTCGCTGCAGGCGCTGGCGGAGGAACGTGATCCGGGTGATCTGTCGACCCTGGACGACCCGGCGGCGTTGGACGAGATCCGGCGCGCGCTGGGTACCTAGGGCGCCAATAACCGCCTGCGCTCCCCGGGCCCGCCCTCTTCGGAGAGGCGGGCCTTTTCATGTCCGCCACGCGCCGGCCGGCCCGTGCTGCAGCGCATTACAGCCGATGCGGAGGCTCGGGTAAGCTGCGCAGGTGATCGTTGCAAGGGGGCGCGCACGTAGCGGCGAACGGCCGGTGCCACGCGCGGTAATGCACCACGTGAAGGGGGGAGTACATGGCGTACATTCATGCCAAGACGGCCGCTGGCCGTCAGGAAATCGAGGATCGTGCGCGGCGCCTGCCGCCGGCGCTGCGGTCCATGCTGCTGATGGTCGATGGTCAGCGCGATGACACCGTGTTGACCGCTCTGCTGCCGGGCCTGCGCGCACCGGACGATGCGCTGGCGCAGCTGTCGGCAATGGGCTTGATCGAGATCGTCGGTGGCAGCGCCGCACCGGTGGTCGCCACGGCGCTGACTGCCGGGCGCGAGCAGGATCCGGAGCTGTACAAGCGGCTGTATGACTGGATGAGCGAATCGGTGCGCAGACACCTCGGTCTGAAGGGGTATTTCATGCAGTTGAAAGTCGAGCGCTGCACCGATGCCGGCGGCCTGGAAAAGCTGTGGCCGGACATGGCCGCCGCGATCAGCAAGGCGAAAAGCCCGGCACTGGCCAACCGCTGGCTGGAAGAAACGCACGCGCTGCTGCACACCGAGGTCGTGATCGCCTGAGGCGATACGTCGACGGCAGCCAGGCAGCACGCTGTTTAGAATGCGTGCTGTTTCGTGTGCGGGAGAATAGCGATGGTGGATGAGATCGAGGACGACGGCGCCCCTGGGTGGGAGGCCATCGATGCCGCGTTGAAGGCGGTGTATCCCACGCAGGCGCCGCAGCATTACGGCCCGGTGTTGCGGTCGCTGCTGGGTGGTGAGGATCCGCTGGACGGCATCAGCGCGTACTGGAACGATGCCCCGCTGCCGCACTGGCATTTTGTCAGCTATGGCTTCTCCGAGCTGTATGAAAAAGAGAGCGATGATCCGGCCACCAGTGGCTACGGCTTCGAGCTGAGCTTCCGGGTTGCCGCCGCGGCGGGCAGCGAGCCACCGCCGTGGGCGATGAACTTCCTGCAGAACCTGGCGCGCTACGTGTTCGCCAATGGCAAGGTGTTCCAGCAGGGTCACTACCTCAACGCAGGCGGGCCGATCGCCGCCGACACCGATACGCTGCTGCGGCACGTCGCCTTCATGCGCGACCCGCAGCTGCCGCCGCGCGAGACGCCCAACGGTTCGCTGGAATTCCTGCAGGTGATCGGGCTGACCGATGACGAGATGGAGGCGGTGAAGCGCTGGTCGACCACGGGCGTGCTCGAGGCGCTGCTGCCGAAGATGCCGCTGTGGATCACCGATATCGCGCGTGACTCGCTGCTGGACGATCCCGCACTGGCTGCCGCGGTCGCCGAAGGTGCGGCGCGCGAGGGCTCGCAAACGGCCTATCTGTTCCTGGAAAAGCTGGGCGGCTCGGTGCAGGGCGAGGGCGATGCGCAGCAGGTGACCGTGACCCTGGGAGCGCGCCAGGTGGAATCGCTGCTCGCGTTGCTGCCGGCGCGGTTGCTGTTCGGCCAGCCATTGACGCTGGTCGGCAACGATCGGCAGATCACGCTGTCGCCGGCGGCCGTCAATGCGCTGGTGGTCGAGGGCGATGCGCTGGACTGCCAGTTGGCGCCGGCCACGGTGCAGGCACTGGTCGCCACGGTCCTGCCACGCCGTGGCACCTATGCGATCCCGGGTTGGCCGGCGCTGCAGGTGGTGGTGGAGCCGAGCGAACTGCGCGATGCCTAGGGCAATGTGCTGCGTACGATCGGGTAGAGCCACGCCATGCGTGGCTCCTTGTCCGGCCGGACGCGTGTGTTCTGGCCGGACCGCCTGCAGCCACCCTTGGGGTGGCTCTACAGGAGGCCTTCGGCCTTCAGTACCGCCTGCACGCCGGCATCGGCGTCCATCCGCTGCTTGAAGGCAGCGATGTTGTCCAGGCCGCTCAGGTCGATCTTCGCGCCCGCGGCCCAGCGCAGGGTGATGTAGAAGTACGGGTCGGCGAAGCTGCGGAACCCGGCCAGCCAGGGGCGGTCGGCCAACTGTGCATCTGCGCGCTCGAACAGGCCGCGCAGGCGCTTGCGGGCGGTGGCGCGGAGCGCGTCGTACTGGGTGTCATCTTCGATGAAGGTGCCCGGCCCGAACAGCGGCTTGAATGCCGGGTGCAGGTCCGAGTTGACGAAGGACAGCCAACGGGTGGCTTCGGCGCGCTGCTTGGGGCTGCCGTCACCGGTCAGGCCGGCCTGCGGGTAGGTATCGGCGATGTAGCCCAGGATGGCCGCGTTCTGGGTCAGCACGAAATCACCATCGACGACGGCCGGAACCGAGCCGGCCGGATTGATGGCCAGGAAGGCGGGGGCCTTCAGGGTGTCCTTGTCGAGCAGTTCCACCTCGAACGGCTGGCCGGTCCACTGCAGGGCGATGTGGTCGGCGGTGGAGCAGGCTCCGGGCTTGCTGTACAGCTTCATGGGAACTCCGTTGCGGATGGGTGGAAGATCAGCCGCCCACTATTCCAGAGGGGGCCCCGCATCCTCAACGGTATGGCCGTAACAGATCGTTACGACGCGCGTGGCTTGAGTTTCTGCACGCGATAGAAGGTGTGATCACCGATCGTGGCCACCTGGTAGGCGTTGCGCCAGCTCGGGTTGGCGATCGCCAGGGCGGCGAAGTGGCTCGCACCCGGAACGATTTCCTTGCGCTCACCGGCCGGCAGGGCCCAGTTACGCTCGGCGTCGAAGGCGACGGTCATCGCTTCCTGCCAGGCATCGGCGTTGCCGAGCTGGGTGCCGGGCGCGACGATGGTCGGGGCGAACTGCTTGCGGGCGGTCACCACCTGGCACATCGAGTCGCCCCACAGGCCGCTGTCCAGGCGGCGCAGGGCCACTTCCGCGACGGCTTGCTGGCCGCGCAGGGTCTGGTCACGCGCTTCGAGGTAGACGGTCGTGCTCAGGCACAACGAATCGGCGGCAGGCTGCGGCAACAACTGTGACAGCCAGAGAATCCAGGCCAGTTTCATAAATCTCCTTGCTCCGTGTGGGCCGCACCTGGCTGTTCCATCCGATCGTGCGGACGGGGCGTGGGTACGACTTGGCGTCATGGGGAGGCGGCCATCGGGGCCGCCCGGGGGCGGACCCGAATAGACGTGGGGTCCGCGCGCTCACTCGAACTGGGTGGTGAGCGGGAAAGTTGGCGCACGATAGGGGGGAATTTCCCAATACATCCTGAACCCGAAAGCTTGACATTCAGGTTCGGAGGTGGGGCTGAATCGGCGGTTCAGCCCCGTATTCAGGTCGGTTTTGACCCGGATCAGAGCGCGGCGGCGACCCGGCTGCCCTGATCGATCGCGCGCTTGGCGTCGAGTTCGGCGGCCACATCCGCACCGCCGATCAGCTGCGCATGGATGCCAGCGGCCTGCAGCGCGGCGTGCAGATCACGGCGCGGTTCCTGGCCGGCGCAGACCACCACATGGCTCACCGGCAGCAGCTGTTCCTGGCCATCCACGCGGATGCGCAGGCCGCTGTCATCCACGCCCAGGTAAGCCACGCCACCGAGCATGCTCACGCCCTTGGCCTTGAGCGTGGCGCGGTGGATCCAGCCGGTGGTCTTGCCCAGCCGCGCGCCGGGCTTGCCCGGACTGCGCTGCAGCAGCCAGACCTTGCGTGCGGGTGCCTCAGGCGCCGGCTTGGCGAGCGCGCCGCGGCCCTCGAACGACGGGTCCACGCCCCACTCGGCCATCCAGCGTGCCGGATCCAGCGCAGAGGAGGGCCCCTCGTGGACGAGGAACTCGCCGACATCGAAGCCGATGCCGCCGGCGCCGATGATCGCGACTTGCTCGCCTACCTGGACCCTGCCAAGCAGCACATCCAGGTAGGTAACCACCTTGGGATGGTCGGCACCGGGGAAATCGACCCGGCGCGGGGTGATGCCGGTCGCGATCACCACCGCGTTGAAACCGGCCAGCACGGCCACGTCGGCCACGGTATCCAGCTTCACCTCGACACCGGTCTCGTCCAGCTTGTGGCGGAAATAGCGCAGCGTCTCGTGGAATTCTTCCTTGCCCGGGATGCGCTTGGCGACATTGAACTGCCCGCCGATCTCGCTGCCGGCATCGAACAGCGTGACCGCGTGGCCGCGCTCGGCGGCGACCGTCGCGCAGGCCAGCCCGGCCGGGCCGGCACCGACCACGGCGATCCGGCGCGGGGCGGTGGTCGGGCGGTAGACCAGCTCGGTCTCGTGCACGGCGCGCGGATTGACCAGACAGCTGGCGGTCTTGTTCTCGAACACGTGGTCCAGGCAGGCCTGGTTGCAGGCGATGCAGGTGTTGATCGCCTCCGGGCGGCCGGCGCGCGACTTGTTGGCCCACTGCGGGTCGGCCAGCAGCGGCCGCGCCAGCGAGACCATGTCGGCAGCGCCTTCGGCAAGGATGCGCTCGGCCACGTCGGGCATGTTGATGCGGTTGGTGGCGATCACCGGCACGCGCACGTGCGGCTTGAGTTTGGCGGTAACCGCCGCGAAGGCGCCGCGCGGCACCGAGGTCGCAATGGTCGGGATGCGCGCCTCGTGCCAGCCGATGCCGGAGTTGATCAGCGTTGCGCCCGCCGCCTCGATCGCCTGCGCCTGCTGCACGATCTCGGCCCAGTTGCTGCCGTCGGGCACCAGATCCACCAGCGAGAGCCGGTAGATGATGATGAAGTCCGGCCCGCAGGCCTCGCGGATGCGGCGCACGATCTCCACCGCGAACTGCATGCGCTGGGCGGCGTCACCGCCCCAGCGATCGGTACGCTGGTTGGTGCGCGGGGCGATGAACTCGTTGATCAGATAGCCTTCCGAGCCCATTACCTCGACGCCGTCGTAGCCGGCCTCGCGGGCCAGCCGCGCGCTGCGCGCGTAGTCTGCGATGTGGCGCTCCACCCCGCGTGCGGACAGCGCCCGCGGCGTGAACGGGTTGATCGGGGCCTTCAGCTTGGAGGGTGCCACTGACAAGGGGTGGTAGGCGTAGCGCCCGGCATGCAGCAGCTGCAGGCAGATTTTGCTGCCGTTGTCGTGCACGGCCCGGGTGACCTGGCGATGCGGTCGCACCTCCCACGGCCAGGATAGCTTGCCACCGAACGGCTTGAGCCAGCCGACCACGTTGGGTGCGAAGCCGCCGGTGACGATCAGTCCGACGCCGCCGGCCGCCCGCTCGGCGAAATAGGCCGCCAGGCGCGGGAAATCGCGCGCACGGTCCTCCAGACCGGTATGCATGGACCCCATCAGGACGCGGTTGCGCAGCTGGGTGAACCCCAGATCAAGCGGAGTGAACAGATGCGGGTAAGCGGTGGATTCGGCGGCTGGCGACATATGGATACGCTTGCGTACGGAAGCCCGCAGGGTGCCGCGAATGCCCTTGAAGAGCAAGGGCATGGTCCACCCGCTGCCGACCACGGGTCCGCACGGACGCCCGCTATGGCGTGGCAGCTGCCGGGCTGGGCTTGCGGATGCCGAACAGCGGCAGGGTGACGCCGCACAGCGGGCCGATCAGCAGCGCGAACGCGAGGGTGCCCACCCCGACATTGCCGCCGAGCCACCAGCCGATCAGCAGTACGGTGCCTTCGATAGCGCTGCGCACGATCCAGATCGGCCAGCCGGTGCGGGCGTGCAGGCCGGTCATCAAACCATCGCGTGGGCCGGGGCCGAAGCGCGCGCCGATGTACAGGCCGGTGGCCAGCGCGACCAGCAGCAGGCCGCAGACGAACATCGGGATCTGCCAGGCCAGGCCATGCACCTCCGGCAGCAGCCACAGCCCGAACTGGGCACTGGGGCCGATCAGCAGCACGTTGAGTACGGTGCCCAGCCCCGGTTTCTGCCGGATGGGCCACCACAGCAGCAGCACCAGTGCGCCAATCACATTGGTGGCCACGCCGAAGGACAGCGGTGTCTGCAGCGCGATGCCCTGTGAGAGCACATCCCAGGGCGCCACCCCGATCGCTGCGCGGATCATCACCGCCGCGCCGAAGCCGTACAGGAACAGGCCGAGCAGGAGTTGCAGCAGGCGCAGGGGCAGGGACGTGGGCATGGCGGATTCACCGGAAGGGCCACTGACTGTAGGCGGCACGGCGTACCGCCGACAGATACAGATGCGCACGAAAGTGCGATGACACACCGGCGCGCGCGTTACTCCCAGCCGGACAGCACCAGCTTGCCGATCACGCCTCCCCCTTCCAGCCGGCGGTGCGCCTCGCGCAGGTTCGTCGCGTTGATCGCGCCCAGGTGCGTGTGCGCGGTGGTGCGCAGTTCACCGGCATCGATCAGGCTGGCTGCCCGGTTGAGGATGCAATGCTGCTCGATCATGTCCGCGGTCTGGAAGCGCGCGCGGGCGAACATGAATTCCCAGTGGATGCCGATGCACTTGGCTTTATAAGGATCGCCGATGCGCAACGGACCGCGCGGCTCGACGATCAGCCCCACATGCCCCTGCGGCGCCAGCAGCTCACCCAGCGCTTCCCAGTAATGGTCGGTGTCGGCCAGATTCAACGCCACCTGCACCTGCGCAATCCCCAGTGCCTGCAACTGCGGCGCCAGCGGCTGGCGATGATCGATCACGTGGTCGGCACCCATCTTTACGCACCAAGCGCGGGTCTCCTCGCGCGATGCCGTGGCGATCACGGTGAAGCCCGCATGCCGCGCGAGCTGGATCGCGATGGAGCCGACGCCGCCGGCACCGCCGATGATCAACAGATGCTGGCCACGATGACGGCAGTCATCGAGCTGTAATGGCATCCGCTGGAACAGCAGTTCCCACGCGGTCAAGGTGGTCAGCGGCAACGCCGCGGCGTCGGCGAAATCCAGCGTGGTCGGTTTGCGCCCGACCAGGCGTTCGTCCACCCACTGATAGTGCGCATTGCAGCCCGGGCGTGTGACGTCGCCTGCGTAATACACCTCGTCACCGGGTGCGAACGCGGTCACCGCCTCGCCGACCGCTTCAACAACACCTGCGGCGTCGTAGCCGAGTATCCGCGCCGGGTTCTCATGCTGCGCACGCGGCGCGCGCTGTTTTGCATCGACAGGATTCACCGAGACAGCGTGGATGCGCACCAGCAGATCACGTCCTTGAGGTGCGCCCGGTGGTGCGATGCTCAGGTCCTGCAGGCTGGCGGGGTCTTCAATCGGCAGATACTGCGTCAATCCCACGGCTTTCATGGCGGCTCCGGATGGGGGAATCATCTTCATCATACGGATCACGCCGCCGCTGTTTCTGCGCTGAATCACGACGTGATCGCGATTTGAACCCTTTCGTGAAAAATGTGTCCCGACCTCGCCTGAATTAGGCAAAACCCTTGTCGCGTCTGGGTCTTGCGGAATTTCATCAACCTGTATAGGGTGCCACCAGCTGGACCCGGTAGAGGTCTAGTGGTCGTCTTCACATGTTACGGGACTGTTAACATCACCTTCACTCGCCTGAGCATAATGTTCGCGGCGGTGGCGTGCTGAATCGGCAGTCTGAAAACGACGCAGTAGTGCTGGCCCATGCCTCTACCGGTTTCATACCCCCGAAATAGGAGCTGTACTCAATGAACAAGAAGATCCTTACTGCCGCGCTGCTGGGCGGTCTGGCTTTCGCCCAGGCTGCATCGGCGCAGGATTTTGACGACCGCTGGTACCTGACCGGTTCGGCCGGCTTCAACTTCCAGGATAGCGACCGTCTGACCAACGACGCTCCGTTCGTTACCCTGGGCCTCGGTAAGTTCATCAGCCCCAACTGGTCGCTGGACGGCGAGCTGAACTACCAGAACCCGAACTTCGATGCCAACCAGGATCTGAACTGGAGCCAGTACGGCGCGTCCGTCGATCTGCGTCGCCACTTCATCCAGGAAGGCCGCGGCTGGAACCCGTACCTGCTGATGGGTCTGGGCTACCAGAAGTCGGAAGAAGAGTACGCAGCACTGGACAACAACGGTCCGCGTGAGCGCAAGGACGGCAACTTCGCCGCCAAGCTCGGCGTCGGCCTGCAGACCACCTTCGAAAAGCGCGTCGCCGTGCGTGCCGAAGTGGCCTACCGCGCTGACTTCGACGACAAGAGCGTTGCTGCTCCGAGCGAAGACTGGTTCGGCGACGTGCTGGCTTCGGTCGGTGTCGTGATCCCGCTGGGCCCGGCTCCGGTCGCTGCCGTGCCGGCTCCGGCTCCGGTTGCCCCGAGCTGCGCCGATCTGGATGACGACGGTGACGGCGTCAACAACTGCGACGACAAGTGCCCGAACTCCCAGCCGGGTCAGACCATCGGTCCGGACGGTTGCCCGGTCCCGGTGTCGATCGATCTGAAGGGCGTGAACTTCGACTTCGACAAGTCGAACCTGCGTCCGGATGCGGTTGCGATCCTGAGCGAGGCTTCGGAAATCCTGAAGCGTTACCCGGATCTGCGCGTTGAAGTGGCCGGTCACACCGATTCCAAGGGTACCGACGCTTACAACCAGAAGCTGTCCGAGCGCCGTGCTACCTCGGTGTACAACTATCTGACCCAGAACGGCGTTGACGCTTCGCGTCTGGTCGGTCCGATCGGTTACGGCGAGAGCCGCCCGATTGCGCCGAACGCCAACCCGGATGGTTCGGATAACCCGGAAGGCCGCGCCAAGAACCGTCGTACCGAGCTGAACGTCCAGAACTAATCCTTCTGGCAGTACAGTCTCAATAAGCAGGGCCCGGCATTGCCGGGCCCTGTTTTTTTTTGTCTTTTCTTACTTTGCCACGTGGGCCTCGCGCCCACGTAACGCCTCGCAGCGACCGGTAGGCCCCTCGGCAAATGTCCCCCGGCCGCCGCCTTGCGGCGACGGCCTCCTCCTTGATTTTGCCCAGGGGCCTACCGGCCGCTACGGGGCTGGGCATGCTGCAAGCCCACGTAAAACCTGGCCTTTCGTTGCAGCGCGGTCCAGCGCTCGACGCACCGGCCGCTGCCACTGAAAACGTTCGGCGTTCGCTTCACAACTGCCTCACCAATGAGACCCGCATTTCCGCGCATGCATTCGGGCAGAATCCGTGAAATCGACAATAAATCCAACAAGTTGCCGTATTCATTGAAAGTGGCGCTTGAAAGACGTTGTGGCGCTGTTAAACTCGCCGCGTCGACCCCTTCCTGGATGCATCTCATGCAGCGTTTTGCACTGGCCGCCGCGCTTGGCCTGGCCCTGGTTCCCGCCGCCCACGCTGCCGTGGACTGTTCGGCACCTGCCAGCGCATCGCCGCTGCCGCTGCCGGCCACCGCGATCGCGCCGGTTGCCGAAGAGCTGTACATCCGCAACGTCCAGTTGGGCATGCCTGCCGGCGTACTGACCTCCAGCTACGACCGCGAGCAGTCGCTGGACAGCGTGCTGCAGCGCCTGCGCATCGACGGCTGCCAGAACATCGCCAAGGCAATCCCCAGTGCACCGGTGATCAACCCGAACGATCCGGCCGCCTACAAGCCGCAGACCGAGTTCGACAACACGCCGTGGCGCTTCGACATGAGCCAGAACGGCAAGCGCATGACTGCCGAAGAATTCGACGCGTGGATGAAGGCGCGTGGCGTGCGCGTGGTCAAGGCGCGCCCGGTGCCGGCCGCCGTGCCGGCTGCCGCTCCCGAAGCACCGGCTGAGACCAAGCCGGCGGACAAGAAGTAAGCCGCCTGAGCGGAGCACGATGACGACACGCCGGCCACCCGCCGCGACCGCGTCCCGACCACGCCGCCCCGAGCGGCGTGCGAGCCCCGCAACAGGCGCCCGCACCACTGCGTCCAGCACGTCCCCGAGTGCACCGCGCCATGGTCTGGCGCGTGTGCTTTCCAAGGCCGGGCTGTGCTCGCGCACCGAAGCCGCGCGCTGGATCGCCGACGGCCGGGTCACGGTCGACGGCCGCGTCATCAACAACCCCGAATTTCCGATCATCGACGGTCGCCATCATGTGCGCGTCGATGGTCAGCCGCTGGATGCGCCCAAGCGCGTGCACCTGATGCTCAACAAGCCGCGCGGCCTGGTGACCACCGCGCAGGACGAGCGCGGCCGTGACACCGTGTACCGCTGTTTCGATGCTGCCGGGCTGCCGTGGATCGCGCCGGTCGGGCGCCTGGACAAGGCCAGCGAAGGCCTGCTGCTCTTCAGCAATGATCCGCAATGGGCCGCGCGCCTGACCGATCCGGCCACCGGACCGGACAAGACCTATCACGTCCAGATCGATGCGATTCCCGATGCCGCTCAGTTACAGGCGTTGTGCGCGGGGATCGAGGACGAAGGCGAGGTGCTGCGTGCGCGGCGCGCCACGCTGCTGCGCAGCGGCGACAAGACCGCCTGGCTGGAAGTGGTGCTGGAGGAAGGCCGCAACCGGCATATACGCCGCCTGCTTGCCGCGTTCGACATCAACGTGCTGCGCCTGGTGCGCGTGGCGATCGGCCAGCTGCCGCTCGGCGAGCTGGGCAAGGGCGCCTGGCGCGAGCTCAGCCCACACGATCTGGATCTGCTTTATGCCGTGGCCGACAGCGCCGCGGCCACACCGTGACCTTGTGGCCTGCCGGCATGTGGCAGGCCAATCGACCCGGGCAATGGATGGCCTTCGAAGGGACGTTCCGTTCAACACCGGGAGTAAGACCATGCACGTCAGTACCCTTAATCGTTCCCTGTTCCGCGGCGCCTGCCTGTTGTTGCCGGCCGCGCTGCTGACCGCCTGTGGCGGCCACAAGCAGATCGCCAAACAGGATCCGCCGGTGACCGACAAGGTGGTGGAGATCAAGATCCCCGAGCTGGATGGCCGCGGCAGCTACCGCTTCCTGATGAGCGATGGCGACAAGCGCATGAGCGCCGATGAGTTCGACGCCTGGATGAAGGCCAACGGCATCCGCGTGGCCAAGGGCAATGGCCAGGATGGTCCGGTTGCGGCACCGGTGGTGGTGGCCAGCAAGGAAGAGGCCAAGGACAAGAAGAAAAAGAAGAAATAAAAAAACGCCGGGCATGGCCCGGCGTTCTGTGGGGACGGCGCGCCAGGCGCCGCCGTCCGGTCAACCCTTGATCACGCCCAGTTCCAGGCCGATCCGGGTGAAGGCATCGATGGCACGGTCCAGGTGCGCGCGCGTGTGTGCGGCGCTGATCTGGGTGCGGATGCGGGCCTGGCCCTTGGGCACCACCGGGAAGAAGAAGCCGATCGCGTAGATGCCTTCCTCGAGCAGGCGCTCGGCGAACTTCTGCGCCAGCGGCGCGTCGTACAGCATCACCGGGCTGATCGGGTGCACGCCCGGCTTCACATCGAAACCGGCGGCGGTCATCTTCTCGCGGAAGTAGGCGGTGTTCTGCGCCAGGGTATCGCGCAGGTCATCGGCGGCGGCCAGCATCTCGAAGGCCTTGATGCCGGCGGCGACCACGTGCGGCGGCAGCGAGTTGGAGAACAGGTACGGGCGCGAGCGCTGGCGCAGCAGCTCGATCACTTCGGCGCTGGCGCAGGTGAAGCCGCCCAGTGCGCCGCCCATGGCCTTGCCCAGGGTGCCGGTGATGATGTCGATCTTCTCCAGCACGCCCTTGACCTCGGCCGAGCCGCGGCCCGTGGCGCCGAGGAAGCCGGTGGCATGGCATTCGTCGATGTGGACCAGCGCGTTGTACTTCTTCGCCAGCGCGGTGATCTCATCCAGCGGGGCGATGAAGCCGTCCATCGAGAACACGCCGTCGGTAGTGATCAGCTTGGTCTTGCAGCCGGCCGCATCGGCCGCCTGCAGCTGGGCTTCCAGATCGGCCATGTCGCAGTTGGCGTAGCGGAAACGCTTGGCCTTGCACAGGCGCACGCCATCGATGATCGAGGCATGATTGAGCGCGTCGGAAATGATCGCGTCGTGCTCGCCCAGCAGCGGCTCGAACAGGCCACCGTTGGCGTCGAAGCAGGCCGCGTACAGGATGGTGTCCTGCTTGCCGAAGAAATCGGCGATCTGCTTTTCCAGCTGCTTGTGCAGGTCCTGGGTGCCGCAGATGAAGCGCACCGAGGCCATGCCGAAGCCGTGGGTATCCAGCGCGTCCTTGGCGGCCTGGATCAGGTCCGGATGGTCGGCCAGGCCCAGGTAGTTGTTGGCACAGAAGTTCAGCACCGAACGGCCATCGTCCAAGGTGATCTCGGCAGACTGCGGGCTGGTGATGATGCGCTCGGACTTGAACAGGCCCTGGGCGCGGATCGCCTCCAGTTCTTCAACGTAGTGCTGGGTCAGCGAGGCGGTGGTGGCGTCGGTCATGGCAGGCAGTCTTCGGCACGGGAAACCCCGGATTTTACCTGCCGGGGGCCGCGGCGGGGTTGCCGCCGGCGGTGGATGGGCGGGGCAGGGCGGAAGACGGTTGCAGACGTGATTGTTGCATCGCAATATCAATCAGGTTAAAAAACTGTAAACCGATGCCGTTCCGCCCACCCCACGTCTGGAGAGACCCCGCATGAACCACGCCACGCGCTGTACCGCCGCCGTTGTGCTCTGCGCCGCCCTGCTTGCCCCGTTTGCCGCCAGTGCCCAGGACGAGGCCGAATCGCCGTTCAGCTGGAACGTCACCGGTGTCTCGGATTACGTGTTCCGTGGTGTGTCCCAGACCGACGAGGATCCGACGATCCAGGCTGGCTTCACCTATACCTCGCCGGTGGGTCTGTACGCCGGTGTCTGGGGCTCGGGGGTGGATTTCGGTGATGGCGGCCCGGACGCCGAGGTCGATT
The DNA here is from genome assembly GCF_026130205.1 of Stenotrophomonas sp. SRS1. NCBI lineage: Bacteria > Pseudomonadati > Pseudomonadota > Gammaproteobacteria > Lysobacterales > Lysobacteraceae > Stenotrophomonas > Stenotrophomonas sp. SRS1. The sequence continues at coordinate 439,401 of NZ_JAINFD010000003.1, read as the reverse complement.
ACCTGATCGGCTACGCCTTCGACGTGACCGACAACGTCAACCTGGATCTGCTGCTCAACCGCTACACCTATCCGGGCTCGAGCGAGCTGGCCTACAACGAGTTCATCACCAAGACCACGTTCGCCGAGCAGTACAGCCTGACCGTGACCTACACCAATGACGTGTTCAATTCGGGCACCGATGCGTGGTACTACGCCGTGGGCGGCGAGTGGGCCTTGCCGCAGGACTTCACGCTGAGCGCGAACGTCGGCCGCAGCACCTTCGAAGAAGGCATCTCCAAGGATTACACCGATTGGAATGTCGGCGTCAGCCGCCAGTTCGGCCTGTTCAACCTGGGCCTGGGCTATTACGGCACCGATGGCAACGGCCGCGACAACTCCGGCAAGCTGGCTGACAACCGCGTGGTGTTCACGGTCGGCATCGGGCAGTAACCGGTACCCGACACCGCCGGCCACCTCGCGAACCAGAAAAGGCGCCCGGATGGGCGCCTTTTCAATGGTGGCCTCACACCGGAACCCTTGCTGGAGAGCAGCCCCCTTGTTGTTCAAGGGGGGCGCCAACGGCGCGGGAACAAGGTGGAATGGACACTTGATCATCTGTGCCGAAGGCACCGGTGATCAATTCCAGCTGAGCACGACCTTGCCAGCCTTGCCCTGTTCCATCAGATCGAAGCCCTTCTGGAAATCATCGATCGGCAGCTGGTGGGTCATCACCTTGCCGAGCGGGAAGCCGGACAGCACCAGCTGGGTCATCTTGTACCAGGTCTCGTACATCTTGCGGCCGTAGATGCCCTGCACGGTCAGGCCCTTGAAGATGATCTTGTCCCAGTCGCAGCCGGCGCCCTTGGGCATGATGCCGAGCATGGCGATCTTGCCGCCGTGGTACATGCAGTCGAGCATGTCGTTGAACGCGCGCGGATTGCCGCTCATTTCCAGGCCCACGTCGAAGCCCTCCATGTGCAGTTCCTTCATCACGTCCTTGAGCGAGGTGTTGGACACGTTCACCACGCGGGTGGCGCCCATGTCGGCGGCCAGCTTCAAGCGGAAATCGTTGACGTCGGTGACCACCACGTTGCGCGCACCGATGTGCTTGCAGATGCCCGCGGCGATGATGCCGATCGGGCCGGCGCCAGTGATCAGCACGTCCTCGCCAATCACGTTGAACTCCAGCGCGCAGTGCGCGGCATTGCCATACGGATCGAAGAACGCGGCCAGTTCGGAGGGGATCTGATCCGGGATCGGCCACAGGTTGCTGGCCGGCATCACCATGTATTCGGCGAAGGCGCCGTTGACGTTGACGCCGATGCCCACGGTGTTCGGGCACAGGTGCTGGCGGCCGCCGCGGCAATTGCGACAATGGCCGCAGACGATATGACCTTCGGCCGAGACGCGCTGGCCGATCTCATAGCCGGTCACGCCCGGGCCGATCTCGGCGATGCGGCCGACGAATTCGTGGCCGATGGTCAGGCCGGGCTTGATCGTGCGCTGGCTCCATTCGTCCCACAGGTAAATGTGCAGGTCGGTACCGCAGATGGCGGTCTTTTCCAGCTTGATCAGGACCTGGTTCGGGCCGGGGGTGGGGACCGGAACTTCTTCCAGCCAGATGCCCTTGGCGGCTTCGCGTTTGACCAGGGCCTTCATTGTTTGCTGCGCCATCGGGGTGGAACTCGTCTGGGGGGAAAGCGCGGATTATAGAGCCGCTGGCGGTTTTCCCATGTTGCAGCGCGGGTGGGCCGGGAGGTAGCCATGCCCCTCATTGCCGCACTGCGTGCGGCCAGCCGACCATGGGTCGGCTCTACCGGGCTTCGGGACGGCGCAGCGGCTGGGCTAGAATCGGCGGTTCTTTCACCAGGGGCTGCTCAATGCGCTCGAACCTGCTCGCTTTCTCCGTCGTCGCCAGCCTTGGGCTGGTCCAGGTCGCCCATGCCGCTGAAGGCATGTGGGTGCCGCAGCAGCTGCCGGAAATCGCCGGCCCGCTCAAGCAGGCTGGCCTGAAGCTGTCCCCGGAGCAGATCTCCAACCTGACCGGCGACCCGATGGGCGCGGTCGTGGCGCTGGGTGGCTGCACCGCCAGCTTCGTCTCCCCGCAGGGCCTGGTGGTCACCAACCACCACTGTGCCTACGGTGCGATCCAGCTGAATTCGACGGCTGAAAAGAACCTGATCAAGGACGGCTTCAATGCGCCGACCCTGAAGGACGAGCTGAGCGCCGGGCCCAACGCCCGCGTGTTCGTGCTGGACCAGATCACCGACGTGACCGACCAGGCCAAGGCCGCGATCGCCGCCGCCGGCAAGAACCCGCTGGCCCGCACCCGCGCGCTGGAGGCCTTCGACAAGTCCCAGACCGCTGCCTGTGAGGCCGATGCCGGCTTCCGCTGCCGCCTGTACAGCTTCTCCGGCGGCAACACCTACCGCCTGTTCCGCAACATGGAAATCAAGGACGTGCGCCTGGTCTACGCACCTCCGGGCAGCGTCGGCAAGTTCGGCGGCGACATCGACAACTGGATGTGGCCGCGCCACACCGGCGATTTCTCGTTCTACCGTGCCTACGTGGGCAAGGACGGCAAGCCGGCCGCCTTCTCCGCCGACAACGTGCCCTACCAGCCCAAGCACTTCCTGAAATTCGCCGACCAGCCGCTGGGCGCCGACGACTTCGTGATGGTGGCCGGCTACCCGGGCCGCACCAACCGCTACGCCCTGGCCGGCGAGTTCAATGAAACCGCCAGCTGGACCTACCCGACCATCGCGCGCCACTACAACGCGGTGCTGAAGATGATCGAGGAAGCCGGCAAGGCCGACCCGGACGTCAAGGTGAAGTACGCCGCCACCGCGGCCAGCATGAACAACGTGGCCAAGAACTACGCCGGTCAGCTGGAAGGCTTCAAGCGCATCGACGCGGCTGGCCAGAAGCAGGCCGAAGAAGCCGCCGTGCTGGCCTGGTTGAAGAAGCGTGGCGCCGCCGGTAAGCCGGCTCTGGCCGCACACGCGCAGTTGGTCCAGCACCTGGACACCAGCAAGAGCACGCGTGAGCGCGATCTGTTCGTCAGCCAGTTCAACAGCACCTCGGCGGTGGGTTCGGCGATCAGCCTGTATCGCCTGTCGATCGAGCGCAGCAAACCCGATGCCGAGCGCGAAGCGGGTTACCAGGAGCGCGATCTGCCTTCCATCGAAGGCGGCTTGAAGCAGATGGACCGCCGTTACGTGCCGCGCATGGACCAGCAGTTGCAGACCTACTGGCTGAGCCAGTACGTGGCACTGCCGGCGGCCCAGCGCAGCAACGAAGTGCTCAACCAGTGGCTGGCAGGCAGCGATGCCGCCGCCGTGCAGGGTCTGGTCGGCAAGCTCTCTGCCACCAAGCTAGGCAGCCTGGATGAGCGCCTGACGTGGTTCAAGGCCGACCGTGCCGCCTTCGAAGCCAGCACCGATCCGGCGATCCAGTATGCGGTGGCGGTGATGCCGGCGTTGCTCAAGCAGGAAGAGCAGAAGAAGACCCGCGAAGGCGAGTCGCTGGTGTCGCGCCCGCTGTATCTGCAGGCCGTGGCCGACTACAAGAAGAGCAAGGGCGAGTTCGTCTATCCGGACGCCAACCTGTCGTTGCGCATCACCTTCGGCAACGTCATGGGCTACGGCAAGGACGGTGTGAACTACACCCCGTTCACCACTCTGGAAGGCGTGGCTGCCAAGGAAACCGGCGAAGACCCGTTCGATTCGCCCAAGGCGCTGCTGGAGGCGGTCAAGGCCAAGCGTTACGGCGGCCTGGAAGACAAGCGCATCGGCTCGGTGCCGGTGAACTTCCTGTCCAACCTGGACATCACCGGCGGCAATTCCGGTTCGCCGGTGCTGGATGCCAACGGCAAGCTGGTCGGCCTGGCCTTCGATGGCAACTGGGAGTCGGTGAGTTCGAACTGGGTGTTTGATCCGGTGATGACCCGCATGATCGCGGTCGACAGCCGTTACATGCAGTGGATCATGCAGGAAGTGGCGCCGGCGCCGCAGCTGCTCAAAGAACTGAACCTCAGCAAGTAAGCCGACACGTCGGTTTCCAGAACCCCGCAGCGATATCTGCGGGGTTTTTTTATGTGCGAATTACAGTCAAACGCGTGGCGTCTTGCTTTCTCCTGCGGGAGCCCGCCGGGCAGGGCTGGGCGAGACACGCCGTGAACCCATCCATGGGGGCTCGTACGACCGCATCCATGCGGTCGAACGGTCTCGCCCAGCCCTGCCCGACGCGCTCTGGACAGATGTCGGTGTGCGGACGGAAAGGCGAAGCGGCACTGCATTTGCCCTCTTCTCCGCGTCAGCATTGGAAACCTTGATGGCTGAGGCCGGGTAGCCTCTGGCAGGACCGTTCGACGGCATGGATGCCGTCGTACGAGCCCCCAGGGATGGGTTCACGGCGTGTCCTGCCAGAGGCTACCCGGCCTCAGCCTGCGCGGGGCCGTCAGGCGCCATGCTTTACGAGCCATCCGCCACCAAGCCGCCGAGCAAGCAGATCACGTGCACCAAACAGCCACACAGCTTCACAGCCGCGACCGGGTATCATCCCTGTTCCGCGTGCTTTCACAGGATGTGAACGAAGCGCCGGAGCCTCCTCCCCCAAGGACCCCTTGTCCGCATGCGCATCCTGCTTGCCCGTCACGGCGAAACGCCGTGGAATGCCGAAGGCCGCTACCAAGGCCAGATCGATATCCCGTTGTCGCCGATCGGCGAAGCCCAGGCCAAGGCACTGGGGGAACGTCTGAAGTCCGTCGACATCACCCGCGCCGTTGCCTCACCGCTCTCGCGTGCCCAGCTCACCGCCCAGCTCGCCCTCGGTGCCGAACGTGCCCCGATGCTGCAGACCGAGCCGGACCTGCAGGAAATCGCCCACGGCGAATGGGAAGGCCTGCTGGCCAGCGAAATCCACGACAAGGATCCCTCGCGCCTGCGCGCCTGGCGCGAAGAGCCCGATACCGTCCTGATGCCCGGCGGCGAATCGCTGCGCCTGGTGCTCGAACGCAGCTGGCGTGGCCTGGCCCGTGCCGCTGAAGGCCTGGGCGAGCACGACACCCTGCTGGTGGTCGCCCATGACGCCGTCAACCGCGTGATCCTGTGCCGCATCCTCGGCCTGCCGATCTCGCGCCTGTGGACCTTCCGCCAGGCACCGACCACGCTGAACCTGCTCGAAGGCCCCGACCTCGATCAGCTCGACGTGGTCCGGCTCAACGACTGCGCGCACCACACCCCGTTCTTCGGCGAAGCCAAGCACCGCGCGCTGTAACGCACTGCGTCCCATCCTGCCGTCCGCCCCAACGATTCCGATCCAACGACCATGACCACCACCGCCCGCCCGCAGACCCTCTCCGATTGGCTCAGCTACATCGAGCAGCAGCACCCCGCCTCCATCGACATGGGGCTGGACCGGGTGCGTACCGTGGCGCAGGCGATGGGGCTGGGCGCGCCGGCCGAGCGCAGCATCGTGGTCGGTGGCACCAACGGCAAAGGCTCCACCGTGGCCTTCATCGAGGCCATCGCACGCGCCGCCGGCTGGAAGGTCGGTGCGTACACCTCGCCGCACCTGCTGCGCTACAACGAGCGCGTGCGCATCGATGGCCAGGACGCCACCGATGACGCCCTGATGGCGGCCTTCAACGCGATTGAGGACGCGCGTGGCGACACCACGCTGACCTACTTCGAGTACGGCACGTTGGCCGCCCTGCAGCTGTTCGCGCAGGCGGGCCTGGATCTGGCCGTGCTTGAAGTCGGCCTTGGCGGGCGTCTGGACGCGGTCAACATCGTTGATGGCGACGTGGCGGTGATCACCACCGTCGACATCGACCACAGCGACTGGCTGGGCGAGGACCGTGAAGCGATCGGGACCGAGAAGGCCGGCATCATCCGAGGCTGGAAGCCGGTCATCCTCGGTGAAATCGATCCGCCCTCGAGTGTGCTCGCGCGTGCCTATCTGGTGGGTGCCAACGCCATCCGTGGCGGCAGCGATTTCTTCGCCGATACCATCGATGGCGAGCGCTGGCGCTGGCGCGATGTCGGCTTCCGTATCGAACTGCCGCACCCGACGCTGCGCGGTCCCATCCAGCGCGCCAATGCCGCGACGGCGATCGCCGCGCTGCGTGCGCTCGATCGCCCGCTGCCGCGCACCGCCTTCATCGAAGGCGTTGCCGCCGCGCGTATCCGTGGCCGTCTGCAGGCCTTTGACCGTGACGGCGTGGAGGTGCTGGTCGATGTCGGCCACAACCCGCAGGCCGCACGCGAACTGGCCACCGCACTGAAGGCCAGTCGCGTCACCGGCGACACCATCGCGGTGTTTGCCGCCCTGCAGGACAAGGATGCCGCCGGGGTGGTCGATGCCTTGGCCGATCAGGTCCAGCAGTGGCACTTGGCCGGGCTGGAGGGGGCGCGTGCGCAGAGCGCCGAGGAACTGCGGGCACGCCTGACCAGTACGGCGGCGGCCGGCGCTACGCCGCATGCCACCGTCGTGGATGCCCTGCAGCATGCCGTAAGGCAGGCCAAGGCCGGCGATCGCGTGCTGGTGTTCGGCTCCTTCCACACCGCCGCGCAAGCGCTGCAGACCCTCGATCCCGGTACCTGAGGGTGCTTTGCAGCGCCGTTCAGCCGCATCAGCCGCCGCACACGCGCGCACCCGTATAATCGCCGTGGCATTCCGCCGCGCCGCCTGCCTGCCTTCACGTGGATACTCCTCTGAAACAGCGACTGATTGGTGCCATCGTCCTGGTGGCGTTGGCCGTGATTTTCCTGCCCATGCTGGTCAAGGGTCCCGCACCTGACAGTGGTGTCGCCAACGTGCCGATCAGTGCACCGGCCGCGCCATCGGATGGCCAGTTCGAAACCCGCGAGCTGCCGCTGGTCGCACCCACTGGTGGCGCCACCGGCCTGCAGAGCGGGGCATCCACCACCCAGCCGCTGGCCGACAGCGCTGCGGTCGCCGCCGATACGGCGCCGGCAGACACCTCGCCGGCCGTGGCCGCGGGCAACTACGCCGTCAGCTTCGGTGCCTATGCCACCGAAGCCGATGCCGACCGCGTGATCGCCTCGTTGAAGAGCGCCCAGCTGGCCGGCTTCCGTGAGCCGGCCACGATCAATGGTCGCCAGGCCTGGCGCGTGCGCGTCGGCCCCTACGCCGATCGCGCGCTGGCCGAAGCCGGCCGCCTGCAGGCGGTGAAGGTGCGCAACGACGTCAAGGCCGAGGTCATCACCCTGGATGCCCGCGCCGATACCGCAGTTGCCGCCACGCCCGCCGCCACTGCCCCAGCCCCGTCGGCGGCTCCAGCCGCCTCCAGCGCTGCCGCCGCGCCGTCGGGCAATGCCGTGAAAACCGAATCCCTGCCGGCCGAGCCGGTCGCGGCCGCCAAGCCGGAACCGAAGCCGGCCGCGCCCAAGCCCGAGCCCAGGCCGGCCCCGGCGCCCAAGCCCGAAACTGCTGTCGCGGCACCGGCTGCTCCGACGGCGCCGGCCGCCAGCAGCGTCGGTTTCGCCGTGCAGCTCGGTGCCTTCGGCCAGGCAGCGGAGGCCAACGCGCTGCGCGACAAAGTTCGCGCCGCCGGCTTCAGCGCCTTCGTGGAGCAGGTCCGTACCGACAAGGGCACCCTCAACCGGGTCCGCGTCGGGCCGGTCGCCAACCGCGCCGATGCCGAGAACCTCAAGGCCCAGGTGGCCGCCAAGGTCGGCGTGGCCGGCATGGTCCGCCCGCACCCCTGATGCCTGATCCACGCCGCCCCGCACCCGCAGGACGGCCCGTAGCGCCCGGCCTGCCGGCATGATCGACATCGTCCTGCTGGTCCTGATCGGGGCCTCGGTCCTGCTGGGCCTGATGCGCGGCTTTGTCGGCATCGTGGTCAGCACGCTGTCCTGGCTGCTGGCCGGCTGGGCCGCGTTCCTGTTCGGCAATGACGCAGCCCACTGGTGGGCAGCGCCGCTGGAACCAGGCACCGGCCATTACGTTGCCGGCTACCTGGGGGTGTTCCTGATCGTCATGATCGCTGTTGGCCTGATCGGCATGCTGATCAAGGCCGCCGTGAAGGTCACCTGCCTGACCGGCGCCGACCGCCTGCTGGGCGGCGCATTGGGCCTGGTCCGCGGCGCCTTCCTGGGCTGCGTACTGCTGATGCTGGCCGCCTTCACGCCGCTGCCGCAGGAGCCGGCCTGGCGGACCTCGCAGGTGCGGCCGCTGCTGCAACCCGGCGTGCGCTGGATGCAGGCGCAGCTGCCCGAGATGGCGTTGCCGGAGGTGAATCTGCCGCAACTGCCGACGATGGATTTGGGCAAGCCGCTCGCGACAGGCGATAATGGCGTCCTTGGCGAGGTAGTGGCAGGGCGCGGATGGCCGCGTCCCGTTGACGAGGGGAGGGAGACGGCACCTGCCGACGCTGCGGCGCGCGGGCCGGCTTCCACACTGCCAGTCAATATCGAGCCGGCGCACCCGCGTCCGGACGACACCGCTCCGGCACGGAACGGTACCCCCGGCCAGGCACGGCCACCTTCACTGTAGATGGGCGCAGCCCAGCGGAGAGTTCGCACCATGTGTGGCATCGTCGGAATCGTCGGCAACCAGAACGTCGCCGGGCAGTTGTATGACGGCCTGACCGTCCTCCAGCATCGTGGCCAGGACGCGGCCGGCATCGCCACCGCCGACGGCACCCGCCTGCGCGTGCAGAAGGCCAATGGCCTGGTGCGCGATGTATTCGATGCCAAGCGGATGTCCACGCTGGAAGGCCGCGTCGGCATCGCGCACGTGCGCTATCCGACCGCCGGTTCGGAAGGCATGGACGAGGCGCAGCCGTTCTACGTGAACTCGCCGTACGGCATCGCGCTGGCCCACAACGGCAACCTGATCAATACCGAAGCCCTGCGCCAGCAGGTGTTCGAGCAGGACCGCCGCAACGTCAACACCGATTCGGACAGCGAAGTGCTGTTGAACGTGTTCGCCTTCGAACTGGACGCGCAGCGCCAGCTGACCCCGGAAGCGGCGATCCGCGCCGTGGCTGCCGTGCACCGCCGCGTCAAGGGCGGCTATGCGGTGATCAGCGTGGTGCTGGGCCTGGGCCTGGTCGCCTTCCGCGATCCGCACGGCATCCGCCCGCTGGTGCTGGGCAAGCGCGCCCACGCCGAAGGCGACGAATACATCGTGGCTTCCGAATCGGCCGCTCTGGACGTGCTCGGCTTCCAGCGCGTGCGCGATGTGCGCCCGGGCGAAGCGCTGGTCATCACCGCGCGCGGCGAACTGTTCTCCGAAGTCTGCGCCGAGCCGGTCGAGCACAGCCCGTGCATCTTCGAGTACGTGTACTTCGCCCGCCCGGATTCGATGATCGACAACGTCTCGGTGCACAAGGCGCGCATGCGCATGGGCATCAAGCTGGGCGAGAAGATCCTGCGCCTGCGCCCGGACCACGACATCGACACCATCATCCCGATCCCGGACACCTCGCGCGATGCCGCGCTGGAGATCTCCAACACGCTCGGGGTGAAGTACCGCGAAGGCTTCATCAAGAACCGCTACATCGGCCGCACCTTCATCATGCCGGGTCAGGGTGAGCGGGTGAAGTCGGTGCGCCGCAAGCTCAACCCGATCCACCTGGAGTTCCGCAACCGCGTGGTGCTGCTGGTGGATGACTCGATCGTGCGTGGCACCACCAGCCAGCAGATCGTGCAGATGGCGCGCGACGCCGGCGCCCGCAAGGTCTACCTGGCCAGTGCCGCGCCGCCGGTGCGCTATCCGAACATCTACGGCATCGACATGCCGGCCGCTGAAGAACTGGTCGCGCACAACCGCAGCATCGAAGAAATCGAGAAGCACCTGGGCTGCGACTGGCTGATCTACCAGGACATCGAGGACATGGAAGCGGCGGTGAGCGAAGGCAACCCGGAGCTGAAGTCGTTCGATTCCTCGTGCTTCAACGGCGTCTACCCCACCGGCATCGAGCCGGGCTATTTCGAGCGCATCCAGCAGCTGCGTTCGGACGATGCCAAGCACAAGCGTCGCGCCTGAGGGCAGGGCATGAGTGACGTGTTGGACAGCGCGGCCGGCGATCTGCTGCAGGCCGCGCAGCAGTGTTTGGCCGAGCCGGATCCGTTGCGCAAGGTCGCGTTGACCCAGCACTACGCCGTGCAGTTCCGCGCCGGTCGCCTGAAGGCACCGGCCGATGCGCCGCCACCGGAGCCGATCCGGATGCCGGGCCGCCCGGCCAGGCCCACACTCGTCCACCCGCGCGATCTGCCGCGTCGTGGCCTGGGCAGCGTGGAAGGGCGTGCCGCGTTCGTGCACGCCATTGCGCATATCGAACTCAACGCGATCGACCTGGCCTGGGATGCGGTGTACCGCTTCCGCGGCCTGCCGACCTCGTTCCATGCCGACTGGGTGAGCGTGGCCGATGACGAATCGCGCCACTTCATGCTGCTGCACGATCGGCTGCAGGCCAACGGCTATGCCTACGGCGATTTCGACGCGCACAACGGCCTGTGGGAAATGTGCGAGAAGACCGCGCACGACGGGCTGGCGCGCATGGCGCTGGTGCCGCGCGTGCTCGAAGCGCGCGGGCTGGATGTCACCCCGGGGATGATCGTGAAACTGCGCGCCGGCGGCGACCATGCCACCGCCGATGTGCTGGAGATCATCCTGCGCGAAGAGGTGGCGCATGTGGCCGCCGGCTCGCGCTGGTATCGGTGGTACTGCACGCGTGAAAACGTCGAGCCGCGACCGCGGTTCATGGCGCTGCTGAAAGAGTACGCCGGCGGCTACCTCTACGGCCCGTTCAACCTGGAAGCGCGCCTGTTGGCCGGATTCGACGAAGAAGAACTGGCCGAGCTGATCGAACAGACCGAACTGCGCGGTCAGGTGTTGGCCAGCACCACGCGCTGACCGCTTTCGGTTGGCCGGTTGACGTAGAACAGGCCCGGCCCCGGCCGATACGGCAACTCCCGCGTGCCTTCATCGGCTGCATAGAGCAGGGCGGTATCGCCGAGCGCATCGAAGTTCCAGTGCGCGGACTGCATCAGGTAGTGCTGGCGCAGCGTGCGCTCCTGCGCGACATCCAGTGGTTGGCCGGCCAACAGCCGTTCCGCGATGGGCTGCAGCTGTGCAGGCAGTGCGAGCGCGGGCAGCGTGTCCGGCGAGGTCGTCCACGCGACACCTGCCGCAGCCGCCCGCTGGTGCAGCAGCCGCAAGGCGATGAACTGGTAGCGCGCATCGATTTCGCGGCGCAGCACCACCGCCGCGTACGCACGCAGGGTGAATTGCGGCAGGACGCTGCGGCTGCCGGCGACACGCTGCTGCTGCCAGTGGTGCCAGACGTCCACCCAGATCGCGTCATCTCCCAGTCCCAGCGCGCGTTGCCAGCGCCGACAGGTGGCCTGTGCGTCGCGGTACACCGTACTGGTGCGCAGCAGCGCCAGTGGTGGGACCTCGCCTGCCGCCAGTCCGGTGCCACGCAGCAACTGCCCCTGCGGGCGGCTCAGCAGCTTGGGTCCTTCGATGCGCTGGTCGTAGCCACCGCCGATGTTGGCATGCACGCCGGGCAGGACGATCTCCTCGTGCTCGGGTGCCACACTGGTCAGCGCGAAATGCTCGCGATGCTCATCGCGGGCGACCAGCTGCACCACCTTGTCCGCGCACCCCGCCGGTAGCGCGACCACCGGCATTTCATCGCGATGCTGGCGGCCGATCGCCACCACGGTATCGAGCAGACCGACGAAGCGCACCCGCCGCATCGGGCCCGGAAAACCCGGCGCCAGTGACCAGCCGCATCGCAGCAGTTGTTCGGCCAGCCAGGCGGCTGCCTCCGGTGCATTGAGAAAGGCCACCGCATCGCGCGCGCTGGCCGCGCCACGCGAGTAACCAAACAGGTCCACGTGCACACTGCCCACTGCGCGCCCGGGCTGCGCGTGGGCCAGCTGGCGCAGCGCGTCCGGCAACCGTTGCTCCAGCGCGCGGCGTCGCTTGGCGCGCACACCGGTTCGGCCGATCCCGAACGCCAGCCCCATCAGGTCGTCTTCTTCGCCAGTGCGTGTGCCCACGCCCTCGATGTAGATCGCCAGCGCCAGCGTATCGTCGGCCGGCGGCGTCTGGCGGTGATCCGGGTACAGCGCATGCAGCCGCGCGATGTTGGTCAGGCCGTTGCTGTAGCTGCTGGTCAGTCGGCTCTGGTAGGGCGATGCATCGTCGGCCACCACGGCCGACACCCGCGGCACCGGGGTGGTGGCGCCTGGCGGGCGTGACGCACGCTGCAGGTTGTCGGCATTGTTGCGGGTGCCATCGAAGAACAGGCCGATGTGCAGTGACACCGTCGCCCCCGTTGTCGATTGGGTAGCTGCCACCGCCATGTCGTCCCTGTTTCCCCGAGGATGCCAGCCTAAGGTAGCGCGGAATCCGTTCGCCGCAAGCGCTTGCGGAAGCCGCCGTGACGTCGCTGAACCAAGGCGCAGTCGATCACAGTTCTGAAATCCCATCTGTAATTTCTATTGAATTCACAGGGGCAGGGCGCGCCAGATGGGCGTGCCGGCCCAAGGGCCGACGGCAACCCCGACTCCACTCCGTTTTTCACTCAAAGAGGGCGACATGATGTCCAGTTCGATGAGCAAGGCCGCAGGTGTGATCGCGTTGTGTCTGCTGGGGGCCGGTGGCGCTGCCGCTGCCCCGCTGTTCGAGCCGGTGACGGTGCTCAGCCGGGCCGGTACCGCAAACCAGCCGGCCTTGCAGGCGCTGATGGGTTCGCCCTCGACCAGCGCAGTGCAGGAGGTGCGGGTGGACGCAGCGGCGGTCTCGCCGGTGCAGAAACAACTGGAATTCGAGCTGTTGGGGCAGCCGGTGCAGGCCCTGCAGAGCAAGGTCGAGACGCTCGCCGATGGCGGCAGCATCTGGTACGGCCAGATCGGGACGCGTGCTGGCGCGCGCCTGATCAAAGCCGGCGCGCCGGATCCGATGAACTCGGTGATCCTGGTGCGTTCGGGCGACACGATCACCGGCTCGATCCGCAAGGAGGGTCAGCTGTACCGGCTGCGCCCGGTCAGCGACGGGCGGCATGTGCTGGTGGAAGTGGATGAGGCGCGCATGCCGGCCGACCATCCCGCCGATTACAACAGCCTGCCCACCATCGCCATGCCGCCCAGTGACCGCGCCGGCATCGCCGCAGCGTCCTCGGGCACGCCGGCCACCATCCGCGTGCTGGTGGTGGCCACCAACGGCGCAGTGGCGGCCTACGGCGGCAACATGCAGTCGCTGGTGCAGCTGGCGGTGGCCGAGTCCAACCAGGGCTACAGCAACAGCAATGTCGGCATCACCCTGCAGCTGGCCGGGTACGAGACCACCAGCTATGCCGAGTCCAGCAGCTTCTCCACCGATCTGGCGCGCTTCCGCAACACCAGCGATGGGGTGATGGACAGCATCCATACCAGCCGCAACAGCACTCGCGCCGATGTCGCGGTGCTGGTGATCAACAACGCCAGCTCGTGTGGGCTGGCCTCGGGCATCGGCTCCACGGCGGCCACCGCGTTCGCGGCGGTGCATTGGGACTGTGCGACCGGGTACTACTCCTTCGCGCATGAGATCGGCCACCTGCAGAGCGCACGGCATGACATCGCCACCGATTCGAGCACCTCACCGTATGCCTATGGCCACGGCTATCGCTACGAGCCGGCCAGCGGCACCGGCTGGCGCACGATCATGGCCTACAACTGCACCCGCAGCTGCCCGCGCTTGAACTACTGGTCCAACCCGAACATCAGCTACAACGGGATTCCGACGGGCATCGCCAGCAGCGCCGACAACCAGCGTGTACTGGTCAACACCAAGGCGGCCGTGGCCGCGTTCCGCTGACCGCTGTTTCCCGCGGCGGCCGCTGCGCCGCCGCGGGGTAGGTTCAGTTCGCCAGGGCGTCCAGCGTCCAGCCTTCGGGGGTGACGCGCAGCACCGAGCCCTGCTCGTACCAGTCGCCCAGCACGATGCGGGTGCAGTCGCGCCCGCCGGCCTGCAGCGTGTGGATGGCCGGCCGGTGGGTGTGGCCGTGGATCATCGTGTCCACCCCATAGCGGGCGAACGTGCTGTCCACCTCGGCCGGCGCCACGTCGGTGACGGTTTCGAACTGGGCACGGTCGCCCTGCTTCATTTCCGACTGGCGCGCCTGACTGGCATCGCGCGCCTTCTGCGCGAAGGCGATGCGCGCGGCCAGCGGCTGCGACAGGAACTGCGCCTGGAACACCGGGTCGCGGGTCTGCGTGCGGAACTGCTGGTAGGCGATATCGTCGGTGCACAACAGATCGCCATGCTGCAGCAGCACCGGGCGGCCATACAGTTCGATGACACTCGGGTCGGGCAGGATCGTGAACCCCGCGCGGCGCGCGTAGTCCTCGCCGACCAGGAAGTCGCGGTTGCCGCGGATGAAGTAGACCGGTACCCCGGCATCGGCGACGGCATGCAGCGCGACCGCGACTGCATCGGCGGCCGGGGAGGGCGTGTCATCGCCGATCCAGGCTTCGAACAGGTCGCCCAGGATGTACAGGGCCTCGGCCTGCATCGCTTCGTCGCGCAGGAAGGCCAGGAACAGGTCGGTGATGGCTGGACGACTCGGGTCCAGGTGCAGATCGGAGATGAACAGCGTGGTCATGGGCGCATTGTAAAACGGGATCACGGTGCCAGGCAGCGCCACAGGGTGAAGCGCGCCCCTTGCGACAACGGCGCGCGGTCACAGCCGTTACAACGGCAGCCATTGCAGGCTGGCCGCCGCCAGCACTGCGGCAATGCCCGTGGCAGCCAGCACGTCGCTGGGGTAATGCAGCCCCAGCACCACCCGCGACAGGCCGATCAGCACGGTGAAGGGCACCAGCAACGGGGCCAGCCACGGGTAGTAGGCCAGCGCCACGATCGTGAAGGAGACCGCGTGCAGCGTGTGCCCGGACGGGAAGCTGAACTCGTCCAGCGGCGCCACCCAGGCGCGGATGCGCAGGTCGGCGGCGAACGGCCGCGGGCGGCGCGTCCAGCGTTTGAGGCCCTTGTACAGCAGCAGTGCCATCAAGCCGGTGGCGGCCATGTGCAACGAAGCATGCAGGCCGTCGAAGCCGTCCAGCAGCACCAGTGCGGCCATCAGCGCGTACCAGGCCGCGCCGTCGCCAAGACGACTGATGACGGCAAAGGCGTGCCGCACCCGGCGGCGCCGGCAATAGTGGTTGGCGCGTCGGCACCAGCGCGTTTCGCGCCCGCGCAGGGCATCAAGCAGCATGGTCGGCATGCGGCCTCCGGGCCTGGGCCAGTTCGGCGAGCAGGGCATCGAACTCGGCCACCACGTGCTGGGGATGCAGCCGCTTCATCGCGGTGGCGGCATTGCGGCCGAGCCGGTGGCGCAGGGCGTCATCGCCGGCCAACTGCACCGCGGCGGTTACAAAGTCGTTATCGTCATTCACGGCGATGCCGTTGTCATCGGTGCGCAGGTATTCGCGGGCGGCGCCGTAATCGAAGGCAACGGTCGCCAGGCCGCTGGCCATCGCTTCAAGGGTCACGTTGCCGAAGGTCTCGCTGCGGCTCGGGAACAGGAACAGATCGCCGCTGGCAAAGTGTCGCGCCAGCGCATCGCCGCGCTGCACGCCGCAGAAGATGAAGTCCGGGTTGTCGTGGGCCAGTTTGGCGCGTGACGGGCCATCGCCCACGAACACGAAACGCGCCTTCGGCCGTACCTGTTGCAGGCGGCGGAACGCTTTGACCGCCAGCCCGAGGTTCTTCTCCGGGGCGATGCGGCCGACGTAGATCGCGGCGAAGCCGTTGCCATCGATGCCCCACTCCTCGCGCAGCGCCGGGTCACGGCGCTCGGGCTCGAACTGACTGCTGTCCACGGCGCGCGCCAGCAGGCGCACACGATCAAAGCCCTGCTCGCCGAGGAACTGCTGCAGCTCCTGGGTCGGCACCAGCGTGGCATCGGCCTGGTTGTGGAAGCGGCGCATCCAGCGCAGCGCGGCGGCCTGCAGCCAGGCCACGCCGTAGTCGGGCAGGTACTCGTCGAAACGGGTATGGAAGCCGGTGGCGACCGGGATCCCCATCCGGCGTGCGGTGCGCAGCGCCGACCAGCCGAGCGGACCCTCGGTGGCGATGTAGATCGCATCCGGTCGTTGATGCTGCCACTGGCGCGTCAATCGCGTGGGCGCCGGCAGGCCGAAGCGCAGGCCGGGATAGCGCGGCAGGGTGGCACCGGTGACCAGCACCGTGCTGTCTACCGCCTCGATGTCGGAGGGTTGCCGGGGCCGCACCAGATCGACCTGATGGCCGGCGGCACGCAACCCCAGTTCCAGGCCCTGCACGGTCAAGGCAACGCCATTGACTTCAGGGGGGTAGGTTTCGGTGACGATGGCATAGCGCATGGCGGGCCTCCGGTATGCCACGCATGCTGGGGCCGGGCGATGTAGCCGACATGACCGCCGTATGACGTTGGGATGACGCGCGCACCAGCAGTAAAAAGCCACGGCCCCGAAGGGCCGTGGCGAACAAGCGTTGTTACCCGGCGGCGATCAGAAGCGCTGCTGATATTTCATGTACATGAAACGCCCGATGTCGTAGCCACCGTAGTAGGAGAAGTTGGAGTTCGGCTGGCTGTACATGATCGGGCCGTACTTCTCGAACACGTTGTTGGCACCGACGGAGACGGTGGCATCCCAGGGCAGGTTGTAGCGGAACTGCACGTCGTGGAAGGTGACCGAGCCACGCTGGTTGTAGTCACGCGAGCCGGCGTACCACGGTGCCTGCACGCCCGGGTCGGAGCATTCGTCCGGGTCGGAGCATTCGTCCGGGCGGGTCTTCGCATTGAGGCAGCGTTCCTTGACGCCGGAGTAATAGCGCGCGGTCCAGCTCACCCCGAAGTCGCCCACGTCCCAGCCCAGGGTCAGGTTGGAGCGCACGCGGAAGCCGCTGCCGATGCCGTTTCTCGGTTCGGGGGCCACGTCAGCGTCGTTGGTGGTGCGCTCCAGGTAGGAGCTGACATAGGTGGTTGACCACCCGGTGGTCAACTTGCCGTAGTCCGTATCCAGATGGTGGCTCAGCTCCAGATCGTAGCCTTCCGTCTCCAGGAAGCCCGAGTTGCGCTTGCCGTACTTCAGCGTGTCGACGATGCCGGTGACGGGGTCGCGGGTGAAGCCGGTGCAGCGAGACGCGATGCCCTGCTCATAGCAATCGCGCAGCATGTCGTTGGGGTGGTCACTGACGATGGTGTTGTCGATGCGGATCTTCCACCAGTCCAGTGCCACGTTGAGGTTGGGCACGAAGGTCGGGCTCCAGACCAGGCCCAGCGTACGGCTGGTCGAGGTCTCCGGCTGCAGGTCCGGGTTGGAGCCGTTGGTGAACGGCACCGGTGTTTGAGCGCTGCTGGAGGTGATCGGCACGCCACCCTGGCGCAGCTGGCGGTAGGTGTCGGCGTTGGCGATGTCGGCAGCGCACCTTGCGCGGACCTCGGCACTGCTGGCCGAGGCGCCGTACACGGTATCGCAGGGATCGCGGTAGTTGGTGGTGAAGGTTTCCGAGCCACCGCCATACAGATCGGAAATGGTCGGTGCGCGGAAGCCCTGCGCCCAGGTACCACGCACCAGCAGCTGATCGATCGGCTTCCACTTGAAGCCGAACTTGCTGTTGAGGGTGGTGCCGAAGGTGTTGTAGTCCGAGTGACGGGTGGCGGCGCTCAGGCTCAGCTCACGCGCACCGGGCAGGTCGGCCAGGATCGGCACGCTGAGCTCGAGGTAGGCCTCGTTGACTTTGTAGCCGCCGCCGGTCGGGCCGGCCGCCAGGTTGGTGGTCGCACCACTCTGGGCCAGCGGATCGGGGATGAATTCCCCGGCTTCCTTGCGGGTTTCCACCCCGAAGGCGAAGCCCAGATCGCCGGCTGGCAGCGTCATGACCGTACCGGCGATGCTGGCGAAGGCGTTGCGGGTGGTGGTCTTGCCGCGGGAGACTTCCGGCGGGAACAGATAGTCGATCAGCGCCTGATTGCCGGTCAGACCATTGGGGTCGTTTGAGCCGTACGGCACCAGCGGATTCCACGGCATGCAGCCGGCAATCGGCGCGCCCGGCACGCCACATTCGACCTTGCCCGTGGCCTCGTTGTAGTAGGACGGGCCGACCGCGTTCTTGACGCGCTCCTTGTTGAGGTTGCCGGTGGCGTGCTGCAGCAGTTCGCTGCGGTTGTATTGATAGCCCACTTCCCAATCGAAGTAGCGCTCGCCCACCTCGACGCTGCCTTCCAGCGCGGCCACGGCGCGCCAGGTGGTGAGGTCGCTGGTGCTCACCCGCGGCACTTCCCAGGTGCGGCGGTTCCACGCGATGTCGGTGGGCGTTTCATACCCGTGATGGTTGCCGAAGGGATTGAACCAGCTGTCGGCCGACATCCGTCCGATGCCTTCGGTGGAGGACTGCAGGGGATAGCCGGCGATCTGCCGGGTCGAGGAACGTTTGTTGTAGCCCAACTGGGTGGTCAGGCGGATGTCATCGGTCAGGTCCAGTCGGCCATCCAGGAACAGCGAATCCCGCTTGAGCGGCGAGATCAGGTGCATCTGTTCCTGCGCGTTGCTGAGGTCGCCGGTAAACGGGGTCAGATCGCTGAGGTGATAGTTCGCCGGGTTGGTCGGATCGGTGCCGCGGTCCAGCGAATAGTTGCACCCCGCTGCGGCCGTGCAGCCCGGCCCCTTCAGGCCGTTGATCTGGCCCCATTGGCTGATCTGGGTCCAGCTGTCGCCCGGGTGGCGGGTGGTATTCGGGAACTGGCTGAACCAGCGATCACGTGCCCACACGCCCTTCTCTTCGGTGTGCTCGGCCGAGAAGGTCAGCGAGGCGCGGTCGTTGGACCAGCCGGCGATCACATCGACGCTGTTGCGCGCCCCATCGCCCTGGCTGTACTGGCCGTAATAGACGTTGGCGGTGACGCCGTCGACGTTGCTGCGGGTGATGATGTTGATCACGCCGGCCATGGCATCGGAGCCGTAGATCGCCGAGGCACCGTCCTTCAGTACTTCCATGCGTTCGATCGCCGAGACCGGCACGCTGGAGATGTCCTGGTAGCCGCTGGTGGCGATGCCCAGGCGCTTGCCGTTGATCAGCACCAGGGTGCGCTGCGCGCCCAGGTTGCGCATGTCGATATAGGTGCCGCCAGCGGTCTCGCCGGCACTGAGCACGTTGGATCGGCTCAATGCCGGGCTGCCGACGGCCGTCAGGTTCTGCAGGATGTCAGCGACCGAGCTGAAGCCCTGGCGCTCGATGTCGGCGCGGCTGATCGCCAGCACCGGCTGGGCGGATTCGACATCGACCTGGCGGATGCGCGATCCGGTGATCTCGATGCGGTCCAGAGTGGTCGGGGTAGCGTCCTGGGCGAGGACAGTGGTGGAAGCCAGGCCAGCGGTGCCGGCCACTAGGGCAAGGCGGATCGCCTGCCCCAACGGGATGGTGGATGAAGACATGATCGACTCTCTCTCTTATCGGAACGACGTCCAAGAGGTCGGCGGACCCAAGTGCCGCCTTCCTCAAAATCCAGCCGTGTGAAGGCCGGTATCCCGAGAGTAGATCGATTGGTTAAGTTTCCATGAGGGAGATGTGAGGCTGTTCTCACAAATAATTCACGGGTGCGCCGTTCTGCGAATTCAGCCGAGAAATTGCTGCAGAGGCACGCTACGAAGCAGGCAAAAAGCGTCAGGCGACGAAGGGTCGGAACTGCACCCCCAGCCCCGCCATGCCCTCGGTTTCGCCGATGAGATCGGCGCGCAGCAGCGGACGCGCATCGATGTACGCCTGCGGAAGGATCAGCGAGAGACGTCCATCATCCGCGGTCAGTTCCAGTGCCGGCATCGGCGTGTCTTCATGCGCGCGGTTGAGCAGGACCGCCAGCCGAAGCAACGCGGTCATGCGCCGTGCCGGCTGCAGCAGACGCTCGGGCAGCGCCTCGAAGGCGGACTTGGAGATGTTGCGGCGATGGCTGCGTACCAGCGCGGCGAGCAGCTGCTGTTCCTGCCGCGAGAAACCGGCGATGTCCGAGTTCTCCAGCACGTAGCTGCCATGCACGTGGTAGCCGCTGTGCGCGATCATCAGGCCGAGCTCGTGCAGGCGTGCGGACCAGCCGAGCATGCGGGCATCGTCCGGGTCCAGCTGCCAGCTTTCTTCCACCTGGGCGAGCAGGTACATCGCG
This sequence comes from Stenotrophomonas sp. SRS1, assembly GCF_026130205.1. NCBI lineage: Bacteria > Pseudomonadati > Pseudomonadota > Gammaproteobacteria > Lysobacterales > Lysobacteraceae > Stenotrophomonas > Stenotrophomonas sp. SRS1. Next base: position 419,253 of record NZ_JAINFD010000003.1, on the reverse strand, counting down.
GTATTTTCCACGCGATCGGCCTGCACGGTGTCGATGCCGTAGCGCTGGGTCAGTGCCGCGACCGACTCGTCGCGCAGGTCGTTCTCGCTGGCGCGGCCGAGGATGTCGTACAGGATGCCTTCGCGCATCGCCGCCTTGCTGACCAGCAGCTTCTGCAGCCCCAGCGCCTGGAAGGCGGCTTCGAGCACAAGGATGCCCCCGGCGATGATCGGGCGGCGATCGGCCGACAGGCCCGGCAGGTCGATGTCCTCGATGCGCTTGGCCTTGAGCAGTTCATCGCGCAGCTGCGGCAGGGCCTCGGCCGTGATCGCGCCCTTGCTCAGCTTCATCGTGGCGCAGATTTCGCTGATCGCCTTGTGCGTGCCCGACGAACCCAGTGCTTCGTGCCAGCCCAACGCGCGGTACTTGTTGGCGAACTGCTGGAACTCCGCGCCGATCTCGGTCAGGGCGTCCTTCCAGCGCTTCTTGCTGAGCTTGCCGCCGGGGAAGAAACGCCGCGTACTGGCGATGCAGCCGGCCTGCAGGCTTTCGCGTTCCAGCGTCTGCATGCCCTGGCCGATGATGAATTCCGTCGAGCCGCCGCCGATGTCGATTACCAGCCGGCGCTGGTCCGCCTTGGGCGGTTGCGCATGGGCCACGCCCAAGTAGATCAGGCGCGCCTCTTCGCGGCCGCTGACCACTTCGATCGCATGGCCGAGCGCGGTTTCGGCCGGCATCAGGAAGGCCTGCGGCGAACGCAGCTGGCGGACGGTGTTGGTGGCCAGTGCACGCACCCGCACCGAGGGGATTGCCCGGATGCGCTGGCCGAACCGGGCCAGGCATTCCAGCGCGCGCTGTCGGGCTTCGGCGGACAGGCCGCCCTTGCCATCCAGGCCATCGGCCATGCGCACGGTCTCGCGCAGGCGGTCGACCACCCGCAACTGCCCGAGCGTGTATCGCGCGATGACCATGTGGAAGCTGTTCGATCCGAGGTCGATGGCGGCGAGCAGGTCGCCATCCTGCAAAGCGGGCGGAGTCGTGGAGGTATGCGGCATGGGCGAATGTTAGCCGAAGGCAGGCCCCCCGCGTCACCGCACCGCCTTCACAGGGCATGCGACGCGGGGTCGCAGGCTACAGACCCTGCAGCAGCGCCATCTGCGCCGCGTGCGGCGGCTCGTCGTGCCCCGGCGTGCACTTGATATAGCTGCCGTCGGCCTGCAGTTCCCAGGCGTTGAGGTTGTCGTCCAGGTAGTTCTGCAGCACGTCGCGGTAGACCTTGCGCGCCAGTTCCGGGTCCAGGATCGGGAAACAGGTCTCGACCCGGCGCAGCAGGTTGCGCTCCAGCCAGTCCGCGCTGGCGCAGAACAGTTCCGAGGCCCCATCGTTGCCGAACCAGTAGACCCGGCTGTGTTCCAGGAAGCGGCCGACGATCGAGCGCACCCGGATGGTGTCCGAGACACCGGGTACGCCGGGGCGCAGCGTGCAGGCGCCGCGCACGATCAGGTCGATCTGCACGCCCGCCTGCGACGCCGCGTACAGGGCCCGGATCATCTGCGGTTCGTTGAGGGCATTCATCTTGGCGATGATCCGCCCGGGACGGCCACTGGCGGCCAGGCGCGTTTCGCGCTCGATCCGCTGCAGCAGACCCGGATGCAGGGTGAAGGGCGACTGCAGCAGGCGCTTGAGCTTCATCCGCGGGGCCAGCCCGGACAGCTGCTGGAACAACAGGTGCACATCGTTGCCGATGTCCGGATCGGCGGTGATCAGGCTCAGGTCGGTGTACGCCCGCGCGGTGCCGCTGTGATAGTTGCCGGTGCCCAGGTGCACGTAGCGGCGCAGCTTGCGGCCTTCGCGGCGCACGATCAGCAGCATCTTGGCGTGGGTCTTGAAACCGACCACACCGTAGACGACCTGCACGCCGGCTTCCTGCAGGCGGTCGGCCAAGCCGAGGTTGGCTTCTTCATCGAAGCGCGCACGCAGCTCGACCACGACGGTCACGTCCTTGCCGTTGCGTGCGGCCTGGATCAGCGCATCGACGATCAGCGAATCCTTGCCGGTGCGGTACAGGGTCTGCTTGATCGCCAGTACGTTCGGGTCGACCGCCGCCTGCTTGATCACATCCAGCACGGCGGTGAACGCATCGAAAGGATGGTGCAGCAGCACGTCCCGGCGCGCGACGATCTCGAAGATGCCATCGCTGTCGCGCAGCACGCGCGGGCTCAGCGAGGGGTACTTCAGGTCCGGCCGCTGGATCACGTCGTACAGCTGGACCACGCGGTTGAGATTGACCGGGCCGTCGATGCGGTAGACCGCGTTCTCGGTCAGCCCGAAGTTCTGCAGCAGGGTACGCACGATGTCGCGCGGGCAGTCCTGGGCGATCTCCAGCCGCACGGCCGGGCGGTAGCCACGGTCGACCAGCTCGTCGCGCAGCGCCAGGGCCAGGTTCTCGACTTCTTCCTCGTCCACCACCAGTTCGGAATTGCGGGTCACGCGGAACTGATACGCGCCCTGGACTTCCATGCCCGGGAACATCTCATCGACGAACGTGGACAGCACCGAGGACAGGAACACGAAGGTCTGCGGGCCGCCCAGTTTTTCCGGCAGCTGGATGATGCGCGGCAGCGAGCGCGGCGCGCGCACGATCGCCAGATGGCCGGCACGGCCGAACGCATCGGTGCCCTTGAGCACCACCACGATGTTCAGCGATTTGTTGAGGATCTTCGGGAACGGGTGCGACGGATCCAGGCCGAGCGGGGACAGCACCGGCATGATCTCGTTGCGGAAATAGGCCCGCAGCCAGCGCTTCTGGCGATGGTTCCAGGAGTGCCGGCCAAGCACATCGATGCCGGCCTCATGCAGTGCCGGGCGCAGGGTCTCGTTCCAGCAGCGGTACTGCTGGTCGACCAGCTGTGCGGCACGGTCATGGATGGCGTTGAGGATCGCCTGCGGGGTCATGCCGTCCGGCGCGGGCGGCAGGCCGAATTCCTGCGCATGGCGCACCGCGGCGGCGCGGATCTCGAAGAATTCATCCAGGTTGGTGCAGGAGATGCACATGAAGCGCAGACGCTCCAGCAGCGGTACCTGCGGGTCCATCGCCTGGGCCAGCACGCGGAAGTTGAAATCCAGCTGCGACAGCTCGCGGTTGATGTACAGCGCCGGATCGCGCAGCGGATCGCCGTCCACAGGCACGGCGGCGGGAACAGGAGTGCTCATGCGGAAAAGTCTTCAGAAGAAGGAAGGGAGACGACCTCGTTGCGCGCACGCACCTGGTCGGCATCGAAATGGCACGAGAACGTGCTGCCTTTGCCGACCTCGCTCTGGATCTCCAGGCGGGCATGGTGCAGGCCGAGAATATGCTTGACGATCGACAGCCCCAGCCCGGTACCGCCGCTCTCGCGCGAGCGGCTGCTGGAGACGCGGTAGAAGCGTTCGGTCAGGCGCGGCAGATGGTTGGCCGGAATGCCATAGCCGGTGTCGCGCACCGACAGCACCACGCCATCGCCTTCGCGCGCGAAGTGCACTTCCACGCGGCCACCGGCCGGGGTGTAGCGCACCGCGTTGGTGACCAGGTTGGAGAACGCACTGTGCAGTTCCTTGTTGGAGCCCTGCAGATCCACGCCGGCGGTATCGATGATGCTGATCTGGTGACGGCCCTGGCTGTGCGCTTCGGCCTCGCGGCGCAGTGTGGCCAGCATCGGCGTCATCGCCACGGCTTCGGCTTCGGTGTGTTCCTGCGATTCCAGCCGCGACAGGGTGAGCAGGTCTTCGACCAGCTGCGCCATGCGCTGGGATTGCTTGCGCATTTCCTCCAGCATCGGGCCGGTGCCGGGGAAGTCCTCCGGATCCATCATGTCCAGATAGCCGTGTACCACGGTCAGCGGCGTGCGCAGTTCATGCGAGACGTTGGCAACGAAGTCACGGCGTACCTGTTCCAGCCGCAGCAGCTTGCTGACATCGCGTGCGATCAGCAGCCAGTAGTCCGGTGAGTAGGGAATCAGGCGCAGGTTGAGGCGGATCGCCGGGTCGACCGGGGAGGGCACATCCAGGATCGGTTCGGCATTGCGGCCACCGGCCAGCCAGTGCGCCAGCGGCATCGGCTGCAGGCGTTCAACCAGCGCTTCGCCCAGATCGCCGGGGTGGTGCAGGCCGAGCAGCGAGGTCGCCGCTTCGTTGAACCACTGCACGCGCTGGCTGTTGCGGTCGACCACGACCACGGCATCGGGCAGGGCGGCGGCCGCGGCGCGATAACTGCGCAGCATGTCCAGCAGGCGCCGCTTGCGCTTTCGCATTTCCCACTGGTTGCGGTAGAGCAGGCGGTCCAGCTCGTTCCATACACCGGTGCCGTCACCCATGTCCCAGCGATGTCGTGCAGTGAGGCCACGCAGCACCCGGCGCAGCCGCCAGTAATGCCAGGTCAGTGCGCCGATGGAGGCCAGTGCGATGCACATCCAGACATGGCCGACCGCCAGGCCCAGCAAGCCGGCCGCGAGCAGCAGGGCGGCGAGGGTGGCCAGCGTTTTCAACCAGGCAGAACGGATGTGGCGGGGCATTGCGGTCTCGCAGAAAGTGCGGGCCTCGGAATCGATCCAAGGTTATAGCAGGAGTGGCCGGAACCGGGCATGCGCGCCCGGGACCGGCCCGACGAGACTCAGGTCGAGGTCGAGAACCGGTAACCGGCGCCGCGCACGGTCTGCACCATGTTCTCCGCAGCGAACGGCTCCAGGGTCTTGCGCAGGCGGCGGATGTGCACATCGATGGTGCGCTCCTCCACGTACACGCTGCCGCCCCACACGTGATCCAGCAGCTGGGCACGGGTGTAGACGCGTTCGGGGTGGGTCATGAAGAAGTGCAGCAGGCGGTATTCGGTCGGACCGATCGGCACCGGCTGGTCGCCGGCGAAGACGCGGTGCGCGGCGCCATCGATGCGGATCGTACCGACCGCGACGCTGCCATCTTCGTCATCGTCGCGGGCGCGGCGCATGACCGCACGGATGCGGGCCAGCAGTTCGCGTGCCGAGAACGGCTTGACCACGTAGTCGTCCACACCGGCTTCCAGACCACCGACGCGATCGTTTTCCTCGCCACGTGCGGTCAGCATGATGATCGGCACCTCGCGGGTGAGGGCTTCTTTGCGCCAGCGCCGGGCCAGGTCCAGGCCGCTGGTGCCCGGGAGCATCCAGTCCAGCAGGATCAGGTCCGGGACGCGATCGGCGATGGCGGTCTGTGCCTCGCGGGCGTCGCCAGCATGGATCGGGTCGTAGTCGCCCTTGCGCAGGGCAAAGGCGACCATTTCGCGGATCGCGGGTTCGTCATCGACGATCAGGATGCGTTTCTGCACGTGCCCACCGTATTGCTCATCAGATCGGGATTGAGCTCAGTAGACTACGGTTTCATGACAGGTTTGTGACGAGGCGGCCGTTCCCGTCGGTCACCGCCATCTGGCGGTCATGAGCGGGTTGGCGCGGACCGCCTCAGCGGCGGTCCAGGTCCGGGTCGTCGATCCCCTGCCGGCGCATTTCCAGCACGGTCGGGGTAATGCTCTCGATCCGGGCATCGACCCGGGCCCGGACCACGTAATCCAGGCTTGGCTGCCGCTTCAGCGCCTGCAGCTGGATCAAGGCCTGCTCGGGGCGGCCGCTCAGGAAGGCGGCCTCGGCGTAGGCCTCGCTGGCCCGGGTGGTATCGCCGGCCAGTTCGCTGGCACGGGCGAAGCGCTGCTGGAAGACCGGATCATTGCCGCTTTGCGACAGCATCGGGCGCAGCATCGCCTGCGCGCGCTGGCCGGCCTCGCGCCCGCCCTGCTCGTTGAGGATCGAGGCGTAGGTCAGCGCGACCGGGCGGCTGCCGGGATGCTGGCGCATCAGGGTCTCGAAGCGCGCATTGGCCTGCGCCTGCTGGCCCGAGCGCGACTCCGCCTCGCCCAGTGCCAGCGCCACCCAGACATTGTCCGGATGATCGCGCAGCAACTCGGTGAGGTCGCGGGTGGCCTGTGCCGCCGCACTGTTGCGCAGCCGGCCCAGCGCGAGCCCATAGCGTTGCGGCTCGGTCAGCCCGTTCTTCTGCGCGCGCTGCAGGCTTTCGTACTCGCTGATGACATCGGCGGGGGTATCGGCGCTGAGCACGCGCAGGCGCTCGCGCGCCCACTCGAACTGGCCCGTGCTGCCGCGGCTGAGTGAATTGACCGAAATCTGCATCGAGGCCGGCAGCAAGGGGTTGCTCCGCCGCACCAGCGGATCGGACAACGCCGGGTCGGCCGGGTTCACCCGCTCCTGGCGCACCCCGCCCGGCACCTCGGTGGTGAGCAGCACCGTGTCCTTCTTCATCTGCTCGGCGCGGGCCTTTGCCTCGCTGATACGGGTGGTGGTGACCGGGTGGGTCTGCAGGAAATCCGGCACGCTGTAGCCGCCCTGATTGCCCCGCATCGAGGCCGACATGCGCTCGAAGAAACCGGCCATGGCATCCACGTCGTAACCGCTGCGGGCCAGCGTGCGGATGCCCAGGCGGTCGGCCTCGGACTCATTGGAACGGGTGTAATTGATCTGGCGCTGCTGCATCAGCCCCATGCCGGAGGTGATCGCGGCCATGGTGGCGTCACCGGAGGAGCTGCCCCCGGCCTGCTGCGCGGCCACGACCGCGGCCAGCATGCCCAGCAGGATCGGGATCTGGTCGCGCTGGGCGCGCTCCACCCCGCGCAGCACGTGCTGCTGGGTGACGTGGGCGATTTCGTGCGACAGCACCGCGGCCACTTCGTCCTCGCGTTCGGCAGTCAGCACCAGGCCCGCATTCACGCCGATGTAACCGCCCAGGGTGGCAAAGGCGTTGATCTGCCGGTCCTTGAGCATGAAGAACGTGTAGGACTGGCGCGGCTGGGCACTGTTGGAGCCCAGCCGGGCGCCCATGGTCTGCAACCAGTCGTCGACCAGCGGGTCGTCGAGCAGGAAGCCGTAGTTGCGCAGTTCGCGCAGCATCATCCCGCCATACTCGGCCTGCCGGGCCGGGGTCAGCAGCTCGCCGGCCGAGGATCCGATGTCCGGCAGCTTGCTTTCCTGGGCGCCGGCCAACGGCACCGCCAAGGCCAGGGTCAACGCGGCAGAGAGCAGCAAAGGGCGCAAACGGAGCTCCTGGGGGGATGACGGACGACAGCGTGACAGGGCCAGTGCAACCTGCGGTTAAACCACAGTGTTGCGGCGGTGACATGGAAAATCCAGCAGACCGCTACCATATACAGACCAACGTTCCGCTGTGGAGTTTCCCGTGAGCCAAGATGCTGTTACCCCCCCGGGTGGTGCGCCCGCCATCACCATCTACTCGACCGCGGTGTGCCCGTACTGTGTGGCCGCCAAGAACTTCCTGAAGAGCAAGGGCCGCGAGTGGACCGAGGTCCGGATCGACCTGGACGCCGCCGAGCGCGAGAAGATGATGGCCAAGACCCGCCGCACCAGCGTGCCGCAGATTTTCGTTGGCGAGGTCCATGTGGGCGGCTACGACGACATGATGGCGCTGCACCGCGCCGGCAAGCTGGAGCCGCTGCTGGCCGGGCAGGACCCGGCATGAGCGCGGCCGATGACGGCAGCAAGGACCGCATCGCCGAATTCACCGAGTTCCGCCAGCGCATGAACCAGCGCATCCTGGGCGAGCCCAATCAGGTCGTGCGCCGCTTTTTCGCGCTGGACACCCAGACCTACCAGGCTGGTGCGCTGGATGTGAAGACCAAGGAGCTGCTGGGCCTGGTCGCCTCGATGGTGCTGCGCTGCGATGACTGCATCAGCTACCACGTGGCCCAGTGCAAGGACGCCGGCGTGACCCGCGAGGAGTTCTTCGAGACCTTCTCGGTCGGCCTGGTGGTCGGCGGTTCCATCGTGATCCCGCACCTGCGCCGCGCCGTGGACTTCCTGGATCAGCTCGAAGGTGGCGCCGAAGCGCCGGCCGTTCACGAGCATTGAGCCGGGGCCGTGATGGCCCCGCCGCGGTAGAGCCGACCGTTGGTCGGCTGCCCCGGCACCCCGGCAATGACGTCGCCCCCCGGTGGCGCACCGTTCAGGTGCGAGGCCATGTCCCCATCGACCAACCGTCGGTGCCTTTCCATGGTTCAGCACCCCCTGATTGCCGGCCAGCGGCCGGCACTACCGATCGCGTCTGGAGAGGAGCCCCCTTCTGTTGAAGGGGGCGCGCCAACGGCGCGGGGTAGAGGAGGCATGCGCGGGCAATTCTGCCTTGCCCGCCTTGGACCAATGGCCTATTTGGGGTCCATTGGGCGGGTAAGGCATAATTGCCGATGAAACTTCCCTTGCGCCCGCGCTTCGCGCACCTCACGGATGGCGCTCCCCCTCGGTTCGGAATACACATCAATGACGCAGAAAATCACGGTCATCCGCGGTGACGGCATCGGCCCGGAGATCATGGACGCTACCCTGTTCGTGCTCGGCAAGCTGGACACCGGCTTTGAATACGAAGACGCCGACGCGGGCCTGGTCGCGCTGGAAAAGCACGGCGATCTGATGCCGGCCTCCACGCTGGAGTCGATCGCACGCAACAAGATCGCGCTGAAGAGCCCGCTGACCACGCCGGTCGGTGGTGGCTTCACCTCGATCAACGTCAGCCTGCGTCGCCACTTCGACCTGTACGCCAATGTGCGTCCGGCGGTCTCGTTCCCGAACACCAAGTCGCGTTTCGGCGATGGCGTGGACCTGATCACCGTCCGTGAGAACACCGAAGGCGCGTACCTGGCCGAAGGCCAGGAAGTGTCGGCCGATGGCGAAACCGCCTTCTCCGGTACCCGCATCACCCGCAAGGGCTCCGAGCGCATCGTGCGCTACGCCTTCGAGCTGGCCCGCAGCACCGGCCGCAAGAAAGTCACCGCCGTGCACAAGGCCAACATCATCAAGTCGACCTCGGGCCTGTTCCTGGCCGTGGCGCGCGAAGTGGCGGCCAAGTACCCGGACATCGAGTTCCAGGAAATGATCGTCGACAACTGCTGCATGCAGCTGGTGATGCGTCCGGAACAGTTCGACGTGATCGTGACCACCAACCTGTTCGGCGACATCATCTCCGACCTGTGCGCTGGTCTGGTGGGCGGCCTGGGCCTGGCCCCGGGCGCCAACATCGGTGAGAACGCGGCGATCTTCGAAGCCGTGCACGGCACCGCGCCTGACATCGCCGGCCAGGGCAAGGCCAATCCGTGCGCGCTGCTGCTGGCCGCCGCGCAGATGCTGGACCACGTCGGCCAGGTCGAGAACGCCGAGCGCCTGCGCAAGGCCATCGTGGCCACGCTGGAAGCCAAGGATTCGCTGACCGGCGATCTGGGTGGCACCGGCAACACCATGGGCTTTGCCCAGGCCATCGCCAGCCGCCTGTAAGCGCGCGGGTCGGTTGTCCAGAAAGCGGGGCGCTTCGACGTCCCGCTTTTTTGTTGTCAGTTCAATGCCGGGTTCAATGGCGATCCGCAGGGAAGGTCATCCATCAATCTGTGCAAAAAATGCACAGATGGTGTTCGGGTAGCTGGCTGTTGGTGCACGGATCCGGCGCGCACCATGCACGCCATCCCAACCACAGCAGGATCTTTCCCATGAACTTCGCCTCCCTGATCAGCCTGGCCGGCATCCTCGGTGTCGCCACCGCGTCCGCCCAGCCCGCCGCCGAGCCGGCTCACCCGACCATCCGCCACATGGCTGGCGCGCAGGACACGAGCGCATTGCCGGCTGGCAAGACCGCGTTGCTGGTGATCGATTTCCAGGACGAATACTTCGCTGGTGGCCGCATGCCCATCCCTGATGGCGATGCCGCTCTGGCCCAGACCCGCCGCCTGGTGGACTTCGCCGATGCCCACAAGATCCCGGTCATCCACGTCCAGCACGTCCTGCCGGCCGGGGCGCCGCTGTTCGCCGAAGGCGGCCGCACGGTCCAGTTCCACCCGCAGATGCAGCCGCGCAAGGGCGAGCAGGTGATCGCCAAGGACAACGTCAGCGTGTTCGCCGGTGCCTCCGGCCCGGTGCTGGAGCAGGCGCTGAAGGACGCCGGGATCGACACGCTGATCATCGCCGGGTTGCAGACCCATGCCTGTGTCGCCGGCGCCGCCCGTGATGCCGCGCCGAAGGGCCTGAACGTGATCGTCTCCTCCGATGCCACCGCGAGCCGCACTCTGGATCTGCACGATGGCCGCCAGGTCGGCCACGCCCTCCTGCACGCCGCAGCCCTGGCCAGCATCGAGGACACCTACGGCACCGTGCTGGCCACCGATCAGATCCTGGCGCTGCCGGTCCGCTGAGCTGCACCGGCCTTGTTATGCTGCCGGCACCGCCACAGGGGCCGGCCGCTGCACGGGAGCGAGATGGACCAGTTTTCCGCGATGAAGGCATTCCGCAGCATCGTCGATGCGGGCAGTTTCACCGCCGCCGCCGAGCGCCTGGACACCACCCATTAGTCGACGTCGCGGCAGCTGCGCCAGCTGGAAGCGCACCTGGGGTCACGCCTGCTGGATCGCAACAGCCGCCGGCTGACATTGACCGAAGCCGGGCGGACCTACTACCAGGACTGTGTGGATATCCTGGACCGGCTGGAGGTGGCCGAGCAGCGCCTGCAGGCCGATCACGAGGCACCCAGCGGGTTGCTGCGGGTCAGTGCACCGCTGGTGATCGGCACGCTGGAACTCTCTCAATGGTTGCCTGCCTTTCTGGACCAGTACCCCGGCATCGCGCTGGATCTGTCCTGCGATGATCGCCAGGTCGATCTGATCGGGGGTGGTTACGACATGGCCCTGCGCATCGCCGGGCCATTGGCCGACAGCACGCTGGTGGCGCGCGAACTGGCTGTTACCGACATGGTGCTGGTGGCAGCGCCGCGCTACATCGCGCAATGGGGGCTGCCGCGCCAGCCAACGGATCTGGCCCGACATGCGCTGATCGGGTTCGCTGGCGCGCGTGGGCCGGTGGCGTGGTCACTGACCTCTGCACGAGGCGTGCAGAGCGAGATCCAACCGCAGGGGCGGCTGCGCGTGGATGCGATCCCGGCGCTGTACGCGGCCGTTCTGGCGGGGCAGGGCATCGCTGCGTTCACCCGCCTGACCGTGCAGGACGATCTACTGCATGGTCGTCTGGTGCGCGTTCTTCCGCAGCATCATGCTGGGCGCCGGCACTACTACGCGGTGTACCCACACGCACGCCAGCTGGCGCCCAAAGTGCGCGCGCTGGCCGACTTCATGGCCCGGCACTACACCGCGCTCCAGCAGTTGCGCGCAGTCGTACCGGAGGCATGAAAAAGGCGCCTTGCGGCGCCTTCGTCATATCGATGCGGGTGTGGGGCTCAGCGCTGCTGGATCTTGGACAGCAGGCGCAGGAATTCCACATACAGCCACACCAGCGTGACCATCAGGCCGAACGCGCCGTACCACTCCATGAACTTCGGTGCGCGTGCCTCGGCGCCGGTTTCGATGAAGTCGAAATCCAGCACCAGGTTCAACGCGGCCACCACCACCACGAACAGGCTGAAGGCGATGCCCATCCAGCCGCCTTCGTGGATCATCGGCACGTTGATGTTGAAGAAGCTCAGCACGAACGAGGCCAGGTACAGCAGCGCGATGCCGCCGGTTGCCGCCACCACGCCCAGTTTGAAGTTCTCGGTGACCTTGATCAGGCCGCTGCGGTACACCGCCAGCATCACGAACATCGTGCCGAAGGTCAGCATCACCGCCTGCATCACGATGCCGGGGAACTTGGCATTGAACATCGCCGAGATCGCGCCGAGGAACAGGCCTTCCACGAGTGCATACATCGGTGCGGTGACCGGCGACCATTCCTTCTTGAACACGGTCACCAGGGCCAGTACCAGGCCGCCGATCGCACCAACCAGCGTGTACAGCATGGCGCTGGAGGTGGGCAGGCCGTTCGCATCGACCGACTGGCTCCACGCGAAGGCGGCCGTCAGCACGGTCAGCAACAGCAACACGCCGGTCTTGTTGACGGTGCCGTTGATGGTCATCGCCTGGTCGGGGCGGGCCACGACCGAGCCGCTGGCCAGGTCGAGGAAGGTGGACTCGGAAAGTGCGGGATTGCCGCTGCGCATTGCCAATCTCCTTGATGGGGTAGGGGTTCGGCCCTCCGGCCGCTGCCCCGAGCATAGCCGAAGCCGCCATCGGCAATGACGACATGTGAATTGATGTGTGAAAACCGTTGACAGATGCCATGCCGATTCCCACAATAGGCGGCTCTTTCGGGGGGAACCCCGGAGGGAAACAAACCGCCGGGGTATAGCGCAGTCTGGTAGCGCGCCTGCTTTGGGAGCAGGATGTCGGGGGTTCGAATCCCTCTACCCCGACCAAGCCCGCTGCTCAAATCGGGATTGGAGTGCGACAATCCGGACCGAGCGCCCGTAGCTCAACTGGATAGAGCACCGGCCTTCTAAGCCGGCGGTTACAGGTTCGATTCCTGTCGGGCGCACCATCCGGTGCAAGCGGTAGGAGGCAAGGTTTTCAGTGGTGGCTGTAGCTCAGTTGGTTAGAGTTCCGGATTGTGATTCCGGTGGTCGGGGGTTCGAGTCCCCTCAGCCACCCCACTGATTCAAACTGGTTCACCGAAAGTGAATCAGGGTTGCAAAAGGCAGCACACACGCTACAATGTGCGCCTGAGTTTTCAGGGCTGTTAGCTCAGTTGGTAGAGCAGTTGACTCTTAATCAATAGGTCCAAGGTTCGAATCCTTGACAGCCCACCAAGACAGAAGCCATCGGGTCCGCCCGGTGGCTTTTTTCTTGATTGAATGTGGTGTGGAGCAGGTGGATTGTTGAGCGTTTACGGACGCCATTCGCCATCCATTCAAACAAAACGCTTGCGTCGCGCGCAGGAAATCCTGCATAATTCGCCTCCCGATTTTCGGGCTGTTAGCTCAGTTGGTAGAGCAGTTGACTCTTAATCAATAGGTCCAAGGTTCGAATCCTTGACAGCCCACCAAGACGAAAGCCGCCTGGTCCGCCAGGCGGCTTTTTTCTTGTCTGCGCCCAAGGGCGCCTGGCTGAAAGCCCCCTGAAACCAGCGCCGATCGCGTCATGCCACTTGCTCAAGCTGCGTCCCAGCGCACGGATCGCACGACGCGATAGCGTTCCACTGATGTCTCCGCGCCATCGGCGCATAGCGAGAGACGCCCCGCCATGAAGTACATCACCTTGTCCGCGCTCGTGCTGGCAGCATGCGCGACGACCGCGACCGCGACCGCGACCGCGGCGCCTGCCCACGAACTCACTGCGCTGCATCCCGCAGACATCGCTGCTCGCGCCACCACTGTCGTGCGCGGCGATCTGGTTCCCGGCCACGTGCGCCCCGTGCAACCGCTTGCCAGGGCGCAGGCCGATGTACGCCTGCCGACGGTGGTCCACACCCACATGCTCGACCGGGAACTCCAGCCGGCGCGTCCCGTAGACGAACACTGAAAGCCGGGCGGAGAGAGGCAATGCGCCGCTCTCCGCCTCGTTAAGCAACATGACGACCTTCCGCTTTCCGGCCGCGCCTGCAACAATGCGCGCCTGAGCTTGCAGGCTCGCGAAAGTGGCGGAATTGGTAGACGCCCTGGATTTAGGTTCCAGTGCCGCAAGGCGTGGGGGTTCGAGTCCCCCCTTTCGCACCAGTGCAGGGCGTTTTCGCCGGCACCATGACCATGGGCACGTCCCCGATCGGGGAGACGGCCACATGCTGGCCCTCTGTCGGCCCCGAGCGTTCTCGGCCCGCGCTGGCGGCGCTGGCGTTTATCGGCGAAACTACAGGGCTGCGGCGGGCATGTGCGTCCACGACCCCGCGTCCAAAACCCGTTTCATCCATCACATCGTGCCGGGGCCCATGCCGCCGGTGGCAGGAGTCAACATGCAAGCTTCGATCGAATCCACTGGCAATCTGGAACGCCGCCTGACCTTCTCGCTGCCGGAAGACCGTCTGCAGACGCACATCAGCGGCCGTCTGGGCGAAATCGCCCGCACCACGCGCATCAAGGGCTTCCGCCCGGGCAAGGTGCCGGCCAAGGTGATCGAGCAGCGTTTCGGCCAGCAGGTCCGCAGCGAAGCCGTCGATGGCCTGCTGCGTGAGACCTTCGATGCCGCCCTGCGCGAGCACGAGCTGCGCATCGCCGGCACCCCGCGCATCGACAAGGGTGAGGGCGAGCTGTCCTTCGTGGCCACCGTCGAGCTGGTGCCGGACTTTGGCGACGTGGACGTCAGCAAGCTGACCGTGGTCCGCCACACCGCCGAGATCAACGACGCCGACATCGACCAGATGATCACCAACCTGCGCGAACAGCGCCGCAGCTGGAGCCCGGTCACCCGTGGCGCCCAGGACGGCGATCTGGTCGCCCTGGAAACCTGGTCGCAGGCCGGCGATGAGCGCCTGCCGGCCGAGGGCACCGAAAAGGGCAGCGTGATCGTGGGCCAGGGCATGATGTTCGAGCAGATCGAACAGGGCCTGGTCGGTCTGACCGCCGGTGAAGAAAAGACCCTGGACGTCGAGTTCCCGGCCGATTGGCGCGTGCCCGCGCTGGCCGGCAAGCAGGTCAAGGTCACCGTCAAGGCGGTGGACGTGTCCGCGCCGGTGCTGCCGGAAGTCGATGCCGAGTTCATCAAGAGCTTCGGCGTGAAGGGCGGCGACGTGGAGCAGTTCCGCAAGGACATCCGCGCCAACCTGGAGCGTGAGCTCAAGGGTGCGCTGATGAACCGCCTGCGCCGCGAAGTCGGCGAGCAGCTGATTGCCGCCTACGCTTCGGTCGAAATGCCGCCGCGCCTGGTCGAGAACGAAGCCCGCGCCATGCTGGCCCAGCAGATCGATCAGATCCGCCGCAGCGGCCGCAACCCGGGCGACGTCCCGGCTGACGCCCATGAAGGCTTCAAGGACGCCGCTGCCAAGCGCGTGCTGGTCGGCCTGCTGGTCGGTGAAGTGGCGCGCAAGAATGACCTGCGCCTGGACCCGAAGCGCCTGAATGAAACCATGCGCCTGATCGCCTCGACCTACGAAGAGCCGGAGCAGGTCATTGAGATGTACCGCAATGACCCCCAGCTGATGACTGGGCTGCAGAATCGCGTGATGGAAGAGCAGGTGATCGATTGGATCGCCGAGCGCGCCCAGCACACCGAAGAGAAGCTGTCGTTCCAGGACGCGATCCGCCAGTAAGCGGCCCGCGTTTTACGCCCCGCGCCCCGGCGCGGGGTCGTTCCCCCCAAAATAGGTGCCTCACTAATGGACAACCGAACCACAGCCCTGAACATGGTTCCGATGGTGGTCGAACAGACCAGCCGCGGCGAGCGCGCCTATGACATCTATTCGCGCTTGTTGAAAGAGCGTCTGATCTTCCTCGTGGGCCCGATCGACGATCACATGGCCAACGTGGTGGTGGCGCAGCTGCTGTTCCTGGAAGCGGACAACCCGGAAAAGGACATCAGCATCTACATCAACTCGCCCGGTGGCGTGGTCACCGCCGGCATGGCGATCTACGACACCATGCAGTACATCAAGCCGGACGTGAGCACCATCTGCGTCGGCCAGGCCGCCTCGATGGGCGCCCTGCTGCTGGCGTCGGGCGCGGCTGGCAAGCGGTATGCCCTGCCGAACTCGCGCGTGATGATCCACCAGCCGCTGGGCGGCTTCCAGGGCCAGGCCACGGACATCGACATCCATGCCCGTGAAATCCTGACCCTGCGTTCGCGCCTGAACGAAGTGCTGGCCAAGCACACCGGCCAGTCGCTGGAGACCATCGCCCGGGATACCGAGCGCGACAACTTCAAGAGCGCGGTCGATGCGGTGGCCTACGGCCTGGTCGACCAGGTCCTGGAGCGTCGCCCGGAAGAGTCGATCCAGCCGGCGTAAAGTTGTGCCAAGCCGGGAAACCGGCTTGTTTCCACCGGGTCGGGCAGGACTGGCGTCCTCCTGACCCTGTGCTATTCTCGAATCGAACCCCCGTTCAGTCGGGTGGGGTAACTGGGTAAGCGAAGCATGAGCGAAGACCGCCAAGGTCGTTCCACGGACACCGGCAAGATCCTCTACTGCTCTTTCTGCGGAAAGAGCCAGCATGAGGTGCGCAAGCTGATTGCGGGTCCGAGCGTGTTCATCTGCGATGAATGCGTCGAGCTGTGCAACGACATCATCCGTGAGGAGCTGGAGGAGAAGGCGCAGTCGGCCCGCAGTTCGCTGCCCAAGCCGCGCGAGATCCTCGAGGTCCTGGACCAGTACGTGATCGGGCAGAACCGCGCCAAGCGGACCCTGGCCGTGGCCGTATACAACCACTACAAGCGCATCGAGAGCCGCCAGAAGAACGACGAGGTCGAACTGGCGAAGTCGAACATCCTGCTGGTCGGTCCGACCGGCTCGGGCAAGACGCTGCTGGCCGAAACCCTGGCCCGCCTGCTCAATGTGCCGTTCACCATGGCCGACGCCACCACGCTGACCGAAGCCGGTTACGTGGGCGAAGACGTGGAGAACATCATCCAGAAGCTGCTGCAGAAGTGCGACTACGACGTCGAGAAGGCACAGCAGGGCATCGTCTACATCGATGAAATCGACAAGATCTCGCGCAAGAGCGAGAACCCGTCGATCACCCGCGATGTGTCCGGCGAAGGCGTCCAGCAGGCCCTGCTGAAGCTGATCGAAGGCACCGTGGCCAGCGTGCCGCCGCAGGGCGGTCGCAAGCACCCGCAGCAGGAATTCCTGCAGGTGGACACCAAGAACATCCTGTTCATCTGTGGCGGCGCGTTTGCCGGCCTGGACAAGGTGATCCAGCAGCGTTCGAACGATTCGGGCGGCATCGGGTTCGGTGCCAAGGTGAAGAGTTCCGAGCGCAAGCAGGAAGTGGGCAAGATCCTGGCCGAAGTCGAGCCGGAAGATCTGATCAAGTTCGGCCTGATTCCGGAGTTCGTCGGCCGCCTGCCGGTCGTGGCGACGCTGGAAGAGCTGGACGAGGCCGCCCTGGTGCGCATCCTCACCGAGCCGAAGAACGCCATCACCAAGCAGTTCAAGAAGCTGTTCGAGATGGAGCACGTCGAGCTGGAGTTCCGTCCGGACGCACTGGCCGCCATTGCCCGCAAGGCACTCAAGCGCAAGACCGGTGCCCGCGGCCTGCGTACGATCGTCGAATCGGTTCTGCTGGACACCATGTATGACCTGCCCTCGGCAGAGAACGTCAGCAAGGTGGTAGTGGACGAATCGGTGATCGAACACAAGTCCGAACCGTACCTGATCTACCAGACGCCACCGGCGCCTGAGCAGAAGGCGGCTGGCGCTGAATAATCAGTTCAAGTAATTGAATTGATAGAATTTTTTCAGAACAGCTTGCATCTAGAAGCCGATGGCCCCATAACGAGGCCATCGGCTTTTTTTGTATCCGGGCGAGGCGCCCGGAGGCCATCCCCACTGTTCCACTGGAGCCCACATGGCCCGTTCCCCAACTGAGACTCTCGACCTGCCGGTACTGCCGCTGCGTGACGTGGTGGTGTTCCCGCACATGGTCATTCCGCTGTTCGTCGGCCGTGACAAGTCCATGCATGCGCTGGAGCAGGCGATGGAAGCGGACAAGCGCATCCTGCTGCTCGCGCAGAAGTCCGCCGAGACGGATGATCCGTCCGCCGCCGATCTGTACCAGGTCGGCACGCTCGCGCAGGTCCTGCAGCTGCTGAAGCTGCCCGATGGCACCATCAAGGTGCTGGTCGAAGGCCTGTCGCGCGTCAACGTCACCGACGTGACCGAGCGCGATGGCTCGCTGCACGGCGTGGGCATGGAAATCGAATCGGACGAATCGCGCGAGCCGCGCGAGATCGAGGCGATCGCCCGTTCGCTGATGTCGCTGTTCGAGCAGTACGTCAAAACCAACCGCAAGCTGCCGCCGGAGCTGCTGCAGACCCTGGCCGGCATCGATGAGCCCGCGCGCCTGGCCGATACCATCGCCGCGCACATCAGCGTGCGCCTGGCCGACAAGCAGCGCCTGCTGGAAACGCTGCAGATCGGCGACCGCCTGGAAATGCTGGTCGGCCTGGTCGATGGCGAGATCGACGTGCAGCAGATGGAAAAGCGCATCCGCGGCCGCGTCAAGTCGCAGATGGAAAAGAGCCAGCGCGAGTACTACCTCAACGAGCAGATGAAGGCCATCCAGAAAGAACTGGGTGACCTGGATGACGCACCCGGCGAGATGGACGAACTGGCCCGCAAGATCGCCGAGGCGGGCATGCCCAAGCCGGTGGAGACCAAGGCCAAGGCCGAGCTCAACAAGCTCAAGCAGATGTCGCCGATGTCGGCCGAAGCCGCCGTGGTGCGCAACTACCTGGATTGGCTGCTGGGCGTGCCGTGGAAGAAGCGCAGCAAGGTCCGCAAGGATCTCAAGGCCGCGCAGGACACGCTGGATGCCGATCACTTCGGTCTGGACAAGGTCAAGGACCGCATCCTGGAATACCTGGCGGTGCAGTCGCGCGTGAAGCAGATGAAAGGCCCGATCCTGTGCCTGGTCGGCCCGCCCGGCGTGGGCAAGACCTCGCTGGGCCAGTCCATCGCCAAGGCGACCAACCGCAAGTTCGTGCGCATGAGCCTGGGCGGCGTGCGCGACGAGGCCGAGATCCGCGGGCACCGTCGTACCTACGTCGGCTCCATGCCGGGCCGCATCGTGCAGAACCTCAACAAGGTCGGCAGCAAGAACCCGCTGTTCGTGCTCGATGAGATCGACAAGATGTCGATGGACTTCCGTGGCGATCCGTCGTCGGCGCTGCTGGAAGTGCTCGATCCGGAGCAGAACAACGCGTTCAACGATCACTACCTGGAAGTGGATCTGGACCTGTCCGAAGTGATGTTCGTGGCGACCTCCAATTCGCTCAACATCCCCGGCCCGCTGCTGGACCGCATGGAAGTGATCCGCATCCCCGGCTACACCGAGGATGAGAAGCTCAACATCGCCATGCGCTACCTGGTGCCCAAACAGATCAAGGCCAACGGCCTGAAGCCGGAAGAGCTGGAGATCGAGGCCGACGCGATCCAGGACATCGTGCGCTATTACACGCGCGAATCCGGCGTGCGCAACCTCGAGCGCGAAGTCGCCAAGATCTGCCGCAAGGTGGTGAAGGAGATCGCGCTCGCCGGTCCGGTCGCCCCGGCCAAGCCGGCCAAGGCCGCCAAAAAGACCAGTGCGAAGAAGAAGGCGCTGGTGGTGGTCAACGGCAAGAACCTGGACAAGTACCTGGGCGTGCGTCGCGTCGATTTCGGTCGTGCCGAAGAGCAGAACGAAGTGGGCCTGGTCACCGGCCTGGCGTGGACGGAAGTCGGCGGGGATCTGCTGCAGATTGAATCCACACTCGTCCCGGGCAAGGGCCAGCTGATCCTGACCGGCCAGCTCGGCAACGTCATGAAGGAATCCGCCTCGGCGGCCCTGTCGGTGGTGCGTTCGCGTGCCGAGCGGCTGGGCATCGACAACGAGTTCCTGCAGAAGCACGACGTTCACGTGCACGTACCCGATGGCGCCACCCCGAAGGACGGCCCCAGCGCGGGTATCGCCATGGTCACCTCGCTGGTGTCCACGCTGACCAAGGTGCCGATCCGGGCCGAAGTGGCGATGACCGGCGAGATCACCCTGCGCGGTCGCGTCACCGCCATTGGCGGCCTCAAGGAGAAGCTGCTGGCGGCGCTGCGTGGCGGCATCACCACGGTCATCATCCCCGAGGAAAACCGCAAGGATCTGGCCGATATCCCCGCCAATGTCACCCGTGATCTGAAGATCGTGCCGGTGAAGTGGATCGAGGAAGTGCTCGACCTGGCCCTGGAGACGCCGCTGACCGCACCGAAGCCCAAGAAAGATGGTCAGCGTGTCACGGTACGTGGCAAGTCCAAGACAGCTTCCACCACGCGCGTCAAGCATTGACGCGCGCTGTCCAAGTGCCCGAAACCCGCGTCGTTATTGGCTTTTCAGCTTGCGCGGGTAGGGGGGCACTGGTATAAAAGCACCACTCGTGAGTCAGCGTCATGCTGAATTCGGCGAACAGAGAACTTCACTGGCATCCGGCGGCGTATCGTCCTCGGGTGTCTCAATGTTGAATCCGCGGAATCCCCGCCAAAGGAGCTGTAGAGAATGAACAAGACCGAATTGATCGACGCCGTTGCTGAAGCCGCCGACCTGACCAAGGCCGAGTCCAGCCGCGCCGTTGATGCCGTCATCGCTTCCGTCACCAAGGCCCTGAAGGGCGGTGACGCGGTGACGCTGGTGGGCTTCGGCACGTTCCAGGTCCGCGACCGCGCTGCCCGTACCGGCCGCAACCCGAAGACCGGCGACACCATCAAGATCGCTGCGTCGAAGAATCCGTCGTTCAAGGCTGGCAAAGCCCTGAAGGATGCCGTAAACTAAGCGGCTTGCTGGGGTGCTTAGCTCAGCGGTAGAGCGTCTCCTTTACACGGAGAGGGTCGGGGGTTCGAAACCCTCAGCACCCACCAGGCACTGCCAGTAAAAGTTTTGAAATGTGGAGCGGTAGTTCAGCTGGTTAGAATGCTGGCCTGTCACGCCGGAGGTCGCGGGTTCAAGTCCCGTCCGCTCCGCCAGTTTCAATAGGGCCCCTGAGCGATCGGGGGCCTTGTTTTCTCCAGCGACGCAGGTCGCGGTGGAAACAAAAGCGGTTTAGTGCGGAGCGGTAGTTCAGCTGGTTAGAATGCTGGCCTGTCACGCCGGAGGTCGCGGGTTCAAGTCCCGTCCGCTCCGCCAGTTTTAAAAAAACCTCGAAAAAAGCAGTATTTCGGGGTGGGCAATCTGAATATCTTCGGATAGAATGAGCGCCTGCAAAGTTTCAAGTGCGGAGCGGTAGTTCAGCTGGTTAGAATGCTGGCCTGTCACGCCGGAGGTCGCGGGTTCAAGTCCCGTCCGCTCCGCCAATCTTTGAAGAGCCCTTGGTGAAAACCAAGGGCTCTTTTTTGTTTTCAATTCAGCGCATCGATCAACGGCGCGCGACTGACCGTGCATCCGTTGCCATGGCCGGGCGTGGGAGCCTCTGGATCTGGCCGGGGCGGCCGATGCGGGCACTTTTGGAGCCTGCCGCGAAGCGGGTTACACTGCCGGGCTCGCCAATCAGGCCTTGATTTTTCCCATGCTGCAGAAACTTCGCGACAAGACCTCGGGCTGGATCGTTACCGTGATCCTGGGGCTGCTGATGATTCCGTTCCTGTTCGTGATCGACTCCAGCTACCTCGGTGGCGTCGGCTCGCAGAACGTGGCCAAAGTGGCCGCCCCGCCGACCTGGTGGAAGTCCGCCCCGTCGTGGTGGCCGGTCTCGTTCCTGTGGCAGCACCATGAAATCAGCTCCAACGATTTCCGCGTGCGCTTCGAGCAGGCGCGCCAGCAGGCACGCCAGGAACAGGGTGAGGATTTCGATCCGCGCCAGTTCGAAAGCACCGAAAGCAAGCTGGCCGTGCTCGATCAGATGATCGATGAGCAGGTCGTGCGCCTGGCCGGCGAACAGTCCGGCATCGTGATCGGCGATGGTGCCGTGCGCGAGTACATCGCCTCGATCCCGGCCTTCCTGGATGCGGACGGCAAGTTCAACCAGGACAACTACCGCATCGCGCTGGCCAGCGGTAATCCGCCGCGCACGCCGACGCAGTTCGAAGCGCTGGTGCGCGAGAGCATCCAGCAGTCGATCATCCCGTCGGCCCTGCAGCGTTCGGGGTTCACCACCCAGAGCGAAGCCGAGCGCCTGATGAAGCTGCTCGGTGAAACGCGTGACGTGGAGCTGGCCGCGCTGCCGGAAACGCCGGCCGATACCGCCGAAGTGACCGACGCACAGATCAAGCAGTGGTACGACAGCCACACCAAGGATTTCCGCCAGCCGGAAACCGTGTCGCTGGAATACGTCGAGATCAACGGCGCAAACCTGCCGGCCGCAGCCGCGGCTGACGAAGCCACGCTGCGCAAGCGCTACCAGGATGAGAAGGCACGCTTTGCCACGCCGGAACAGCGTCTGGCCTCGCACATCCTGATCACCGCCGATGGCAATGATCCGGCCAAGCTGAAGGCGGCCGAAGAAAAGGCCACGCGCATCGCCGCGGAAGCCAAGGCGCCGGGTGCCGATTTCGCCGCGCTGGCCAAGGCCAACTCGGAAGATCCGGGTTCCAAGGACACCGGCGGCGACCTGGGCTGGGTGGAACACGGCGCGATGGTGAAGCCGTTCGAAGACGCGCTGTTCGCCATGAAGACGGGCGACGTGGTTGGGCCGGTGAAGACCGAGTTCGGCTACCACGTGCTCAAGCTGCGCGAGACCAAGGGTGGCGAAGGCCGCGCGTTCGAGGACGTGCGTGACCAGCTGGCTGCCGAACAGCTCAAGGCCGATACCGATCGCGTGTTCACTGAACTGAGTGGCCGCCTGGTGGATCTGGTCTACAAGAACCCGACCTCGCTGGAAGGCCCGGCCAAGGACATGAGCCTGCCGGTGCAGACGATCGGTCCGTTCACCCGCGCCACCGCCAGTGGCATCGCGGCCAACCCCGCGGTGCTGCGTGCGGCGTTCTCCGACATCCTGACCCAGGACGGCACGGTGAGCGACCCGATCGAGCTGGGCCCGAACCACAACGTGATGATCCGCGTGACCGAGCACAGCCCGGAGCAGGCGCTGCCGCTGGCCAAGGCCCGTGAGCAGGTCATCGCTGCGATCCATGCCGACCGGACCCGCCAGGCTTCCGAGAAGGCCGTGGACGCCGTGCTGGCCAAGCTGAAGGCCGGGCAGACCCTGCAGGCGCTGGCGACCAGCGACCAGCTGCAGATCAGCCCGCTGCCGGGCCTGCCGCGTACCCAGCCGGTACCGACCCCGGAAATCAACCGCGCCGTGTTCAGCGCGCCGCTGCCGGCCGAAGGCAAGCCCAGCTACGGCAAGGTCGCCGTGCAGGGCCGCTACGTGATCTACGCGGTCAACAAGGTCACCCCGGGCAACGTGGCCGAAGTAGATGCCGCCCAGCAGCAGCAGCTCAAGGAGCAGCTGAGCCAGATCGACGGCATGGCCGCCGCCAAGGCCTACGTCGAAGCGATGCGCAAGCACTTCAAGGTGCAGACCGAAGAAGCCAACCTGTAACCGGGTCGGCGTCTGCTGGACAACAAAAAGCCCGGCCATGCCGGGCTTTTTGTTGTTGAAAACGATACTGCCCGGCGGAACCGGGCAGTGTCGTTACCAGCAATAGGATCCGCGCGCGCTCAGTCTTCGACGCGCAGCACCGCTCCCGGCTTGAGCACACTGCTGCCACTGAGCCCATTGAGCGACAGCAGCGCCTTCAGTGGCATGCCGTATCGGCGGGCGATGGTCCAGGGCGACTCGCCATCGCGCACGGTGTGGCGGCGGCTGCGCGGGCGGTCCGCGCTGGCCACGGTACGGGTGGCCACCGGGCCGGGCGCCGTACGCGCCGCCGTGGTGTCGGCCGGTACGCTCGGCGCCACCGCAAGGGCGGCCACGCTGGCACTGGCATCCACCGGGGCATGCGCGGTCGGGGCCAGAACCGTCACCTGGCCGCTCGGGCGGCCCTTGCCGCTGGCCAGCGCCGGATTGAGGCGGGCGATCCGGGCGGGGTCGAGAGCGCGCTGCTGGGCCCACTGCTGGACGCTGGTGCCGGCCGGCAGGGTGTGCCCCTTCAGCACCGGCACGGTGCGGTCCAGCGAGGCCATCACCGCCGGCTCGGTTTCCGCGTCTTCCAGGACGCAGGCCAGCGCATGCAGCTTCTCGACATAGGCATAGGTGACCGGCGACAGCCCGGGCAATTCCGCCGGGCGCGCGTTCTGTGCGTTCATGCCGGCCTTGCGCAGCGATTGCAGCACGCGGTACTCGCCGGCGTTGTAGGCCATGGTGGCCAGTCGCCAGTCGCCGCCGAACATGCCGTGCAGGGTCTTGAGGTAGCGCACCGCGGCCTGGGTGGAATCCACGGCAGAGAGGCGGCCGTCATAGCCCGGGGTCATCTGCACGCGGTGGTTCTTGGCGGTGGTGGCGATGAACTGCCACAGGCCAGCCGGGCCGCTGCCATTGCGGGCGTTGGGCCGGTAGCCACTTTCCACGAAGGGAATCAGCGCGAATTCGGTCGGCAGATTGGAGTTGCGCAGCTCTTCGACCACATAGCCGAACAGCACCAGGGCGTCATCGTCCTGGTTGGCCAGCCGCGAGGGGGCATGCGCGAACTGCTTCTGCCAACGCGGGCTGGTCGCCTCGGCGTCGCAGGTGGGTTCGGCCAGGCCATCGCGGAAGCTGGCAAAGATCTCCTGCCCGTTGCGCACCGAGGCCGGCGGCAGGGCCGCAGCGGTCAGGGGAAGGGAGGACAGGCCGGCCACGTTCTGCGACATGCCGGCGGTCAACGACTGGGCGCCCGCGCTGCCGGCCACGGCGATCGCCAGGCCAAGCGCGAGCGGCAACAATCGCCGACTCATGTTCGAAATCCGTCTTTCCAGTGTCGCAGGCCTGCGACAACATCGACTTCATCGGTAACGGGACGCCCGAGATGGGCGCTGACGGCCGCCTGGATGGCGGGGGTGTTCGTACGCAGGAACGGATTGCATTCCAGCTCGCTTGCCAGTGAAACCGGCAGCGTGGGCAGGTCATCGCGGCGCATGGCCAAGGCCTCCTCATGGCGCTGCGACAGCGCAGCGTTGGTGGGGTCTACATGCCGCGCGAAGACGGCATTGGACAGGGTGTACTCGTGGGCGCAACAGACCATCAGTTGCGCTGGCAGGGACGCCAGCTTCCGCAGGGATGCCAGAAGCTGGGGAGGCGTACCTTCGAACATGCGCCCACAGCCCAGGCTGAACAACGCATCGCCACTGAAAAGGTGTTCAGCGGTGTGAAACGCAATATGGCTCCGGGTGTGCCCGGGCACGGATACTACGTGGAACCCGAGCCCCAATGCCTGAACGCATTCACCTTCAACCACCCGATGGGCAGGGACCGCGATGCGCGGTTCCACCGGTGCGTAGACCTCCACCGCGGGAAAACGGGCCTGCAGCTCGGCCACGCCGCCGATGTGGTCGTCGTGGTGGTGGGTCAACAGAATGCTGTGGGGAACCCATCCCTGCTGCGCTGCGGCGGCCAGAACGGGGTCGGCCTGGCCGGGGTCGACGACCACGGCGCGGCCGTCGTCGGCGACCAGCGCCCAGATGTAATTGTCCGCAAACGCGGGTAGGGCGGTCAGTCGCATAGAATTGGACCATGCCCCTCGTGCCGAGCCCCCGTCAAGCGACAGTCGCATCCTGGTTTGATACTGAACCGGCACAAGCGTTGCGCCGTCTGGAATCGGAGCGGTTGCGCAGCCTGCTCGCCGAGCGCGCGGTGAACCCGTGGCTGTGGGTGGCACCGACGCCCGGCTGGCTGGAGTGTGTGGATCTGCCGGGCCGTGGCCTGCGCCTCCACCGGGTCGGGGCGACCTATGCCGGGGACGTGCAGTGCGCGCTCCCGCTGCCGCTGCCGGACGAGAGCGTCAACGCCATCGTGCTGCAGCACGTCACCGCGCGTGACGCCGAGCAGCTGATCGCCGAGTGCGCGCGCGTGCTGATGCCCGGCGGCCGGCTGTGGCTGTCCACCCTCAACCCGTTCAGCCCGTACCGCCGCCAGTGGCGCCATCACGGGCTGGTCGTGCGCAGCCCGCAGCGGCTGCGGCACACCCTTACGCAGGCTGGCCTGAGCTGCGAGGACCTGCACTACCTCGGCCCGATGTGGCGCGACCGTTCGCCGGCGCGGCGCGATCTGGCCCCGCTGCGGGCCGCCTGTCTGTTCACCGCTGAAAAACGCACTCTGGCATTGCCGGGACCGACGCCCGTGGCCGTGCCACGTTGGCACGGCACGGTTGCCACCTGATCTGGAATGGAATGAAGACGATAGAAATCCACACCGACGGTTCCTGCCTCGGCAATCCCGGCCCTGGCGGCTGGGCGGCGTTGCTGCGCTACAACGCGCACGAGCGTGAACTGAGCGGTGGCGAAGCACATACCACCAACAACCGCATGGAGCTGATGGCCGCCATCTCGGGGCTGGAAGCCCTGACCGAGCCGTGCAACATCGTGCTGTTCACCGATTCGCAGTACGTGCGCCAGGGCCTGACCGAGTGGATGCCCGGTTGGATCCGCAAGAACTGGAAAACCGCTGGCGGCTCGCCGGTCAAGAACCGGGAGCTGTGGGAGCGCCTGTACGCGGCCACGCTCAAGCACACCATCGACTGGCGCTGGGTGAAGGGGCATTCCGGCGACCCGGACAACGAGCGCGTGGATCAGCTGGCGCGCGACGCCGCGATCCGGATCCGCGCCGCTGGCCCGGTACACTGAGCCCATGCGTCAGATCATCCTTGATACCGAAACCACCGGCCTGGAATGGCGGAAGGGCAACCGCATCGTCGAAATCGGCTGTGTGGAACTGCTCGAGCGCCGCCCCAGTGGCAACAACTACCACCAGTACCTCAAGCCGGACTGCGAGTTCGAACAGGGCGCGCAGGAAGTCACCGGCCTGACCCTGGAGTTCCTGGCCGACAAGCCGGACTTCGCCCAGGTCGTTGACGACTTCCTCGCCTACATCGACGGCGCCGAACTGATCATCCACAACGCGGCGTTCGATCTGGGCTTCCTGGACAACGAGCTGTCGCTGCTGGGCGACCACTACGGCAAGATCACCGACCGCTGCACGGTGATCGATACGCTGAAGATGGCGCGTGAGCGCTTCCCCGGCCAGCGCAACTCGCTGGATGCACTGTGCCGGCGCCTGGGCGTGGACAATGCCCACCGCCAGCTGCACGGCGGCCTGCTCGATGCGCAGATCCTGGGCGATGTGTACATCGCCCTGACCTCGGGCCAGGAAGAAATCGGCTTCGGCTCGGCCGATGACCAGAAAACCGGCAGCGCCCACGCGCAGACCTTCGACACCTCGCGCCTGCTGCCGCGCCCGCGCGTGGTCGCGACCGCCTCCGAGCTGGAAGCGCACGAAGCGCGCCTGGCCAAGCTGCGCAAGAAGGCCGGCCGCGCGATCTGGGATGGTGAACCCGAGGCGGCGGAAGCGGTCAGCGCCTGAGCGCCCGACATCGGTAGATCCCGACCGTTGGTCGGGATGCCTGCCTCAGTGGCATCGCACCAGAATCACGGTGATGTTGTCCGAGCCGCCGCCATCCAGCGCGGCGGCGACCAGGGTATCCACGCATTCCTGCGCACTGGCATCGTCGAAGGCGAGGGTGCGGGCGATGCCCTTGTCCTCGACCTCTTCGGTCAGCCCATCACTGCACAGCAGCAGCTGCATGCCCGGGCGCAGCTCACCGGTGGTGGTCGCCACATTCAGATGTGCCGGATCGGTCACCCCCAGCGCCTGGGTCACCACATTGCGATGCGGATGCGCCCGCGCCTGCTCGGCGGTCAGATTGCCTTGGGCGACCAGTTCCTGGACCACGCTGTGATCCTGGCTGAGCTGGGCCAGCTTGCCGTCGCGCCACAGGTACGCGCGGCTGTCGCCGACCCACGCCACCTCATACCGATTGCCCTGTACACGGGCCGCCACCACGGTGGTGCCCATCGGCAGGCTGTCGTTGCGGCGGCGCGAGGTGCGGATGATTTCCTCATCGGCGATCCGGATCGCATGCGCCAGCGTCGCCCCGCGGCGGATCTCGCGCACGATGGTCTCGCGTGCCAGCGCACTGGCCACCTCACCGCAGGCGTGCCCGCCCATGCCATCGGCGACCAGCCACAGCGCCAGTTCGCCATCCCCGTAATACGTATCCTCATTGAGGTCACGGCGCAGGCCGGGGTGGGTCAGGTGTCCGAATTCGATCATGAAGGCGCGTGCCGGTGAGGATTGCGAGGGATAACGGCATGATCGCGGCCCGCCGGACATCCGGCAAGGCATCCATACAGAAGAAATTCACTTCTTTGCACGCAATGACTTGTCGCCAGCGCGTCCTGCCCGTATCATTCGCGTCCCGGTTCGCCGGGACCATCTGGAGAGGTGGCAGAGCGGTTGAATGTACCTGACTCGAAATCAGGCAGGCGTTTATAGCGCCTCGGGGGTTCGAATCCCCCCCTCTCCGCCAGACACGCAAAAAAGGCTGCCCAACGGGTGGCCTTTTTTGCGTGTCTGGCGGAGAGGGGGATGAGCGAAGGCGCGCCGGGGTTCGACGGATCTGCAGGAGCAGATCCGGACAGACGAACGTCTGGCCCTGGAGCGCGCAAGCGCGGAAGGGCTGGGTGCATGGATGCACCCAGCAATCCAAATAAAGCGGCCACCCTGCTTCCGGAGCCCCAAGCGTCATCACCGACATACCCGGGCGCGTGGCGACGCGTTCATCCCATCGGCGTATCCAACTCCAGGCGGCGCGGCCCTGGAGCGCGCAAGCGCGGAAGGGCTGGGTGCATGGATGCACCCAGCAATCCCGGCAACGAAGCGGCCATCCCGCAAGCCACGCGACGTCATCGCGGTAGAGCCACGCCATGCGTGGGTGCCTCCCGATCACCGCGCAGCCACGCATGGCGTGGCTCTACCCGAGGGCCGCACCCTCAGGCCACACCCCTCCAACATGCGCTCCGCTAAACTGCCCACCTCACGTAACGGATCCCCACCATGACCGCTGAAATCCTCGTCCCCGTGTCCTTCGGTGAACTGCTCGACAAGATCTCGATCCTGCAGATCAAATCCGAGCGCATCAGCGACGAGGCCAAGCTGGCCAACATCCGCACCGAGCTGAGCGCGCTGGAAAAGACCTGGATGGCGCACCCGGCCGGGGTCAAGGACATCGCCCGCCTGCGTGCCGAGCTGAAGGCCGTCAACGAGCGCCTGTGGGACATCGAAGACAACATCCGCCTGCAGGACAAGGCCCAGGCCTTCGACGATCATTTCGTCGAACTGGCCCGCAGCGTCTACCAGCAGAACGATGAGCGTGCCCGCATCAAGAAGGACATCAACCTGGCGCTGGGCTCGCTCTACGTGGAAGAGAAGTCGTACAAGGATTACGCCCCGCGCGGCGCGTAATCGGCGACATAGCGCTCGAAGGCGGCAATGCCGTCCTCGACCGTGATCAGCTGCATCACGTCGTCGAATTCGACCTTCGCGCCCCATTTCAGTTCGCTGGCCGGCTTGCCCAGGAATCTGCGCGCCGCATCGTCGTAGCGGTCCACGCAGTAGCGGCGGTCGGAGTAGGGGCCGCTGCGGTGCGGGTTGCTGGCCGCGTGCAGGCCGAGCACCTTGGTGCCCATCGCGTTGGCGATATGCATCGGGCCCGAATCGGGCGTCATCACCAGCGCGGCGCGCGCCAACAGCGCCGGCAGTTGCTTGAGGGTGTCCTTGCCGACCAGATCCAGCGCCGGGGTGGTCAGCTGCGCCTGGATGGCATCGGCCATGCCGCGCTCCAGATCGCTGCGCCCACCGCACAGCACCACCCGCCAGCCGCGTGAGGTGGCGTGGTTGGCGACGGCCGCATAGCGGTCGGCATACCAGTTGCGACGCACGTGGCTGGAGCAGGGCGAGATCATCAGCACCGGGCGGCCGTCGTCGGCCCACTGGGCATTGGCCCACTCGAACGCGGCCGGCGGCACGGCCAGGTCCCAGCTGACCTCGGTCTGCTTCAGGCCCAGCGGCTCGCAGAAGCTGCCGATCGCATCCAGCACGTGGATGCCGGGGCGGTCGGGGATGCGCTCATTGATAAACAGCCCATGAAGGTCCTTGGAGCGCGATTTGTCGTAGCCGATGCGACGCTTGGCCGGCACGAAGGCGGACAGCACGTTGGCGCGGAAGGCCACCTGCATCTGCAGCAGCGCATCGAAGCGTCCGGCAGGGAGGCTCTCGCGCAGGGCGCGCATGCCGGCCAGGCCGGTCTTCTTGTCGTAGCTGTGGAAGGTCACGCCCGGCAGCCCGTCGAGCAGCTTGTGGCCGGCCTTGTCGATGATCCAGTGCAGGCAAACGCCGGGATCGGCCTGTTGCAGGGTGCGCACCAGCGGCACCACATGGGTCACGTCCCCCAGCGCGGACAAACGCAAAAGACACAAGGAAGAGGACGTTGGTGCCATGGTGTTGTTAGACTCGAAGGAATGGTCGCATTCGACGCCACTGAAGCGCTGACGCCCTGCCGCGATGGACGCGGTATCGGTGCCATTCTGTTCGACCGCGAAGCCTTGCGGCAAGCCGAGATGAGCCTGTTCGCGCCGGCCCACTGGGGCGAGCGGGCGCGACCGGTCGGCGATGGCGGCCGCGGCGGGGCTTGGTTCGTCGATGCGCCCTTCGGTCATGCCGTGCTGCGCCAGTACCTGCGCGGCGGCCTGGCGGCCAAGCTCAGCCGGGACCACTACATCTGGCGGGGCGCCAACCGCACCCGCAGTTTTGCCGAGTTCCGGCTTATGCGTGCCCTGCGCGCGCAGAAGCTGCCGGTGCCGCGACCGATTGCCGCGTTCTACATGCGCGAAGGCCTGCGCTACAAAGCGGCGATCCTGATGGAGCGGCTGGAGGGCGTGCGCTCGCTGGCCGACCGCGCGCTGGTCGCCGGGCGCGGCGCCCCCTGGGAAGAGACGGGCCGGCTGATCGCGCGCTTCCACCGCGCCGGGCTGGACCATGCCGATCTCAACGCCCACAACATTCTGTTCGACGCCAACGGCCACGGCTGGCTGATCGATTTCGATCGCGGTGTGCTGCGCATTCCCGCCACCCGCTGGCGCGAACGCAATCTCAAGCGGCTGCTGCGCTCGCTGATCAAGCTGCGCGGTGAGCGCAGCCATGACGACGTCGAAAAGGACTACGCACGGCTGCGCCGCGCCTACGATCTGGCCTGGAACCGGGGCTACTGATGGACTGGGCACTGCGTTTCATGGGGGTCGGCAATGCGTCGGCCGTGCAGCTGGGTTCGCCGATGGCGGTGATCGAGCGTGATGGCCGCCCGTGGCTCACCATCGATTGCGGCGGGGAAGGGCTGACCGCCTTCCAGGCGCACTACGGGCATGTGCCGCAGGCACTGTTCGTCACCCATGTGCACCTGGACCATGTGGCTGGTTTCGAACGTCTGTTCGTCGATGCCTATTTCTCGCCGCAGCGTCGTGGGCGCATCCGCCTCTACGTGCCGGCGACGGTCGTTCCGCTGCTGCACAAGCGCGTGGCCGATTACCCGAACGTGCTGGCCGAGGGCGGCGCGAATTTCTGGGATGCCTTCCAGCTGATCGTGGTCGGCGATGCGTTCTGGCATGATGGCGTGCGTCTGGAAGTCTTCCCGGTGCGCCATCACTGGCCGGAAACCGCCTATGGCCTGCGCCTGAAGGGTGCGGTCACCTGGAGTGGTGATACCCGGCCGGTTCCGGAAATGCTGGCGCGCTACGCCGACGACAACGAACTGATCGCCCACGACTGCGGCCTGCACGGCAATCCCTCCCACACCGGTGTGGATGACCTGGAGCGTGAGTACACGCCCGAGCTGCAGGCGCGGATGATGCTGTACCACTATGCCAGCGAGAGCGACGGCGAAGCGCTGCGCCAGCGTGGCCACCGCGTGGCCCTGCCCGGTGAGCGTGTCGCACTGGCCACCCCGACCGCGATGCACGTGCTGGCCCAGGATCCTCCCTGAGCATGGGCGACGCGCTGGCCGCCCATCTGCAGGCGCTCGAACGCGCGTTGCATGGGCCAGCGGTCCGCGGAGATGTCGCGCAGCTGGCGGCGCCGTTGGATGACGACTTCCGTGAGATCGGCAGCTCGGGCGCCTGTTTCGACCGTGCGACCGCGCTGGCCGAGATCCCACGCGAGCGTGCGCAGGTGGAGATCGTGTCCAGCGATTACGCCGTCGTCCTGCTGGCCCCGACGCTGGCGCAGGTGCGCTACCGCAGTTGGTATGTGATCGAAGGGGTGCGTCAGCGCGAGGTGCTGCGCAGTTCGCTGTGGCGACTGCATGGCGAGGCGTGGAGGGTGGTGTTCCATCAGGGCACGCCCGCAGCGCCTTGATCGGCAGCATCGCGAAGGAAACAGGGGACCCAAAAAGGTGGCGGCCCCGCCGGCTGACCTCGGCGCCCGCGTCGATCGATACCGTTGCTGCCTTCCGGCCCTGGCGGGATTTTCGACCTAGCGTCGCGAGGGGCCGACGGGGCCACCATAGAGACGTTCCGGCTGCAGGGCGATCAGGGATCAGCCGGCCGCAGGCGGAAGGTGCACCGCAGGAACAGGTCCGGCAGTGCAGTCGCGCATTCTAGCGCATGCGCGGCATGCAGTACCAGACGCGGAGGCTGAATCCTGTGTAGCCCGATGCCGTCAGTAGCGGCTATTGCGCGGGTGGGGCGGTAAAATACGCGGCACAGGAGGAACGGCCTCCCCCATTTCGGGAACCACTGACCAGGACGGCCTGGCCCCCATCAAGGAGGGCCGCATGGCCTGGATCTATCTGTTGGCAGCCGGTGTACTGGAAATCGTCTGGGCGTTCTCGATGAAGCAATCCGAGGGGTTCAGCAAGCTCACCCCCTCCATCATCACCCTCGTCACCATGATTGCCAGCTTCTGGCTGTTGTCGTTGGCGATGCGCACGTTGCCGCTCGGCACCGCGTACACGATCTGGACCGGCATCGGCGCGGTCGGTGCGTTCGTGATCGGCATTACCTTCCTCGGCGAACAGGTCAGCGCGATGCGGATTGCCGCAGCGGTGTTGATCGTGAGCGGGTTGGTGTTGATGAAGTTGTCGAGCAGCTGAGGCGTTCAAAACGCACGCTGCGCGCTCGGGGGTAGGGCCACGCCATGCGTGGCTGATGCAACCCTGACGCACTCCAATCACTGGCGCCGCTCAGCGCGGCGCCAGTTCGAGCACCATCTCCACCGCATCCAGCCCGGGGTCGTGCCCATCGGGGGTGATGTGGGTGACGACGAAGCCGAATCCGGCGTAGAACGCCTGCGTGTGCTGGCTGGTGCTGAGCGTGATGCGCTGGGCGCCGAGTGTTCTTGCGCGGGCCACCCGCGCGTGGGAGAGCTGTGCGCCCAAGCCTTGGCGATGACGGGTGCGGTCGACCATGCCCCAGCAGAAGGCCGCGGTGTGTTCGTTGTCGAGGGCCAGGCCGCCGCAGGCGACAAGGTGGCCGTTGTGTTCGATGACCAGATAGTCGTGGGCGCGGTGTGGGTGGAGCAGGTAAGTGGCGAAGTCGTGGCGTTCGTGTGGGGCGAAGTAACGCGGCACGTTGGTGTCGAACAGTGCCAGGCAGGCGGGGGCGTCTGTTGGGGTGTAGGGGCGCAGGGTGGGCATGGGGGGACTTTGGCATGGGTTGGCTGCGAGAAGAGCAGCCGACCAGCGGTCGGCTCTACCGTTAGCGGTGGTGACGGTTTGCGTGGCGCAAGCGGTGGCGGCGCAGAGGCTTCGGATGCAGGGTGGCCGCTTCATTGGGATTGCTGGGTGCATCCATGCACCCAGCCCTTCCGCGCTGACGCGCTCCAGGGCCAGCCGTTCGGCTGTCCGGATTCGCTCCTGGCGAATCCGTCGAACCCGTTGGGGTTCTCGTCCCCCATGCTGTCCACCGCACAAATAAAAAGGCCGCCCCTGAGGGCGGCCTTTTTATTTGTGTGGCGGAGAGAGGGGGAGCTTATTGAATCAGCTCTAACCCCTTCTTCCTTCAGGGAAACGCAAACCGGACCTATGTCCTGTGTTATGTGGTGTTTTCAAATTATAGCTGCGGGGGAGCCTATCTTGCCGATTCGGGCAATGCGCAGCGAGTCGACAAAAAGAAGCCACCCGAAGGTGGCTTGAAAAATTCACAGGCGCGAGGTCACCCAGTCCCAGACAGCTGTGTTGAGCCATCCGGCATACTGATTTGCGGCGAGCTTGCTAACGAAAAGCCGATCATTGTCGTCAAGCTTCTGGCGTAGGTCGTCTCGCAGCTGGTTGGCGGTTCCCGAGCTCTGCACCCAACGCACGCTTTCCAATCCGCCATCTTGCGCGTTGGGATACCGCTCCAAGTGCTGAATGAACTGACGGCGCGCAGCGTCATAGTTGCTGCGTTCCCTGTTCAGGTTCCAGGTCACAACGTATACAGCCATAACATTTCCTCCGAAATCAACTGCTGGGTTTTTAGGAGCAGCAGTCGCTGATCGCTCATACCTGATGCTCAGGAAGGGGCGGCAGCTGGCCTACCGCCCCTCTTGCTCAGGCGTGTTGCTTCAACACCCAAGTCACGGCCTTCCCATCGTAGGGCGGCATGCGGTTGCCCTTAGCAATGGGTGCCGTGGTGGAGTAGCCCGAGGGTTGCCACACACCACTCTCAGGGCAGGTTTCGCCAGTCTTGGCGGTCGTTCCGATAGGCTTACGGGTGCTCATAAGGCTCTCTCCTGCCAAGCCAGTCAGAAGATTTCCGACTACAAGGACTTGACGGAAGCGACAATACTCCCCTCTTGTCGACTTCGTCAAGTATGATTTGTCACCCACCAAAATTTAGGATTGCCCGATGTCTGATCTCTTCCCAGCCCGTTTGAGAGAGGCCAGGGACAGGCGAGGTCTGACGCAAGCAGATCTGGGCAAGGAAGCGAGTCTGCCGTCCACGACCATCTCCCACTTTGAAAGTGGATCAAGGAAGCCTTCGTTTGATAACTTGCGTCGTCTGACCAAAGTTCTGGGTGTGAGCACTGACTACCTGATGGGGCTCGTTGACAGCCCAGACGACATGGCAGCTGCTTCAAGGATTGCTCGCCATTTGGGGCAGGCCACGGAAGACGACATCAAGATGCTTGAAGCCGTCGCCAAGTCACTAGCCGATACAAGGAAGAGGGATGGATAGTTATCGTCGGCAGCAGATCGAAGCAAAAGCGCAGGACATGCTCAACGATGCGGGAGTTGTATCACTTCCAATTAATCCCATGGACATTGCAAAGCACTTGGACATCCAAGTGCATGCAAAACCGGCTGGTTCCTCGGGCGCATCAGGATGGCTAGTGCGTCAGGGGAATGACTTTGCCATCATTTACGCTACGCATATCGAAAGCCCCGGATTTCAGAATTTCAGCGTGGCGCATGAATTAGGCCACTTCTGCCTCGATGGTCATCCCGAACATATTTTTAAGCAAGGCAGCGAGCACGCATCTCGGGGTGGATTTGGATCCTCAGATCCTATTGAGCGGGAGGCGGACTATTTTGCATCGTGCTTGATGATGCCCAAATCGCTATGCAAACCGATTATTAATAAAAACGGCGATGGCATGGCTGCTGTTCGTTCACTAGCAGAAACCTGCAATACCTCATTGACCGCCGCCGCGTTGCGTTATGCGGAAATAGGGCACCTGCCCACTGGTGTCTTGCAGTGCTTGAATGGCCGGGTTGAGTTCTGTGCGATCTATCCACTCCAATCCCACGTTGGCTGGGCAAAACCATTGGGTCGCAACACGAAGGTTCCCCCTGAAAGCGCTACTCAGAGGTTGGCTGACGATCCCGATGCAATAAGAGTGGCGATGGAAGACAGTGATAGTGCGGAAGCCAGTGATTGGTTCTTCGGTGCTAAGAGTGGTGTCTACCTCACGGAAGAGGCGATTGGCTTAGGCTCGTATGGCCGCACCCTGACACTCTTGACATTGGAAGAAGGAGAAGAGGTCGAGGAAGACTGAGAGCGCTATCCTTCTACCCTTCTACCATTCTGAAAATTTATCTTAGATCGTTCGTGGGAAGGTGAGGATCTGACAATGGGAAAATTTACAAGCAAGAAGAAGCGGTATCGTGTGCAAGTTATCAGTCGCCCTGGGAAAAAGGATGGCTATCAAATCTACGATACACAGACCAACACGTATATCGGCCCTGTCTACGATAACGTTGAAGAGGCGGAAATGAATTGCCAGAATGCGAACCTAGGTCTCAGGCTCGGATAATTTGGTTATCCGAAGGAGAGAGCCTGGCTCTATTTCGTTTAGCACTGGGCACTGAATGAAAGAGGGCGTGGTGGTCAGTTGGTCATCTCCCATCACGAAGCACTGGAAGAACTTTGGAGGGGCGTTGGTATCAACATATCCTTTGTCGGCGATCTGGGACGTCAGAGATACCGGATATTCGTTAGATGGAATGACTTCAATGAGAAATTTCAATGGTTGCTCCTTCGATGGCGGCACCCCTAGTTCTAATGTGATCCATTGAACTGTCAACCGTATAGGTTTTCTTGAAGAGTTTTGCCTTAGTCGAACCTGTAACGCAATTCGTTGTTATAATTTTTTCTACTCTCCAAGGTTACGCAAAATGAGCAAACCAACCCTTGATTCAATTGCCTCGGCAAAAGCTAAGCTGGCAGAAGAACTGCGCAAGCTTGAAGAGCAAGAAGCGAAGCTCATTGAAGACGAAGCGTCTGACGCGTTCTTGCAGATTTCGGATCTGCTGAGCCGTTATGGCCAGCACCTCACGTCTAAGCAGAAGGCGGATATCGCCAATCAAGTTGGCGGTTCTTCCAATGGGCCAGGTCGCCCCAAGAAGTCCGCTAGCACTGGCACGCGCAAAGAGGTGGCGCCGAAGTATTGGCTGCCGCACACGCAGGAGACTTGGACCGGTCGTGGCCGGACACCGCGTGCTTTTGCCGCATGGGAAGGTTCCGCCGCTTACAAGGAGTGGAAGGCCAAGCATCCAGATGAGAAATTCCCCAAGTATCCGGGGTGAAACAAAAAGGCCCCGCAAGGGGCTTTTTTGAGTATTCCAGATCATGGCTAAAGGAACGCTTTACCAACTCGGAGCTAGATATATTTATCCACGACGACTCCGCAGTGAAGTAGGAGTCAGGGCAAAAAATATTGCAGTAGAAATTAAATAAGCAGAGCGCAGTGGCGCAAGGAACGGATATGGAACATCGAATTTTAGCGACCTACGTTCAAGATTTTGGACGAAAGTCACAAATAGACGGACTGCCTGAGCACAAGCAGTTCGAGTATTTTGCGAACTACACCATCATGTCGCAGGTTCATCCGGAGGCGTTTTCGGAAGTTGCGGACTTGTCAGATGTCGACGTCGACCAAGATGGAACGTTTGGTCTCGATGCCGTGGCAATTTTTGTCAATAACAATTTGGTAAAATCGACCGAAGAAATTGATCAGCTAGCGAGGTCTAGGAATTTGGATGTGCAGGTTTTGCTCATCCAAGCGAAGACTTCAAAGAGCTTGGATTCTGGAGAGGTGCTTAAATTTATCGAAGGATCTAAGGATTTTTTAAAGCGCCTTGATGAATATGCTTCGAGTGACCAAGATGCTCTTCAAAACCCAGCGATGCTCTTGTGCCACATTTTTTCTTCCCAAATTGTAAAGCTGCTTTCTTCCGATTCTCCGTCGTGTAGGATGGTATTCGCTTATGCAGGCGGCCACATGCCCTCGGCGCAGCTAAGCGAGCTTGCAGAGAAAAAATGTGAGGACCTGAAAGAAAGCGTTTCCGATTTCAAGAGCTTTACCTTTGAGTATTGGAACGCGGAAAGTCTCATCGAGTCGTTTAAGCAGGTAGAGAACCAGTTCGAAGTCGAGTTGCGGATTAAGAATAACCTAACGCTCGACACCATTCGGGGCGTTGATCAAGCATATATTGGGTTCGTTGAAGTCGGTGAATTCATAAAACTGATAAGAGCGCCGGACGGCGGAATTCGCAGAAATG
This sequence comes from Stenotrophomonas sp. SRS1, assembly GCF_026130205.1. NCBI lineage: Bacteria > Pseudomonadati > Pseudomonadota > Gammaproteobacteria > Lysobacterales > Lysobacteraceae > Stenotrophomonas > Stenotrophomonas sp. SRS1. The sequence continues at coordinate 381,775 of NZ_JAINFD010000003.1, read as the reverse complement.
TCTTCTACGACAACGTTAGAGACTTCCAGGGGGAGGATAATTCTGTAAATAAAGAAATAGCCGAGGCTGTTTCATCTAAGGACTCCTCTGACAAGTTCGTGCTATACAACAATGGTGTTACCGTCGTCTCTTCATTTATGAAGAATCTCGGCGCACATCGTTTCTTGCTCCGCAATTACCAGATCGTGAATGGTTGCCAGACTAGTAACGTCCTTTTCTCTAACCAAGGAAAGCCGGGCTTCGACGACGCGCTGATACCTATTAAAGTTGTCCATACCTCGGACGCTGACGTTGTCTCGAAAATCATCAGGGCAAACAATAGGCAGACACCTGTTCCGAATGAGGCATTCCTCACGCTGGATAAGTGGCATAAGGACCTTCAGGAGTATGTTTCCCTGGAATCCAGAAGAATAGGCGAGAGCCTCTACTATGAACGACGCTCCCGAGAGTTCACTCTTTTGGATGACGCCCCCGATAAAAAGAGGGTGGTCGGTCTTCATGGCATGGTGCGAGCTTATGCCGCCGTGTTCATGCAAAAGCCACACATGGTCATGGCGAACAACCCAAGCTCCATCCTCCGCGAAAAGGGCAGCGTCGCAGTTTTTGGTAAGGACCATAAGTTCTCGCCTTATCTTGCGTCTGCCATGTTGGTTTACAAAATCAACGAGCATGCAAATGGGAACCCCAGAGGAGCCCATCTTATGAGGTTCCGATTCCATGTTGCGATGCTTATTGCCGCCGTTATCGCTAATGACAGAATTCTGCCGATAGCAAGTGTGAAGTCCGTGGATAAGCTCTGCGACAGTATTCTGGAAGTTTGCATGGCACCGGAAAAATTCTCCCTTGCAGTGACCACGGCATTCAAGCTTGCGGAGCAGGCGGAAAAGGATTTCCTTTACCGACGTGAGCACCGCTCGCAGAATGCGAGGGGAAATTCTCCGGCTCGTTCGTCGAATTTCACGGAGTTCCTACTTGATCGCGTCTTCGGTGCTGGGCGATAAGTTAGGGTTCCAGTAGATCGTAGTAGCCTTACAGTCGAGGAGTAAGAGAGCCCCGTAAGGGGCTTTTTTATGGATGAAATCTGCTCTTTTCACCTAGTGATGCGGCAAATAGCTTCGACTCATAGGCTGGCACGCCTTCCAGTGGATGCAGCAATTTTAGGGTTTCAAGCGCTTCTAGGATGCTCTCTTTAGCCTTCTTGTGCAGATAGTGTCGATGCAGTGTCCTGCCACCTCGATTTCCGGGCGAGTCGAGATGGCCAGTGATGCTCTCGATCTGCTCAATTGTCGCTCCTTGCTCATAAAGCAGGCTCACGAAGGTGTGCCTAAAAGCATGAAAGACAACACCAGATGGGAAACCCTTGAGTTTCAGGTATCTCGAAAATGCAGGGGTAAGGCTATGCGAGTAACCCAGCACTTGGCGCCTGCCGTTCTTGACGGAAATACCCGCAGACAAGTGAGGGAATAGGCGGGGATGCCCGGTAAGACGCACATCTTCAAGATAGTCTTTCAGGCCCAGAGTGATAAGCTCGGGCGACACCGGAATGGTTCGGGCTGAGGATTTCGTTTTCAACTTTTGGTTAACTGTATCTAGCGGAAGACCATCCTCTCCTATATCTTTGCTCACGCGAATTTGGATACACAAGACACCCCGAACGGTCTCAAAGTCACTAAGCTTGAGTTGCGCAATTTCATTGATACGCGCGCCAGTATAGTAGCTTAGAAGTGGCGGCCAGTAGCGGTGTGGTCTGCCTTTCGCCCAGCGCATATAAGCCTTCTCGCCGAATATGCTGCCAAGTTCAGCTTCCGAATAGTAACGCTCTTCAATGGGACCAACGTGGCCATTGACTCGGAGAGTTATACCTGAAAGAGGGGAATATTTAATTTTTCTCTGGCGAACAAGCTTGCTAAAGAATTTATTGAGCTTGGCCATGTGATTGTTCACTGTATGCCCAGACGGTTCGTCCAGACCCAGGGATTTGCCATGATCAATAATTTGTTTTACCGAAAGGCCGCGATACGCCGCTTTAAGATTGGCTTTAGCTGGCCACCACCTAATTCCCTCCTTGAATGCATGAATGTCGTCCTGATTGATATCCGCAGTTCTCTTATCTCCAATAATTCCTAAGAGCAATTTGAGGGTGTGATGTGTGGTTGTTATGTTTTGAGGTGTGTCTCTGTCGAGGTGCATTCCCGTGATGAACTTGTCTATTTCTATTGACAGTGGCCCCACCTCAGTTTCCGCATCGGAAGGATTTGAGGGTGGAGGGGCTGTATATCCCTTCTTGTGGGCCTGGTCGAAAAGCTCTCGAAGCGTCCTTCGAAATTCGTGGGCGGCATCAGGTCCCTCGAACTTGATATTGTCTATGGTCAATGGCCCGACCGTAATTTTCCCGGTTGAGCATCTGTTGACGTCGTGGCCAATGCCGTTGGAGCTGTTCTGGTTCATCTGGAGAACCTAACGTGAAGCCGCGTGCTGTCAATCTCGTTATTCGAATAAGAATAAAGAATATAGATGCACGCCGTAAAATGCATCTATTTCGAGGGTTTTAATAAATTATCAAAAATGCGCGATCCCATGCGCTGCAAGGATCTTTGCAGTGTTACGTTGTTTGGGCGCGATCTATAGGAAAATTGGATCAGTGGAGCGTGTCCCCGTTTTCCACCCGAGCAAGGGCCGCGTCGAGACCTTCATCGTCGATAGCAAAGTCTAAGAACCTCAGCAACTCAGCAGTGATCTCCATCGTTATCGTGCCGTCGTTGTTTGTATATTTCTCGATGGCGAGGTCTACCAAAGATCTTCGGAAGCCCGGATCTGTCAGTAATTCTTTCCACTCTTCTTCGGTTATGCGGTCGTTTTCCATAACCGATTAATAGTCCAGAATCAGCGCTAGTCAAGGGCATCACAACCCCAGAATGGCCAAAGCGCCTAAATTGTGACGATTCTAAACGAGTCGCTTGGATTCCTTTTCAGAATCGACTTTCCCCAAAATATAAAAGCCCCAAGAGGGGCTTCTATAATTTAACGATGTGCCTTCCTCAACTCATGCTTGCTAAGCTTCAAGTGTCGTTGATGGCTTGGTTAAAAATTTCATACCAGCGGTTCATCTCGCTTTCGCTACTGAATTGGATGGTCCAGACCGGATGATCCAAATCGCGAACACTGATGGTGATCGTGCCTTCCCGCCTTGAATTGTGCCAGTGCTTTTCCCAAGAGCGCACATCCATGAAGGGATAAATCTTCACCGCAGTGCCTGTACGGATCTTCAACCTGGACCGCTCGACGGAGATCGCCAAGCCGCTTTTGCCACCATAGTAGAAGTGGTCAAACTCCCGATCGAATGCCTCTCTCTGGTTGCGGGATCGAAGAGCCTGATTGGCGCCGATGGCGATCAGCACGGCTGCGCCCAGGACAAGCAAAAGGAGAAAGGTGCCGACAGTCATTGGATGTCCTGGGAGTTGGGGCAGGGGGCAGATCGATCAGAGGACTACTGGACTCGGCCGGTGATCTTCCAAGTGCCACTGACCTCAGTGAACGTGTAGACCCCATCCATCTCATGACCGAAGTCCCGGTCCATGGCCATGACCTGGCTCGACACGGCGCAGTTGTAGCTGGGAGTGCCCTCAGCTTTGGCGCATTCCCCGCTCTGGAACTCCCGAATCTTTGCCTTGTCGTTGCTGTTGTCTTTCACGTATTGCAAGAACGCGTTCTGACGGTCGTCATGGGACGGGCCACCTCCTGAGCAAGCTGCCAGGCAGGCGATCAACGCACCGGTGACGGCAATGCGAACCTTAGACATGGGATTTCCTTGGGCTGAGTTCGAGGGAAGACCGTTAGCCAGGGCGAAACGGACCGCCGATGGTCTTGATCTTGACGAAGCGCGATGTTACTGAAAAAGTAACAGACAGCACAAGAGAGAACCGCCATGCTCGTTCATCACATTGCCTGCCAGCGGTCTAGTTTTGGATTTGGAAGACGCTCGTCTGATCTTTGCTCAACGCCTACGCGAAGCACGCCTGAGGGCAGGGCTCACGCAGGAGGCCTTAGGCGTGGCCGCAGGGGTAGGCCCTGACGTGGCCCGCACACGGATCAATCGGTATGAAAAAGGCGTCAATGAGTGTGATCTGCGGACTGCTCAGCGTCTGGCAGAGGCTCTTGAAATGCCTTTAGCTGCATTTTTCGCCAATGATGACGATCTGCAAGATTTAATTATTCTTTATTCCAAGCTCCCCACATTTGAGCAGCAACTGCTTCTTTCCTACTTTAAGCAATTTTTACGTAGGAGGAATAAAAAAGAAGTGGCCCCCAAATAATTTAAGAGCCTTTTGGGGGTAGCTCAGGTATTGCCAAAATTTTAAGGCAAGAGCGCACTTATGGATTTTGCTCCGCAAATTCCGTGCGCATCGCTTTGCGATGAAAAATAATCGTCTTCCCACGGCGTTACTTTTGCAGCGGCCAAGAGAATATTCGGCTTAGCCTGTGATTTTTCTCACGATAAAAAACAGCTCTGGGGGCTAGACAGCAGATTTCTAGCAGTTTTGATCGATCCTTCATTTAACTGAATGGGCGGCAAAATTGGCTATATATCACACAAGTATGAAATCGTTTGGACGCGGCAAAGGAGAGTCTTCGGTCGCAGCAGCTGCTTATCGTGCTGGACTGCATCTCATCGACTCACGAACATCGATCCGATACGACTACTCCAAACGGTCCGGCGTTGCATCTCACCATATGCTTGCACCCAGGCATGCACCAGACTGGTGTCTCGATCCACATTTGTTTTGGGACATCAACGAGTCTCACGAAACCAGAGCAAACGCCCGTGTGGCGCGTGAGGTCGAAATTGCTTTGCCTGCCGAACTCGATGAAGCTCAGCGCCAGGTCTTGGCGCTAGCTCTGGGTCAAATGCTCGTAGATCGCTACCAGGTTGCAGTCCTTGTTGCGATCCATCACCCGAGCGGACAGGGCGACCAACGCAACCATCATGTTCACCTTCTTTTGTCTGCCAGAACCATCACAGACGAAGGCCTAGGCGAACGGGCCTGCCTGGAATTTGATGCCAAACAGGGTGGAGGCGCAAAAGCCATTCGCGGTCTGCGAAAAGTAGTTGGTGAAGTCATCAATGAGCACCTACAAAGATGCGGGACATTTGCCAAGGTTGATCATCGATCCCTGCGAGCGCAAGCGGCGGATGCCGCATTCCGTGGTGACTTTGAGCGAGCACGTGAGCTGACCCGTCAACCAACCAAGCACTTGGGAAAAAGTCAGGTCGCTATGGTGAGAAAGACGAAGTTGTCGACGAAGATCACAGGACCAGAAGCGGAAGTGAAGAAGCTAACGCTTGACCTGATCTCAGCCATGTTTGATAAAGCAACGCACGAAGCGCCCCAAGGACATAGTCACGGAGCAGCACTGCGTGACCGTCTGAGAGAGAGAAGATCAAGGGCTTGTGCTGGGCAAAATAATTCGGAGATCAGGTTCTCCCCAATAGCGCACGTGACTCCGGGTCCCGTTGGCCGTCCAAAACATCCCCTTGGCCCAAGAGTCCGTCAGTCGGCTCCAAATCTCACTCGACATCTCAGCCGGACCGCTCGATTGGCTCGCTCGCACGGTCGTGATGCAGAGGTCCTCAATGCCGAGGCCGAGCTCATTGAGAAGTGGCTTGAAGTTCAACGCCAGGCAGCTGAGGACTCGTTCGAGTTGCTTCGGACCATACCGGGGATATCGGTAGAACCAGCCTTCCAGGAGGCCTACGGCGCGCTCGTGTGTCGTTCCGCAGGGGAATACACAGGAAAGCCGTTCCTCTTCGAGGACACGGAGGCGTTAGCAAAATCCGTCATGCGCTACGCGTGCATGATTGCAAGGCCTTACAGAGCAAGGATGGCTCTTCTGATGGCGAGGGCCAAGCTGTCGGAGCATGAAGATGACCCCACGTCACCAGAAGCAGCTCGGGCTAGGCAGACCTACCAGCGAAAGAAAAATCTGGTGTCCAAGCGCATGCTAGGGATTCAGGAGAGACGAACAAATTATGCTCGCACCTCGATGCTTAATGCATATAGGTCACTGAATAAAGCACTTGGAATAAACAAGAGTATGAATATTGCTTTTGAAAAATCGGTGCAGCCCGAATTCATTTCAGAAGAAGGCGGGAATTGGCATTTTAAATACAAGCCAAAGTTCTAATTTTTGTTAAGGGTGGAGCCGGTCTAAAAGTCCGGCTCCTAAATCAAAATTATTTCATGCCTTTCAATAGAAGGCCCAGTCCAGCAGCAACGCCCATTTCAAATTTCATTACGCAGACCCCCTCCACTTTTTGCACGGGGTTCGTCTCACCCTTGGTGGTCTGCAACTCCCCGACAGGGACATCTATCGTAAAGCCAGCTTCTGGATCGTGATCGCCCACCGATGCATTAAGTGCGATACCAATGTGCACCTCTTTCCCCATCATTTTAATATGGGTTATATGAGGCGTTTCTACATCAACATTGACATAGCAATCCGTTTTTGACATCGATACGCCAGAATCAGTCGAGGCGCTGACTTTTATTGCTTTTGAGAAATAAGACGCAGAAATGTTGGGAAGGGCCATGTTCCCGCTCGCATTTGCGTGGGGATTGGCTTTTGACGGCGGCCATGCCTTAGGTGACGTTCCTGCCGTCAGCGCTAGAATTTCCTTGCCTAACGCATTGGCGTCCTCTATCGACATGTAGATATCGATACGGTCTTTGTTCTGAGGGTTCTTCTTCACTTTGAAGAGGAGGTCATCCTTGGTGGATATTACGATATTTCCGTTCTTGCTGGCAGCAGAAAGAGTTGGGTGATGATCAACGTCCGTGCCATGGCAATAAAAAATTGGATTTCCACTTGCCTTATTGGTCAAGAATTGAATCTTGTTGATACTGACTGCCATGTTGACCTAGCCCCTGTCCGTGGTAAAGTTGGATTTAGTCATCAAAGTCGATGACTGTCGCAATCTACCCCAGTGAGCCCTATGTTGACAAGGAACGAGATCCGCACCCGCTTGGCAGCCTTCGCCAAGGAGTGGAAGAACGCTCACCGGGAGAATGCCGATGCCAAGCTTTTTTGGGCGCGCTTCTATGAGTGCTTTGGCATTAGGCCCGAGTCCGCGACAATCTATGAAAGGGAAGTGGCGCGGATCGGCGGTGGTAGGGGGTTTATCGACAGCTTTATTCCTGGCAAGCTTATTGTTGAGCATAAAAGTCGTGGGAAGAATCTCGACAGCGCTTTCCAGCAGGCAACCGACTACTTCCTGGCGCTTAAAGAATTTGAGCGGCCGAGATACATTATTACGTCCGACTTCGCAAAATTTAGATTGACCGATCTAAAAACCAACATCACTCACGAATGCAGCTTGGAGCAACTCGCAAAGCGCGCAGACTGGTTTGGGTTTTTGATCGAAGAAGACGCAAATCTGATTGTCGAAGAATCAAAAATCGATAGGCAAGCGGCCTATCGTGTGTCTAAGCTGCATCAAGCATTGTTGGACTCGAAGTTCTCGGGCCATGACCTTGAAGTCTTTATGACAAGGCTGCTTTTTTGCTTCTTTGCCGATGACACTGGCATCTTTGGAGAAAACGGTCAGTTCACTCGATTTGTTCAGCGCAGTCGTGAGGACGGGAGGGATCTGGGCGCGTTTATCAGCGAGCTGTTTCAGGTCCTCGATACACCGCATGAGTCCCGCCAGTCCAATCTGGATGAGGATCTTCTTGCCTTTGAATACATCAACGGCAGCCTTTTTTCTGAGGCCATTCGAACTCCGGCCTTCAATTCGATCCTGCGTTCAGAATTGTTAGCTTGTGCAGAGCTCGATTGGAGCGGAATTTCGCCTGCAATATTTGGAGCGATGTTCCAAGGGGTCTTGGAGCAACACAATACGGATGCCCATAAGAGGCAGGCTACAAGGCGAGAGCTGGGTGCTCATTACACCAGTGAAAGAAATATCCTGAAATTGATCAATCCGCTTTTCATGGATGATCTCATTTCAGAGCTCCACAGTCCCCGGCGAACTAAGGCGTCGTTGCACGCTCTCTACGATAAGCTTCCAACGATGACCTTCTTGGATCCGGCATGCGGATGCGGGAATTTCTTGGTCATTGCGTATCGTGAATTGCGCCGATTTGAGATGGATCTTATTGGTCAAATTTGGGGGGACCAGCGCGGAGTGTTGGATGTTTCAACCCTTTGCCGAGTCAGTGTCAATCAGTTCTATGGAATTGAAATCGATGACGCCGCAGCACATATCGCACGCGTTGCTCTGTGGATCACTGATCACCAACTCAATTTGGAAGCAGCCGAAAGGTTCGGCACAACCAGGCCAAGTGTTCCCCTTATTTCAAGTCCAACAATTGTAAAGGGCAATGCTCTTGACACTGATTGGACGGAAGTTCTTCCGCCAGATCAATGTGATTACGTTTTGGGAAATCCGCCGTTTGTTGGTGGGAAGTATATGACCCCGGAGCAGCGAGAGGATGTTGCTCCAATCTTCTCCAAAATTAAGAACGGTGGCCTGCTTGACTATGTCGCTGCATGGTATTTGAAAGCGGCAGACTACATTGGTCTATCGGATCAAATTAGGGCTGGCTTCGTTTCAACCAACAGCATCACACAGGGTGAGCAAGCAGGCGTGCTTTGGCCGCACATGCTCTCGCGAGGATTGCAAATCACCTTTGCTCACCGGACATTTCAGTGGAGCAATGAGGGGAAGGGTATTGCAGCTGTTCACTGTGTGATCGTGGGTTTTGCAAAGAACTCTGCTGGTAAAAAAGTTCTTTATTCTTATCCGGATGGAATTAAATCAAATCCAGTTGCGACCTATGTAAAAAATATCAATCCTTATCTCGTTGACGCGCCTGATCTGGTGTTGGGACGTCGTGGATCTCCGATCTGTGATGTCCCAAGTATGTCGATAGGCAACAAGCCCATTGATGGCGGCTTCTATTTGTTTAGCACTGAGGAGCGTGATCATTTCATAGTGGGCGAACCGGGATCAGCGAAGTATTTTAAACGCTGGCTGGGTGCTGATGAATTTCTCAACGGCTACGAGCGCTGGTGTCTTTGGCTGAGAGATGTTGAGCCGTCCGAGCTTAGACTACTCCCTCAGTCAATGGACCGGGTCGCCCAAGTTCGTAAGTTCAGGGCGTCAAGCAAGAGTGCGCCTACTCGGAAATTGGCCGAGACACCTAGGCGTTTTCATGTGGAGTTCGTGCCAAGTGATGACTACTTGGTCGTTCCCGAGGTTTCGTCAGAGAAGCGCGACTACATCCCGATTGGATACGTGCCCAAAGACACGATGGCGAGCAATCTGCTACGGGTCATTCCAGGTGCGGGGCTGTTTGAGTTCGGCGTTCTTTCGAGCCACATGCACAATGCTTGGATGCGGACTGTTGCTGGAAGGCTCAAAAGCGACTATCGATACTCCATCCATATTGTATACAACAACTTCCCATGGCCCATGGGGCAGTCGATAGAAAAGCGAGAGGCAGTAGTGGCGGCCTCTCACGAAGTGCTATCAGCTCGGAAAAATCACGACGGTGCGACATTGGCTGATCTTTATCGTCCTGATAGCATGCCTGACGATCTTTACCGGGCTCACCAGATTTTAAATAAAGCGGTTGATGATCTGTATGGCTATCGGTCCGGAAAAGACGATGCATCAAAAGTGAGTTTTTTGTTCGGCTTGTATTCCAAACTTATTGCGGGGTAGGCGCTCTTAGAGTGCTTTCGAAAGCTCTTGAAGTGCGAGCTTGAAATTCAGGATGGACAGGCCTGGTGAGTGCAATCCCAGGCCCCTGAGCTTCTCTGCATTGGTGAACTGTCGGCTGTAAGTCGCATGATGCTCATCGTCGAGCTCATGCCCAACGATTTGAGCCCTCAGTTCCGAAGCCACACCTGCGCCCTGCATCTCTTGAATCAACGTCTTCCGAAGGGAGTGGAACCCTCGCCTTGCTTTGGGCCAGTTCTTACCTACCTCCGCAACATGACGACTGAACGCCTTGCTGATCCAGTTGCCAGCGCCGTTCGTTGCGTTGGCTTTGGCTTGTGGGAAAAGCCGATCATGACCCTTGGATCGAAGTTCTTCGGTCCACTCCCAAAAACCAAGCTTCAAAAGATCGGGATGGATGGGGACAGTGCGAAGACTCGATTCCGTTTTGACCTTCTGGAATTCACCTTCGTCATTGATGCGGATGCAAACAATGTCGCCGTCTTTGAAGACGTCGGAGAGCAGAAGCTGGCCAACTTCCGAACCTCTTGCTCCGGTATAAAGCCCGATCAAGGCAGCCCACCTCGCACTGGGTGAGAGCTTTTCAAAATTGCTGGGGTCAAAGAGCGCTTGAATCTGGTGCAAGTCATACGCCTTGAAGCCCAACTTACGGCGAACACGTTTTTCGCGAACAGAATAGGTGATGTGGGCACTGGCTGGGTTGTCGCCTTGGGGGTAGTAGCCAGAGGCGATACACCACTCAAAGAACCCACCCTTACCGCCAATGTAACTTTGCTTATTGGTCAAAGTAGGGGTCGAAGCGCCACCCTCGCGCATGTGTTGATACCATCGAGCAAGATCGGGTCGCTTGATCGTGTGGACCTTGGTTTTTTCACCGATGTATTTGACGAAGAAGTCGATTGCAGACTTCTTGATGACATAGGTCTTCGGAAGGGTCGTTGCTTTCAATGAGGCAAGCCATCCATCCCGGGCTTTGCGCAGGGAGATGACTTCGGCAACTTTCGCTTGCGCTTCGGGCTGGCGAACAAGATCTGGGGGAAGAGCGCCAATACCAGCTACTTCCGAAGCGCTGTTCCAGGCCTGAGCTTTCCGAAAAAGCCTGACATCTTCGTCATTGTCGATCTGCCAGCGCTCACTGACGGTCCCATCAGGCGCTTGGGTGCGATGAAGCGTCAGATCTTGTCGCCCCGTTTCCTTGGTCAAACGCTCGATGAGCGCGTCCAAATCCTTAGTGGTGATCTGGTTCATTGGCAGCCCCCGAACTGCGTTGAAGATCGCAGCATAGCGCGACGCCAAGATGATGGCTTGCAGCTGGGCTTGGCGCAGATCCGTGGTTCGCAGACTTCGCTTAATGCCCGTCTGGCCGAGCCTCGCGTGGAGATCGGATGGGACTTGAAGGCGGAAGTGCCAGCGGCCAGAGGGCGCGCGGGTGAGATGATGTGGAATTCGCATCGGGTGCCGTCCCGATTTCCGTCCCGACGAAGGCTCTTCCAAAAAAGCAAAAACCCCTGCGTAAACAGGGGTTTGCATTGATCTGGCGGAGAGAGGGGGATTCGAACCCCCGAAGCGCGGTTTAGACGCTTACACACTTTCCAGGCGTGCTCCTTCAACCGCTCGGACACCTCTCCGGACCTGCTGCGATAACCCGCTGCAGGGGCGCAGATTCTAGCGGGGGAATTGGAATCGCACAAGCGGTTCGTCACAAGGGGCAGGGGGGCTGGACAGGCGTGGCACAATGGTCGTCCCGATGAAGACGGTGGCCTGATGTCCTATCTCGTCCTTGCCCGCAAGTGGCGTCCGAAGCGTTTTGCCGAGCTGGTGGGCCAGGAACACGTGGTCCGTGCGCTCAGCAATGCGCTGGACAGCGGCCGGGTGCACCATGCGTTCCTGTTTACCGGCACCCGCGGGGTCGGCAAGACCACCATTGCCCGTATTTTCGCCAAGTCGCTGAACTGCGAGCAGGGCACCAGTGCCGATCCGTGTGGCCAGTGCCCGGCCTGCCTGGATATCGACTCCGGCCGCTACATCGATCTGCTTGAGATCGATGCCGCGTCCAATACGGGTGTGGATGATGTCCGCGAGGTGATCGAGAACGCCCAGTACATGCCCTCCCGGGGCAAGTACAAGGTCTATCTGATCGACGAAGTGCACATGCTGTCCAAGGCGGCGTTCAATGCGCTGCTCAAGACGCTGGAAGAGCCGCCGGAGCATGTGAAGTTCCTGCTGGCCACCACCGATCCGCAGAAGCTGCCGGTGACGGTGCTCTCGCGCTGCCTGCAGTTCAACCTCAAGCGGTTGGACGAGGATCAGATCCAGGGCCAGATGACCAAGATCCTGGCGGCCGAGGAGATCGAGTCCGACCCGACCGCGATCGTGCAGTTGGCCAAGGCCGCCGATGGCAGCCTGCGTGACGGCCTGTCGCTGCTGGATCAGGCGATCGCCTATGCCGGCGGTGCGCTGCGCGAGGATGTGGTGCGCGCGATGCTGGGCACGGTCGACCGCACCCAGGTCGCTGCGATGCTGGATGCGCTCGCCGATGGCGATGGTCCGCGCCTGCTGCAGACCGTGGCCCTGCTGGCCGAGTTCTCGCCGGACTGGAGCGGGGTGCTCGATGCCCTGGCCGAAGCCCTGCACCGGATCCAGGTGCAGCAGCTGGTGCCGGGTGCCGCGACGGCGGGCGAGGGGATCGATGCCGAGGCCTTCGCCCAGCGCCTGCGCCCGGAAGTGGTCCAGCTCTGGTACCAGATGGCCCTGGGCGGCCGTCGTGACCTGCACCTGGCCCCGAGCCCGCGCGCCGGGTTCGAGATGGCCGTGCTGCGCATGCTGGCGTTCCGTCCCGCCGCCGCGGTACCGCCGGTGCCCCGCGATCCGGGCACCGGGACCGACGTGAACAGTGGTGGCCAAGGCACCGGCCAAGGCACCGGCATGGCCGCTGCGGCAGCGAGCGCGGCGTCTGCATCGGCCGTGGCGCCGGTCAAGGCGAGCGCCCCCGTCGCTCAGCCGGCCCCGGTGGCGCCCGTGGTTGCTCCCGTCTCCGCGGCGCCTGAGCCCGCACCGCCGGCACCGAAACAACCTGTCCCGGCCCCGCCCCCGGCCGCCGCCGAGCCGGTCAAACCGTCCAAGCCCGCCGTCACAGCGCCCGCTGCCGACGACGATCTGCCCCCGTGGCACCACGAGAGCGATGCCGCCGATCGCGACGAAGCGCTGGCGGCCGAATTGGCCACCCCGGATGCGGCCATGGTCGCCCCGTGGGAAGCACCGCCCGAGCGCGCCGTGGCACCTGCTGCTCCCGCGCCTGCACGGGAAGCCTCCGCCCCGGTGGCCCGTCCGGAGGGCATCGCCATCGCCCCCTCGGCGCCGGATACCGCGCCCTCTGACGTTCAGGGCGACCTGACCGCCGATGCCTGGCTGGAACTGGTGGCCGGCAGCCAGCTCAATGGCCCGTCCAAGCAGCTGGCCGCGCACTCGGCGTTCATCAGCTACCAGCACGGCGTCTTGAAACTGGCGATTTCGCCCGGATTTGAATACTTGAGTTCGGACCGCTCGCAGGCGGCGCTGATCGCGGCGTTGACCGGCCCGTTGGGGCAGGCCCCGCGCCTGGTGATCGATACCGGTGCAGCCGGTGCCGAGACCCTGCATCAGCGCGCTGACCGTCAGCGTGGCGAACGCCAAACAGCGGCGGAAGCCGCTTTCATGGCCGATCCTTCGGTGCAGTTGCTGGTCCAGCAACACGGTGCCCGGGTCGTCGCCGATTCCATTCGTCCTTTTGAAGAGTAAAGACCCATGCGCGGCAATATCGCCCAACTGATGCAGCAGGCCCAGAAGATGCAGGAAAACCTGCAGAAGGCCCAGGAAGACCTCGCCAAGCTGGAAGTGACCGGCAGTGCCGGCGGCGGCATGGTCAGCGTGACCCTGACCGGCACCAAGGAATGCCGCAAGGTGCGCATCGATCCGTCGGTGCTGTCCGATGCGGAAATGACCGAAGATCTGGTGGCCGCCGCGTTCAACGATGCCTCCAACAAGATCGACGCCGAGTCGAAGAACCGCATGGGTTCGGCGACCGCCGGCATGCAGCTGCCCCCGGGCATGAAGCTGCCGTTCTGACCCACCGCCTGCGCCGGGTGTCTGCCTGACGCGACCGTGGTGACCGCGCCGCGAAGCCTCCGGGCTTCGCGCGCTTGTTTCTGAGATGAGCGATCCGCCATGAGCCTGCCCCTGCTCGAACAATTGATCGAGGCCTTCCGCGTGTTGCCGGGCGTGGGCCAGAAGACCGCCCAGCGTATGGCGTACCACGTGCTGGAGCGCGAGCGCGAGGGCGGCCAGAAGCTGGCCGAGGTGCTGGCCAAGGCGATCGAGCGGATCGGGCATTGCGAACAGTGCCGGGATTTCAGCGAGACCGATATCTGTGCGGTCTGCGCCAACGGCAGCCGCGAGCGCCAGCAGTTGTGTGCGGTGGAATCACCGGCCGATCGCCTGGCGATCGAAACGGCCACCGGCTTCCGCGGGGTGTACTTCGTGCTGCAGGGGCGGCTGTCGCCACTGGACGGCATCGGCCCGCGCGAGCTGGGCCTGGATCAGCTGGAGGCGCGCCTGAAGCAGGGTGAGGTCAACGAGTTGATCATCGCCACCAGTGCCACCGTGGAAGGCGAAGCGACCGCACATTACCTGGCGCAGATGGCGCGCAGCTACAAGGTGCGGCCCAGCCGCCTCGCGCAGGGTCTGCCGCTGGGTGGCGAACTGGAATACGTGGATCGCGGCACGCTGTCGCACGCCTTCGGCACGCGTACCGAAGTGCAGGAATGACGCTGCGCACCGCGCGGCAATGATCGAAACCGGGGGCGCATCCGCGCTACTCTCCAAGGCCCTGTTCCACGAGGTGCCCTCATGAGCCACGACACCCTGTTCGGCAAGATCATCCGCCGCGAAATTCCCGCCACCATCGTCTACGAAGACGAGGAGGTGCTCGGCTTCAAGGACATCGCCCCGCAGGCGCCGGTGCACGTGCTGTTCATTCCCAAGCACGAGGCGATTCCCACCCTCGATGATGTGCAGCCGGAGCAGGCACACCTGATCGGCAAGCTGGCGATGGCCGCCGCGGATTACGCGCGCCGCGAAGGCTTCGCACAGGACGGCTACCGCATCGTCATGAACTGCCGTGAGCATGCCGGGCAGACCGTGTTCCATATCCACCTGCATCTGCTGGCCGGTGCGCCGCTGGGCCACTTCGGCACGCCGAACGGCTGAGGCGGCCAGGTGCAAACAAAAACGCCGCCCGAGGGCGGCGTTTCTGCGTCAGCGTGTTACCACCAGCCCCAGCCGCGGTAGCCCCAACCCGGACCCCAGCCCGGGCCCCACGGGCCGTACGGGTAGGCGGGCACCACATCCACCTGGCGCTGTTCCGGCCACAGGTAGATGACATCGGCGTCCAGCTTCGGCAGGCGGTAGTCGTACTCGCCGATCCGGGTGTTCTCGTAACCGCCGATCTTGCCGATGAAGGTCACATCGCGGCCCGGCTCGAACACCGCCGGATCGTAGAAGCCGGCGCGGCAGGCGATGAAGCGGCCGTCACTGGCGTCGGCCGAGGTGGTGCTCGGGCGGCCACTGCCGTTGAGCGGGCGCGAAATCATCTGGAAGCAGGTCTGGCCCTGGCCCGGATTGGTCTCGATGATGCGACCACCCCAGCGCACCGGGGTGCCCACCTGCTGGGTGGGAACCGCGTCGCGCGGGCTGACCATACTGAACTGCCCCTGCAGCGGCTTGGGCGCGGTGGCGCAGGCAGCCAGTGCCAGAGAGGCAGCAAGGGGAAGCAGGATTTGAATCTTCATGGGGATGCTCCGGAGGTCGGGCGATGCCTGCGCAGGTCGCGCAATAATGAAGTGAGGTCGACGTCAGCGCCAGCGTAGCGCGCCTGGACGAAACGCTCGCTGAGCGACAACAACGCCGGATCGGGACGGTGCTGATGTACCCGGCGGGCCCATGCGCTGGCGGGTTCGGCGCCAGCACGGGACAAGCCATAGCGGGCATACCGGCGTCCCAGCCGGTGCCAGGCCCGCAGCAGCGGGTCGCGCTCGCGTTCGCCCCGGGCCAGCAGCCATGCCATCCACCCTAGCGCGGTCAGCGCGAAGATGATGAAAATGCCGACCAGTTGGCTCGGATCCAGCCGCTCGAAACCAAACGGTTTAAGAAGCTGCTGCTGGCGGTTGGCATCGAAGGACAGGATCAGGTCGTTCCAGCCCCGGCGCAGCCAGTCGCCCATCTGCCCGATCTGCAGCCATCGGCTGTCCAGCGTGGCATCTGCGCCGTTGGCCAGGCGGTCTTCGATCGTGTCGTAGATGCGTTCGGGGGCGACGGCAGCGGTCGGGTCGACCCTTACCCAGCCGCGTCCGGGCAGCCAGACCTCGGCCCAGGCGTGGGCGTCCATCCGGCGCAGCACCCAGTAATCGCCATAGGGGTTGCGGATGCCACCGGCAAAGCCGGTCACGACCCGCGCCGGAATGCCGGCGTTGCGCATCAGCACTACGAACGAGGAGCTGAAGTGCTGGCAGAAGCCGGCCTGCTGATCGAACAGGAATTCATCCACGCCATCACGCCCGGGCTCGGGCGTGTCCAGGGTGTAGACGAAACGCGCGCGCACCCAGTCGAGCGCGCGCTGCACGATCGCGGCATCGTTGCTGCCGGCGTCCTGCCGCCACTGCCGGGCCAGCACCGCGGTTCGCGGGTTCAAGCCGTCCGGCAACTGCAGCGCCAGGCGCCGCTCGTAGGGCGTCAATGCCTCGGTGTAGGCCACGGCGGGTGCGGAGGTCAGCCGCCAGCGGGTGAGCGCGCTCAGGGACGCGTGGCTGCGCAGGCTGTGGTTGGCATCCAGATCGCTGCCGGCGGGCGCCTGCAGCGGCAGATCCAGTGCCACCAGTTGGCGGCGGTCGGTCGGCTCATAGTCGATCTGGTACTCCCACTGCGTGGCAGCATGGGTGACCGCCGCAGGCGCGCGCTCGATCAGATGCTTGTCCTGTTCCCAGCGCTTGCCGTCGAACAGGTTGAGCACCGGCCCGCGCCAATAGCGCTGCTGCGGTTCCGGAATCGCGCCGAAGAACTGCACGCGCAGCGCGGGGGTGTCATCGGCCATCAGGTCCAGCCATTGGCCGGGTTCCATGGTGTCAGACAGCCCCGGGTTGCCGACCGCGCGGTCGGGGATGCCCCACAGCGGTTCGCTCAACCGCGGGAACAGCCAGAAGCCGGCCAAGGCCAGCGGCAATCCGAGCAGCACCAGGCGGCCGATACCGCGCAGGTGGCGTTTGAGTGGTGCCGGTGGTGCCTGGCCCTCCAGATGCGCCAGCCGTTGCAGGGCAAGCAGTGCGACCAGGCCGGCCAGCACTGCCAGCGCCATCGTCGTGGGCCCCTGGTCGAGCAGGAAGGCGGCGAAGGGGGCGAACAGCGCAAAGCCGACCAGGCTGCGTGCATCGCGCAGGCTGCGCAGCTCGCTGGACTTGAGGGCGAGCATTGCCGCGAGCAGCGCGCAGCCGGTGTCACGGCCGGGCCGCGGCCCCATCTGCCAATAGATCGCGGCCAACATCGCGAGCACCAGCAGCAGGCGCAGTACACCGGGCAACAGGCGCTGGCGCGAGGCCAGTGCGGTCAGCACCGCCACGCCGGCGATCACGGCGGCCAGCAGGGTCGGCAGCTGCAGCAGCAATGGCAACAGGCACAGCGCGGCGCTGGCCAAGGTCCAGTAGCGGGCACCGGTGCCCAGCGCGGAGGCGGGTTGGTCAGTCATGCGGCATCAGCGCCAGGGCGCGCTGGCACAGATGGTGGTGGGCGCTGCCATTGCCGGGGCCGAGCACGGGTTGGCCGGGCAGGGTCAGCGTGTAGCGGCGCCCCTCGCGTTCGGCCAGATCCACCCAGTGTGCCAGCCGCGCGATGCGGGCTTCGGTCGGCAACGGTGACAGGTGGCGCCAGTCCAGCACGATCTCCACGCCTACCGGTTTTTCATACTCGCGCACCAGCAGCGTGTCGCGCCGCGCCGAGTGCTTCCACGCGATGCTGCGGGTGGGATCACCGGCGCGATACGGGCGCAGCTGATGCAGCTCGTCGCCGCTGGCATGCACGCGGGTATGCAGCGGATCGCCGCCACTTTCCGGCAGTGCCGGTGCGTGGGGTTCCGGTGCGGCGTACACCAGCAACGGCGTTTCCGGCCACACCCATGACCATGCGCGCACCAGTCCCAGCGGCTGCGTGGTGGCGATGCGGATCCGCTCCAGGTCGAACCAGCCGCGCTGATGCGTGGGCAGGTCCAGATCCACTTCGATCTGATCGCTGTCCACCAGATGGCCGAAGGCCGCCACGCCACCGTGTTCCACCTGCAGCCCGCGACGTGCGCGGGTGTCGTTGCGCGAAAGGCTGATGCGCAGGCGCAGGGGTGCACCGGCCGTCACCGGCTCGGCGGATATCGCGTCCACCTGCAGCGCGGAGAGCTGCAGATGTGCACTGATCGCGCTGGCGATGCTGACCGTCGCCAGCAGCAGGGCCAGCAGCAGGGCCGGGTTGTTGTTGTAGTTCAGTGCGCCCAGCAGCATTGCCGACAGCAGCACCGCGATGAACAGGCCAAAGCGCGTGGGCAGCACATAGATGCGGCGCCGATCGAAGCGGCGCGGCAGCTGCTCGGGGTGGCGTGGTCGCGCCAGGTGTTGCAGTTGCTGCCAGCGGGCTCCCCAGCCGCGGCGCATCTCAGTCGACCTGCACGGTCTGGAGGATGGCGCGCGCCAGCGCCGGGCCGTTGGAGGCTTCGGCTTCCGGCACCAGGCGATGCCCGGCCACCGCGACGAACAGGGTCTGCACGTCTTCGGGCACCACATGCGCGCGGCCCAGCAGCAGGGCATGCGCCTTCGCCGCGCGCAGCAGGGCCAGGCCGGCGCGTGGCGAGAGGCCCACGCGCACGCCGGCATGCTGGCGGCTGCGGGCCAGCAGTGCCTGCACGTAGGTGATCAGAGCTTCGCTGGCATGCACCTGGCCGACGGCCTCGCGCAGCGTGCGTACCTCCACCTCGCTCAATCGCGCGGTGGCCTGTGCGATCAGGTGGCGACGATCGGTGCCGCGCAGCAGTTCGCGCTCCGATTCCGGATTGGGGTAGCCCAGCGCCAGCCGCAGCAGGAAGCGGTCCAGCTGCGAGTCCGGCAGCGGGAACGTGCCCGACAGGTCGACCGAGTTCTGGGTGGCGATGACGAAGAAGGGATCGGGCAACGGATGGGTCACGCCATCGAGGGTGACCTGCTGTTCGGCCATCGCTTCCAGCAGCGCGCTCTGGGTGCGCGGCGGCGCGCGGTTGATCTCATCGGCCAGCAGCACGTGGGTGAAGACAGGGCCGGGGTGGAACTGGAACTGGCGACTGCCCGCGTCGTAGACCGAGACGCCGAGCACATCGGCCGGCAGCAGATCGGAGGTGAACTGCACGCGCTGGAAGCCCAGCCCGAGGCTGGAGGCCAGGGCGTGGGCGAGGGTGGTCTTGCCCAGGCCGGGCAGATCTTCGATCAGCAGGTGGCCGCCGGAGAGCAGCGCCACGAAGGCCAGCCGCACCTCCTGTGCCTTGCCCAGCACCAACCCGTTGACCTGATCCTGGGCGGCGCGAAGGGACTGTCGCAGTACATCGGTTAGCATGGCTGGCACGGGGGGCGAATGATCCATGTCCGTCTCGATTCGATGATTCCACTGATTCTATAGAGCAATGCAGGGCGAACAACGCGCACGCACCATATTCCTGTTGTTGTGGACGCTGGTCACCGCCGTCAAATTGGTGGTGGCCGCTCGTCTGCCCTTGTTCGTGGACGAAGCGTTCTACTGGCAGGAAGGCCAGCATCTGGCGGCGGCCTATTCCGATCTTCCCGGGCTGACTGCCTGGCTGGCCCGCCTGGGCGTGGAGATCAGCGGCAATCACGTGCTTGGGCTGCGCCTGCCGTTCCTGGCGATCGGTGCATGGCTGCCCTGGCTGGTCTCACGCATTGCCACGCGCTGGTTCGGCGCGGTGGCGGGGTGGCAGGCGGGCAGCCTGACGTTGTTGATGCCGCTGTCGGCCACGCTGGGCATGCTGGCCGTACCGGATGTGCCGATGGCGCTGGCCGCGGTGCTGTGCCTGGATGCCGGCGCGCGCCTGCTGCGCAGTGTCGATGCGGCGGCGGCGGTGAAGCTGGCCGCCGGCCTGTCGATCGGCGCGCTCAGCCATTACCGCTTCATCGGCGTGATCGTGGTCGGCTTCATCGCGCTGCTGGTCCTGCCGCAGGGCCGGCGCATGCTGCGCGATCCGCGCGTGTGGGTTGCCCTGGCCGTGGGCGTGGTGGCGTGGTTGCCCCTGTTGTCGTGGAATGCCGACAACCATGATGCGGGGCTGAAATTCCAGGTGGTCGAGCGCCATCCGTGGGCGTTCGAATGGAGCGGGCTGTGGTTCCTGGTGATCCAGCCGATGCTGGTCACCCCGATCCTGTGCATCGCGATGTGGAAGGTGGCCCTGGCCGGCACCCGCTCCGGGGGCGGTGCGCGTGCGCAGTGGCGCTACTTTGGCCTGATCGGTGCGGTGTCGACCCTGTCGATCTTCGCCCTGGGCTTTTTCACCGATGTGGAGCGCATCAGTTTCCATTGGCCGCTGCCCGGCTATCTCGCACTGCTGATCGCGGTGCCGGTGGTCCTCAACGGGTGGCCGCGCTGGCTGCGCCGCACCGGCTGGTGGTTGGCCGGCACCGGTCTGGCGCTGGCCTTCGGCTACTACCTGATGGCCTCCATGCCGATGGCGCGCGAGCAGTTGGCCGGCTACAAGTACTACCCGCGCAACTTTGCCGGCTGGCAGCCGTTGGCCCGCGCCGTGCGCGACGAACTCACGACGATGCCGCCCGGTACGCGCGTGCTCGCCGGCAATTTCAAGGTGGGCGCGGAGCTGGGCTTCCAGTTGGGCGACGCCTCGATCGAGGTGCTGCCGCATCCCTTGAACGACAAACATGGCCGCAGTGCACAGCTGGGTCTGTGGCATCTGCTGCACGACGGCAAGCGCGATGCGCCGATGCTGCTGGTGCTCGCGCCCAGCGATCAGCGCTATCGCGATCTGCTGGCGCGCTATCACGCGATCTGCGAGCAGGTGGGGCCGCTGCCGCCGCCACGCGTGGTCAGCAACGATCATGGCTACCAGCGCTTCCTGCTGTTCAAGCTGCCTGCCGAACGTGCCGATGGGCCGTGCGTGACGCCGGCGATGGCCTGGCTGGATGCGCCGCAGTCCGGGGCAACCGTGGGCGACACCCTCGAGGTGCATGGTTGGGCCTTCAAGGACGGCGTGGGCATCGAACGGGTCGCGCTGTTCATCGATGGCAAGCCGGTGGGGGACGCGGCCTATGGGCGCGCCTTCGACATCACCACGGCCTGGAAGATCTCCACGGATGCGCAGCACCCCCATGTGGCCTTCGATGCCGCGCTGGACACCCGCCACCTTGCCCCGGGCCGTCATTGGCTAGGGATGACGCTGCACGGCAAGGACGGCAGTGTGGAGCAGTGGCAGGAGCAGGCGTTCGTCGTTCCCGCGCGCTGAGGCTCAGGGCAGGGTGTAGCCGGCCTGCCGCAGCAGCTGGCTCAGCGCGATCAGCGGCAGCCCGATCAGCGCGGTCGGATCACGGTTCTCGATCGCCTCGAACAGCGTGATGCCCAGCCCTTCGCACTTGAAGCCGCCCGCACAGTCCAGCGGTCGCTCGGCGGCCACGTAGCGTTCGATGTCCGCCGACCCCAGCGTGCGGAAGTGGACCCGGGTCAGATCACAGGCCTCCAGGACCTCGCCGTCGCGTACCAGGCTCACCGCCGTATGGAAGTCGACCACCTGCCCGGACATCGCCGCCAGCTGGGCATGGGCGCCCTCGACCGTGCCGGGCTTGCCCAGCGGGGCCCCGTTCAGTTCCGCCACCTGGTCCGAGCCGATCACCCACTTGCCCGGGTGCAGGCGGGCGACGGCCTCGGCCTTGGCCCGCGCCAGCCGCACGGCCACGGCCCGTGGGGCCTCGTGGGGGGCAGGGGTCTCATCCACCTCGGGGCGAGCGGTCTCCAGGGGCAGGCCGAGCCGCTCCAGCAGCTCACGGCGGTAGCGGGAAGTAGAGGCAAGCAGCAGCGGGGTCATGCGACAATACCGGGCACGGAAGGCCGGCAGTCTGGGCCCTTCGGACGGGAATCGGCAACCTGACTGCGCAGGTATTTGACAGCGGCCCGGACGATCCTTAACATTCAGCGGCTTATGTCCGCAAACGTGCCCGAAATGCTGGATGCTTGGCGGATGGTCGCAGCACGCAGGTGCTTCGACGGCCAGGTGGATCTAGCGGAATTGACCCGCCTCCAGGGCCTTGTCGCCGATACCGAAGGAACGTGCACCTATGCACTGGAATTCGCGCACGACGACATCCTGCAGGTATCCTATGTTGAACTGTCCATCGACACCGCGCTGCCGCTGATCTGTCAGCGCAGCCTGCAGCGTTTCCTGTTGCCGGTTTCGATGGTGCAGCGGCTCGGTCTGATCCGCAGCGAAGAGGAAGAATCCTCGCTGCCGGAAGGCTGGGAACCGTGGCTGGTGCCGGAAGACGGCATGCTGCGACCGCTGGAACTGGTCGAGGACGAACTCGTCCTGGCCGTGCCCGTCGTGCCGCTGTCTCCCGATGGTGAGGCCGTGGACAAGGACTGGGCACCGACCGAAGAAGAAATCAGCAAGGCCAATCCGTTCGCGGCGTTGGCGGCACTGAAAAAACAATAGCAGCCGGATTGTCGTCGGCGGCTGCGGCGAAAGCGAAAACTGTGCTGGGCGCTGGCGTCCTGCGCGACGATACGACGAAGCAAAACGAACCGAGTTTGGAGCAATCCCATGGCTGTGCAGAAATCCCGTGTCACCCCGTCCCGCCGCGGTATGCGCCGTGCGCATGACGCCCTGAGCGCCAAGCAGCTGTCCACCGATCCGACCACCGGTGAAGTGCATCTGCGTCACCACATCACCGCTGACGGTTTCTACCGCGGCAAGAAGGTGATCACGACCAAGTCGAACTCGGCCGTCGAAGAAGATTGATTTGTGAAGGCCGCTGCCCGGTCGGGCGGCGGCCTTTACCCCATTCTTCCCGGTCATCACGTTTGGTGATCGAGCTACAGGACATGCAATGAGCAAGCGGATCTACTCGAGGATCGCGGGCACCGGTAGTTATTTGCCCGAAAAAGTGTTGACCAACCAGGATCTGGAGAAAATGGTCGACACCAGCGATGAGTGGATTCAATCGCGCACTGGTATCCGCGAACGGCACATTGCGGCCGAGAACGAGACCACCAGCGACCTCGGCTACCACGCCGCGGTGCGTGCGCTTGAAGCGGCCGGTATCGACGCTTCGCAGCTCGACATGATCGTGGTGGGTACCACCACGCCTGACCTGATTTTCCCGTCCACCGCGTGCCTGATCCAGGCCAAGCTCGGTGCGACCGGCTGCCCCGCCTTCGACGTCAACGCCGCCTGTTCGGGCTTCGTGTTCGCGTTGAGCGTGGCCGACAAATTCATTCGTTCCGGTGATGCACGCCATGTGCTGGTCATCGGTGCGGAAACGCTGACCCGTATCGTCGACTGGACCGAGCGCACCACCTGCGTGCTGTTCGGCGATGGCGCGGGCGCCGTCGTGCTCAAGGCCGACGAAGAGACCGGCATCCTCAGCACCCACCTGCATTCCGATGGCAGCAAGAAAGAGCTGCTGTGGAACCCGGTGGGCGTGTCGGCCGGCTTCGGCGAGGGCGAGAACGCCCGCGGCGCGATCCTGATGAAGGGCAACGACGTGTTCAAGTACGCCGTCAAGGCGCTGGACTCGGTCGTCGATGAAACCCTGGAAGCCAACGCGCTGACCAAGGACGACCTGGATTGGCTGATCCCGCACCAGGCCAACCTGCGCATCATCGAAGCCACCGCCAAGCGCCTGGAGATGTCCATGGACCAGGTGGTGGTGACGGTCGACAAGCACGGCAACACCTCCTCGGCCTCCGTGCCGATGGCGCTGGACCACGCGGTCCGCTCCGGCCGTGTGGAGCGCGGCCAGCTGCTGCTGCTGGAAGCCTTCGGCGGCGGCTTCACGTGGGGTTCTGCTCTGCTGCGCTATTGATAGTGTCAGTTACGACAACGTGACGCTGTCGTTACGGCCCCATTACGGGGCCGTATGCATTTCAGGAGAACTGCCATGGTTGAGCCCATCGTCATCGAGGGCCAACGCGCCTGGCTGAAGCAGTACGGGGAAGGAAGCCGGGTGGTCGCACTGGGCCTGCTGAACTTCATCGCCCGCCGCTTCCAGCTCGATGCTCTGCGCCCACCGCCGCACCGTGGCGGTGACGCCGCCCGCGAAACCGAAGCCCGCCGCCTGTCCGAACTGCAAGCCCAGGGTGTCAACGTCCCCAGCGTGATCGGCAGCGGTCATGCCGCCCTCGTGCTGGGCGACAACGGCTCCTCGTTCAATACCTGCCTGCGCGAAGCCGACGATGCCGGCCGCGATCGCCTGGTGTCCGCGGCCATGAACGCGATCGCCCAGGCGCACCAGAAGGGCGCCTATTTCGGCCAGCCGCTCCCGCGCAACCTCACCTGGGATGGCAAGGCCATCGGCTTCATCGACTTCGAAGAAGACCCCCTCGAAGTCATGGACCTCGCCCAGGCCCAGGCCCGCGACTGGCTGATGTTCGGTTACGGCGTTGCCAAGTACTACGAAGACCGTCCCCAGCAGCTCCAGGCCCTCATGGCCCAGGCCATGGACGGCGCCGAGGCCCCGGTCCTCGCCCACGCCCACGACGTCACCGGCCGGCTCCAGGGTCTGGCCCGCGCCAGCCTGAAGATGGGCCGCTCCGCCCGCGCACTGGCGCACTCCATCCTCATCGTGCACGGCGCCACCACGCTGGGCGTGTTGATGGTCGTCGCGCTCTGCTTCGATTTCTTCACCGATGGCGACCTGGACATCCTCCAGCTGTTCACCTGAGGAACGGCCCCACATACGCGGCAGTACAGACGAAGGGCGACGTTCCCCTTTATCATTCGCCGTTCGATTTTTGCAGGCGGATGATCGCGTGACCGATACCAATCTCGCATTCGTGTTCCCGGGCCAGGGCTCGCAGTCGCTGGGCATGCTGGCCGAACTGGCCGAGCTGCACCCGCAGATCCGCGAGGCCTTCACCGAAGCCTCCGACGGCGCCGGTGTCGACCTGTGGGCGCTGTCGCAGGGCGGTCCCGAGGAAATGCTCAACCGCACTGAATACACCCAGCCGGCCCTGCTGGCCGCCAGCATCGGCGTGTGGCGTGCCTGGAACGCCGTTGGCGGCGCCCAGCCGGCCGTCCTGGCCGGCCACAGCCTCGGCGAATACACCGCCCTGGTGGCCGCCGGCGCGCTGACCCTGCGTGACGGCGCGCACCTGGTGCGCCTGCGCGGCCAGCTGATGCAGGAGGCCGCCCCGACGGGCGTGGGCGCCATGGCCGCCGTGCTCGGCGCCGAAGACGCGCTGGTCGTGGAGGTCTGCGAGCAGGCCGCCGGCAGCCAGGTCGTCGTGCCCGCCAATTACAACTCGCCCGGCCAGATCGTCATCGGTGGTGACGCGGCCGCCGTGGATCGTGCGCTGGCGCTGCTCGCCGAGAAGGGCGTCCGCAAGGCCGTCAAGCTGGCTGTCAGCGTGCCCTCGCACACCCCGCTGATGCGCGAAGCCGCCAACCGCCTGGCCGAAACCATGGCCGGCCTGGACTGGCGCGCCCCGGCCCTGCCGGTGGTGCAGAACGTGGATGCCCGCGTGCATGACGGCGTGGATGCCATCCGCCAGGCACTGGTGCAGCAGCTGTACTTGCCCGTGCAGTGGACCGGCTGCGTGCAGGCGCTGGCCGCCCGTGGCGTCACCCGCGTGGCCGAATGCGGCCCGGGCAAGGTGCTGAGCGGATTGATCAAGCGCATCGACAAATCGCTGGACGCGCGCACACTGTCCACGCCCGCCGATTTCGAGACGGCCCGCGAGATCTGGGCCGCCTGATGTCTTCCGATCGCGCCCGTGCTGGAATGGCGTCGCGCCAGACCGGCCGGACCGGTCCCGTTTGAGGAAATGAGATGAGCAAGCCCCTTCAGGGTGAAATCGCACTGGTCACCGGCGCCAGCCGGGGTATCGGTGCCGCGATCGCCGATGCACTGGCCGCGCAGGGCGCGACCGTCATCGGCACCGCCACCACCGACGCCGGTGCCGCCGCCATTGGCGAGCGTCTGGCTGCCGTGGGTGGCCACGGCCGCGCGCTGAACGTCACTGACGCTGCTTCGCTGGAGGCCGTGCTGGACGGTATCGCCAAGGAATTCGGCGCCATCAGCATCCTGGTCAACAACGCCGGCATCACCCGCGACAACCTGTTGCTGCGGATGAAGGAAGAAGACTGGCAGGCGATCCTGGACACCAACCTGACCAGCGTCTTCCGCACCTCCAAGGCCGTCCTGCGCGGCATGATGAAGGCGCGCAAGGGCCGCATCATCAACATCGCCTCGGTGATCGGCGTGACCGGCAATGCCGGCCAGGCCAACTACGCCGCGGCCAAGGCCGGCATCATTGCCTTCTCCAAGTCGCTGGCCAAGGAAATCGGCTCGCGCGGGATCACCGTCAACGTGGTCGCGCCGGGCTTCATCGATACCGACATGACCAAGGCCCTGCCGGAAGAGCAGCGCACCGGCCTGGTCAAGTCGATCGCCCTGGAGCGGCTCGGCGAGCCGTCCGATATCGCCAACGCGGTGGCGTTCCTGGCCGGTCCTTCGGCCAGCTACATCACCGGCGAAACCCTCCATGTGAACGGCGGCATGTACATGCCGTAAGCATGTGGCGCAAGGATTGCGCCGCAAGTGGTTGATCCGTT
This sequence comes from Stenotrophomonas sp. SRS1, assembly GCF_026130205.1. Taxonomy (NCBI): domain Bacteria; kingdom Pseudomonadati; phylum Pseudomonadota; class Gammaproteobacteria; order Lysobacterales; family Lysobacteraceae; genus Stenotrophomonas; species Stenotrophomonas sp. SRS1. The sequence continues at coordinate 355,154 of NZ_JAINFD010000003.1, read as the reverse complement.
TGATGTTTTGCTGCAATGCAAGGTGTCGCTGGTTTCCACTACACTATCCCACGGTCATCCCTCACCGGATGGCGTCATTTTTGAACCACTACTCCATCTGGAGCGATATCCAATGAGCACCATCGAAGAACGCGTCAAGAAAATCGTCGTCGAACAGCTTGGCGTCAAGGAAGAGGAAGTCACCAACAGCGCATCGTTCGTCGATGACCTGGGCGCTGACTCGCTGGACACCGTTGAACTGGTGATGGCGCTGGAAGAAGAGTTCGAGTGCGAAATCCCGGACGAAGAAGCCGAAAAGATCAGCACCGTGCAGGCTGCGATCGACTACATCAACGCCCACGTCAAGGCTTGATGTCAGGCGGCTCGTGCGCGGCCGTGGCGATCGCTGCGACCGCGTGCGGCAAACCCATGGGGCCGCGCTTGCGGCCCTGTGCTTTTGAGCGTTATACCGCGTGATACCCGCAACACCCGGGTCAGGAGAATCTGCAATGAAGCGTCGCGTCGTCGTTACCGGCATGGGCATGGTCTCGCCATTGGGCAATGATATGGCCAGCAGTTGGAAGGGCATCACCGAAGGCCGTTCCGGCATCGGTCCGCTGACCAACGTTTCGCAGTCCTACCTGGACCGTTTCACCACCAAGATCGCAGGTGAGGTCAGGGACTTCGACATCACCGCCGACAACGAACAGTTCGGCACATTCCGGGTCACTGGCAAGGATGCCAAGAAGATGGACCCGTTCATTCACTACGGCCTCGGTGCCGCCTTCATGGCCTTGAACGATTCGGGCCTGGAAATCACCGACGGCAATGCCGAGCGCATCGGCGCCATCGTGGGCGCGGGCATCGGCGGCCTGCTGGGCATCGAAGAGCAGACCATCGATTTCCACGAAGGCAAGAAGATCTCGCCCTTCTACGTGCCCAAGACCATCATCAACATGCTCCCGGGCCAGCTGAGCATCATCACCGGCCTGAAGGGGCCGTCGTTCTCGGCGGTGTCCGCCTGCGCGACCTCGAACCACTCGATCGGCACCGCCATGCGCATGATCCAGTACGGCGATGCGGACGTGATGGTGGTCGGCGGTGCCGAGCGCGGCTCCTCGCCGACCGCCCTGGGCGGCTTCTGCGCGATGAAGGCGATGAGCACCCGCAACGATGCGCCGGCGGAAGCCTCGCGCCCGTGGGACAAGGAACGCGACGGCTTCGTGCTCGGCGACGGTGCCGGCATCCTGATCCTCGAAGAGTACGAGCACGCCAAGGCGCGTGGCGCGCGCATCTATGCCGAGCTTGCCGGTTTCGGCGCCAGCTCGGACGCGTACCACATGACCGCCCCGAGCGAGAACGGCGAAGGCGCGGCGCGCTGCATGACCATGGCGTTGAAGGACGCCGGCGTGACCCCGGACCAGGTCGGTTACCTCAACGCGCACGGCACTTCCACGCCGCTGGGCGACCTGGGTGAAACCATGGCCATGAAGACCGCCTTCGGCGACCACGCCTACAAGATGATGGTCAGCTCCACCAAGTCGATGACCGGCCACCTGCTCGGCGCGGCCGGCGGCGTGGAAGCGATCTTCTCGGTGCTGGCGCTGCGCGACAACATCATTCCGCCGACCATCAACCTGCATGAAGCGGGCGAGGGCTGCGACCTGGATTACGTGCCCAACACCGCACGCGAGGCCAAGGTCGATGTGGTGATGTCCAACGGCTTCGGCTTCGGCGGCACCAACGGCACGCTGGTGTTCAAGCGCGTCTGACCGCCCGTTCCGAGTACTCCCACCCGGGCCGCCATCATGGCGGCCTTGGTGTATCTGGCCCCCGCGCACGCTGCGCGCCCTTCCGGTGTCCTGCCATGTTCCAGACGCTTCCGCTGCCCGCCACCACCGATCTGCTGGCCCTGCAGCGCCTGGCCCCGCAGCGCTACCCGCTGCTGATGGAGTCCACCGCCTCGGGCACCGCGCAGGGCCGCTGGGATCTGCTGCTGATGGGCAACGGGGAATCCCTCGCACTGCACGCCGACGGCGTGGTGCGCGATGCGGATGGCGTCGCGCATGACGGCCGCTTCCTTGATGTGCTGGATGCGCACTGGGCCGCCCTGCGGCTGCCGCGCGAAGAGACGACGCTGCCGTTCCGTGGTGGCTGGGCACTGATGCTGGATTACGAGCTGGCTGGCCAGATCGAGGGCGTGCTGGCCTTGCCTGCGCGCGCCGATGGGCTGCCCGCCGCGCTGGCGCTGCGCTGCCCGGCGGCGGTACTGCACGACCGCGTGCGCGGTCAGTTCCATGCCGTGTGCGAGCCCGGCCAGGCCGCGCTGCTGCAGACCCTGCAGGGTGACCTCGCCGCGGCCGCCACGCTGGCGCCGTTGCCGACGTGGCAGCCACCGGTCGCGCTCGGTGAGGACGCGCCACAGCGCTTCACCGACGGCGTCGGCAAGGTGATCGATTACCTGCGCGCGGGTGACGTGTTCCAGGTGAACCTGTCGCGCCGCTGGAACGCGCAGTTCGCCGAGGCGCTCTCGCCGCAGGCGCTGTACGCGCAGCTGCGCGTGGCCAACCCCGCACCGTTCGCCGGGCTGTTCATGGCGCAGGGCAGGGCGGTGGTCAGCTCCTCGCCCGAGCGGCTGGTTTCGGTGCATGGCGATGACGTGCAGACCCGCCCGATCGCCGGCACCCGCCCGCGCTTCGCCGGCGATGACGATGCCGCGCGCATCCAGGAACTGGTCGGCCATCCCAAGGAACGCGCCGAGCACGTGATGCTGATCGATCTGGAGCGCAACGACCTCGGCCGCATCTGCGCGCCGGGCAGCGTGGAGGTGGATGAGCTGATGACCGTGGAGAGCTACGCCCACGTGCACCACATCGTCAGCAACGTGCGTGGTCGCCTGCGCGAGGACGTCAGCCCGGGCCAGGTGATCGCCGCGACCTTCCCCGGCGGCACCATCACCGGCTGCCCCAAAGTGCGCTGCATGCAGATCATCGCCGAGCTGGAGCAGACCGCGCGTGGCGCCTACACCGGCGCGTTCGGCTGGCTGAACCGCGATGGCGATCTGGACCTGAACATCCTGATCCGCACCGCCGAAGTGGCCGGCGACACCGCCAGCTTCCGCACCGGGGCCGGGATCGTGGTCGATTCGGTGGCCGACAAGGAACTGGACGAAACCCGCGCCAAGGCCCGTGGCCTGCTGCGTGCGCTGGGCAGCGATGCCTGAGCCGTTTGGCGGTGTGCAGCACCCGCGCGGTATGCTGCGCGGCGAAGAAATGGATTCGAGGTGAGCATGGCGGGTGCGAAACGGGGATGTCTGGCCGTACTGGCCGTGTTGCTGGTGCTGGCCCTGCTGGTGGCGGCCGCAGGGGCATGGTTCTGGCATCGCCAGGGCGCCTTTGCCGATGCGCCGGTCACCCCCAGCGCGGAGAGCGTGGTGATTGCCTCCGGTGATGGCTTCAGCACCGTGCTCGGCAAGCTGCGCCAGGCCGGCGTGGACGAAGGCAGCGACACCCAGTGGCAGCTGCTGGCGCGCCAGCTCGACGCCGCCGGCAAGCTCAAGGTGGGTGAATACGCGCTCGATCCCGCGCTGACCCCGCGCGAGCTGCTGACCCGCATGCGCCAGGGCCGCGTCCTGCAGCACCGCGTCACCATCGTGGAAGGCTGGAACATCCGTCAGCTGCGTGCTGCGCTCAAGCGCGCCGATCCGCTGGTGCACACCACCGACGAACTGGACGATGCCGCCCTGATGAAGGCGGTCGGCTTCCCCGGCGAACACCCGGAAGGCCGCTTCCTGCCCGAGACCTACGTCTACCAGCGTGGCGACAGCGACATCGACGTGCTCAAGCGCGCGCATGCCGCGATGGAAAAAGAACTCACCGCCGCGTGGGACAGCCGCGTGGAGGATCTGCCGCTGAACTCGCCGTATGAGCTGCTGATCCTCGCCTCGATCATCGAGAAGGAAACCGCACTGCCCAGCGAGCGCCCGCAGATCGCCGGGGTGTTCATGCGCCGCCTAAAGATCGGCATGCGCCTGCAGACCGACCCGACCGTGATCTACGGCATCGGCAGCAGCTACGACGGCAACATCCGCAAGCGCGACCTCACCACCGATACGCCGTACAACACGTACACGCGCGCCGGCCTGACCCCGACCCCGATCGCCATGCCCGGGCGCGATGCGCTGCATGCCGCAGCGCAGCCAGCCAAGGGTGACGCGCTGTACTTCGTGGCCGTGGGCGATGGCAGTGGCGCGCACATCTTCTCCGCCAACTACACCGACCACAACGCCGCCGTTGCCCGCTACCTGCAGCAACTGCGCAGCAAACGCACCAACGAGGCCGCACCCCAATGAGTCCCGCGCTGCACCGGCACCCGCATTTCGTCAGCCTGGAAGGGGGCGAGGGCGCCGGCAAGACCACCGCCATCAACGCGATCCGCGAGGCCTTGCAGGCGCGCGGGCATGAGGTGGTGCTGACCCGCGAACCCGGCGGCACCGCCCTGGCCGAGCGCATCCGCGCGCTGGTGCTCAAGCCGGATGCGGAGATCGCCGCCGAGCCGCTCTCGGCCGAGGCCGAGCTGCTGCTGGTGTTCGCCGCCCGCGCCCAGCACGTGCGCCAGGTGATCGCCCCGGCGCTGCAACGCGGCGCCTATGTGCTGTGCGACCGCTTCACCGATTCCAGCTACGCCTACCAGGGCGGCGGCCGCGGCCTGGACCCGGCGTGGATCGCCGATCTGGAGCGCCGCGCCGTCGGCCTGCTGCCCGGCCTGACCCTGCTGCTGGATGTGGACGTGGCCGTCGGCCGTGCCCGCGCCAACGGCCGCGACCTGTGGCCGGACCGCATCGAAAGCGAGCACGATGATTTCTTCCAGCGGGTGCGCGCGGTGTTCCGCCAGCGTGCCAGCGAAGACCCCGCACGTTACCGCCTGATCGACGCCAGCCAGGACCAGGCCGGCGTCGCCGGCGCGGTGGTGGCGGCCGTGGAGGCATGGTTGGCACAGGAGCCGGATCGTGGCTGAACCCTTTTCCCCCTGGCAGCAGCGCGCCTATGACCAGACCGTGGCCGCGCTCGACGCCGGTCGCCTCGGCCATGGCCTGCTGTTCTGCGGCCCGGCCGGCCTGGGCAAGCTCGGCGTCGCGCTGCGGCTGGCCGAGCACGTGCTGGGGCAGGGTGAGCCTGCGGCCGCCAAGCGCAGCGCCCAGCTGCTGGCCGCCGGCACCCACCCGGACCTGCAGCGGATCTCGTTCATCCCCAACAAATCCGGCGACAAGCTGCGCACCGAGATCGTGATCGAGCAGATCCGCGAGGTCTCGCAGAAGCTCTCGCTGACCCCACAGTACGGCGTGGCCCAAGTGGTGATCGTCGATCCCGCCGACGCCATCAACCGCGCCGCCTGCAACGCCCTGCTCAAGACCCTGGAAGAGCCGCAGCCCGGCCGCTACCTGTGGCTGATCAGCGCCGACCCCGCGCGCCTGCCGGCTACCATCCGCAGCCGCTGCCAGCGCCTGGAGTTCAAGCTGCCGCCGCGCGAGGAAGCGCTCGCCTGGTTGCAGACCCTGGGCCACAGCGAAGCCAGCGCCCGCGAAGCATTGGATGCCGCCCGCGGCCACCCCGGCCTGGCCGACCAGTGGCTGCGCGAAGACGGCCTGGCCCTGCGCCGCCAGGTCGCCACCGACCTGGAAGCCCTCGTTGCCGGCCGCTCCGGTGCGGTGGAACTGGCCCAGCGCTGGACCGCCGACGACAACGCGGCCCTGCGCCTGCGCCACGCCGCCGATCTCGCCCTGGCCCAGGCCACCGGCGGTGGCTTGACCGATCCCGATCGATTGCACAAGCTGGCCGCCTGGTTCGATGCGGCCAACCGCACCCGCGACCTGCTGCGCACCACGGTGCGCGCCGATCTTGCGGTGGTTGAGCTGCTGCTGGCCTGGGGAAAGGTCAACGAACGGCACGCCAAGGGGAATAGAGCATGAGCGCCACCAACGCCCGACAGGGCATCCTGTCCCTTGCCGTCAAGGACAAGGCCGCGCTGTACAGCGCCTACATGCCGTTCGTGAAGAACGGCGGCATCTTCGTGCCCACGCCCAAGCGCTACTTCCTGGGCGATGAGGTGTTCCTGCTGCTCACCCTGCCGGACTCCAGCGAGCGTCTGCCGGTGGCCGGCAAGGTGATCTGGGTGACCCCCGCCGGGGCCCAGGGCAACCGCGCGGCAGGCATCGGCGTACAGCTGGCCGATGGCGCGGAAGGGGAGACCGTCCGCCACCGGATCGAGACGCTGCTGGCCGGCATCCTGACCGCGGACAAGCCCACGCACACGATGTGAAGAAATTTCGGTGAAACCGTTGACGTCAAAATTTGCCGCCCTATAATGAGCGGCTCAGCAGCATCGGGCGGTTAGCTCAGCGGTAGAGCATTGCCTTCACACGGCAAGGGTCACAAGTTCGAACCTTGTACCGCCCACCATGATTCAGTCGAAAAAGCCTCCGGAAACGGGGGCTTTTTTGTTGGGTTGGATTAGCCATTCCAGGCTTGAGCAGGGCGACTTGGCGGACGGAATGGGCGTCCCTAATATCCTCCGCATAGGTGGGACAATCACGCCGCAACGCAATCGGATGGGGGCGTTGAATAATCGCCTGGGCGAATCGTCGCTCAATAGAGTGACGAATGGAGAATGTTCATGGAAGGAACGATTGGAACCCTGGCTCGGGTAGTGATGTGGGTCGGCCTGGCTGCCTTCGCCTGCAGTGCGCAAGCGTCTGGCGCTGACAAGCCGCCTTCGTTTGAGGAAGTGAAGGCAGCGGCGAAGGCTGGCAGCGCGGAAGCCGAGAATGACCTGGGTAACAGGTACCTTCAGGGCGCTGGCGTTGCCAAAGACGAGGTGCAGGCGGCGATCTGGTATCGCAAAGCGGCTGAGCAGGGCTATGCGCCGGCCCAATCCGCGCTCGGCGGATTGTATCTGCACGGAGTTGGCGTGCCGCCAGACGCGATGCAGGCCAGCGACTGGATACGCAAGGCGGCGGAGCAATGTCGGCTTCTGGGCGGGAGCCGACACTCACTTCAGGAAGCTTGCCTTGGTGCGAGCGCTATTCCCCCGCACCAGCTGACAAGCTGTCCCAGATACGTCCGTCACGTTGCGCTTCAGTGGTGACGTTGATCACCGACTGTTCGCCCAGACGATCACGCAACTGCTGCAGATACAGGCTGCGAGGTGTCACCACTTGGCCCATCGATTGCACGATCCCCGCAGGCTCTTCAGGCGGGAATTTCCCCGGTGCAGTAGCTCCCACCTGGCCCACGCTCCAGTTCATCGCGAAGGGCGGCGCCTGGACGACGTAGATGTCGTGCTCGGTGTTCCAGAACATCTGCTGCGCGCCCGCCCACCCGTGCCCCGTTCCGCTGTACCGGCGGTTCTGTGCCCGCAGCATGTATCCCTTGGTGTTGTCATACAGCGTGCCGGTGGACCAGCGATGATGTGGACCACTGTCATTGCTGTCACCTACGGCGAGGCAGTCCAGAAACACATTGGGACCGGGTACCCGTGCGCCGATGACGAAGGTATGCCTGCCGCCCTGGTTGTAGCAGCGCTGGATCAGATTGAAGGCGGCGTTGCCCTCGTAAAGGAACACATAGCGGCGGGCGCCTTGGGTTTCGCCATACCTGGGGTCGAGATAGGCAATGTCCTGCAGGGTATTGAACTGCGCGCCGTTGCGGGTCACGAAGCCATGCGACACATAACGCACGGTCACGTCGCGAACCCATGAGTCGTAGATTGCACCCAAGCGGAGTGCGGTAAAGGGACCGGAATCGGCGGTGCCGTTGACCGTACCGGTCTCGGGGTTACCCTCAAGGCGGAGGTCTTCGATGCCGACCTGTGAGATACGGATGGGATCCGTGCGATAGGCGCTGCCGCCACCGAAGCGCGTCGCGATGGCATCCATGATCGGGGCATCCAGGCTTATCGTGTCGTGGTCTACAGCAGTGACGACGCGTTCGCTGTACACAGCGTAGTCGCTGGGCGTCCATCGGTATCGTGCGGTATCGATGCCCTCGGGGCCGACCCAGCGGGCATTGGGTTCCCTCGCGATCGACACCGTATCGCCCACGCGATAGCCGGCTGCGGACTGCACCGTGATCCGCATCGCCCCCACCGGCACGTAGTCCATGGTGATGGCGGTCCGGCGTGGGTCCAGAGCGGCGCGGGGAACCGCGGATTCGCTGCTGCCCACTTCAAGAATCCTGCCCTGCCGATCGCTGACTTGGGAGCGGATCACCGTGCCGTCGGCACCTCGACCTTCACCGCGCAACACCACGCCGCTGGCCCGCATGGTCAGCGTCTTGCTCAACCTATAACCGCCGCGCCGCAGCAGGACTACGCCGCGTAGGCCCCGGCTGTCCTGGACACGCACGGCGACCGCGTCGATGGCGGCCTGGATGCGGGGAAAGTCGTCACCCTCCGCCTTTGGCTCAAGGACTTCAATAACAGGAATGCTGGAGCGGGTGGGCAGACTGACACCGCCGCCCTGGTAGCCGGCGCGGGAGAAGTCCGGGACGATGTTGCGCGCGTGATCGCTACCGTGGTCGGAGTACAGGGCATAGCGCAGCAGGCCGTTGCTGCCCAGTGCTACCAAGGGGGCGTCTTCGGCATTGTTGATGGGGTGGATGAAGGCGCTGGTCTCGGAAGCAGGCTCCGCCGCTGATAAGGTAGAAAACGGACAGACCGGCAACGCCACGAGCGTCAGCGCTGCGACTCGGCGAAACGCCGGGAGGAAAGGCATGCGGGCGACGTCCTTCCAGGGAGGAGTAGCTTGCAATGTTAGCAACTGCTTCCAACGATGCAGTCCGTGCTGAAGAGTCAGGCTGGTCTGCTTTTCCGGCCGATCGCGGACTTTTCGGACAACAGAAAGGCGCCAATCGCTGGCAGTGTCCGTTTCTGGCCGAAAGTGGACGTTCGGGGAGGACGGTGGCGCCGACCGCTGGTAATGTCCGCTTTCGACGGCGGTTTCAACTGGTCAATGCAACAGCTTGTTGATATCGCTCGATCGGTGTCTGGAAGTCCCGCGCGACTGGATGAAGAGCCTGCGATGGATCGTCTTGTGTGAGACCTGGCAGCTCGGATCGTCCGGGTAAGTCCGCTTGAGCCAGCCAGCGATCTGTTCGGGCGGCCACTGCTGCATCCCGCCAGTCTCGAAGAGAACCCCTCGCACGGACGAGTGATGCCGATCGAACAGCCTCGCCATCTGGTGCAACGACTCGCCCTGCCGCCAGCGGTCCCACATCAGGGCCTTGTGGCTGTCGGAACCGCCACCCAAAGCGGACACCACGGGCGACGACTCAGCGCTATTTCGTCGGCGATCCGGGTGGTTCATCGGCGGCTTCTGTGGCTTGGTCGCAAACGGGTAGCCACGCCCCCGCGCGGAGGGCAACTTGCAGCGGCGATCACGTCGACCTGGAGCCCCTCATGACCCCCGTTGTCCTGTATTCGCCCGATCCGGCCCGCGGCTGGCTGCCCTGGGCCTGGCTGACGCCGATCCTGATGATCCTGTTCAACGCGGTACCGGTGATCGCGCTGGACGGATGGATGCAGTCGCAGCATTGGTCGACGCCGGGCGGCGATCCGATCGGCCTCGCTGGCTTGCATGCGCTGCTGTGGATCGGCTTTGCGCCGACGCTGGCGGCCGTGCTCGCCTGGGTACGCTTCGTCGAAGGGCGCTCGCTGGCGAGTATCGGGCTGACCGGTCCGGCGCCGCTGAAAACCTTCCTGCGCGGACTGGCCGTTGGATTCGGCATGATCGCGCTGGTTGTAGTCGCGATCTGGATGGCTGGCGGCATGCAGGCGGCGGGCGTGGGGCAGGCCTGGCGGTCGCCCGTCAGTCTGCTGCACATCGGTCTGCTGCTAGTGAGTTTCATGTTCCAGGCGAGCGTGGAGGAAGTCATCTTCCGCGGCTGGATGCTGTCGGTGGTGGCGCGCAAGACCAATGTCACGGTGGCAGTGCTGCTGGTGTCGCTCGTTTTCTGCTTCCTGCATTTCAGTCCGCACCAGCCGCCCCTGGTCATGCTCAGCACGTTCCTGTTCTCGCTGTTCGCCTGCGCCTGGACGCTGCGGACCGGCAATATCTGGGGCGTGATGGGCTGGCACGCGGGGTGGAACTGGTTGCTCGCAACCGGCTTCGAACTGCCCGTCACCGGCATGGATGCGCACTTGCCGGCGCTGCTGGTGGCGCTGCGCCCGCAAGGCCTCGACACCCTGACCGGTGGCGCGCAAGGGCCGGAAGGCAGTTACCTGTGCAGCGTGTTCTTCGTCGCCGGGATCGCGTGGATCCAGTGGCGAAAGACGCGCGAAGCTTAGAACTTCTCGCCGACCAGCAGGTAACGCCCGGCTTACTTTTCGCGACGACTGCTCCTGGCCGGAAGCGGTCGCCCGGCCGGCGGGCGTTGCGTCGATCGGTTGAATACAAGGCCGGAAGCAGACATTCGCATGCCCGGCGTGCTTACGTCTTCGACCGCGCGAGGTGCGGTTTATCGCTTGTTAGCCCGACCCGGCCACCCTAAGATCGGGCTGCATTAGTCGTGACGTCGAGCCTTCAACTCATATGTTCCAACATACTTGTATGTGTCCTGCTTTGCGGGAGCGAGAAGTGAAGCCAGTGGAACTGACCTATGAGTCTCCAGATGGCGTGCTTCGACTAGTAGAGCCGACAGAGCGACAAATCACAGACATTGTTCTCTTATCTCCAGCCTCTTATTGGCAGCAAGGAGGGAGTGGTCAAGCTCTGCTTTCTGTCGCCGATCGCCCCGGCCTAACTATCATGCAACCAGAGGTTGATCGATTCTTCTTGGAGCTTTTCTTGGAGGATCGACTGGTGCCCTACGATGGAGGAAGTTGCGATGAATTCTTGGTGACAGAGATGGGGGGCGACCCGTTTCGTGTTCCTTTGGCCTGTACGGTTACGCCAAGCATTGCAGCTTCTGTTCTTGCGGAGTTCGTACGCACTCGCAGACAGCCTGGCGGAATTTGTTGGGTGCCTATGGGGGACGTACCGTTCGAGATCGGTTGGTACGATGAGTAAAATCGAAGCGGGCCAGAGGCGGTGCCCCGAAAGCGTGTCAGCCTCTGGCTGATAGCATGCGCGCCGTCGGGACGGGACCGTTGCGCGCGTGGTAGCGTCCGCTTCCGACTGGAAGTGGAATTTGGTCAACTGCTCGGTAGCAGCGATGCTTCAGTTGCTCTTCGGGCTAAACCCGGATTACCTCGAACGGAACCAGGAGACGGCGTCATGCATTGGGTCAGGCTTACATCCACGTTCTTCATGGCGACCGTTGCCACAGCCTGCAATGCACAGACGACCACACATACGGACCTCAATTACGATCGATTGATCCAGCTTGATGCCGAGAATCTGGCAGAGACCGGTATTGGCGAAGCCTATTTGCAACTGCTGCCAGAACTGCAGAAGTATGTCTCCCAACCCGCGCGCGTTGAAGAGCTGATTGACTCCGACCTGCCGCAGTACGCTGTCCGGGTCGACGGTACGGAGTACGTCGTCTACTCTCCTGATAGCGTGGAGGATGAAGGTGCGAGTTTGGGGGTCGCTACGTACGTATTCTTCAAAGTCGTCAACGACCAACTTGCCAATGCAGACGTTCGCTTCTTCGCGATCAATGCAGGAAATGATCTGGGTGGCTTGTTTCTCACCCCAGAGCAGGCAGAGGCGTCGCGAGCCACGCTTCGACGTCCTTCAGACTGGCCGTATCTACCAGAAGCCGACGGCCCTTGGTACGGGCAGTATCACTAGCTGAGATTGCAAGGGTTCACTCCTGGGCGGAAACGGGCAGCTGAAGATTCAGCCTCTAGGATCGAATTTTCAAGCAAGATTTGGAGTCACAATGCATCAGCAGGCTTCAGCCGTTGCAATATATTGGGGTCGGCTGTTTGAGTCTGGCACCTGTGTGCCGACTCGGGACAGCTTCAGTCTCGTCATAAATCCCAGCCTCACCGATGAGCGACGGGCAATGATCATGATGCCTGCCAATGGCAGCACGCGCGCCGCCATTTCCCCAAACACGGCCTCCACATTGGGAGTTGCTTCGGACATCCCGCCGGTCTCGCTGCAGTGGTTGCGCGAGGCGCTGCACACTGCCGGCGTCGAACTGCATGCGCCAGATGTCATCTACCACGTGGCAGCTACCGGATTGCCGCCCGCGCGCAGCGGCAACGCGGTTGAGGTGCGCCAGTTGGCCTCTGATGATGCATCGCTGTTCGATGAATTCATGTCGCAGATATCGGTAGATGACCGGGAAGACGCATCTGTCGAGCTAGGGCACTGGGCGACATTCGGCGCGTTCGTTGAGTCGGAACTGTTGGCTGTAGCCAGCATCTACCCATGGGGCGGTGCGGCCATTGCCGATATGGGGGTGCTGACCATGCCTCGTGCGCGAGGTATGGGCCTCGCAAGCTCGTTGGTGCGAGCTATGGTTGATCATGCTGAGGGGGGCGGATATGAGGCGCAGTACCGCTGCCAGTTTGACAACGTCGCATCGACTGCGCTTGCACAGTCTCTCGGACTGACGCCTTACGGCAAGTGGGAAGTGGCTTTCGCGCCTTAGACTTACCGGTCGCTAGAGCATGCAGTCAAACCAGCGATGCATGGGGAAATTGTGTCGCGTGTTACATGCCTGGTTGTGTACGTGGATTCAACCGGTCGAGCCGATGGTCGAGCGAATCTCCTCAACAAACGCCCGCCCCACCGGCACCTCAGCCCCATCATTCAACACCAGCCAATACCGGCTCCCCGAAGCCGCATGCAACGTCCGCACATGCGTCAAATTGACCAGATACGACCGATGGCAACGCACAAAATCCGGCGGTAGCACGGCAGTAAGACTCGCCAGCGATTTGTCATGCAGCTCACTCCGCCCATCGCACATACGTACTTCGCTGTAGTCCCCATCAGCACGGATCCAAAGCACGTCCGCCAGCTCCACCATCGCGGTCCCCTGCGCATGCCAGATGCCCAGGTAACGCGCCGCGCCAGACCGATACCGACCCACATCCAGCAGCCGCTCCAGCGCCTGCCCCAGCCGCTCGCGTGAGAAAGGCTTCGGCACGAAATCCAGCACCCCATGCTCAAATGCCTGCAGCGCCCGCTCCCGATGTGCGGAGACAACCACGCAGTGATAGCGCCCAGCGACCACGCGCTTCAGAAGATCGAATCCATCCTCACCACCGAGATTCAGATCCAGCAGCAGGCCGTCGTACACGCTGCGCTGCAGCCGGTCACCCGCGGCCTCCAGGTCGGCCACGGCATCGAATCGCGCGCGGCTGCCAGCCAGTTCGCTACACATCCGCAACAGCCGCTGTCGAACCAACAGCTCGTCCTCGACGATCAGGATGCGCATATCAGCTCCATGCGGCCGTACCAGTCGTTGCCATCGGGGCCCTGCTCAAAGCGCCAGCCCTCCGGGAAGGTAGCTGCAAGGCTGGCCTCGATATAGCGCGTGCCCGTGCCTTGCCCGCGATGCGGGGCGGTCCCACGCGCGCTGCGCAGCTCCAGCATCCAACGGTCGCCGTCGCGTTGGATATGCAGGCGGAACGCGTGCTCGGCACATGCGTCCGCCCCCGCATGCGTGAGGGCATTCTCGACCTGCGCATGCAGCACGCCGGGCGGCAGCCACAACCCGGCCGTGTGCTCGCCCTCGACCTCAAAACCGATGTGGCGATCCAGCGCGAGGCCGACGATGTCCAGGTGGTTGCGGCACAGCGCTAGCTCTTCTTCGATCGGCACGCTGGGGCGGGTGCTGCTTTCGCGCAGGCGATCAAACTGTTCGGCCAGGGATTCGACCAGGCGGCTGGCGCGCATCGGTGCCTGTTCGATCAACTCCTGCAGGCCGGTGAGGGTATTCATCAGCCAATGCGGCTGGATGCCCCGTTGCAGCAGCTGCAGCGAGAGGCGTGCACGCTCTTCGCGCAGCTGCGCGTTGTGGTGGTCCAGCGTCCGCAGCTGGGCGGCGTGGCGGATCAGCAGAAAGCCCATCAGCACGGCCAGGAACATGAAGTAGGGGCCATCGAGGAAGATGCCACCGGCGAAGGGCACGGCCAGCGCGCCTGCCACCACCAACGTCAGGATCGGCCAGCGCTCGTCAGGCTCACCACGGGCGCGCAACAGCACGCAGGCGGAGGTCAGCAGGCTGAGCAGCAGGAGGGCGGCACCGCGGCCGTCGAAGCTGGGCACGAAGGCGGCCAGCGCCAGCAGTGTGGCGAGATAGGCGATGCGGGCTGTCTTCGGCACCGCGACGCCGAAACGACGCGCCAGGTAAGCCGGCAGCAGGATCGCCGCGGCGAGGTGCAGCAGAAGCAGCATGAGCAGTCGTGAGCCGTGCCACGGATAGGCATAGCCGACCAGCGGCCGCCATGCTTCGACGACGGGCAACGCAAGGCCGACGACACCCAATGCGAGCAGCAGGCGCGCACCCGGTACCCGTGGTCGGCCGCGCTGTGCGGCGAGGAAGTAGAGGCACGCCGCGCCGAGTGCTCCGGTGGCAAGCGCGGCGATCAACCACGGTCCGATGCCGTGGCCGTAGATCGAGGCGGCCGGCCCGATGGCAGCGAAGGCATCCGCACCGCGCGGCTGGATCCACTGGTGATGGCTGGAAGCGAGCAGCACCAGCGTATCGGTGCCGCCGGGCGAGGAGGGCGGCAGCATGCGGATGATGTCCACCTGTCCCGGTTGCTCTTCGTCTGCGTTGCGGCCGACGGTGCCATTGGCGGCCAACGGCTTGCCGTTCCAGAAGGGCTGGCTGGCGGCGCGCACCGAGATGCGCAGGGCACGGTCGGCCGCGCCGTGTGCTGGCTGCGCAGGCAAGCGCCAACGCAGCCAGTAAAGGCCACGCGAGTGCACCAGTCTGTGTTGGTTGGCCGGTTGCCATTGCAGTGTCGTCGGTGGTGCGGTGGGCAGTGCGCCATCCGCATCCAACGTGGCGGGTGCCATCTCCTGTGGCTCGTAATAGTGCACGCCCGGTGGGGGCGCGACCAACAGCAGCCACGCAGCGACCGCGATGAGGAGGACGGCGAGGGCGGTCAGGGTGCGTGGGATCTGCATGGGCCCATCGTATCGGTTGCGCGGAGTCACTGGACCCCCGCCTGGAGCTGTTCGGCGGACGGCCCGTCCTCGGCTGCGGTGAGAGAAGTGATGCTGGCGGCGTGGTGCATGCGCCGTCACTCGGCGCTCGATCCCTTACGTCCCAACCGGAGTCCGTCATGCCCAACGTCCCGATGTCCCTGTTCCGTTCTCCTGCTCCCGGCCTGTGCCTGCGGGTCACGCGGTGGGCAGCGCTCTGCCTGACCCTGGTCGGCGCGTCACCTGTGCTGGCACGTGATGCGGCGGCGCCGCTGGAGTTCGCCCCCTATGCGTTCGAGTCGCAGAAGCACGGCACCATCGACGCCGAGGCGGGCTATCTGGAGGTGCCGCGTCTGCATGCCGATCCCAACGGCCCGCGCATGCGTCTGCGGGTGGTGCGCCTGCCGGCAACGGGTGGCGATGGCAAGGCGGCGCCCGTGGTGTACCTGGCCGGTGGTCCGGGGGGCTCGGGGATCGGGACCGGGCGCGGACCGCGCTGGCCGGTGTTCGATCAGGTCCGACGCGAGACCGACGTGCTGCTGCTTGATCAGCGCGGGGCGGGGGAGTCCGAGCCGCCGCCGGCGTGCCCGCACCAGCACACGTTCGATGATGCGCAGCCACTGCAGCGCGATGCCGCGCTCGCCGCGCTGCGTGACGTCACCGCCCGCTGCGTGGCGTACTGGCGGGAGGCGGGCGTGGATCTGGCTGCTTATACCACCGCGGAAAGTGCCGCCGATCTGGAGGACCTGCGGCGCTCGTTGAAGGTGCCGAAGATCAGCCTGTGGGGCATGAGCTACGGCACCCATCTGGCGCTGGCCACGGTGCGCCTGCACGGTGACGGTCTGGACCGCGTGGTGCTGATGGGGACGGAAGGCCCCGACGACACGTTGAAGCTGCCGCTGTCGGCCGATGCGCTGCTGGCGGAGCTGGGCGTGCTGGCGAAGGGGGCGGGCTTCGACGATCTGACCGGCTCGGCCACGCGCGTCCTGGCCGCTCTGCGTGAGCAGCCGCGCCAAGGCCACAGTGTCATGCACGGCGGCAAGCCGGTGATGATCGGCGAGTTCGACGCGCAGTTGGCGATCAGTGCCTGTCTCGGGCGCCGGATGACCCAGCAGTGGCTGCCGCTGATCCTGCGCGATGCCGAGAACGGCGACTACGACCTGCTGGCGGCGATGGTCCTCCTGCTGCGCAGTGAACACGGCAGCTACGGCGCGATGCCGCTGGCGATGGATGTGGCCTCCGGCCAGAGTCCGCAGCGCCGCGCACTGGTCGACGCGCAGGCACGCGAGAGTTTGTTCGGCGATGCGTTGAACTTCCCGTTCCCGGCGCTTGGGGATGGCCTGGGGCTGGTCGATCTTGGCGATGCTTTCCGTGGGCCGCTGCGCAGCACGGTGCCGGTGCTGTTTATCAGTGGGACATTGGATGGGCGCACGCCGCCCGCCAATGCCGAGGCATTGCGGCCGGGGTTCAGCGACAGCCGCACGCTGCGGGTGCGCGGGGCCAGCCACGACAACGAGCTGTGGCTCGGGAACCCTGCCATCGCCGCGGGCATTACGGACTTCCTGGCGGGTCGACCGATGGGTGATGCGGAGCTGGACGTGGGGGCGCCGGTGTTCGCCAGGAGCAAGAGCGATCTGGTGGATCCGCGCGGGCGCTGAGAGCCACCCGTAAGTGCGCCTGTGTGCAGGCGCTGTGGACCGGCCGAGGTGTATGGTTTCGGCTGGCCACGGCGCTTGCGCCAACACAGGAGGACACGATGACCGATTCAACGGCGGCATCCGTGCATGGCACGCCCGACGATTACGGCGACACGCTGTACCGCGTCTACTTCGAAGTGGGCGAGTGGGAAGGGATCGCGGGCGATGCCATCATTGCCTTCCTTGTCGAGCGTGCCAACGATCATCCGGCCTTTGATTTCGACGCCTCGCTGCTGCACGCGCGGCCCCACGGGTATGAAGTGGACCTGCCGATGCAGCTGATTCCCGAGGTGGTACGTGCCCTGGCCGAGCGCAATGTAGCGGTGTATCAGGTGGTCCGGCTTGGCGGGATCTGACCGGCACGCCGCCTGCCCGGGGCAGGGGCCGTTGGCAGTACCTGCGCATGCCCGCCTCGGCTAAGATGGCCGCCATCCCCGGAGACCGGCTGCACGGCAAGGAAGACCGATGTGTAAGTCAGCCCGCGATTCAGTAGCCGCGTCAGTGCGATTGGTAGCAGCTGCGCTGTTGTTTCTCCCGCTGCCTGCGATGGCCTCTGATTTCACCGGGTTTCTGACCCTGTACATTGCCATGCCGATCTTCGCACTCACCGGGCTGCTGCTTGGTGTCCTGCTGATCTTCCGTCGTCATCGCTGGGTACGTGTCGTCGGGACGGTTGTCGCTGTCCCGATCCTGCTTGCCGGTATCGGTGTCGCTTACGTGGACACGTGGCGGCTCTGGCCACAGACCACTCACAGCGAGCCTCTTATTCGGGCGACGGCGGTCATCCTTTGTGCGTTGGTGTGGCTGACGCTGGCAGCCTTGGTCTGGCTCCTGTGGCGCTGGCCGTCACGGCCTCGGCAGATCGGCACGACCGCCGCTGTATCGCAGGCGCCTGATTCCCCATGATCACCGGCGGGCGCACTGCGCGTCCGTCCCTCCCGTTTCTCAACCTGGCTAGAGGCAGCAATGGCAGATCCTTACAACAGCGGTGGCCGCGCAGGTCCCGCAACCCGGCTCGATGATTCCATGGTGACCACCGCAATGGAGCTGCCCGGCTTCCGCGTGGTGCGCAGCCTGGGTGTGGTGCGCGGCATCACCGTGCGCTCGCGCTCGATCGTGGGCAACTTCCTGGGCGGGCTGCAGACCATTTTCGGCGGCAATATCACCATCTATACGCAACTGTGCGAGCAGGCGCGCGAAGAGACCTACCGGGACATGTCCAACCATGCGCGGCTGCTCGGCGCCAACGCGATCATCGCGATGCGCTATGACGCCACCGACGTGATGACCGGCCTGACCGAAGTGCTGTGCTACGGCACGGCGGTGATCGTCGAACCGACGCACCTCTAAGCTGCCCGCTCGCGATACGTCCCGCGTATCGCAGCCTCCTGTGGTTGGTATTGGCATCCGCGCCGCGCAGCGGGGATGCTGTCCACATGACAATCAACGACACGCTTTCTTTCGCTGGCCAGGTGGCCCTGGTCACCGGCGCCGCGGGCGGCCTCGGCTTTGCCTATAGCCGGTTGCTCGCGCAGCGCGGCGCACACGTGGTGATGCAGGATGTGGGCGCCGCGCTGGATGGCACCGGCAGCGATCCGCAGCGGATCGATCAGGCAGTCGCGTGCCTGCGTGCGGATGGCCTCTCTGTCGAGGCCAGCCATCGAGGCATCGCTACCCGTATCGAGGCCGCCACACTGGTTGCCGAGCTGTTGCAGCATCAT
Source organism: Stenotrophomonas sp. SRS1 (assembly GCF_026130205.1). Lineage (NCBI taxonomy): Bacteria > Pseudomonadati > Pseudomonadota > Gammaproteobacteria > Lysobacterales > Lysobacteraceae > Stenotrophomonas > Stenotrophomonas sp. SRS1. The sequence goes on along the minus strand of NZ_JAINFD010000003.1, from coordinate 336,648 downwards.
GGCCGCCTGGACGTGATCCTGCACAACGCCGGTTGGGTCGAGTATCAACGGATCGACGCGGTGGACGAGGATCGCTTCGACCACATGATGGCGGTCGCGGCCAAGGCGCCGCTGTGGCTGGCCCAGGCGGCTTGGTCGGCGATGCAGGCGCAGGGGCATGGCCGCATCGTGGTGACCACCTCCGACCGCGCGCTGTATCCGCAATACGTGCAGCACGGGCTGGCGGCGTATGCGGCGGCGAAGTCGGCCGCGGTGGGTATCGTCAACGTACTGGCGGCCGAGGGCGCAGCGCATGGCATCGTGGTCAATGCGGTCTCGCCGGTGGCCAAGACCCGCATGTGGGGCGTGCAGGGCGAACCGGATGAACTGTATCCGGAGGCGGTAGCACCCGGCGTGGTGTTCCTGGCCTCGCGCGCCTGCACCGAGGGTGGCTGGATCCTGCGTGCGAGCAATGGCCAGTTCCATGCCACGCGGCTCACCGAGGCCGAGGGCGTGCGCTATCCGCGCAACCTGCAGGCGGTGTCCGCCGACAGTGTGGAGCAGGTCGCCGCGCAGTGGCCGCAGATCGCCAAGGCCGCCATCGAGCCGCGCTGAAGCCTGCGCACGCGCCGGCGTACTACCCTTGGGGCTGTTCTCCCGTTCCGGCACCGCCCCATGGTCGATCTCCGCCAGCTCCGTCAGTTCGTCGCCGTCGCCGAGGAACTGCACTTCCACCGTGCGGCCGCGCGGCTGCATATGTCGCAGCCACCGTTGACGGCGGCGATCCGCAAGCTGGAAGAGGAGATCGGGGCGGAGTTGATCCAGCGCGGCAACCGCACGTTGGGGCTGACAGTTGCCGGCCAGACGCTGCTGGCCGAAGCACGTCTGACCTTGCAGCAGGCCGACCACGCGTTGCTCGCCACCCGTGATGCCGCCGCCGGGCGCACGGGACTGGTCAGGCTGGGCTATGTGGGCAGCGCGCTGTACGGGCGGTTGCCGCAGGTGATCCGCGCCTTCCGTGCGCACCATCCGCAGGTGCGGCTGGAGCTGATCGAAGCGACCTCGTCAGGTCAGCTCACGCTGCTGCGCGAGGGCCGCATCGATGTGGCGGTGCTGATTCCCCCGATTTATGATGCGGCGGACATGCGGCTGCAGGACTTCGATGAGGACCGCTTGGCCATTGCATTGCCGCGCGCCCATCCGCTGGCGCAGCAGGCCACCGTGCCGGTAGACGCGCTGGCGGCCGAACCGTTCGTGCTGTGGCCCGCGCGCGAGGGGCAAGGCTTCCACGCGCAGGTTATCCGTCTGTGTGCCGATGCCGGTTTCAATCCGCAGGTAGTGCAGGAAGCGCACGGGATGCATGCGGTGCTGTCGCTGGTGGCGGTGGAAGCCGGTGTAGCGATCGTGCCGGCCAGCATGGCCGGCTTTCGTCCTGACGAAATCGTCTACCGGCCCATCACCGGCGAGGCGGCGCGCTTCACCTTGCAGCTGTGCACGCCGGCCGGCGAGCCCGCGCCCGCGCTGCGCCATTTCCTGGATCTGGCCACGGAGGCGCCTGGACCGCCTGTGCGGTAAAGCGGGCAGGGCGCGTCAGCGCGTCAGGACAGCGTTCAACGCCGCCATGGCCTCGGCAGCCACCGCATGCGGATCACGCGACTTCAGGGCATCGTTGAACACCTCCAGCCCGATCGGGCCGGCATAGCCCCTCGTCGCCAACGCGTCGATCAGCGTCTCCAGCGGCCATATACCTTTACCCGGCAGGCAGCGGTGATGCCGCGCCTGTGCAGTGACCTGCCCAGGCAACGGCTGGGTCTGCACATCCGAGAGCTGCACCAGCGCGATGCGCTCCATCGGCACGTCGTGCAGATCATCGGCGGTGCGCCCGGCGGCGAACAGGTGGAAGGCATCGACCACGATGTCCAGGTTCGGTGCGCCGACCTGCTCGATCTGCTGCCACGTCGAGGGCAGGGTGGAATGCAGGCGGCTCCAGGCCATGCCTTCGTAGGCGATGCGCAGGCCACGTTCGGCGGCACGCGCGCACAGCCAGCGCAGGTCGTCGGTGACGCGGTCGGGCACGTAGTCGGTCGCGGTGCAGGCGGGCACCAGCATGGTGCCTGCACCCACGTCGTTGGCCAGTGCGAGCAACGACATCGCCTCTGCGCGCTTGGCATCACGCGTGGCGGTGGAGGCGCCATCGAAATCCAGCAGCACCTGCACATCCGTGAGCTGCAGGCCGGTGCGCGCAAGCACGGCGCGGACGTCGGCGGCCGATGAGGACGCGACATCCTCGCGCCACAGCTCAACCTGCGCGAACCCGGCGGCCGCAGCAGCATCGAGTTTCTCGCCGGTGCTGCCGCCGAGCAGGACGGTGTTGAGGAAGCGGGGGCCGGGCAATCGGTTCATCGGGGTAGTACCTGTGCGCGATGTGTATCTCGCGCTGCATGCTATCGATCCGGGCATCGGCATCCTGTGCAGATGCGTCCGCACCGCCTCAACGCGTGCGCTTCACCCACGCGCGCACCACCAGCGCGATGAGCGCGGTGAACACCAGCCACGAGATGACGTCGAACACGCCGTCGCCGATCAGGGCGCTGACCAGCCCGACCACGCTGGCCAGTGCGATCCACGCCGGGGCGATGAACGGGCTGCGCGGTGGTTGCACCGGCGCGTTCATGCGGCACCGCCGGTCTTCGCGGCGCGCTCGATCTCGGTGACGCGTGCCTCGGTACTGCCGCGCTTCACCCACAGGTACAGGCCACTGATCAGCACCACGATGGTGAGCAGATCCAGCAGCGCCCACAGGATTTTCAGCGGCAGCTTGCCGTAGTCGCCGAAGTGCAGCGGCTGGCTCAGCAGCAGCACGCTCATGTAGGTCGGCAACTGCGGCTGTGCGGTGAGCTCGCCGGTCTTCGCATCGATCAGCACCGGGCGATACAGGCGCTCGGTGAGCGCCGTGTTGCCTTGCATGAACACCCCATAGTGATGGTCACCGCTGTAGCCGGTGCCGGGGAAGCTGACGAATGCCGGGCGCATGCCGGGCTCGGCCGCGCGGGCGGTGTCCACGGCGCCCTGCAGCGAGGCCAGGGTGGCCGGTCGCGGCTGGCCGGCATAGCGGGCCGCGAACTTGCCAAGCTGCTCGCTCTGCCAGGCCTGTTCCAGTGGCTTGGCGATGGTGTTGATGGCACCGGTGATACCCACGACCAGTGCCCAGCCGAGGGTGACGATGCCAAGCACGTTGTGCAGATCCAGCCAGGCCAGCCGGCGGTTGCGGCCGGTGCGCAGCGTGCCGAAGCGCTGCTTGCGCATGAACGGACCGTACAACACCAGGCCGGAGATGATCGCCACCGCGAACAGCAGCGCCATCGCGCCCATGAACAGCATGCCGGGCAGGCCGAGGAACAGATCGGTGTGCAGCCGGTACAGGAAGTACATCACCCCTTCGTTGAACTGCGCGGCGGGTAGCACCTCGCCTGACGTCGCGTGAAGCAGGGCGGTGTGCATCTGCGGCGGCGGCGTGTCCGCGCGGGCGCCGGTGTTGACGTACACGGTAGGCGCGTCCGGATCCCAGCCGACGAACAGCGGCACATCGCCGGGATACTGCGCCAGCGCGGTGCTTACCTGCGCGTCCAGATCACGCAGCGTGGCGTCGGCGGCGGCTGTGGCGACTTCCGGCTCGCCGAGGTGGGCGATCTCCTCGGCGAACACCAGCGGCAGCCCGGTCAGGCACAACAGCAGCAGGAACAAGGTACAGACGAGGCTCGTCCACTTATGGATGACGAACCAGGTTTTGATGGTGGCACGTTGCATGAAGGCTCTCTGGCGTACGTCGGGAGGCAACGGAAAAGCCACACCGGCATTGGCGAGCGATTATCCGGATGCGCCGTGGGAATACAAACGACTCTCACCCCTCCCGGCAGCAGCGCCTGCTGTCAGCGAAGTCCTTCTGCCACGCAGCGGATGCTGAGCCAGGCGCCGCCGCCCGGGGCATCCCCGGCGCGGACACGGAACCCATGCAGGCCGGCGATGGCGGCCACGATCGACAGCCCCAGGCCGAAGCCCTCGGTTGGCTCGCCGCCAGTGCCGGCACCGCCGCCGCGGAAGAAGCGCTGGTAGATCAGGCTGCGGTCCTGCGGCGGAATGCCCGGGCCGTTGTCGATCACATCAATGCGCGGGGCGCCATTGTCGTCCACCGCCCGGAGCAGGATCCGGCCTCTGGCCGGGGTGAAGTGAAGGGCATTGGAGAGCAGGTTGGCCAGCGCTTCGAACAGCAGCTCGCGGTCGCCCCAGAGCGTGCCCACCTGCGGATCGATCTCCAGCAGCAGCTGCTGCTCCTTTTCTTCGGCCAGCGGCAGGTAGAACGCATGCAGTTCCTGCAACAGCTCACCCGCATCCAGTTCGACGAAGGCGGAGCGGCGCTGGTGACTTTCCAGCTCGGAAACGCGCAGCAATGCACCGAAGCGCGCCATCAGCCGGTCGGTCTCGGTCAGCGCCTTGTCCAGTTGGGCGGCGCGCGGGTCGTCTTCCTCCAGCCCGACGCGGGTGCGGTAGAGATGTGCGCGCAGGCGGGTGAGGGGCGTGCGCAGATCATGCGCGATGCTGTCGCACACGCCTTTGACCTCGGTCATCAACTGCTCGATGCGTTCGAGCATGGCATTGACGATGCTCGACAGGCGGTCGATCTCATCGGGGCGGCCGGAGACGGGCAGGCGCTGGCCGAGATCACCGGCGATGATGCGCTTGGTGGCGGCTTCGATCTCCTGGATCCGTCTGAGCGGCCGACGGCGCAGGATGTGCCAGCCGGCCAGGCCGGGAATAATGGTCAGCGAGACGCCCCAGAGCAGCGCATCGAGAATGATGCTGTTGACCGCGGTCAGCTTTCCGCTCTGGCGGACGAACACCAGCAGGCGGCCGTCGCGGGTGGCCACGCCAAGGGCGCGGCCGGGTGCGTCGATCGCGCCGCTGCGCAGTGACCAGCGGTCCACCGCCCGGGCGCGCCCATCGATGCGCAGGCCATCGGGAATCGCCCGCAGCGGGCCCGCCAATGGCTGCCCGTTGCGGTTGAAGATGCCGTAGGCGTAAGCCCCGTGCAGGTCGTAGCGCAGGCTGTCGCGCAGTGCGTCGTCCAGCGCCTGGCCCTCGAACTTCCCGAACAGGTGCGCGCGCTGCTGCAGCCCGGATTCGGAGAGTTCATTGAGGTAGTCCGACACGCGCCAGTACATCACCCCCAGCAGCACGCTGGACCAGGCCACGAACAGCACGCAGTACAACCCGAGCAGCCGGCTGCTGGACGAGCGCCAATGGTCAGACATGGTCGTCCAGGACATAGCCGGTGCCACGCACGGTCCGGATCGGCTGGCCATGCCCCGGCTGGTCGATGCGCTTGCGCAGGCGACCGATGTGCACATCGATCAGGTTGGTGCCGGGATCGAAGTGATAGCCCCACACCTCCTGGAACAACATGGTGCGGGTGACCACCTGGCCGGCGTTGCGCACCAGGAACTCGAGCAGTTTGAACTCGGTCGGCAGCAGGGTGATCTCCTCGCCGGCGCGGCGCGCGGTGCGGGTCATCAGGTCCAGCTCCAGATCGCCGGCACGCAGCAGATTGTCCGCCACGGCGGGCTGGCCGTGGCGACGGATCAGCACCTCCACGCGGGCGGCCATTTCATCCGAGGCGAAGGGCTTGGTCAGGTAGTCATCGCCGCCGGCACGCAGGCCGCGGACCCGCTCATCCACATCGGAGAGTGCGCTGATCATCAGCACCGGGGTGGTGATGCCCTGGCGGCGCAGGGCGGTGACCAGGGCCAGGCCGTCCATGCCGGGCAGCATGCGGTCCAGGGTGATCACCGCGTAGTCGCCGCGGCAGGCCATCGCCAGGCCGTCCTCGCCGTTGCCCACCCGGTCCACCTCGAAGCCGTGGCTGCGCAGTTCCGTGGCGATTTCCTCGGCGGTGACGAGGTCGTCCTCGATGGTGAGTACGCGCGGCATGGGCCACTTTGACGGCTGGGACCGGTGCATCGTCGCAACCCACCGGGGGGACTGCAAATGAAAAATGTTTCATGCGGTTTTCTCCGGATCCTCCCCCCGGTTCTCCTATATTCGCCCCGAGCAGTGGCCCTGTCGCCCGGGCCGCGTGCCCCGTTCACGCCTGGAATACCGTCCCCCATGACTGATCCGCTCCCGTCCTTCCCGGCCTCCGGCCGGTTGTCCTGGCCCTGGCGCCTGCCGGTGCTGGTGCTGGCCGTGGCGTTGGCGTTGGCCGCCTGCAGCAAGGAAGCGCCCAAGGCGAAGGGACCGGCGCCGGAGGTGACGGTGCTCACCCTGCAGACGCAACCGTTGGCCCTGGCCCAGACGTTGCCCGGGCGCACCGTGGCCTCGCAGGAATCGGATGTGCGCCCGCAGGTCTCCGGGGTATTGCAGGCGCGGTTGTTCGAACAGGGCGAGATGGTGAAGGCCGGACAGCCGTTGTTCCAGATCGAACCGGCGCTGTACCAGGCCTCGGTGAACGAAGCGCAGGCCAACCTGCGCACGGCCCAGGCCAGTGCAGTGGCGGCGGGGTTGCGTGCAAAGCGCATGCAGCAGCTCGGCGTCGGTCAACTGGCGGCGCAGCAGGACGTGGATGATGCGGTGGCCACCCACCAGCAGGCCGAGGCGGCGGTGCAGGCCGCGCAGGCGGTGCGCGATACCGCGCGTACGAATCTGGGTTTTGCACGGGTGACCGCGCCGATCAGCGGGCGGATCGGCCGCGCGCTGTTCACCCCGGGCGCGCTGGTGACCAACGGCCAGGCCGAGCCACTGGCGCGGATCCAGCAGGTGGATCCGATGAACGTGGATATCACCCAATCCAGCAACGAGTACCTGGCACTGCGCCGCGCAATCGCCGAGGGCGGCGTGGAGGCGACCACCGCGCCAGTGCAGCTCAAGCTCTCCGATGGCACCGACTACGCCCTGACCGGCACGCTGGAATTCGCCGACATCGATGTGGACCAGGAAACCGGCAGCATCACCCTGCGGGCACAGTTCCCGAATCCACAGGGCCAGCTGCTGCCCGGCATGTACGTGCGCGCCCAGGTCGGCCAAGGCACGCAGCAGCAGGCGCTGCTGGTGCCGCAGGCGGCCGTGGACCGCAGCCCGAAGGGCGAGGCGCTCGCGTGGGTGGTGGGGGCGGACGGACGCGTGCATCAACGCAGCTTCGCGACGGCGCGCGCGGTGGGTGACCAGTGGCTGGTGCTCGACGGCCTGCGGGCCGGTGAGCAGGTCGTGCTCAGTGGCCGCCAGGGGCTGAGCGAAGGTGCCACGGTACGGATCAAGCCTGCGGGCGCAGCCGCACCGGCCGCGGCACCTGCCGCCGTACCGGCCGGCCAAGGCTGAGCCGCCGATGCTGCCGCGCTTCTTCATCCACCGCCCGGTCTTCGCCTGGGTCCTGGCCATCTGCATCATGGCGCTGGGCACCATCGCGGTGACCCAGCTGCCGGTGGAGCAGTACCCGGACATCGCGCCACCGCAGGTCAACATCACCGCCAACTACACCGGCGCCTCTGCGCAGACGGTGGAAGACAGCGTCACCCAGGTGATCGAGCAGCAGATCAAGGGCATCGACCACCTGCTGTATTTCTCTTCAACCAGCTCGTCTTCGGGCCAGGCGCGGATCACGGTCACCTTCGACCAGCGCGCCAACCCGGACATCGCCCAGGTGCAGGTGCAGAACAGCGTCAACCAGGCGATCAACCGGCTGCCGCAGGAAGTACAGCAGCAGGGCGTCACCGTCGCCAAATCACAGGGCGATTCGCTGATGGTGGTGTCGCTGTATGACACCCACCGGCGCATGGAGCGGGTGGACGTCTCCGATTTCCTGGTCAGCAACGTGCAGGACCCGATCAGCCGCATTCCCGGCGTGGGCGAGATCAACGTGTTCGGCTCGCCCTATGCGATGCGCATCTGGCTGGACCCGCACAAGCTGCGTGCCTTCGATCTGATGCCCTCGGATGTGCGCACCGCGATCCAGGCGCAGAACACCCAGGTCACCGCCGGTGAGCTGGGTGCGCTGCCCACCGGACCGGAGCAGGCGCTCAACGCGACCGTCACCGCCCAGTCGCGGCTGCAGACTGCCGAGCAGTTCCGCGCGATCATCCTGCGCACACTGCCCAGCGGCGCGGCCGTGCACCTGAGCGATGTGGCGCGGGTGGAGATCGGCGCGGAGAACTACCAGACCAGCAGCTTCCTCAACGGCTATCCCGCGGCCGGTTTCTCGGTGACGCTGGCCTCCGGCGCCAACGCGCTGGAAACCGCCGATGCGGTGCGGGCCGAGATCGAACGGCTGCGCCCGAGCTTCCCGCCGGGGCTGGAGGTGGCCTATCCACGCGACAGCACGCCGTTCGTGCGGGTCTCGATCGAGGGTGTCATCCACACCCTGATCGAGGCGATCGTGCTGGTCGTGGTGGTGATGTTCCTGTTCCTGCAGAACCTGCGTGCGACGCTGATCCCGGCGATCACCGTGCCGGTGGTGTTGCTGGGCACGTTCGGCGTGCTCGCGGTGGCCGGCTTCACCATCAACACGCTCACCCTGTTTGCGATGGTGCTGGCGATCGGCCTGCTGGTGGACGATGCGATCGTGGTGGTGGAGAACGTCGAACGCATCATCCATGAGGAGCACCTGCCGCCGCGCGAGGCGACCGAAAAATCGATGGGCGAGATCACCGGTGCGCTGATCGGCATCACCGTGGTGCTCGGTGCGGTGTTCCTGCCGATGGCCTTGTTCGGCGGCTCCACCGGCATCATCTACCGTCAGTTCTCGATCACGATCGCCTCGGCGATGGCGCTGTCGGCACTGGTCGCGCTGACACTGACCCCGGCGCTGTGCGCGACCCTGCTCAAGCCATCGAGCGCGCAGAAACCGCCGGGCCGCTTCTTCGCCTGGTTCAACCGTGGCGTGGAACGCAGCCAGAACGCCTATCGCGGCAAGCTGGGCGGCATCGTGGCGCACCCGCGGCGCTGGATGGCCCTTTACGTGCTGCTGGTGATCGGCGTGGTCGCGTTGTATGCACGGATGCCGACCGGCTTCCTGCCGGTGGAGGACCAAGGGCAGGTGACGTTCCAGTTCTCCACCCCGGAAGGCACGCCGATGGCGCGGACCGAGGCGCTCGGCGAGCAGATCAGCCGCTACTTCATGGACCACGAGAGGGACAGTCTGGACGTGGTGTTCGTGGTGGTCGGCCGCAACAATGCGGGCACCGGCCAGAACGCGGGGCAGGGGTTCATGGCGCTCAAGCCGTGGTCCGAACGCGATGCCAAGCACAGCGCCGGGGCGATCATCGCCCGCGCCAACGCGCACTTCCGGAACCTGCCCGATGCGAAGGTCAACGTGCTGGCACCGCCGGCGGTGCGTGGGCTGGGGCAGTCCAGCGGGTTCGAGCTGTGGTTGCAGGACAACAGCGCTGCCGGCCGCCCGGCGCTGCAGGCCGCGCAGGAAAAGGTGGTGCAGGCCGCCAGCGACGACGACCGGCTCACCTCCGTGCGGTTGAACGGTCTTGGCGACAAGGCCGAGCTGCACCTGGACATCGATCAGGCCCAGGCCAGCGCGCTGGGCCTGGCCCAGGCCGACATCAATTCAACGCTGTCCTCCGCCTGGGGCGGCACCTACGTCAACGACTTCCTCGACCGCGGCCGGGTCAAGCGCGTGTACGTGCAGGGCGACCAGCCCTACCGCAGCGTGCCCGACGACATCGGCCAGTGGTATGTGCGCGGCAGCAACGGGCAGATGGCCTCGTTCGCCAGTTTCGCCAGCAGCCACTGGTCACGTGGGCCGCAGCTGCAGCAGCGCTTCAACGGTCTTCCGGCGATGCAGATCCAGGGCAGTGCCGCCGAAGGACGCAGCTCCGGGGAGGCGATGCAGACCATGCAGTCCCTGGTGGCCGATCAGCCCGGGTTTGAGCTGCAGTGGAGCGGGCTCTCCTACCAGGAACAGCTGTCCAGCAACCAGACCCTGTGGCTGTACGCGGCCTCCATCGCCTTCATCTTCCTGTGCCTGGCCGCGCTCTATGAGAGCTGGACGGTGCCGGTGGCGGTGATGCTGGTCATTCCGCTGGGCGTGATCGGCACGGTGATCGCCACCACTGCGGCGGGCTTCGTCAACGACATCTACTTCCAGGTGGGGCTGCTCACCACGATCGGTCTGTCGGCCAAGAACGCGATCCTGATCGTCGAGTTTGCCGAGGCCGAGTACCGCGCGGGCAGCTCGGCGGTGGACGCGGCGCTGAAGGGTGCGCGGCTGCGTCTGCGGCCGATCGTGATGACTTCGCTGGCCTTCGTGGCCGGCGTGATCCCGCTGGCGCTGGCGACCGGCGCCGGTGCGGTCAGCCGGCGCGAGATCGGCGTCAGCGTTATCGGTGGCATGCTCTCCGGCACGCTGCTGGCCATCCTGCTGGTGCCGCTGTTCTTCGTGCTGGTGCGGCGGCTGGGCAAGGCCCGGCCCGATCCGGTGGCAAAACACTGAACGGCGGCCTCCCCGGACCCCCGATTTCATCTTGTTGACCCATTCCGTTCACGGTTTCGATGCCGCTGGGCCATTAGCGTAGATCGTCCCCACACCGCTTGGAGACACGCCATGAATCCCCTGCAGACGGTCGCTCGGACCATGCGAAACGGGTTGGAAGAAGTGGCGGCCCTGCTGGTCGGCCAGCGCGCCGAGTCACTGCGCCAGGACGATACCGCCGCGCCCGGTGTGGGCATCCCGATGCCGCGCCGGATGCCGCTCAAACGCCCGCTGCTGCATGGGCGCAAGGGTATGGCCCCGTGGCAGAAGGTCGGCCCGGGCCGGCGCTAAGCGCGGTTGGCATCGGCGGGGTGGTTGACCCCGTCATTCACCGGCACCTCGCCGATATCGAAGGGATTGACCCCGTCCAGGCAGCCGACGTTGTAGCCATATTCATCCGGTGAAGAACGTCGCTGATGGTGCGTGTAGATACCGCACACGCTGCAGAAGTGGTGGCGGGCGACGTGCGTGTTGAACTGATACAGCCGCAGTTCGTCATGGCCCTGCACGATCTCCAGATCCGCCAGCTTCACCGAGGCGACGATCGCGCCCCGCCGCCGGCACATCGAGCAGTCGCAGCGCCGCGGCGAGACCACGCCGTCTGGCAGATGCAGGCGCAGGACGACGGCGCCGCAATGACACCGGAGTAAATGGTGCCGCTGGATGGGGACACCCCCGACCGTGGTCAGACCCTGCATGGATGGCGTCCTGTAGCCGTTCAGAGGGCTGGAAGTATGCGGCTGGTCGCCCGGGCCGGGCCAGCCGGCACCTGCCGCCGAGTGAACGCCGCCCGAAGCTGAACAGGCTCGACATGCAGCGCACACAGGGGTTATGGCTAACTAGCGCCCCGGATAGACGACGGATCGATGCGTGAAGAAGGCAGGACGATGGGGGCTGGCGCTGCTGATGCTGCTGGCGGCGCTGTGGATCACCGGTTTGCTGGCCTATCAGCTGCCCGGTCCGGGCTGGTTGCGGTATCTGCTGGTGGGCCTGTGGGCGGTGTTCGCCGTCACCGGCGCGATCGGCGTCGCGCGTGCGCGCGCCGGGCGCTGGCCGGGCGTGCTGTACGGCGTGGCACTGGTGCTCTCGGGCATCTGGTGGCTGCTGCTCACTCCCCGTCAGGATCGGATCTGGGCCGACGACGTCGCCCAGCGCCTGAAGGTGGTCGAGGTCGATGGCCCACGGGTGGTGCTGGACAACGTGCGTGACTTCACCTGGCGCAGCGAGACCGACTACGACGCGCGCTGGGTCCGCCGCGAATACAACCTGGACCAGCTGCGCTCGGCCGACCTGATCATGTCCTACTGGATGGGCCCGGCGATCGCGCACACGCTGATCTCCTTCGGGTTCGATGACGGCCGCTACCTGGTGTTCTCGCTGGAGATCCGCAAGGAGCGCGGCGAGTCCTTCTCCGCACTGGGCGGGTTCTTCCGCAAGTTCGAGATGACCCTGGTTGCTTCGGAGGAGACCGACATCGTGCGCACGCGCACCAACGCGCGGGGCGAAGATGTCTATCTGTACCGCCTGCACGGCATGACCCAGGAACAGCTCCAGGCCTTGTTCGTGTCCTACCTCGGCGAGGCCCGCAAGCTCGACGCCGCACCGGCGTTCTACAACACCCTGACCAGCAACTGCACCACCATCGTGTACGAACTGGCCAAGCAGATCGCGCCGGGGCTGCCGATGGACTACCGGCTGCTGGCCTCGGGCTACTTCGCCGAGTACGCGCGTGACCTGGGCGTACTCACGCCCGGCGTACCATTCGAGACGTTGAAAGCGCGCGGGCGGATTACCGACCGTGCGCGGGCAAGCAGCGAGACCGATGATTTTTCACAGGTGATCCGCCGGGGCGTCCCGGGGACAGGGCAGGGAAGCGTTCCATGAGTTCCGCATTGAAGCTGTTGCCGCACCGCGCGTTGCCGATGCTGGCCGTGGTGCTCTCGCTGCTGCTGTCCAGTGGCTGTGCGATGGTCACCATGAAGCAGGTGGCACCGACCGACTACCTCGCCAACAAGCGCGGTGACGTGCTGACCTCGGGCAAGCTCAGTGCTGCCTCGCAGGAGACGCTGAGCGTGATCGGAATGGACGTGGCGCAGTGCGAGAAGGACGTGGCCGCGTGCCAGAAGACGCTGGGACATACCGACGTGCTGCCCGAAGAGCAGCGCCTGTCCGCGCAGTCCGAGCTGTGGGTGAAGACGGCGCTGGCGCTGACCCCCAAGCCCAAGGACCGCGAAAAGACACCGATGTCCGATGCGGCGCTGGACGCCTGGCTGGAAGCGGCACGCTATGCCTATGCGTACCTGTTCTTCAGCGGCCGCACCCCCTCCGACCGCGCCTTCGAGGATCGCCAGACCCAGGTCCGCGATTACTACAATTACGCCGCCGAACAGACCGCCTCGGTGGTGTTCAAGCGCAGCCGCGAGAGCGCGCTGGAAGGCGAGGATTACAATGCCGCCGTGGCGGGCGAGCGCTGGACGCTGACCGCCGATTTCGACGAGCTGCGGATGCAGACGATCCCGACCCGGATGGTGTCCGCCTCGGCGCTGAGCTTCGCCGGCCTGCGCAGTACTTATCGCCGTGATGGCTTCGGTGCCGAGCTGGTGGTGATCATGGACCCGCCCAAGCTGGTGGCCCCGGCCGATGGCGAAAAGGTGGAGATTCCGCAGTACAGCGAGATGTCGGCGATCAACGCCACCGCGCTGCTGCGCTTCAAGGGCGACACCCTGCAGCAGGTGCTTGATACGACCCAGGTACTGTTCGAGGTGTACTCGCCCGAATCCACCGAGCGCGTGGACCTGCACGGTGAGAAGGTGCCGCTGGCCGGCAACTTCACCGCTGCCTACGGTATCTGGCTGGCGCAGTCCGGCTTTGCTACCCAGTCGCTGCGCACGCTGTTCGGCCTGAGCGAGGGCATCGGCGCGCCGCACATGTACCTGATGCAGCCGTGGGATCCAAACCGCCGCATCATCTTCATGCTGCACGGCCTGGGCAGCAGCCCGGAAGCGTGGGTGAACGTGGCCAACGAGATCATGGGCGATCCCGAACTGCGCCGGCATTTCCAGGTCTGGCAGGTGTATTACCCCACCAACGCCCCGATCGCGCTCAACCGCTACGAGATCAACCAGGCGTTCAACAACACGCTCAAACACTTCGACCCGACCGGCAGCACGCCGGCTTCCAAGGACATGGTGTTCATCGGCCACAGCATGGGCGGTGTGCTCGCGCGCCTGCTGGTGACCTCCTCCGGTGATGTGCTGTGGAACGATCTGCTGGCCAACTACGACCTCAAGGGCGAGCGCCTGAAACGGGTGGAAACCAAGCTGGGGCCGCTGCTGCATTTCACCGCCGAACCGAACGTGGAGCGGGCGATCTTCATCGCCGCCCCGCACAAGGGCACGGACATCGCCGGCAATCGGCTGGGACGCCTGATCGGGCGGCTGGTGCGGCTGCCGATCACCCTGTTGGGCAAGTTCGAGGATGTGTTCGTGACCCTGCAGGAATCCGAATCGGCCAACAGCACCACCAAGCTGCAGATTCCCAACAGCATCGACAACCTCAAGGCCAGCGATCCGTTCGTGAAGGCCGCCGGTGCGCTGCCGATCACGCCGGGGCTGAAGTACCACTCGATCATCGCCCAGCGCAAACCGGAAGTGCCGTTGCTGCAGTCCGATGATGGCCTGGTGCCGTACTGGAGCGCGCACCTGGAGGGGGCGGTGTCGGAGAAGGTGATCATCTCCGGGCACAGCGTGCAGGAAACCCCGCAGGCCGTGCTGGAGATCCGCCGCATCCTGCGTGAGGATCTTGAAGAGGTCGGCGACACGCATCCGTAAGGGGCGTGTCCCGCTGAGCGTCAGATCCGCCGCGCGAGGACCACGCTCGACAGCGCCAGCAGCAGCATGATCGCGAAGGTCAGCAGGTAGCCCAGCACCTCGCGGCCGTCCAGGAACAGTGCGAACAACGAGCCGGAGATCGCCAGCGTGGTCGCCACGCCGAGGGCCTCGCTGAGCTGCAGGGCAGACGTGTTGGCGCCCTGGTGCTCAGGTGCGGACAGCGACAGCGTCAGCACCGACAGGCTGGGGTAGATCAAGCCCATGCCCAGGCCGGTCAGTATCCAGCCCACCATCGCCGACCACAGCGGTATGCCGGGCTGGATCGCCAGCGAGGTGGCCAGGATGCCCACGCACATCAACAGCGCGCCGGACTGCAGCAACTGCCGACGCGACCAGCCACGCTGCTGATGGCCCTGCAGCCAGGAGCCGGAGAACCAGCCCAGCGCGCCCAGGCTCAGCGCCACACCGGCCAGAACCGGCGTCAAGCCGCGTTCGCGCTGCAGCAGCAGGGGCAGGAAGGCTTCGCAACCGAAGAACGCCGAAGCGGCGATGCCGCGCAGCGCGATCACACTGGGCAGGCCGCGGCGCAGCATCAACGTGCCGGTCGGCAACAGCTTCCAACTGCACAGCGCCAGCACCCCCAACGCAGGGCCCAGCAGCGAGATCGCAAACCAGCCCTGTTGTTGCCCGCCGATGTACAGCGCCAGCGCACCCAGCGAGGCACCCACGGCCCAGGGCACCACGTTGCGGTCGGTGCTGCCTGCGGCTACGACGCCGACCTGGCGCAGGGCGGGGCGCAGCAGCAACGCCGCCGGGATCGCCAGCAGCGGCACTATCAGGAACACCCAGCGCCAGCCCAGGTGCTGCACGATCAGGCCGCTGATGCTGGGGCCGATCAACGAGGGCACCACCCAGCCGGCGGAGAATGCGGCGAACACGCGCGGCCGCATCGGCTCGGGGAACGAGCGCCCGACCAGCACGTACAGCGCAACCGAAATCGCACCGGCGCCCAGGCCCTGCATCAAGCGGCCCAGCACCAGTACCGGCATGTGCTGGGCGAACCCGGCCACCAGCAGGCCGGCGACGAAGCAGGCCAGACCCAGCCACAGCGGCCGCGCCGGGCCGGTCTGATCACTCCAGCGGCCGGACAGCGTCATCCCGATCACGCTGGTGGCCAGGGTGCCGCCGAACGCCAGCGCGTACAGCCGCAGCCCGTCCAGATCATGGGCGACGGTCGGCATCGCCGCGGCCACGGCCAGTGCCTCGAAGGCGTGCAGCGAGACCAGCGCGACCATCCCGATCGTGGTGGCACGGTAGGCCGGTGACAGGATCGAGGGGATCGGGGCGCCCGCCACCGGAGCGGTGGTGGGAGAAGACGAGGCGTCAGCGGGCATGCGGATTCCAGACATCGGGAGGAGGGCCGGGCTTGCACTGCACCCCCGGCGGCGCGCAGGATGCCACCTGAACCAAGGTTGAGGTCAAGCAGTGATCGCGCAGGAACTGAGTGTAGGCGACGTCGCCAAGCGGAGTGGTGTGGCCGTATCGGCATTGCATTTCTATGAGCGCAAGGGGCTGATCCGCAGCCTGCGTACCGCCGGCAACCAGCGCCGTTTCGCGCGCGACGTGCTGCGCCGGCTGGCGGTGATCCGCGTCGCCCAGCGGGTCGGGATGCCGCTGGAAGCAGTCGCGACCGCGTTTGCTGCGTTGCCTGAGAACAAGACGCCGACCAAGGCCGAGTGGGCGAAGATGTCGGCGCTGTGGCGCAGCGAGCTGGACCAGCGCATCGAGCAGTTGCTGCTGCTGCGCGACCAGCTCACCGACTGCATCGGCTGCGGCTGCCTGTCATTGAAGCGCTGCCGCCTGACCAACCCCGGTGATGCGCTCGGCGATCAGGGCGACGGCCCGCGCCGCTGGGAGTAGGGCCGGCCGCTGGCCGGGGCCGGCCTCACCAGACGGTGAAGACCTGCCCGCTCTGTATTCCTTCCACGCTGCGCTGGTAGGCCAGCGATGCGCGCTGCGCGGTCACCGGTTCAAAGCCCGGGAAGTACGCACCGTAGTCGTCCATCGATTCGGCCAGCACGTTCGGGCTCACAGCATTGATGCGCAGCCCCCGCGGCAGCAGCTCGCAGGCCGCAGCGCGCACGAAACCTTCCAGCGCGGCGTTGGCGGCCGTGGCGTTGGCACCATCGCGGATCGGCTGAGCGCTGATGATCCCGCTGGTCAGCGTAATCGAGCCGCCGGCATTCAGGTGATGCTGGGCGGCCAGACTCAACCGCACCTGGCCGAGCAGCTTGTCCTGCAGGCCGAGGTTGAAGTCGGCCGACCGCATCTGGGCCAGTGGACCGAAGTGCACCCGGCCAGTGGTGGCGATCACAGCGTCGACCTTGCCGACCTTGGCGAACAGCTCGTCCACGCTGGCATCGTCGGTCAGATCGACCTGCACATCGCCACCGTGGCGGCCGGCGCGGATCAGTTCGTGGTGTACGCCGAGCGTGCTGGCGACCGCCTGGCCCAGGGTGCCGCTGGCACCGACAAGCAGGATCTTCATGTGCATGTCTCCCGTAAACGTAGGGGTAGCGCCACGCCCTGCGTGGCTGCTTCTTGTTCCCGCATCGCGGGCCAGCCACCCATGGGGTGGCTCTACCCGGTCAGGGGGCGGCCAAGGTAACGCCACGCCATGTGTGGCTGCGTTTGGCCGTCAATCATTTGCCGCCGACAATGTCTGCCCACGCGTGGTCGCCGCGTCGATCGCGCGTGCCACGATGGCCTCGAAACCCTCGGCCTGGAAGCTCTCGATTGCCGCCTGGGTGGTGCCGTTCGGCGAGGTCACGCGGCGACGCAGTTCGGCAGGGGCTTCGCCGGATTCATCGAGCATGCGCGAGGCACCGAGCAGCGTCTGTACCACCAGCGTGCGGGCGGCCTCGGCAGGCAGGCCCTGCGCAATGCCGGCTGCTTCCATCGCTTCGGCCAACAGGAACACATAGGCCGGGCCACTGCCGGAGACCGCGGTGACGGCATCCATGCGCGCTTCGTCATCGATCCACACGGTGCGCCCGGCGCTGGCCAGCACGGTATCCGCCTGCGCGCGCTGTGCGGCGCTGACCCCGGCGGTGGCGAACAGCCCGGTCACACCGGCGCCGAGCAGGGCGGGCGTATTGGGCATCGCACGGACCACGGCCTGGCCACCGCCCAGCCAGCGGTCCAGCTGGCCGCTGGTGATGCCGGCCGCGATGGAGACCACCAGCGGCTGTTTGCCTTGGGCGATATCGGTCAGCGAGGCGCAGACATCGCGCAGCACCTGCGGCTTCACCGCCAGCACCCAGACCGTGCCCTGCGCGGCGGCTTCGGTTGCGCTGGCGTAGGTCTTGATGCCGAACTCGGCGGTCAGCTGCTCGCGCAGGTCGCTCACCGGCTCGGCGACATGGAGGCTGGCCGGGGCTACGCCCTGCCGGACCAGGCCGGCGATCAGGCTGCGGGCCATGTTGCCGCCGCCGATGAAGGTGATGGGGGACGTACTCATGAACTCTCCTAGGAGCGGGCGGGGCACTCAGGCCGGTCGCGGGCGTGCGCCGAACAGCGCGGTGCCGATGCGGACCATGCTGGCGCCATGGGCGATGGCGTCAGGGTAATCGCTGCTCATGCCCATCGACAGCGTATCCACGTGCGGATGCGCTGCGGCCAGCGTGGCGAACAGCGCGGCCATGCGGGTGAAGGCGGCTTGGCGACGCTCGGCGTCCGGCCAGGGCGCCGGGATCGCCATCAGCCCGCGCAGGCGCAGCTGCGGCGCCGCAGCGATGGCGGCCGCGAGCGCGTCGATGTTCTCCGGCGCACAGCCGTGTTTGCTGTCCTCGTCATCGATGTTGACCTGGATCAGCACGTTCAGCGGCGGCTGGCCGGGCGGGCGGTGTGCAGCCAGCGCGGTGACCAGCTTGGGCCGGTCCACGCTCTGCACCCAGTCGAAGTGGCGGGCGGCCAGCTCGGCCTTGTTGGACTGCAGATGGCCGATCAGGTGCCATTCCAGGCCCAGCGCCGCCAGCGCCTCGATCTTGGCGACCGCCTCCTGTACGTAGTTCTCGCCGAAGGCCCGCTGGCCCTGCGCGGCCAGCGCCTGCACGGCCTCGTCCGGCTGGGTCTTGGAGACCGCCAGCAGGACCGGATCTGGCCGTCCGGCGGCCACCGCCGCGTTGTGCAGGTTCGTCAGGATGGCAGGCAGGGGCTGGGTGGTCACGGCGGGTCCGGTGGATCAGGGGCTGGAGCGTATTGTGCACATCTCGCTCTATACTGCCGCCCGGGGAAAGAACCTTCCAGTCGCAGCAGTCATGGGGAGTAGCAGCGCATGGATATCGCCGAGCTGTTGGCGTTTTCTGTAAAGAACAAAGCGTCGGATCTTCATCTGTCGGCCGGCCTGCCGCCGATGATCCGCGTCGACGGCGATGTCCGTCGCATCAATATTCCGGCCCTGGACCACAAGCAGGTCCACGCGCTGGTGTACGACATCATGTCGGACAAGCAGCGCCGCGATTATGAAGAATTCCTCGAGGTCGATTTCTCGTTCGAGATTCCCTCGCTGGCGCGCTTCCGAGTCAACGCCTTCAACCAGAACCGTGGCGCGGGTGCGGTGTTCCGTACCATTCCGTCCGAGGTGCTCACGCTGGAAGACCTGGCCTGCCCGCCGATCTTCCGTGAGCTGATCGATCAGCCGCAGGGCCTGATCCTGGTCACCGGCCCGACCGGTTCGGGCAAGTCGACCACGCTGGCGGCGATGATCGATCACATCAACAAGAACGAATACGGCCACATCCTCACCGTCGAGGATCCGATTGAATTCGTGCACACCTCGCAGAAGTGCCTGATCAACCAGCGCGAAGTGCATCGCGACACGCACGGCTTCAACGAAGCGCTGCGCTCGGCCCTGCGTGAGGATCCGGACATCATCCTGGTCGGCGAACTGCGCGATCTGGAAACGATCCGTCTGGCGCTGACTGCTGCGGAAACCGGCCACCTGGTGTTCGGCACGCTGCACACCAGCTCGGCCGCCAAGACCATCGACCGCATCATCGACGTGTTCCCCGCCGGCGAAAAGCCGATGGTGCGCTCGATGCTGTCCGAGTCGCTGCGCGCGGTGATCTCGCAGGCGCTGCTGAAGAAGGTGGGGGGTGGGCGTACGGCCGCCTGGGAAATCATGGTCGGCACCCCGGCCATCCGTAACCTGATCCGCGAGGACAAGGTCGCGCAGATGTACTCGGCGATCCAGACCGGCCAGCAGCTGGGCATGATGACGCTGGACCAGCACCTGCAGGATCTGGTCAAGCGCAGCCTGATCACCCGCAACCAGGCGCGCGAGTACGCCAAGGACAAGCGGATTTTCGAATAGTGGTAGTGCCGGCCGCTGGCCGGCTCCTGAAAACCTTCGGAGTACACCGCGATGAGCACCACCACCATCGACTTCACCTCGTTCCTCAAGCTGATGGCGCACCAGAAGGCGTCGGACCTGTTCATCACCGCGGGCATGCCACCGGCGATCAAGGTCAACGGCAAGATTTCGCCCATCACCCAGACACCGCTGACGCCGCAGCAGAGCCGCGACCTGGTGTTGAACGTGATGACGCCGGCGCAGCGCGAAGAGTTTGAAAAGACCCACGAATGCAACTTCGCCATCGGCCTGTCCGGTGTCGGCCGCTTCCGCGTGAGCTGCTTCTACCAGCGCAACCAGGTCGGCATGGTGCTGCGCCGGATCGAGACGCGCATTCCCACTGTGGAAGAGCTCAGCCTGCCGCCGATCATCAAGACGTTGGCGATGACCAAGCGCGGCATCATCCTGTTCGTGGGCGCAACCGGTACCGGCAAGTCCACCTCGCTGGCGGCGATGATCGGCTATCGCAACCACAACTCGACCGGGCACATCATCACCATCGAAGATCCGATCGAATTCGTGCACAAGCACGAGGGCTGCATCATCACCCAGCGCGAAGTAGGCATCGATACTGACAGCTGGGAAGCGGCACTGAAGAACACCCTGCGCCAGGCGCCGGACGTGATCATGATCGGCGAGGTGCGTACCCGCGAGGGCATGGACCACGCCATCGCCTTCGCCG
Organism: Stenotrophomonas sp. SRS1; assembly: GCF_026130205.1. Lineage (NCBI taxonomy): Bacteria > Pseudomonadati > Pseudomonadota > Gammaproteobacteria > Lysobacterales > Lysobacteraceae > Stenotrophomonas > Stenotrophomonas sp. SRS1. The sequence goes on along the minus strand of NZ_JAINFD010000003.1, from coordinate 316,216 downwards.
AAACCGGCCACCTGGTGCTGTGCACACTGCACGCCAACAACGCCAACCAGGCGATGGACCGCATCATCAACTTCTTCCCGGAAGACCGTCGCAACCAGCTGCTGATGGATCTCTCGTTGAACCTCAAGGGCGTGGTCGCCCAGCAGCTGATTCCCTCGCCGGATGGCAAGTCGCGCAAGGTTGCGATGGAGATCATGCTCGGCACGCCGCTGGTGCAGGATTACATCCGCGACGGCGAAATCCACAAGCTCAAGGAAGTGATGAAGGACTCGGTCCAGCTGGGCATGAAGACCTTCGATCAAAGTCTGTTCGAGCTCTATCAGGCCGGCGAGATCAGCTACGAAGACGCGCTGCGTTATGCCGATTCGCAGAACGAAGTGCGCCTGCGCATCAAGCTCTCGCAGGGCGGCGATGCACGCACGCTGTCGCAGGGGCTGGACGGGGTGGAGATTTCGGAAGTCCGCTGAGCAACGGAGTTCCGCAGAGCGTCCGCGGGCCGCAAAAACGTTGCGGCCCGCTTCATTTCAGCAGCGCATTGCGCTGGCTTGTACGTCATTCAAGGAAGGATTTCGGTGGCACAGGAAACGGCATTGAAGGCGAGTTTCGCCGGCATGGATACGGATACGCTGTTGGAGATGTGGGCGAATCACGAGCGGGTTGACTGGGCCGAGACGATCCTCGCTGCCGAGTTGGCCGAGCGTGGGATCGCCGCAGCCGAGCTGGCGTCCATGGCGTCGGCGCGTGGCAGCCTGGCAGCGGAGAAGGCGGTGTCCGCGCGCGACACCTTCGTTGGCTATGGCTTGCTGGGCCGCGCCTGCGCGGTGTTGCTCGCCGTCGCGGCGTCGACAATGTTCGGTGCGCTGTTCGGTAAGCTGATGGGCACGGTCGCGATGCTGTTGGTCTTCCTGGGCTATGTGGCGATCCTGGCACCCCGATTGGTGCTGCAGTCACGTCAGCGAAACGGCGGTGCGGTGGCCTTCGTGCTGGCGTATCAATATCTGGAGCTGGGTCTGCTACTGGTGATCGTCATCGGCGGCATGGCCTGGGTGGTGCCGCGCTTGTTGGCGTGATTTCCACGGCCGTACGAACGGCGTTGGGACACCGCATTGATTAGCCACGCTCATCACCGACAGCACCCCGCACTATCCAATCTCCCCAGCCGACAGGGCTATCGTGGCTGTCCCCCATGAGGCCGGCTCACCGGCAGGAGCACCACCATGCAGACACGTGAACTGGGCCGCAGCGGCCTGCGGGTTTCCGCCCTCGGGTTGGGCTGCATGGGGTTGAGCTACGGCTATGGCCCGGCCACCGACCGCACCGAGGCGATCGCACTGCTGCGCGCCGCGGTCGAGCAGGGCGTGACCTTCTTCGATACGGCCGAAGCCTACGGACCCTTTTTCAACGAGGAACTGCTCGGCGAGGCGCTGGCCCCGTTCCGCGACCAACTGGTGATCGCCACCAAGTTCGGTTTCAAGGACGGCCATGCAGATGCGGGCCTGGACAGTCGCCCCGACCGCATCCGCGCGGTGGCCGAGGCCAGCCTGGCGCGCCTGAAGACAGACCGCATCGACCTGTTCTATCAGCACCGGGTCGACCCGAACGTGCCGATCGAGGACGTGGCCGGCACGGTCAAGGACCTGATTGCCGAGGGCAAGGTGAAGCACTTCGGGTTGTCCGAGGCCGGCGTCGATACCCTCCGCCGGGCGCACGCCGTGCAGCCGGTGACGGCGCTACAGAGCGAATACTCCCTGTGGTGGCGCGAGCCGGAACAGGCCGTGCTGCCGGTGCTGGAAGAGCTGGGAATCGGCTTCGTGCCGTTCAGCCCGCTCGGCAAGGGCTTCCTGACCGGTGCGATCAACGTGGATACGCAGTTCGCGGCCGATGACTTCCGCAACAGCGTGCCGCGGTTTGCAGCCGAAGCGCGCCAGGCCAATCAGGCGTTGGTGGATCGCATCAGCGCGATTGCCGCCGACAAGGGCGCGACGCCGGCCCAGATCGCCTTGGCCTGGCTGCTGGCGCGCAAGCCGTGGATCGTGCCGATTCCCGGTACGACCAAGCTGCACCGCCTGAAGGAAAACCTGGGCGCGGTGGCCGTGGTGTTGAGTGATGCGGAGCTGCAGCAGATCGGTGCGGCGCTGGACAGCGTCGCCATCGTCGGCGATCGCTACAACGCCGAGCGGCAGAAGCTGGTCGCGCGGTGAGGGGGGTGGTGGTGCGCACGACCAACGGTCGTGCGCTACCGGTGCAACGCATCCCGGGTAGGTGCCGACCGTGGGTCGGCACACGCCTCACCCGCGAATGAACGCCAACAGATCCGCGTTGATCACGTCCGCATGGGTGGTGCACATGCCATGTGGGTAGCCTTTGTAGACCTTCAACGTGCCGTGCTTGAGCAGCTTGATCGCCAGCTCCGCCGAATCGGCGATCGGCACGATCTGATCATCATCGCCATGCATCACGAGGACCGGCACGTCGATCTTTTTCAGGTCGTCGGTGAAGTCGGTTTCCGAGAAGGCCTTGATGCAGTCGTAGTGCGCGTTGATCGCGCCCATCATGCCTTGCCGCCACCAGTTGTCGACGATGCCCTGCTGCGGCGGCGTGCCCTCGCGGTTGAAGCCGTAGAACGGAATCGGTACGTCGCGGTAGAACGCCGCACGGCCCGCGACCAGCGCCTGGCGGAAGCCATCGAAGACCTCCTTCGGCGTGCCGCCCGGGTTGGCCTCGCTCTTGACCATGATCGGCGGCACCGCACCGATCAGCACGGCCTTGGCGACGCGCCCGGGCTTGGCCTGCGCCACATAGTGCGCGACTTCCCCACCGCCGGTGGAGTGCCCGATGTGGATCGCATCGCGCAGGTCCAGGTGATCGGTCAGCGCGTTGACGTCGGCGGCGTAGGTGTCCATCTCATGCCCGCCGCTGGTCTGCGAGGAGCGGCCATGGCCGCGGCGGTCGTGCGCGATCACGCGGTAGCCCTGAAGCAGGAAGAACTGCAGCTGGGTGTCCCAGTCGTCGGCGCTGAGCGGCCAGCCGTGATGGAACACCAGGGGCTGACCCTTGCCCCAGTCTTTGTAGAAGATCTCGGTCTTGTCGGCGGTGGTGACGTAGGGCATGGCACGGAACTCCTGGGGGGAGGGGTGGGCGGTGCGGTGCTACCCGTGCATGCTGCGTCGACAGGGTGTTCAGGCGGGATGAAAGGTCACTGTCCGGTGTCGTCTCCCCAGCCACAGAAGCCCAAGGCCACGGGACGGGGGAGCGTGAACAACAGGCGGCTGAATCAATCTCCCCAGCAACTGTCACGCCGATCGTGTCTAATACCGCTCCCCACGTCACACCCCCACCCCCATGTCCCTTGATTCCCATGGCCCCGCGCCGTGCGACGACGCTGACGGCCACCTGGTCACCGCAGGCCCGCTGACCCCGCCTCCGGACAGTGCCGGCACCGTAGCCGACGAGAAGGCGCTGCGCCATTCCGTGGCCGAGGACGTGCAGGGCATGGTCCTGGCGACCCTGGTCGCCTCGCTCGGCCTGGCGATCTTCGCCAAGGGTGGGCTGATGATCGGTGGCATGGCCGGGCTGGCCTTCCTGGCCCACTACACCTTCGGCTGGAACTTCGGCCTGGTGTTCGTCCTGGTCAACCTGCCGTTCTACTGGGTGGCCGTGCGCCGCATGGGCTGGGAATTCACCCTGAAGACGTTCGCGGCGGTCACCGCGTGCGGCGTGCTGACCGACCTGCTGCCGCGCTGGGCCGATTTCGCCCACATGAGCTCGCTGTACTCGGCCATCGTCGGCGGGGCGCTGGCCGGCCTGGGCATCCTGTTCTACATCCGCCACCGCGCCAGCCTGGGCGGCATCGGCATCCTGGCGGTGTACCTGCAGCGCACCCGCGGCTGGAGCGCCGGCAAGGTGCAGATGTCGTTCGACACGCTGCTGATGTGCGTGGCGTTCTCGGTGCTGTCCCCATCCAAGGTGATGTACTCGGCGATCGGTGCGGTGGTGCTCAGCCTGGTGCTGATGTTCAACCACCGTCCGGGCCGCTACATGGGCGTCTGACGCCCGTTACTCGCCCTGCGGTGGCACCGGCTCGACGGTCACGCCGGAGACCCAGCGGCGGCTGCGCAGGTCCAATGTGGCCACTTGTTCACCCGGGCCGCGGTACAGCCACAGCTGGCAGCACAGGGCATGGTCGCCGGCATAGCTGCTGCGCAGGGCGATGAGCGTGGCGCTGTAGCACTGCTTCCCCGAGCGGATCACGGTGTCGGCGGCGGTATCGAAGGTATAGCTGCCCGCGCCGCGCCACGGCCAGATGTCGGCCTCGCCCGGATCGGTGCCGGGTGGCACCGGGCAACGCGCCTGTTCGTCGCCGAAGTGCGCCGCGCCGTCGCCATCGAGGGTCAGCGCGGTCAGCAGGCGGTCGATGTGCTTGAGCAGGCGCCGGTCGGCCGCGATTGCGGTGGCGTTCGCGTCCAGCGGTTCGCTTTCGACATGTATCACCGGATCGGCCAGCCGATGCTCGCGGCCATAGCGCACCTTCAACTGCACCGTGGGGCTGCGCTCGCGCGGGTCGGCGGACAACGGCCGGTTCAGCAGCAGGGTATCGCCGTAGTAGTCGCCATCGCGGTAGGCGGTGTAGCTGGCCCCGTCGATGCGCAGCCAGTACAGGCCCTGATCGCTGCCACGCCCGCTGAGGCCGTACTGGCCCTGCGCCCAGGGGCGCTGCAGGTCCAGGCTGTCCGGCACCACGAAGCCGCGCTGCGGATCCCGCCGCAGCATGTCCACCTGCGTGTACAGACCGGTGCCGCCGCTGTAGGCGCTCTGCACCAGGTCACGCTGGCCGTCGCCATCCAGATCGAGCAGGGAGAGCGACAGCTCGCCCATCTCCACCGGCACGGTGTGCTGGGCATCGGTCTGGCGCAGGTAGCGGCTGACCGCGTCCCAATCCGCCGGGGTGACGTTGGCCGGACGCACCAGCGCGGGCAGCGGCGCATCCCTGTCACCGGCCACCGGGATCTGCAGGTCGATGCCGGTCTCGTCGCGGTAACGGGCCAGCACGGTATCGATCGGGGCCGGGTCGTCGGCGGGCACCGCGGCGATCTCCGCGCGCAGGCGCTCCAGCACGCCGTCCAGATCGCTGGCGGCCGCCAGCGGGGGCAGACTCAGGGCAGCGAGCAGCGCAGCCCGCACGACGGGGTGCGTCACTTCTGGCGCCAGGCAGGCTGGAGTGTGTCGATACGCTTGAACACCGGGCAGTCCGGGCTGTGCGCGCCGGGCAGGTAGCCCAGGCTCATCAGGAACTCGCCGGTGATCTCCCCGCCGGTGAAGCGGAAGGTCTTCTTGAACAGCTTCACCCAGGCCGCCTTGTCCAGCGGATGGTGGGCATCCAGCCAGGCAACGAAGCTGCCATGGCTGCCACGCAGCTGCTGGATCACCTGGGCGTTGTGGACCGCCGCGTGCACCTTGAGCCGGTTGCGGATGATGCGGGCGTCGTTGAGCAGGCGCTCGATGTCGCGCTCGCCATAGGCGGCCACCGTGTCCACGTCGAAACCGTCGTAGGCAGCGCGGAAGCCCTCACGCTTCTTCAGGATCGTTTCCCAGCTCAGGCCGGCCTGGTTGATCTCCAGGATCAGGCGCTCGAACAGTTCGCGCTCCTCGCGCTGCGGGAAGCCGTACTCGTGGTCATGGTAGTGGCCGTGGACCGGATGGCCGGGGGCGATGAGGCAGTAACCGGACACGTGCAGCTCCTTGCGATGGCGGATCAGGCGTACGGGCCGGGGCACGCGCGCAGGCCTGCATTATGTCAGCGCGAAAGCGCACATCACGGCCAGCGGCTAGAATGGGGCCATGTCTGAACTGTCTACTTCGCTTGCCCACCACCTGCTGGTCGCGCTGCCGTCGCTGACCGACCCCACCTTTGCCCGTACCGTGGCGCTGATCTGCCAGCACGACGAGAACGGCGCGATGGGCGTGCTGGTCAACCAGCCCTCCGAGTACACCCTCGGCGAGGTGCTGGCCCAGATGGACATCACCACCACCAGTGACACGCTGCCTGGCCAGATCGTGCTCAACGGCGGCCCGGTGCATCCCGAGCGCGGCTTCGTGATCCATGACGATGCGCGCAACTGGGATTCCAGCCTGGCCGTGGGCGAGGGCGTGTTCCTCACCACCTCGCGCGACATCCTTGAAGCCATGGCCCGTGGCGAGGGCCCGCGCAATGCGCTGGTCACCCTGGGCTGTGCCGGCTGGAGCGAAGGGCAGCTGGAATCCGAGCTGGCAGAGAACAGCTGGCTGGCTGTGCCGGCCGACGCCGAGCTGTTGTTCAGCACCCCGTTCGAACAGCGTTGGCAAGGTGCGGCGGCACGTATCGGCGTGGACCTGTTCCGCCTCACCGATTACAGCGGCCATGTCTGAGCCGGCCACGCCAGCGCCCGCCGCGGCCACGCCGCCGACCATCCGCCGTGATGGCACGGTGCTCGGCTTCGATGTCGGTTCGCGCCGCATCGGCGTGGCCATTGGCAGCTCGTTCGGCACCCATGCGCGTGCGATCGCGGTGGTCGATGTCCACGGCAATGGCCCGGACTGGACCGCGGTGGAGCGCCTGATCAAAGAGTGGCGGCCGGACGGCCTGGTGGTCGGCGATCCGCTGACCCTGGACGGCCAGGACCAGCCCAACCGCAAGCGTGCGCAGGGCTTTGCCCGCCAGCTGCGGGAACGATTCAAACTGCCGGTGGTGCTGGTCGACGAGCGTTCCAGCTCGGTCGAGGCGGCACGCCGGTTCGCGGTCGAGCGCGCCGAAGGCCGCAAACGCCGTCGCGATGCCGCCGCACTCGATGCAGTGGCCGCGGCGGTGATCATCGAACGCTGGCTCTCCTGCCCGGATGACGCCACCCCCGTTTCCTGACCCTCAGACCCTGCCCATGACCGCCTCGCAACTCGATTCCGATGGACGCCTGCGCCACCTGCTGACCCTGGAAGGTCTGCCCCGCGAAACCCTGCTGCAGCTGCTCGACCGCGCCGGCCAGATCCGCGATGCGGCCGTCGGCCGGGTCGGCAACAAGCGTCACGTGCTCGGTGGCTCGGCGGTCTGCACGCTGTTCTTCGAACCGTCCACGCGCACCCGCAGTTCATTCCAGCTGGCCGCGCAGCGGCTGGGCGCGGACGTGCTGAACTTCGACGCCTCCACGTCCTCGACCCGCAAGGGCGAGACCGCCTGCGACACGCTGAAGAACCTGGAGGCGATGGGGGTGCGCGGTTTCGTCGTCCGCCATCCCGACGATGGCGCGGTGGCGGCGCTGGCCGCCGCAGCGGGCGAGGGCACTGCCCTGGTCAACGCCGGTGACGGCCGCAGCTCGCACCCGACCCAGGGCCTGCTGGACATGCTGACCCTGCGCCAGGCCAAGGGCAGCGATTTCTCGAAGATGAAAGTGATCATCGTCGGCGACGTGAAGCACTCGCGCGTGGCCCGCACCGACCTGCATGCCCTGCGCACGCTGGGCGTCGGCGAGATCCGCGTGTGCGGCCCGCAGTCGCTGCTGCCGGACGATGACACCCTCAAGGGCTGCATCGTCGGCGACGATTTCGACGCCATGCTGGAAGGCGCCGATGCGCTGATGATGCTGCGCCTGCAGCGAGAGCGCATGGAAGAAGGCCTGGTGCCCTCGCTGGAGCAGTACCACGCGCAGTACGGCCTGGATGCCGCGCGCTTGAAGCGTGCCGGCACCGATGCCGCCGTGCTGCACCCGGGCCCGATCAACCGCGGCGTGGAAGTCACCGACGAGGTGGCCGATGGCCCGCAGTCGTGGGTGCTGCGCCAGGTCGCCAACGGCGTCGCCGTGCGCATGGCGGTGCTGGAAACGTTGCTGGGCTAAGTGTCAAGGGTATCGCGAACCGCACACGATACCCATGACCGGTAGTGCCGGCCGCTGGCCGGCTCCGCAGAAATTCACCCAGCACGCAGGGTAGTGCCGGCCGCTGGCCGGCTCTGCAGCATGCATCGGCAGCCGGTCAGCGGCCGGCACTACCGGGCCTCTGCAGAGCCGGCCAGCGGCCGGCACTACCGGGCCTCTGCAGAGCCGGCCAGCGGCCGGCACTACCGGGCCTCTGCAGAGCCGGCCAGCGGCCGGCACTACCAGATTAGCTGTCCGATTAGCCGATCATCGCCTCTGCGCGAACAACCAGGCCCACATCGCGTCGTCGGCGTACGTGGCGTCCCAGGCATTGTGGTTTCCTTCGGGGTACTCGGTGTAGCGCACGTCCTTCGCGCCGGCCTGCTGGAACGCGGCGTGCAGCTTACGGTCGTCCTCCGGCGGCACCAGGTCGTCCAGCGCGCCATGGAACATCCAGATCGGGACGTTGCGCAGGCGCTGGGCAATGGCGGCATACGGGTCGCTCTGGTCGGCCACCGCCTCCACCTGCAGGTCCGGGCGGCTCTGGTGCGGGGACAGCACCGCGCCGCAGACCGGCACGATGGCGGCGAAGCGGGTCGGTTCGGCCAGCGCGATGTTCCAGCTGCCGTAGCCGCCCATCGACATCCCGGTCAGGTACTGCCGCTGCGGGTCGGCACCAAACTCGGCGATGGCGGCATCCAGTGCAGCCAGCGCGATGCGGTTGTTCTCGCCCGACCACTCCTGGTCATCCGGCGTCTGCGGCAACACGACCAGCGCGGGGAAGGTGGAGGCATGCTGGCGCAGGTACGGCCCCAGCCCGGCCTGGGTCTGGCGGCGACCGTCGCGGCCACGCTCACCGGAGCCATGCAGGAACAGGACGACCGGCAATTCGCCGCGTGAGGCGGCGGCGTTGCGCGGCACGAATACCTGGTAATACGCGGTCTGCCCATCCACTTTCACCGCACGGCCGACGAACTGGCCACCGGAGCCAGCCGGGGTGCTCGCACAGCCAGCCACCGTCATCATCGCCACCGCCCACAGCAGCCATCCACCCCAGCGTCGTGCCATTGTCGTGCCCTGATTGAAATCGTTTTCAGTCTAGGCCCGGTGGCGCGCCGGAGCATCTTGCAGTGCATCAGTGCGGGCGCGGGGCCGCGGCGAGGATGTCCAGCTGTTCGATCGCTTCGGGGTGACCGTCGGCGGCGGCGGCCTGCACCTGGGCAAGGCTGGGATGGACCACCAGCAGGATCGGGTTCTCGCACTGCGGGCAGTCGAACTGGGCTTCGTCTTCGTGCAGTTCCATCGGCATCTGCCGCGCGCTGCCCTGCCATTCGCAGGCGGCGCAGGTATAGGTCGCGTCGCGCCAGCCAGGGACGAAATAATTGTCGAGTGTCAGGGCCATGCGGGGTCCAGGGTCAGTGCAGCAGGATCAGGCTGGCCAGGCCGAGGAAACTGAAGAAGCCCATGACGTCGGTGACGGCGGTGACCACCACGGTGCCGGCCACGGCCGGGTCCACGTTCATGCGCTTGAGCAGCAGCGGCAGCAGCACACCGGCCAGGGCCGCGGCGCAGAAGTTGATGATCAGCGCCAGGGTGATCACCAGCGACAGCAGGAAGCTGTGGAACCAGAGGTAGGCGATGATGCCGACCACGGTACCGATCAGGGTGCCATTGATCAGCGCGACGCGCGATTCCTTCCACAGCAGGATGCGCGCATTGCTCTGGCCGACCTGGCCCAGCGCGATGCCGCGCACCATCAGGGTCAGCACCTGCACGGCGGCATTGCCGCCGACGCCAGCCACGATCGGCATCAGCACGGCCAGCGCCACCACCTTCTGCAGGGTGAGCTCGAACTGGCCGATCACGCTGGCTGCCAGGAACGCGGTGCACAGGTTGATGCCCAGCCAGACCACGCGGCCGCGTACGGCGCGCTTGATCGGCGAGAACAGATCTTCCTCTTCGTCCAGACCGGCGGCGCCCAGCGCCTGGTGCTCGGCCTGCGACCGGATGATGTCGACCACGTCATCGATGGTGATGCGGCCGAGCAGGATGTTGTTGTCGTCCACCACCGGGGCGGACACCCAGTCATGATCGGAGAACTGGCGCGCGACTTCATCGGCGCTCTCGCCGACATCGATCGCCGGCTGTTCGTCATCGATCAGGCGGTTGATCGGGGTGTTGTCCTCGTGCGTCACCAGCGCGGCCAGCGACAGGCGGCCCAGGTACTGATGGCGGCGACTGACCACGAACAGGTGATCGGTGTGGTCGGGCAGTTCGCCGCGCAGGCGCAGGTAGCGCAGCACCACATCGACATTGACGTCGGCGCGCACGGTCACCACGTCCGGGTTCATCAGGCGGCCGGCGCTGTCCTCGGGATACGACAGCACCTGCTCAAGCCGCTCGCGGTTCTCGCGGTCCATCGACTTGAGCACTTCATCGATGACCGTGTCCGGCAGATCTTCGACCAGATCGGCAAGGTCATCGATGTCCAGATCTTCGACCGCGGCGATGATCTCGTCCGGGTCCATGTCGGCCAGCAGGCTTTCGCGCACTTCCTCGCCGACGTGGACCAGCACTTCACCGTCGTCTTCCGGATCGACCAGGCCCCAGACGATCTCGCGCTTGCCCGGGGGCAGCGATTCGAGCAGGTTGCCGATTTCCGCCGGTGCCAGGGTGTTGACCAATCGACGGACCGGACCCAACCGCCCGCTGTCCAGTGCATCGGACAACAGCCGCAGCTGGCGCGCCGTCTTGTCGTGGCGTACGGCTTCGGCCATGCGCAGCTCCTGCGGAAAAAGAAAAAGGCCGCTATCCGGTAGAGGATGCGGCATGGGCGGTGGTCACCGCGTCATTATCGCGCGCTTGTGTGTCAATCGGGTAGCGCGCGACCGTTGGTCGTGCCGCGCCTGCGACGTCGCGCGGTCAGGCGCGTATCGACCAACGGTCGATACCTACCGATGGAGGCCGGCCTTCTCGATCCAGCGTTCGATGCCGCGGCGGTCGCGTGCCTGCAGCAGCTTGGGCGCCATCGCCTGCAGCACCGACAGATCGCTGTCGCGCACCGCGCGGCGCACTTCCAGCAGGGTGCCCGGGTGCAGGCTGAATTCCGTCAGCCCCAGGGCCAGCAGCAGGCGGGTCATCAGCGGGTCGCCGGCGATCTCGCCGCAGACCGCCACCGGAATGTTGTACGCCTGGCCGGTGCGCAGGATGTGCGCGAGCAGGCGCACCACCGCCGGGTGCAGCGGCGAGTACAGCTCGCCGACTGCCTCGTTGTTCCGGTCGGCGGCAAGCAGGTACTGGACCAGATCGTTGGTGCCGATCGAGAGAAAGTCGACCAGATCGATGAAACTCTCCAGCGCGATCGCGGCGGCCGGCACTTCGATCATCGCGCCGAACGGGATGTGCTCGGCCACTTCGTGGCCTTCCGCGCGCAGCAGCTCGGCCTGCTTGGCCAGGCGCCGGCGGACCGCAAGGATTTCCTCGCGGGTGCTGACCATCGGGATCAGGATGCGCAGCTTGCCGTAGGCCGAGGCGCGCAGGATCGCGCGCAGCTGGGTGTCGGCCACCTTCGGCCGCGCCAGCGACAGGCGCACGCCACGCAGGCCCAGTGCCGGGTTTTCTTCGTTGCTCAGGGTCAGCCCGGTGCGGTCGGCCTTGTCCGCGCCCAGGTCCAGGGTGCGGATGGTGACCGGCCGACCGCTCATGCCCAGGGCGGCATCGCGGTAGGTCTCGAACTGCTCCTGCTCGTCCGGCAGCTCGTTGCGCTGCAGGAACAGGAATTCGGTGCGGTACAGGCCCAGCCCGTGTGCGCCCAGCGCATGCGCCTGGGTGACGTCTTCGCTGGACTCGGCATTGGCGAGCAGGGCGATATCGACGTTGTCGCGGGTGCGGCTGGGTTTGGTGCGCAGGCGCCCGAGTTCGCGCTGCTCGCGCGCGTGCTCACGCAGCCGCACGCGGTAGTCACGCAGGTCCTGTGCCTGGGGGTTGATGGTGACCGTGCCATCACTGCCGTCCATGATCAGTACGTCGCCGTCGGCGACCTTCTGCAGCACGTTGGGGACGTTGACGATCAACGGCAGGTGCAGGCTGCGCGCCAGGATCGCGCTGTGCGAGAGCGCGCTGCCCCCGGCGGTGACGATGCCGACCACGCCGTGGGCCTGCAGCTGGGCCAGCTCGGAGGGCGCGATGTTGTCGCAGATCAGGATCTCGCCGGCCATGCCTTTGACGTCCGGCGGGCGCTTCTGCAGGAAGGCATGGATGCGCCCGATCACATGGTCCAGATCGTCCATGCGGCTCTTCAGGTAGGCATCGTCCATGCCATCGAAGACCTTGGCCAGGCGGTCGCGCTGCACGCGCAAGGCGTAGCCGGCGCTGTACGGGCCATTGCGGATCAGTTCGTCCAGGCCGAACAGCAGCTCGGGATCATCCAGCAGCAGGGCATGCAGGTCGAGGAATTCGCCGACCTCCTGGTTGAGCGCGCCATGCAGGCGCTGGCGCAGCTCGTGCATTTCGCCACGGGCCGCTTCCACGGCCACGTGCAGGCGCTCCAGCTCAGCCTCGATCTTGGCCGGCGCAATGCGCTGCTCGGCCACTTCCAGGGCATGCGGCAGGCGCACCCGGGCACGGCCCAGGGCGTTACCGCGGGAGGCACCGTGGCCGGACAACAGCATCGCCCCGGACGCGGTCCGGGCCGGTGCGGAGGATCCCGATCGCGGCTGCCCCCCCATGCTCAGTTGTCCTCGTCGAAACGCCGCTCGAACAGGGCGACCACCGCGTCCATCGCGGCGACTTCGTCTTCGCCCTCGATGCGCACGGTGACCGGGGTGCCCTGGCCGGCGGCCAGCAGCATGACGCCCATGATGCTCTTGGCATTGATCTCACGGCCTTTGGCGGCCATGGTCACATTGCAGCGGAAAGGCGCCAGCTCCTGCACCAGCTTGGCAGTGGCGCGGGCATGCAGGCCCAGGCGGTTGGAAACAGTGAGTTCACGTTCAAGCATCGTCGACAATCGCTCCATTGCGAGTGCCTGCCGCGGCTGTGGCAGGCAGTTGATCCAGTCCCTGTTCCGGATAATTCATCACCCGCATCAACATCGGCAGGCTCAGCGCCGAAACCCGGCGAGCCGGGGTGCCCAGACGAGCCAGTTGCCCGGCCAGATTGCTGGGGCTGGCGCCGTACAGGTCGGTCAGGATCAGCACGCCCTGGCCACTGTCCACCCGGCGCAAAGCGGCCGAGGCGAGCGGGAGCAGGACGTCCATATCTGCGTCGAACGGTACTTCGAAAGCTTCGGTCTTCAGCGGCAGGTGCCGCAGCAGACGGGTCGCCACGTCCAGCAGGGCCGTGCCGACACCGGGATGAGTTACGAGGAGAATGCCACAGGTCATTCCCGAACGTTAACAGGTCAACATGAATTGGCGATAGCACGCGTGAAAGACTGCTGTGTTCCGCGGTTCAGCGTGTCGATGCCGGCCGTCGCCGGCACTGCCGCATTCAGTCCAGTTCGCGGTGGAAGGTGGCCACTTCCGGCCAGCCCTGATCGCGGGCATGGCGGGCCATGCGCTCGGCCATGTACACCGAGCGGTGCTTGCCGCCGGTGCAGCCGAAGGCGACGGTCACATAGCTGCGGGTGTCATTGCCCAGCCGCGGCAGCCAGGTGTCCAGGAAATCGACCAGCTGGCCGGCGTAGCGCTGCACATCGGGCTGTTCGTCCAGATGCTCGCGCACCCCGGCATCGCGACCGGACAGCGGGCGCAGCTCCGGGTCCCAATGCGGATTGGGCAGCACGCGCACGTCGAACACGAAGTCCGCTTCGGCCGGCACGCCGCGCTTGTAGGCGAACGATTCGAACAGCAGCGAGAGTTTGTTGCCGTGGGCCAGTGCGAATTCGGTGACCACCTTGCGGCGCAGCTGGTGCACGTTGAGGTGGCTGGTGTCGATCACCGCATCGGCGGCGGCGCGCAGCGGCGCGGTGAGTTCGCGCTCGCGGGCGATCGCTTCAGGCAGCGACAGCCCGAGCTGGCTCAGCGGATGGCGGCGACGGGTGTCGGCGTAGCGCTTGAGCAGGGTTTCATCGGTGGCATCGAAGAACAGCAGCTGCGCATCCAGGCCGGCCGCCTTGGCATCTTCGCGCCAGTGCGAGAGCTGGGTCAGATCGCTCTGCGCACGCACGTCGATGCCGACCGCCAGCCGACGCGGGGCCTCGCGGCCCGGATCGCCCAGCAGGCTGCGCACGAAATCCGGCAGCAGGTCGATCGGCAGGTTGTCCGAGCAGTAGTAATCGAGGTCTTCGAAGGTCTTCAGCGCGACCGTCTTGCCGGACCCGGACAGCCCACTGACGATGATCAGGGTGGCGGCGGTCGGGGCGGAGGCGGGGGCGGGTGTGGTCATGGCGTGCGGCGTTCCAACATGTTGCTGTGGCGGGCGATGAACATCGCGGCCGGGTCGATGCCCTTGGTCCGCAGGATGTGCAGGCGCGTGGCGGCTTCGGTCAGCACGGCCAGGTTGCGGCCGGGCATCACCGGCAGGGTGATCAGCGGCACATCCAGGTCCAGCACGTGGCGGGTACCCGAGTCGCCGGTCAGGCGTTCATAGCCGTAAGGGGTGGGCTCGGTCATCGGCTTGGTCAGGTGGACGATCAGCCGAAGGTACTTGTTCTTCTTTACCGCCGTATCACCGAACATCTCGCGCACGTTGAGCACGCCCAGGCCGCGGACTTCCAGCAGGTCCTGCAGCAGCTCCGGGCAGGTGCCGTCGAGCACGTCAGGGGCGATCTGGGTGAACTCAGGGGCATCGTCGGCAACCAGGCGGTGGCCGCGACTGAGCAGCTCCAGCGCCAGTTCGCTCTTGCCCGAGCCGGCTTCACCGGTGATCAGCACGCCGATGGAGTAGATCTCCATGAACACGCCATGCAGGATCACCCGCGGCGCCAGCGTGCGCGCCAGGTGGTAGGACAGGTGGTTGAGCAGTTCGTGGCCGCGCTTGGGTGAAATCCACAGCGGGGTCTGCGATTCGTCCGCGGCCGCGCGCAGGTCTTCCGGGCAGGACTGGTTGCGGGTGATCACCAGCGCCAGCGGATGGGACTGCATGATCCGCTCGATGGTCTCCCAGCGCTGGCGCGAGTCCAGCGAGTCCAGCCAGGACAGTTCCTCGGTGCCGAGGATCTGCACCTTGTTCGGGTAGATCGCGTTGAGGTAACCGGCCAGCGAAGGACGGCGAGAGACCTTGTTGCCGGCCTCCAGCTCACGGCGCTCGCCCTGCTGGCCGGCGACCCAGCGCAGGCTCAGGCGGTCACGCTGCTGTTCGAACAGTTCGCGCGCGGTGATGCTGGTATTCATGCGGCACTCGCCGGCGGGGGGAATTCGATGACCCGACGCAGCTCGTCGCCGTCGCGCGCTTCGCGCAGCGCCTGGCGGATGGCCGGCTCGGAGAACAGCTCGGCCAGCTCGGAGAGCAGCATCAGGTGTTGATGGGTGTAGTGCGCGGGCACGGCAATCGCGAAAACCAGATCGACCGGTTCATCGCCGCCGAATTCCACCGGCGATTCCAGCCGCAGCAGGGCGCCGCGGGGGCGTTCAAGCAGGGGGGCACGGCCGTGTGGAATGGCGATGCCGTGGCCGATCGCGGTGCTGCCCAGCGTCTCGCGCTGGCACAGGTTCTGGTACAGCAGCTCGGCGTTGGCTTCGCGGCAGGCCAGCAGGCGGGCTGCGGCCTTCAGCACGCTGTCGCGATCGGCGGCCGGCAGCACTTGCGTGCGGACGGCCGCCAGAAGATCAGTCAGAGGCATGTCGGGGTGGAAACGAGGGCATCAGCCCTCATTGTCGCCCACCGGCAGCGGTTGCGGTGCGTGCTGCTGCTTTTTCTCTTTGTGCTTGATGACCAGACGGTCGAGCTTGTCGGCCAGGATGTCGATCGCGGCGTACATGGTGGGGCCGCTGGCGTCCGCGTGCAGAGTCTGCCCGGGAACATTCACACTCGCATCGGCATGGTGCTCCGGCTTGCGGATCGACAGTTGCACGCGAACCTCGCAGTGCTGGTCGAAGTGCTTCCTCAGCCGTTCCAGCTTGGTCTCCACGTACTCGTTCAGAGCCGGGGTGATCTCAAGGTGGTCCTTGCCAAACGTCTCGATGTGCATCGGGTTTCTCCTTTGTTCGGATGTGCCAATGAACCTTCCCGCCAGGCGCGGTGGAGCGTCAGACGATTCTTACCCTTTCGTGCGAGGCGGAAATGTTCATGGCTTCACGATACTTCGCTACGGTGCGTCGCGCTACCGGTATTCCCGAGGTTTTGAGCAGGTCAGCCAGCTTGGCGTCAGAAAGCGGCTTGCGCGGGTTCTCATCATCGATCAGGCGCCGCAGCATCGCCTGGATGGCAGTACTGGAGGCTTCGCCGCCGCTGTCGGTATCGATGCCCGACGCGAAGAAGGCGCGCAACGCCAGCGTGCCGCGCGGGGTGCGTACGTACTTGCGGGCGATCGCGCGTGAAATGGTGGATTCGTGCAGGCCCAACTCGCCGGCCACCTCGCGCAGGGTCAGCGGGCGCAGCGCCTGTTCGCCAAATTCCAGGAAGGCGGCCTGCTGGTCGAGCAGGCAGCGCATCACCCGCAGCAGGGTCTCGCCGCGGGCCTCCAGGCCCTTGAGCAGCCAGCGCGCCTCCTGCAGGTGGGCGCGCATGTAGCCGGCGTCGGCCTCCCCGCAGCGGCGGATCATCTGCTCGTAGCCGCGGTGGATGACCACCTTGGGCCCGGCATGGCCGGCCAGCGCGGCACGCCAGACGCCGTTCTGGCGCCAGACCACACAGTCCGGTACTACGTAGCTGTCGTGGGAGAGCTCGCCGATCTGGGTGCCGGGGCGCGGATCCAGCGAACGCAGCAGCTGCACCGCGACCTCCACCTCGGCCACCGGCTCGCGCAGCTCGTGGGCGATCCCGGCCACACCGCTGCGTGGCAGGCGCTCCAGCGGGCCATCGGCGATGCGGCGGGCCAGGGCCAGGCCGGGGGTGTCGGCGGGCAGCACCAGCAGCTGCAGGTCCAGGCATTCGCCCAGCGTGCGCGCACCGACCCCGACCGGGTCGAAACGCTGGATCTGGTGCAGCACGGTCAGGATTTCGGCTTCGTCGGCCTGGATCGCCGGGCGCAGGGTTTCGGCGATGGTCGCCAAGGGCTCGCGCAGGTAGCCGTCCTCTTCGAAGGCGTCGATCAGGGCCGCGCCGATGCTGCGGTCGCGGACCGACAGGTGCGACAGGTGCAACTGCCAGAGCAGGTGGTCGGCGAGCGATTCGGTCTCGGCCACGCGTTCTGCGGCGCTGCCGTTGTCGTCATCGTCGAAAGAGCCGCCACTGCTGCCGCTGGTCCAGTCGCCCTCGCCGGGCGACCAGTCATCACTGGCCGAGACCTGATGCTCGCCATCGGCATGGGTATCGGTGGGGGCGGGCGGGGGGCTGTCCTCGCCGGGGCTGGCCTCGAGCGCCGGTTCAGCGTTCTCGGCCCAGTCCAGCAGCGGGTTGGTCTCTACCGCCTCGTTGATTTCCAGCTCCAGCTCGGCGCTGGACATCTGCAACAGCTTGATCGCCTGACGCAGCTGCGGCGTCATGACCAGGTGTTGCCCCATCGATGTCTGCAGCCGTGCTTTCATGCCTGTGCCGAACGGAAGGAAGGCGTTGCGGCGGCCGCTGGATCAGAGCTTGAAGGTGTCTCCAAGGTAGACGCGGCGGACGTCGGCGTTGGCCAGGATCTCGTCCGGCGCGCCCTGTGCCAGCACGCTGCCCTCATTGAGGATATACGCGCGGTCGCAGATTCCCAAGGTTTCGCGGACATTGTGGTCGGTGATCAGCACCCCGATCCCGCGCTGCTTGAGGTGGGTGACGATGCGCTGGATTTCACCGACCGAGAT
The DNA here is from genome assembly GCF_026130205.1 of Stenotrophomonas sp. SRS1. Lineage (NCBI taxonomy): Bacteria > Pseudomonadati > Pseudomonadota > Gammaproteobacteria > Lysobacterales > Lysobacteraceae > Stenotrophomonas > Stenotrophomonas sp. SRS1. The sequence goes on along the minus strand of NZ_JAINFD010000003.1, from coordinate 298,449 downwards.
CGGATCGACACCGGCGAAGGGTTCGTCGAGCAGGATCAGGCGCGGTTTGGCGGCCAGCGCCCGGGCGATTTCACAGCGGCGGCGTTCACCACCGGAGAGGCTCGCACCGAGCTGGTCGGCCACATGGTTGATCTGCAGCTCGTCCAGCAGACTGGCCAGTTCCTTTTCGCGGCCGGCCTTGTCCAGATCGTCACGCAGCTCCAGCACCAGGCGCAGGTTGTCGGCCACGGTCAGCTTGCGGAACACCGAGGGCTCCTGCGGCAGGTAGCCCACGCCCTGCTTGGCGCGGGTGTACATCGGGTCGCTGGTGATGTCCTTGCCGTCCAGCACGATGCTGCCGGCATCGGTCTCGACCAGGCCGACGATCATGTAGAAACAGGTGGTCTTGCCGGCACCGTTGGGGCCGAGCAGGCCGACCACTTCACCGGCCTCCAGGGTCAGACCGAAGTCCTTGACGACTTCACGTTGCTTGTAGCGCTTGCGCAGGCCTTTGGCGACGAGCATTACTTCTTGCTCCCGGGGGTCGGCACGGTGGTCTTGGCGGCCGGCGCGGCCGGTGCGGCGGTCTTGTTCTTGGGCTGGATGACGGTGCGCACGCGCGTGCCGTCGCCACCGCTGTTCATCTCGCCGGTGCGGGTGTTGTAGGTCATCTTCTGGCCGGCATTGGTGCCGCGCGCGCTCTTGACCTGGTAGTTGCCAGTCATGGTCAGCACTTCGGCCTTGATGTCGTAATCGATGCGGTCGGCGCTGGCGTCCATCCAGCTGCCGTCATCGAGCTGCTGCTTGAGCTTGGCCTGCTTGCCGGTGAACACGGCGCGGACCGCTTCGCCGTCCTTCATGTAGATCTCGGCATCGGCGCTGCGCAGATCGAGCGTGCCCTGTGTCACCACCACGCCCTGGGACAGGGTGGTCTTGCCGTCACCGACGAGGGTGCCCGACTGGGTGCCGGCATCGATGGTCATCGGTTCATTGCGATCGGTGGACTTCGCGCTGGCCGCGAACGCGGGGGCGAGAAGACTGATCGCGCAGGCGGCTGCAAATAGGATCTTCATGGAATGGGTCTGTCCTGCCAGAGTAGGGGTCGTGACCAGACGTCAGTCCGGCCGGTGAATCGCGGGGTTTCCTGTGCTGCCGGCGCCTGTCCGTGGGGACGTCGCCGCGGCGGCGGTGGCTCAGCGCTGGGGCGTGTAACGGCCCTTGGCCTGGCTCAGGAAGTGGTAGGTCTTGGTTTTGGAATCCAGCTCGAAACCGACGCCGGACTGACTCATGCCCGGGCGGGTCATGGTGACCAGGGCATCGGTCTTGGCGCGGCTTTCGTTCGGGAAGACATCCAGGTGATCGGTGCGGAATGTGGTGGGCGGCACGCTGGCGATCTTCGGGCTGTCGCCGCTGACGTTGCCGATCAGTTTGAGTTGATCGCCCTTGGCGCTGACCCAACCCGTCTCGCTGCGCAGCTCCCAGTGGTTGCCGTCCTGATCGGGCAGCAGGAACAGCGGCGTGGTGATGTTCATCGTTTCATCGCTGCGCAGGCGCTCCAGCAGCGGGGCGCGCAGGGTCGTGGATTCCTTGCCCTGTTCGTCCAGCGCCACGATCTGGAAATCATGCAGCACGTAATCCTTGGTAGCGTCATCGCCCGCCTCGGCGGTGCCCTTGTCGCGGTCATGCAGCGCCAGCCAGCCGGTGAAGGCGGCCGCCAGCAGCAGACCGATGCCCAGGGTGGTACGCAGGTTCAGGGTCATGCGCCGAACCTCGCCAGCACCGCGTCCACATGGCCCTGCGCGGCCAACAGCACGTCGCACAGCTCACGCGCCGCGCCCTTGCCGCCATCGCTGCGGGTCTGCCAGTGCACGCGCTCGGCGATCCACGGGTGGGCATTGGCCGGCGCAACCGCCAGGCCGACCGCGCACAGCGGACCGAGATCGGGCAGGTCGTCACCCATGAAGGCCACCTGGTCCAGGCCGATACCGTGCTGCTCGCACAGTGCCTTGACGCTGGCCAGCTTGTCGCCGACCGCGATCTGGGTATCGATGCCCAGATCCGCGCCACGCTTGAGCGCGGATTGGCTGTTGCGCGCGGTGATCAGCACCGGGTGGATACCGTGGTGTTGCAGCAGTTTCAGGCCGAGTCCGTCCTGCACGTAATACGCCTTGCTCTCGTTGCCGTCCTTGTCGTAGTAGAGCCGACCGTCGGTGAGCGTGCCGTCCACGTCGAAGCAGGCCAGCCGGATACGGCCGGCAGCGGCATGCAGGTGGGACGGGAAACCGGGCAACGGGGAGTAGGGCATCGTCTGGGGGCAGCTCAGCTGAATGGAGGAAGACAACTGTGGTTTAAACCACCCGGGCCCGCAACAGGTCATGAATGTTGAGCGCGCCGACCAGGTGGCCCTGCGCATCGACCACCATCAAACCGTTGATCTTGTGGGCTTCCATCAGCTGCGCCGCCTCGGCTGCCAGCTGATCGGCACCAATGGTGCGTGGGCCGCGGGTCATCACATCGGCGATCCGCGCGCTGCGCACGTCCAGGTCGGTATCCAGCGCGCGGCGCAGGTCGCCGTCGGTGAACAGGCCGATCAGATGGTTGTCGGCATCCACCACGGCGGTCATGCCCAGGCGCTTGCGGCTCATCTCCACCAGGGCCTCGCTGAGGCTGGCACCGATATCCACGCGTGGCAGCTCATCGCCACTGTGCATGACATCGGTGATGTGCAGCAGCAGGCGGCGGCCGAGGCTGCCGGCCGGGTGCGAGCGGGCGAAATCGTCAGCAGTGAAGCCGCGGGCATCGAGCAGGGCCACGGCCAGTGCATCGCCCATCGCCAGCGAGGCGGTGGTGCTGGAGGTCGGGGCCAGCGCCAGCGGGCAGGCCTCGGCCGGCACGCTGACATCCAGGTGAACGTCGGCGGCGGTGGCCAGGCTGGACTGCGGGCGGCCGGTCATGGCGATCAGGCGGTTGCCCTGGCGCTTGAGCACCGGCAGCAGCATCAGCAGCTCATCGGACTCGCCCGAGTAGGACAGCGCCAGCACCACGTCGGCCTCGGTGATCATGCCCAGATCGCCATGCCCGGCTTCACCGGGGTGCACGTAGAAGGCCGGGGTGCCGGTCGAGGCCAGCGTGGCGGCGATCTTGCGGGCGACATGGCCGGACTTGCCCATGCCGGTGGCGACCACGCGGCCCTTGCTCTGCAGGACCAGCTGGCAGGCCTGGCTGAACGCTTCGCCCAGCCGCTCGGCGACCGCGCCCAGCGCATCGCGCTCGATCTCGAACACGCGGCGGCCACTGGCGACCAGTGCCGCAGCGTCGGCCGGATGGGGGAGTTGGGGCGAGACAGCCATGCGAGCGCCACGTGGAAGAGTAGAATGAGCGCTCATTTTATTAGGAAAGCCCGTTGGACGCCGAGACCATCCGCAATCTGATCGAAACCGGCCTGCCTGGCGCCCGCGCGGACGTGCAGGGTGACGATGGCGTGCACTTCGAGGCCACCGTGGTCTGCGACGCCTTTGCCGGCAAAATGCCGCTGGCGCGCCACCGCATGGTCTATGCGACCCTGGGCGATCTGATGGGCGGGGCGATCCACGCGCTGGCGCTGAAGACCGTCACCCCGGCCGAAGCGGGCTAGTCAGCCGAGTGATGGTTGGCTCTACCTCACCGATTCAATCAGCCGACCCATGGTCGGCTCTACCTCATTCCAAGTAGATTCCATGGCCAAGATCGTAGTGACCGGCGGCAAGCCGCTGCACGGTGAAGTGAACATTTCCGGCGCCAAGAACGCTGTCCTCCCCATCCTGTGCGCGACCCTGCTGGCCGATGCGCCGGTGGAGATCACCAACGTGCCGCACCTGCACGACGTGGTCACCACCGTGAAGCTGCTCGGTGAGCTGGGCGCCAAGGTCACCATCGACCAGGGCACCCTCTCGCGCGGCAGCGCGATCGTGGTCGACCCGCGCTCGGTCAATCAGCACGTGGCCCCGTATGAGCTGGTCAAGACCATGCGCGCCTCGATTCTGGTGCTCGGCCCGCTGCTGGCCCGCTTCGGTGCGGCCGAAGTGTCGCTGCCGGGCGGCTGCGCGATCGGCTCGCGTCCGGTCGACCAGCACATCAAGGGCCTGCAGGCGCTGGGGGCGGAGATCACCGTCGAGAACGGCTTCATCAAGGCCCAGGCCAACCGTCTGAAAGGGGCGCACTTCACCTTCGACATGGTCAGCGTCACCGGCACCGAGAACGTGCTGATGGCCGCCGTGCTGGCCGAAGGCACCACGGTGCTCGACAACGCCGCGATGGAGCCGGAAGTCACCGATCTGGCGCACTGCCTGATCGCGCTCGGCGCGAAGATCGAAGGCCTGGGCACCGCCCGCCTGGTGATCGAAGGCGTGGAGAAACTGTCCGGCGGCCGTCATGAAGTGTTGCCTGACCGCATCGAGACCGGCACCTTCCTGGTCGCCGCAGCGATGACTGGCGGCAAGGTCACGGTCAACCGGGCCCGCCCGAACACCATGGACGCGGTGCTGGCCAAGCTGGTCGAAGCCGGTGCGAAGATCGAGACCACCGAAGACAGCATCACCCTGGACATGGAAGGCAAGCGCCCGCGCGCGGTCAACCTGACCACCGCGCCGTACCCGGCATTCCCGACCGACATGCAGGCGCAGTTCATGGCGCTCAACTGCGTGGCCGACGGCGTGGGTGTGATCAATGAAACGATCTTCGAAAACCGTTTCATGCACGTCAACGAACTGCTGCGCCTGGGCGCGGACATCCAGGTGGAAGGCCATACCGCGATCGTGCGCGGTGCCGAGCAGCTCAGCGGCGCGCCGGTGATGGCGACCGATCTGCGCGCGTCGGCCTCGCTGATCCTGGCCGGCCTGATGGCCGAGGGTGACACCACCATCGACCGCATCTACCACCTGGACCGCGGCTACGAGAACATCGAAGAGAAGCTGTCCTCGCTGGGCGCCACCATCCGGCGTATCGCCGCATGATCCTGCGCGGCCGGTTCACCCGCCGCCGCAAGGCGCTGCTGGTGCTGGTACTGATCGTGCTGGCGTGGCTGGGCTACGCCTGGTACGCCGGCATCGCGATCACCCAGGGCATCCAGCAGGAAGACATGGACTGGAATGCCGATGGCACGGTCAGCCGTACCGAAGTGTTCCAGTCGTTCTATGCGGTCGGCGTGGAGAAGAAGGTCGACGGCAACCGCCATTGCAGCACGTACTACTGGCGCGACACGCGGCAGCAGATCCGGGTGGACTGCAGGACGGTGTTCGGCGACGCCAAGCCGGAATAAAAAAACGCCCGCGAAAGCGGGCGTTTTTTTGGGTCAGTTCATGCCTTTGATCGTCAGATCCAGCGCATCCTTGCCGCTCTCACGCTGCAGCAGGCGCGCCGGCACCGGGAACTCCGGCACGATCCAGGCGATCAGTTCCTTGTTGCCATCGGTCCGCGACACCTTGGTGGCGTCGTAGGACTTGCCGGCCACGGTGATCTTCTCCTTGCCGACCACCTTGTAGGACATCGGCTTGATACGGCCTTCGTCGACCATGCGGTAGTTCAGTGGCTTACCGGCGGCCAGATCACGCGCGATCGCCAGGTTGATCAGCAGGGCGTCCATGTCGCCGGCCTTGAGCGCGACCGGACCACGGCGGTCCGGCTTGACGTCGCCGGTCCAGGTGGCCTGGTTGCTGCTCCAGTTATAGGTGGCATCCACGTTGCGCTTTTTGACCAGCAGCACCGAGCGGTCATTGCTGCTCAGCGGGCGCAGGCGACCGTTGGCTTCCTCGAAGACGGTGTTCTGGCTGAGGTCGGCCAGCTGGTTCTTGACGTTGAGGCTGTAGCGCCACTTGCTGGCCCCTTCGCTGGTGAGGGTCATGGTGCCATTGGCCTGCATGCCCATGTAGCTGGCCTGGTAGTCAGCCTTGAACGGCTGCAGCGCCATGGCGGGCAGGCTCACGACAGCCAGGGCGCCAGCGGCGATCCAGGTCAGCGGACGGTTCAGTGTGGTCATGCTCAGACTCCTTGGTATTCGATCAGGCGCAGATCAATCCGATCTTCGCCATCTTCGCGTTGCAGGATGCGCACCGGCGTGGGGACACCGTTGGCGATCCAGAGGATGGTTTCGTCATTGCCGCCGTTGGTGCGATACACCCGCAGCGCGTTGTAGGACAGATCGCCAACCGGCACGTTCTCGGTGTCCGGCGCGGCCTGGTAGTCGTGCTGGCGAACGCGGCCCACGTCCACATAGCGGTAATGCATCTGCCCGCCGGGACGCGCATCGCGCATGATCGCCAGGTTGAGCAGCAGTGCGCTCTGGTCGCCGGCCTGCAGCGGGATCGGCTGGCGGCGCTCCTTCTTCAGATCGCCCAGCCACTGCGCGGTACCGGCCTGCCAGTCGTAGGTGCCGGTGACCTTCTTGCCCAGGAACAGGCCCTTGCGGACGGTGCTCTGGCTCAACGGCACATAGGTGCCGTTGCGGTTTTCGAACACCGTGCTCTGCTCCAGGTTCAGGCCGAGCACGCTGGCGAAACCGCTGCGGCCAACCACCTGCATGTCCACGCGCCACTGGTCACCCCCGGTGCGGGTGACGCGCATGGTGGCATCGCCAGCCTGCTTGCCCTTGTAGAGGGCCTGGTAGGTGGCGGTGAACGGCTGCAGCGGCGGTGCCTCCCAGTCCATGGCGGGCAGGGCGGGCAACGGGGGCGTGGCCGTTTCCTGCGCGTGGGCAAGGGCGGCGGTGCACAGCAGGGATGCCATCAGCAGCACGGGCTTGAACAAAGACGTTCTCATGCGGGCCGGTCGGGGGAAGAGGAGGAGAGGATGCCAGCGCCGGGATCAGCAGCGTGTGTGCGCGACCCTTATCGGTTCAGCTGTCCGGCGCAATCTAGGCGTAGCGGGCTAAACAGAGGGTGACCGTCGAGCTGGAGCTGACCTGCCCGTTCAGTTACACGACCGCTCACCAGCAGCGCCAGGCTGGCGATCAGCAGCGGGTGCTCCACCGCCAGTACCCGCTGGGCCAGCGCCTCGGCGGTGTCGCCGGTCTGGACCGGCACGCGGGCCTGGGCGAGCACCGTGCCGGCATCCAGCTCGGGCACCACGAAGTGCACGCTGGCGCCGTGCTCGGCATCACCGGCCTCCAGTGCGCGCGCATGGGTGTGCAGCCCCTTGTAGAGCGGCAGCAGCGAGGGATGGATGTTGACCAGGCGGCCGTCGAACCGGGCCACGAAGGCAGCGCCGAGGATGCGCATGTAACCGGCGCAGACGACCCAGTCCGGCGCGAAGGCGTCCAGCGCATCGGCCATCGCCGCATCGAAGGTGGTGCGGTCCGGGAAGTCCTTGGGCGAACGTGCCCAGCGCTGATCCGGGCCCACCTTGAGCAGGGCCGAGGCCTCCGGCTTGTCCGAGAGCACGGCCACGACCTGGGCATCCAGCCGCTGTGCGGCGATCGCGTCGAGGATGGCCTGCAGATTGCTGCCCCGGCCGGAGGCGAGGACGGCGATGCGGCTGCTCATGCGGTCTGGAACGCCGCTTTGACCGCCGGGCGCGACAGCACCACCAGGGTGAACACGCCCAGCGCGGTACCAAACGGCATGAAGATGCAGGCGATGCCGGCTACCACCATGCACAGCAGGTAACGCCGACGCTGCGCCAGGCAGCGCCCGGCATAGGCCATGTAACCGGCCAGCACCAGCCCGGCCGCACAGCCCAGGCCGCCGATCAGCACGAACACCCAACCGAGCAGGCGCGGATCGAACGGGGGCGGCGCCTCACCGGGCGCCAGCGGCGGCGGCGCGGCGAAGATCACCGCCACCCCCATCAACAGGTAGATCAGCGGGAACAGCGAGAACAGCGCGGTCAGGCCGGCCACCACATAGTGGAAGACCGACAGCAATTGCAGCTGCGAGGTATCCACCGCCGCGGCCGGTACGACCGGCGCCGCTGCGGCGGGCAGCGACGGCGGTTGGGCAGGGAACTCCGGGCCGGGCTCCGTCACCTGGCTCAACCGATCTTGACGCGTTCGGCGCCGTCGGCGCGGGTGACTTCACCGATGGTCCAATGCTCCAGGCCCTGCGCGGTCACTGCGGCGCTGACCGGGTCGACCTGGTCGGCGGCCACGATCAGCACGAAGCCGATGCCGCAGTTGAAGGTGCGCCACATCTCGCTGTCGGCCACGGCGCCTTCCTTCTGCAGCCACTGGAACACCGGCGGCAGGGTCCAGGCGTTTGCCTTGATGTCCAGACCCAGGCCGTCGGGTACCACGCGGATGATGTTCTCGGTCAGGCCGCCACCGGTGATGTGGGCCATGCCATGGATCGCCGCGCCGTGGGTCTTCAACAGCGCAAGGATCGGCTTGACGTACAGGCGGGTCGGCGCCATCAGCGCATCGACCAGCTTGACCCCGCCGTCCAGCTCCAGATCGGCCGGCTGCCCGGCGCGGTCGTAGATGCGGCGCACCAGCGAGTAGCCGTTGGAGTGCGGGCCGGAAGAGGCGATGCCGATCAGCACATCGCCAGCCGCCACGCTGGCGCCGTCCTTCAGTTCGCTCTTCTCGACCCCAGCGACCGTGAAGCCGGCCAGGTCGTACTCGCCCGGGGCATACATGTCGGGCATTTCAGCGGTTTCACCGCCGATCAGCGCGCAACCGGCCTCGGTGCAGCCGTTGGCGATGCCGCCCACGACCGCTGCAGCGGTGTCGATGTCCAGCTTGCCGGTGGCGAAATAATCCAGGAAGAACAGCGGCTCGGCGCCCTGGACCAGCACGTCGTTCACGCACATCGCGACCAGATCGATGCCGATCGTGTCGTGGCGCCCCAGCTGTTGTGCGAGCTTCAGCTTGGTGCCCACGCCGTCCGTGCCCGAAACCAGGACCGGCTCGCGGTACTTGTTGGAGAGGTCGAACAGGGCGCCGAAGCCACCCAGCCCGCCCATGACTTCCGGGCGGAAACTGCGCTTCACCAGCGGCTTGATGCGCTCGACCAGCTCGTTGCCCGCGTCGATATCGACACCGGCGTCGCGGTAGGTCAGGGGAGAGGGGTTGGACGGGGAATTGGTCACGGGCGTCGGCGCTGCGCTGGGGTGAAAGCGCGATTTTAACAGGCCACGTTGGCGCGCAGGCCCTATTCGGGCAACAATTCCCCCCGGATACGCTCAATGGAAGTCCTGATGCGCCGCAGCCTCTTTTTCATGATGTTCCTCGCGTTGTGCCTGCCAGTGGCCTCGATGGCCCAGAGCGGCCTTCGTACCGAAGGCGATGTGGCCAGTGCCAGTGGTGCTTACGAGGCCGAGGTCCCGGTCAACAGCCAGGCCGATTCGGACCGCAACGGTGCCCTGTCCCGGGCGCTGGGCAATGTGCTGGCCAAGCTCTCGGGCGACCGCAGCGTGATGAGCCGCCCCGGGGTGATGCAGGCCCTGCGCAATGCCAAGGATTACGTAGCCAGCTATGACTACCGCCAGGACCAGAGCACCTCGGCCGGTGGCGCGCCGAGCTACCGCACGATTCTGGTCGCCCGGTTCCGCGAGGATGACGTCGATGGCCTGATCTCGGCCCTCGGGCTGCCGCTGTGGCCGCAGCCGCGACCCAAGCCGGTGATCTGGCTGGCCATCGATGATGGCTCCGGCCCGCGCCTGGTGACCGTCCAGCAGGCCAATGCGGCCCGCCCGCTGCTCAACCGTGCCATCGAGCGTGGCTACAAGCTGGGCCTGCCCTCGGGCAGCGCTGCCGAGCAGGCACTGGTCGGCGCGATCTGGCGCCAGGACACCGCCGCGGTGGCCCGCGCCTCCTCGCGCTATGCCCCGCCGATGCAACTGGTCGGCAAGTTGTACCGCCAGGGCAGCGGCTGGGTGGCCGACTGGGTGTTCGTCGATGGCGGCAAGGAATTGAACAAGTGGACCACCAAGGACAGTGACGCCCGCCGCGCCATGGCCGGTGGTGCCGACGGCGCGGCCGATGCGCTGGTCCGCCGCTATGCCAAGGCCGGTGCCGCTACCGGTGCGGCCGGCACGTACACCATCGTGGTGCTGGGCCTGAACAGTGCCGAGGACTACATGCGCCTGGCCGCCGGCCTGCGTGAGACGGCCGTGGTCCGCAATGTCACCCCGGTGCGCGCCTCGGGTGATCGCCTGGAGCTGTCGCTGGAGATGACCACCGGCCTGGCCGGGTTGAACCGCATGCTGGGCGACAACGGCGTGATCGCGCCGACCGCGCCGCTGCCGGTCCCGATCGATGAAACCACCCCCTCAGCCCTGCCGCCGCCTGCCAGCAACGAGTACCGCCTGCGATGATCCTCACCCCCGAAGCGGAAATCGCACAGTTCCTCAGGCGGTTGAAATATGTGCTGGTGGCGCTCGCCGCCGGCTGGGTGATCTGGCTGCTCGGCCCGATCCTGACCCCGTTCGTGCTGGCCCTGGCGCTTGCCTGGCTGGGTGACCCGCTGGTCGACCGGATCGAAGCCACCGGCCGCTCGCGCAACACCGGTGTGGTGCTGGTGTTCGTGGCGATGATCCTGTTGATCACCGCCGCGCTGCTGATTTTGGTGCCGATGATCGAGCGCCAGGTCGCCACCCTGGTGGCGGCGATCCCGCAGGCACAGCAGTGGCTGATGGAAAAAGGCATCCCGTGGTTCGAGCAGAAGACCGGGCTGGAGATCATGCAGTGGATGGATCCGGACCGGCTGATCGAGTGGGTCCGCAGCCACTGGCAGCAGGCTGGCGGCTTCGCCAAGACCTTCTTCGGCTACGTGCAGCGTTCGGGCTTCACGATGGTGACCTGGGTGGTCAACATCCTGCTGCTGCCGATCCTGGCGTTCTACTTCCTGCGTGACTGGGACAAGCTCGTCGAGCGCGTGGCCTCGATGATTCCGCGCAACCACGTCGGCACCATCACCAAGCTGGCGCGTGAATCGGACGAAGTGCTCGGTGCGTTCATCCGCGGCCAGTTCCTGGTGATGATCGCGCTGGGCGTGGTGTACGCCGCCGGCCTGTCGCTGGTCGGCCTGAAGCTGGGCCTGTTGATCGGCCTGGTGGCCGGTCTGATCAGCTTCATTCCGTACCTCGGCGCGACCACCGGCATCGTCATGGCGGTCGCGGCGGCGCTGGTCCAGGCGCAGGGCTTTGATCTGAAGCTGCTGATCCTGGTCGGCGTCGTGTTCACGGTGGGCCAGCTGCTGGAAAGCTACGTGCTGACCCCGCGCATCGTCGGCGACAAGATCGGCCTGCACCCGGTGGCGGTGATCTTCGCGGTGATGGCCGGTGGCCAGCTGTTCGGCTTCCTCGGCATGCTGCTGGCCCTGCCGGTGGCGGCGGTCAGCAACGTGCTGCTGCGTTATGCACATCAGCGCTATCGCCAGAGCGATCTGTACGCCGGTGAGAAATCGGCGATCGTGCTCGATGCGTACGTCGACAAGCCCGAGATCGTGATCGTGGGCAACCCGAAGGGGCCGGACGCGCAGTGAGTGTCGTTCCGCAGTTGCCGCTTGCCCTGCGCTACCCGCAGGACGAGCGGTTGGAGACGTTCATCGGTGCGCCGGATGGTGCGCTGGCGCAGCTGCGCGCCATTGCCGTGGGCGCTGCGCACGACTGGGTGTATCTGGAGGGCGCGCCGGGCACCGGCAAGACCCATCAGGCGCTGGCGATGTGCTCGCTGGCCGAACAGGCGGGCCGTCAACCGACCTACCTGCCGCTGAAGGCGGTGGTGGGGCGTACGCGCGCCGCGCTGGAATCGCTCGAAGGCCGCGACCTGGTCGCGCTGGACGGGCTGGATGCCGTGGCCGGGCAGCGCGAAGACGAAGTGGCGCTGTTCGATTTCCACAACCGCGCGCGCGCGGCGGGCATCACCCTGCTGTACACCGCGCAGCACGCACCGGACCAGCTTGGGCTGGTGTTGCCGGACCTGCGCTCACGCCTGCAGCAGTGCGTGCGCGTGGTGCTGCAGCCGCTGGATGATGAAGGGCGCGCGGCGGTGCTGCGCGAGCGCGCGGCGCGACGCGGCCTGGCAATCGATGAAGCGGCGATCGAATGGTTGCTGACCCGTACCGGTCGCGAGTTGGGCAGCCTGGTCAGCCTGCTGGACTGGCTGGATCGCGAATCGCTGGCGGCACAGCGCCGCATCACCGTGCCGTTCCTGCGCCAGGTTCTGGAAGACGGTCCGCATCTGTTGTAACCGTCCGGAAACGGCCTGTAGATCCACGCCATGCGTGGATGCATTGTGTGCCGGCTCATAGTTGCCTTAGCCACGCATGGCGTGGCGCTACCTTGGCGGGGTCAGACGTTCAGTTCTGCATCCAGCTGCGCCAGCCGCTCCGGCGTGCCCACATCAGTCCATCGGCCGCGATGGTGCTGGCCGGTCACGCGGCCCTGCGCCATCGCATGCCGCAGCAGCGGGGCGAGGCCGAACTGTGGGGGTGTCGCGCTGGCACCGGCGGTTTCGCCGATCACCGCGCGCCAACCGTTGATGATCGCCGGGCGGTAGACGCCCACACCGGCATAGGTGAACCGCGCGCTGTCGCCGTCATCGCTGACCCGACCATCGGCATGCAGGATGAAGTCGCCGCGCGGGTGCTGGGCCGGATTGTCGACCAGCACCAGGTGCGCATCGCCGGTGGGCGCGTGTGGCAGCGTGGCGAGATCGACATCCGTCCACACATCGCCGTTGATCACCAGGAACGGCGCATCGCCGAGGATCGGCAATGCGTTGAGAATGCCGCCGCCGGTTTCCAGCGGTACGTCACCTTCGTGGATGAAATACAGGCGCAGGCCCCAGCGCGCACCGTCGCCGAGCGCAGGCGCGAACTGATCGCCCAGCCAGGCGGTGTTGATCACCACCTCTTCGATGCCGGCGGCAGCCAAGCGTTCCAGATGCCACACGATCAGCGGTTTGCCCCCGGTCACGAGCAGTGGCTTGGGCGTGTGCAGGGTCAGTGGGCGCATGCGCTCGCCTTTGCCGGCCGAAAAGATCATCGCCTTCATGGGCGCGCCTGCACCGGTTCGGCGATACGGGCCAGGGCCGGTTTGATGCGCAGCTCGAACAGATCGTGCAGGGCGGCCAGCTCGGGATGGCGCGGCAGCACTTCATCCAGATAGCGGATGAAACGGGGCGCATCCTCGAAGTAGTGCCCCTTGCCGTCGCGGTCGCGCAGACGCACGAACAGGCCGAGGATTTTCAGATGGCGCTGCACGCCCATCCAGTCCGCGTCGCGCAGGAACTGCGGCCATGCCCGTACCGGCAGACCGGCCGCCAGCGCTTGTGCGTGATAGCGCGCCAGCCAGGTATCCACGCGTTCGATCGGCCAGCTCAGAAACGCATCCTTGAACAGGCTGACCGGGTCGTAGGCGATCGGTCCGCGCACCAGGTCCTGGAAATCCAGCACCGCCGGGCCACCCTCGATGGGCATCAGGTTGCGCGGCATGAAATCGCGGTGGGTCAGCACCTGCGGCTGCTGCAGTGCGTTGTCCATCAGCAGGCGGTGCATGCGCTGCAGGTTCTCGATCTCGCCACAGTCCAGCTCCAGGCCCAGGTGACGTTGCAGGAACCATTCGTCGAACAGCCCAGCATCGCGCTGCAGCAGCGCCTCGCCGAAGCTGCCCATGCCCTCGGGCACCGGGATGGACTGCAGCCGGATCAACTGCGCGAAGGCAGCGTCGAACCAGGCATCGGCAGTGTCGTTGTCGATATGACGGGCCAGGGTCGGGCCGCCCAGGTCTTCCAGCAGCAGGAAGCCGTTGTCTTCATCGCGCGCCAGCACCTGCGGCACGCGCACGCCGTTGGGCTCGAGCAGGTCATGCATGCGCAGCCACGGCCGCACATCCTCAAGCCCCGGCGGGGAGTCCATCACGATGTGGCTGCCGCGCGCGCTGGTGGCGCGCCAGTAGCTGCGGAAACCGGCATCGACCGAGGCACGGTCGAGCGCGGTCGCCGGATCGCCGAGGGCGGCGCAGGTCCACTGCCGACGATGTTCAGCGCGCAGCGGATCGGAAGCAGGATCGTTCATGGACGGGTACGTCGAAGCGGCGCCGGATGGCGCGCGGGAAAGAAAAGAGCGGCGATGCTCAGCGCTTGCTGCTGAACAGCCGGAGCACGGCCAGGACCGCGACCGCACCGAGGATCGCGCCGATGAACCCAGCGGGCTCGCCGCGGGCATACCACCCCATGTACTGGCCGAACCAGCCGGCCAGCAGGGCACCGACGATGCCGAGCACGATGGTCAGCAGACAGCCCATGCGGTTGTTGCCGGGCATGAAGAAGCGCCCGAGCAGACCGACGACGAAGCCGACCAGGATGATGTAGAGCCAGCTGGTGCTGCCAAACAGTCCGTTCATGCCAAAGACGTCAGTAGAGGGTGGACGCAGCCTAGCAAGGCCAGGCTGCGTCCGCCAACGTCAGCAGCAGCCGTGGTCGCCGTGACGGGTGCCGCTGTCGGCGGCGACCGGCGAACCGCTGGTCTCGCCGCGCAGGCTGGCGGCGTAGTGCTCGCTGATCACCTTGGACACGCACGAGGTCACGCGCTTGCCCATCGGGATGTGCAGGAACTCGTTCGGGCCGTGTGCATTGGAGTGCGGGCCGAGCACGCCGGTGATCATGAACTGCGCACCCGGGAACTTCTCGCCCAGCATGCCCATGAACGGGATCGAGCCGCCTTCGCCCATGTACATCGCCGGCTTGCCGAAGAAGGTCTGGCTGGCATCGTCGATCGCCTGGGTCAGCCACGGCGCCATGGCCGGGGCGTTCCAGCCGCTGGAGGCCTTTTCCAGGTCCAGCTTCACTTCCGCACCGTTCGGCGGATCGCGCAGCAGGGCTTCCTTGAGCAGCTCGCCGCAGGCTTTGCCGTCGGCGGTCGGGGGCAGGCGCAGCGACAGCTTCACCGCGGTATGCGGGCGCAGCACGTTGCCGGCCGAGGCCAGCGGCGGCAGGCCGTCCACACCGGTGACCGACAACGCCGGGCGCCAGGTGCGGTTGAGCACCAGTTCGGCCAGGTCGTCGTTCATCGGGCGCAGGCCGTCGACCATCGGGAATTTTTCGAAGATCGCGGTGTCCACCACTTCAGCAGCACGCTTGGCCTGCTCCTGACGCTCGGCCGGGATCTCGACATTCATGCCGTCGATCAGGATGCGGCCGGTGTTCTCGTCCTCGATGCGCGAGATCAGCTGGCGCAGCAGGCGGAAGCTGGACGGGATCACGCCGGAGGCGTCGCCGGAATGCACGCCTTCGTTGAGCACCTTGACCGAGAAGTTGCCGCCGGTCAGGCCGCGCAGCGAGGTGGTGCACCACAGCTGGTCGTAGTTGGCGCAGCCCGAATCCAGGCACACCACCAGCGACGGCTTGCCGATGCGGTCGGCCAGGTGGTCGACATAGGCGGGCAGGTCGTAGCTGCCGGACTCTTCGCAGGCTTCGATCAGGATCACGCAGCGCGCGTGCGGCAGGCCCTGTTCCTGCAGCGCCAGCACGGCGGCCAGCGAACCGAACATCGCATAGCCATCATCGGCGCCGCCACGGCCATACAGCTTGTCGCCGCGCAGCACCGGGATCCACGGACCCAGATCGTCGTCCCAACCGGTCATTTCCGGCTGCTTGTCCAGGTGGCCGTAGAGCAGGATGGTGTCGTCGCCGGTCTCGGCGCCGGACGCCGGAATTTCCAGCAGCAGCAGCGGGGTGCGGCCTTCCAGGCGCACGACCTCGACGGTCAGGCCGGGCAGGTTCTGGGCGCGGGCCCAGGTTTCCATCAGGGTGACGGCCTGTTCCATATAGCCGTTGGCGACCCAATCGGCGTCGAACATCGGCGATTTGTTGGGGATAGGGATGTAATCGACCAATTGCGGGACGATTTCGTTGTCCCACTTTTCACTGACGAATTGGCCGAGCTTGGCGCTGTCCATCTGAACTCCGGAGTGCTTTTGACAAGTCCCTCCATTCTACGCCTGCGGTGGGGTAGGTATTTCCCTACATCACGTCGGGTGTTAGGCCTGCTGTGTGAAGGCGCTGTGGACGATAGGCTGTGTGTATGTGGCGAGGGACGCTGGAACCTTCGACAGGATTGCCGGCAGGGGCCGGTTCCGAGCCACAAGGAGTTACACAGTGGGACCTTGGTTTTCGTGCAGGGCGCTGGTGCTGGGACTGCTGTTGAGCGGAATGGCCTTCGCGGCCGATCGGATCAACATCAATACGGCGGATGCGTCGACGCTGCAGCAGGGATTGGCGAACGTGGGGCCCATGAAGGCCGAGGCGATCGTCGCGTACCGGCGACAACACGGCCCTTTCGTACACGTCGAGGATCTGGCGCGGGTGAAGGGGATAGGGACAGCTACCGTCGAACGGAATCGACAACGGATGACGACCGGGGCCAGGCAGGCGCCGGCCGAGGCACCGCCCAGGAGGGCAGCGCCGGCCTCCGTACCAAGGCGCTGAACAACAGGACAGGTCGGGACAGGCAGGACGCCGGTCACTGGTCGCCACGGCAGGATGCCGCGGCGGCACCGACAGCTGCACGGACGCAGCACGCAGGGAGGCGGCGCGGAAGGATTGGCGCGGACCCACCAGGATGGTGGCATCCAGACCCCGGGAAGGGTTGAGATGGCGGAAGCATATACGGCCGAGTGCAGGACGCATGGCCGGCACCCAGACTGGGCAGGATGCACAGGGGGAAGGCGGGATGCCGACAAGGATGTATCGATTGCCCGGTTCGCACAGGATGTGTGGCCGGGCAATGCTTTTTGGGGCGACGGAAAGGGATCGCCGGTTTTCGCGATCGGCTGCAGGCAGTTCGTGTAGCGTGGCGGCATCTCTTTGAATGGATGCACGACATGGCAGTACGCAGCACGCTGTTGAGTCTGGCGCTCGGGACGCTGCTGGCGACCGGGATGCTCCCCGCCACGGCCGCCACGGCGGCCAACCCGGCGCCGACGGCAGCCACGACCACACAGGCCCCGCGCGGGCCGACCGATCTCAAGCCCGGCCAATTCCTCTGGCATCCGGAAATCTCCCCGGCCGGCCCGATCGTGCTGGTGGTCAGCCTCGATGAGCAGCGCGCCTACGTGTACCGCAACGGCATCGCGATCGGCATGAGCACGATCAGCTCGGGCAAGACCGGGCATGAAACCCCGACGGGTGTGTTCACGATCCTGCAGAAGGACAAGGACCACAAATCCAACCTCTACAACAGCGCGCCGATGCCCTACATGCAGCGCCTGACCTGGGACGGCATCGCGCTGCACGGCGGCAGCCTGCCGGGTCACCCGGCCTCGCACGGCTGCGTGCGGCTGCCACAGGCGTTTGCGCAGAAGCTGTTTGGCGAAACCCACCGTGGCGATACCGTGGTGGTGGCCGACGCCAAGAGCGCGCCGATGACGCTGGCCTATCCGGCCGTGCTGGCGCCGGTCAGCAGCACCGGCAAGCCGCTGGTGGAGAGCACCGACGCGCCCGCGCACTACTGGAATGATGCGGCGGCACCGGCCGGCCAGGTCGGCATCCTGGTCAGCCTGCATGATCAACGCCTGTATGTGCTGCGCGATGGCGTGCTGATCGGCGAGTCGCGGTTGGAGGCCAAGGCCTTGCCGGCGTTCGAGGGCACCACGTTGTTCGTGATGGGCCAGGGCTACCAGGACAACCCCAGCCCGCTGGACCCGCACCGCCCGCTGCACCGCTGGACCGCCTACCCACTGCTGGGCCAGACCGCCGCCAATGCCACCCCGGACCTGCTCGCCACGCCGAGCCTGCCGATGGCGCTGCCGCCGGAATTCGCCGAACAGCTGTACGGCGTGCTGGTGCCCGGCACCACGCTGCTGGTGACCAGCCTGCCAGCGGTTCGCCCGGTGGCCGATGAACAGAACCTGCAGCCCGTCTTGGAATCCGACGCCGGCGGGTCCACGTTGTAAGGGATGCCCCCGGTTGGTGTGCTGCCCATGCCCGTTGTGAAATTGCTGCCTGCCGCGTTCTGCGGCCTGATCGCATCCGCCACCGCGGGTGCGGCCAGCCCTGCGCCCGCTGCGGAGGCGAATCCGGTACAGATGGCCGAGATGCTCTCCAAGGCGGCACCGGCGGCGGACAAGCAGGTGCTGCAGCTGGCAGCCCGCGCGATGCGCTGTGCGTTGCGTCGGCCGGAGCTCGGCGTCGACCCGGGCAAGTTGAGCGTGATCGATTACTCGCGACCGTCGACCGAACCGCGCATGTGGATTTTCGATCTGACCCGCCAGCGGCTGCTGTTCGAAGAGTGGGTCGCGCATGGGCGCAACAGCGGCGACAACCGCACCCAGCATTTCTCCAACAAGGACGGCAGCTTCATGTCCAGCCTGGGCGCGTTCACCGCCAAGGAAACCTACATGGGTGGCAACGGCTATTCGCTGCGCCTGGAAGGGCTGGAGCCGGGCTTCAACGACCATGCCCGCGACCGCGCCATCGTCATCCACGGCGCGCCCTACGTGAATCCCGCGATCGCGCGCCTGCAGGGGCGCCTGGGCCGCAGCCTGGGGTGCCCCGCCGTGCGGCTGTCCGTGGCGCGGCCACTGATCGACAGTCTGCGCGGCGGCACCATGGTGTTTGCGTACTACCCCGACAAGGACTGGCTGGCGCGTTCGCGCCTGCTGGAACCCGATTGCGGCGGCGTATCCTGAGGCAGCTCTGCTGCGTCGGCTCAGGCACACTGGCGCCATGTCGACCGATACCGTCCTGAGCGCGGCCAGCCGCGTCATTCCCTCTTTCGAATACCGCCGCGAACGCTGGCGCAACGGTCTGGGCTGGACCCGCGAGATCCTGCGCGTGCCCGACAACGAGGACTGGCAGGTGCGCCTGTCGATCGCCGAGATCGAGCAGGACGCCGCCTTCTCGGCGTTTCCGGGGGTCGACCGCGAGCTGGTGCTGCTGCGCGGCGAAGGCCTGCGCCTGCGCTTCGCTGATGGCGCGGTGCATACGCTGATGCCGCCGCACGACCGCCTGCGGTTTGCGGGCGAAGCGCAGGTGACCGGCGAGTTGATCGATGGGGTGACCCACGATTTCAATCTGATGTGGCGGCGCGATGCCGTGCAGGCCGAGCTGCTGCACCGGCCGCTGGTGGGCAGCATGTTCTTCTTCACCGACCCCGAGGCGGCGTGGGCGATTCATCTGCTTGCCGGCCAGGCCGAATTTGAAGGCGAGCCGTCGCTGGCACCGCTGGCCGTCGGTGATACTGCCTGGTTGGCCGCCGGTGAGCGCCGTCGGTTCGCCTTGCATGGGGGTGGGGAACTGCTGGCGATCCGCTTGGGTGCGGGCAGCCGTTCTGACGGATCCTGACGATGGTCGTGCGATCCGTTGGATCGTCTCGGACCGCTCGCCCTCAGTACACGTCGCGCCGGTAACGCCCGGCCACGATCAAGGCTTCTTTCCCGTCGCGGCCCAGCGCCTGCTCGATCACCGCATCCACCGCCGGGGCCATGCCCTGCAGGCTGCCGCAGACCAGGATCGTGGCACCGTCGTGCACCCACTGCTGCAGCGTGTGGATGTGCGCCTGCAGCCGGTCCTGCACGTAATGGTGTTCGCCACCGTCTCGACTGAACACCGTATCCAGACGCGCGATCCAGCCGTCGCGCTGCCAGGCGCGCAGGTCGTCGCCGAAGAAGAAATCGTGCGCGGCCGTGCGCTCGCCGAACAATAGCCAGTTGCGGCGCGCGCCGGCGCTGATGCGCTCGCGCAGGTGGGCGCGCAGGCCGGCGATGCCGGTGCCGTTGCCGATCAGGATCAGCGGCGTTGCCGCTGGCACACCGTGGAAATTGGGATTGCTGCGGAAGCGCAGATCGATGCGCCCATCCAACGCAGCGTGATCGCACAACCAGCCGCTGCCCAGCCCCGGGGTGCCATCAGGACGCAGCTGCCGACGCAGCAGCAACTGCACCTGGCCTTCGGCAGGCAGGCTGGCGATGGAGTACTCGCGGTGCGGCAGCGGACGTAACGCGGCGACCAGTGCGTCGGCGTCGGCAAACGTCGGGAGTTCCCCGTTACTGGGCAGATGCGCCCGCGCGAGATGTGCACGCAACGGCTGCCCATCGATGAGCATATCGCCGTCCCACGGGGCATCGCGCAGCCAGGCCTCGACCTCGGCCGGTGCGTGTTGTGGCCCGATCTCGACCACGTCGCCGGCCTGCCACGCCGGCAGCACGCCGTCGGAAGGCACCAGCGTAATGCGGTACGTCGGTGCGCCCGGGCTGCCCGGGTTTTCCAGATGCCGCGCCTGCAGTTGCCACGGCAGGTACTCGGCCGGCGCCCAGTCCGGCAGTTCGGTGGCTTCACCGCCGAGCTGGCCGAGCAGTTGCTGCCAGTGGCGCAGTGCGCCGGGATCGGCATTGTCTACTTCAACGGTATCGAACAGCGGATGTGCGCCGTGCTGACGCAGCCACGCATCCAGCTGGTGGCCGAAGGCGCAGAAATGCCCGTAGCTGCGATCCCCCAGCGCCAGCACGCCGTACTGCAGCTGCGGCAATGCGAGCGCCTGTGGCATCACCTTGCGCAGGAAGGGCAGGGCATGATCCGGCGCATCGCCTTCGCCGGTGGTGCTGACCACGAACAGCACCTGCCCGCTGCGCTGCAGAAGCTCGGCGGTCACCGCATGCAGCGCGCGGATGCGGACCGGCAGGCCGGCAGCGCGCAACGCCTCCGCACTGCGTTCGCACAGCTGCTGGGCGAAGCCGGTCTGGCTCGCCCAGACCAGCAGGATCGGTGCGGGTCCGTTGTCGGCCACGTGCTCTTCGCGCGCGCGCCCGCGCCACCAGATCAGCGTGCAGAATGCCGCATACAGCACCAGGCTGCCGGCCGCCCAGCGCCACTGCGAGGCCAGGGGGGCGCTTTGCCACCATGCGTCGCCCAGATGCAGGCGCAGCAGCGCCCAGGCAACGACCGCCAGCAACAGCATGACCGCCAGGTTGCCCAGCCAGGCACGGGAAGGACGCAGACTCATGCCGCGCCCACGCGGTCGTCGGCGAGCAGGTGCTCGAATGCGGGGCTCATGTGTTCCTCGATACCGTGCGCGCCCCGGCTGACAACGCGGGCGGCCAGTGCATGGGTGCGCGCAAATGCGATGCCTTCGTCGGGGCCCATCACCGTCAATGCGGTGGCCCAGGCATCGGCCTGCATGGCACTGTCGGCGACCACGGTGACTGCGGCCGCAGCGCGCGTGACCGGTGCACCGGTGCGCGGATCCAGCGTGTGGCTGAACTGCTCGCCGCTACGTTCGAAGTGATGCCAGCGATCACCGGAGGTGGCCACCGCCAGTTCTCTCAGCGCGAGCACGCGCGGCGGCTGCTCCGCCTGCGCATCCTCTTCCGGGGCCGATTCCACCAGCACGCGCCACGGCTGGCCATCGGGCTTGTGGCCAAAGCCATGCAGCTCGCCGCCGACCTCCACCAGCGCGGCGTGCACCCCGTTCTCGCGCAGCCACGTACTGACCTGATCGACACCAAAGCCCTTGGCGATCGCCGACAGGTCCAGCGCCAACCCACCGGGTTGCAGCAGGCGACCGGGCTGCCAGTGCAGCCGCTCCCAGCCACACCGCGCACGGGTCGCGGCGAGGGTGGCCGCATCGGGAATGCGCCGGGCTTGCGCCTGTGCGCCAAATCCCCACAAGGCCACCAACGGGCCGATGGTCGGATCGAAGGCGCCGCCGCTGCGCTGTGCGATGTCCAGTGCGCACTGCATCACCGTGTCGAACAGCGGTGGCAGCGTCTGCCATTCACCAGCGGAGGCGCGATTGAAGCGCGCGATATCGCTGTCGGCTTCCCACGTGCTCATCTGCGTCACGATGGCGTCCAGCTGCGCCTGGATGCCGGCGTGCAGCGGGTGCAGGTCGCGGCTTCGCGCCACGGCCAGCTTTACCTGCCAGGTGGTGCCCATGGTGTGGCCGCCGAGGCTGGCGATGTCGAGATCCGGGTTGTTCATGGGGATGGGCACGTCGGGCCTAGTAAGCCCGATGGCCGGACTGCGTCGGGTGAAAAGCCCCCGTCGTGTCGACGGGGGCGGGTTGAGGTGGACGGCGCGTGCAGCGCCCGCGCCGAAGGCCGTTACTCCGGCAGCACTTCCAGCGTGGCCACATAGCTCAGGCGACGCTTCTTGGCTTCCTTGATCGAGGTCTTGCTGTCTTCGGTGCCGGTCTCCAGCCAGTACATGCCCGCTTCGGGCCAGGTGACGGCGAACTCGCCCTTGGCATCGGTGCTGACCTTGATCTCTTCCTGCGCGTTGCGGTAACGGGTACCGCCACGGGTGATCTCGAAGTCCAGGCCGGCGGTCGGCTTGCCGTCGACCAGCACGCGGAAGCGCGCGGCTTCGCCGGCGACCAGATCGTTCGGGTGGGCCAGCGCGATCATCTCGATACCCTGGTTGGTCGGCTTGAGCGCGGTGTCGTTCGGGGTACCGTTGGTGACGAAGGTTTCCACGCGACCGACCGACTGCGAGACCTGCAGGTTCCTGGCGTTCTTCGGCACCTCGGTGGCGAAGGTGGCCGGGGTGCCGCGCCAGCGCTTGGGCTTGCCGTCTTCTTCCCAGCTGGCCGACAGGCCGTTGTTGACCGTCGCCAGGCGGTAGGTGCCCTGCTGGGTCAGCTCGACATCGAACACGCTGCGGAACTTGCCGGTCGCCGCGTTCTGCGGCTGCACGGTGCTGCCGTCCGGCGCGGTGATGACCAGGCTGTCCAGGCGCAGCGGCACGTGGTTGAAATAGAACAGGTCGTTGGAGACCGCCGCATCGACGGTGATCCACGGGTTGGTACCCGCGATCACGGTCTGCGAGGGCTGCAGCCAGGCCTTGTGGGCCAAGGCGGAGAACGGAAGTGCGGCGGCCATGGCGGCGGCGAGGACGAGCGTGCGCTTCATCGAAAAACTCCAGGTGGACAGGGGATCAGGGCTTGGCGGACAGGGTGACCAGACCGAGTTCGGTCGCGCCCTGGGCCTTGCCCGACTGGGCGGACGTGACCGGCCAGGTGAAGGGGATCTTGAGCAGTTCGCGGCCGCCGACTTCGCGCACCGCTTCCACCACGAGCGTGTAGTTACCCGGTGCGAGCGCCTTGAGCGCCGGCTGCGTGTCGCTGAAGGAGAGCGCGTGCTTGCCGACCGGGCGGGTCGGGCCGGTCACACCATCCACCGGCACCTCCAGCGTACGGCCGCTCTTGCGCCACCACTGGCGCAGATCGGGCAGCCACTTGGTGCCATGGCCTTCGGCGTTGCCGGTCTGCTGGTACCAGACGGAGAGGTTGGCGGCGACCTTCTGGTCGGCCCCCTCCAGCCACACGGCCACATACGGGCGGTGGTACTCGGCCACGTTGAGCTTGGGCACCTCGACGTTGATGTCCAGGGTGGTGGCATAGGCCGGCGAGGTGGCCAGCAGGCCGCTCAGGGCGATGGTCAGGGTGACGCGCATGGTGCGGCTCCGGAAAGAAAGGTCAGTGGATGAGGATCAGGGCGATCAGCAGCGGGATCAGCAGGCCCAGCCCGACCAGCGGCCAGGTCATGCGGCGCTGGCGGGCATGCAGGTGCAGCAGGAACAGGCCGGTGATGCAGAACACCAGGCAGGCCACGGCGAAGATATCCAGGAACCAGCCCCAGGCCGGCCCGGCATTACGCCCTTTGTGCAGATCGTTGAAATAGGACACCCAGCCGCGTGCGGTGGATTCGTATTCCACGTCGCCCGTTTCGCGGTCGATGCTCAGCCAGGCGTCGGCCCCCGGGCTGGGCATGGAGAGATAGATTTCGCCATCGGACCATTCGGCCGGGCGGCGCCCGATCGAGATGCCGAGCTGCGCATCCAGCCAGCGGCTGGCCACACGGGGCAGGGGGGCATTGCCGTCGGCGCGGTCGCCAAGCGTGCCGAGCAGGTCGGCAGGCAGCGCCAGTTGGCGGCTGACCACCTCCGGCGTGGCTTCGATCCTGGCCGCGTGGTTCAAGGTGATGCCGGTCGCGGCGAACAGCAGCATGCCGATCAGGCACACCGCCGAGCTGATCCAGTGCCACTGGTGCAGCGTGCGCAGCCAGAAGCCGCGGCGTTGTTGTTGCACGCTGGAAGAGGGAGCGCTGGTGGCCACGGTCGCAGGAGGGAGTGCTGAGGGGCGAATTACACCATTGATGAGAATGATTCGCAATTTGTGCAAAAAGAAGGCAGCGTTCCGTTGCCGGCGCGCTGCCCGAGGTCAAGGCCAGCGGCGGCGCCATCAGGACGCCGCCGTGGTGTGCCTCAGAACTTGGCGTTCAACGAAATCCAGTAGCTGCGACGCTGGTCCTTGGTGGAGTAATCGTCCACGCAGCTGAACTCGCTGTCGCTGATCAGCACGCAGGATTGCGAGACGAAGTCCTTGTCGAACAGGTTGTTGACCCGCGCGTTGACGGTCAGCCATTTGTTGATGTCCCAGCTGCCGCCGAGGTGGAAGATCGTGTAGTCCTCGTAGTAGCGGGTCTGCGAGCTGCTCACGCCGCCGACGTTGCTGACCAGCGTGTCGCGGTAGCGGTCGTAGCGGCCTTCGCCGATCAGCGACAGGCTCACCGCCTCGCTGATCTGCCAGTTCAGGCTGGCATTGGCCATGTGCTTGGCTGGGTTGCCGGTGATCGGCAGGCCCTTGCCGGTGCCGCTGGTCTGCTCGCTCTTGGTCCAGGTGTAGTTGCCGCGCAGCTGCAGGTTGTCCAGCAGATCGACCTGGGCCGCCGCTTCGACGCCGCGGGTTTCGGCCTTGTCGATGTTCACGCTCTGGCCGAAGGTGCTGTAGCCCAGCTCGGCCCAGCCCGGGCCGATGTCCACGCAGTAGCTGCCATCGTTCGGGGCGACTTCGCAGTTGGCGAAGGTACCGCCGCTGGCGATCTTGTCATCGAACTTGTTGAGGAAGCCGGTGAGGTTGAAGCCCCAGCGATCGCCTTCGTAGTACGTGGCGATCTCGTAGTTGGTGCTGGTTTCCGGCTTGAGGTTCGGCGAGCCGACCAGCGGGGTCACGCCCTGGCCGCCGAAGCCGACGATGCCGGGGAACAGCTGGTCCGGACGCGGGGTCTTGTAACCGGTGCTGACGCCGCCCTTGACGGTCCAGGCATCGTTGGCGTTCCAGACCAGGTAGGCGCGCGGGCTGACGTGGCTGCCGAAGATGTTGTGGTCGTCATAGCGCACGCCGACCGTGGCGGTCAGGGTGTCGGTCAGCGACCAGTTGTCCTCGGCGAACAGCGCCCACATGCGGTGCTGCTGCTTGACGTTGTTCTTGTAGCCGTTGCCGTCCATGCCGAACACGCCATCGACCATGTCGGTGTCGTTGTACTGGCCGCCCACGGTGAGCTTGTGCGCGCCGAAGGTGAGATCGAGCATGGTGTCCAGCACGTTGCCCTCCAGCTCCATCGTGCGCAGCGGGCGCGGCAGGAAGGCCTGCAGGCGAGCCAGTTCGGCGGCGTTGAGCGCGCCCAGCCCGTTGCGTGCACCGGCCGCGCAGTTGGCGGCGGCGCCGGTGCGGCGGCAGACGTCGTTCCACAGGCCCTGCAGATCGGCGCGCTCATCCAGCGTCAGCGGCAGCGAGCGGCCGAGGTTGTTGCTGGTGATGTGGGTCAGCGTGGTCTGCCAGGTGCCGAACTCATAGCGGCCCTGGTGGGTCAGCGCCAGCTGGTCGCGCTCGTAGCGCTGGTAGGCGGTGTAACCCACGCGCGGCTGCACCACGCGGCGGGTGATGTTGCCCGGACCGTTCGGGTTGCGGATCGTCGCATTGCCGACGCGCCACAGGCTGGCCAGGCTGTCCAGGGTGCCGGTCTGGCCTTCGCTGTTGTCGTACTTCTGGCGCGACACGTCGTAATCCAGCCACAGCTCATGGTCGTCATTGACGATGAAGTTCAGCCGCAGGCCGGTGTTCCAGTTGGTGTTGGCCACCGCCTTGCCGCCGCCACCGAAGCCGATGCTGCGCGACCACATCGTGCCATCCGGCAGCTGGAGGTCATCCCATTCCGGGTTGGAAGCTTTGGCGTCGTAATAGCTGCCGCGCACCGACAGGCCCAGGCGGTCCTTGATCAGCGGGCCGCTCAGGTAGACATCGGTGCTGCGTGCATCACCGAACTGGTCGTCCTTCTGCATCGTGAAACCCTGGGTGACCGCGCCATGCCACTCGGTCTGGTTGCGACGGGTGATGATGTTGATCACCCCGCCCATCGCATCGGAGCCGTACAGCGTCGACATCGGGCCGCGCACCACCTCGATGCGTTCGATCGCATCCAGCGGCGGCATGTATGAGAACTGGCCGCCACCGAAGTTGTTCGGGTACAGGTTGCCGGCGTTGCTCTGGCGGCGACCGTCGATCAGCACCAGGGTGTAGTCCGAGGGCATGCCACGCATGGAAATGGTGGCGCGGCCGTTCTTGTCGGTCGGCTCCATGCCCACGTCGATGCCTTCCACGTCGCGCAGCGCATCCACCAGGCTGGTGTACGGGCGCTTGCTCAGTTCTTCGCGGCTGATCACGCTGATGCTGGCCGGGGCATCGGCGATCTTCTGTTCGAAGCCGGCGGCGGTGACGACTACCTTGTCCAGCGTGGTCGGGCCGGCGGCCTCACCGTTGGCGAAGGCCGGGGTGCTCAGCGCACCGAGCAGGGCGATGGACAGGGTGCAGCGGGACAGGGACGTGCGACGACGATGGCGCTGGGCCATGGGGGTAACCTCGGAAAGAAGAACGCGGACGCAACGCGGCAGGCCGCAGGACGGCAGCACGCGCAGGAATCAGGAAGGCCCGGAACGGGCAGAACGTGCGTGACCGGGCGGGGCGCGATGGCGCCGCCGGCCGTGTGGATCAGCCCTGCGGAGGGGCTTGGCCGCGCTGGACGCGCAGGCCGGGTGCAGCAGGCAGCGGCGTGGCCGGTGCCGAACCAATGGCGGGTACGACCCGTGGCGGCTGTGCTACCAGCGTGGCCATCAGCGCATCCAGCGATTCCACGACCGGTGGCAGCGAGGGCTGCGGCGGTGGCGTCGGCGCAGGGCGCGCGCTGGCGACCCGGCGCGGCTTGGCCGGGGCGTCTTCCTGCGGCGCGGTCTCACCACCGCCCACCGGGCGCTCGTCCATTGGCATCTGCAGGACCATCACGGTGCTGCCCGGGGTAACCCGTTCCAGCACCGGCAGGCCGGCCAACAGCAGCGACAACAGGCCCAACCATGCCAGCACAGTCGACAGCGCATGCTGGCGCCCGCGCATGGCGGGAGCAAAGCTGCGGTGGCGGTGTGGATGGCGCAAGTGGGGCCCCTGTCAGACGGCCAGTCGATCAGCCGACTGGCAACGCGGCGGGATTGTAGGTGAGATTCGTTAGCGGACGCAAATGAGAATGATTAATGATTCGAGCGGCTGCTGGTGCGCGAGCCCCTGCAATCAGGTAACCAGCGCCCGGATTGAGGGATGGGGCGAGTCTGCCAAGGTGGGGCGCAGGTGAGCCAGAAACGACGGGCTGCCGTGTGCAAGTGCGCGACGCAGCCAGTGCGCTGCACCGTCGATGTCGCCGGCGGCGAGCAGCACGGAGGCATGGCTCGCCTGGCCGCGGAAGTCGCCGGCCTCGGCCGAGCGCCAGTACCAGGCCGGTGCCGCCGCCGGATCGGCGTCGACCCCGATCCCGTCCTCCAGAGAACGTCCGACCAGATTCATCGATTTGGCATGGCCAAGCCGTGCGGCGCGCAGGTACAGCGCGAACGCGGCCCGTTCGTCGCGGGCCACGCCACGCCCGGTAGCCAGCAGGTTGGCCAGGTTGTACAGCCCCCAGTCCAGCTCGGCATCGGCCGCCTTGCGGTACCAGACCGCCGCCAGCGCCGGGTTGATCGGGGTGCCGCTGCCGAGTTCGTGGCAGCGTCCGAGCATGTTCATCGCGATGGCCAGGCCACCGTTGGCGGCGCGCTCGAACCAGAGCACGGCCGCGGCGGCATCGGGTGCGATCCCGCGTCCTTCCATCCGTGCCTGGCCAAGCAGGAACTGCGCCTGCGGATCGCCGCGCTGTGCGGTAGCTTCCAGGGTGGCGAGCGCGGCGGCTGGATCGTGTTGCAGCTGGTCGGCCAGTGCCGCCACGTCGAGCGCAGGCAGGGGAGCCTCAGACATCGGCCCACTGCCGCAGCAGGTTGTGATACACGCCGGTCAGGTTGACCAGCGCAGGGTGTTCGGGGTGGTCATGGGTGAGCCGGCGGATCGAGACATCCATATCCCACATCAGGCGCCGCTGGCCGTCATCGCGCAGCATGCTCTGGATCCAGAAGAACGAGGCCAGCCGCGTGCCGGCGGTGACCGGGGTGACCTGGTGCAGGCTGGTACCCGGGTACAGCACCATGTGGCCGGCCGGCAGCTTGACCCGCTGGTTGCCGTAGGTGTCTTCGATCACCAGCTCGCCGCCCTCGTACTCGTCCGGATCGCTCAGGAACAACGTGGCCGAGAGGTCCGTGCGTACCGGTTGCGGTTGTCCCGGAACGGTGTAGTCGTAGCGCACCGCGTTGTCGACATGGAACCCGAAGGTCTGCCCCGGCTGATAGCAGTTGAACAGCGGCGGGAAGATGCGACGCGGCAATGCGGCCGAGAAGAAGGTGCTGTTGCGGCCCAGCGCATCGAGGATGGCCGAGCCGACCGCTCGCGCGGCCGGATCGGACTCGGACAACTGCAGGTTGTGCTTGGCCTGCGCGGACTGGTAGCCCGCGGTCAGGCGGCCGTCGGTCCAGCCGGCCGTGGCCAGCTGCTGGCGGGCCTGGGTGACCTGCTCGGCGGTGAGGACGTCGGGAATATGCAGCAGCATGATCGGCTCCAGCCCCTCCCGTACGAGCGCGCGGGAGGGGCGTATCGCTTAGAACGTGAAGTTGAAGGCCAGCGTGGCCGAACGGCCCGGCGCGATGGCGGCGTAGTGCGAAGCGTACGCCTTGGTGAAGTAGGTTTTGTTGGTCAGGTTCTGCACGTTCAACTGCAGGCTGTAGCGCTCGCTGAAGGCATAGCCGACCATCGCATCCCAACGGGTGTAGGAGGGCACCCACTTGGTGTTGTTGACGTTGCCGTAGACCTTGTCCACGTAGTTGGCACCTGCGCCCAGGCTCAGGCCCGGCACGAACGACGGCGCCCACGTGGTCCACAGACTGGCGCTGTGCTTGGCGGTGTTGGGGAACGCGTTGCCGTTGAACGGCGAGGGCACGTAGACGCCGTTGACCAGCGCAAAGCCGTTGTCCTCGACCACGGCATGCAGGTAGGTGTACCCACCGAAGACCTGCCAACCCTCCACGATCGTGCCGCTGAAGCCCAGCTCGGCACCCTTTACCTTCTTGGTACCGGCGTTCTGCGTGGTGCCCGCATCGCTGGTCACGCGCGCGTTGCTCATTTCGGTCTGGAAGATCGCACCGGTCAGCGACAGGCGGGCATCGAACAGATCCCACTTGGTGCCCAGTTCGATGTTGCGGCTGCGCTGCGGTTTCAGGTCCTGGATGGTGGCGCTGATGCCGTCGGCGCCGTCGCCGCCGTCCACGCCGACCGGGGTCGAGGAGGTGCCCCAGGAGAGGTAGATGCTGCCGTTTTCCATCGGCTTGAACACCAGGCCGGCCTGGCCGTTCCAGAACGAGGTGTCGTTGCGCAGGTGCTGCAGGTTGGCCGCCGCAGTGGGGTTGAACTGGTGGGTGTTGTAGTCGTCGAAGCGCGCACCCAGGTTCAGCATCCACTGCTCGCTGAAGCTGATGGTGTCGAACACATAGGCCGACTTGGTGCGGGTGGTCTGGCGCACGTCGCGGGCCGGATCGCTGCGGGTGACGGTGTGCGTGGCCGACCACGGATCATTCGGGTTCGGGTTGGTCAGGTCGGTGCAGTTGTAGCCGGTCGCCGCACCGGTGGTCGGGCAGCTCTGGTTGCCGGTCAGCGGGTTGTTGGTGCCTGCGGTGGTCTGGCCATTGGGGCGACGCACATCGGCGATCGCGTAGGTGCCGCGCACGGTCTTTTCGCTGCTGTACTCCACGCCGGCGTTGAAGTTGTGGCGCAGCGGGCCGGTTTCCAGCTCACCGGTCACGCTGGTCTGGTTGACGAAGCTGTCGGTCTGCGTGGCGCGTGCGTTGGTACGGCGCCAGACGGTGCCGAACAGGTTGGGGTTGCCCTTGCTGTCGTCCGGCTGGGTCCACAGGTAGTCGTTGCGGGTGTCGCCGTAGCGGGTGATGTTGCGCAGGACGATGCTGCCGAAATCATGCGACAGGTTCAAGGTGGTGATGTCCGCCCTGGTCTTCTGGAAATCACGGTCGACCAGGCCATAGAACGCGTCGCGGTTGGTCACGGTCGGGCTGCCGTCGCCATTGAGCGCCACGTTCGGCCCGCTGGTGAACGGGTTGTTGTATGGGAAGCCGCCGGCATCGGGCAGGTCGTCGGTTTCCATGTGGTAGTGGCTGATCACCGCCTGCGTCGGGCCGTTCAACCCGAACGCCAGCGATGGCGCGATGCCCCAGCGGCTGCTGTTCACCTCATCACGGCCAGCCACGTCGGCATCGTGCTTCATGATGTTCACGCGCGCGGCGATGCCGTCGCCGATCACCTGGTTCGCATCCAGCGTGCCGCGACGGTAGCTGTCCGTGCCGGCGGCCAGGCTGCCAGACACGAAGTTTTCCAGCTTGGGCGTCTTGCTGACCAGGCTGATGGTGCCGCCGGCCGAGCCGCGACCGGAGTAGGCCGAACTCGGGCCCTTGACCACATCGATCTGCTCGATGGCGAACACTTCGCGGGTCTGGCTGCCAGCATCGCGGATGCCATCGACGTAGATGTCCGAGGCCGAATCAAAGCCACGGATGAAGGGGCGGTCACCGGTCGGGTTGCCGCCTTCGCCCGCACCGAAGGTGATGCCCGGCACGGTGCGCAGCGCATCGAGCAGGGTGGTCGCGGCGGTCTGCTCGATCACCTGCTGGGAAATCACGCTGACCGACTTGGGCGTATCCAGCAGCGGTGCAGTGAACTTGGACGACTGCGCGCGGACGCGCTCGCCGTGGACATCGACGCCGTCCAGTTCGGTGGCGCGCTGCGGATCGGCGGCAGCGTCGGTCTCGGCATGGGCGATGGCGGGGGCGGCGATGGCCAGCAGCAGGGCGGACGACAACGGAGTCGGGCGGACGGTCATGGTGATTCCTGGGAAGACGGACGAAGGCCGGACGGCACGCGGCGGTCACGGCGGAGCGGAGGCAGGTCGGGAAAACGGACAGGCGGCCGACGGCGGCGCGGTGGCGCAGGCGTGGCGGGCATCGACGCGCAGCAGCGTCGATGCCGGGATCAGGCGCAGGGAGGGGCGTGGCCGGGGTTGAGCCGCAGCGAGGGTTCCAGCCGCTGCCAACGCAGCGCGTCGGCGCGCCACAGCGGCACCAGCGCGACCCACGGCGCGCGGCGCAGGCGAGGCAGCACCGCCGGGTGGGCGGCCTCGGGGTCGGGGCCGGTCTCGGCTGTCAGGCTGGGCTCGGCGAACGGCAGTTCCGGCGCAGGCGCGGGCGCGGTGGGCGCGGTGACCCGAAGCGTGCTGCCGGTGTCCGCTATCGCTGGGGTCTGGCCCGTCGCGGTGGAGCGCGCGGCGTTACCCGTACCTCCGGCGCTCAGCCAGCCGCATGCCAACAGCACCACGCACAACGTGGCCCACAGGGCGGCGATACCAAGAACGGAGCGGTTGGCGGACACGGCGTACCGGGCAGGAGCGGCCGGTTGGCCGCAATGCCTATGGTAATAGGAATAATTCGCGTTTTCAAAACGCCGGCGTTCAGCCCCGGTCAGTCGCGGTCGTCGCGGGCCCAGACGGCGTCGTGTTCCCGCTTGACCGGGAATTTCGCGACCGGCGAGTAGGCAGGGGCGCACAGCGCGGCCCCGTCGCGGACGTCGAAGCGGGCCCCGTGCAGGACGCACTCGATGCTGGCCTCGGTGGTATCGAACGTGCCCGAGGACAGCTCGAACTCGTCGTGGGTGCACTGGTCTTCCAGCGCGTACAACTCGCCGTCCAGGTTGAACACCACGATCGGCGTGCCGGTCACCTCATCGAAGGTGCTCTTCATCTCGCCGGGCAGCAGCTCGGCGCTGGCGCAGATGAAGGTCCAGGTCTCGCTCACGCCGGCACCGCCAGCGGCTTTTCCAGGATTTCGAAGCGCAGATCGTCGCGCTTGGGGATGCCGAAGCGTTCATCGCCATACGGGAACGGCTTCTTGATCCCGGTGCGCTGGTAGCCCCGGCGTTCGTAGAAGGCGATCAGCTCCTCGCGGATGTCGATCACCGTCATCTGCATGACCGGTACGCCCCACTCGCGCGCGGCGTGGGCTTCGGCGGCCAGCATCACCTGCTTGCCGATGCCGCCGCCCTGCTGGGCGGGGTCCACCGAGAACATGCCGAAATAGCCCTTGCCCTGGTCATCGGCGATATGCGCGCAGGCCAGCAGCTGGCCCTCGCGCTCGGCGAGCAGGATGGTACTGCGCGGGCGCTCGATGTCGGCCTGCAGGCCCTGCGGGTCGATGCGGGCGCCATCGAGGATATCGGCCTCGGTGGTCCAGCCGGCGCGGCTGGCCTCGCCCCGGTAGGCGGAAGTGACCAGGGTGACCAGGGCGGGGATGTCGGCCAGCGTGGCGGCGCGGTAGGTGAGGGTGCTCATGGCGCCATTTTAGGCTGGTCGGGGCCGGGACGGAAACGATCGGCATGGACAACAAAAAACGCCGTGGCAGGCCACGGCGTTCCGGTGGGGCGCAGAGCAGGGGCGGACTCAGCCCAGCAGCTTGCGCACCTTGTTCAGCGCCACGATGAAGCGCTCGATCTCGTCATGCGTGTTGTAGAACGCCAGCGAGGCGCGGCAGGTCGCGGCGACGCCGTAGTACTGCAGCAGCGGGTGCGCGCAGTGTTGGCCCGAGCGGACCGCGACGCCTTCCAGGTCGAGCAGGGTGGCCAGATCGTGCGAATGCGCGCCCTCCACCAGGAAGGAGACCACCGCGGCCTTGTCCGGCGTGGTGCCGAAGATGCGCAGGCCGTCGATCCTGTTCAGCTCTTCGGTGAAGTGCGCCAGCAGCTCGCCTTCGCGGGCTTCCACGTGGGCAAGGCCCAGTGACTCCAGGTAATCCACCGCCACGCCCAGGCCGATGAAGCCGGCGATGTTCGGGGTGCCGGCTTCGAATTTGTGCGGGGCATCGTTGAACACGGTGCCTTCGAAGCTGACTTCCTTGATCATCTCGCCACCGCCGAGGAACGGCGGCATGGCATCGAGATGCTCGCGCCTGGCCCACAGTGCACCGGTGCCGGTCGGGCCGCACATCTTGTGGCCGGTGATGGCGTAGAAGTCGCAGCCGATCGCCGGGATGTCGATCTTGCGGTGCGGCGCAGCCTGCGAGCCGTCCACCACGGTGATGATGCCGCGCTTGCGGGCCTCGCGGCAGATCTCGCGGACCGGGTTGACCGTGCCCAGTACGTTGGAGACGTGGGCAACGGCGAGCAGCTTGACCTCGGGGGTCATGGCCGCGCGCAGTGCATCCAGATCCAGGGCGCCTTCCGGGGTGATCTCGGCCACGCGGATCGTCGCGCCGGTGCGCTGGGCGACCAGCTGCCACGGCACGATGTTGGCGTGGTGCTCCATGCGCGAGACCAGGATGACATCACCAGCCTTCAGCCGCGGCAGCGCCCACGAATAGGCGACCAGGTTGATCGCGAACGTGGTGCCGCTGCACAGCACCAGCTCGCTGGCGCGCACGTTGAGGAAGCGCGCCAGCTTGTTGCGTGCGCCTTCGTAGGCATCGGTCGCCTCGGTACCGAGCGCATG
Source organism: Stenotrophomonas sp. SRS1 (assembly GCF_026130205.1). NCBI lineage: Bacteria > Pseudomonadati > Pseudomonadota > Gammaproteobacteria > Lysobacterales > Lysobacteraceae > Stenotrophomonas > Stenotrophomonas sp. SRS1. Next base: position 264,783 of record NZ_JAINFD010000003.1, on the reverse strand, counting down.
CACTGCGCGGCTGACGTTGGCGTTGTAACGGCGGTAGAACTCGTCCAGCGCGCCGATCACCTGCACCGGCTTCTGGCCGGTGTTGGCGTTGTCGAAGTACACCAGCGGCTTGCCGTGCACCTCGCGCATCAACAGCGGGAAGTCCAGGCGCACGCGGTCCCAATCGGGCGCGGCGCCGGTATCGGCGACCGGGCGCGGCGTGGACAGGTTCATGCCACGCCCGCCAGGGCCAGCGCACGGTCGAGCTGGGCGGTGAGCTGCTTGGTCAGGCGCGCGTCGAGGGCGTTCAGCGGCTCATGGCAGAACGCGGCGCTCAGCAACTGCTGCGCGCGATCGGCCGGCAGGCCACGCGAGCGCAGGTAGAACAGCGCATTGGCATCGAGCTGGCCGACCGTGGCGCCGTGGGCGGCCTTCACTTCGTCGGCATCGATCACCAGCGTGGGCTGGGTGTCGATCTCGGCATCGGCGGAGAGCAGCAGGTTCTTGTTGGACAGGTTGGCGTCGGTGCCATCGGCGCCTTCGCGGATGTGGATGCCACCGTGGAAGACCACGCGGCTGCGATTGGCCGCGACGCCACGCCAGACCATTTCCGAGGCGGTATCGCGTGCGATGTGCTCGATGCCCAGGCGGGTGTCGACATGGCGGCGGCCGTTGCCGAGCAGCACGCCGTTGGCGGTCAGCTGGGCGTTGTCGCCTTCCAGGCGGACGTTGAGCTCATGGCGGCTCAGCGCGGCGCCCAGTTCCAGATCGACACGGCGGTACTGCGCGTTGCGGGCCAGCACGGCGTCGGTGCGCAGCAGCGAGGTGGCGCGGGTGGCGTCGGCCTGCACGCGCGCGTGCGAGAGCACGGCATCCTGCGCCAGGTGGACGTGCACCAGGGTATTGTCCAGGTGCGCGGCATCGCCGACATGCAGGTGATGCTCGACCACGCCCAGCGCAGCGCCAGAGCGAAGTTCGATCAGGTGACGGTGGTGCCAGGACAGATCGGTATCGGCGGCAACGCTGATGAAGACCAGCTGCAGCGGCGTCTCGACCTGCACGCCTGCTTCCACGCGCAGCAGCACGCCTTCATCGGCGAGCGCGGCGTTGAGGCGGGCGAACACCTCCTCGCTGCGCTCGAAGCGGCGGCCGAGGAAGCGAGCGGCTTCATCGCCCGCGGCCAGTGCCGAGGACAGGGTGGCCAGCTGCACACCGGCCGGCACCGCAGCGACATCGCTCAGCGCGCCGGACGGGCGACCATTGACGAACACCAGCCGCGGCGACGGAATGTCGGCCAGCAGGGCGGCATCGACCACGGCCGGGGCGAGCGGGGCCGGCTGGAAGCTGCGACGCTCCAGCTGGCGCAGGGAGGTGTATTTCCAGGCTTCGGTACGCGGGCCGGGCAGGCCGGCCTGCAGGGCGGCATCCAGCTCGGCGCGACGTGCATCGCTGCCGCAGAAGCCGCTGGCGAGGGAATCGAGCAGGGCGCTCATCAGACCGCTGCCTCCGGCACCACGCGGTCCTTCAGGAAGTGGTAGCCATGGGCTTCCAGTTCCAGGGCCAGTTCCGGGCCGCCGCTCTGCACGATCTTGCCATCGGCCAGCACATGCACCACGTCCGGCTTGATGTAATCGAGCAGGCGCTGGTAATGGGTGATCACGATGAAGGAACGGTCCGGCGAACGCAGCGCGTTGACGCCGTCGGCCACGCTCTTGAGCGCGTCGATGTCCAGGCCGGAGTCGGTTTCATCCAGGATCGCCAGCTTCGGCTCGAGCACGGCCAGCTGGAAGATCTCGTTGCGCTTCTTCTCGCCACCGGAGAAGCCTTCGTTGACGCCACGGTGCAGCAGCTCGTCCTTCAGGTGCAGCACGGCCAGCTTCTGGCGGACCAGCTTGAGGAACTGCATCGAGTCCAGTTCTTCCTCGCCGCGCGCCTTGCGCTGGGCGTTGAGCGCGGCGCGCAGGAAGTAGGTGTTGTTCACGCCGGGGATTTCCACCGGGTACTGGAAGGCCAGGAACAGGCCGGCGGCGGCGCGTTCTTCCGGCGCCAGCTCGAGCAGATCCCTGCCTTCGAACTGCACGCTGCCTTCGCTCACGTCATAGCCGTCGCGGCCGGCCAGGACGTTGCCCAAGGTGGACTTGCCGGCGCCGTTGGGGCCCATGATGGCGTGCACCTGGCCGGGCTTTACGTCGAGCGAGAGGCCCTTGAGGATTTCTTTGTCGCCGATGCGTGCGTGGAGGTTGTCGATCTTCAACATGTCGATAATCGTCTTGTCAGATAGGGGAACTGGAGGCAGCGCGACTCAGAGGTCGTATTCGCTGCGCTCGAGGAATTCGTTGCGCAGGTAAGTGACCCGCGCGGTGGTCAAGGCCGCCTTGGCGCCGGAATACAGCATCGGGTACATCGAGCCGTACAGCAGGCGCGGGTTCTCGTCATCGCCCACCGGGTAGCGCGCGTCCAGATCGGCGTCGCGCAGCTGGACCCACAGGCGCTGCGCTGCTTTCATCTTTGCCAGTGCCACCGGCTCGCCGGCCAGCTTGGCCACGATCTGACGGTACACCGCGTTCAATTCGGCATCGGCCTGCTTGAACTCGTTGTCGGCGCAGGCATTGAGCTCGAGCTGGTTTCCACCCGGATCGCATTTCACGTCCTGCGCGGCCACTGGCGCCACCGCGCCCAGCAGCAGACCCAGGCTGATCAGGACGCGGATCATCCGACCGAGCCTTCCAGGCTGACTTCCAGCAGCTTCTTGGCTTCCACCGCGAACTCCATCGGCAGCTCGCGGAAGACCTGCTTGCAGAAGCCGTCGACGATCATCGAGACCGCGTTTTCCTGGTCGATGCCGCGGGCGCGGCAATAGAACAGCTGGTCGTCGGAGATCTTGGAGGTGGTCGCTTCGTGCTCGACCGTCGCGCTGGGGTTCTTCACCTCGATATAGGGGAAGGTATGCGCGCCGGACTTCTTGCCGATCAGCAGCGAATCGCACTGGGTGTAGTTGCGCGCGCCCTCGGCGCCGCGATCGATCTTCACCAGGCCACGGTAGGTGTTCTGGCCATGGCCGGCGCTGATGCCCTTGCTGACGATCTTGCTCTTGGTGCGCTTGCCGATGTGGATCATCTTGGTGCCGGTGTCGGCCTGCTGACGATGGTGGGTCAGCGCGACCGAGTGGAACTCGCCGACCGAATCGTCGCCAAGCAGCACGCACGACGGGTACTTCCAGGTGATCGCCGAGCCGGTCTCGACCTGGGTCCAGGTGACCTTGCTGCGTGCACCACGGCACTCGGCACGCTTGGTGACGAAGTTGTAGATGCCGCCCACGCCGTTCTCATCGCCCGGGTACCAGTTCTGCACCGTGGAGTACTTGATCTCGGCATCGTCCAGCGCGACCAGCTCGACCACCGCGGCATGCAGCTGGTTCTCATCGCGCATCGGCGCGGTGCAGCCTTCCAGGTAGGACACGTACGCCTTGTCTTCGCAGATGATCAGCGTGCGCTCGAACTGGCCGGTGTGGCCGGCGTTGATGCGGAAGTAGGTGCTCAGCTCCATCGGGCAACGCACACCCTTGGGGATGAACACGAAGCTGCCATCGGAGAACACCGCCGAGTTGAGCGCGGCGAAGTAGTTGTCGCCGACCGGCACCACGGTTCCCAGGTACTGTTTGACCAGCTCCGGGTGTTCCTTGATCGCTTCGGACATGGAGCAGAAGATCACGCCCTTCTCGGCCAGTTCCTTGCGGAACGTGGTGCCGACCGAGACCGAATCGAATACCGCATCCACGGCGACGCCGGCCAGCCTGGCGCGCTCGTGCAGCGGCACGCCGAGCTTGTCGTAAGTGTCCAGCAGTTCCTTGGGCACGTCGTCCAGCGAGGCGTACTTCGGGCCCTTGGGCGCGGAGTAATAGCTCAGCGCCTGCAGGTCGATCTGCGCGATCTGCAGCTTGGCCCAGTCCGGCATCGGCATGGTCAGGAAGTGGCGGTAGGCGTCCAGGCGCCACTGCGTCATCCATTCCGGCTCGTCCTTCTTGGCCGACAGGGCACGGATGGTGTCCTCGTCCAGGCCGGGCGGCAACGAGTCCGATTCGATGTCCGTGATGAAGCCCGCCGAATACTTGCGGCCGAGCTGCTCATGGATCTCGCGGTTGGGGGTATCGCCGGTGGCGACGGTATCGAGGGTATCGGTGGCCATGGGGGCTGCCTGATCAGGAGACGACATCCGCCGCGATCGCGCGGCGGTGGGCGTCAACAAGGGGAAGAGGGGGCAGGATCTGCGCCAGGGTGACCGCGCGCAGCGCTTCGGACACCACGTCGTTGATCATCCGCCAGCTGCTGCGCGCGCCACACTGCAGCTCGCGGCCGCACTGGCTGTGGTCGTGGGCGCACTCGGTCAGGCCCAGCGGCCCTTCCATGGCTTCCACGATCTCGAACAGCGTGATCTGGTCTGCCGCGCGGGTCAGCCGGTAGCCACCGCGGACGCCGCGCAGGCCTTCCACCAGACCGGCCTGGGCCAGCGGCTTGAGCAGCTTGCTGACGGTCGGCGGTTCCAGACGGGCGAACTCGGCCAATTCGGTGGCACTGAGCACCTCGCCCGGGCGGGCAGCGAGCACGGTCAATACGACGGTGGCGTAATCGGTGAGCTTGGTGACGCGGAGCATGTGGGGTGCAGAACCATAAAGCGGACTGAAATTGTACGCTTTTCTCCGGCGGCATCCAACCCGCCCGTTCAGGCGCCCGAAGGGCGGCCTTGGGCGCGTAGTGAACCGCATCGCTTTGGCAATCACAAAGATTAAGCGAGAATCGGGGCTTCCCACCGCAACGGTCAGCCAGATGCCCAAGAAGATCCAGGCCCGCAAGTCCACCATCCATGGCAATGGCGTGTTCGCGCTGGCGCCGATTAAGAAGGGCGAGCGGGTCATCCAGTACAAGGGTCTGCTGCGCAGCCACGCCGACGTGGACGCCGACGACACCGGGGACGTGGAGAGCGGTCATACCTTCCTGTTCACCCTCAATGACGACTACGTCATCGATGCGAACTACAAGGGCAACGACGCGCGCTGGCTCAACCACAGCTGCGATCCGAACTGCGAGGCGGTGATCGAGGAAGCCGAGGGCGACAATCGCCGCGAGGACAAGGTCTTCATCGAATCGATCAAGGACATCAAGCCGGGCGACGAGCTGACCTACAACTACGGCATCACCCTGGCCGAGCGTCACACCGCGCGCCTGAAGAAGATCTGGGAATGCCGCTGCGGTTCGAAGAAGTGCACCGGCACGATGCTGCAGCCCAAGCGCTGATCCCTCCGGTCGCCACCGGCCGTCGGCCGGTGGCTGCGCCGACACGCTGTGCACATCGTGGTCACCGTCGCCCAATGCGCCCGTGGCCACACTGAGCGCTCCTACTTACTGGAGCCGCTCCATGGCACACGCACTCAACGGCAAGCACATCGCGATTCTCGCCACCGATGGCTTCGAACAGTCCGAGCTGCAGGAACCCAAGCGCTTGCTGGAATCCTGGGGCGCCTCGGTCAAGGTGATCGCCCCCGGTGACGCCCGCACGATCCGCGGCTGGAAAGACAAGGACTGGGGCGAGGAGGTCACGGTCGATGCACCGCTGAAAGGCGCCAAGGCCGACGATTACGACGCGCTGGTGCTGCCCGGTGGCGTGATCAATCCCGACAAACTGCGCATCGACACCGACGCGATTGCGTTGATCAAGGCCTTTGGTGCCTCACGCAAGCCGGTTGCCGCGATCTGCCACGGCCCGTGGCTGCTCGTCGAGTCCGGCCTGGCCAAGGGCCGCAAGGTCACCTCGTGGCCATCGCTGAAAACCGATCTGGGCAATGCCGGTGCCGAATGGACCGATGCCGAAGTGGTGGTCGATGGTGGCTTGATCACCAGTCGCAAACCGGGTGACATTCCGGCGTTCGCCGATGCGGTGGGCAAGGCCTTGGCCGGTTGAGGATGCAGGCACCGACCGTTGGTCGGTGCCTCTTCCGGGTTACTTGCTCAGCAATCCGGCCGGCACCAGCGCGCCGAGATCTTGGTTGAACGTCACCACCAGCTTGCCGTTCTCCACCTGCGCCGACTGGACCTGCAGCGTGCCCAGCACGGCAGCGACCGTCGGGTCGATCTTGTAGATCGGCTCGCGACGCGCGTAGTCGACCAGCCAGGCGTTGAGCAGGCCGCGGGTGCGCGAGTCGAGCTTGCCGCCGTTGTTGGCCGGCGTGAAATCGTCAACTGTCGGCTCCTGCAGATGGAAGCCCTGGGTCTGCGCGTCATAGCGCAGGCCGCTGCTCAGCTTGACCTTGCCCAGCGGCGCCGGGTTGCCGCCCGCGGTCGCCATGGCGATATCGAAACCGAGATCCAGGCGATTGCCCTGCGGCAGGGTGAGCTTGGGGTGGCTCATGGTCATGGCGATGAGGCCACCCAGCGCATCCTGCGTGCGTGGGAAGCTGCCATCGAGATACTGCTGCACATCGGGCGCACCGACCGACAACTGGCGGCCGGACACACTCGGTGCGGCCTGCGCGCCGACGGCAGCGGCAAGCAATACGGTGCAGGCGGCGAGGCGGGACAACAGCGGGCGAACGTTCATGACGGCAGGCCGTGGGGGAATGAGGGGCCAACAATAGCGCGCGCGGCTGAATCCAGCTTTGACGTGTCGTCGTCAGCAGGGCGCGTGGTGGCTGTCGGCGGCACCCGCAGCTGGCTCAGGGTGCGCCCTGGATCGACTCCAGTGCGGCCAGCACCTCATCCAGTTTCGGTTGCAGCACGGTGAGCGGGTGGCCAGGTTCATCGGCATGGCGCTGGGCGAGGTCGCGCAGCAGCTGGGTAGCCACGATAGCCGCGGCACGTTCGTCACCACTCAGCCCGGTGTTGCGCCGCGCGATTTCCAGCAGGCGCATCCAGTCCTGCTGCGCGCGATGTTCCAGTTCGATGGTGCAGCGCCCGCTGCACTGCAGGCCGTCCTTTTCGATCGGAGTGACGGTGATGCGGTAACGCTGGGAGGAAGAGCTGGCCATGGCTGCCTGCGCGGTGGGGGACAAGGCCACCATAGGGCGCGTCCCGCGCGCGGACGACAGGTACCGTCGCACGCAGTGTTCCACCCGGTACGTTCCGGCCGGTTCTGCCATGGCGCAGATCGCGGCAGGACAGGCATCTGCGCGGGACGTACGCGCCGCAGACGTCTTTGGAAACGCTGTGTTTCGCTGCGTGCGGCGAGCCCGAAAAAGAGACGGGACGGCATAGGCCGTCCCGTCCGGGTGCTGCAGGAAGCGCGCAGATTAGAGCGCGGCGTCCTTGAGCTTCTTGAGCGGACGCACCTTCAGCTTGGTGGACGCCGGCTTGGCGGCGAACCACTGCTCTTCCTTGGTGAACGGGTTGATGCCCTTGCGCTTCGGCTTGGCCGGCACGCTGACGGTGGAGATCTTCAGCAGGCCCGGCAGGGTGAAGCTGCCCGCGCCCTTCTTGTGCACCGAAGCGGCAACGGCGCCTTCCAGCGAGGCGAGCACGGCGCGCACGTCCTTGGCGACAACGCCGGACGCTTCAACGATGTGTGCAACCAGACCAGACTTGCTCAGCACTTCCTTGATCGGCTTGGGAGCGGCCGGCTTCGCGGCTGCCTTCGTAGCGACTTTCTTTACTGCCTTCTTCGGGGCAGCCTTCTTAGCGGTCTTTGCCATGGTTTCCTGTTCCGTGAACGGTTGGTTGTTTGGTCGCGCCGAACCCCGTCGGCAAGCGAAATGTAGGGCAACTATGGGGCGCCGCCAATAGGCAAACGCATAAAAATTCGTGATTTCCACGCCCTTCGTTACCGCAGTGCATCAGGTCATAGCCAAAAAACAGGGTCCGCCCTTGCGGCGGAGGCCATCGGTCATGGACCGTCGCACCCCGACTGTCGCACGAAAACCACTTGAAAACAGCATCGGTCTTGAGGGCCGATTCAGCTGGGGTCGACACCTGCCGATCACCTGACAGCGATCAGACATGGCACTAACGCGCCACGGTCTAGGCTGGTCTGGTCATTCACGCCGCAGGAGATCTCACGATGGGTATTTCACGCCACGCCACCGCGCATTGGGAAGGTGACCTCAAGACAGGCAAGGGACAATTGAGCACGCCCCAGAGCGGCTTGATGGACAAGACCCGCTATGCCTTCAGCAGCCGCTTCGGTGATGAGAAGGGCACCAACCCGGAAGAACTGATCGCCGCCGCCCACGCCGGCTGCTTCACGATGGCGCTGTCGGCCAAGCTCACCGAGGCCGGTTTCGTGCCGACCTCGCTGGATACCGAAGCCAAGGTCGACCTCTCGATGGAGGGTGGCCCCCAGCTGTCGCAGATCACGTTGAAGGTGAAGGCCGTAGTGCCGAACATCGAGGCCACCCAGTTCCGTGCCATCGCCGATGACGCCAAGCAGAACTGCCCGGTGTCCAAGGCGCTCAGTGCGGTACCGATCAGCCTTGAGGCCGAGCTGGCCGGCTGATTCCGCGCCAGCGATTGGTGCACAGCAGATTGTGATGGGGAAGCGGCGGCCGCATAGTCGCCGCTTTCCTGTTGTGGGGTATCTGCATGCGTCTGACCGCTCTTGCCACCCTGATGAGCTGCCTGCTGGCCGGCACTGCGCAGGCCGATGTGCGGCTGTTGACCGCCGCGACCATCCACACTGGCAATCCCGAGGCACCGGCGGCCACGGCGCTGGCCTGGGATACCGACACCGGGCGGGTGCTCGCCGTCGGTGATCGGCAGGCACTCCTGGAGCTGTATCCATTGGCAGCGCTGACCGACGTTGGCGAGGCCACCGTGATCCCGGGGCTGATCGATGCGCATGCGCACCTGATGTTCCTGGGCGGCGCCCTGATGCAGGCCGACCTGACCGGTGCGACCAGTACCCAGGACATCGTGGCGCGCCTGCAGCGCCTTGCGGCCGACAATCCCGAGGGCTGGCTGCTGGGCAGCGGCTGGGACCAGAACCGGTGGCCGGACAAACAGTTCCCGACCGTGGCCGACCTCGACGCGGCGTTCCCGGACCGGCCGGTCTGGTTGGGTCGCATCGATGGTCACGCGGGCTGGGGCAACAGCGCGGCACTGCGCGCGGTCGCACGGCAGCCCGGCCAACGCGCGTTGAAGGGCAGCTGGCAGCCGGCCGGTGGGCGCATCGTGCGCGATGCCAAGGGGCAACCGAGCGGGGTGTTCGTCGATGAAGCGATGACCCTGGTGCAGGCGGCGATCCCAACGCCCAGCGACGCCGCCCGCGAGCAGATGCTGACCCGCGCACTGGATAAAGCGGTCAGCCAAGGCCTGACCGGTGTGCACGACATGGGCGTATCGCGCGCGGATCTGGCCCTGATGCGCCGCTTCGCCGATGCCGGCACGCTGCCGCTTCGCATCGATGCGTATGCCGATGGCAATGGCGATGCCCTCGCTGATCTGTGTGCACAGGGCGCGTACCAGCATGCCGGTGGCCGCCTGGAAATGCGCGGGGTCAAGCTCTTCATGGACGGCGCGCTGGGCAGCCGCGGTGCTGCGCTGTTGGCCGATTACAGCGACGACCCGCACAACCGCGGGTTGCTGGTGACCTCGCCGGCCGATTTTGAAACGGCGGTGCGCAAGGCCGATGGCTGTCACATCCAGGTCGCCACCCACGCGATCGGGGATCGTGGCAACCGCATCGCGCTGGATACCTATGCCAAGGTGCTGGGCGAGCGCCGTGGCAGCGACCATCGCTGGCGGATCGAGCATGCGCAGGTGGTGGCGCTGGAGGACATTCCGCGCTTTGCCCAGCTCGGCGTGATCGCCTCGATGCAACCTACCCACGCCACCTCGGACATGGGCTGGGCGCAGGATCGGGTCGGTCCCGAGCGCATCCTTGGGGCCTATGCGTGGCGGCGGATGCTGGGCTCCGGTGCCCGTCTCGCGCTGGGTTCGGATTTCCCGGTGGAGCAGGTGGATCCCCGCCTGGGCCTGTATGCCGCCGTCACCCGTCAGGACCGTGCCGGCCAACCGCCGGGTGGCTGGCAGCCCGATCAGCGCCTGACCGCGGCCGAGGCGCTGCGGGGGTTCACCGCTGATGCGGCGTGGGCAGGCCATGACGAGGCCCAGGTCGGCCGGTTGCAGCCCGGCCTGCGCGCGGATTTCGTCGTGCTTGATCGCGATCCGCTCAGCATCGCGCCTACCGAACTGGCCGACCTGCAGGTGCGCTCGACCTGGGTCGATGGCGCACCGGTGTACGACGCGGCGCGTTGACGCGCCGCCGCCGGAATTACCAGTCCAGCGTGCCGCGGATGACGGTCTGCACCTGGCCTCCGGACCAGACATCGCCATGGTCATCGATGCGCAGGGTCAGGCGCGCATCGTGGCCCACTTCACGGCCCTGGCTGACCACATAGCTGCCCGCGTTGCCGGGCAGCGCGTCGCGGCTGTCCAGCCAGGCAGCCAACACCGCATTGGCGGCACCGGAGGCGGCGTCTTCAAAGCGGCGACCGTTGCCGACGAACGCACGCACCGCCAGGTCCCAGGCCTGGCCTTGGCTGCGTGCATAGGCGAATACCCCCATGCTGTCGGTGGCCTCGGCCAAGGTGGCCACGGCATCCCAATCGGGGGTGAGCGCGCGCAGGGCGGCCTCGTCAGCGAGTTCCACCACCCACCAGCTGCGGCCACCGGCCATGCGTGCCGGCGGCAGGCTGCCCAGTGGCCACCCGGCCAGGGCTGCCTGCAGGCGCGGGTCGGCGGCAGTGGTCACTTCGGCGACCGCGGCGCGCGGGGTACGGATCGCGATGGTGCGGGCGTCACCGCTGCCATCCACCCGCAGCGGCAGGGCGCCGGCGATGCCGTCCTGGACCAGCACGCCCTCGACCGGTGCGGCCACACCCAGCTCCAGCACGGCATGCGCGGTGCCCACGCTGGGGTGGCCGGCGAACGGAACTTCCTTCTGCGGGCTGAACATGCGGATGCCGTAGCTCGCGCCCGGGGCGGCAGGCGGGAACACGAAGGTGGTCTCCGGCAGCCGGGTCCAGCGGGCGATGGCCTGCATCGCCGTTTCTTCCAGGCCCTGTGCATCAAGCACGACGGCCAGCGGGTTGCCGGCGCCGGGGTAGGGCGAGAACACATCCAGCTGCAGGAAACGACGGGAGGTCATGGCGGGGCGCTCAACGAAAAACGGGCGGGCAGCTTACCAACCAGGGCCGCATTGCGGGCCCTGCCCCTGCAACGGGCAGGCTTGGCATAGAATCGGGAGTTCGGCCCGGCGTGCCGGGCGATCCCCCTCACTACCCAAACCTCCACCTCCATGTCAGCTTCCCCCCTTGTCGATCGCTGGATCGTACTGAAGTTCGGCGGCACCTCCGTGTCGCGTCGTCACCGCTGGGACACCATCGGCAAACTGGCGAAAAAACGGGCGGAAGAAACGGGCTCGCGCGTGCTGGTGGTGGTATCGGCGCTGTCCGGGGTGACCAATGAACTCACCGCGATCGCCGATGGCGCCGCCGACAGCCGCGACCGTGTCGCCGCGCTGGTCGCGCGCCACCGCGAATTCCTGACCGAGCTGGAGCTGGACGCCACCGCGCTGGACGTGCGTCTGGACGCGCTGGCCGGGCTGCTGGACGATCCGCGTGCCGCCGGTCGGCCGCTGGAGTGGCAGGCCGAGGTGCTGGGCCAGGGCGAATTGCTGTCCTCGACCGTCGGTGCGGCCTACCTGCGCGCCAGTGGCCTGGATTTCGGCTGGATGGATGCACGTGAGTGGCTCGATGCACTGCCGCCGCAACCCAGCCAGAGCGAGTGGTCGCAGCGCCTGTCGGTGAACTGCCAGTGGCGTGCCGAGGCGGAGTGGGCCGCGCGTTTCCGCGCCCAGCCGACCCGCATGCTGATCACCCAGGGCTTCATCTCCCGCCATGCCGATGGTGGCACCGCCATCCTCGGTCGCGGCGGTTCGGATACCTCGGCGGCGTACTTCGGTGCGCTGCTCGGTGCCAGCCGCGTGGAGATCTGGACCGATGTCCCGGGCATGTTCAGCGCCAACCCGAAGGACGTGCCCGACGCGCGCCTGCTGACCCGACTGGACTATTACGAAGCACAGGAAATCGCGACGACCGGCGCCAAGGTGCTGCACCCGCGTTCGATCAAGCCGTGCCGTGATGCCGGCGTGCCGATGGCGATCCTGGATACCGAGCGCCCCGAGCTGCCGGGCACCAGCATCGACGGCAATGCCGCGGCGGTGCCAGGCGTAAAGGCGATCAGCCGCCGCAACGGCATCGTGCTGGTCTCGATGGAAGGCATCGGCATGTGGCAGCAGGTCGGCTTCCTGGCGGACGTGTTCGGGCTGTTCAAGAAGCATGGCCTCTCCGTGGACCTGATCGGTTCGGCCGAAACCAACGTGACCGTCTCGCTGGACCCGTCCGAAAACCTGGTCAGCACCGATGTGCTGGCCGCGCTGTCGGCCGACCTGTCGCAGATCTGCAAGGTCAAGATCATCGTGCCGTGCGCGGCGATCACCCTGGTCGGCCGCGGCATGCGCTCGATGCTGCACAAGCTCTCGGACGTGTGGGCCACCTTCGGCCGCGAACGTGTGCACATGATTTCGCAGTCGTCCAACGACTTGAACCTGACCTTCGTCATCGACGAAGCGGACGCGGACGGCCTGCTGCCGATCCTGCACGCCGAGCTGATCGACAGCGGCGCGATGCCGGTGGAAGAGGGCGAAGTGTTCGGCCCGCGCTGGCGCGAAATCGCCGGCACCATCCGCCCGCGCGAAACCGCCTGGTGGCGGGGCCAGCGCGAGCATCTGCTGACGCTCGCCCAGGCCGGTACGCCGCGCTACGTGTACAACCTGCCCACGGTGCGGGCGCGTGCACGCGCGCTCAATGCGATCAAGGCGATCGACCAGCGCTACTACGCGATCAAAGCCAACTCGCACCCGGCCATCCTGGAAGTGCTGGAGCAGGAAGGCTTCGGCCTGGAGTGCGTGTCGCACGGCGAGCTCAAGCACGTGTTCAATACGCTGCCGACGCTGTCGCCCAAGCGCGTGCTGTTCACCCCCAGTTTCGCGCCGCATGCCGAGTACGATGCCGCGTTCGCGCTGGGCGTGACCGTTACCCTGGACAACGTGGAAGCCCTGCAGCGCTGGCCGGAACTGTTCAGCAACCGCGAGCTGTGGCTGCGCGTGGATCTGGGCCGTGGCGAAGGCCACCATGCCAAGGTCCGCACCGGCGGCAAGGACTCCAAGTTCGGCCTGCCGATCGCCCGCGTGGATGAATTCGTCCGCATTGCCGGCGAGCTGGGCACCCGCGTGGTCGGCCTGCATGCGCACCTGGGCAGCGGCGTGGAAACCGCGCAGCACTGGCGCCTGATGTGCGATGAACTGGCCGGGTTCGCCCGCCGCATCGGCAGCATCGAGACCATCGATATCGGTGGTGGCCTGCCGATCCCGTACAGCGCCGACGACGAGCCGTTCGATCTGGAGGCCTGGGCGATCGGCCTGGCCGAAGTGAAGGCCGTGCACCCGGCGTTCCGCCTGGCGATCGAGCCGGGTCGCTACCTGGTGGCGGAGTCCGGCGTGCTGCTGGCACGGGCCACCCAGGTGGTGGAGAAGGACGGCATCCGCCGCGTCGGTCTGGATGCGGGCATGAACACGCTGATGCGCCCGGCGCTGTACGACGCCTGGCATGACATCGAGAACCTCAGCCGCCTGAGTGGTTACTCCGAAGCGATGTTCGATGTGGTCGGCCCGATCTGCGAATCCAGCGACGTGTTCGGCAAGCGCCGCCGCCTGCCGGCCTCGACCGCGCCGGACGATGTGATGCTGATCGCCGACGCCGGCGCGTATGGCTACGTCATGGCCAACACTTACAACCAGCGCGAGCTGCCGCGCGAGGACGTCATCGATGATGGCCCTTGACCGCTGCCTGTCGCCTTCCAAACCGGATACACCATGACTGCTTTTGATAAACACCAGGTTGCCGTTTTCCGCTTCGTCCGCTGCGAATTCGCCGCGGACACCGGCGTGGCGCAGCTGGTCTACGCCTTCGATGACGGCCCGGAACTGATCGAGACGGTGACCATTCCGGGCGCGCCGTTCGTGCTCGAGGGTGACCGCGCCGAGGCAGTGCAGCGCGCCCTGCGCCTGCTGCACCTGATGGCCGGCGTGAGCTACTACAAGGCCGGCGTGCCCGAACAGGTGCGCATCGACAGCTACACGATCGATGCGGCGACCGCTGCGCTGGTCGAGACGGTGTACCTCAATGGCCTGGGCGAATTCGCCTACCGCAATGGCCTGAACCTGCGTGGCCGCTTCCGCCTGCCGGTGGAGGGCGAGGCCTTCGCCGCACCGGCGCTGGGCCTGCGCGAACACGCGCTGGTCGCCATCGGCGGTGGCAAGGATTCGCTCGTCAGTATCGAAGCGCTGCGCAGCCTGGGCATCGCCGAAACGGTCACGTGGATCGGCGGCTCGCAGCTGATCCGCGCCTGCGCCGAGCGCACCGGCCTGCCGATCCTCAACATCGGCCGCACGCTGGCCCCGGAGCTGTTCGAGCTCAACCGCCAGGGCGCCTGGAACGGCCACATCCCGGTCACCGCGGTGAACTCGGCGATTCTCGTGCTGGCCGCGCTGCTGCAGGGCGTGGACCAGGTGGTGTTCTCCAACGAGCGCTCGGCCAGCTATGGCAGCCAGATTCCGGGCACCGGCGAGGTCAATCACCAATGGTCGAAGGGCTGGGCGTTCGAGCAGGCCTTCGGCGAGCATCTGGAACGGCACGTCGCCGCGGACCTGCACTATTACTCGCTGCTGCGCCCGCTCTCGGAGCTGGCGGTGGCGCGTCAGTTCGCCAAGAGCGATGTCTACGACGCGCATTTCTCCAGCTGCAACCGCAATTTCCACATCCTGGGCGAGCGCCCGGTGAACCGCTGGTGCGGCGTCTGCCCGAAGTGCCACTTCGTGTTCCTGGCGCTGGCCCCGTTCATGCCCAAGATGCGCCTGGTCGGCATCTTCGGCCGCAACCTGCTCGACGATATCGAGCAGGCGCCGGGCTTTGATGCGCTGCTGGAATTCCAGGACCACAAACCGTTCGAGTGCGTGGGCGAAGGCCGCGAATCGCGCGCCGCGATGGCGACCCTGGCCGCGCGACCGGAATGGAATGAAGACGCGCTGGTGAAGCGCTTCGTCCACGAGATCCGCCCGCAGCTGGATGCCACCGAACTGCAGATCGAGCCGCTGCTGGCGCTGGAAGGCGAACACCGCATTCCGCCGGCGATCTGGGAGCGTCTGCGTGCGAATTTCGCAGCTTGAAGGCAAGCGCGTTGCGTTGTGGGGCTGGGGGCGTGAGGGGCGTGCGGCGTTCCGCGTCCTGCAGCAGCGGCTGCCGTCGCTGCCGCTGACCCTGTTCTGCCCGGAGGCCGAGGCCGCCGGTGCGCGCGAGGAAACCCACGGCGCGCTGACGGTTCGTTCGGATGTCACCGGCGAGGCGCTGGCCGCGTTCGAGGTGGTGATCAAATCGCCGGGCATCAGCCCGTATGGCGACGCTGCGTTGCACGCCACGGCACAGGGCACGCAGTTCATCGGCGGTACCTCGTTGTGGTTCGCCGAGCAGGCCGCTGCCGACGGCATCGTGCACGACACCGTGTGCGTGACCGGTACCAAGGGCAAGAGCACCACCACCGCGCTGCTGGCGCACCTGCTGCGCGCCTCGGGCGCGCGCACCGGGCTGATCGGCAACATCGGCCTGCCGCTGCTGGAAGTGCTCGACCCGCAGCCGGTGCCGCAGTACTGGGCAGTGGAACTGTCCAGCTATCAGACCGGCGAGGTCGCGCGCAGTGGCGCGCACCCGCAGGTCGCCATCGTGCTGAACCTGTTCCCCGAACACCTGGATTGGCACGGCAGCGAAGCACGCTACATCGACGACAAGTTGCAGCTGGTCACCGGGGCCGCGCCGCGGATCGCGGTGCTGAACGCGGCCGACCCGTACCTGGCCGGCGTGTCGCTGCCGGAGAGCGAGGTCATCTGGTTCAATCAGCCTCAGGGCTGGCACATGCGTGGTGATGTCGTGCATCGCGGTGAGCAGGCCGTGTTCGACACCTCACACACGCCGCTGCCGGGCCGACACAACCGCGGCAACCTGTGCGCGGTGCTGGCGGCGATCGAGGCGCTGGGCCTGGACGCGGTGGCACTGGCGCCGGCGGTGCAGGACTTCCGCCCGCTCCCCAACCGCCTGCAGACCATCGGTACGCGCGAGGGGGTCACTTTCGTCAACGATTCCATCAGCACCACCCCGCACGCGAGTCTGGCGGCGCTGGAATGCTTCGCCGGTCGCCGCATCGCGCTGCTGGTGGGCGGGCATGATCGTGGCCTGGACTGGCACGACTTCGTCGCACACATGGCGCACGACGTGCCGCCGGTGGAGATCGTCACCATGGGCGCCAACGGCCCGCGCATCCACGCGCTGCTGCAGCCGCTGGCCGATGCAGGCCGTTTCGGTCTGCATGCCGCTACCGATCTGCCCGAGGCCATGCGGCTGGCGCAGGCCGCGCTCGGCGGGCAGGGCGGGGTGGTCCTGCTGTCGCCGGGTGCGCCGAGCTATGGCGTGTACCGCGACTACGTCGCCCGTGGCCGCCACTTCGCTGAACTGGCCGGCTTTGATCCGGATGCGATCACGGCGATCCCGGGCATCGGCATTGCCTGATCTGTCGATGTAGAGCCACGCCATGCGTGGCTGCTGCTGGCATGGATTCTGCAGCCACGCATGGCGTGGATCTACCCTGGGGCGACGCGGGATACTTCATCTACCCTGCTTACGCCGGTGATGCAGGTATCAGGCTTCTTCTTCATCGATGAACGCGTAATCCCCGTCGATGAGCTGCTGCAGGTACGCATCGAAACCCGGTGCAATCACGGCATAGCTGTCCGGGTCGTGCAGATAGCGCACCACCTGGCCGACCGTGCCGCCGGGTGCGGGATCGAAATCCAGGTAGAGCATCGAGGTGCCGCCATTGTTCATGCAGTGCGAGAAGCACAGGCGCTTGCCCATCGGCAGGTCCGCATCGA
Source organism: Stenotrophomonas sp. SRS1 (assembly GCF_026130205.1). Classification (NCBI taxonomy): domain Bacteria; kingdom Pseudomonadati; phylum Pseudomonadota; class Gammaproteobacteria; order Lysobacterales; family Lysobacteraceae; genus Stenotrophomonas; species Stenotrophomonas sp. SRS1. Next base: position 247,782 of record NZ_JAINFD010000003.1, on the reverse strand, counting down.
TGCCGTCGCCGAGAATCTCGGGGTCTTCCTCCAGCCAGTCCTCGTAGATCGAGCGGATGCTGTCATCCCACTGCGCGCTGTCCTCGAACACCTGCTCCACCGAACGCAGGTAGTAGGGGTAATGCCCCTCCTCGACATCCGAGCCCAGCATCAGCACCACCGCCTCGCCACCCGGGTAGGTGCGGAAATGCGTGCCATCCACCCGCGCCAGCAGCGCCACCAGGCTCTCGGGCACCTGCGGCCAGTGCTCGCGCAGGCGCGCCAGATCGCCCGTGCTGGCTCCTTCCACCCAAGCCCACATCCGCGCATCGTCGTCGGGCAGGCGGGGCACCAGGCCGGAAAGAAAGCGATCGACAAGGCTCATGAGGGGTTCCATGCACAGGGGCCGGCCAGCCTGCCATAACAGGGACGGAGGTAGTTAATCCGAGGTAGTTGATTCACGGGGCTGCACGTCGCGCCGACGCTTCTACACGGTCCCGTCAACCGGCCGTCATACACTCGGGACTCTTTCTGTCGGGAGCAGACGCATGAACAAGCAATGGCGGTGGGGTGCGGCGGTGCTGTTGGGCATGACGGCGCTGCCCGCGCTGGCGGCGATGCAGGCCAAGCCGGTGGAGTGGACCCAGGACGGCACCACCTTCAGCGGGGTGCTGGTCTATGACGACAGTGACAACGACAAACGCCCGGGCCTGGTGATGGTGCCCAACTGGAAGGGGGTCAACGACTCGGCCATCGCCAAGGCCAAGCAGCTGGCCGGCGACGACTATGTGGTGCTGGTGGCCGATGTATACGGCAAGGGCGTGCGCCCGAAGACCGATGCCGAGGCGGGTCCGGTGGCGACCAAGCTGCGCAATGACCGTCCCGTGCTGCGGGCGCGTGCGCTCAAGGCGATCGAGGTGCTCAAGGCGCAGGCTGGCAAGGCGCCGCTGGATGCCAGCCGGATCGGCGCGGTCGGGTTCTGCTTCGGCGGCACCACGGTGCTGGAGATGGCCCGTGCTGGCGCACCGCTGGCCGGTGTGGTCAGCCTGCACGGTGGGCTGGGCTCGCCGCTGCCGGCCAAGGCCGGTGGAACCCATCCCTCCGTGCTGGTGCTCAATGGCGCCGACGACAAAAGCGTGAGCAAGGACGACATTGCCGGTTTCGAGCAGGAAATGAACGCCGCCAAGGTCGACTGGGAGTTCACCAATTACAGCGGCGCGGTGCACTGCTTTGCCGAGTCGGATGCGAACAGTCCGCCGGGGTGCCAGTACAACGAACGCGCCGCCAAGCGTGCGTGGAAGGCGCTGGTTGAATTCTTCGAGGAGCGGTTCGAGACGACACGCCGGTAGGTGCCGACCGTTGGTCGGCACGCCTCCGATCAATGCGAGCGCTGCACCGCGTAACGGGCCAGCCCGCGCAGGGCGGCCACGGCATCGTTGTCGGCCAGGCCGTCGAGCGCACGCTCGGCGGCATCGGCATATTCCTCGGCACGGGCGCGGCTGTACTCCAGCCCGCCGGTGGCGTGGATGGCGGCCAGCACTTCGGGCATCGCCTCGGCGTCGCCGTTCTGCACGATCTCGCGCAGGCGCTCGCGGGTGGTGGCATCGGAATGCGCCATCGCGTGGATCAGCGGCAGGGTAGCCTTGCCCTCGGCAAGGTCGTCGCCCAGGTTCTTGCCCAGCTCCTCGGCGTTGGCCGAGTAGTCCAGCACGTCGTCGGCGATCTGGAAGGCGTAGCCCAGGTTCATGCCGTAGTCGTACAACGCTTGCTGGGTGGCTTCATCGACGCCGCTGGCCAGCGCGCCCAGACGGGTGCCGGCGGCGAACAGCACCGCGGTCTTGCGCTCGATAACGCGCAGGTAAGCGGCCTCGTCCGTATCCGGGTTGTGGACGTGCAGCAACTGCAGCACCTCACCCTCGGCGATCCGGTTGGTGGTGTCGGCCAGGATCCGCATGACCGGCATGCGGTCCAGTTCGACCATCAGCTGGAAGCTGCGCGAGTACAGGAAATCGCCCACCAGTACGCTTGGGGCGTTGCCCCACAGTGCATTGGCGGTGCTGCGGCCGCGGCGCAGGCTGGATTCGTCCACCACATCGTCGTGCAGCAGGGTCGAGGTATGGATGAACTCGATGATCGCGGCCAACTGGTGGTGTTCCGGGCCGGCCTGGCCGACCGCGTGGCCGGCCAGCATGACCAGCATCGGGCGCAGGCGCTTGCCACCGGCCGAGATGATGTGGTCGGCGATCTGGTTGATCAGCACGACATCCGAGGACAGTCGGCGACGAATCAGCGCATCGACGGCGTCCATGTCGGGCGCGGCGAGCGTCTGGATCTGGGGCAGGCCCAGCGCGGGGCGGGTGTCTTCGGTGATGGTCATGCGGTCTGACTTTCAGGCTTGGGCGGAATTATAGGCGGTGCCGTCGTATTCCGCCCGCGAAGACGCGCCGGTGGCCCGGTCAGGCGCGGGGCAGGGCGCCGGAACGGGCCGACCTTGGCCGCCGGCCCATCGCCACATGATGGGCGAAGGGCCGCCTGACCGGAGGCCCGGAACGCCCCGCGCACCGCGATCCGGCGTGAATACGTATGCATGCGACCCCACCGCTGGAGGTGCCCCGCTAAGCTTGTCGGGTTCGTTTCTGGCCCCCTCGCGGGTGCCGTGGAAGCCCGAAGGGGGGCCCCAATGTCGCAGTCTCCATGGTGGCGCGGTGCCGTCATCTATCAGATCTACCCGCGCAGTTTCCTGGACGCCAACGGCGATGGCGTGGGCGACCTGCCCGGCATCATCGAGCGCCTGGACTATGTCGCCGCGCTCGGCGTCGACGCGATCTGGGTGTCGCCGTTCTTCAAATCGCCGATGGCCGACTTCGGCTATGACATCGCCGACCATCGCGACGTCGACCCGTTGTTCGGCACGCTCGCCGATTTCGACCAGCTGCTGGCCAAGGCGCATGCGCTGGGCCTGAAGGTGATGATCGACCAGGTGTTCAGCCATACCTCGATCGACCATGCCTGGTTCCAGGAGAGCCGGCAGGACCGCACCAATCCCAAGGCGGACTGGTACGTGTGGGCCGATCCGCGCGAGGACGGCACCCCGCCCAACAACTGGATGTCGATCTTCGGGGGCGTGGCCTGGCAGTGGGAGCCGCGGCGCGAGCAGTATTTCCTGCACAACTTCCTGGCCGACCAGCCCGACCTGAACTTCCACAACCCGGCGGTGCAGCAGGCCACGTTGGATTACGTGCGGTTCTGGCTGGACCGTGGAGTGGATGGCTTCCGCCTGGACTCCATCAATTTCTGTTTCCACGACGCCCAGCTGCGCGACAATCCGGCCAAGCCGCTGGAGAAGCGCCTGGGCCGTGGCTTTAGCGCGGACAACCCGTACGCTTACCAGTACCACTACTACAACAACACGCAGCCGGAGAACATCGGCTTCATCGAGCGGCTGCGCGCGTTGCTGGATGAGTACCCGGGCGCCGTCAGCCTGGGCGAGATTTCCGCGGAAGACTCGCTGGCGACCACGGCCGAGTACACCGCGCCGGGCCGCCTGCACATGGGCTACAGCTTCGAGCTGCTGGTGAAGGATTTCAGCGCCGGTTACATCCGCGACACCGTAGCGCGGCTGGAAGCGACGATGACCGAAGGCTGGCCATGCTGGGCGATCTCCAACCACGACGTGGAGCGCGCGGTGACGCGCTGGGGCGGTCATCCGGCCCAACCGCGACTGGCGCGGATGCTGGTGGCGATGCTGTGCTCGCTGCGCGGTTCGATCTGCCTGTACCAGGGCGAGGAGCTGGGGCTGGGCGAAGCGGATGTGCCGTTCGAGGCGCTGCAGGATCCGTATGGCATCACCTTCTGGCCGAACTTCAAGGGCCGCGATGGCTGCCGCACGCCGATGCCGTGGCTCGATGCGCCGAAGGCGGGGTTCACGACCGGTGAGCCGTGGTTGCCGATTCCGGCGGAGCATCAGGCGGCATCGGTGGCGACGCAGGAACATGATCCGCAGTCGGTGTTGAACGCGTTCCGTCAGTTCCTGGCGTGGCGGCGGACGATGCCGACGTTGTTGGTGGGAGATATTCGTTTTCTCGAGTCCGCCGAGCCGGTGTTGATGTTCGAGCGGGTGCACGGGGAGGAGACGTTGCTGTTGGCGTTCAATCTGTCGGCTGAGCGCGCTCGGGTGTCGCTGCCGGTGGGGGCGTGGCAGGCGATGCATGTGCCGGGTCCGGATGTGGGCGAGGTGGTGGATGGCGAGCTGGTGTTGCCGGCGCAGTCGATGTATTGCGCGCGACGCGGCTGATTCGATTTCCGGTGGTATTGAGAGGGCGGGGCCGAGTGCCTCGCCCTTTTTTTGTCTTGCGTTCGTGTGTTGGGGTACAGCGACAGCCACAGCCACAGCCACAGCGCTCAGGGCTGCGATCGTGCTGGTTTGGGCGGGCAGGGGTGGGTCAGCGGGACCCGCTGCAAGTACGTCCGTGTAAGCTCGTATGCCGCCATCCATGGCGGCATACCGTCCCGCCAACCCACCCCTGCCCACCCTTTGACAATGTGCCGGTGCGCAAGGGAAAAGCGATGACGGGCAGGCACGTCATGGCACCCGCGAGGCTGATGTCGACCGTAAACCGAACGGCTCGAGCTGTCGCGCTGGTCTCAGGCGTGGAAGCACTTGAAGCACTTGAAGCACTTGAAGCCTGCGCAATGGTCGGAGTGGGTGGCGCGGTCGAGATGCTTGGTGCAATCGGTGCGGTCCGGAGGGTCAAGCCTATCGTGGCGTTCGTCGCAGTCAGCACGCTCAACAGTGTCGAGGCGGGCGAACTGCTCGAGCTGGTCCGAGCCGCAGATATCTCGTTCGATCAGGCTTTGCTTTGCTTTGCTTTGCACTGCCATAGCCACCAACCAACTGTCGAAGGGCGGGGGTGTGTGGGTTGGCGGGACCGTTGTGCCGCATGGATGCGGCTCACGAGCCCCCAAGGATGGGTTTACGGCGCGTCCCGCGAACCCACACACCCCCGACCAGGCCACGGACATCCGGCGCTGACGCTCTTCAGAGTCAGAGAAAAGCCAACAAAAAACCCGCTGCAAATAGCAGCGGGCTCTTCGGATCTTCGATGTCGCCACTAAGTCGCTGACAAGAGCAACATCAGAACTTGTAGTTCACACCCAGCATATAGGTCCGGCCCCACTCCACGTACTCCAGCGGACGATCCGTCGTGCCAGCGTAGGTGCGATACGGCTCGTTGGTCAGATTGCTTCCCTGCAGCAACAGCGTCAGCCCATGCAGACTGCTGCTGTCGGCGAACGTATAACTGACCTGCGCATCCGTCACGTTCTCACCGACCACATAACGCAGCGTCCGGTTGCCGTTGAAATTGCCGATCTCACCGATGAAATCCGAACGACGGCGCTGGCTCACGCGGGCCTCGAACCCACTGCGCTCGTAGTACGCCGTGAAGTTGTACACGCGCTCGGACAGGCCCGGCAGGCTGATCGGATCGCTACCCACGCTGGACGCGCTTTCAGGATCCAGGATCTTGATGTCACTGTCATTGAACGTCGCACTGGCCTGCACGCCGAAGCCACGCAGGCTCTCCGTCAGCATCTCCAGCGGGAACGACGCGGTCAGCTCCAGGCCCTTGAGCTTGCCACCCTGGCCGTTCTGCGGGGCCGAGAAGGTACCGGTCGGCAGGACCGGGACGATCATGCCCGGCGGCGGTACGTAGCTGGCCAGCAGGTCGCTGAAGTCGTAGTCATCGCGCGACTGCGTGTAGACGTAGGACTTCAGATCCTTGAAGAACACCGCAGCGGCCACGTAGGCCTTTTCGCCGAAGTACTTCTCGTAGGACAGATCGATCGCGTTCGCACGCCACGGATCCAGCAGCGGATTGCCGCCGCTGCCGCCGGGCTTGCCGGTGGCGGTGTCCACGCCGAACTCCAGGCCGGCGCGCATCTGGTCCACGCGCGGGCGTGCCACCTGCTTGGCCACGGCGAAACGCAGCGTCTGCTGGTGCGGGAACATGAAGGCCAGGTTCAAGCTCGGCAGCCAATCGGTGTAGGTCTTGCCGTCATCGATCGGCAGGATGTTCTGGCCGTCCGGACGCGAGCGGTCGAAGTAGTTGGACTGCGAGCTCTGGTCGGTGCGCACCATCTGTACGCCGATGTTGCCGCGCAGGCCCACCTCGCCCAGATTGGTGTTGATGTTGGTGCGGATCCAGGCGGTGCTGGTCTTTTCCTGCACCGTCCAGGCCTTGGGAATCAGGTAGTCCAGGTTGGTGACCGGGTTGAAGACCATGTAGCGGTCCACGGCGGCCGGGACGTTCCAGGCCGGGATGTAGCCGATACCGGCGAAGCCCAGATTGACCGGTGCGTACTGCAGGTCACCGGCGATGTTGGCATCGCCCTGGTCGCCGAGCAGGATGTTGCCTTCGGCCTGGGTCTTGTCCTTGCGGCGGTCGGCGTAGTTCACGCCCACGTCCACATCGGAGAACCACGGCAGCGAATCGGGCATCGCGAAGGTGGCCTGCAGGCGGGCACCCTTCAGGCGGTCTTCGACCATCGGCACCTTGCCGTAGCCGGAGCCGTAGATGGTGTTGGTCAGGAACAGTGCGTCCGGGTTGGAATAGTCCAGCCCCGGGCTGATCTGCGAGAACCCGTCCGGCTTGACCACCACACCGACCGAATCCAGCTGCGGCATCGGGGTGAGCTGCAGGTTGTTTTCCAGATTCAGTTCGTTGCGCGTTGCCTTGGAGTAGTTCACATCGGCGACAACCTTGACCCGCTCGAAGTTGAACTCGTTGTTCCAGCCGAACGCGTCGATCTTGTCCTTGCGCTTGTTGTACATGCCGCGCACCAGCGGGTACACGCCGGTCGCTACGCCGCCGGCGAACGTGCCATCGGCGTTGATCTGCGGGTTGGTGATCAGCAGGCCCGGGGTATAGCCGCCGTTGTAGTTGCTGAGGTTGACCTCGAACTGGTTGGCGGTGTCGATCTGCTCGGCTTCGGTGTGGAACGCATCCAGGGTGCTGGTCCACACGTTCGACGGGCGGAACTGCACGGTGGCCATCACGCCGTCACGCTCGTTGTTGCCGGTGCGGCGCAGTGCCTTGATGCCGTCGGAAAACACGGTGCCCGGGGCCAGACCGGGGCGATTGCCCTGGTCGGTCTGCTCGGTGGTCCACGGTTCGTACAGACCCACCTGGTTTTCCTGGATGGGCATGTCGCTGTGCGCGTAGCCGATCGAGATGCCCAAGGTGTTGTCGAGGAACTGGTCGATGTAGCTGGCGCTGAAGCGGTTGCCGTACGGGTCGACGTTGGCGGCCTTGCCCAGCGAGCTCTTCTGGTAGCGGCCGCTGATGGCGATCACGCGCTCGGCGAAGCTCAGCGGGCGCACCGTCTGCATGTCGATGGTGCCCGACAGGCCCTGGCCGACCAGCGCCGCATCCGGCGTCTTGTAGACGGTCACGCCGTTGACCAGTTCCGAGGGGTACTGATCGAACTCGACGCTGCGGTTGTCACCGGTGCTGACCACTTCGCGCCCGTTGAGCAGGGTGGTGGCGAAGTCCGGCGACAGACCGCGCACGCTGATCACCTGGGCACGCCCGGCCACGCGCTGGGCGGCCAGACCGGGCAGGCGGCCCAGCGATTCGGCGATGCTCACGTCCGGCAGCTTGCCAATGTCCTCGGCCGAGATCGCTTCGACCACCGACGTGGCGTCCTGCTTGATCGCGATCGCGTTCTCGATGCCGCGGCGGATGCCGGTGACCTGGACCGTGTCCAGATTGGTCGCCGCGGTACCGGTCGGTGCGGTGGTGGTACTGGGTTCGGCGGTCTGCGCCGACGTCATCAACGGCGTCAGGGCGACGGCCAGCGCGAGACTCAGCGCGCTGCGCTTGCGGTTCAACATTTTCCCCTCCCAGGCAATGTTGCCAATCGATTTTTTGGTTGCCCGGAAGACCCGGGAGCGTCATGGCGCGGTGGCCGTTGACTGCGTGGCTATGGTAGGCAGCGCATCGGCCGCGGGAATCACCCTGCATACGTATTCAATGACGTTTGCAGCATTGGAAGCGATTACAGGTGCGTTATCGCAGTCGCGCCGCCGCGCCACGGTCTGCCATGCAACCGTGGAGGGTAGTGCCGGCCGCTGGCCGGCATCCTCGGGATGCCATGCAGATGCAGGAGCCGGCCAGCGGCCGGCACTACACGTCATGGGGCGACGTCGAGACCACCTCTGATCAGGTCTACAGCGGCGTGAAACGGATCGCCTGGCCGCCACCGGGCGCAAGCACCAGCGTCAGCGCATCGACGCTGGTGACCTCGCGGGTCTCGCGCACGAAGGCGAAGGGATTGCTGCGGAAATCGGCGCCGTCGCCATCGCGGTAAATCTCAGCGCGGTAACGCAGACCCGGCTCAAGGAAGCCCAGCGAGACCGGCAACACGCGGCCGTGTTCGTCGGTGATGCTGCCCAGGAACCAGTCGCGGCTGTGGCGGTCTTTGCGCACGATGGTCACGTAGTCGCCCACCTCGCCGTTGAGCACGCGGGTATCGTCCCAGTCCACCGCGACGTCTTCGATGAAGCGGAAGGCTTCGCGGTGCTGCTTGTAGTGCTCGGGCAGGTCGGCCGCCATCTGGATCGGGCTGTAGAGCGTCACGTACAGCGCGAGCTGGCGGGCCAGCGTGCTGGGGATGGCCTGACCGCCGCGGCCCTTCAGGCTCAGGATGCCGGGCGTGTAATCCATCGGCCCGGACAGCATCCGGGTGAACACCAGGTTGACCTCGTGCTCGGGCGGGTTCGGCGGTTGGCCCCAGGCGTTGTACTCCATGCCGCGCGCGCCTTCGCGGGTGATCCAGTTCGGGTAGGTGCGGCGCAGGCCGGTGTCCTTGATCGGCTCGTGCGGATTCACCGCGATATGCCGCTTGGCTGCTTCCTGCACCACCTTGAGGTGATGGCGGGCCATGAACTGGCCGTCGTGCCACTCGCGCCACAGCGGCCCACCGGCCGGGTTGCGGCGGTCGACCTGGCCGTCATCGCAGACGTAGCCGCTCTTGAACGAATCCACGCCCAGCCGCGCATACAGATCCAGCGCCGCGCCGAGCTGATCTTCGTAGTGTTTGATCGCGCAGCCGGTTTCATGGTGGCCGATCAGGTGTACGCCCTTCCTCGCGCCGTAAGCCGACAGTGCCTCGATATCGAAGTCCGCGGTGGGCCGGGTGAAATCGAAGGCGTAGCCATTGCCGACCCAGTCACCGTTCCAGCCCGGATTCCAGCCCTCCACCAGCACGCCGCGGAAACCATGCCGGGCGGCGAAGTCGATCACGCGCTTGGTCTTGGCCGTGGTCGCAGCGTGCCGTGGGCCGGTCGCCCAGCTCTCCTCATCCAGATGCATCGACCACCACACGCCCAGGTACTTGGAAGGCTTCACCCAGCTGACGTCGCCCAGCACGTTGGGCTCGTTGAGGTTGAGGATCAGGCTGGATTCGACCAGCCCGCCGGCGGTATCGCTGATCTGCAGCGTGCGCCACGGGGTGTCGAAGGGCAGGTTCCGCCGCACTTTCCAGCCCTCGGCCGAGGGCGACAGCTGCGCGCGCAGGCGTTGGCCGTCGGTGCGGCGCAGCCACATGCCGGCGTAGTCCACCAGCGCGGCTTCGTGGATGGCGACATGCAGGCCATCGCGGCTGCGCAGCGTCATCGGTGTATGTGCCAGTGGCACCTGATCCAGCGGCGTGCGCTGGTAGAGATACTCGTAGTGAATCGGCTCACCGGCCGGAATCCACCAGGCGGTGGAGGTCGGTGCGATCGCGAACTCGGTCAGCTCATCGTCGATGATCGCCTCGCGCATGCCCGGCTGCTCAGGGAAGTGGTACCGGAAGCCGAGGCCGTCGTCATAGACCCGGAACACCACATCGATGCGACGCTTGGCGCCACCGCGTTCGGCCAGCTGCACGACCACTTCGTTGAAGTGATTGCGGGTCAGCCGGCGCTCGCCCCAAGGCTGTTCCCAGGTTTCATCGACGCTGCGCGACTGCTGGCCAAGCACGGCGAGATCCCGGTCCAGGCGGCCATCGCGCAGCTGGAAGCCGAGCTTGGAGCTGTCCACCACGGCCTCGCCGAAACGTTCAACCCGATAGCTGGGGTGGCCGCCGTCCAGTTGCAGCGATACGCGCAGTACCTTGCCGGGCGACTCGACGTCGGCCACGGTGACGGGATCGGCGATGGCAGTGGCGCTGAATGCGCAGAGGATCCAGCCCAGCAGGGGCAGGCCACGACGTGCGAAAGGCCCGTCTGTTGGATGCGGCAGTGACGGCATTTCCCCTCCCAAGGCGGCCGAAAACACCCCCGGACTATAGCGACGCGGTCACGGTTGCCGACCGCCCTGGCCATGAATACGTATGCAGCTCGATGCAGGCTGCGGCGTGCCGTCTACCATGGGCCCAAGGCACCCTGGGAGGGGGCCGCGAGCGCATTGCCGCGAGGCAGTGCGGACCTACAACGCGAGCAAAGGGGAGGGAGGCAACAGGCGCGAGCCGGTTCGCCACTTCGATGCTGAAGATGATCTGCCTGACCGTTGCCCTTGGGGCGGCGATGGGGTCCACCGCACGTGCGGCCGACCTGGACTTCGACGGCCGCCATGCGCGCGCCGAGACCGCCGCTGAAGGTGGCTACCGTCTGCATGCGCCGCAGGGCGAGGTGCGTGTCAGCGCGCAGCGGATGCGCAGCGAGACCGGCAGTGTGCTGTTCGATGCGCTGTTCGGGCTGGCCCAGCAGGAAATGGATGCCGACCGCGTGGAGGCGATCCGCGACCCGGCCTTCAATCACGGCAAGCCGGTTCCCTGTGCGTGCTTCCAGACGGGCGAACGCTGGCCCTACGTGTGGACCCGCGATGTGAGCTTCGCCGCCGATCTGGCGCTGTCGCGTCTGGATCCGGTACGCACCCGCCAGTCGCTGCAGTTCAAGCTGTCCACCGCGCGCGATGGGCATACGCCAGGCTTGTTCGTCGCCCAAGACACCGGCTCCGGCGGCAGCTGGCCGATCAGCAGCGACCGCGTGGTGTGGTTCCTGGCCGCACGCGGGCTGCTGGATGACGCGGCCTTTGCCGACCAGGTCTGGGAGGCACTGCAGGCCACCCTGGCGCAGGATCGCGAGGCGGTGTTCGATGCGCGGATCGGCCTGTATCGCGGCGAGACCTCGTTCCTGGATTGGCGTGAGCAGACCTACCCGGACTGGACCCGCGAGGATGTGCGCTTCATCGGCGAGTCCTTCGCGCTGTCCACCAACGTGCTGCATTACGAAGCGCTGCGACTGGCCGAGCAGCTGGCTGGCCAGCGCGGCGATGCGCGCGCCACCACGTACGGCCAATGGGCCGATGCGCTGGCCCGCCAGATCGACACACGCTTCTGGCGCGAGGAGGCTGGTCAGTACATGAGCTACATCGGCGAGGCGGCGCACCCGGTGCCGTACGCCAAGTACGACCTGCTCGCGCTCTCGCTGGGCGTGCTGGCCGATGTGTTCCCGGCCGATCGCGCGCGGCGCGCGCTGGCGAATTACCCGGCCGAGGCCGGTGGCAGCCCGGTCGTCTGGCCGCAGGAAGCGCAGCAGCCGATCTACCACAACCGCGGCATCTGGCCCTTCGTCAGCGCGTACTCGCTGCGGGCAGCCCGCCGGTTGGATGATGCCCCGCGCATTGCCATGGAGATCGAATCGCTGATGCGCGGCACCGCGCTGGCCGGCTCCAACATGGAAAACTACGAGATGCGCACGCTGGCCGTGCATGTCGATGAAGGCGCCCTCAGCGGCCCGGTGGTCAATTCGCCGCGGCAGCTGTGGTCGGTGGCCGGATACCTCTCGATGGTGCTGGACGGGGTGTTCGGCGTGGAAGACGATGGCCGCATCGCGCCGAAGCTGCCGGTATCGCTGGTGCCGACACTGTTCGGTGAGCAAGACCGCATCCGCCTGGACGATGGCGAGCAGCGTTACGTACTGGTGCGACCGAAGCAGCTTGCCGGCGAGCTGCTGGTGGCGGGTGACATCCAGCGCGATGGCAGCACCACCACGGTGCAGCTGGTGCCGTTGCATGCCACGGGCGCGACGCCATCACCGGCCATCCTGCGTCCCTCGGCGGTGTTCGCCCCGGCCACCCCCGCCGCCCCGGTGCCGCGTGAAACGACGGCAGGCTGGCAGATCACGGTGCCCGTGGGGCACGTGCTGTGGCGCGACGGCCAGACGCTGACGCCCACACGGGGTGTCGCCACGATTGCCAGGGACGGTGCCAGTCACTGCCTGAGCCTGACCCGCCGGGAGGGCACGCTGGAATCGCTGCACAGCCCGATGACCTGCATCGGCCCGCAGCAGGTGCTGGCCGGCGACACGCACTGGCAGTGGACCGCACCGACCGCCGGCCGCTGGCGTGCACGCCTGCGCTACGACAACCCGAACGGCCCGATCAACACCGGCGTGACTGCAGCGGTGAGGACGCTGGTGCTGCAGTGCGAGGGCCAACCGGAGCAGCGCCGTCCCATCGTGATGCCGCACAGCGTGGGCGAACAGGACTCCACGGCGGTTGAATTCGAGCTGCCGGCACGCGCTTGCCGCATCGCGCTGGATGAGGGCTTCAACATGAGCGCGTTGACCCACTTCGCGCAGTACAACGGCGGCAAGGGAGGCAGTGAGGGCATGCTCAATCAGGCCCGCGTGTCCGCGCTGACCCTGATGCCGGTCGCGGCCTCGACGGAGCCGCGCCGATGAGCCGTTCGCCCAAACCAACGCTGTCGTTCTGGCAGATCTGGAACATGTGCTTCGGCTTCCTCGGCATCCAGTTCGGCTTTGCCCTGCAGAACGCCAATGCCAGCCGCATCTTCGAGACGCTCGGCGCGCCGATGGATGCGGTGCCTGGGCTGTGGATCGCCGCGCCATTGACCGGTCTGCTGGTGCAGCCGGTGATCGGCTACCTGTCCGACCGCACCTGGACGCGCTGGGGCCGCCGCCGCCCGTTCTTCATGATCGGTGCGGTACTGACCACGTTGGCTCTGCTGGTGATGCCGAATTCGCCGACGCTGTGGATCGCCGCTGGCACGCTGTGGGTACTGGATGCCTCGATCAACGTGTCGATGGAGCCGTTCCGCGCGTTCGTCGGCGATCAGCTGGCTCCACGGCAACGGCCGACCGGCTTTGCCATGCAGAGCTTCTTCATCGGCATCGGTGCGATCGTCGCCAGCTTCCTGCCTTTCATCCTGGCCCACTTCGGCGTGGCCAACACGGCGGCAGCGGGGCAGGTGCCCGATACCGTGCGCTACGCGTTCTACTTCGGGGCCGCGGTGCTGCTCGCGGCGATCACCTGGACCGTGGTCAGCACCCGGGAATACTCGCCGGCTGAGCTGGCCAGCTTCGATGATGCCGAGCCGTCCGCAGTGCACCAGAGTGCGCGCGTGGCCGGACCGCCCCCGTGGGCGCAGATCGGCGGCTGGGTGGCGGTGGGCATCGTGTTGGCCGCCGCCATCGCGGCGCGGCAGGGTGACCGCATGCTGTACGTGCTGGCTGGCCTGTGCATCGCCTATGGCGTGCTGCTGGGTGTGGCGCGCTGTGTACCGGGGGCGAACATGCTGGCCACCATCGTCGACGACCTGCGTGCGATGCCGCGCACCATGCGTCGTCTGGCCTGGGTGCAGTTCTTCTCGTGGTTCGCGCTGTTCGCGATGTGGATCTACACCACCGCCGCGGTCGCGGGGACCCACTTCGGCTCCATCGATACTGCGTCGGCCGCCTACAACGAGGGGGCCAACTGGGTCGGCGTGCTGTTCGGTGCCTACAACGGCTTCGCGGCACTGGCCGCGCTGGTGATCCCGGTGATGGTGCGCGCACTGGGCCTGCGCTGGAGCCACCTGGTCAACCTGTGGCTGGGCGGTCTGGGGCTGATCTCGATGCTGTTCATCCGTGATCCGCACTGGCTGCTGCTGTCCATGGTCGGCGTCGGCTTCGCCTGGGCCTCGATCCTGTCGCTGCCGTATGCGCTGCTGTCCGACAGCGTGCCGGCGGCCAAGATGGGCATCTACATGGGCCTGTTCAATTTCTTCATCGTGATTCCGCAGCTGGTCGCGGCCAGTGCGCTCGGGTTCCTGCTGCGCACCTGGCTGGGCGGCGATCCGATGCATGTGCTTGCGCTCGGTGGCGGCAGCCTGCTGCTGGCCGGTCTATGCGTGCTGTATGTGCCATCTCAACAGGAGGCTGTCTGATGTCCCGGTATTCGTCGTTGTCGCTGGCCCTGTCATTCGCGCTGTCCGCCAGTCCCGCCCTGGCCATCGAACGCCCGGACTATGTCGGCACGCGTGAGCCGTTCGCCAGCCAGGCGGTCTACTTCGTGGTCACCGACCGCTTCGTCAACGGCGATCCGTCCAACGATCACCGCGACCAGGGCGGCGCGCATCCCACCTTCGACATCCCGGTGCCCTGCCCGGACAAGGTGGATGGCAACATCGGCTACCTCGGCGGTGACTTCAAGGGCGTGCTCGACAATGCCGCGTACATCCGCAACCTCGGCTTCGGCGCGGTGTGGATCACCCCGATCATCGACAACCCGGACCAGGCCTTCACCGGCAGCAAGCCGATCAGCTGTACCAGCACGCTGACCGACCGCGGCAAGACCGGCTACCACGGCTACTGGGGCGTCAACTTCTACACGCTCGACGAGCATCTGCCGAGCAGGGACCTGGACTTCGCCGCGTTCACCCGCGGCCTGCATGCCGCTGACCTCAAGGTGGTGCTGGATATCGTCGGCAACCATGGCTCGCCCGCGTGGACGATGCCGGTGGCGCAGCCGCAGTTCGGCCAGATATTCGACAAGGACGGCCGATTGATCGCCGATCACCAGAACCTGCCGCCGCAGCAGCTGGACCCGGTCCATAACCCGCTGCATGCGTTCTACAACAACATCGGCCCCGTCGACGGCAAGCACGGCTCGATCTTCGACGGCAACCTGGCCGAGCTGTCCGACTTCAACGAGCACAATCCGGCGGTGATGGACTACCTGGTGGGCGCCTACCTGCAATGGACGGCGCAGGGCGTGGATGCGCTGCGCATCGACACCATCGGCTGGCTGCCGCACCCGTGGTGGCATGCCTTCGTCAACCGCATCCGTGCCGAGCATCCCGGCATGTTCATGTTCGGCGAAGCGTTCGACTACGACGCCAGCAAGATCGCCGAGCACACCTGGCCGGCCAACGCGAATGTCAGCGTGCTGGACTTCCCGCTGCGCGGCGCACTGTCGTCCGTGTTCGGCAAAGAACAGAAGGGCTTTGAGACCCTGGCCGAACCGCTGCACCTGCTCGACGGGCCGTATGCGAATCCGTACGAGCTGATGAGCTTCTACGACAACCACGACATGGCGCGCTTGGACGCAACCGATGCCGGGTTCATCGACGCCAACAACTGGCTGTTCACCGCACGCGGCATTCCGGTGATCTATTACGGCTCGGAAACCGGCTTCATGCGCAGCCGCGCCGAGCATGCCGGCAACCGCGCCTACTTCGGCCAGGCGCGCGTCAACGACGCGCCGAACAGCCCGATCTACGCGCCGCTGCAACGCATCGCCAAACTGCGTGAGGCCACACCCGCCCTGCAGCGCGGGCTGCAGGTCAATGAACGTCTGCAGGGCGATGAAGCGGTGTTCTTCCGCGTGCTGCAGCACGGCGATACCGCCCAGACCGCGCTGGTGCTGCTCAACAAGGGCGACACCGCCCGCACCCTTGAGGTGCGCCGCTATCTGCAGGCCGGGATCTGGCGCGACGCGCTGGGCGGTGCCAACCAGACGGTCAACGGATCACTGAAGGCCGAGGTGCCTTCGCATGGCGTGCGCGTGTTCGTGCTGGATGCCCAGGTCGACCAGGCCGCGTTGCAGGCCCGGTTGAAGGCGGCGGTCGACGATCAGCAGGCCCGCACCAAGCGCCTGGCGAAGTAGCCGGATGATGCCCCGCCTGCCGTTCGAGGTGGGCCGGGCACTACAATCGGGCTCGCGATCGCGCACGGCGATCCTTTCGAGTACGTTCTCCATGTCACGCCTGTCCCTGCGCCCCGCGACGCCCGACGACGCCGAGCGCCTGTTCCATCTGATGCAGTTCTACTACTTCGAGGCGTCGGCCTGGAGCGGAGAAGAAGTACGCTCCGACGGCCTGTTCGACTGTGATCGGAGCGATGTCGAAGCCTCCCTGCGCAACGCCCCGCAGTGGGCGCGGTTGTTGTTCGTCGACGAGGCACTCGCCGGCTTCGTGCTGGTGGACCGGGTGGAACGGGACGGCCACCACTATCCTGAACTGGCCGATCTCTTCGTGCTTCCCAAGTACCGGCGGCAAGGCCTGGCGGCCTACGTGGTCAACGCACTGGTGCGCCCCGGCGAGGGGAAATGGCTGCTCGCAGTGTTCCGCGGCGACGTGGCTGCGCATGCCCACTGGCTGCGGACCCTGCCGCGTCTCGGCCTGCCGCATGTCGCGCTGGCCGACGATGACCCGCGTTTCCACCTCTACCTGATCGGCGGTCCACCGCGCCCGTAATACCGGCCGCTGGCCGGCTCCCGACACCCCCGGCGGTACACTAGCGGCCCCCACCCATACCCCCGCATTCCATGAACGATGCCGCCCCCCAGACCCCGATCGAAACGCTGCTCAAGACGGCGATGGAGGGTCAGCTGCCGATCGGCCTGTTCATGAAGGCCTTCGTCGCCTCCGAGGTGGTGTTGCTCACTGGCAGCCTGGTGACGCCGGATGGCAGCGGTTTCGATCCGCTGCTGTTCGACAAGCAGGGCGTGTTGCACGTGTCGGTGTTCACCGATATGAGCCGCGTCGGTTTCCACAGCCAGCAGGCCCCCCACACCATCCGCATGCTGATGCTGGAGGTGCTAAAGCGCGTCCCCGGCGGCTACGGCGTGGTGATCAATCCGGGCACCTCGCTGGGCTTTGAAATCTCCCCGTCCGGCGTCGGCGAAATCCTCAAGGACTTCGCCGACGGCCCGCGCTGAAGGGACGGCCTGTTGCCGGTCGCATCCGTTGGGCAGATGCCATGCTGGTGATCGCGTTCCATCACACAGCGTGCAACCTGTGACGCCAGCTCGCGCGCGTCGTGCTGCTTGACGCCTGCAAGCAGGTCCTGCTCAAGAACCCGTGCTACCAGCGTTTTGAGCGAAGCCTGACTGCTGGAGATACCTGTCCCTGGCGGCAGATTACCGGCGAGGATCAGGGCGTTGGCCATCCGCACGGCGAGCGCGTCGCGTATCCACTGCGGGTTGCGTGGCGTTCCATTGGATTCATACAACAACGACAGGTAGATACCCAGTTCATTCGTGTAGAAGTCGATAGGGTTGGGTCGATCTTTGGTTCCCAGGCTGAATCCCGCCAAGGCACCCAGGAGGGTGCCGCATACCAGGCCCACCAGCAGCAGTAGTGCGTTCACCTCGAATCCCTCGATCACGTGGGCAATCATGATGGAGGGAGGAGGTCGGCCGTCCGATCAGGGGAAGACGCACATCGCCTCAGGGAGACGGCGCATTGCGCCGTCAGTGCAAGGCGCCGGTGATGCTGGCCTTCTGGCCAGCATCACCCGTTGCATTACAGCGTCACCTTCCGCCGGTTGTCAGACGACACCCGGTCGATCAGTTTGTTGTACGGATCGAAGCCCGCTTCATCCGGCTTGCCCTCGACCGTCACCGTGATGGAGGGATTGGCCTCGGTGACGTGGTGGCGCTGCAGGTACAGCGCCCTCTGATCGCGCTCCTTGCCCGACGGCGCATTGGCGAACACGCCCACCTCGATCCAGTCGTCCATCGCACCGGCGGTCTCCTTGCCGTCACCGTCGGCATAGCGCTTCTCGGCGTGCAGCTTCAAGGTGACGTCGTACTTTCCATCGGCACGCTTCTGCGCGCTCGCGGTGAGGACGCGGTTGTCGTAGAAGCTGATCTTCTCGAACAGGTCCGTTACCAGCTGCTGGCGGTCGGCCGGGGTCTCGGCGCGGATGTAGGCGAGCAGTTCGGTGGAGGTGGTGTAGGGCGGCTGCTGGAAGCCCTTGTCCTGCAGGTAGCGCTTGAGGGCGCGATTGAGGGCGACTTCGCCGATCTCCTCACGCAGCCGGTAGAACGCCAGCGAGCCCTTCCGGTAGTGGATGTACTGCTGGTTCTCCACCCGTGCCAGCGGCAGTTCCTCCACGCCTTCGCCACCACGCCCGGACAGGTACCCGTCCAGCTCGTTCTTCAGGAACTGGCGCATGTGCTGCCGCCCGTACTCCTTCTCCATCACCATCAGCGCCGAGTACTGCGACAGCGACTCGGACAGCATCGTGGCGCCCTGTACGTTGGCACCGATCACCTGGTGCGCCCACCACTGGTGTGCGATCTCATGTGCGGTGACATAGAACACGTAGTCCACCTTGTCCGGATCGCGCAGGTCGGCGATGAAACCGATCGACTCGGAGTAGGGGATCGTGTTGGCGAAGGACTGCGCGAAGCTCTGGTAGCCCGGGAACTCGATGATGCGTACCTGACGGTGCTGATAAGGCGTGAAGTTGGCTTCGTAATAGGCCAGCGATTTCTGCACCGCATCGATCATGCGGTCCACGTTGTAGCCGTGCTGGGCGTCGTAGTAGATCTCGACCGGAATACCCTTGTAGGCCGCACGCTTCACCTCCCAGCGGGCAGACAGGTAGGCGTAGAAGTTCAGCATCGGCCGGTCCATGGCATAGCTGAAGCAGCGGCGGCCGTTGACGGTCGTTTCCCGCGTCAGGTAGCCCGGTGCCAGCGCAACCTGGTCCGGCGCGGTGCAGATGGTGCTGCGGAAATCCAGCCAGTCGGCATCGTCGCTGACGTAGTTGTTGGCGCGTGCGGCCTGATCCTCCAGCTTGGGCATGCGGGTCGGCTCGCCCAGGCCGCGCTTGCGACGCTCGTTGCGGTCGGTGATCTGTACGCGCTGGTTGTAGCCGAAGGACGGCAGATCGCTGCTGTTGAAGAAGCTGCCGTTGTCGACCAGATTGGTGGGCGCCTGATGCGCGGTGATGCCGTCCGGATGCTGGTTGATGCGGAAGTGGATGCGGCGTTCCTCACCGGGCTGCAACGGCTTGGCCAGCCGGTAGATGCGATAGCCCAGATCAGCGTCGTGCATGGACAACGTTTCGCCCCCCAGGTCGACCAGGGTCAACTGCCTGTCATCGTCCATCGACACATGGATCTGATCGATGGGCGCGGCATGGGTATTGCGCACCGTCCAGTTTGCATCGATGACCATCGACTGGGTTTCCGGCGACAGGTCGATCCGGTTGTCCACCGCCACGATGCGTGGCTGCGCCAGATCACGGTAGCGCGACAGATCGCGTTCGTAGCGGGCCTGCAGGTCCAGCTGCTGATCGGGCGAGCGGAACTCGTTGCGGATGTTGGTGCTCCAGTACAGCCAGCCACCCACCCCGATGAAGGCCAACGTGGCCACCACTGCACCGAGTCCAGTCGGGCCGCGCAGGCGGCGTCCGGCCAGCCTCAGCCGCTGACGCGCACCATTGCCGACGCCGCGCACCCAGAAGGCGGAGGCGACGCACAACAGGGCCAGCAGGAACAGCGCCCAATACCCCTGGAACGCCAGCTGCCCGGGCAGGAAGTGACCGTAGCCATTCATGTCCGAGTACGGTGCGATCGGCCAACTGCCGAAGTTGTACAGGTTCTGGGTGTAATCGAGCATGCCCAGCACCGCCTGGCCGATCATCACCAGGATCAGGAGTGCATAGCCGACGAACTTGTTGTTGGTCAGCACCTGCAGCACCAGCGCCAGCCCACCCATCAGCAGATAGACCACCGAATCCAGCGCGAGCATCTTGAGATACACCAGCGGCTCGATGTGGGTGTAGCCCTTGGCCAGCTGCACGCCGATCGCGGCCAGCGCGCCGATGGCCTGGAAGCAGGCGATCACTGCCACCAGCGTGGCGAACTTGGCCAGCAGCGGCACCCAGTTGGGCACCGGCATCGCATCGGTGACGTCACTGATGCGTGCGGTGCGTTCCTTCCAGACCAGCTCGCCGGCGAAGAACAGCACGATGATGATCAGCAGCCAGCTGTAAGTGCCTTGCAGCGCGGTCAGCATTTCCGACGTGACCGGCCAGATCGGGGTGCCATACAGCGTCTGGCGGAACAGCGCACTGGGCAGGAAATTGCACAGTCCCAGTACCAGCAACACCAGGAAAGGCACGCTTCGCACCACGCCGGCCGTATCAAACCGAACCTGGTGCAGGAACTGGTGCCAGGCGGTGCCGATACCGCTGCCGGGGACCACGCGTGGCACCGTGACCTGGGCCGGGCGCAGCGACGGGGTGCTCGTTGCCGCGGCGGCTTTACGGCCCCAGCGACGACCGGCACTGCCGCTGCGCTCGGTGCGGAACAGGGCGAAGGTCGCGGCGAACAGCACTGCCGCCACACTCAGCCATAGCGCACGGTTGGCCAGCAGCTGCCCGGCCGCGGCAGGCAACCCCGTGTTGCGCTCGGCCACCGACCAGTAGCGGATGGTCCGTGACAGCGCCCGCAGGCCGAGCGGCTCGCTCAGCACTGCAATCCAGGTGTTATCGATATCGCTGAGCAGTGCCGCGCTGACGCCGTACAGCACGAAGTAGGCGATCACGCCGATGTAGACCCACAGGATCGAGCGCGTGGTGGCCGCCAGCAAGGCCAGCAGGGCAGTGGTGAAGATCAGGTTCGGAATCACGATGACGCCGAATGCCCAGACGTAGCTGTACAGCGAGACCGGGCCCATGCGGGCCGGATCGACCCAGGGCATGAACGGCCCCAGCGCCATGCCGGCGGCGATGATCACGTACACCAGCAGCCCGCTGACCAGCGCGGCGCCGATGCGTCCGGCCAGGTAATCGCGGCGTTTGATCGGGCTGGCGAAGATCAATTCGGCGGTGCCGAGATCGAAGTCGCGCAGCAGCGCATTGCTGACGAACAGCGTGGAGACCAGCATGCCGAGCAGGGTGAAGATGCCCAGCATCGAAGCGATGACGGTCGGTGCATTGCTGTGCACGTTGCCGGTGCCACCGCCGATCTGTATCGCGTCGGACGACGCGGCACCGAAGGCCATCAGGGCGAACAGGCCCGCCAGCAGCCACAGCAGCGGGGAACGGAGCTGCTCGCGCAGCTCAAAGCGGAAGAAGGCAGCGATCATGGGCGGGCTCCGGTCAGGCGGCCCGCGACTGCAGGCGCAGTCGCTGGAAATAGACATCTTCCAGATCGGGAGCCACGGCTGCGAAGCCGTCGCCGGGGTCGGTCGCGCTGTGTACGTGGATCACCGGCCGGCCACCGACCAGGCGCGTGGACAGCACCACATGGTTGGCCTCATAGGCGGGCAGTTCGGCAACGTCCACCTGTTTGCGCCAGACCTGGTGCTGCAGCGCATCGATCGCATCGCTGGGTTTGCCGGTCAGCAGCACCTGTCCCTTGTTCATGATGGCCATGTTCGGGCACAGGTCGGTGACATCTTCGACGATGTGCGTGGACAGGATCACCGCCACGTTCTCGCCGATCGCCGCGAGCAGGTTGAGGAAGCGGTTGCGCTCTTCCGGATCCAGGCCAGCGGTGGGCTCATCGACGATCACCAGGCGCGGATCGCCGAGCAGCGCCTGCGCGATGCCGAAGCGCTGGCGCATGCCGCCGGAGTAAGTGCCGAGCTTGCGCTTGCGCGCATCCCACAGGTTGACCTGCTGCAGCAGCGCCTCGACCACCTCACGGCGTTGGCCCTTCTGGGTGATGCCCTTGAGCACCGCGAAATGATTGAGCAGGTCCAGCGCGCTGACCTTGGGGTACACGCCGAAGTCCTGCGGCAGGTAGCCCAGCCGGCGCCGTACCGCATCCTTGTCGCGCAGCACGTCGATGGCCGCCTCACCGGGAATCGAGAGCGTCGCCGAGCCGCTGTCGGCCTCCTGCAGCGTGGACAGCGTGCGCATCAGCGAGGACTTGCCGGCGCCGTTGGGCCCAAGCAGACCGAACATGCCGCGGGGCACATCGAGCGTCACACCGGCGAGGGCATGGACACCATTGGCGTACGTTTTGGACAGCGCGCGGATCTCAAGCATGTGGCGACTTCCCCTGGGAGATAGCTCGGTTATCCCCCCTATTCAGGTAAGCTGCATCCGCCGTAAGTCATGGGTGCTTCTGGACACGTGTGCGCCAGTGACCGGCCAGCCATGACACGCCCATGCAGCCTGCGACCACCAGCAGCCAGCCGGATGCCGTTGGCCCCGCGCTCTGCTTGATCGCGCCCCACCACGCCGGGCCGAACATCGCCCCGATGACCAGGACGGCGAGGGCCAACAAGGCAAGCAAGACCCGCGACACCCAGCGTTCGATACCGGCGTCATGCCGGGCAATGCGCAGCGTGACATCACGGGCGAAGCGCATCGGCGGCCCACTTTGCGGGGCCGAAGCGATCGCCTGGGCGATGCGCAGGTAGTTCGTGGCGTCCGGCGCAGCGCGCTGGCCGCTGAGCGCGGCGCGCAGCGCATCCTCCTGGGCCTGCCATTCCTCGGGATCGATGCGGGGATCGTCTGCGTTGCTCATGCGGGCACTCCAATGCGGGATTCAAGCAGTTCGCGCAACTGCTTGCGGCTGCGGAACAGGTGGCTCTTGATGGTGCCTTCGGCCAGCTCGGTCAGGGCGGCGATCTCGGCGATGGAGATCTCCTCCAGGTGATAAAGCGTGAGCAGGGTGCGCTGCAGGGGCGGCAGGGCGTCGATCGCCGCATGCAGGTGCGCGTTGATGTCCTGCTCGCTGGCACGTGCTTCCAGATCGATGCCATCGCCGATCTGTTCGATCAATGCGGTGCCTTCCTCGCCCATGTTGTTCTCCACCAGCGGAATGCGGCGCCGTTCCAGGTGGCGCTTGGCGATCGAATAGGCGACCTGCGCCACCCATGATTTCAACGCGCTTTCGCCGCGGTACTGATGCAGCGTCTGATGGATGCGCAGGAAGGCTTCCTGGCACAGCTCGCGGGTGTCGTCGGGGTGGCGGACCATGCGGTCGACCACACGCCAGCACAGTCCCTGATACTCGCGCACCAGCTGCTCGAACGCGCCGGGCTGCCGCGACAGAATCGCTGCGACCAATGCACGGTCGGCGTCGAGACAGTCGGCAGGGGAGGGCGGCGGCGTATGCATCACCATAGGGATACGTCGAGTGCGGCATCGGTTGCAACCACCTTGCTTGCAACCGTTCTTGCCCTGGCCGTATCTCAGTGGACAAGCCCCTCCTCAACGGAACGAACGCATCATGGATTACAACCTGATTCTCCCCGTCGTCCTGATCCTCGGCATCGTGTATGCCATCAAGAGCGTGGTCGATGGCCACACCCGCCGCCGGATCGTTGAAGCCCGCGGCTCGGAAGAACTGGTGCGCTCACTGCTGGCCGGCGATACCACCAAACGTCGGCTGGCCTCGCTGCATTGGGGCTGCGTGTTGCTGACCCTGGCGCTGGCATTCGGCCTGGTCGATCTGCTCGGCATCGACCGGGTCACGCCTGGCGCGATCGCGCTGCTGCTCGGTGCGACCGGGCTGGGCAACGTGGTGTATTTCGTGCTGGATCGTCGCCTGAAGTAATGCCCGCGTGCGCGTCGCTCAGCTGCGCAGCGAGGAGTCCCGCAGCACCTGCTTCACCGCGATGCTCTGGCCTTCCACCGGCTGGCCCTCGATCAGTGCCAGCAGCTTTTCCACCAGCAGGTGCCCGGCCTGCTTGGTGTCCTGCTGCACGGTGGACAGCGGCGGGGAGACCGAGGCGGCCAGCGGGATGTCGTCGAAGCCGGTGACCGCCACATCCTCGGGCACGCGCAGGCCATGCTCGCGCAGGGCGCGCATCGCACCGATCGCGATCAGGTCGCTGGCCGCGCACAGGCCGTCGATACGCTCGCCGCGCGCCAACAATGCCTGGCAGGCATCGAAGCCGGACTGCTCGGTCGTGATCGCATCGTGCTGCAGTGAGGGCTCGGCGGTCAGGCCGCGCGCGTGCATCGCCTCGACGTGGCCGCGGTAGCGCTGCTCGAACTCGGGATAGTGGCTGGAGGCATGGCCGACGAAGGCGATCCGGCGGCAGCCCTGGTCGAGCAGGTGCGCGGTGATGTCGAACCCGCCCTGGAAATTGTCGCTGCCGATCGAGACACCGGGCTGATCGGGCAGGGAAGCGCCCCAGCGCACGAAGTGGGTGCCTTGCTCGACCAGCCGCTGCAGCCGCTCGCGCGACTCGTGGTAGTCGCCATAGCCCAGCAGGATGATGCCGTCGGCCTTGTTGCTGTCCTCGTAATCCGCCTGCCAGTCGGTGGACAGCTGCTGGAAGGAGACCAGCAGGTCGTAACCGCGCAGCGCGCAGGCCCGGGTGATCGAGCCCAGCATGGCGTGGAAGAACGGGTTGATCAGCGAGTCGTCATTGGTGGGGTCTTCGAAGAACAGCAGGGCCAGCGTGCCGGCATTGCGCAGGCGCAGGCTGGAGGCGTTCTTGTCGACCTTGTAGTTCAGCTCACGGGCAATGGCCAGGATCCGCTGCCGGGTCTCGGCGTTGACCATCGGGCTGCCGCGCAGCGCCCGCGACACCGTGGGCTGGGAGACGCCGGCCAAGTGGGCGATATCGAGGGAGGTGGCTTTGCCGCGGATGGTCATTTCAGCAGGGGGTGAGGCAGTGAAGGGACATCATGCCATGCGCCGCCGGGGCTGGACCTGTCGCCGGGCTGGTCAGGCTGGCCGGGGCCTGGCGGCAGTCGGCGTAACGGTTGTCACCCTTGCCACGTATGGCTCGAGCAGGTTTCCGGTCGCTGCCGGCCGGAATTCCGACAGGGTCGGGGACGGCGGCGATGATAAGATGGTGCAATCTGGATCCCCCCAATTTTCCCAAGGGCGGCCCGGCAGATCTGCACCCCGCTCGGGGCTGTGATATGACTGGGGCCTGCCCTCGGACAACGGAAGAGCAACCCTATGGCGCGCGGCATCAATAAAGTCATCCTGGTCGGCAACCTCGGCAACGACCCGGACGTGAAGTACACCCAGGGCGGTATGGCGATCACCCGCATCAGCCTGGCCACCACCAGCGTCCGCAAGGACAAGGATGGCAACCAGCAGGAGCGTACTGAATGGCACCGCGTGGTGTTCTTCGGCAAGCTCGGCGAAATCGCCGGTGAATACCTGCGCAAGGGCAGCTCGGTCTACGTCGAAGGCAGCCTGCGTTACGACAAGTACACCGGTCAGGATGGCGTGGAGAAGTACTCCACCGACATCATCGCCGATGAGATGCAGATGCTCGGCGGCCGTGAAGGCGGCGGTGGCGGTGGCGGTGGCGGCGGCGAACGTCCGCAGCGCCAGCAGGCCCCGCGCCAGGAGTACGGCGGTGGTGGTGGTGGTGGCGGTGGTGGTCAGCGCGGCGGCGGCGGTGGCTACGGTCAGCAGCGCCCGCAGCAGCAGGCGCCGCAGCAGTCGGCGCCGCCGATGGACGACTTCGCCGATGACGACATCCCGTTCTAATTTTTAGCACTTCCTTCATACAAAAAAAGCCCCAGTAAGTCATTGTACTTACTGGGGTTTTCTTGTTTACGCATGGATTTCTGCATCCTGCTAGTCTGAGGCCAATCTTCTACTAGTAGAGGATGTAAACGATGAGGCCGGCATTTCGCGTTCGGATCGTCTTGTTCGCCTCTGGCGACACTTTCCGGTACTGCTGGATGAGCATGGGTGCCCGCTCTTTCGCCCCACCGTGTTTGCGCTTACTCAGGTTCGGGGTAGGAATCTTTCAACTAACACGATCAGCAACGTGCTGCGTGCGATTGAAGTGGGGGGCTCGCTGGCCAGCAGAATCGCCACGGCGTCGTCGGGCTCGGCGGCCATCCAGTCGTCGACCTGGCCAGGCTGCAGCCACGCCGGCATCCGGTCGTGGATATCGGCTGACACGCCGCTGCTGTCGCCGGTGATGATGGTGAAGGTGCCGAGGCCGCCTTTGCGCATTCACTTGACCGAACAAGCCGCGCCACCTAGATTTCCTGATGAAACCAACTATCTCGCCGTAACCCCAAAGACGGCCTACATGCCGAGTCGGCCCCTATGATCATGCAGCCATGACTAAGACGACGCACCTCGTTGGCGTTGATCACGCCGGCTTTACGGTTTCCTCCTTGGACGAATCCATCCACTTTTGGACCCAGGCACTGGGTTTCGAGCTGCAACGCCAATCGGAGATGGGTGGCGATTTCCTGTATCAGGTTACAGGCGTTGATGATCCGAACGTGCGCACGGCAATCGTCTTGGCGCCGAATGGGTTCATGGTTGAGCTGCTGCAGTACTCTGGAGGTCGCCAGCATGGAGCCGCGCCGGAGAGTGCCGGCGCGATCGGAGCTGCACACCTGGCTTTGACCGTGGAGGATATTCACTCCGCCATCGCCCGTGTAGAGGCTGCGGGATGGAAGGCGAAGGGCAGTCCACAACCAATTCCAGGCGGTCCACGCAAGGGGACACTAGCGGCCTACGTCTCCGGCCCCGATCACATCACAATCGAGTTCATGCAGCCGCCAAGCAGGTGATGGGCGTGCAGAGGAAAGTGAACTGGCATCACTGCTAGGGATGGTCTGAACAAATCTGCGCGAAATCCGATGGTAGTGCCGGCCGCTGGCCGGCAAGCTTGAGGTCCATCAGACCACGTTGAAGGACCCTCCATGCAGCTGACATTCGGTGGTGCCGAAGGCCTGATCCTGAAATGCACCAGACCAGGAAGGGCAATCAGTGGTACTTCGGCATGAAGGCGCACATCGGTGTGGATCAGTTTTCGGGCCTTGTGCACCATGTGACATGCATCGCTGCCAATGTAGGCGATGTCACAGTCACGCACGAACTTCTGCACGGTAACGAGGATTGCGTGCTGGGCGACAGTGGCTATACCGGGGCGGACTCGCGGCCAGAGCTACAGGACGCCAAGGCGGCGTTCTTAACCGCCAGGAAGCGGGGCAAAGTGAAGGCGATCAAGAACGCGCGCGACCGTCGGCAGCACGAGCGCTGGGAGCGTTGCAAAGCCAGCATGCGCGCGAAGGTGGACACTCCTTCCGGGTGATCAAGCGCCAGTTTGGTTACACCAAGGTGCGCTATCGCGGGCTGGCAAAGAACAGCTCGCAGGTGCTGACCCTGTTTGCGCTGTCCAATCTGTGGATGACCCGCTGGCAGTTCGTGCCGGCCCAAGGATAAATCCGTCTGGAGGCGCCCAACGCGGCCTCAAAACCCTATTTCCAGCGAAATAAACCGCAGCAGGTGGGCGCGGGACGCGTTCGGCTCATGAATCCAACATCGCGGGTGATCTGCTCAGAGCATCCTTAGAGGAAATGTCGCCACCATCGCCAATCCTATGATCGAGGCTGGCTTTGTTCACGCGAGAGCTTTGCTCGAGTTCCTCTGGCTGTGCACAGCTGACGGGAACTTGGCGCAGGTCAAGCGCCGCCGGCGAGACGACATTGGCATTGAGACCTTCTCAAATGCACAGGGGCCACTTTGTTTGGTTCATCCTGACGAGGCCGTTGCAGCGTATCTAGGTCCTTGAGCCGCTTGGCGTCGGGCACGCTCATGCCGCCGAACTTGCTGCGCTACAGGTAGTACGAGGCCTCGCTAAAGCCATGCTGGCGGCAGAGGTCCTTGTTGGGCATGCCGGCCTCAGCTTCGCGTAGGAAGCCGATGATCTGCTCTTCGGAAAAGCGCTTCTTCACGTCCAATCTCCTTGTCATTGAGAATTGGACTCCAAACCGCTTCGCTACTCAATCTCGGGGGGACGTCGATCCCGCCTGCCGAAGCTGAGGCAAACTACTATCGGCAACTAGCCAGTCAAGCCGCCGCGGTGGCGGCCTGACGTAACCCTACTTGCCTCCACCGAACCCGGGGGGATTCAGTTTGCGAGACCGGAACGCCGCCACTTTCATCCGGTTCCCGCAGAGCGCCATGCTGCACCAACGGCGCTTTCGCGACTTGGTCGTGTCATGGAACAGCAGTGTGCAGTCATGCGCTTCACACTCGCGTACGTGCTGCAGGTCGCCACCGGCGAGGAGCCGGCTCAGCGCCACTGCGATGGGCTCCAGCAGGCTTTCTGCGCTGTCATCGCGGCGGCGTTCGACCACGCAAGGGCCTGCACCGTCAGTGGACGACTGCAGTTGAACGATCGGTCGGCCAGCCTCCAGCACCTTGTTCACTATCGGTGCCTGGAACGGGCGCCCTGCCCGTGCAGCCGTCAGCAGTTCGCGTGCTTCGTCGCGCAAGGCGGCGGCCAGCTCCGCCACGCCGTTCGGGATGGGGACCGCGCCTGCGTCCAGGACGCCCGCCGCGGCCAGCCAGTCGATTGCCGCCTGGTCGCCCTGAAGCACGTCCACCGGGGCCGTACTGGGGCCGTAGGCCGAGTTGATGAAGTCGAGCGCCAGATCATTGGCCACGAACAATGCGGGGGATGGAGCTGAGTCGATCATGCGTAACCCCTGTAAATGTTGTTGACAGGTTACCACCGCCGCACGTAACCTTCAAATAAACTCCAATGTGGTTACATAAAACGCTCATGACTACTTCGAATACGCTCGCCCGATTCGGCGCGACGGCTGCCCTGCTCGCCGCCACCGCCACCGCGCACGCCCAGGTCCAGTACCGCTACGAACAGGTGGGCGAGGTCAAGGTGTTCTATCGGGAGGCCGGCCCCCGTTCGGGCCCCACCGTGCTCCTGCTGCATGGGTTCGCGGCGTCGTCGTACATGTACCGGGACGTCATCGAGGCGCTGTCGGACAAATACCACGTCATCGCCCCGGACCTGCCCTCCTTCGGTTACACCGAGGCACCTGCGCGTGGCGCGTATGACTACACCTTCGACACCCTGGCCGCGACCCTGCAGCGCTTCACCGAGCAGTTGAAGCTGGAGCGCTACGCGCTGGTGGTGCACGACTACGGCGCCCCGGTGGGATGGCGTCTCGCCAGCGCGCATCCAGAGCGGATCACCGCCCTGATCTCGCAGAACGGCAACGCTTACGAGGACGGCCTGGCGAAGGGGTGGGATCCGATCCGCGCCTACTGGAACGATCCCAGTGCGCAGAACCGCGCTGCCCTGGCCGAGTTCCCCACGGCCGCTGCGATCAAATGGCAGTATCTGGAAGGCGTGCGCGACCCCAGCCTGGTGGCGCCGGATGGCTACACCCTTGAGGGGCTGCATGTATCCAGGCCCGGCAACGCGGATATCCAGCTGGACCTGCTGCTGGACTACGCCTCCAATGTGCGGCTATACCCCGCCTTCCAGGCCTACTTCCGGACGCATCAACCGCCGCTGCTTGCCGTGTGGGGGCGAAACGATCCGTACTTCCTGCCCGCCGGTGCGGAGGCGTGGAAGCGCGACATTCCCGATGCCGAAATCCACTTTTTCGATACCGGGCACTTCGCGCTGGAGACGCATGCGGACGAGATCATTCCGGTGATCCGGGAGTTTCTGGATCGGAAGGTTGGCGCGCACCGAAGCGGAGCGCAGTCGAGTCGTTGAACAACAGGAAACGCGTCGGCAGGCAGAATCCCCAGCGATCCCAAAACGTTCCGGCCGCTGCACGACGATCCAGATGATTGAGTCAATCCGACCGTCCCGTTCAGAGTTCACAAGGTGGCGTCGAACGCGTCCCGTTGGGTCGTATGCCAGCAGAAGGGAAGGGTGCGATCTGGCTTCCAGTGGATAGGGGGCAAGGATGCCAACACGTTTATCTGGTACGCGAAGTTGTTGACACTCGCGAGGCAGTAGTACGCTGGATGCATTGCATGCCAGCGCATGTGGCAGTTGTTTACCTTTTTGGTAGGCACAACCGTTCTGATTTCTGATTTTTACGGATGTAAATGAAACCCCAGTAAGCCACTGTGCTTGCTGGGGTTTTTCTTTTTTGCGCGGG
Source organism: Stenotrophomonas sp. SRS1 (assembly GCF_026130205.1). Taxonomy (NCBI): domain Bacteria; kingdom Pseudomonadati; phylum Pseudomonadota; class Gammaproteobacteria; order Lysobacterales; family Lysobacteraceae; genus Stenotrophomonas; species Stenotrophomonas sp. SRS1. Next base: position 217,910 of record NZ_JAINFD010000003.1, on the reverse strand, counting down.
AAGCTCTATTTCCGCTGGTCTGGCGCCGGTCTTCTGCTCTTGGTCGTGCACGATGGGTCTCGACTCAAGGAAGGAGTGACGGCATGCTGCTGACGGACCAGGAACTCAAGCATGTGCTCAACGTCGAGTGGGGAATGCGGTTCTGGCGCTGGTTCCGCTGGGTCCTGCTGGTCATCCTGGCAGTGGCCGCGACCGGCGGTTACACCGGCCTGATGAAGCAGGCACCGAATGCGTGGCTGATCGCCGGCGCGGTCTACCTGCTGGTCGCCTGGCCGGACTCTGCCGCGCGTACGTCTATCACTCGTTGCGCCGCATGATCGACGCCGACCCGGAGGCGCGCGAGCAGCTGCGGCAAGCGATGCATCGCCGGCGATGAGCGGGTGCCTGCGGGCGACAGCCATCACGCGCGTGGTGCCCTGCAGCATGCGTTTTCGTGCACCGCGTCTTGCAAAAAAATGATGTCCTCCTCTATGGTGCAATCGATTGCATTGCAGCGGATCGTCAGCGTTTGATACCGGTTGGGAGGCCGGAAGACGGATGTCCATCCATTCGATCAGACCGGCGCCGGTATCGGGGCCGGGGCTCACGCGGCGCGATGCACTCCGCCTGGCGGCCGCCGCGAGCCTTGGGTTGGGCGCTGCGGGCGTGCTGCCGGCGTTTGCCGCGGCCGCGCCGCTCAAAGGCAACCTGAAGCACTCCGTCGCCCGCTGGACCTTTCCGCAGCAGTCGGTCGCGCAACTGTGCAGGACAGTGAAGGACATCGGGTTCGCCGCCATTGATCTGGTCGGCCCGGAAGACTGGCCCACGCTGAAGGCCCATGGCGTGGACAGCTCGATGTGCAACGGTGCGGAGCTGGGCCTGACCAAGGGCTTTGCCGGCCGTGAGTTCCACGACCAACTGGTGGAGCGCTACACGCGGCACATCGATCTGGTCGCCGATGCCGGCTACCGCAACCTCATCTGCTTCTCGGGCAATCGCAACGGCATGGACCCCGAGGAAGGCATGGCCCATGCTGAAGCGGGGCTCAAGCGCATCCTCGGGCACGCCGAGAAACGCAACGTCGTGCTGGTGATGGAGCTGCTGAACTCCAGGGTCGATCATCCCGACTACCTGTGCGACACCTCCGCATGGGGCGTGGCGCTATGCCAGCGGCTCGGCTCGGACCACTTTGGCCTGCTCTACGACATCTATCACATGCAGATCATGGAGGGCGACATCATCGCCACCATCGGCAGGGATCACGCCTGTTTCAAGCATTACCACACCGCGGGGGTGCCGGGCCGGCACGAGATCGGAGACCAGCAGGAACTCCATTACCCCGCCATCTGTCGCGCGATCCGCGACACCGGTTTCGATGGGTATCTGGCGCAGGAATTCATGCCTGCGGCACCGGATCCCGTCGGCTCGCTGCGCGAGGCGATCCGCCTCTGCGACGTCTGAAACGATATCCACCAGGTGAGAGATCCATGGCAGACAATCATTACGACGCGATCGTCGTTGGCTCGGGAATCAGTGGCGGTTGGGCGGCGAAGGAACTGACCGAGAAGGGCCTCAAGGTGCTGATGCTGGAACGCGGCCGCAACATCGAGCACGTGAAGGACTACGTCAACGCGATGAAGGAGCCGTGGGACTTCCCGCACCGCAACCGGCCAACCCAGGCGATGAAGGCCGCCTTCCCGGTGCTGATGCGCGACTACGCGCTGGCCGAGAACCTCCAGGGCATGTGGGCCGACGAACAGGAATCGCCCTACATCGAGACCAAGCGCTTCGACTGGTTCCGCGGCTACCACGTCGGCGGACGTTCGCTGATGTGGGGCCGACAGAGCTATCGCTTCTCCGACCTGGATTTTGAGGCGAACCTCAAGGACGGCATCGCCACCGACTGGCCGATCCGCTACGCCGACATCGCACCCTGGTACGACCATGTGGAGAAGTTTGCCGGCATCGCCGGCACCCGCGAAGGGCTGGACGTGCTGCCGGACGGTCAGTTCCTGCCGCCGATCCCGCTCAATATCGTCGAGAAGGACGTGGCCGCGCGGATCAGGAAGGCCTTTGGCGGAACACGGCACATGATCCACTCGCGCACCGCCAACATCACCCAGCCATTGCCCGAGCAGGGTCGGGTCAACTGCCAGTACCGCAACAAGTGCGTCCTCGGCTGTCCCTTCGGTGCGTATTTCTCGACACAGGCGGCGACGCTGCCGGCGGCCATGAAGACGGGCAACCTGACGTTGCGGCCGTTCTCGATCGTCAAGGAAGTGCTCTATGACAAGGACCGAAAGCGTGCGCGCGGGGTGGAGGTCATCGATGCCGAGACGGGGCAGACCTATGAGTACACGGCCAAGGTCATCTTCCTCAACGCGTCCTCCTTCAACTCGACCTGGCTGCTGATGAACTCGGCCACCGATGTCTGGGACGGTGGGCTGGGCTCCTCGTCCGGCGAACTGGGCCACAACGTGATGGACCATCATTTCGGTGCGGGCGCCTCGGGCCGGGTCGATGGCTACGAGGACAAGTACTACTTCGGCCGTCGTCCCTGCGGCTTCTACATTCCCCGCTTCCGCAACGTGGCTGCGGACAAGCGACGCTACCTGCGTGGCTTCGGCTACCAGGGCGGTGCCAGCCGCACAGGATGGTCGCGCGAGATCGCCGAGCTGAATATCGGTGCCGACCTGAAAGAGGCGCTGACCGTGCCAGGTGACTGGCGCATCGGCATGACCGGCTTCGGCGAAATGCTGCCGCACCACGACAACACGATCCGCCTGGACAGTGACCGCAAGGACAAGTGGGGACTACCGGTGCTGGCGATGGATGTCTCCATGCGCGCCAACGAACTGGCGATGCGCAAAGACATGGCCGCCGATGCCGCCGAGATGCTCGAGGCCGCCGGCGTCAAGGACGTGGAGATGCATGACAATGACTACGCCCCCGGCAAGGGCATCCACGAAATGGGGACCGCGCGCATGGGGCGTGACCGCAGCACCTCCGTGCTGAACCAGCACAATCAGGTCTGGGATGCGCCCAACGTCTATGTGACCGACGGTGCCTGCATGACCTCCAGCGCCTGCGTGAATCCTTCATTGACCTACATGGCGCTGACGGCACGCGCTGCCGACCATGCCGTGCGCGAACTGAAAGCGGGGAATCTCTGATGGACCGCCGCGAACTGCTGAAGATGATCGTCGCTGCCACCGGTGCGGCCATGATCGGCCTGCCCTCACTCGGTCAGGCACAGGCTCCTGCCGCGTCGGCGAACGCCCTGTTCTCCGATGCCGATGTGGGCACGCTGGATGAGATCGCAGAGACCATCCTGCCGCGGACGAAGACGCCTGGAGCGAAGGACGCCGCCACCGGCGTGTTCATGGCGACGTTCGTCAGCGACTGCTACACCGACCGGCAGCAGGCGACGTTCCGCGCTGGGCTGGTTGACATCAACCAACGCGCCGGTGGCCGCTTCGTCTCGCTCGCGCCGCAGGCCCGCGCCGAGCTGCTGCGCGCGTTGGATACAGAGGCCAGGAAACACGCGGTCGAGGTGACCGAGACCGGCACCGCCGAGGAGGGAGAAGCGATGCCGCATTACTTCACGATGCTCAAGCAGCTGGCCATCTTCGGTTTCTTCACGTCGAAGGTTGGCGCGACCGAGGTGCTGAAGTACGTCGCGGTGCCGGGGCGCTACGACGGTGACCTCGCCTACATCCCTGGTACGCCGGCGTGGGGGACCAGCTGATGGAGCGCAACGGAATGATCACGCCTGTGCTGATCGGCGCTGCCATGCTGGTTGCCGCACCTGCGCTCGCGCAGGCCGGTGCCGACCCTGCGCGCGATCCGAAGAAGACCGAGGTCTGGACGCCGGTGCCCGCGAGCGTGGCCACGCCCCCAGGAAAGGCACCCTCCGACGCGATCGCGCTGTTCGATGGCAATGATGTGTCCGCCTGGGAGTCGGAGCGGGGCGGGCGCGTGCCTTGGCGCGTCGCCGATGGCGCTCTGACGGTGGTTCCGGGCAGCAAGGGCATTCGCACCAGGCAGCGCTTCTGCGACGTCCAGCTGCATGTCGAGTGGCGCACGCCTGTCGAAACCAAGGGCTTTGAGGGTCAGGACCGCGGCAACAGTGGCATCTTCCTGCAGGAACGCTACGAGCTGCAGGTGCTCGACAGTTACAACAATTCGACCTATGCCAACGGCCAGGCGGCCTCGCTCTACAAACAGGCCATGCCGCTGGTGAACGCCTCGCGTGCGCCGGGCGAGTGGCAGGCCTACGACATCCTCTGGAAGGCGCCGCGCTTCTCGCAGGGTGGGGGGCTCCTCTCGCCCGCGCGCATCACCGTGCTGCACAACGGTGTGCTGGTACAGGACGACACCGTGCTGGCGGGCAAGACCGAGTACATCGGCGCGCCGTCGTACGCGCCACATGGGTGCGCGCCGATCTACCTGCAGGAACACGATTCCAAGGTCAGCTACCGCAACATCTGGGTGCGGGAGCTGTAGTGGACGCCTATTTCGCCAGGTAACTGGCGAGATTGTCGATTTCCTGTGGCGACAGCTGGGAAAAGGGCGGCATCAAGCCGCCGCCCTTGCTGATCTTTTCCTTGATCTGCGCCGGCTGCAACCGCTTGGCGACATCGGTGAGTGCGGGGAACGTCGGCGGAACGCCGGCACGATTCGCGCCGTGGCAGGCCGTGCAGTGCACGGCATAGAGTTGGGCGCCAGCGGCCGGGTCGTCCTTGGACCACGCTGTGGGGGCCAGCACCGTGCCGAACAGCGTCAGGGCCAGCGTCAGGATCTTGTTCACGTGGGGCTCCTTGGCGGGCTAGCGCGGTGCGTTGGCGGGCAGCGTGGCGGTGAGGTGTTGACGCAGGTAGTCCGCGCCCGTCTTGATGACCTTGGCCGGATCACGCGGTTGGTCGTGCTCGACGATGTACCACTGCACGCCCGCCGCCGCGGCGGCAGGCAGGATCGCGTTCCAGTCCAGCACGCCCTGGCCAACGGCGGCGAAGCCGCCCTCGTCTTCGGCCTGGCCTTTGGGGGCGTTGTCCTTGGCGTGTACCGCGAACACGTGGCCACGGAATTTGCCCAGCATCACCACCGGGTCATGGCCCGCACGGGCTACCCAGGCCAGGTCCAGCTCGGTCTGCAGGTCGGGGCCGGCCGCAGCGAACAGCAGTTCCAGGCCGGTTTTGCCGTTGAAATCGACCAGCTCGAAGTCATGGTTGTGGTAAGCCAAGCGCATTCCCTGGGCTTTTGCGTGCGCCGCGATCCGGCCCAGTTCCTGGCCCAGTGCGGTCCAGCCTGCGGCATCGGTCGGCCGATCCTTCTTGTCCAGGTACGGCACCACCAGGGTGGTGTTTCCGATCGAGCGGTTGAAGGCCACCACCCCGTCCAGGTCGCTGCGCAGATCGGCCAGCTGCACGTGGGAGGAAATGGCCTTGATCGAGTAGCGGTCCAGCAGTTGCTTGAGTTCGGCGGCGCTGACGTTCTGGGTGCCGACTGTCTCCACCGCGCCGACGCCCGCGTCATGCACGATCTTCAACTGCTGGTCGAGCGTGCCGGCGTCGCGCAGCGTGTACATCTGCACTGCGATGGGCTGCTGTGGACCGGCGGGGTCGCCTGCGAAGGCAGGCAGGGCAACGAGCAGCAGCAGTGCAAGGGTGGTGGTCCTGCGCGTAGCGATGTTCATCAACACATCCTCCCGGGATTCAACCGATGGTGGTCCAGGCACGGGACCTGGCCGATGCAATCACGCGGTCGACGATCAACGCCGAACGCAGGCCGTCCTCAAAGGTGGGCAGGCCCTGTGGCCGCTCGCCGTCGATGGCGTGATAGGTGTCGGCGACGAACGCCTCGAAGCAGTGGCCGTAGCCCTGCGCATGGCCGGGCGGCAACACCGACAGCCGGCGTTGTTCGGCACTGCCGGCGCCCGGCCCACGCACGAAGGTTTCCGCGCGCTGGTCGGGTCGGCCGATCCACAGCCGTTCGGCGTCCTCCTGGTTGAACGCCACGCTGGCCTGGGCGCCGTCGATCTCGAACCAGAGGCGATTGTGGCGTCCGGCCGAGACCTGGCTGACCGTCAATGACGCCAGCGTGCCTGCGCCGGTCTTGAACATCGCCGCGGCCACATCTTCGCTGGATACGGCCTGCATCGCGCCGCCCGCCGCCGGCGTGGTGAAGCTCTGGCCGGTGAGGGCGCCGCGCTCGGCGAGCACGGTGGCGAATGCCGCACTGACGTCGACGAAGCGCTCGCCACTGACCCATTCCACCAGGTCGCACCAGTGCGAGCCGATGTCGGCGAACACGCGCGACGCGCCGCCCAGCGCCGGGTCCACGCGCCAGTTGTTGCTGGCCGGGTCCAGCAGCCAGTCCTGCAGGTAGCTGCCGTGGATCAGGTGCAGCGGGCCCAGCTCGCCCTGCGCGATGCGAGCGCGCGCCTCGCGCACCACCGGGTGGTAGCGGTAGACGAACGGCACCGTGGCGACCAGCCCGGTCGAGGTAGCCAATGCGGCCAGCGCCTGGGCGTCCTCCAGCGTGGTGGCCAGCGGCTTCTCGCAGATCACGTGCTTGCCCGCTTCCAGCGCCGCCTGCGCCATGGCGCGGTGCAGATGGTTGGGCGTGCAGACGTGCACGACTTGTACCTGCGGATCGGTGACCACCTCTTCGATGTCACGATAGGCACGCGGGACATTCCATGCCTGCGCCACGTCGCGTGCGCGATGCGGTGACGAGGCGGCCACGCCCCGGATCTCCGCACCGGACAGCAGCGCCGCGCGATGGTGTACGGCGCCGATCATGCCGGTGCCGACGATGGCAATTCCAAGCTTGGGCATCGGGTGCGGTCCTCAGGGGGTGGCAGGGGCGGCCGCAACCACCGGCCGGTCGCGGAACAGCAGCAGGAAGGCGATCAGCACGACCAGCGCGACGCCCGCCGGGAACAGCCAGATCTGCTGCCAGTCCGGGCCCGCCGCCGTGGTGTAGTGCTCCACCACCGCGCCGGACAGGAACGTGCCGATCAACATGCCCACGCCGTAGGTGGCCAGGGTGATGAATCCCTGCGCGCTGCTGCGCGCGGCGGGGCCGGCATGCGCATCGGTGTAGATCTGGCCGGTGACGAAGAAGAAGTCGTAGCAGATGCCGTGCAGCACGATGCCGATCACCAGCAGGGAGAAGCCGCTGCCTGCATCGCCGAAGGCGAACATCGCATAGCGCACTACCCACGCCGCCATGCCCACCGCCAGCATCGTCTTCACTCCCAGCCGCACGAACAGGAACGGCATGGCCAGCATCAGCAGCACTTCGGAGACCTGGCCCAGCGATTGCAGGCCGGCCGCGCCGCGCACGCCAAGATCGTTGAGGTACGGGTTGGTGAAGTTGTAGTAGAACGATAGCGGGATGCAGATGGCGATGGACGCCAGGAAGAACACCAGGTAGGAGCGCGACTTCAGCAGCCGCAGCGAATCCAGCCCCAGGATCTGCCCCAGCCCGGCATCGCGCTGTTGCGCCAGCGGCGGCGTGTGCGGCAGCGTGAACGCATACAGGCCCAGCGCCAGCGACGCCATCGCCGCCATCCGGAACGTCAGCTCGAGCCGATGCGCCTGTTCCCAGCCCAGCCAGCCGATCAGCACGCCCGCCACGATCCAGCCGACGCTGCCGGCCACCCGCACGAGCGGAAACTGCTTTTCCGGCGACTGCATGTGCCGCATCGCCACACTGTTGGCCAGTGCCAGCGTTGGCATGAACAGCAGCATGTATCCCATGACATAGACGGAGAAGGTGCTGAAGTCCGTCGCCGTGGACGCCAGCCACATCAGCACCGCGCCGGCCAGATGCAGCACCGCGAGAATGCGCTGCGCCGCGAAGTAACGATCCGCGATCAGGCCAACCAGGAAGGGCGCGACGATGGCGCCGATCGATTGGCTGAGGAACGCCGTCGCGACCTGGCTCGCACTGGCCTGCAACGGCCCCTGCACCAGGTACGTTCCCAGAGTCACGAACCACGCCCCCCAGATGAAGAACTGCAGAAACATCATCGCGCCCAAGCGCGACATGGTGTGCGTCATGGCTTGCCCTCCCAGGCAGTGATGGCTCAGATTCCCAGCATGCGGCGCAGTGATCCAGGATCGGTGCCGCTGTCGGCAAAGTCGTCGAAGGCGCGCTCGGTCACGCGGATGATGTGGTCGCGGATGAAGGCGGCCCCTTCACGCGCGCCGTCCTCCGGGTGCTTCAGGCAGCACTCCCACTCCAGCACTGCCCATCCGGGGAAGTCGTACTGCGCGAATTTCGAGAAGATCGCCTTGAAGTCGATCTGCCCATCGCCGAGCGAGCGGAACCGACCCGGACGATCGATCCAGTCCTGGTAACCGCCATACACGCCACTGCGCGCGCTGGCGTGATACTCCGCGTCCTTGACGTGGAAGATGCCGATGCGCGCGTGGTAGCGGTCGATGAAGCCGAGGTAGTCCATCTGCTGCAGCAGCAGATGGCTGGGGTCGTACAGGATCTTTGCGCGGGGGTGGTGGTCCACCACGTCCAGGAAGCGCTCGAAGGTCGCGCCGTCGTGCAGGTCCTCGCCCGGATGGATCTCGAAGCACAGGTCCACGCCGCAGGTGTCGAAGGCATCGAGGATGGGGCGCCAGCGGCGGCCGAGTTCGGCGAAGGCTTCTTCCACCAGTCCTGGCGGGCGTTGCGGCCAGGGATAGAAGTAGGGCCACGCCAGCGCGCCGGAGAACGTGGCATGCGCCGTAAGCCCCAGACGCTGGCTGGCCTTGGCGGCCAGCAGCAGCTGTTCTACCGCCCAGGCCTGGCGGGCGGCCGGATCGCCGCGCTTGTCCGGCGGTGCGAAGCCGTCGAACAGGCTGTCGTAGGCGGGATGGACGGCGACCAGCTGCCCCTGCAGGTGGGTGGACAGCTCGGTGATCTGCAGGCCATGCCCGGCCAGCATGCCGGTGACATCGTCGCAGTATGTCTGGCTGCGCGCAGCTTCGGCCAGATCGAACAGGTGGGGCGCGCTGGTAGGCACTTGTACGCCAGAATAGCCCAGCCCCGCGGCCCAGCCGGCCAGCGTGTCCAGCCGATCAAAAGGAGGTGTGTCGCCGATGAACTGCGCCAGGAACAGCGCTGGACCCTTGAGCGTTTTCAAGAGGATTCGCCCTCGATGCAATCGATTGCATTATCCTAGCAGGGGCATTCGAAAGACCCGTTGTGCACTGCACAGCGGAAGGAAAAGGTAACCCCATGGCCACCATCTACGACATTGCAAAGCACGTCGGCGTCTCGGCCGGCACGGTGTCGCGGGCGCTGTCCCGGCCGGAGAAAGTGCTGCCCGCCACGCGCGCGCGCATCGAGCAGGCGGCCGCCGCGCTGGGCTATGTCCCCAACACGGTTGCCCGGACACTCAAGACCCAGCGCAGCGGCAAGATCCTGGTCACCGTGCCGGACATCGCCAACCCGTTCTTCGCCCAGATCCTGCAGGGCGCGGAGGACGCGGCGCAGGCCGTTGGCTACGCCGTCCTGCTGGGCGATACCCAGAACCTGCCCGAGCGCGAGGAGCGCTATGCGCAGATGCTCAGGCGCAACGAGGCCGACGGTCTGATCGTGCTGGGCCATCGCCTGCCGCCCACGGCACGCACGATCATCCAGCAGCATGGGGCTGCCGCGCCGGTGGTCAACGGTTGCGAGTTCGATCCCGCGCTGGGCATTCCCAGCGTCCATATCGACAACGCGGCTGCCGCGCGCGCCGTGATGGAACACCTGTACGGGCTGGGGCACGAGCAGATCGCCGTGGTTGGTGGGCCGCCGGACAATCCCCTGCACCAGCAACGGCTGGAAGGGGTTCGCGCCGCCGCCAAGGCGCGTGGTCGCCTGCGTCACCTGTGCGTTGTGCCGGGTGACTTCTCGGTGGAATCCGGCCATGCGGCCGGGATGGAACTGCTGGCCCGCGCGTCGGTGCCGACCGCGGTGTTCTGCTTCAGCGACCAGATGGCACTGGGTGTCCTGGCGGCCTGCCGGGATCTGGGCATCCGGGTGCCGGGTGATCTTTCCGTCGTCGGCTTCGACGACCTGGCATCGTCGCGTTACCTCACGCCTCCGCTGACGACCATCCGGCAACCGATGCGGGAGATCGGTGCCCGCGCGGTCAACCTGCTGCTCGCCATCATCGAACGTGTCGATGTGCCGCTCCAGCAGACGCTGGATTTCAGTTTGATGCTGCGGGGCTCGACTGCAGCGCCCGCGCCGCATCCACTACCATGGACCACCCGTCAGGATGCGCCCGCATGTCCATAGTGATCCCCGCGTTGCCCAAGCCGCCCACCGCCCGCATCGCGGCCTGGGTGCTGATGCTGCTGGGCATGTGGCTGACCTTGAAACTCGGGCTGGTGGTGACCCTGCTGTCGGGCCTGCTGGTGTTCCACCTGACCCACCTGCTGGCCTCCACCGTCGAAGGCAAGCTGCCGCCGGGGCGCGCACGGGCCTATTCGGTGATCGTGCTGTCGGCGTTGATCATCGGCGCGCTGACCCTGGCGGCGATCGGCATCGCTTCGTTCTTCCGCAACGAGACCGGTGGCCCGGATGCGCTGCTGATGCGCCTGATGGACATCCTCAACACCTCCCGCCACCAGGTGCCGGACCTGCTGCAGCCCTATATCCCGGAAGACCTGCAGGCGCTGCGCACGGCGATGAACGACTGGGCGGCGACGCACCGCCAGCAGCTCGGCATCGCCGGCACGTCGGCCGTGCAGATCAGCGTGCGGATCCTGATCGGCATGGTGCTGGGGGCGATGATCGCGCTCTACGACGAGTTGCCCTTGCCCAAGATGGGGCCGCTGGCGCAGGAGCTGATCGGCCGCACCAGCCGCATGGCCACGGCGTTCCGGCAGGTCGTGTTTGCACAAGTGAAGATCTCGCTGCTCAATACGCTGTTCACCGCCATCTTCCTGCTCGGGGTGCTGCCGCTGTTCGGTGTGCATCTGCCGCTGTCCAAGACGCTGGTCCTGATCACCTTCCTCGCCGGCCTGCTGCCGGTGGTGGGCAACATCATCTCCAATACTGTCATCACCATCGTCGCGCTGTCGGTGTCGTTCTACGTGGCCGTGGTCGCGCTGCTGTACCTGGTGGTCATCCACAAGCTGGAGTATTTCCTCAACGCGCGCATCGTCGGAGGGGAGATCCAGGCACGTGCGTGGGAACTGCTGCTCGCCATGCTGGTGATGGAAGCCGCGTTCGGGCTGCCAGGGCTGGTCGCGGCGCCCGTGTTCTATGCCTATATCAAGCGCGAGCTACTGGACCAGCGCTGGATCTGAGGGCCGGGCTGCCCTAGAGCTTCAGGTTCAACGACACGTAAGCCGAGCGCCCCGGTGCGGGCGAGAACATCGGCTGGTCATCGCCGCCCCAGAAGAAGTTGTCGTACCACGCATACGCGTAGTCGCGGCCGGTCAGGTTCTTCACCTGTACATCCACGCTCAGCCGCTCGGACAGCTGATACGACGCACTGGCATCAAGCACCGCGAAGGCGCCGAATGTGCCCTGCGTGTTGCGCTCTTCAATGTAATAGTCACCCTGCATCCGGCCCTGCAGGCCGAAGGTCCAACGATCGTTGGCGCGGTAGTCCAGGCCGATGTTGCTGATGTAGCGCGGCGTGGCGATGACTTCGTTGCCGGCCAGAGCGGTACCGTCGGTGGTGAAGGCGCTGACCACCTTGGCCTGCTGGATGGCGTGTGAGCCCCACAGCGTCCACTGCTCGCCCAGGCGCGTGGTGACTTGCAGGTCGACGCCTTCGCGACGGGTCTGGCCCAGGCCGACCGAGGTGCCGGTGGCCGGCATGTTGGCGACCTCGTCGGTTGCATCCTGGCGCCACACCGCGATGCGCGCGTCGGTACCGACGGCCGGGGTGAACTTGATGCCCACCTCCTTGCCGGTATTGATCGAGGGCCGGAACGTGTCCTGGCCGGCGGTGAGGTAGGCCGGTGCGGTGGAGCCGGTCAGTACCTGGAACGTCCTGCCCCAGTTGGCATACACATTGAGGGCCGGGGTGATCGCATAGACCACGCTCAGCTTGGGCTGCTCGATCGTGCCGTAGTGCTGCAGCGGGGCGGTGATGCCACCGGGCAGGCGGGTGCTGCCGGAGAAGCGATCCACGCGGTAGGCCGGCACGATCTTCAACGCGGAGGTGGGCTGATACACGGCCTGCACGTAAGCACCGAGGTTGTCCAAGGTGTAACGGTCATCGTTCTGGATCCGCGCCGGGGTCGAGAAGTCGGTCGGGATGGCGTGGTTGTAGCGCAGGCGGCGGTACGTGTTGTCCTGATGCTCGGCGTTGAGACCGCCTTCGACCGTCAGCGCAGGCGTGGCCGCCCAGGTCAGCGTGCTGAGCAGGCCGGTCTGTTTCTCGTCCCACTGGCGGCGCTGGCGCGGCGCGTTGCCGGGCACGTAACGGGTGAAGGTCACCTGCCGATCGTCCTCGTAGCGGTTGTAGTACAGCTTGTTGTTGACATGCACGGTGTCACTCAGCTGCAGGTCCAGATGGGTGCTGAGATGGCGCATGTCGCGGTCGTCGGCGTCGTTGGCATTCTTGAGCGCGGATCCGCGGCGATCAGTGGCCAACTCTTCAGCCGTCATGAAGCCGGGCTCGTCCGCCTCGTGGTGGTACACCCGTGCGATCAGGCCGATGGTGAACAGGTCCTCGTCACCGCTGTAGAACCACTTGCCGCCGAGCGAGTACTTCTTCGAGCGGTCATGATCGCGATAGCCATCGGAGGCCTGTGACGCCAGGAAGTAGTTCTGGGCGACACCGTTCGCTTCGCGACCGATCGCGACCTGTGCTTCGCGGGTGTTGTAGCTGCCGTAGGTGAGCCGCTCATCGGTGTAGTTGCCGCCCTGGCGGGTGCCGAGGTTGATGTTGCCGCCGATGTTGTGCAGTCCGTAGCGGGGATCGTTGGTCCCGCGCACGACCTCGATGTAGTCGATGTCCAGCGGGAACACCATGTCGATGAAGCGCTGGTTGCCGCTGTTGACGTTGCTGGGGATGCCGTCGATCAGGATCTTGATGCCGTTGAGGTAGCCCTCGCCATTGAACGCGCGGAAGGTGGCCTTGCCGGATTCCGCGCCCTGGCGGGTTTCGGTCAGCTGCATGCCCGGCATCTGGCCGAGCAGCTCCCAGCTGTTGGACACGTTCTTCTCGTGTACCTGGTCGCCGCCCATCACATCCACCGAGGTCAGCACACGGCTGGCGGCCAAGGGGCGGTGCGAGCCTTCGCGCACGTGCACGCTGCCCAGTGTGATCGCAGCATCGCCGGACTGTGCGCGCGCTTCGCCTGCGCACAGGGTCGCCAATACGGCGGACACCATTGCCTTGGTTCTCATCGGGTCGTGCCTTTCCGGGCGTGTGGTAAAAAAGAAATAATATAACATTGCGTTGATTGCGGTCATCCGTCCTCTGACGGCCGCGCAGAGGAATGCGGGGCCTGACGGGTCCTCCCTGGCCAGGATGCGGAAAAGGCCTGCGCTTCAGCAGGCGACAAACGTGGGATGTCAGTGCGGAGCGGCGCCCGTCAACGTGCTCGCGTTCTGGAACACCCACTGGCGTGACATGGTCTCCCAACGGTAATGCCGCAGCTTCAGCGCGGCGATCGGCTGCGCCGTAGCGATCTCAAGCCGTAGCGGCAGGCGATCCTGCTCCCAGCTCAGCGGTCGCTCGCGGCCTTCCCACGTGCCAGTGCCGGCGGTGCGTCCGGCCATCTGCGTTGCGGCAGCCATCGGGCGGCCGGCCGCGTCCACCGGTACGGCTGTCGTCCAGACACCGCGGGTCTGTGAGGGCGGCGGGAGGTCCTGCAACACGGTGACGCGTTGGGGCGAGGTCCAGACGATCCGTGCCTTGGGATTGCGCTGCGACGATTGCCCTTGGGCAAGTGCCTCACTGCCGTCCCACTGGTAGGTCTCCACATCGACCGTCGCACGGAGGCTGTCGAGTGCCTCCAGTTGCGCCGCGCGCGTATCGAGCGGCAGCCGCAGTGGAAACGCCAGGTCGCTTTCGCCGATCTGGTAGCTCTCCATCAGCATCCAAAGGTGTGGCACCGGGACCGCCCGCAAGTGGGGAAGCGCACGACCGGCATGGTCGAGCAGTTCAACCTCGCGCATCCGCGCGGATACCACCAGGGGTGGTGCGGTGGTGGTGTTGCCGGAGATGTCACGCGCGGCGCGCATCTCACCTCCCAGGCGGAGCAGAGGGCGCGATGTGCGGGCGTCAGGCCTGAGACCGAACAGCAGGCTCTTCTCGATGCGAGGCAGCGCGGCCGCATCGAGCATCCAGGGCTCCAGCGTGCCATCTTCCTGCGAATCGACGACGTAATCTGCCGGATCGCGCGATGGAGCAGAGAAGGGAGGGCGCCGCAGCGCCTCATCGGTGGCGTCATGCGCCGCCGCGCCGTCCTCATCCGAGAGCACGTCCGGCGTGGCGATCTCGGCAAGGTTCGCCAGGTGCATACGGTGCGTGGTGGCCGGCGTGCCGTTCTTGCCGGCGGCCACGTGGAATTCGAAGCGCGCTTCCAACGGCATGCCGTCGGCACGGCGCAATGCCTGGCGGCCGGTGCCGCGCAAGGTGTCGCCCTCCACGGTGGTGTCCAGCACCACGGCATCGGCGGTCACCGCACGGACCTGCATGCGCCACACGATCGCGCCCAGACCCTGCGTGGCATCGTGCTGCACGAGGTGCTGGCCCACCGTAAGCGACGCGGGCAGACGCCGGGGGCGCAGGCCGAGCGCCTGCTCCGACGAGGTGAGCACCTGCGCCAGGTAGGGCTGACGGGCAGTGAGTGCCTGCCATGCCTGTGGCGCCAGTGAACGCACCTCGGTGACACGGACCTGCTCGTCCAGATGCATGTCGATGCCGGCGGCCATGACCTCGAGCAGCGCCTGCGCATCGGGCGTATCCGGATCCAGCGCCAGCGTGCTGCGGCCGACGCCGCTGCCGGTCGGCGCGGACCACAGCAGGCGCGTGCGAAGACCGTGGCCGGGCGCCAGGGTCACACCGGTCAACATGCGTTTGCGCAGCGCGGGGGCCGCGCTGTCGGCCGCGCTGACCTGTTGGCTGATGAAATAGACCGCTTCGGCAGGCGGGGCAGCGGCAGCGGACGCACCGTTGAAGAAGAGAATGCCCAACAACGGGCCGCGCAGTGACGCCATCCTTGTAGTCCTTGTCCTGGGAGTGCCGGCGTGCACCCGCAGGATCGGACAGCGTGCAGGTGCAGCGTATCGACGGCGGGTACGACGGACGACAGTTTCCCACACCCACCGGCGCGGCCGACACTGCACCCGCCTGCCTGGCGCTGCCTGAATCATCCCGAATGCCTGCACTGGAATGCGCGGCCTGAATCAGGAACGATGGCAGGGTTTGTCCCCCCACGTTTCCAGGATGTGCCTGTGCTGAGTGTGATCGGCTGTTTGCTTGCGTTGTATCTGGTGTGGCGCGTGATCTGGCCGCTGCGGTTGTCGCGTCCGGTGCGGATCGTACTGGGCCTGCTGGTGGTTGCACTGGCGCTGCACCACCGGATCGTGGCGCAGTTCGCCGGGACCATGGCCTCGCCCGAGATTCCCAAAGCGGTGATCGCGGTGCTTGCGACCGGGTTCACCACGCTGCTGATCAGTGCGGTGTTCGTACTTGTGCTGGATGCGCTGCTGCTGATCGCCCAACTGGTCCGGGCGCGGCGCGTGCTGCCGATGCTGCGTGCGCCGTGGCTGCGCCCTGCAGCGGGCACATTGGCGTTGCTGCTCTCCGCCTACGGTATCTGGCAGGGCATGGCGGTCCCCAAGCCACGCCAGATCGAGGTGGCCATCGACGGGCTGCCGGCCGCGTTTGACGGCTACCGGGTGCTGCAGCTCACCGACATCCACGCCAGCCGCCTGCTCACCGGTGCCTGGGTGGAGAAGGTGGTCACCGAGAGCAATGCCCTGCATCCGGATCTGGTGGTGATCACCGGGGATCTGATCGACGGCAGCGTCAGCGCCCGCGCCAACGATTTCGCGCCGCTTGCCAGGCTGCGCGCGCCCGATGGCGTCATCGCGATCACCGGCAACCATGAGTACTACGCGCAGTACGCCGAGTGGATGCAGGCATTCCGGGGGCAGGGCATGCAGGTGCTGGAGAATACCCACACGCAGGTCCAGCGTGACGGTGCGACGTTGACCATCGCCGGTGTCACCGATCCGGTGGCTGCGCGCTACGGCCTTCCCATGCCGGATCTGACGGCCGCACTGGCCGGGGCGGACCCGCAGGCGCCAGTGATCCTGCTCGACCATCGCCCGGTGGAGGCACGCGCGAATGCCGCCAAGGGCGTGGCGCTGCAGCTCTCCGGCCACACCCACGGCGGCCACATCGTCGGCATGGACCAGCTGGTCAAGCGCGCCAATGGCGGCTTTGTGTCCGGGCGCTACAAGGTGGATGGCATGACCTTGTATGTCAGCAACGGTGCCGGGCTGTGGCCGGGCTTCGCAGCACGTATCGGCGTGCCGTCGGAGATCACGCTGATTACGCTTCGCCAGGGCGCCCGCAGTGAATTGCAACGCTTGCGCGCTGATAGGACGGAAGAACGCGGATGAAAGCGATGCGCAACGTGCTGGGAACGATGATGGTGCTGGCCACCACTGGTGGCTGTGCGCTGCACGGCGATGCGCTGCGAAGCACGCCTGCGGCGGCAGTGCCTGCGGCAGGCGTGGTCCTGCCCGATACCGAGAGCTGGAGCGTGCATGATCCGGCCGGGCGCGACTATCCGATCTGGGTGGCGCTGCCGGCCAGCTACGCGCAGCACCCGGAGCGGCGCTACCCGGTGCTGTTCGTCACCGACGCGCTGTACAGCTTTCCGCTGGTGCGCAGCGTGCGCAACCTGGTGGGGCAGGGCGGCGCCAACCTCGAAGATTTCATCCTGGTCGGGCTGCCGCCGCAGCAGGGGCTGACCTCCAAGCAGAGCCGCTCGCGCGACTACACGCCCACCCAGCCGCAACGCAGTGCCGACGATGACTACAGCGACGACGTGGTCTACGGCGGTGCCGCGCACTACCGCGATTTCCTGGCCACGCACGTGTTGCCCGCGGTGGACGCGCGCTACCGTACCGATCCGGCGCGGCGCAGTTTCGCCGGGCATTCCTACGGGGGGCTGTTCGGCACCTATGTGCTGCTCACACGCCCGCAGATGTTCCAGACCTACATCCTGTCCAGCCCCTCGCTGTGGTTCGACGGGCACTATATCGACCGCCTTGAACAGGACTACGCGCAGCAGCACCGCGCGCTGCCGGCCCGGGTATTGCTGGCGATCGGCAGTGAAGAGAGGCCCACGCCCGATGCGGTAGACGGCCCACGCAACGACATGGTGCGCGATACGCAGGCCTTCGCCGATCGACTGCGTCAGCGCGGCTACCAGGGCCTACAGGTGGAGAACCGGGTGGTCCCGGCCGAAGACCACCTCACCGTATACCCCAGCACGCTCACCCGCGCGCTGCTGCAGGTTTACCCGGGCACCGGACCGTACAACGGGGGCTGAGCATGCAGACTGTGCGCATCGTGCCGTTGTTTGACGCCCACTTCAGCCAGTGCGCAGCGGGCGACCTGGCGACGCGGGTCGCACGGCTCGCGGATTACCAGCGCTGAGCCCACCCGATCAGGCCAGGGCGGTGTCCTGCAGCGATATTGCCGTGGCCAGTTCCGGTGCCAGCGCGTGTGCCACGGCCATGCGCAGCATCGCCGGGCTGACGTGGCGGCGGTGCACCCGGTTGATCGCCGCCATGTAGAGGCGACCGAACGCGTTGAGTGTGCGCACCCGGGTGCCCAGCGCGATCACCGCCGCACCATCGTCCAGCACCTGCACGCGCACGCATGAGCGGAACTGCAGGTGGCGGTCGTCGGCACCGAGCAGAACTTCGGCGCTGCGGTCGGCGACGTCGGTGGCCTGGGCATGCACCGGGAAGCGACCGGCGAAACGCTCGCCGGGTCCGTCAGACAGCAGCGAGGACACCGGGCAGCCCAGCGACGAGGTGCGCAGCCGCAAGGGGGTCACCAGTACATTGCGCAGGGCCATCAGCCGGCCCACGCCCGGCGGTGGATTGCGGACGAATCCCTCCAGCACCGCTTCCAGCAGCGCACGCGCCGAGTGCCCGCCGATGCTGTGGGCGGGCAGGGTGACATAGGTGTAATCCTGGTGGTCGAAGCCCTGCGGCAACGCCTGCTGCAGCAGTGAATCGGCCGGCGCTGCGGGTTGCGTGCCCAGCGTGCCGCATGCCGCGCGCTGCCCGATGTAGCCATGGGCAGGGCGCAACCGCGTCAGGCCGCTGCGCACCCGGCCGACCAGGTTGCGGCTGCCGGCGCACCAGCGGGCCAGCACCGAAGCGGCTGGCGCGCGCAACGACAGCGTCACCCGCGGAAACTGGTCCAGGTCGCTCTGGTCAAGCAGGTGCTGCAACGCCGGCGGCAGGGTCTCGGTCAATGAGGGGATGTCGGCGGTGCCTGCATCGATGCGTGCACGTTGCGCATCGCTCAATGCGCCACTGCGCTCATCGGCATGGCAGGACAGCGCGAACAGCGCCGCGTGCCGGGGATGACGCGACACGAACTGGTGCCAGGTACCGCTGCCGAAGCGAACGGTGAACAGGCAGTCCGGCGGCACGTCGACGCAGCGCAGGGCGCGCACGAAGGCGGCCGGATCCTGCTGCAGTTGTGCGTCGGACACGGTGGAAAAACGCAACTGTGCGCCGCCGCTGCCGGCAATGGCGGTGAACATGCGCGGGCCGGCATGGCGATGGAACGGATGCCCGGTGCGGCCTACCGAGAACGAATACACCGACGACGCATCGCCGTGCGCCAAGTGCATGCCCCCCAGCCGCGCGGAGGGTTCGTCCAGTGCATCAACGAAGTGCGGATGCTGCGCCTGGCGCAGGCCCGCGTCGCGCAGCAGCGCATCGCCCGCACCGATCCCGAGCTGGGCGATCAACGCCACCTCGACCGGGCTGCCATCGCCGCAGGAGGGCAGGCTGATGCTGGGAAACGAACGACTCACGTGTGCGATGTCCTGCATGCCGATCTCCTTGTCGTTGGGTCGCTCAGCTCACGAGGTGGGTTCGCGGCGGGCGCGGGCACGGCTTTCACGCTGCAGCGGGCCGCCCACCGGACAGACCTCGGCGGCCCACGCGAACAGGGTATTGGCCAGTGTGTCGGGCACCTGCCGGAAGTACACGAACTGGCCGCGTTTCTCGCGCTCGATGAGCCCGGCGTCTTCCAGGATGCGCAGGTGGCTGGACAGCGCCGGCTTGCTGAAATCGAAGCGCTCGCCCAGCTCGCCCGCGCTCAACTCGCCGCCATTGAGGTAGGCCAGGATCTGCCGGCGTGCGGTGGAGGCGAGGGCTTCGAAGATGCGGTCCATGGGTAATAGTTAACTAATTCGTTAACTGATGGTGTTCCGTTGGCGCGCGGCTGTCAAGCGCCTGCGCGGTCGAGACGATGGCCCGGCTCGGCGTGAAGGCCAGGACAGCGGCCCTCCACGGCACGGTCACTGTCATCGGCCGACGCTGGCAGCCTGTCCCCAACCCGGATCCGCCATGACCACGCTGACCCTGCCCGAACTGGCCAAGAAGATGGCCAACATCGACTTCACCATGCTGCAGACCCATAGCGACAGCGGGGAGATCGCGGCGCGGCCGATGAGCAACAATGGTGATGTGGATTACGACGGCGACAGCTGGTTCTTCACCACCGAAGACACCGACATGGTCCGCGAGATCACCCGCGACCCGAAGGTGGCGCTGAGCTTCACCGGCAGCAAGTCGCTGCTGGGCAAGCCGCCACTGTTCGTGGCGGTGCAGGGCAGGGCGACCCTGATCCGCGACAAGGCGGTGATGCAGCAGCATTGGGTGAAAGATCTGGAGCGCTGGTTCGCGCAGGGTGTGGATAGCCCTGGGCTGGTTCTGATCCAGGTGGCTGCGGCGCGCATCCATTACTGGGATGGGGAAGACCAGGGCGAAATCCTGCGCTGAAGGAGGCGCGCATGCCCGCGTCGCAGATGCCGAAGATCGGGTGTGCCGGCTGGTCGATCCCCAGCCGCTACGCCATGCACTTCGGGCCCGGCGACAGCCTGCTGGCGCGCTATGCCACGCGCTTTGACGTCGTGGAGATCAACTCCTCATTCTACCGGCCGCACCAACGCGCGACCTACGCGCGCTGGGCGGCCACCGTACCGGCCAACTTCCGCTTCTCGGTAAAGCTTCCGCGGACCATCTCGCACGATTCCGGACTGGTTGGCGTGGGCCCACTGTTGGACCGCTTCCTCGACGAGGTGGGGGGACTGGGGCGTACGTTGGGCGCCCTGCTGCTGCAGTTGCCGCCATCGCTGGCACTGGATACGCGCCGCGCCGGGAGCTTTTTCCGCGTCCTGCGTCGACGCACCCCGGTGCCTGTGGTCTGCGAGCCCCGCCATGCCAGTTGGTTCAGCACGCAGGCCGATGCGCTGCTGCAGCGCCACGCGATTACCCGGGCCGCGGTGGATCCGTCGCGCGTTGCCGCCGCCGCGCTTCCGGGCGGCGCGCAGGGCTGGCACTACTGGCGCTGGCACGGTTCCCCGCGCATGTACTACAGCGACTACCCCGATGCCGCACTAGCCTCTCTGGCGACACAGCTCGTGCAGCAGCCCGGGCAGGCGCAGGCACCGTGGGTGATCTTCGACAACACCGCCCATGGCTTTGCTATCGCCAATGCCCTGCGCTTGACCGAGATCACCACGCATGCCTGAAGGTCCCTCCATCGTCATCCTGCGTGAAGCGGCCGCCAAGTTCCGCGGCAAGACCGTGCGTCTGGTCACCGGCAACAGCTCGCTCGACCTCACCCGGATGGAGGGGCGCCGCGTGGTCGCGCTGCGGAGCTGGGGCAAGCACGTCCTGATCGAGTTTCGCGGCTTCAGCCTGCGCGTGCACATGCTGATGTTCGGCAGCTACCGCATCGATGAGCGCAAGCCGTCGCCACCGCGGGTGTCGCTGCAGTTCGACAACGGCGAGCTCAACATCTATGCCTCGTCGGTGAAGTACATCGAAGGCGCGCTGGAGGACACCTACGACTGGCGCGGGGATGTGATGGACCTGGCCTGGGATCCCAGGCTGGCGCGCAGGAGGCTCAAGCAGCAGCCCGAAACGTTGATCTGCGACGCGCTGCTGGACCAGGAGATCTTTGCCGGCGTCGGCAACATCATCAAGAACGAAGTGCTGTTCCGCACGCGTGTGCATCCCGAATCCACAGTGGGTGCGCTTCCGCCACGCAAGTTGGGCGAGATCATCAAACAGGCGCGGCAGTACAGTTTCGATTTCCTGGACTGGAAGCGGCAGTTCGTATTGCGCCAGCATTGGCTCGTGCATACCAAGCGCACCTGTCCGCACTGCGGCGGGCCGATCAGCAAGACCTACCCGGGCACTACCCGGCGACGGGCATTCTTCTGCCCGGTGTGCCAGGTGCGCTACGGCGCCGCGCCTGCCGGGCGCAAAGCCGCGCCGAACGCACGCAAGGTCGCCCCGAGGCGTTCAGCCAGGTCCTCGCCCATGGCGTAGGATGGGAGCAACACGCACTTACGCGCGTCCAGCGCGATCGACACCTGATCGCCTCCGCTCCTTTCTCAGAGTCTTTCATGCCGCCAGCGGAAGGAAGGCTCCCGTGTCCCACGGAGCGCACATGCCGGGCTATACCACTCGCATTCTCACCATCCCGGTCGGCGGGCACGACTTCCGTATCCGCGCGCTCAGCGATCTGCAGCAGTTTTCCGATCCCACCGGACGCGCCCAGCGGGCCGGCATCCACTCGTCGTTGTGGAGCCTGTTCGGACAGATCTGGCCGGCCGGCCGCGCGCTGGCCGATACCATGAGCCACTTCGACGTGACCGGTAAGCGGATCCTGGAGCTGGGCTGCGGGCTGGGGCTGTCCAGCCTGGTACTGGCCCATCGCGGCGCGGATGTCGTGGCGACCGACCACCATCCGCTGGCCGAATCCTTCCTCGCCTACAACGCCGGCCTCAACGACCTGCCCGCGGTGACTTACCGCGACCTGCCCTGGGAAGTCCCCGATGGCTCGCTGGGGCGGTTCGATCTGATCATCGGCAGCGACATCCTGTACGAACGGGGGCATGCCCATCAGATCGCGGCGATGATGCTGCGACACGCCAAGCCGGATGCCGAGCTGCTGATCACCGATCCCGGCCGCGGCAACGTGGGCTCGTTCTCCCGTGGCATGGCGCTGCAGGGCTTCGATGTGACCGAGGAGCTGGGGTTGTTCGAGGATGAAGGCAATGCGCCGGGCAACGGCCGTCTGCTGAGTTACCGGCGCGGTGATGTTCGGCCGGCGGCCGTGGCCTGAGCACTCTGCTGTGACGCGGCGTGCAGATCGACTGGCGTAGGCTGTCGCCGTCCAGATGCGGCCCAGGCGGCCGGGAGTCCCTCGATGCGATCTCGTCCACTGCCGCCCCGCGAAGGCCTGCGTGTTTGCAGGAGGCACGCTTGAGTACGGCCGCCACCTCGCCCACGGCGCGCCCGCAGACGCGCTCGATGATCATCGCCGGCCTCTCCACGGTGGTGGAGTGGTACGACTTCACCCTTTACCTGTATCTGGCCACCGTGCTGTCGCGCGTGTTTTTCGGTGGCGGCGAGAATGCGTTGCTGGCCACCTTGGCCGGGTTTGCGGTGTCGTATCTGATGCGGCCCTTGGGTGCGCTGGTGTTCGGCCATCTCGGCGACCGCTTCGGTCGCCGCTACATGCTGCTGGCCTCGATGTTGCTGATGACCGTGGCGATGCTTGCCACTGCGCTGCTGCCCACCTTCGAGAGCATCGGTGCCGCTGCCGGTGTGCTGCTGTTGCTGCTGCGCTGCCTGATGGCGTTCTCGGTGGGCGGCGAGTACACCGGCGTGGTCGCATATCTGCTGGAAACCGCACCCGTGCGCAGGCGCGGGCTGGTGACCTCATTGGCGTCGGCCGCGAGCGAAGTGGGGGCCTTGCTGGCGGTGGCGTTGTCGGCGCTGACCGTCGCGCTGCTGAGCACGGCGCAGCTGGATGGCTGGGGCTGGCGGATTCCGTTCTTCGTCGGTGCGGCGCTGGCGGGGGCGATCCTGCTGGCGCGTTCGACCATGCACGAATCGCCGGAGTTCGAACGGCAACAGGCCGAGGGCACCGTGCCGACGTCGCCGATCCGCGATAGCTGGCGGCACCACAAGCCCGCGATTGCGCGCACGTTTGCGATCTCCGCACTGGGCTCGATCACCTATTACGTTGGAATCACCTACGTGCCCGCGTTCCTCGGTTCGGTGGGGCAGGTGAGTGAATCGGAGGCGTTGTGGCTGTCCACGGTCGCGGCGGTGGCGGTAATCGTGGTGACGCCGCTGGCGGGCGCGTTGTCGGACCGGGTCGGGCGTCGACCGGTGTTGATCGCGCTGGCCGCGCTGTCGGCGCTGCTGCCGTTGACGATGTTCTCGGTGATGGCCGGCGGCAGCACCGTGGCGATCGGCCTGGCGGCGGTGGTGCTGGCCTGCCTCGCGGGCGGCGTGAGTGCGGTGGCGGCACCGGCCACGGCCGAGCAGTTCCCCGGCGAAGGGCGGCTCAGCGGGCTGGCACTGGGCGTCACCATGGCCACGGCGTTCTTTGGCGGTGCTACGCCGTTGCTGGCCGAACTGCTGGTGCGGCATACCGGCTGGTCGTCGGCCCCCGGGGCCATGATCGCGGTGGTCGCGATACTGGTGCTGCCGGTGATGTGGACGCTGCGCGAGACACGGCCCAGGTAGTGCCGGCCGCTGGCCGGCTCCACGCAATATCGGATTCTCGAGGAGCCGGCCAGCGGCCGGCACTACCTGTGTGCGGTGCGCGGGAAAAAAAACGGGCCGCCCGAAGGCGACCCGTTCGTTCAACACCGCGATGTCGCCAGGCCTCAGTACTTCCAGCGCAGGCTCAACGCAACAAAACGCGGCTCGCCGTAGTTGTTGTAGTCCAGGTTGGCCCAGTAGGTCTTGTCCAGCGCGTTGCGCACGCTCAAGGTCGCCGTCCAGCTGTCGCTGATGCGGTAGTTGGCGTTGAACTGCACCAGCGCATACGCCGGCTGGTTCACCGTTACCGTGCCGCCGAGCGGATAGGGGATGTTGTAGCCCTGCACCTTGCTCTGCCACTGCACGCCCGCACCCACGCTCAGGCGTTCCAGCGCGCCGCGCAGCCGCACCTGGGTGTTGAGCTGCAGCAGATCTTCGGCCGGGTTGGCGTACAGCAGATCGGTGGCGGCGCGGGTCACCTTGACGTGGGTGAAGCCGGCATTGACGGTCCAGCCCGGCAGGATCTCGCCGTTGACGTCCACTTCCCAGCCGCGCGCCTTGGTGCCGTTGATGCCGATATAGGCCGAGCTGCCGTCGCTGAGCGATCCGTCCGGCAGGCTCATGTCGCGCACCGCGTAGTTGTCCTGCTTGGCCTCGAACACCGCGGCATTGGCGGTCAGGCGGCCGTCGAACCACTGCGACTTGATGCCCGCTTCCAGGTTGGAACCTTCCACCGGCGCCAGCAGGTTCTCGTTGCGGTCCTTGAAGTTCTGCGGGTTGAAGATTTCGGTGTAGCTGGCGTACGCCGCCACCTGTGGGGTGATGTCGTATACCAGGCCCACATAGGGCGTGACTTCATCCGTCACTTTGTACGCGCCGCTGGTGCCGGTGTACGCACCGGCCGCGTTGTAGGAACGGGACAGCGTTTCCCAGCGGCTCAGGCGCGCACCGGCGATCAGCGCCAGTGGATCGGCCAGCCGCAGGCGGGTAGCGACGTAGACGCCGCTCTGCGTGGTCTTGGCGACGCGGCGTGCGCCGGTACGTGCGTAGGTCACTTCGGAGATGTCGCCATCCCAGGCGCGGATATCCGGGATGTAATAGCAGCGCTCACGCACGCCGGCTGGGCTCACGCAGGTGGCCCAGTCACGCGGGTAGTTCAGCGCGATGGTGTTGGTGGTGCCTTCCAGGTCCGCCCACTGCCCGCCTACGGTCAGGTCGTGCTCGCGGCCGAACAGGGAGAACGTGCCGCTCAGGTAGGCATCCACGTTGCGGCGGGTGTCTTCGGAATCGCCGGCGGCGGTGCGCAGGAAGATGCCTGCACCGGTGGCCGGATCCGGGTAGCCGCTGCCGTACACGCGCACGTTCTGCACGTTGCCCTGGGTGTAGGCGGTGTTGATCTTCAGCAGCCAGTTCTCGCCGAAGCGCTGTTCCAGGTTGGCGAACGCGGTGCTGGTCTCGCGCTGCCAGTAGCTCCACTTCGGCGCCACGTTGGTCGAGCGCGGCAGATGGGCGAAGTCGCCCTGGCTGTTGAAGAAGGGCACCGTGCCCCAGGTCGAACCGACCGGATTGTTGTCCTGGGTCTGGTAGCCCACGGTCAGCGTGGTGCTGTCGGTCAGGTCACCTTCCAGCACGGCCATGCCGGCCATCTTGTTCTCGTGGTACCGGTCGTAATACAGATCACGGTCGGTGTAGGCGGCGACCACGCGGCTGCGGAAACGGCCGTCCGCGGTCAACGGCGCGGTCACGTCGGCTTCCATGCGCTGGTAGTCCCAGCTGCCGGCGCTCACCGCGAAGGAGGCGTCGAATTCCTTGCCCGGGCGCTTGCGCAGCAGGTTGACCGTGGCCGAGGGCACGCCGGCGCCGCTCAGCAGACCGTTGGCACCGCGGATCACTTCGACGCGATCGTAGAAGGCGGTGTCGTATTCCTGGTTGGTCGACCCGCTGTAGGTGGGGATGCCATCCACCTGGAAATCGGTGATGGCAAAGCCGCGTGCGTAGTACAACGGACGCTGGGTGTCGTAGAAGGAGACGCTGACGCCGGTGACGTTGCGCATCACATCGTTGATGCTGAACAGCGATTCGTCCTGCAGCCGCTGCAGGCCGATCGAGGTAGCCGACTGCGGGGTTTCCTGCAGGCTGATCGGCAGCCGCGTGGTGCTCGACGGGACTGCCCGCGCACCGACCACGCTGACCTTGTCCAGGGTCTTGGCATCGGCATTGCTGCCGGCGTCTGCCAACGCATCGGCGAAGGCCTGCGGCGCGGTCAGCATCAACACGGAAAGCAGGGCCAGGCCCAGCGGGGCACGGCGGGGGAGGCGAAGCGAAGCAGCGCAGGCGTACATGCGGGTCTCGTGATGGTCTGGGGACATGGCCGGGCCCCAAGCCCGGCGGGGTGCAAATGTAAAGCGTTCTCATTCGCTTTACAAATGGTGAACATTCAGCGTCACCAGGCCCCACAACGCATCCGGCCACCGCAAGGGTGGCCGGAGGGAAACCATGGCAAGAGACGCTAGCCCCTTGCCGGTGCAGGCTTACAGCGCCTGCAGTTCTTCGTTGGCGTTGCGCTTGGCCTCGGCCGGCTTGGCGGCCGGCGGCGGGGTCAGCATCACCGCCGGGCTGGTCTCGACCGGCACATCCAGGTACGGCAGCTTCAGGGTCTCGCTGGTCAGGCGGCGGATCTCATTGGTCAGCGCCGGGCTGTCGTTGAGCTTGCGGCCATACGACGGGACGATCTGCTTCAGGCGCGCTTCCCAGCCCGCCGCCATCTGCTCCGGGAAGGCTTTCTTGAGCAGGTCCAGCATGATCGGCGGCGAGGTGGAGGCACCCGGCGAGGCGCCGAGCAGGGCGGCCAGGGTGTGGTCCTGGTCGGTCACGATCTCGGTACCAAACTGCAGGATCGAGCCCTTTTCCGGGTCCTTCTTGATGATCTGCACGCGCTGGCCGGCGGTCACCAGCTTCCAGTCCTCACGTTTGGCGTGGGGAAAATACTTGACCAGCTCGGCCTGGCGGTCGTCATCGTTCAGACGTGCCTGGCCCATCAGGTACTTCACCAGGTCCAGATTCTCCAGGCCCACGTCCATCATGCCGGCCACGTTGTTGTGGTTCACCGAGGAGTACAGGTCGAACCACGAGCCGTGCTTGAGGAACTTGGTGCTGTACAGCGCGAACGGCCCGAACAGCACCACCGGCTTGCCATCCAGCTTGCGCGCATCCAGATGCGGCACCGACATCGGCGGCGAGCCGGTTTCGGCCATGCCGTAGGCTTTGACCGAATGCCGGTTGGCGATCGCCGGGTCCTGGAAGGCCAGGAACTGGCCGCCGACCGGGAAGCCGGCGTAGTTCTTCGATTCCGGAATGCCCGACAGCTGCAGCAGCTTGAGCGCGGCACCACCGGCACCGATGAACACGAAGCGCGACTTGACCGTGGTCTCGTTGTCGGACTTCAGGTCCTTGACGGTCACGTTCCAGCTCTTGTCATCGTTCTGGCGCAGGGCGCGTACTTCGTGGTTGAGATGCAGCGTGAAATTCGGGCTGCGTTCCAGGCCCGCGGTCAGCTGGCGGGTGATCACGCCGAAGTTCACGTCGGTGCCCAGCGGCATCCAGGTGGCGGCGACCTTCTGCTTCGGGTCACGGCCCTCCATCAGCAGCGGTGCCCACTGCGTGATCTGCGCGGGATCCTCGGAGTACTGCATGCCGTAGAACAGCGGGTTCTTGACCAGCGCCTGCTGGCGCTTGTGCAGGTAGGCGATGTTCTCATCACCCCAGACGAAGCTCATGTGCGGGGTCGGGTTGATGAAATCGCTGGGCTGGCTCAGGCGGCCTTCGCGGATCTGGTGCGACCAGAACTGGCGCGAGATCTCGAACTGCTCGGCGATGCCGACGGCACGCTTGGTCTCGATGCTGCCGTCCGGCAGCTCGGGGGTGTAGTTCAGCTCGGCGAACGCGGAATGGCCGGTGCCGGCGTTGTTCCAGCCGTCCGAGCTTTCCAGCGCAACCCCGTCCAGGCGCTCATAGACCTGGATGTTCCAGTCTGGCTGCAGCTCCTGCAGGAAGGTGGCGAGCGTGATGCTCATGATGCCGCCGCCGACCAGGACGACGTCGACCGGCTTGTCGTTGCCGGCAGCCGGGACCGAACGCTGATGCAGCGGCCAGTACAGGAACAGTGCTGCTGCCAACAGCAACACCACGAGCAGGCCGAGGACGACCTTCGCTAGTTTTTTCATGGGGATCTCAGGTAGGGAGACATGGGAAGGATGCCGCCGCTGCCGGGAACGCCCGTGAAGACGGGCGTCACAGCGGTACCTTGGGAGCGATTTTAGCCCTTTCCGGTACGGATTTGGTGCAACGCAGCATCCGGCGGGTGTGCCGGGCCGGGTCAGTCGCTGACCAAGGTGAAGTATTCGAGGAGGAAATAGCCGGCTTGATAGACCAGTGCCAGCACGGCCAGAGCCAGATGGGCGCGGCGCTGGCGCAGGCCCATGCCCAGCCCGGCAATGACCAGCATCACCCCCGTGTGGACCCAGTAGGCGTCGCCGAGCATCTGCCAGCGGCTGTGACCCTTGATGGCGGTATCGACCAGATCCAGCAGCGTGACCAGCGCCAGCATCCCGAAAAAGCCACCGCGCCGCTGCAGCAGATAGTTCTCATAGCTGCCGAACTCGCGCACATCGTCCGGAAACAGCAGCACGCACAGCAGGTACCACGCGGCGCAGTAGGCGATCACGAACAGGTACAGCTCGAAGGTCCACTGCCGGACCTCGCCCAGCCGGAACTCCCACCACCAGAAGGTCACCACCGAGATCAGCGCCCAGACCACCCAGCACAGGTGGATCCACGACCAGCCGCGGCGCTGGGGGTGCTCGATGATCCCCGCCAGACCCCGCAGCAGGGTGGTGATGCTCAGGCCGAGGATGGTGCTGAGCACCACGCGGATGTGCAGGTAGACCGGATCGGTGTCCATCGACGTGCCCGCGGCTGGAATGCGCCGATGCTGCATCGGGGCGGGTCGTCAGGTTGTGTAGGGCGGCTCTACCGGTCGGGGGTTATCGCTTCTTGCGCACCAGCGTCGCCGAGGCGGCCAGCACCGCCTTGGTCAGCAGCGCCATCGTCTGCACATCGCCCTTCCAATGCTGCCAGTACAGCGGCACGTCTTCCCACGCGCGCTGCTTCATGTGCACCAGCCGGCCGGCATCCAGGTGGCGTTTGACCAGCGGCAGCGGGTTCATGGTCCAGCCGAGGCCGCCCAGGTTTGCCTGGACGAATGCGCGGGTCGAGGGAATCCACCAGGTCGGCGCGGTCAGCGGCAGGTCGTTGCCGGCCAGGCGGCGGGCGAAACGAGCCTGCATGTCGTCCTTGCGGTTGAACACCAGCACCGGCGCCTGGGCCAGCGACTGCGCGTTGACGCCCTTGGCGAAGTGCTGCTCATGGAAGGCCGGGGTGCACGTGGCGGCGTAGCGGATGCTGCCCAGCGCATGGATCTGGCACCCCTGCACGGGCTCATCCAGCGTGGTCACCGCGCCCAGCACGGCCCCTTGCCGGAGCAGGGCCACGGTGTGGTCCTGGTCTTCCGAGCGCAGGTCCAGCGTGGTGCCGGTCTGCCGTGCGAACTGCAGGGCCGCCTCGGGGAACCAGGTTTCCAGGCTGTCGTGGTTGACCGCCACCGGGATGCTGGCGTGGGGGAGGTCCTCATCGGCGATGCCCATCCGGTGCAGGGCGTCGTGCTCGAGCAGGGCGGTCTGCTCGGCCAGCTGGACCAGCACCTGGCCCTCGGTGGTGGCCACCGCCGGGGACGAGCGTTTGACCAGCAGGCGGCCGACCCGGTCCTCCAGCGCCTTGACCCGCTGGGAAACCGCCGAGGCGGTGACATTGAGCGACTGCGCGGCACGGTCGAAGCTGCCTTCGCGGATCACCGCCGCCAGGGCGCGGAGCTGGGCATGGTCGATGCGCATGATCTTAAGTTCCGCTAAAGATGGTTAAGTAAGTTTAGCTCTACTTTTTAATGCTGCGGCGCGACAATACGCGCCATCCGGTGCTGTACGCCTTGGCGAGGCACCGCCCCCCAGCAAGACACAGGTGGTATCCCATGTTTTCCATTCTTTCCGGCGGTGCCGGGCTGAGCGCGTGGCTCAGTGGTGCCGCAACCGGCATCGGCCTGTTCGCGGTGGTCGGCGCGCAGAGCGCGTTCATCCTGCGCCAGGGCATCCTGCGCAAGCACATCATTCCCGTGGTGGCGACCTGCGCCGCCATCGATGGCATCTTCATCTTCGCCAGCGTGGCGGGCCTGCGCACGCTGACCCAGGCGCTGCCGTGGCTCACCACCGTGGTGCTGTGGGGCGGTGTCGCCTTCCTGGCCTGGTACGCCTGGCAGTCGGCGCGGCGCGCGCTGGCCGGTGGCGGTGGCATGCACGTGGACGACGGCGACAGCACCTCGCGCCGCGCAGTGCTGATCTCTGCGGTCGGGTTCTCGCTGATCAACCCGCATTTCTGGCTGGACATGATGGTCATCGGCGGCATCGCCGAGAACTTCGGCAACGCGCGCATGGCGTTCGCGGCCGGCGTGTTCACCGCCAGCTGCCTGTGGCTGACCGCCCAGGGCCTGGGCGCGCGACTGCTGGCCCCGCTGTTCACCAAGCCCAAAACCTGGCGCATCCTCGACGGCACCATCGCGGTGATCCTGTCGATCCTGGCGCTCAGCCTCGCGTTCCGCGGCATGCATTGAACTCTCTCCTCGATGCAGGTCCTGGAAATGGCACCGTTCGCGGTGCCATTTTTTTGCCTAGAATCGCCGTTCCGGACATGACGTCCAATGGAGCATGGGGGAAGGATGAAACGGGTACGCCTCTGGGGGCTGTGTGTAGTGCTGTTGGCCGGGCAGGCCAGTGCGGTGGATCTGGAGCACTATCTGCGCCGGGATGCTTTTACGGATATCAAGATTTCGCCCACGGGCGAGTTCTATGCGGCGACCATTCCGATGGAGGACCGCACCGGCCTGGCCATCATGCGCCGCGCCGACAGCCAGCTGATGGGGTCGTTCGTACCCCCGAAGAACAACCATGCCAATGACTTCGACTGGGTCAACGACCAGCGCGTGCTGATCGGCCTGGCAGAGAAGTTCGGTTCGCTGGATCAGCCACAGCTGACCGGTGAGTTGTTCGGCATCAATGCCGATGGTCGCCGGGGCGATCTGCTGATCGGCTACCGTGTCCAGGGCAATGGGCCGGGTACCCGCATCCAGCCCAAAAAGGTGGAGGCGGTGGCCGCGTTCGTGATCGACGCGCTGCCCGACCATGACCGCCGTGTACTGGTCAAGGTGATGCCGTTTTCGGACGATCCGTTCACCACGGCCGAACGGCTGGACGTGATCAGCGGCCAGCGCAACACCGTGGCGCGCGCGCCGGTGCAGCGCGCCGACTTTGTCGCCGACGGCAAGGGCGAGGTGCGCTTCGCCAGAGGTGCGGGTTCGGACAACGTCAACAAGCTGTACTACCGCGAGGGTGCGGGCGCGCCCTGGAAGATGATCAACGACCAGAATGTCAGCCAGCGCATCGAGCAGCCCCTGGGCTTCTCCGAAGATGGCAGCGTGGCGTACCTGCTGGTCGAGAAGCCGCGTGGCCCGGATGCGATCGTGTCCTGGAACCCGGCGACCGACGAGCGTCGTGAGCTGTTGCGCGACGAGGTGGTCGATCCGGCCAGGGTGATCTACAAGCGCGGTACTTCGGTGCCGATCGGGGCGCTGTACCAGGGCGACACGCCACGTACCCGATTCTTCGATGAAGCCTCGGCCGATGCCCGCCTGCAGCGCAGCCTCGAGCAGGCCTTCCCCGGGCAGGCCGTGTTCGTGACCTCGTCCTCGCGCGACGGAACGCTGGCGATGGTGCGGGTCTGGTCCGGCAGCAATCCCGGCGATTTCTATGTCTTCGATACGCAGGCCAAGACGGCCGATCTGGTGGTGAGCCGCAGCCAGTGGGTGGACCCGGCCGAATCGGCCGTAGTGCAACCGATCGCGCTGAAAGCCCGCGACGGTCTGCAGCTGCATGGGTTTGTCACCCGGGCCAAGGGAAGTGAGGGCAAGCGGCTGCCGATGGTGGTGATGCCGCATGGCGGGCCGTTCTTCGTCCATGACGACGGTGCCTACGACATGGAAAGCCAACTGCTGGCGGCGGCCGGTTACGCGGTGCTGCAGGTCAACTTCCGCGGCTCGTCCAACTACGGTCGGGCGCACGCCCACGCCGGTGGCCGGGAGTGGGGTGGCACGATGCAGGACGATCTGACCGACGCCACGCGCTGGGCGGTGTCCGAAGGGATCGCCGATGGATCGAAGATCTGCATGTACGGTGCGAGCTACGGTGGCTACGCGGCGCTGATGGGCGTGGCCAAGGAGCCGACCCTGTACAAATGTGCAGCGGGCTACGTGGGGGTCTACGACCTGCCGATGATGTTCACCACCGGCGACATCCAGCGCCGCGGCTCGGGCGAAACCTATCTGAAGGAGTGGATCGGTGACCGCTCGCAGCTTGCCGCGGTATCGCCGGTGAACCTGGCCGACCGGATCAAGGTTCCGGTGTTCCTGGCGGCGGGCGGCGAAGACCAGCGTGCGCCGATCCAGCACACCAAGCGGATGGAGGCGGCACTGAAGAAGGCGGGCGTGCCGGTGGAATCGCTGTATTACCCCACCGAAGGGCATGGTTTCTACACTGATCCGCATCGCCGCGAGTACTACACCAAGCTGCTGGCGTTCCTGTCCGCCCACCTTGGCGGCGAGACGGCCAGCACGGCGGCGGCGGCGGTGGCGCAACCGTAACCGTCACCGCGGCCAGCGCAATGGGCTGACAAGGCAACGGCACTTTCGGGTGCCGTTGCCATTTCCGCGGTCGCGCCAGGCCACTGGTCGGCGCAACACCGTTCTGTCTAGAATCGGCCAGCCGGACAGGGTGTCCGGGACCGGGGGGAAGGATGCGCAAGCAATGGTTGGCCGCGCTGTTGGGCGTGGGTTGTGCGTGGCTGTCGGCGGGGGCCGACGCGGTGGAGCTGGACCGTTTTCTGCGTGAGGATGCGTTCAACAGCATCAAGATCTCGCCGGGTGGGGAGTATGTCGCGGCGACGATTCCGCTCGAGGATGCCACCGCCGTCGCCATCCTGCGTGCGGCGGACATGACGTTGATCGGTTCGTTCCGGCCACCGCGCAACAACCATGCCGGCAGCTTCGATTGGGTCAGCAATGAGCGGCTCGTGATCGGCCTGGCGCAGAAGTCCGGACGGTTGGATGAGCCGCAGGCCACGGGCGAGCTGTATGGCATCAATGCCGATGGCAAGGGCGGCGAGCTGCTGGTCGGTTATCGCGTGCAGGGCTACAACCAGGGGGCGGTCGCGGCGTTCCTCACCGACGAACTGGTGGACGATGATCGCAATGCGCTGATCGCGGTCTGGCCCTTTACCGAGAATCCACATACCCGTATCGAACGCCTGGATGTGGTCACCGGGCGACGCATCGTCGTGGCGCGATCGCCGGTGCAACGCGCCGACTTCGTCACAGACAATGCCGGCGAGGTCCGTTTCGCGCTGGGTGCCGGCTCGGACAACGTCAAGAAGCTGTACTACCGCACCCGCGGCGGTACCGATTGGGAAATGCTCAACGATGAGGCCGTCAACCAGCGCGTGGAGATTCCCCTGGGCTTCTCCGCCGATGGCAGCCTGGCCTATCTGTGGGTCGAGCAGCCCAAGGGGCCGGATGCGATCGTCAGCTGGAACCCGCAGACCCGCGAGCGGAAAACGCTTCTACGTGATGACGTGGTCGATCCCGCGCGGGTGATCTATCAGCCGGGATCACGCGTGCCGGTGGGCGCGCTGTATCTGGGTGATGCGCCGACGACACGCTTTTTCGATCCTGCATCGAGCACTGCACGGTTGTACCGCAGCCTGCAGGCGGCGTTCGATGGCCCGGTGTACGTCACCTCCAGCACCCGCGACGCCCGCACCGTGCTGGTGGAAACCTGGTCGGGCCGTAACCCGGGTGACTTCTATCTGTACGACACGGTTGGAAAGGTGGCCAAGCACCTGACCAGCCGCAGCCAGTGGATCGACCCGAGGCAGACTGCCGAGGTGCGTCCTTTCGCGCTGACCGCGCGCGACGGGTTGCCCTTGCATGGCTTTTTGACGATTCCACAGGGAAGCACGGATCGCAACCTGCCGATGGTGGTGGTGCCGCATGGGGGCCCGATCGGTGTCTTCGATGACGGCAGCTACGACCGGGAGACGCAGTTGCTTGCGGCGGCAGGCTATGCCGTGCTGCAGGTCAACTTCCGCGGGTCCGCCAATTATGGTCGCGCGCACACCCAGGCGGGCCGGCAGCAGTGGGGCACGGCGATGCAGGACGATGTCACCGATGCCACGCGCTGGGCGATCGCGCAGGGCGTGGCCGACAAGAACCGCATCTGCATCTACGGTGCCAGCTATGGCGCCTACGCGGCGCTGATGGGGACGATCCGCGAGCCCGGGCTGTACCAGTGTGCCGCCGGCTATGTGGGTGTCTACGACCTGCCGATGATGCATGCGCGTGGAGATATCCGCGATGCCCGGTCGGGGCGGACCTATCTGCGTGAGTGGCTGGGTGCGCCCGATGCACTGGCGGCGCGTTCACCGGTGAATCTGGCCGATCAGGTCCGCGTGCCGGTGTTCCTGGCGGCCGGTGGCGAAGACGAGCGTGCACCGATCCTGCACACCAAAAAGATGGAAGCCGCGCTCAAGCGCGCGGGTACGCCCGTGGAGAGCCTGTACTACCCGACCGAAGGCCACGGCTTCTACACGCAGGCGCACCAGCGCGAGTACTACACCAGGCTGTTGGCGTTCCTGTCGCGCAGCCTGGGAGGCAAAACCGCATCGGCCAGCACCGTGGCCGGCAAGGACAACGCACCGTGACCGATGGGCGACGGCCGTGTGGCTGTCGCCCAGCAGTTACTTCACCCCGTGCATCATCCGCTTCAGCAGCGGCGAGCAGGCCAGCGCGACGGCCGCGCAGCCCAGGCCGATCCACATCAGCAGCCAGAACAGGTGTTCGTAGCTGGCGGCAGCGTTGGCGATATCCATGGTCTGGCCTTCCGGCACCTCGATCGCGGCGAGCTTGCCGAACAGCGCCGCCAGCGTTTCCGAGAACGCAGTGGCCAGGAACCAGGTGCCCATCATCAGGCTGACCACACGCGGTGCGGCCAGCTGGGTGACCGCCGACAAGCCGACCGGCGACAGGCACATCTCGCCGATCTCCAGGATCAGATACGCCAGCACCAGCCACCACACACTGGCCATCTGCCCAGTCGCGCCGACGTGCTGGGCAGCCAGGGCCAGCGGCACGAACGAGAGCGCGGCGAAAATCAGCCCGATCGAAGACTTGACCGGCTTGGACGGGTCCATCCGTCGACGGTCCAGCCACGCCCACAGCATCGCGAACAGCGGCGCGAGTACGACCAGGAACAGGCCGCCGAGGTAGGTCAGCGAGCCGGCGGTCTGCGGGATCACCAGACAGTCGCGGATCAGCATCACCAGCATCGCCGCCACAATGGCGATGAACAGGTTGCGCGGCGCGGACGAACCCGGGTTCCGCTCCGACAGCCGCGCGGCCACCACGAAGCCCAGTGGCGCCAGCAGCAGCGAGGCGATCGACCAGGGCAGCGGGGTGCCGCCCTGGATCACCAGCGACGGCACCAGATCCTTGGTCAGCAGGCGATCGGTGAAGGTCACCCACGAGCCGTAGGTCTGCTCGTACAGGGTGAAAAACACCAGGGCCATGAAGATCAACGCCATCAGCGCGATCATCTGCTGGCGCTGCACCGGCGTGCAGCGGGTACCGGTGAACCACGCGAACCAGACCAGCACGCCGCCGAGCACGACGATCATCAGCATCAGTGCCAGGCTGATTTCACCACCGAGCGCGAACGCGCCGTTGGCCGCGGCCCACATCAAGGCAGCGACGGGGATCACGCCGAGCACGGCCACCGCATAGATCAGCCATTCGCGGCGGATGCCCAGGACGCGCTGGCGCAGGGCGGGTAGATCGGACGGTTCGGCGTGGCCCTGCAGATACTTCTGGCCCCACAGGAACATGCCCAGCCCGATCACCATGCCGATACCGGCCGCACCGAAGCCGTACTTCCAGCCATAGGCTTCGCCGAGGAAGCCGCACACCAGCGAGGCGAACAGCGCGCCCAGATTGATGCCGGCGTAGAACAGCGAGAAGCCCGAATCGCGGCGGGGATCGTTCTCCGGGTAGAGCTTGCCGACGATGGTGGAGATGTTCGGCTTGAGGAAGCCCACGCCCATGATGATCAGGGCCAGCGAGAGGTAGGTGATGCCCAGGGCCGCGTCATCGCGTACCACGGCGCCGTCGATACGGACCGCCGCGTGCCCTTCGAACGCCATGCCCAGGTGGCCGAGCACCAGCAGCACGCCACCGAAGACCACCGCCTTGCGCATCCCCAGCCAGCGGTCGGCGAGCAGGCCACCGAACACCGGGATGCAGTAGACCAGGCCACCGTAGGCACCGAGCAGATCCAGGCCGGCCTTGTCGCCGAACAGGTGGTACTTGGTGAGATACAGCAGCAACAGCGCCTTCATGCCGTAGAACGAGAACCGCTCCCACATCTCGGTGAAGAAGCAGATGTAGACGCCCTTGGGATGGCCGAGGAAGTCGTCGGTCGCGATGGAGGTGGAGGCGGCGGAGGCGGGCAGGGCGGCTGCGGTCATCGAGGGATCGGGCAGGGCGGACAAGGGGGCGAGTATAGGCCCGGGGTGACGGTGTATCCGTGCCGGGTCTGGCCGCTCCGCTGTCTACAGATAGCGAAGCCAGGCCAGATCCCGCCGCCGTGCCTTGAATCGCGCGAACGCTCTGGTCGGCCAGTACAGCGCCAGTGCCAGCACCGCGGTGATCACCCACAGGCTTGCCACGTGGTCCACGGCGAAATACGCGCCGTGGGTGTGCCCCCAGCGTGCTTCGGCCAGCACGTACAGCAGCTTCAGCACGTACAGGTGCAGCAGGTAGAAGAACATCGGTGCCGCGCCGATGTCGGCCAGCGGCGCCAGCGCCCGGGCCACGCGCGGCTGCTCGTACAGGCGCAGCAACAGCAGGCCGATGCCCAGGGTCAGCAGCAGGAACAGCAGCGAAGGCGGGTACTTGGTGACATTGAAGACGCTCATCAGCGTGCTGCCCAGTGTGGCGAAAGATTGCCATGGGCTGTCGCCGTAGAGGTTCACCGCCCGCAGGATGACGAACGCCAGCAGCGCACCGGCGCCGGCCATCCACAGGCGACGCTGGCGCAGGAGGGCATCGCCGCCGCGCGCGAACCACGGGCCGATCACCCAGCCCAGCGCAATGACGCCGATCCACGGCAGCACCGGGTAGGAGGTGCGCAGGCGCAGCCCGTCGGTCACGGCGATCCAGTCGCGCTGGTGCAGCACCTTCCACAGCACGGCCAGCGCCCCGTCGCCCTGCACGCGGACGCCATCGAGCAGGTTGTGCCCGGCGATCACGGACAGCGCCAGCACCGCCAGCGCCCCGCGTGGCAGCCACAGCAGCCCGGCCAGCGCGATCATGCTGATGCCGATCGCCCAGATCACCTGCAGGTACATCACGCTGGGAGGGAACTGCAGCGTCCACGCGAAATTGATCACCAGCAGCTCCAGCACCACCAGGAACAGGCCGCGCTTGAGCAGGAACGCCGACGCAGCCCGGCGCCCATCCGGCTTGCCACTGGCGTACAACCAGGCCGACAGGCCGGTCAGCAGCACGAACACCGGGGCACACAGATGCGCCAGCAGCCGGCTGACGAACAGCGCCGGTTCGACCTGGTCGACCACCATCGGGTCGCCGACCTGCTGGTGCATATGGAAGGTTTCGCGCACGTGGTCGAGCAGCATCAGCACGATGACGGTGCCGCGCAGTTGGTCAATGGAGGTCAGGCGGGAGGTGGGGGAATACGTCACAGCAGCGCCGGTTGTTCGGTGCGATAGGATATAACATAACGAAAGTGGATGGGCCCGGCCTTGAACGTTGCCGAGTCCGGCGGGTCGCGGCTGCGGCGGCACGCGAAGGTCAACAGGCTGGACTTGCCCGTACATGAACGCTAGCGTGGCAGGGATTTTTTGCCAGCAGGGGCTTCCATGAACAACGACGCTGCGCCACGCCAGCTCACTTTCCGCGCGGTGGTGCTTGCCATCGTGCTGGCGGTGATTCTGTCGGCCGCCAACGCCTACCTCGGTCTGTTCGCAGGCCTGACCATCGCCACCGCCATTCCCGCCGCGGTCATTTCCATGGGGGTGCTGCGCCTGCTCGGCGGTGGCACGATCCTGGAGAACAACATCGTCCAGACCGGTGCTTCGGCCGGTTCGTCGATCGCCGCCGGCGTGATCTTCACGATTCCCGCGCTGGTGATCATGGGCTACTGGCCGGACTTCAAGTACTGGTGGGTGCTGGGCATCGCCGGTCTGGGTGGTCTGCTGGGCGTGCTGTTCTCGGTGCCGCTGCGGCGTTCGATGATCGTGGAAGATCCGCTGCCGTTCCCGGAAGGCAAGGCGGCCGCCGAAGTGCTCAAGGCCGGTGAGAACCCGGGCCCGGGCCTGAAGATCCTGGCCGTGTCGGCGGTGATCGGCGCTTTCGTGAAGCTGGCGGCCGAAAGCGGCCTGCGCCTGATTCCGGATGCCTGGGCCACCTCGGCCTACGTGGGCAGTTCGAAGATCACCGCCTTCATCGGCACCAACCTGTCCCCGGCGCTGCTGGGTGTGGGCTACATCGTCGGCCTGAATGTCGGCATCGTGGTGGTGTCCGGCTCGATCCTGACCTGGCATATCGCCATTCCGCTGTACCAGATGTTCTTCATGAACACCGATCCGGCGCTGGCGGCCTCGATCGCCACGGCCAGCTCCACCGAGGCCGCCTTCGCCATCTGGGGCGCGAAGATGCGTTACCTGGGCGTGGGCGCGATGCTGATCGGTGGCGTCTGGACCCTGATCTCGCTGCGCAAGTCGCTGCTCAATGGCGTCAAGAGTGGCTTTGCCGCGGCCCGCAAGAGCGGTGGCCCGGCGCTGGCGCACACCGAGCGCGACCTGCCGATGAAGTGGATG
The DNA here is from genome assembly GCF_026130205.1 of Stenotrophomonas sp. SRS1. Taxonomy (NCBI): domain Bacteria; kingdom Pseudomonadati; phylum Pseudomonadota; class Gammaproteobacteria; order Lysobacterales; family Lysobacteraceae; genus Stenotrophomonas; species Stenotrophomonas sp. SRS1. The sequence continues at coordinate 179,018 of NZ_JAINFD010000003.1, read as the reverse complement.
CTGGTGGCCCTGGTCGTGTTCACCCTGCCGCTGTTGGCGCTGTACCAGGCCATCGTGGGTCAGTGGCACGTCTCGATCCCGATGACGCTGATCATGATCGTGGCCGGCTTCCTGTTCGTCTCGGTCTCGGCCTATCTGGCCGGCCTGATCGGTTCGTCCAACAACCCGGTCTCGGGCATCACCATCTCCACCATCCTGTTCGCCTCGGCGGTGCTGGTGCTGCTGCTCGGCAAGGATGGCCTGACCCCGGTCGGCGTCGGCGGGGCACCGCTGGGTGCGGTGGCCGCGATCATGATCGGCGCGGTGGTGTGCTGCGCGGCCGCGGTCGGCGGTGACAACCTGCAGGATCTCAAGGCCGGTTACATCGTCGGTGCCACGCCGTGGAAGCAGCAGCTGATGCTGGGCATCGGTGCGTTCTCGTGCGCGCTGATCATGGCTCCGGTACTGAACCTGCTGGCCACCGCCTACGGCATCGGCGTGAAGTCCGAGCTGCATCCCAACGCGCTGGCCGCGCCGCAGGCGAACCTGATGGCCTCGGTGGCCAAGGGCCTGTTCGGCGGCGAGCTGCCGTGGACCTTCATCGGCATCGGTGCGGTGGTGGGCGCGGCGATCATCGCCTTCGACAGCTGGCTGAAGTCGCGCAATGCCCGCTTCCGCGTGCCGGTGCTGGCCGCTGCGATCGGCATCTACCTGCCGCTGGAACTGATGGTGCCGATCTTCCTGGGCGGCCTGATCGCCTACCTGGTGGAGCGCTTCCACAAGATCCGCGGCGACGATGAAGAAGGTCGCGACCGCGTGCACAAGCCGGGCGTGCTGTTCGCCGCCGGCCTGATCACCGGTGAAGCCCTGATGGGCATCGCCATCGCGGTGCCGATCGTGATCAGCAGCCGCGCGGACGTGCTGGCGCTGCCGTTCCACCTGCCGGGCGCGCAGTGGATCGGTCTGGCCGTGCTGTTCCTGGTCGGCTGGTTGATCTACCGCACCGGCAAGCGCGCGGTGGGTTCGGTCTAACAGGCGACCCCGGTCTGCGTCACGACAAACCCCGCTCCGGCGGGGTTTGTCGTTTCCGCCTCCTGCCGATCCGCCGGCATGACCGATGGCCTTTGCATGGGTGGCCCCTGCGGCCCTAACATCGGCGTTTTGCCGTTCCGCGGAGACCCCGATGAAACTTCGTTACGCCCTGCTGCCGTTGTGCCTGCTGACCGCGATGCCCTCGCTGGCGGCCACGCGTGGCCTGGATGTGCGCGACATGATCGCGCTGGATCGGGTCTCCAGCCCGCTGCTCACCGCCGATGGCGGCAACGTGATCTTCGCCAAGCGCGTGGTCGGCACCGACAGCAAGGCCAGCACCGGCCTGTACATCCGCAACCTGCGCACGCGTGACCTGGCCCCGCCCAAGCCGCTGACCCCGGCCGGCTGGAACGTCAATTCCGCCGCGCTGTCGGCCGATGGCCAGACCGTATATTTCCTGAGCGCCAAGAACGGCAGCCAGCAGCTGTACGCGCAGCCGACCACCGGCGGCACCCCGCGCCAGCTGACCGATTTCCCGGTCGATGTGGACAGCTTCCACGTCTCCCCGCAAGGTGACCGCGTGGCCTTCAGCAGCGGCGTGTTCCAGGACTGCGGTTCGGATCTGGCCTGCACCAGCAAGAAGCTTGACGCGCACAAGGCACGCAAGAACACCGGTGAAGTCTTCGACACTCTGTTCGTGCGCCATTGGGACACCTGGGCCGATGGCCGCCGCAACACGCTGTTCGTTGCGCCGCTGCCGGTGGCCAAGGCCGCTGCGGTGAAGGGCGCCTCGGCGATCAGCGCGACGCTGGCTGGCGATGCCCCGTCCAAACCGTTCGGTGGCAACGACGACTTCACCTGGTCGCCCGATGGCAAGAGCGTGGTCGCGGCCATCCGCGTGGCCGGCAAGCAGGAGCCGTGGTCGACCAACTTCGACCTGTACCGTCTGGATGCCGAGGGCAAGCAGGCGCCGGTCAACCTGACCGCGGCCAACCCGGCCTGGGATGCCGGCCCGGTGTTCAGCGCCGACGGCAAGACCCTGTACTACCGCGCCATGAAGCGCCCGGGCTTCGAAGCGGATCGCTTCGGCCTGATGGCGATGGACGTGGCCACCGGCAAGACCCGCGAGATCGCACCCAAGTGGGATCGTTCGGCCGGCGAGATCGTGCTGTCCGGTGACGGCACGCTGATCTACACCAGCGCCGACGACATGGGCGAGCACCGCCTGTTCGGCGTCGATATCGCCACCGGCACCGCTGAAGTGGTGGCCGACGGCGGCAGCATCGGCTCGCCGGTGATCGCCGGCACCACGCTGGCGTATACGAAGAACAGTCTGAAGAGTGGCGATCAGATCATCGTGGCCGCCTTCGATGGTGCGAACCCGCGCGAGATCACCCCGAGCGCCGGTGAGATGCTGCCCGACGTCGCCTTCGGCGATTACGAGCAGTTCCAGTTCAAGGGCTGGAACAACGAAACCGTGCACGGTTACGTGGTCAAGCCGTACAACTACCAGGAAGGCAAGAGCTACCCGGTCGCGTTCCTGATCCACGGTGGCCCGCAGGGTAGTTTCGGCAACGGCTGGAGCTACCGCTGGAATCCGCAGACCTACGCCGGCCAGGGCTACGCGGTGGTCATGATCGACTTCCACGGCTCCACCGGCTACGGCCAGGCCTTCACCGATGCGATCAGCCAGCACTGGGGCGACCGCCCGCTGGAAGACCTGCAGAAGGGCTGGGCCGCGGCACAGAAGCAGTACCCGTTCCTCAACGGTGACAAGGCGTGTGCCCTGGGCGCCAGCTATGGCGGCTTCATGGTCAACTGGATCGCCGGCAACTGGAACGAGCCGTGGAAGTGCCTGGTCAATCATGACGGCGTGTTCGACCAACGCATGATGGGCTACGCCACCGAAGAGTTGTGGTTCACCGAGTGGGAGCAGGGGGGCACGCCGTACGAGAAGGCCGCCAGCTACGAGAAGTTCAACCCGGTCAACCACGTGGCCGACTGGAAGAAGCCGATCCTGATCGTGCACGGCCAGCTCGACTACCGCATTCCGGTGGAGCAGGGCCTGGCCGCGTTCACCGCTGCGCAGCGCCAGGGCATCGAGTCCAAGTTCCTGTACTTCCCGGACGAGAACCACTGGGTGCTCAAGCCGCAGAACAGCGTGCAGTGGCACGACACCGTCAACGGCTGGTTGAAGCAGCACATCGGCGACTAAGCCGGTTTGAAGCGCCGCCCCCAGGGGCGGCGCTTTTTCATCGCTAGTGCCGGCCGCTGGCCGGCATCGGTACCTTCATCCGTAGTGCCGGCCGCTGGCCGGCATCTGCACCGCGCTTTCAGTATTCATGAGGTTGCCGGCCCGCGGCCGGCACGACCCAGGCACCCCATCTCCGTGAAAGCACCTGCCCTGATCCAGAACGACATCGTCGTCTTCGGCCTCATCGCCGCCACCCTCGGTGCCGTGTTCTGGACGGCCTCGCGCGAGCAGGGGCTGTGGAAGCGCTTCTACACCTACGTGCCCGCGTTGCTGCTGTGCTACATGATTCCCGGCGTGTACAACACGGTTGGGCTGATCGACGGCCAGAACACACAGCTCTACAACCCGATCGCGCGCGACATCCTGCTGCCCGCCGCCCTGGTGCTGCTCACCCTGGCCGTGGACATCAAGGGCATCCTGCGGCTGGGCCCGAAACTGATCGTGATGTACCTGGGCGCCTCGCTCAGCATCATGATCGGCGCCGTGGTCGCCTTCCAGTTGATGAAATGGCTGCATCCGGCCACCGTCGCCGGCGATACCTGGGCGGGCATGGCGGCGCTGGCCGGCAGCTGGATCGGCGGCGGCGCCAACATGCTGGCCATGCGCGAAGTGTTCGATGTCAACGCGACCACCTTCGGGCAGTTCGCGGTGGTCGATGTCGGTGTCGGTTATGTGTGGATGGCCGTGCTGATCTTCATGGCCGGGCGCGCGGCGAAGATCGATGCCCGCAGTGGTGCCGATACCTCCGGCATCGATGCGCTCAAGCTGCGCATCCAGGCCTTCCAGGCCCAGCACGAGCGCGTGGCCAGCCTGACCGACCTGATGCTGATCGTCGCCGTTGCCTTCGGCGTGGTCGGCCTGTCGCATGCGATTGCCGGGCCGGTCTCGGCGTGGTTCAAAGGGCATGTCGCCTGGGCCTCGCAGTTCAGTCTGGACGCACCGTTCGTGTGGGTGGTGGTGATCTCCACCACCTGCGGCCTGGCGCTGAGCTTCACCCGTGCACGCAACCTCGAAGGTGCGGGCGCCTCCAAGCTGGGCTCGCTGCTGCTGTACTTCCTGATCGCCTGCATCGGCATGCAGATGGACCTGCTGGCGCTGTTGGACCGCCCGTGGCTGTTCCTGCTCGGCCTGATCTGGATCGCGGTGCACATCGTGCTGCTGTGGGCGCTGGCACGCGCGCTGAAGGTGCCGTTCTTCTACTTCGCGATCGGTTCGCAGTCCAACATCGGCGGGCCAGCCTCCGCGCCCGTGGTCGCGGCGGCGTTCCATCCCTCGCTGGCGCCGGTGGGCGTGCTGCTGGGCACGATGGGCTACGCGACGGGCACGTATCTGGCGTACATCGTGGGCATCACCCTGCGCGCGATGGCAGGGCAGGGCTGATCCGTGTAGTGCCGGCCGCTGGCCGGCAACCAGGCGATGCGTCACTTGTCCAGGAGGTTGCCGGCCAGCGGCCGGCACTACCGGGGATCATGGCGCCCGGGACTGACCGCACGTGCGGATTTACGCAGGAAGAAGGCCGCGTTCGACCAGCCACGCCTTTGCATCTTCCGCATCCTGCTCGAACCACGCCTTCGTGGACCCCAACCGATACGTATACCCCCAGGCATCCATGTCCAGCATCAGGCGGTCGCTGCCCACACCAGGCAGTCTGCCGGCCAGTACGATCTGCAGGTAACAGGTGGCGTCTTCTTCGGGCACCGAATCGGTGGCATCGGTATGCACCAGCGCACGCCGCTCCGGCGGCAGCACGATCAGGTGGCAGGCTTCGTGCAGCATCGAGTGCACGGGGGTGTCATCGCGGACATACACGTCGCTGCCGATGATGCCGGCTTCGGGTTCGCCCCAATAGCTGCCCGGAATCGGCGCGCCATCGGCCACACGATGCAGGTGCAGATCGTGGGTGGCCAGCAGGGCGAGGGCATCGTCGAAACGGATTTCGCCGACGCGGGTGACCTGCGGTTCGGCGGTGGGGGCAGCGTCGTTCATGGGTTACCGCTCAACCGCCCCTTCCAAACGCGGAAGGGGCGATGTCGATCAGGGCTGCTGCGGGCCTTCCGGCAAGGCGACGGAGATATCGAGCACATCGTGCTCCCCGTCCTTGACCAGATCGACCTTGACCGCATCAGCGTCGATGTTGACGTACTTCTTGATCACTTCCAGCAGCTCGCGCTGCAGCAGGGGCAGGTAGTCCGGGCCGCCGCGGTGGCTGCGTTCCTGCGCGATGATGATCTGCAGGCGGTTCTTGGCCGTTTCGGCAGTAGTCTTCTTTCGGTTCAGGAAATCGAACAGTCCCATGCTTACCCTCCGAACAGCTTGCTGAAGAAGCCTTTCTTCTCCACGGTGGTGAAGCGCATCGGACGCTCTTCGCCAAGGATGCGGCCAACCGCATCTTCGTATGCCTGGCCCGCCGCCGATTCGGGGTCCAGAATGACCGGCTCGCCCTTGTTGGACGCATTGAGCACGTCGCCCGATTCGGGCACCACGCCAATGGCCTTCAGGCCCAGCACTTCTTCCACATCGGTGATGCTGAGCATCTCGCCGCTTTCCACCCGTACCGGGCTGTAGCGCGTGAGCAGCAGGAAGGCCGGCACGTTCTTGCCGGATTCGGCCTTGTGGGTCTTCGAATCGAGCAGGCCGATGATGCGGTCCGAGTCGCGCACCGAAGACACTTCCGGATTCACCACCACGACCGCACGGTCGGCGTAGTACATCGCCAGGAACGCACCCTTCTCGATGCCGGCCGGGGAGTCGCAGATGATGTATTCGAAGCCGTCGGCGACCAGGTCGTCGAGCACCTTGCGCACGCCCTCCTGGGTCAGTGCGTCCTTGTCGCGGGTCTGCGAGGCAGCCAGCACGTACAGGTTGTCGAAGCGCTTGTCCTTGATCAAGGACTGCTTGAGCGTCGCTTCGCCGTGCACGACATTGACGAAGTCGTACACCACGCGGCGCTCGCAGCCCATGATCAGGTCAAGGTTGCGCAGGCCGACGTCGAAGTCGATCACCGCCACCTTCTTGCCACGACGTGCCAACCCGCAGGCCAGGCTGGCGCTGCTGGTGGTCTTGCCGACGCCGCCCTTGCCGGAGGTGACTACGATGATTTCAGCCAAAGGATTTCTCCTGATTCTTCTGTTTGGGGGCTGCGTCAGTCCAGCGCAGCGATCTTGATCTGGTCCTGTTCCAGCCACACCTGCACGGCCTTGCCGCGCAGCGAGTCCGGAACATCGTCCAGTACCTTGTAATGGCCGGCAATGGCGACCAGTTCAGCGTGGAATTCACGGCAGAAAATGCGCGCCGTGGTGTTGCCTTGGGCACCTGCCAGGGCACGGCCCCGCAGCGTACCGTAGATGTGGATGCTGCCGTCGGCGATCACTTCGGCGCCCGCGCCGACGGTGGCCATGACGGTCAGGTCGCAGTTTTCCGCGTACAGCTGCTGGCCCGAACGGACGTTGGCGGTCTGCATGCGGCCCGGCTTGGGTGCGCCTCCGCTGGCCACCGCGCTGGGCGCCGGCGCCGCAGGCACGGCTGCGGCGGCACGCGCACGGCGCGGTGGCGGTTCGGCGACCGGCAGGGGCGCAGGGGCCGGCTCGGCCTCGGCGCGCTCGTACTGGGCGCGGAACTTGGCCAGCAGCGGCAGGCCGAGCTGCTGCGAGAGCAGGTCGGTTTCGGTGGTGCCGTAGGCCAGCGCAACCGGCAGCACGCCGGCCTTGCGCAGGCCGTCCAGCAGCGCCTTGGCGGTCGCCACGTCCGGCATCTTGCTGAGTCCGCCGAAATCCAGGATCACTGCCGCACGCCCGAACAGCTTCGGCGCACGCGCGACGCGTTCCTGCATTTCACGGATAAGGCGGTCGACGTCGAGGGTGCGGATACGCAGATTGGCGATGCCGACCTGGCCGATCTTCAGTTCACCGGCCTGTTCAAAATCCATGTTCGCTGCCACCGATCAGGTCCCCGTCTGCTGCTGGACGCGCAGCGGCTCGCGGCGATGGCCCACCCAGGGCACATCCGGCAACTGATCGCCGTAGGTGTCGTGCACCCACTGGTAACTACACAGGTCCTTGAGCAGCATGCTGGCGCGCACGTCAACGTGGGCCATGGTGTTCTGCCCGACTTCGCGGAAGCCGAAGCTGCCGTGGAAGAGCAGGGCGGCATCGGCACCGTGATCCAGGAAGACCTCGCAGGTCAGCTGCGGGTAGCGCAGCTCGGCGTAGCTCTGCGCATCGGCATAGAACGCACGGCCGACGCCACCGCCGCGACGGCGGCTGGCGACCACGATGCGGTCGATATAGAAGAATTTGCTGCCCAGCTGCTGCTTGAACCAGGCGAAGTTGCTGCTGTCGTGCTGGCTGTCGCTGCCGAAGCCGATCAGGAAACCGGCCAGGTTGCCGTCGCGCTCGGCGACGCGGAAATACTCAGCGCTTTCATAGAACAGACGCAGGCGGGCGGCATCCAACGGCAGGATGGCCAGGCCGGCATTGTTGTTCAGGGCCAGGACGGAATCGAGCTCGTGCTCGCGCACGTCGCGGATGACAATCGACATTGTGACTCCGTGGGGTAACGCGGTTGGCCCATCTAGGGGCCGTTCGGTCCGATTATTGCATGGGTGGCCTCCCCCCGCGAGCCGACAGGCATGACTTCTGTGGGAGTGCAGGGGAACAGGTTCAGCCTACTATGCGTCCATGTTGGGATACCTCAGCCACACCCGAGTACTGCGACTGGCCGGCCTGTTCACCTGGGTCATGGTCGGACTCCCTCTGGTTTATTCACAGTACGAAGCACTGCTGCGCCGCGGCGGTGGCGTCGATGCCTGGGCGCTGTGGTTGTTCGCCGCGTACCTGGCCTTCGGCGCCGGGTACTTCTGGCTGACCCGCGGGCTGCGCAACGGCGGCCACTCGCGCTGGTACGACCGGGTCATGCTGGTGCTGCTCACCGCCTCGGCGCTGGGCGTGAGCTATCTGAGCGGCTCCGGGCTGGGGAGCATCCTGATGATGGTCGCTGCCGGCGTGATTCCGTGGATGCTGCCGGTGCGCGGTGGCGTGATCTGGCTGCTGCTCAGCCAGCTCGCGGTGCTGCCGGTCTACTACCTCATCCTGAATTTCTCGCTGTTCGAAGCGGTGATGCAGTCGCTGCTGTATGGCGGCTTCTCCATGTTCATCTTCGTGACCAGCCTGGTCGCGCGCCAGCAGACCGATGCCCGGGAAGAGCAGCGCCGGCTCAATACCGAACTGCGGGCCACCCGTGTGCTGCTGGCCGAGAGCGCCCGCGTCAATGAGCGCACCCGCATCTCCCGCGAGCTGCACGACCTGCTGGGCCACCACCTGACCGCCCTCAGCCTCAACCTGGAGGTGGCGGGCCACATCACCGAGGGCCAGGCCCAGGAGCACGTGCATCAGGCCCATACCCTAGCCAAGCTGCTGCTCACCGACGTGCGCGAGGCGGTCAGCCAGCTGCGCGACAGTGGCGCCATCGATCTGGCCGCGGCCCTGCGCCCGCTGACCGAGCAGGTGCCCTCGCTCGATATCCACCTGGACATCGATGAGCCGCTGAGCGTGGAAGACCCCGAGCGCGCTCATGTGCTGCTCCGCTGCACCCAGGAAATCATCACCAATGCGGTGCGCCACGCCGGCGCACGCAACCTGTGGATCAAGGTCCGGCGCGAGCCGCCCGGCATCGTGGTGCTGGAGGCGCATGATGATGGGGTCGGCGCGGACGGCATCGTGGTCGGCAACGGATTGCGCGGGATGCGCGAGCGGCTGCAACAATGCGGTGGTGAGCTGCAGATCGAAACCCGCCGGGGTCAGGGCTTCCGCCTGCGTGCCTCGGTACCCGGCGTGCCAGTATTGATGCTGACCGCTGTCATTGAAGGAGTGCGTTGATGATTCGCGTCTGCCTGGTCGACGACCAAACCCTGGTGCGGCAGGGAATCCGCTCGCTGCTGGCGCTCGATGACGGCATCGAGGTGGTCGCCGAGGCCGCCGATGGCCGCCAGGCAGTCGAGGTGGTTCCGCAGGTCCGCCCCGACGTGGTCCTGATGGACATGCGCATGCCGGTGATGTCCGGGCTGGAGGCGCTGCAGATGCTGTCGCGTCTGAACCAGCTGCCGCCGACCATCATCCTGACCACCTTCGATGACGATCAGCTGGTGCTGGCCGGGCTGAAGGCCGGGGCAAAGGGCTACCTGCTCAAGGATGTGACCCTGGATCAGCTCGTGGGCGCGATCCGCACGGTGGCCGATGGCGGCTCGCTGGTGCAGCCGGCGGTCACCCAGCGGCTGCTGTCGGGCCTGGAGCACATGCGCAACGAGTTCGTGAGCCTGGACCGGCCGGACCCGTTGACCGACCGTGAGACGGAGATCCTGCGGCTGATGGCCAGTGGCTTCTCCAACAAGGAGATCGCCAATTCATTGGGCGTGGCCGAAGGCACCATCAAGAACCACGTGTCCAACATCCTGTCCAAGCTGGGGGTGCGCGACCGCACCCGGGCAGTGCTCAAGGCCTTCGAGCTGCAGCTGGTCTGAGCCGGTGGACCCGGCGGCGGCCTTCGGGCGGCCACGGGTTTGTCGGTAATTTCTGAATCCCGCGAAACCCTTGCAGCGCAAGCGATACAAGGGAAATTCCGGGTCCGTAGGCCGAATCCGGCAAAGAAATATTGCCCATACGCTACGTGCTGACACGCGCGATGCGTTATCTTTCCGCTCCTTGTCTATGCAAAACCGCTGCCGACATGGAAACCGGTGTGCCAACCCTGATCAACAACACCGGCGAAGCCTGCTAGGATTGGCGCTTCGCTTCAATCAACCCGGCCGTGGGATCGGCCCCGGAGACTCCTGAATGACCCGTATTATCGAGTTCCTGATCGCCTTGGGGATCGTGGCTGGCCTGTTCGTCATCATTGGCGTATGTCTGCCGGGCGAGCGCCATATTTCCGAAAGCATCGAGACCAACCGCAAGATGACGATCGTGTACGACACGGTCAACAGCCTGCGCCGCTTCAAGGACTGGAACCCGCTCTTGCTGCGCGATCCCGCCGTTGAACTGAAGCACTCCGGCCCGGCTGCCGGTGTCGGCGCACGCCTGGACTACTCCTCCAAGGAAGGTTCCTTGGGCCAGGGTAGCTGGGTGATCACCGAGTCCGAGCAGAACAAGCACGTTGCCATCGCCATCGAGGACCAGACCAAGGGCCACGACAAGGTGACCAACTTCACCCTCGAGCCGACCGGCAAGGGTGGCCGCAACGTCAAGATCACGCAGGACTACAGCGTCAAGTACGGGTTCAACCTGTTCGGTCGTTACGCTGGCCTGTACGTCAGCCGTCACGCCGGTGACGACCTGAAGCTGGGTCTGTCGCGCATGGCCAACATGCTGGCTACCGTGCCGAACGTGGACTACCGCACCGCCGAAGCCCCGCTGACCGATCTGGCCATCGTGGACGTCCCGGCCGAGGACCTGCTGGTCGTCACCGCCGGCAACGTGGACCGCGGCCAGGAGACCATCACCAAGTCCATCAAGGACAACCAGGAGTGGATCAAGCGCGTCATGGAGGCCAACAACCTCGAAGCCGCCGGTCCGTTCCGCATCATCACCACCGATTTCGGCGCCGAGAAGTACGCCTTCGACGTGGCCCAGCCGGTCAAGAAGAAGGGTGCTGAAGCCGCGACGGCCGAAGCCCTGACGGTGAAGATCGACGATGGTGCACCGGTCAAGTACGTGCATGTGGCTCCGCATCGTTCGGCCCACGCGGCCTACACCGGCCACATGGCCGGCCTGGACATCGCCCGCAACGCCCTGCGTGCGTGGTCGGTGACCGGCGGCAACGAAGTGATCGATCGTCCGTACGAGTCCTGGAAGGACGGCGTGGACAAGTCGTTCACTCCGGAAGGCACGTACGACATCTACTGGGCCGTCAAGTAATCCGACGGTTGCCGTGATGTAACGCACGACCTGAAACGCGCCGCTTCCTGCGGCGCGTTTTTTTTTGGCTCCGGCAGCGGGGCATTGTCTGAAGGACGCAAGCATGCTCAACCTGGAACGACGCACGCGCAAACCCTCCCTGCTGGCCGGCCTGGGCGGCCTGCTCGCGGCTACGGCGGTGGGCCTGTCGGCTTACGCCTCCCATGGCATCGCCGACCCGCTGGCGCAGTCGCATGTGACCACCGCGGCCCTATACGCCTTCGGGCACGGGGTGGCGCTGGCCGTACTCGGCCCGACCCAGCAGAACACGTTGGGTCGGCTGGCCCTGTATGTGCTGCTGATCGGCACGCTGCTGTTCTCCGGCAGCCTGGTGGCGGGCGCGCTGTGGAAGCTCAGTACCCAATTGGCGCCCATTGGCGGCACGGCCCTGATGGTGGGCTGGCTGGCCTACGGGCTGAACGCGCTGAGGCGCTGACATGCCCCGTTACCGCCGTGGCTTTGATGTCGATGAAGCGCACGACTGGCTGAGCCGGCGCGACCGGCGGCTGGGCACGTGGATGAAGCGGCTTGGCCCCATCCAGGCGCAACCCGGCTGGGCGAAGACCTTCGACCCGGTCGATGCGCTGGCACGGGCGATCCTGTTCCAGCAGCTCAGCGGCAAGGCCGCCTCGACCATCGTCGGGCGGGTGGAGACCGCCATCGGCAGCACCCGCCTGCACGCCGATACGCTCGCGCGCATCGATGATGCCGGGCTGCGGGTCTGCGGGGTCTCGGGCAACAAGGCGCTGGCGCTGCGAGACCTGGCGCGTCGCGAGGCGGCGGGCGAGATTCCCGACCTGCGTCGGATGTCGGTGATGGACCACGACGCGATCATCGACGCGCTGGTCCCGATCCGCGGCATCGGCCGCTGGACGGTGGAGATGATGCTGATGTTCCGGCTCGGTCGCCCGGACATCCTGCCGGTGGACGACCTCGGTGTCCGCAAGGGCGCCCAGCGCGTGGACAAGGCCGAGCGGATGCCAACCCCGAAGGAGCTGCTCGCCCGCGGCGAGAAATGGGGCCCGTTCCGGACCTACGCGAGCCTGTACCTGTGGCGGATCGCAGATTTCACGGTGGATCCGAAGGCGACGACCAACCGCTCGCAGGGGTGAGGCTACGCGGCCGGCGGCTTCGGCGCGAAGGCCGGGTCGTCGCTGATTCGTGCCCGCGCTGGCTGGCGCTTCTTCGCCGCAAGGTAGCGGTGATGGTGGAAGGTGGCGAAGGTGCCGCGGAGGACCACGACCCCGATCACCAGCATCATCCCCATCCTCCGAAGCGTGTCTGCCAGGCCTGCGGTGTCCTGCCTCAGATGCATCACGAACACCCATGCCCACAACGCAGCGGTCAGGCAGGCCGCAATCCGGCTGCGTTTGTAGACCCCCACTGCCAGACCCAGGTAAACGCAGCCGACCATCGCAGCAGCGATGAAGTTCATCATGGCGAACACGTGCCGGTTCGTGACCCACGTCCAGCCGCCCGTGGCGAGGGTGAACACGGCGAGTCCCGCGCCCAGTAACCAGAGCTGCGTGACTGGCCTGGTGATCCCGCTCGGCACCTGTTCCCAGTGCGGTGCCATTGGCGGGGTGGGGGGAACCTCACCGGCCTGGTAGGGATTCTGATCGTCCATGGTCGCCCTCCTTGTGGGTCGCGCTGGTCAGGGTATGGCGTCGTGCCAGCACCAGTGCCACGGTTCGTAGACAATCCCATGCGGGTTGTCCCGCGGGTAGCTCAGCTGGAACCCGAAGCGACCGGCATGCTCGCCCAGCCACGCGAACGCGGCAGTCGACTCAAACGATTCTTCCGCAGGCGGTTCGCCGGGTGTGCCGATATCCAGCGCGTAGCCGCTGTGGTGCTCGCTGTAGCCCGGCGCGGCGTTGACCTTGAGGATCTCCTCCACGCTCAGCCCGCGGTTGCGTTTGCGCGCGAATATCCCGAGTTGGTAATCGTGGCTGCGGTAGCCGGAGATCGCATCCAGGGCGGTGCCATCGGCAGCGGCCCGCGCGCGCAGGCGTTGCCAGTTGCGAGCGGCGTCACGCTGCAGCCAGAGTGGCCGCCGGTAGCGGTCGAAGCCGGCCAGGTGAAGCTGAGCCGGTTCGGCTTCCAGCGCCAGACCGGTCGCGGCTTCGTAAGCATCGGCATCAATCCCGAGGGTTTCGAGGCGATGCTGCAGTCCACTCAGGGGCAGCACCGTATCGGGCGCGCTGCCACGGCGGCGATCCAGCAGCTGGCGGTCCAGCGCATCCAGTGCCTCCTCGATGCCCGGCTCGCGCATCAGGCGCGGCACCAGCGGCAGCACGCCGTGGGCGGTAGCGACGGCGAGGTAGCGCCCATCGCGCTTGCGCCGCAGGACCCACTGCGCGCGAGCCAAGGCGCGCGCGTCGGCAGAGCCGCGTGCACGCAGCAGGCCGCCGGGCCACAGTTCGATCTCGGCGGTGTTGATCAGCAAGGCAGGGGATCGGCGCATGTCACCAGCTTAGTGCGCGGGCGGCGGTCCGGCCAGCGCCTGCAGGGCATCGAGCAGTGCACGTGGGCGGTCCGGGCTGATCACCAAGGCGCTGCCATCGCGCAGCGGCACGTGCAGCACGCGGCTGCTGTTGGTGATCAGGCAGAACGCCTTGCTGCGATCGGCCATGCGGTAGTGCCCGGACTGAAAGCCAGGTACGCCGTAGCCGTTGGTCTTGATCGAAGGCTTGTACCGGCCATGCTCGGCGAAGTCGACGATACGCGCCTCGTCCAGCCGCATCGCGCTGACCGGCACGCGCTTGCGGTAGAAGGTCGACAGCACCTCCAGGGTGTCCTCATGCAGCACGATGCGACGCCGGCTGTAGGCCCAGGTCAGTACGGCCGCCAGCACCGCAAGGAACGGCAGGGTGATGAACAGTTCGGTGTGCGAACGCTCCGGTGCGTCCAGCGCGGTGCCGACCATCAGGCCAGCGACGAGCAGCAGCGGAGTCCACAGCCACAGCAGTCGCCAGACCGGCGATGGGGCAACCTCGAAGGATTGAGCTGCAGGCATCTCAATCCTCCTTCTTGAAGATCAGCAACGCCGTATTGAGGGGCGGTGCGAAGACAAGGTTGACCAGTTCCCAGCCCAGGTTGCCATGCCGGGTCAGTTCGTCCTGTATGTCTTTGGGTTTCACAATGCCCATCATGCCCGGCTTTACTTCAACGGTCAGGTAGCTCCAGCGCCTGCTCATGATTTGCTCTCCTTGTCGGTGGTGGGCTTGGGAAGGCGTCCGGCCTTGCGCAGTGCATCACGCAGCACGTATTCGATCTGCGCATTGAGGCTGCGCAGATCGTCGTCGGCCCAGCGCTGCGCCGCCGCCAGAACGTCGGCATTGATACGCAGCGGGTACGCTTTCTTTTCGGTCATGCGGGGGTCCTTTATCTACACCCCGTGCCGTCCCCTCGGCGCCGGGTTGCGTTGGCAGGTGCCGACCCTGGGTCGGCACGCTGGTGCATCAATACAGCGAACCGGCGTTGACCACCGGCTGGGTGCCACGGTCCGAACACAGCACAGTCAGCAGGTTGCTTACCATGTGCGCCTTGCGCTCTTCATCGAGCTGGACCACGCCGTTCTTCTGCAGTTCGGCCAAGGCCATTTCGACCATGCCGACCGCACCAGCGACAATCCGCGTGCGTGCAGCGATGACGGCGTTCGCCTGCTGGCGCTGCAGCATGGCCTGGGCGATTTCCGGCGCATAGGCGAGGTGGCTGATGCGCGCATCGATCACCTGCACGCCGGCATCGGCCAGGCGCTCGGCCAGCTCGTCCTTGAGGTGCTGGGAGATCTCGGCGGCATGGCTGCGCAGCGACAGCTGGCCGTCTTCGTGCTGGTCATACGGATAGCTGGTCGCCATCGCGCGCAGCGCCGATTCGGACTGGATGTGCACGAAGCTCTCGTAGTCATCCACGTTGTAGACAGCTTCGGAAGCATCCACCACCTGCCACACGATCACCGCGGCGATCTCGATCGGGCTGCCATCGAGCTCATTGACCTTGAGCTTGCCGCTCTCGAAGTTGCGCACGCGCTGGCTCACCTTGACCTTGGTGAAGAACGGGTTGTTCCAGCGCAGGCCGTTCTCCTTGACGGTGCCGACGTACTTGCCGAACAGGCTGACGACCACGGCCTGGTTGGGCTGCACCGTATACAGGCCGACCAGGCTGAGCAGGGCGGTGGTGGCGAGCAGGAGGCTGCCGATGATCAGCGCCGGGTTGCGGTTGCCCTTGTCCACCCCGACCACGAACATCCACACCGCCACCGCGGTCAGGGCCAGCACCAGCAGCAGGAAGGGCAGGCCGGACAGCGAGCGGATCGACTTCTCTTTCATGGCGGGGCGTCCTTGGGTAGTTGATTGGAAGATATCAAATTGATATCACTTCGCAAGTGCCGGGAAGGCCGCTCATGGAGGGGCGCAGCGGCTAAAATGCCCTCCCGCCCCTGTTGCCCGGAACACTGCCATGTCCACGCTCGGTACGCCGCTGTCTCCTTCCGCCACCCGTGTGCTGCTGCTGGGATCCGGCGAACTCGGCAAGGAAGTCGCCATCGAGCTGCAGCGGCTGGGGGTGGAGGTGATCGCCGCCGACCGCTACGCCAACGCGCCGGCCATGCAGGTGGCACACCGTGCGCACGTGATCGACATGCTCGACGCGATGGCGCTGCGCGCGCTGATCGCACTGGAGAAGCCGCATCTGGTGGTGCCGGAGATCGAGGCGATCCATACCGAGACGCTGGTCCAGCTGGAACAGGAGCAGGGACTGCGGGTAGTGCCGACTGCGCGTGCGGCACGCCTGACCATGGATCGTGAAGGCATCCGCCGGCTCGCCGCCGAGACGCTGGGCCTGCCGACCTCACGGTACCGTTTCGTTGATACCGACGCCGAGTACCGCGCGGCGGTCGCCGCGATCGGGCTGCCGTGCGTGGTCAAGCCGGTGATGTCTTCCTCGGGCAAGGGCCAGAGCACGCTGCGCCAGGACGCCGACATCGCGCCGGCCTGGGAGTACGCGCAGACCGGTGGCCGCGCCGGTGCCGGGCGCTGCATCGTGGAGGGCTTCATCGACTTCGAATACGAAATCACCCTGCTGACCGTGCGTCATGCGGGCGGGACCTCGTTCTGTGCGCCGATCGGGCACTGGCAGAAAGACGGTGACTACCGCGAGAGCTGGCAGCCGCAGCCGATGTCGCCGCGTGCGCTGGCGCGGGCGGAGGAGATTTCGCAGGCGATCACCGATGAGCTGGGCGGCTGGGGGCTGTTCGGGGTCGAGCTGTTCGTGAAAGGCGACGATGTGTGGTTCAGCGAGGTATCGCCGCGGCCGCATGACACGGGTCTGGTGACGCTGGCGTCGCAGGAGTTGAGCGAGTTCGCGCTGCATGCGCGCGCGATCCTGGGGCTGCCGATTCCGGTGATCCGCCAGAGTGGTCCATCGGCGTCGTGCGCGATGTTGGCACACGGTGAGGGTGTGCCGTTCTTCAGCAATGTGGCCGCGGCGCTGGTGCATCCGGATTCGGCGCTGCGGTTGTTCGGCAAACCCAGTGTGCATGGGCATCGCCGGGTGGGCGTGACCTTGGCGCGGGGTGCGGATGTCGATGCGGCGCGGAAGATCGCGCGTGAGGCGGCTGAGGCGATCGGGATCGAGTTGCGGTCTTGAGCCGGGTTTGAGGCCGAAGCCGAAGCTGGGCGCCTTGGTTGCTGTCGGTGTGAGGCGATCGGGCAGCCCGATGCAGAACACGCCGTAAACCCATCCTTGGGGGCTCGTAGTGCGGCATCCATGCCGCACACGGTCCTTCATCGGGCTGCCCGATCACCTCTTCGTGGAAGGTC
The DNA here is from genome assembly GCF_026130205.1 of Stenotrophomonas sp. SRS1. Taxonomy (NCBI): domain Bacteria; kingdom Pseudomonadati; phylum Pseudomonadota; class Gammaproteobacteria; order Lysobacterales; family Lysobacteraceae; genus Stenotrophomonas; species Stenotrophomonas sp. SRS1. The sequence goes on along the minus strand of NZ_JAINFD010000003.1, from coordinate 161,985 downwards.
GGTTGTGCGGTTCGAACAGCGGAGCAAACGAAAAACGGCGAGCTTTGGCTCGCCGTTTTTCGTTGAGAGCGACGCGGGCTTTACTTCAGGTCGACCCACACCAGGTGGTGGTCGCTGCCGTCGGCAATCTTGGCTTCCGGGCTGTCGTTGGACGGCCAGAACACGCCGCTGCCGATGTAGCTGAAGCCGACCGAGGGCAGGACGTAGTCCAGGCGCATGGTGCCGGATTTCGGGCCGAAGTCGCCGGTGGCGTGGAAGGGCGCGCCTTTGCGGACGATGCCTTTTTCGGCGTAGGCCAGGCTGGTCTGTTCGGCGCCGACGCTGCGCGGGGTGGGGTAGCGCAGGACGCGGGGGTTTTCGATCAGTTCGACGATCGCTTCGTGGCGGCCGTCGCCGTCGGCCGGGTCGTTGTTGAGGTCGCCGAGGATGACGAAGCGCGCGTCCTGCGGAAGGCCGCCGCAGTGGCCGCGGTCATCGCACAGCCATGAGGTGTCGCGGTCCTTGAGGTAGTGCTGCCACAGGCGCAGTTCGTCGTGATTGCGGGCGGCGTTGCGCTTCTCCGGGCCGTCGAAGACCGGCGGGGTCGGGTGCGAGACCAAGGCGTGCACGGTGCCGTTCGGGGTGGTCACCGGGACGTCCCAATGCGATTTGGAGGACAGGCGCAGCTGCGACCAGACGTGGTCGTTGTAGAAGGATTTCCCGGTGCGCGGGTCGATCGGGCGCAGGGCGCCTGGCATCGTGCTCCACTTCAGCAGCTGGAAACTGCGGACCTTCGCTTCATCGATCGGGTAGCGCGACAGCACCAGCATGCCGTACTGGCCCGGGTGCAGGCCGTAGCCCCAGGCATCGTTGCCACGGGCGCGGCCTTCGCCGCCGATCTCGCCGTTGTTGTCCAGGTCCAGTCCGCTCTGCACGCCGGTGTTCACCGGGGCGAGGTAGCGATAGGCGTAATGCAGCGGTTCACCGCCGCCCGGCTGGGCGGCTTCCAGGTAGCGCTGCTGGAAGAGATCAGCGGCGCGATGGGCGTCGTCGTAATCGAACTCGTTGAGCAGGACCAGATCCGGGCGGACCTGCTGCAGGACGGCGGCAATCTTGCGCGCGTGTTCGCTGTCGCCTTCGAGCTCGGCGATCAGCCCGCCGGTCTCGTCGCTGTACAGGGAGGTGTTGTAGGTGGCGATCCGCAGCGGTGCGGAGGCGGTATCCGGCATGGCGGCGGTCTTGGCAGGGGTCTGGGCGCAGGCGCCGCAGAGCAGGGCCAGGGCAAGGATCAGGGGATGGGCTTTCATCCGCCTATTTTGCACCCGGCACGGTGTCAGTGTTGCGTCAGCGGCCGTCCAGTTCGTCATCGAAGGCGTGCCAGCGGCGGCCGTCATAGGCCTCCAGCGGGCGGAACCGGCGCTTGTAGTCCATTTTGCGGTGGTCGCGGATCCAGTAGCCCAAGTACAGGTGCGGCAGCTGCTCGCGCTGGGCCCAGGCGATCTGCTGCAGGATCGCGAAGGTACCCAGGCCGCGATGGGTGTGGTCCGGATCGAAGAAGGTGTAGACCGCCGACAGTCCTTGCGGGGTCACATCGGTCACGGCCACCCCGAGCAGCGGACCACGATGGCCGTCCTCGGCCGGGCCGCGGATTTCGATGAAACGCCCCTGCGACCAGCGCCCGATCAGGAACTGGTCGAACTCATGCGGGCCGTGCTCGTCCATGCCGCCCTGTGCGTGCCGATGGGACAGGTAACGGTGGTACAGCGCGAACTGCTCTTCGGTCTGTTCGGCCGCGACGATACGCACTTCCAGATCCGCGTTGCGGGCCAGGCAGCGGCGCTGGCTGCGGTCCGGTGCGAAGCGGGCCACAGGGATGCGCACGGCCACGCAGGCGTGGCAGTCGGCGCAGTGCGGGCGGTAGACCAGATCACCGGAGCGGCGGAAGCCCCAGCCCAGCGCCATTGGGTACAGCGTGCCCAGACGGGGATCGTTGGGGTCGAGCACCAGATCGCGTGCGGCCCGTTCCGGCCAGTAGCCACAGGGGTGGTCACCGGTCTGGAACAGTCGCAGCTCGTCGTCGCGGTCGCCGTGTATTGCCATGCCCACAGCATAGCCCCGTGCCGTCGCAGCCGGCGCGACTGTCTGCCAAATGAACACGGCCGGCCGGGCTGTCAACGGTGCTGGCGCCCACGCGTTGTTACCGGTGTGGGTGCCACGCACCGCACGCAGTTTCCCTCACAAACCGGAGTTACCCATGCGCAACCGCAAATCCCTCCTGCTGCTGGCCCTGCTGCTGTCCACCGGTGCTGCCGGCCTGGCGGTCGCTGCCGATACCCCCGCCGCCGCCGACAAGCCGGCCCGTGCCAAGCTGGACACCAACGGCGATGGCTTCATCGATCGCACCGAAGCGGCCAGGTCGCCGCGTCTGGCCGCGCAGTTCGACACGCTGGATGCCAACAAGGACGGCAAGCTGTCCCGTGAGGAACTGCCGCGCTGGCACGGCAAGCGCCACGGGCGTGGCCCGGGTGGGCATGGCGACTGGATGGCCAAGCTGGACACCAACAAGGACGGTCGCATCAGCCGCGAGGAAGCCAAGGCCGACCCGCGCCTGGCCGCGCGCTTCGATGCGATGGACGTCAACAAGGATGGTTACCTGGACAAGGCCGACCGCGAGCTGCGCATGAAGCAGCATCGTGATGCCTGGTTTGCCGCAGCCGATACCAACAAGGACGGCCAGCTGAGCAAGGCCGAGTTCGATGCCGCCAAGGGCCCGTTCGGTGGTCCGCGTGGCGATCATCGCGATGGCAAGCACCGCGATGGCAAGCCGCCGATGCCGCCGAAGGCACCGGCCGCGAAGTAAGCGGTACGAAGGTGTTGCACGAAAAAAAGCGCCGGTCGATGACCGGCGCTTTTTTTTAGATTCTGCCGTTCTTGTACATCGCCCAGACGATGGTGCCGACCACCAGCAGATTCATGACCCACAGTGCTTTGGGACCGTACAACGACTGATATTTCCAGTTCGCCCCGGTGCGCCCGTGGCGGGCCGCATCGCGCGCGATCATCGGCGCCATGATCCGCTGCAGCGGGACCAGGCACTGATAGTTGACGACGCCCAGGCCGATCGCCAGCGCCACGGCTGGCCAGTACCAGGCCAGGGGCAGGAAGCCCAGGGCGAACACGCCCATGCAGACCAGCATCGCAGTGAAGGTGCTGTAGTGGACGAACCTGCGGATCGCTGCGCGTTCGCCTTCGTTCTCGGCATACGAGAGCAGATAACGGCCGCCCAGGTAGCTCCCCAGCACGCCGCCGACCATGCTGCCGATGATCGCGCCCCAGGCGAGATCCGGCGGCAACACGTTTGTCTGGCTGGCCGCTGCCGTCAATGACCCCATTGCGGCACCGCCGGAGACACTGGCACCGCCCAGACCGAGCTTGCCGGTGCCCAGTCCGGTGCCCAGCAGGATCGCGGCACTGGCCGTACCGGGGGCGGCGACCAGCACCATCGATACGACGGTCGTGGCGAAGGCGGCACTGGGCGCGCTGCTGCGGGCGAAGTCGCTGAAGCGACGCAGCATCTCCTCACGGACGGTGGCACGTGCACGCGACAGGCGCTTGCGCACGGCGGCATCACTGAGCCCGAGCAGGTCGGCGACCTGCTGCGAGCTCTGGCCTTCGCGGTAATAGAGCAGCAGGGTTTCGCGGCTGTCCTCCGGCAGCGCCGAGATGATGTCTTCGGCGGCCAGTTCTTCCTCTACCCGTTGCAGATGATCCGGGGCACTGGGGCTGGGGTCGGCGGCCATGTTGATGGCGATCTCGGCGGCCTCGCCGGACAGGGGGCGGCCGCGGTTGGCGCGCAGCCAGTCACGGGCGAGGTTGCGGGTGATCTGGCGCAGCCACGGCAGGAAGCTGGCGTGGTTGTGCAGCTGGTTGAGCTGCTGCCAGGCCTTGATGAAGGCTTCCTGCGCGATGTCCTCGCTGGCATGCACATCGCGGGTGATCGCCAGCGCGATCGCGGTGACCGTGTTCTGGCAGGCCAGCACGATGCGTCCGTAGGACTGCTGGCAGCCGCCTGCGGCAGCGGGCAGCTCGCGTTCGAGCGTAGTGGTCAGCGGATGCGTCGTCATGATGTCCTCCCCCGGGGATGGTCCCATCATGACGCGTGCCGGTCCCGGATGTGACCGGGTAGTGCTGGCCGCTGGCCGGCTCTGCAGGCTTCCAACCGCACGAGGAGCCGGCCAGCGGCCGGCACTACCCTTTACTCGGTGGGCTGGATCCGGACCCGCACTTCCTCTTCTTCCGGCGGGGTGGCCGCCGGTGCGGTCGGCGACGCCGCCGGCTGCACGGCCGGTGCTGGTGCAGGCGCAACGACCGGGGTGCCGCGGTGGCGCATGACTACCACCATCGCCACAGCAGCGATCACCAGCAGCAGGCCGATGCGGATGCGCCAGGCCCAGTTGCGCGGTGCATCGTTCTGGGCGACCTCGTCGCGGAACGCGAACTGCGCGGTCGGGTGATCGCGGCGGGTGGTTTCGAGCAGGCGCGCATCGCGCAGGATCTCGCGGGCCCGGGGCTGGTCATCGGCATGCACCACCCACAGGGTCGGGTGGGTAGTGGCCTTTTCCTTGTCCAGATAGCTGAACTGGCTGCCGCGCTTGCTGTGGTACGAGCGTCCGTTGGTGATGCGCACTTCGATGCCGGCGTCGCGCAGCAGCTGGGCCACGCCTTCGACGGTTTCCACGCGCTGGCTGTTGAAGATCTGTCTCATGTCAGTCCTTGGCCGGCACGGCGGCGGCCGCGGCACTGTCGTCGACCACGCGGATCAGGCCTTCCTGCGCGGTACTGGCGACCAGGATGCCGTTGCGGGTGAAGAACTGGCCACGCGCCAGGCCACGCGAATCCTGCGCGCTGGGGCTGTCCAGCGAGTACAGCAGCCAATCGTCGGCGCGGAACGGGCGGTGGAACCAGATCGCATGGTCCAGCGAGGCCATCTGCACATGCGGCTGGTAGTAGCTGATGCCGTGCGGGAAGGTCGCGGTGCCGAGCAGGTGGAAGTCCGAGGCGTAGGCGAGCAGCGCCTGATGCAGCTCCGGGGCATCGCCGACGGTCTCGTTCAGGCGCAGCCAGACCTGGTGGTACGGCGGGCGCTTGGGCGGGTTGAGTTCGTCACGCGGGTAGACATGGCGGAACTCGAACGGGCCGCCGCGCGAGAGCCAGCGCTGCACCTTGATCGGCAGCCGATCCAGAACGGCCTGCGGCAGTGGCTGGTTCGGCTCGATGTCCTCCGGCTGCGGCACTTCCGGCATCTTGTGCTGGTGCTCGGCGCCGGTCTCGGCCTGCTGGAACGAAGCGGCGCAGAAGAAGATCACCTTGCCGTGCTGGATCGCGGTGACCCGGCGCACGGAGAAGCTGCCGCCATCGCGGGTGCGGTCCACGTCATAGACGATGGGGTGGTCGATGTTGCCGGCACGCAGGAAGTAGGCGTGCAGCGAATGCACGTGACGGCCGTTCTCGACCGTCTTCTGGGCGGCGGACAGCGCCTGGCCCAGCACCTGGCCGCCAAAAACGTACTTGGTGCCGATATCGCGGCTCTGGCCGCGGAACAGATTGTCTTCCAGGCGTTCGAGCGAGAGCAGGTCGATCAGCTCGGAAACGACGGGTTCGTGCGTGGCGGACAAGGGAAGCAACCTGGGGTGGGCGAACGCAAATTATAGGGTAGTGCCGGCCCATGGCCGGCAACCACGCACCACTTCGATCGTTCATTGCCTGGTTGCCGGCCAGCGGCCGGCACTACCGGGGCGTTGGCGTTTGCCGGGCTTCAGGCCTTGCCCAGCCTGGCCACCAGCCCCTGCAGCGCCTGCTGGGCGTCCGGGGCGTACCAGGCCTCGACGAAGCGGTCGAGCTGGATCAGGTCGGCGTGCAGGGCCTCGTGCAGGTCGGCGCGGGCGATGGCGCGGGTCAGCAGCATCGGCTGGCGGGGCAGCTTGAGCAGGCGCTGCAGCCACGCCACCGCCCGCGGGACTACCTGGGCGGCGTCGGCCAGTTCGTCCACCAGCCCGATCTCGAGCGCACGCTCTGCCGGCACCATCTCCCCGCCCACCAGCAGGGTGGTGGCCCGATGGTGGCCGACCACGCGGCGCATCAGGCGCTGGATGCCCTCCGGCGCGACCAGCCCGACTTGCACTTCGTTCAGGCCGATCACCGTGGGATGGGCGGCATCGGGGCTGCGGGCGATGATCCGGTAATCGCAGCACAGCGCCAGCACGCAGCCGCCGGCCGGCGCATGCCCGGTCATGGCGGCAACCACCGGCACGCGGCACTCGGCCAGGGTGCGCACGGCGCCGAAGAAGGCCTGCCAGCTGTCCAGCAGCTTGTGTTTGTCATCGCCGTGGCCGAGCAGGTGTGGCACATCCATGCCGGCGCTGAAGATGCGCTCGCTGCCGGACAGCACGATGCCGTGCACGTCATCGGACATGGCCTGGTTGATTGCGTGGATCAGATGCCGGCACAGCTCGGTGTCCAACGCGTTGACCGGCGGCCTGGCCAGCCGCAGTTCGCGGATGGGGCCATGGTTGATCACCTCGATGAGCGTCGTCATGCTGCAGTCTCGTTGCGGACAGGGAACGAAGCCGATGATAACCAAACCATTCGTGTGCGTATTGTTGGGGCTGTGTGCGCTCGCAACATCAGCCGTGGCCGCAGCGCCGGCCTGTGTGTCACTGCGCGAGGGGTGGGTACGCTTGCCGCCGGGCGCGATGCCGATGGCGGCCGGCTACGGCCAGATCCGCAATGACTGCCGCGAGGCGGTAGTGGTGGTCGCCGCCGGCAGCAAGGCGTTCGGCGAGGTGTCGCTGCACGAAACCACGCTGGTCGACGGCGTCAGCCGCATGCGCGCGGTGGAACGCCTGCCGATCGCGGCAGGCGCAACGGTCGCGCTCAAACCCGGCGGACTGCATCTGATGCTGATGCAGCCGGAGGTAGCACTGAAGGAAGGCGCACAGCTGCCGTTGCGGCTGAGCCTGGAAGATGGGCGCAAGGTGGATGGAACGTTGCAGGTGCGCAGCGCGGTACCGTAAGGCCCCATGGGGTATGGAACGGTAGTGCCGGCCGCTGGCCGGCACCCATGCACATCCGTCCGGCGTCATGAGGTTGCCGGCCAGCGGCCGGCACTACCCCTCAGGTGGACGCGGTGCGGATCGCCTCGGGCAACGGCGCGCTCTTGCCGGTCTGCGTATCCATCCAGACCACCACCACGTTGCCATCCGAGTACAGCGTGCTGTCGTTCTTCTCGTCCACGATGCGGTGGCCGATGGTCACGCTGCTGTTGCCGAGACGCTCGACGAACAGCTCCACCACGATGTCGTTGGGCCACACGATCGGCAGGCGATAGTTGACGTTGGTCGCCGCCACCACCGGTGCGATCCGGTCGGTCATCGAAACGCCCTCCACCCCCAGCATCCAGCGCACGCGCGCTTCTTCCAGGTAGGAGATGTACTTGGCGTTGTTCACGTGGCCCATGCTGTCCATGTCGCGCCAGCGGACGCTGATCGGCACGCGGGCGAGGATCTTGTGCTCGTTGCTCATGCGGTCTTCTTCTTGGTCTTGCTGGGGGATTTGGTCGCGGCGGTCTTGCGCACGGCCTTCTTCGGTTCCGGCTTGGCCTTGCGCGGCGGGCGGGCGTCGGGTTTGTTGGCCACGGCCGCCGGCTGTTCCGGGCGCGCGCTGGTGGAGGGCAGCATCTTGGCCAGGAACTGGCCGGTGTACGAGGTCGGGCAGGCCGCCACGTCTTCGGGCGTACCGGTGACCAGGATGGTGCCACCGCGATGGCCGCCTTCCGGACCCAGATCAACGATCCAGTCGGCGGTCTTGATCACGTCCAGGTTGTGCTCGATCACCACCACCGTGTTGCCTTCGTCGCGCAGCTTGTGCAGCACGCCGAGCAGCGCTTCGATGTCGTGGAAATGCAGGCCGGTGGTCGGCTCATCCAGGATGTACAGCGTGCGCCCGGTATCGCGGCGCGACAGTTCCTTGGACAGCTTCACGCGCTGCGCTTCACCGCCGGACAGCGTGGTCGCGCTCTGGCCGAGCTTGATGTAGCTCAGGCCCACATCGACCAGCGTTTCCAGCTTGCGCGCGATGCTCGGCACCGGTTCGAAGAGCTTCAGCGCATCTTCGACGGTCATCTGCAGCACGTCGTTGATGTTGTAACCCTTGTAAAGGATCTCCAGCGTTTCGCGGTTGTAGCGCTTGCCGTGGCAGACATCGCAGGGCACGTACACGTCCGGCAGGAAGTGCATTTCGACCTTGATCAGGCCATCGCCCTGGCACGCTTCGCAGCGGCCGCCGCGCACGTTGAAGCTGAAACGGCCCGGCGAATAGCCGCGCGCACGCGCTTCGGGGACCTGCGCGTACAGCTCGCGCAGCGGCGTGAACAGACCGGTGTAGGTGGCCGGGTTCGAGCGCGGGGTGCGGCCGATCGGCGACTGGTCGATGTCCACCACCTTGTCGAACAGATCCAGCCCGTCCACTTCCTTGTAGGGGGCGATCGGGTGCGAGGAGCCGTTGATCTCGTTGGCGGCCAGCGAGAACAGGGTGTCGTTGATCAGGGTCGACTTGCCCGAGCCGGACACGCCGGTGATGCAGGTCAGCAGGCCGGACGGAATGTCCAGGTCCACGCCCTTGAGGTTGTTGCCGCTGGCACCGCGCAGGTGCAGGGTCATCTTCGGGTTGGGCTTGTGCCGGCGCGCCGGGATCTCGATGGCGCGCTTGCCCGACAGGTACTGGCCGGTCAGCGAACGCGGCGCATCCAGGATGTCCTGCAGCGTGCCCTGGCCCACGATCTCGCCGCCGTGCACACCCGCGCCCGGACCGATGTCCAGCACGTAGTCGGCCAGGCGGATCGCGTCTTCGTCATGCTCGACCACGATCACCGTGTTGCCGAGGTCGCGCAGGCGGGTCAGGGTACCGAGCAGGCGCTCGTTGTCGCGCTGGTGCAGGCCGATCGACGGCTCATCCAGCACGTACATCACGCCGACCAGCCCGGCACCGATCTGCGAGGCCAGCCGGATGCGCTGGGCTTCACCACCGGACAGGGTGTCGGCCTTGCGCTCCAGGGTCAGGTAATCCAGGCCGACGTCGACCAGGAAGCCAAGCCGTTCGCCGATCTCCTTGACGATCTTGCCGGCGATCTCGCCGCGCCAGCCGGGCAGGGTCATGCTGCTGAAGAACTTCAGCGCATCGTCGATCGGCATCACCACCAGTTCCGGCAGCGCACGGTCGGCCACGAACACATTGCGCGCGGCCTTGTTCAGGCGCTGGCCCTGGCACTCGGGGCAGTTGCGCTCGCTGATGTACTTGGCCAGCTCTTCGCGCACCGCCGAGGATTCGGTCTCTTTATAGCGGCGTTCGAGGTTGGGAATGATGCCCTCGAAGCGATGCTTGCGCTGGGTGCGGCCACCGGCTTCGGTGAAGTAGGTGAACGTGATCGTTTCATCGCCGCTGCCGTACAGCACCGCCTGGCGCACGTCCTCGGGCAGGCTCTGCCAAGGGGCGTCGGTGTCGAACTTGTAGTGCTTGGCCAGCGAGGCGATCAGCTGGAAGTAGTACGCATTGCGGCGGTCCCAGCCGCGCACGGCACCGGCCGAGAGCGACAGCTCCGGGTGCACCACCACGCGCGAGGGATCGAAGAACTCGGCCATGCCCAGGCCATCGCAGCCCGGGCAGGCGCCGACCGGCGAGTTGAACGAGAACAGGCGCGGTTCCAGCTCCGGCAGCGAGTAGTCGCAGACCGGGCAGCTGTACTTGGATGAGAACAGGTGCGCAGGCGCATCCTCCACATCCAGCGACTGCACCGAGACCATGCCGTCGCCCAGCTTCAGCGCGGTTTCAAAGCTCTCGGCCAGGCGCTGCTTGATGTCCTCGCGCGGGCGGAAGCGGTCGATCACCGCTTCGATGGTGTGCTTCTGGCGCAGGGCCAGCGGCGGCACCGCGTCGATTTCATGCAGCTGGCCGTCCACCCGCACGCGCACATAACCCTGCGCGCGCAGCTGGTCGAACACCTGGGCGTGCTCGCCCTTGCGCTCGCGGATCACCGGGGCCAGCAGCATGTAGCGCTGTTCGGCATCCAGGGTCAGCACGTGGTCGACCATCTGGCTGACGGTCTGCGCTTCCAGCGGGTAGCCGTGGTCCGGGCAGCGCGGGCTGCCGACGCGGGCGTACAGCAGGCGCAGGTAGTCGTAGATCTCGGTGATCGTGCCGACGGTCGAGCGCGGGTTGTGCGAGGTCGACTTCTGCTCGATCGAGATCGCCGGGGACAGACCCTCGATGTGGTCCAGGTCCGGCTTTTCCATCACGCTGAGGAACTGGCGGGCATAGGCCGACAGCGACTCCACGTAACGACGCTGGCCTTCGGCGTAAATGGTGTCGAACGCCAACGAGGACTTGCCCGAGCCGGACAGGCCGGTGATGACAATCAGCTTGTCGCGGGGCAGGTCGAGATCGATGTTCTTGAGATTGTGCGTCCGCGCGCCGCGGATGCGGATGAAATCCATCGCCATGGGGGATCCGTTGTGGGGCTTCGGCTCAGGGAGCCGGCAAGCGGGTGGGGCAATCGGAAACGGCAATCGGTCAGCCTACCGAGCTTGGGATTTGGGGGCAATCGCGGACTTTGCCACCCCCATGTCTCATTCCCTGAGACCCCGCCAGCCGGTTTCCTGAACCGTATTCAGCCAAATCCGGGTCAGAGCAGGGGGTGGGTTGACCCGAAGTGGTTGAAGTCATTAAAATTCCGCTTCTGTCCGCCCTCGATGGCGGCAGTCCATAGACCACAATAACTACAGAGGAAGTCTGGTCATGTACGCAGTACTGGTAACCGGCGGTAAGCAATACCGCGTGGCGCAGGGCGAAACGCTCCGCGTTGAAAAGCTCGAAGTCGAAGTCGGCAACGAGATCAAGTTCGACAACATCCTGATGCTGGGCGACAGCGATGGCATCAAGCTGGGCGACGCGCTGAGCGGCGCTTCGGTCACTGCCAAGGTCGTGTGCCAGGGTCGTGCCGACAAGGTCCGGATCATCAAGTTCCGTCGCCGTAAGCACCACATGAAGCGTCAGGGTCACCGTCAGTACTACACCGAAATCGAGATCACCGGCATTGCCGGTGGCAGCAAGTAATAAGGAGAAGCAGTCATGGCACATAAGAAGGGCGTAGGCTCATCGCGCAACGGTCGCGACTCCAACCCGAAGTACCTCGGCGTCAAGATCTTCGGTGGCCAGGCCATCGATGCCGGCAACATCATCGTGCGTCAGCGTGGCACCCAGTTCCATCCGGGTACCGGCGTTGGCCTCGGCCGTGACCACACCCTGTTCGCGCTCGTCGACGGCAAGGTGGAGTTCTCGGTCAAGGGCCCGAAGAAGCGTCGTACCGTCAGCGTCGTCGCCGAAGCCTGATCTTCAGCGGTACGCAGGCGCCCACGCCACGGCGTGGGGTCGCTGACGAAAGCCCCGCTTCGGCGGGGTTTTTCGTTGGTATCAACTATCGGGCGGGACATTTCCCGCCGCCGGCCCTGGATCGTACCGGGGCCGTTAGACTCTGCGGTGGGGTGCACCTCGCGCCCGCCGCCTCCAGATTGGCATCCAGAATCATGAAACTTGTAGACGAAGCAGAAATCCAGGTGATCGCCGGCAATGGCGGCAACGGCTGCATCGGTTTCCGTCGCGAGAAGTTCATTCCGCTGGGCGGGCCGGACGGTGGCGACGGCGGTAATGGCGGCAGCGTGTGGATCCGCGCCGACGAGAACCTCAACACCCTGGTCGATTTCCGCCATGACCGCATCTTCAAGGCGCAGCGCGGCGAGAACGGCATGGGCCGCCAGGCCTATGGCAAGGGCGGCGAAGATCTGGTCATCACCGTGCCGATCGGCACCGTGATCATGAACGTCAGCACCGATGAAGTGATCGGCGATCTGACCAGTCATGGTGACCGCCTGCTGGTGGCCAAGGGTGGCCGCGGCGGCCTGGGCAACATGCATTTCAAGAGCTCCACCAACCGCTCGCCGCGCCAGGCGCTGCCGGGCGAAGAGGGTGAAGAGCGCCTGCTGAAGTTGGAGCTGAAGCTGCTGGCCGACGTCGGCCTGCTGGGCTTCCCGAATGCCGGCAAGAGCACCCTGATCCGCGCCGTGTCCGCGGCGACCCCGAAGGTGGCCGATTACCCGTTCACCACGCTGTACCCCAATCTGGGCGTCGTGCGCGTGGAGAACTACCGCAGCTTCGTGATCGCCGACATTCCCGGCCTGATCGAAGGTGCGGCCGATGGCGCCGGGCTGGGCGCGCAGTTCCTGCGCCACCTGCAGCGCACCCGCCTGCTGCTGCACCTCGTGGATATCTCCCCGATGGAAGGCGGCGTGGAAGGTGTCTCGCCGATCGAGCAGGTCCGTGCGATCGAGCGCGAGCTGGAAAAGCACGATCCGGAGCTGCTGGACAAGCCGCGCTGGCTGGTGCTGAACAAGGCTGACCTGATGTTCGAGGACGAGGCCAAGGCCGCCGCCGAGAAGATCGTCGCCGAACTGGGCTGGACCCAGCCGTGGTACCTGGTCTCGGCGCTGGGCCGCGAAGGCACCTGGCCGATCATGAACAACGTGATGGCCTTCTTCGACCGCCAGAAGGAAGACGAGGCGCAAGCGCGCGATGCGTACTGAGCGCACCCGCGCGCCCCTGAGAAACCCGGCTCCGGCCGGGTTTTTCTGTGGTGCTGCCATTTCGGGATCGCAGGCAACAAAAAACCCGGCCGGGGCCGGGTTTTTTTCTGCGGCTGGATCGAAGCCACGCGGGGCGTGGCTCTACGACACCCGCAGCGCCGTATCAGGCGGCCTTGATGGCCTTGATGCGCGCGGTCAGGCGGCTCTTATGGCGAGCAGCCTTGTTCTTGTGGATCAGACCACGCGAGCTGAAACGGTCGAGGATCGGCTGGGCAACAGCGAAGGCTGCCTCGGCGCCGGCGGCGTCATTGGCATCCAGAGCCTTGATCACCTTCTTGACAGCGGTGCGCAGCATCGAACGCTGAGCCGTATTGCGCGCGTTGCGCACGACGGTCTGCTTGGCGCGCTTCTTGGCGGACTTGATATTGGCCACAGTGGTGGTTTCCTGAAAAATCGGTGTAATGGGAACAGCAAGCTGGAAAGTATGATGGCTCGAAAAATGTACGTCAAGTCAATTGTCAAGAGGGAACACGGGTGAGTTCACCAAGGATGTTGCGGGGCCTGCTGTCTTTCAGCAGCATGACCATGATTTCGCGGGTGTTGGGGCTGGTTCGCGACCTGGTCATCACCACCACGTTCGGCACCAATGCGGTGACCGATGCCTTCTGGGTCGCCTTCCGGGTGCCCAATTTCCTGCGCCGGCTGTTCGCCGAGGGCTCGTTCGCCACCGCGTTCGTCCCGGTGTTCACGGAGGTGAAGGAAACCCGCTCGCATGCCGAACTGCGCGAACTGATGGCGCGGGTGGCCGGCACGCTGGGCGGGGTGTTGCTGCTGGTCACCGCGCTGGCGCTGATCTTCGCGCCGCAGCTGGCGACCCTGTTCTCCAGTGGGGTGGATACCGACCCGGCCAAGCATGGCCTGCTGGTGGACCTGTTCCGGTTGACCTTCCCGTTCCTGCTGTTCGTCTCGCTGACCGCGCTGGCGGGCGGGGCGCTCAACAGTTTCCAGAAATTCGCGATGCCCGCGCTGACCCCGGTCATCCTCAACCTGTGCATGATCGCCGGTGCGTTGTGGCTGGCCCCGCGGCTGGGCGGCACCCCGGAGAAGCAGATCCTGGCGCTGGGCTGGGCGGTGCTGGCGGCCGGCCTGCTGCAGCTGCTGTTCCAGCTGCCCTCGCTGAAGGGCATCAACCTGCTGACCCTGCCGCGCTGGGGCTGGCGGCATCCGGGGGTGCGCAAGGTGCTGACCCTGATGGTGCCGACCCTGTTCGGCTCCTCGATCGCGCAGATCAACCTGCTGCTGGATACGGTGATCGCCGCCAAGCTGACCGACGGCTCGCAGTCCTGGCTGTCGCTGGCCGACCGCTTCCTGGAACTGCCGCTGGGCGTGTTCGGTGTGGCGCTGGGCACGGTGATCCTGCCGGCGCTGGCCCGCCACCATGTCAGTACCGACAAGGCCGGCTTCTCCAGTGCGCTGGACTGGGGCCTGCGCACGACGCTGTTGATCGCCATCCCCGCCATGCTGGGCCTGCTGCTGCTGGCCGAGCCGCTGATCGCCACCGTGTTCCAGTACGGCCGCTTCACCGCCTTCGATACCCGCATGACCGCGCTGTCGGTGTACGGCCTGAGCTTCGCCCTGCCGGCCTTCGCGCTGCTGAAAGTGGTGCTGCCGGCCTTCTATGCCCGCCAGGACACCCGCACCCCGGTCCGCGCCGGTGTGGTCGCGCTGGTGGCCAATATGGTCTTCAACGTCATCCTGCTGGCCGTGCTGTACCACGTGATGGTGCCGGAGGCGCTGAAAGCGCAGGGCGTCTGGGTCGCGTTGGGCAAGCAGCCGGGCCTGCATCTCGCGCTGGGTATCGCCAGTGCGCTGTCCAGTTATCTGAACCTGGGCCTGCTCTGGTATTGGCTGGGCAAGACCGATGTCTACCAGCCCAAGGCGGGCTGGGGCGGCTATGTCACCAAGCTGGGGCTGGCCTGCCTGGCGATGGTGGCGGTGCTGCTGGGCCTGCGCTACGGGATGGCGGACTTCACCGGCATGGATAAATGGCACCGCATCGGCAACCTCGCGCTGCTGGTCGGCGGTGGCGGTCTGACCTATCTGGTGGCCCTGGTTGCCATGGGCTTCCGCCCGCGCCACCTGCGGGAGCATTGATCCGGGGGCAGCCCGGCTATACTTCATGGCTATCTCTTGCAAAGCATCGGCCCTGGTGGGCCGCATTCCACGTAGATGAGCAGGCTGTTTAGAAACGTCGAAGGCGGGCAGTTGTTCCCGCACGGAAGCGTGGTCTGCATCGGCGCATTCGACGGCCTGCACCTGGGCCATCGTGCGTTGGTGCGCCACGCCGTTTCGCGCGCGCGCGCGCTGGGCGTCGCCGCCGTTGCGGTGGCCTTCGAGCCGCTGCCGCGCGAGTACTTCGCCCAGGGCGAGCCGCCGCCGCGATTGACCCTGGCCCGTGACAAGGTCGCGATGCTGCGCGAACTCGGCGTGGATGCGATCGGCCTGCTGCGCTTCGATGCGCGCATGGCCGCGATGCAGGCCGAGGATTTCGTCGAGCAGCTGCTGGTGCACCGGCTGAGCGCGCGCGAGGTGTGGATCGGGCCGGAGTTCTGCTTCGGCAACCGCCGCAAGGGCGATCTGGCCCTGCTGCAGGCGATGGGCCGCGAGCGTGGCTTCAGTGCGGGCGAGATCGAGCCGGTCGACCTGCACGGCGAGCGCATCTCCAGCACCCGCATCCGCCAACTTCTGCGCGCCGGTGATTTCCGTCATGCCGGCGATCTGCTGGGCAGGCCGTATACGATTGGGGGCAGGGTAGTGCGCGGCCGCCAGTTGGGCCGTACGCTGGGCTTCCCGACCGCCAACCTGCGCTTTCCGAAGACGCCGGCGCTGTCGGGGATCTACGCGACCTGGGTCCACGGCGTGTTCGACCAGCCGTGGCCGTCGGTCTCCAGCTTCGGTACGCGTCCCACCGTGGATGGCGTGGAGCCGCTGCTGGAAGCGCACCTGTTTGATTTCCAGGGCGACCTGTACGGCCGCCACATCGATGTCGAGTTCGTCGCCAAGCTGCGCGACGAAGAAAAGTTCCAAGATCTGGCTGCGTTGACCGACCAGATGCACCGTGACGCCGAACAGGCCCGTCACATCCTTTCCGAACACAGATTGCGAGCCACTGCGTGAGCCAGGACTACAAAGCCACCCTTCATCTGCCGGCAACCGAATTCCCGATGCGCGGCGACCTGCCCAAGCGCGAGCCGGGCATTCTGTCGCGCTGGGAGGACGAGGGCCTTTACGCCCGCCTGCGCGACAACGCGCAGGGCCGCCCGCTGTTCGTGCTGCACGACGGCCCGCCCTACGCCAATGGCCAGATCCACCTGGGCCACGCGGTCAACAAGATCCTCAAGGACATCATCGTCAAGTCGCGCTACCTGGCCGGCTTCGATGCGCCCTACGTGCCGGGCTGGGATTGCCACGGCCTGCCGATCGAGATCGCGGTCGAGAAGAAGTGGGGCAAGGTCGGCGTCAAGCTCGATGCGGTCGCGTTCCGCCAGAAGTGCCGCGAGTTCGCCGAAGAGCAGATCGAACTGCAGCGCCGCGACTTCAAGCGCCTGGGCGTGATCGGCGATTGGGACAACCCGTACAAGACGCTGAGCTTCGATTTCGAAGCCAACGAGATCCGTGCGCTTTCCAAGGTGTTCGCCAACGGTCACATCGTGCGCGGCGCCAAGCCGGTGCACTGGTGCTTCGACTGTGGCTCGGCGCTGGCCGAGGCCGAGATCGAATACCAGGACAAGACCTCGCCGGCGATCGACGTGGCCTACGTGTCGCGTGATTCGAAGCAGCTGGCCGAGCGTTTCGGTGTGACGCTGCCGGCCGATGTCGAGGTGGCGGTGCCGATCTGGACCACCACCCCGTGGACGCTGCCGGCC
This sequence comes from Stenotrophomonas sp. SRS1, assembly GCF_026130205.1. NCBI lineage: Bacteria > Pseudomonadati > Pseudomonadota > Gammaproteobacteria > Lysobacterales > Lysobacteraceae > Stenotrophomonas > Stenotrophomonas sp. SRS1. Next base: position 145,391 of record NZ_JAINFD010000003.1, on the reverse strand, counting down.
TCGCTGGCGGTGTCGCTCGGTGCGGAGATCGAGTACGTGTTGGCCGAAGGCCCGGCCCACCACGGCAAGCGTCGTTGGCTGGTGCTGGCCGCCGCGCTGGCCGAGCGTTCGCTGCAGCGCTACGGCGTGGACGGCCTGGTCGTGCACGGTCGTGCCACCGGCGCCGCGCTGGAAAACCTGCTGCTGGCCCATCCGTTCTACCCGCAGCGCGACATCCCGCTGCTCAATGGCGCCCACGTCTCCGATGAAGACGGCACCGGTGCGGTGCATACCGCCCCGGGCCACGGCCAGGAAGACTTCGTGGTCAGCCAGCAGTACGGGCTGATGGACAAGTACAACGCCGGCCAGATCAACCCGGTCGACGGCCGTGGCGTGTACCTGTCCTCTACCCCGCCGGCCGGCGACGTCGAACTGGCCGGCGTGCACCTGTGGAAGGCGCAGCCGCTGATCGTCGATGTGCTGCGTGCCTCCGGTGCGCTGCTTGCGTATGTCGAGATCGTGCACAGCTACCCGCACTGCTGGCGCCACAAGACGCCGGTCGTGTTCCGCGCCACCCCGCAGTGGTTCATCTCGATGGACAAGGCCAACCTGCGCAGCGATGCGATGGCCGCGATCGACAGCGTTGGCTGGTTCCCGAGCTGGGGCAAGGCGCGCATCGGCTCGATGGTCGATGGCCGCCCGGACTGGTGCATCAGCCGCCAGCGCACCTGGGGCGTGCCGATCGCGCTGTTCACCCACCGCGAAACCGGTGAGCCGCACCCGCGCACCGTCGAACTGATGCAGCAGGTCGCCGACCGCGTGCAGGCCGACGGCATCGACGTGTGGTACTCGCTGGACAGCGCCGAGCTGCTGGGCGAGGAAGCGCCGCAGTACGAGAAGGTCACCGACATCCTGGATGTCTGGTTCGACTCGGGCGTGACCCATGAAGGCGTGCTGCTGGCGCGTGGCTTCGGCAAGCCGGCCGATCTGTACCTGGAAGGCTCGGACCAGCACCGCGGCTGGTTCCAGTCCTCGCTGCTGACCGGCGTGGCCATCGACAAGCAGGCCCCGTACAAACAGTGCCTCACCCACGGCTTCACCGTGGATGAGAAGGGCCGCAAGATGTCCAAGTCGCTGGGCAACGGCATCGAGCCGCAGGACATCATGAAGACCCTGGGCGCGGACATCCTGCGCCTGTGGATCGCCTCGGCCGATTACAGCAATGAAATGTCGCTGTCGCAGGAAATCCTCAAGCGCAACGCGGATGCCTACCGGCGCCTGCGCAACACCGCGCGCTTCCTGCTCGGCAACCTGGACGGCTTCGATCCGGCCCAGCACCTGGTGGCCCCGGCCGACATGGTCGCGCTGGACCGCTGGATCGTGCATCGCGCCTTCGAGGTGCAGGAGAAGATCAAGGCGGCGTACACCGGCTACAACATGGCCGAGATCGTGCAGCTGCTGCTGAACTTCTGCAGCGTGGATCTGGGCTCGGTGTATCTGGATGTGACCAAGGACCGCCTGTACACCATGCCGGTGGACTCGCGCGGCCGCCGCTCGGCGCAGACCGCGATGTACCACATCGCCGAAGCGTTCACGCGCTGGATCGCGCCGATCCTGAGCTTCACCGCCGATGAGCTGTGGGGCTACCTGCCGGGCGAGCGCAAGGAGAACGTGCTGTTTGCCACGTGGTACGAGGGCCTGGCCCCGCTACCGGCCGATGCACCGCTCAACGCCGCCGACTTCGATCAGCTGCTGGCCCTGCGCGAGCAGGTCGCCAAGGTGCTCGAGCCGATGCGCGCCAACGGTGCGATCGGTGCGGCGCTGGAAGCGGAGATCACCGTTGCCGCCGATGCCGAGACCGCCGCGCGCTGGCAGCCGCTGGCCGAGGAGCTGCGCTTCCTGCTGATCAGCGGTGACGTGCAGGTGCGCCCGGCGACCACCGACGAGGTGTTCGTCAGCGCCCAGCCGACCGGCAAGCAGAAGTGCGTGCGCTGCTGGCATTACCGCGCCGATGTCGGCTCGGTCGCTGCGCACCCGGAACTGTGCGGCCGCTGCGTGACCAACATCGACGGTGCCGGCGAAGACCGGCGGTGGTTCTGATGGCCGCCGCCCGTCCGCGTCCGAACGCGCTGATCTGGCTGCTGCTGTCGGCGGTGATCATCATCGCCGACCAGTGGAGCAAGGCCTGGGTGCTGTCCAGCCTGCCCGAGTACGAGCCGGTGGTGGTCATCGAGGGCTTCTGGAACTGGTACCGCACCTACAACACCGGTGCGGCATTCAGCTTCCTGAGCGATGCCGGTGGCTGGCAGCTGTGGTTCTTCACCGCGCTGGCGGTGGGCATCAGCGGCCTGATGGCCTACTGGATGTGGGGCACCGCGCGCGGTGCCTGGCGCAGCGCCGTGCCTTACGCGCTGGTGATCGGCGGGGCGATCGGCAACGTGATCGACCGGCTGATGCACGGTCACGTGGTCGACTTCATCCAGTGGCATATCGGTGACCATTACTGGCCCTCGTTCAACATCGCCGACTCGGCGATCGTGGTCGGCGCGGTGGGTATCGCCCTGTTCGGCCTGTTCGACGGCAAGGCTGCCAAAAAAGCGGGATAATTCCCTCCTGTATCCGTAACAACCCGGCTCACGCCGGCCGGAGTATCTGACCGATGGATGTGTTGCTCGCCAATCCGCGTGGTTTCTGTGCCGGTGTCGATCGTGCGATCGAGATCGTCAAGCGCGCGATCGAGACCCTGGGTGCGCCGATCTACGTGCGCCACGAGGTCGTGCACAACCGGTTCGTGGTGGATGACCTCAAGGCCCGAGGCGCGATCTTCGTCGAAGAACTCGACGAAGTGCCGGACGACAACACGGTGATCTTCAGCGCCCATGGCGTGTCCCAGGCCGTGCGCCAGGAAGCCGACCGCCGTGGCCTGAAGGTGTTCGACGCGACCTGCCCGCTGGTCACCAAGGTGCACCTGGAAGTGGCCCGCCACTGCCGCGCCGGCCGCGACGTGGTGCTGATCGGCCACGCCGGGCACCCGGAAGTGGAAGGCACGATGGGCCAGTGGAGCCGCGAGCGCGGCACCGGCCAGATCTACCTGGTTGAGGATGTGGAAGATGTCGCCACGCTGGTCATCGACCAGCCGGATAACTTCGCCTACACCACCCAGACCACGCTCTCGGTGGATGACACGCGCAGCATCATCGACGCGCTGCGCACCCGCTTCCCGGCGATGCAGGGCCCGAAGAACGACGACATCTGCTACGCCACGCAGAACCGCCAGGACGCCGTACGCGATCTGGCCAAACGGTGCGATCTGGTGCTGGTGGTCGGCTCGCCGAACAGCTCCAACTCCAACCGCCTGAGTGAACTGGCACGCCGTGATGGCGTGGAGTCCTACCTGATCGACGGTGCCGACGAGATCGACCCGGCGTGGGTGGCCGGCAAGAAGCACATCGGCCTGACCGCAGGCGCCTCGGCACCGCAGGTGCTGGTGGACGGGGTGATCGCGCGCCTGAAGGAACTCGGTGCCACCGGTGTGGGCGAGCTGGAGGGCGAGCCCGAATCGATGGTGTTCGCGTTGCCGAAGGAACTGCGGCTGCGCTTGGTCGACTGATCGCAGCATTCCGCCACACATGCCATGGCGCTGCCCCGGTAGTGCCGGCCGCTGGCCGGCAGCGCACCCCGGTTGGCCCTGATCCTGTCCGGCAGACAGAACGTCACTGCGCGCCGCTGTGCCAATCATGGCCGCAACGCGACGCATGACCTTTGGCCATGGGGTAGGGAGCAGGCGGAGGGCTAGGATCAAGAGCTTCCCCTGCCGGAGCCTGCCTGATGAAGATGCGTGCCATTGCCCTGTCCGTGCTGCTGGCCGTGTCCGCCACCGGCGTGCAGGCGCAGACACCGCCGCCGCAGGACGTGGCCTTCCCGGGTCTGCTGCGCATCGACGTGGACGCGCGCGATATCGGGCGACGCATCTTCAAGGTCAAGGCCACGGTGCCGGCCAAGCCCGGCCCGCTGACTCTGCTGTACCCGCAGTGGCTGCCCGGGGCGCATTCGCCGAGTGGCCCGATCGACAAGCTCGCCGGCCTGGTCGTCACCGCCAACGGCACGCCGCTGCAGTGGACGCGCGATCCGTACGACGTCTATGCCTTCACCGTGCAGGTGCCGCAGGGCGCCAGCGAAGTGGTGGCCGAGTTCAAGTTCCTCTCTTCGCAGGGCACCCAGGGCCGCGTGGTGATGACGCCGGACATGCTCAACCTGCAGTGGAATGCCAATTCGCTGTACCCGGCCGGGGTGATCACCCGCAACATCCAGGCGCAGGCCACCGTCACGCTGCCGCCGGGCTGGTCGTACGCCACCGCGCTGGATACCGAGCGCCGCGAGGGTGACACCGTGGTGTTCAAGCCGATCAGCTACGACCACCTGGTCGACTCGCCGCTGTTCGCCGGCCGCCACTTCCAACGCTTTGATCTGGACCCGGGCGCGAAGGTGCCGGTGCACCTGAATGTCTTCGCCGATGAGGCCAAATCGCTGACCGCCAAGCCAGAGCAGATTCAAGCGCATCGCGCGCTGGTGCAGCAGATGTACAAGCTCTACGGCGCACGCCATTTCGACCGCTACGAGTTCCTGCTGGCGTTGACCGACAAGCTCGGCGGCATCGGCCTGGAGCACCAGCGCTCCAGCGAGAACAGCGGCGACACCGGCTACTTCACTGAGTGGGACAAGACCTGGCTGGGCCGTGATCTGCTGCCGCACGAGTTCAATCACTCCTGGAACGGCAAGTACCGTCGTGGCGCCGATCTGACCACGGCCAACTTCAACGTGCCGATGGGCGACAGCCTGCTGTGGCTGTACGAAGGCCAGACCCAGTTCTGGGGCCAAGTGCTGGCCGCGCGCTCCGGCCTGTGGAGCCCGCAGCAGACACGCGACGTGCTGGCCAATGTGGCGGGCACTTACGACCGCGGTCGCCCCGGCCTGGCCTGGCGCAACCTGCAGGACACCACCAACGACCCGACCATCGCCCAGCGCCGCGCGCTGGCGTTCCGCAACTATCAGATGAGCGAGGACTACTACTCCGGCGGCCAGATGGTGTGGCTGGACGTGGAGGGCAAGCTGCGCGCGCTGACCGGCAACAAGCGCGGCCTGGATGATTTCGCCAAGGCGTTCTTCGGCATGAACGACGGTGACTGGAACGTCCATCCGTACACCTTCGACGAGGTGGTGAGCACGCTCAACGGCGTGGCGCCGTTCGACTGGGCCAGCTTCCTGCGCGAACGCCTGGACGGGCACGGTCCGCTCACAGGGGGCTTGGAAGCGGCTGGCTGGAAACTGGTGTACACCGATACACCGAACGAAGCGTTCAAGGCGCAGGAGACGCGCGGCAAGAACAGCAACCTGCTGTACTCCATCGGCCTGTCCGTCAGCGAATCCGGCTACATCGGCGATGTGTTGTGGGACAGCCCGGCCTTCAATGCCGGCCTGATTCCCGGCATGAGCGTGGTCGCGCTCAATGGCCGGGTGTTCAAGGCCGAGCAGTTGAAGGAGGCGATCACCGCCGCCAAGACCGACAAGGCGCCGCTGACCCTGCTGGTGAAGAGCTTCGATCGCATCGATACGGTGACGCTGGATTACCACGATGGGCTGAAGTACCCGTCGCTGCAGCGCATCGCGGGCAAGCCGGATCGGCTGGCGGAGTTGTGGAAGGCGCGGTGATGCCGTGTCCTCGCCCGAGGCAGCGAGGATTCATGGTGGATGCGTTATCAAACGCGCTGGACTGGATGCGAAGGTGGCACGGACGCTCATGCTTGGAAAACACGGGAAGGCACTAGTGGCAGTGGTGCTCGTCGCTGCGGCCGGCATCTTCGTAGGAGCGTTGGCACTTCGGAGTCAGGACAGCGTTCCGGCTGGCCAACACGTGCGGAGCACTACCGGTGATGCTGCCTCTCCGGTGGCGCTCAGTGGGATGCGCGTGCCGGCCTCGGTCACTGCGCCACCGCCGGCACCGGGCACGTTCCGTTCGTTGGGGTCCAAAGCCTACGAGCTGTCGCGCCAAGGCTCGAGCCGTCCACCCGGCGATGCGCTGGCCTACGTCCAGCAGTTGCTGCCGCGCTCGAAGGCTGGCGACGGTACCGCCAGCTACGAAATCTATCTGACCGTGCTTGAGTGCCGCACGTTCACCTCCGGCCGGGTGGATCAACTCGCGCAGTCCGCGGCACTGGTGGGTGCAGAGAAGGCATTCTTGGAGCGCTCCGAGCGTCTGCTTCGCGAGTGCAGCGCGCTGGTGCTTGATCGCGATCTGTATCCCGGCAACTGGCTCGAAACGGCGGCGCTGCAGGGCTCTGTCGAGGGTCAACTGGACTATGCACGCTCCCCCAAGGATGTGCTGGGCACCTACGCGGATATCCTGGCGGACCCGGAGCGGGCCGTGGCGTGGAAGCACACCGCAGGGCAATACCTGGCAACGCTGGCCCGCAGCGGCAGCATCGATGCGGTCGCCAAGTTGGCCCAGGATTACGAACACGGCGGCATCGTGCCGCGCGATCCGGTGGCCGCCTACGCCTACAACCTGGCCTTGCAGCAGGTGAATCCCAACTACGTCTCTCCGCTGGTCATGCAATCGCTGGATGCCGAATTGAGCGCAGACCAGCGGGCACGCGCACGGCTGCTGGCCAACACCGTCCACGGGGCATGTTGCGTGCCATAGCGCGCATCACGTTCGCGCGGCGCGGTTGGTGGATCAGTCTGCGGCGTCCACATCCTGGGCACTCTCACACGCACGCTTCGGCGCACACAGGCGATCCAGCAGCGCCAACGTGACCCCGTTGCTCCAGCCGAAGCCATCCTGCAGCGGGTACTCGCCACCGCCGCCGCCTGTAGCCGAACCGTCCACCACGTACTTCTCCACCAGCTTGCCCTCGCGGTCGTACACCGTCTGCACAGTGCGCAGGAAGCGCGTGCCGATCCGGCGGGCGAGGGTGTCCTGCCCATAGCGCTGCAGCCCGTCCACCGCGACCCACTGCAACGGTGCCCAGCCATTCGGGGCATCCCATTGCTGGCCGGTCGTCACGGTGGTGCTCAGCAGCCCGCCATCGCGCAGCAACTGAGCCTGGACGGCCTCCGCGGTACGGCGTGCCTGCGTGCGGTCAGCAACGTCCAGCCACAAGGGGAACAACGCCGCCGCGGTCAGGGCGGGGCGGGTCTGGCCACGCTCCAGATCGCGATCCACGTACCAGCCTTGCTGGTCATCCCAGAGCCGTTGGTTGATGGCGTGTTGGCGTGCCTTCGCCCGCTGGGTAAAGGTGCGTGCAGCGGTGCGATCACCGGCCGCCTTGCTGGCGCGGGCCACGGTCATCTCGAGATGGAACAGCAGGCTGTTCAGATCCACCGGCACGATCGCCGTCGTGTGGATGCTCGCCAGTGCAGACGGCTCGGCGAGCCAACGTGAGCTGAAATCCCAGCCCGATTCCGCACCGGCGCGCAGGTCGCGATACACCTGCGAGGGCGAGCGCTGCGGCGCCTGGGCTGCGGTGGCCAGATCATCCATCCAGGACTCGGTGCGTGGCACCGCGCGGTCGTCCCAATAGCGGTTGAGCAGTTGCCCGTCCGCCAGTCGCACGACGCGTTCTCGCGCCTCGCCCGGCGCCAGCGCTTCCGCGCCGCGCATCCAGAATGCATGCTCGATGCGTAACTGTGGCAGGTAACGGCGGTAGGCCTCGTCGCCCTCATGCGTAGCGAGCAGATCCACCATCAGGCTGAAGAACGGCGGCTGCGAGCGGCTGAGGTAGTAGCTGCGGTTGCCGTTGGGGATATGGCCGTAGCTGTCGAGTTGCCATGCGAAGTTGTCCACCATGTCGCGCACCTGCTGCCAGCGGCCACTGGAGGCCAGCCCGAGCAGGGTGAAATAGCTGTCCCAGTAGTACACCTCCCGGAAGCGCCCGCCGGGCACGACGTAGGGCTTGGGCAGCGGCAGCAGCGAGCCGTTCGGATCCACCGTGTCGGTGGTGCGGGTCAGCACGGGCCACAGCCCCTCGATGTGCGCGCGCAGGGTTTCGCCGGTGGGTGGCACGTAGGGCTGGGTGTCACCAGGCACTGCGAAGTGCTCGGCTACGAAGGCTGCCAGGTCGAATCCGGGCTCAGTCCTGGCGCGCTGCCACTGGGTGAGGAGGGCCGCGCTGGGCTGGTGGGGCACTGCATCAGCGAAGGTCTTTTGATCCTTGAACAGGTGCGCCCCCTGGACCTGCTGGAACAGCGGCTGCCACTGCTGGTCCGGCGTCTGCGGCATCGGCGCCGTGCCTTGTGCCAGCGCGGGGGCACTGAACAGCAGGGATGACAGCAGCAGACCGGCCAAGCGGGGACAGGGGCGCATGGGATGCCTCCGGAGGTGGGGGATTCACTGTAGAGGCTGGTGCGTCAAGGGCTGGTGCGGCAGGAGCACGTCTTGCCGGGCCATTGGGCGCGCGGGCCGTCCCACGGTGAGGTGCTTCCCTGATTGACCAAACCGGTCCGCACCCCCTAGAATTCACGACCTCGCCGGAATAGCTCAGTTGGTAGAGCGGCGCATTCGTAATGCGTAGGTCGTAGGTTCGATTCCTATTTCCGGCACCAGATACAGCAAAAAGCCCCGGCCTTGGTCGGGGCTTTTTGTTTGTGGCGAAGTGGCCAGTCACCTCACTCCGCACCACTCCCCACGGGATGCGAAGACCGCCGCCGGAACTTCCGCGACAGCCAATCCCCCGCATCATCCACCACGGTGAAGGCCGCGGGAATCACGATCAGGCTCAGCAGCGTGGAGGTGATCAAGCCGCCGATCACGGCGATCGCCATCGGCGCACGGAAGCTTGAATCCCCGGCAAAGCCCAGCGCGATCGGCATCATGCCCGCGCCCATCGCCAGGGTGGTCATGATGATCGGCTGTGCACGCTTGCGGCAGGCATCGATCAGCGCGTCATGTTGGCTCATGCCGTGCTCGTCTTCGGCCATCACCGCGTAATCCACCAGCAGGATGGAGTTCTTGGTGGCGATGCCGATCAGCATCAGCAGGCCGATCAGCGCCGGCAGCGAGAGCATGTTCTGGGTGATCAGCAGGGCGCCGAACGCACCGCCGGCGGATAGTGGCACCGCCGCGAGGATGGTGACCGGCATCAGCGCGTGGTTGAACAGCAGCAACAGCACCATGTAGATGCAGATCAACCCGGCCGCCATCGCCAGCATGAAGCCGATGAACAGCTCGACGAACACTTCCGCATCGCCGGTGTTGAGGAAGGTCACGCCCGGCGGCAGCTGTTTGACGCCCGGCAGCGCCTGCACTTCGGTCATCACATCGCCGAGCGGGCGATCGTTGAGTTCGGCGGTGAGGGTCACGTTGCGCTGGCGCTGGTAGCGCGAGATCTGCGAGGGACCGCTGCCTTGCTGGATGTCCGCCACCGCCGCCAGCGGCACCGGGCCATTGCGGCCGGGCACGCGCAGTTGGCTGATCAAACCCGGATTGGCCAGGGTGGCTTCGGCAAAGCCGACCCGGATCGGTACCTGCCGGTCGGGCAGGTTGAGCTTGGCCAGGCGCTGCTCGTAATCGCCAGCCGTGGCGATGCGGGCGGCCTCGGCGATATCGGCGGTCGCGACGCCCAGGTCCGCGGCGCGGGCGGGGTTCGGCACGATCTGGAGTTCCGGGCGCAGCAGCGAGGCGGTGGAGGTGACGCTGCCCAGCCCCTGGATGCCGCGCAGGTCGCGTTCCAGTGCGGTGGCGGCATCCTGCAGGCGCTGCGGGTCGTCGCCGGAGAGCACCAGCTGCAGCAGGTTGCCGGGCTCGGAGCTGACATAGCTGACGCGCACGCCGGGCAGATCAGCCAAGCGCTCACGCGCCTCACGTTCCAGCACGCGCTGGTCGCGGTCGCGTCCGTCGGCGCTGCCCCAGTCGAGCACCAGGGTCGCCTTGCGCGGCTCACCGACGCCGGTCGCACCCGGATCGCCCAGGTCGAGCACGCTGCCGACCGCGGTATAGACCTGTTTGAGTTCGGGCATGTCCTTGAGCAGCCCGCGCGCGTGTTCGGCGACGGCCACGGTCTCCTGCAGGCGGGTGCCCGGCGGCAGTTCGAGATTGAGGTTGCTGCGGCCCAGATCGGACTGCGGGATGAAGGTGGCCGGGATGAACGGCACCAGCGCCAGCGACGCGACGAACAACCCGGTGGCCAGCCACAGGGTGCGGCCGCGATAGCGCAGTGCGGCGTCCACCCAGCCCAGGTACCACGTCATCAGCCTGGATTCCGGCTTCTCCTCGCCATGCGGCTTGAGCAGGTAGGCGGCCATCATCGGGGTGAGCAGGCGGGCGACCAGCAGCGAGAACAGCACGGCGGTGGCGGCGGTCCAGCCGAATTCGCGGAAGAACTTGCCGGCAATGCCGGGCATGAAGGCGACCGGCACGAACACTGCCGCGAGGGTCAGCGAGGTGGCGATCACCGCGTTGCCGATCTCGCCGGCGGCCTCGCGTGCGGCTTCCAACGGCGGCTTGCCCATGCGCAGGTGGCGCACGATGTTCTCGATCTCCACGATCGCATCGTCCACCAGGATGCCGACCACTACGGAGAGCGCCAGCAACGTGATGATGTTGAGGGTGAAGCCGAAGAAGTACATCACCGCGAACGTCGGGATGATCGACAGCGGCAGCGCCAGCGCCGACACCCAGGTCGCGCGCCAGTCGCGCAGGAACAGCCACACCACCAGCAGTGCCAGCAGCGCGCCTTCCCAGAGCATGGTCATCGAGGAATCGTAGGAGCGGTGGGTCTCGTCGATCGCCGTGGTGACCAAGCGGAAGTCGATGCCCGGATGCTCGGCCTTGATCTTGTCCAGCGCGTCATGCACGCCGGCCTCCACCTTGACCTCGCTGGAGCCGCGGGTGCGCGACATCGAGAAGGCCACCACGCCCTTGCCATCCAGCAGGGCGGCCTCGGTCGGGTCGGCAGCGCCGTCGGTCACCGTGGCCAGCGTGGAGAGTCGCACCGCGCGGCCATCGGGCAGGGCGATGGAGTAGTCGCGCAGTGCCTGTGCGTCACCGACGGTACCCAGCGTGCGGATGGTCTGCTGCGCGCCTTCGACCTCGGTCTTGCCGCCGGCACGCTCGACCTGGATGCGGGCCAGCTGCTGCGATACATCGCCGGCGGTGATGCCCATCGCGATCAGCGCATTGGGATCCAGGTCCACCCGCACCTGGCGCTGCACGCCGCCCACGCGGGTGACGCGCGCCACACCAGGCACGCCGTACATCGCACGCGAGATGTCACGGTCGACGAACCAGCTCGCCTCATCGGTGGTCATGTGTGGGGCGACCAGCGCATAGGTCATCAGCGAGCCGCCGATATCGACCTTGGAGATCACCGGTTCCTGGATGTCCTGCGGCAGGTCGGTACGGATGCGGGTGACCGCGTCGCGGGTGTCATCCAGCGCGGTGGCCAGATCGGCCTCGAGCTGGAATTCGATGGTGGTGGTGCTGACGCCCTCGCTGACCGAGGACATCACGCGCTTGACGTTATTGACCGTCGCCACCGAGTCCTCGACCTTGCGGGTCACCTCGGCCTCCAGCTGGCTGGGCGAGGCACCCGGCTGGGTGACGGTAACGGTGGTCATCGGGAAGGCGATGTCGGGGAAACGCGCTACCGGCAGCTGATGGAAGCCCCACAGGCCGGCCACGCACAGCACGAAGAAGATCAGCAGCGCGGGCAGGGGGCGGTTGATTGCCCAGGCGGAGATGTTCATCGGGCGGCGGCCTTGGCATCGGCCACCACGCGCACGCGATCGCCCTCACCGAGGAAGCCTGCGCCATCCACCACCACCTGATCGCCCGCCTTCAATCCTTCAAGGATCGCGGTACGGCCCTTGACGGCCTGGCCGGTGCTGACGCGGTGGCGGGTGGCCTGCTGTTTGTCGTTCACGGTAAACACGTAGTTGTGGCCATCGCGCTGCACGATGGCTGCGGTCGGGATGGTCAGCACCTGGCCGTCGCCGGTGACGATGCGGCCATCCACATAAATGCCCTGCTTGAGCGGGCCGGGCGTGGGCAGGTCGGCGTAGATGGTGCCGGTGCGGGTCTGCCCATCGACACCCGGGGTGACCGCGCGGATGCGGCCGCTGACCACCTGGCCGCCGTACGGCAGCTCCACGGTGTTGCCGACGGCGACATCGGCCAGCTGGTTCTCCGGCAGCTCCGCACGCCACTCCAGGCGGCCGTCGCGGATCAGGCGCAGCAGCTCGGTACCGGCGGAGACCACCTGGCCCGGCTGCACCAAGCGTTTGGAGATCAGGCCGTCGGCCGGTGCGCGCAGGTCGGCGAAATCGCGGCGCAGCTTCGCCGCGTCGCGCGCGGCGCGTGCGGTGGCGGTCTGCGCTTCGGCGTTGATGCGCGAGGCGCGCAGCTCATCCAGGCTGCTTTCACTGATCAGCTGCTGGGCGGCCAGCTTGGCGCTGCGCTCGTAGTTCATGCGGGCCAGTTCCTGCGAGGCCTGCGCCTGCCGCAACGAGGCATCGGCCTGCGCCAGCTCGCTGTCCAGGGTGCGATGGTCGACCTGCAGCAGCACCTGGCCCTGCTTGACCCATTGCCCCACATCCACCAGCAACGCGGTCACGCGCTGGCCGCTGATCTCCACGCCAAGCTGCATTTCTTCATAGGCGGTGACCGGCCCGGAAACCAGCACCGTGCGGGCCATGGTCTGCTGCTGCGCGGGCGCCAGCGACACCGGCAGCGCCGAGCTGGCAGCGGCGGCGTCGGCCGAAGCCTTGTCGTCCTTGCCACCACACGCGGACAGCAGCGCAGCGATCAGGATCAGGGAGAAACTGCGGAAGGAGGGTGCACGCATTGAGGGGCTTTCCGGGTCGGAACAGCGGGAAAAAGAAGGAGGGGGGGGAATCAGGCGTCGCGGGACAGATGCAGCTCGATGCCATCCAGCATCAGGCCCAGCCCCTGCTCGAAGCGCGCGTCGAAATCGACTTCGCTCCACACGTCACGGGCTTGCCAGCAATGGGGGAAACGCGCCTCGGCCAGTGCCATGAAGGCCTCACCGAGCGCCTCCATGCTGCCGTCACCGGGCCAGGATTGTTCTTCGATGACGAAGCCCATCGTGTAGTACACCAGGTCCATCGCCGCGGTCGCGGCGAAACGTGCCGAGGCGCCCGCACCGATCAGCGCGGCGATGCTCGCCTCACCCACCCGCAGCACGTTTTCGGTGGCCAGGAAGGTGCCGGCATACACCCGCGCACCGTCTCGGCGCGCTTTGAATGCCAAGCGGAACTCACGCCCGATCTGCAGCAAGGTCTGCCGCCACGGCTGTCCCGCGGGAAACGCACGGGCGACATCGCAGATCATGGCATCGGCCATGGCGTCGATCAGCGCCTGCTTGCTCTTGAAGTGCCAGTACAGCGACGGCGCGCGGATGCCCAACGAGCAGGCCACCTTGCGCAGCGTGATGCCTTCCAGGCCATCCTCGTCGAGGATCCGGAAGGCTGCCTCGACGATGTTCTCCCGCGCGATGGGTTGACGCACTGTGGGGTGGCCTAACGATGTTAGGTGGCGAATCTAACAGTGTTAGGCTGGCGTGGACAAGTGCCGCCGGGCCGGCTCAAGGGTCGACCGGCTCCGCATGCAGCGCCGCCATCCGGACCCGGTTCCGGCCGCTGCTCTTGGCCTCATACAGCGCCTCATCCGCCCGGGCGATCAGGTCTTCCAGCAGTCTCTGGTCGCCACCCGGCAGCGCCTCGCCGATCGCCCCGCCGACGCTGACGGAGACGGAGATCCGGTCGCCGCCCACCAGGATGGGGTCGGCCGCCACCGCGCTGCGCAGTCGCTCGGCGGCGGCAGGGATCTCGTCCACGGCGGACGCGGCCAGCAGGGCAATGAACTCCTCGCCGCCAAAGCGGGCAAACAGGTCGCGCTGGCGAAGGGCGTCCCGGCAGCGCCTGGCCACGACCTTGAGGACTTCATCGCCGGCGGGATGGCCGTAGGTATCGTTGATCTTCTTGAAGTGATCCACGTCCACCATGAGTACCGCCACGGCGCGGCCGTTCGCTTCGCGGGCGGCGATGATCTGTGCCGAGCATTCCTCGAAGTGCCGTCGATTGGGAACACCGGTCAAGGGATCGGAGGAGGCAAGGCGGCGCAGCTCGGCGGCCATCAGCAGATCGGCGGTGACGTCGGTGAACAGCCAGATGCGCCCGTGTGCCCCGTTGCCGCGCACCGGGTGGGTATCCACCTCGAACGTCCGTTCGCCCAGTGTCCAGTTCAGCGTCGCGGCGAACTGATCGTTGTTCATCTGGGCGCTGTAGGCCAGCTCCAGTTCGGTGTGGTTGTCGCAGCGCTGGCGCAGGGCGCGCATCGGGCCGGTGAGATCCGCGGCGCGGTGATTGCCGGCGGTGCAGCCAAGCAATGCCGCGGCATGCTCGTTGACCGCAGCACCGACACCGTCGCCGTCGATCAGGACGATCCCGGCGGGCACGCTGTCGAACAGATCAAGGAACTGATTGCGCACGATGAGCTGCCGGGCGGCCTCGCGGCGTGCGGATAACAGGCGTGCCACGCTCTTTGCCAGCAGGCTCATCTGCCCGGTCAGCCCGACCGGCGCCGGTTGGTTTCGCCAGAGCAGCAGCAGACCGCTGAGCGGCGCACCGTGCGAGGGGGCCGGGACGTAGAGCAGACGGGCGGGGAGGCCCTCCAGCGCATGGATCACCGCGGTTGGCAGCCGGAACCCCGCCGCGTCGACGGCGTCACCGGTCCAGGCGTGCTCGAACAGGCCGCTGCGCGCCAGGTTGAAGCTCGATGAGGGCAATGCCGGGGCGGCGGCGGCCCAGGTCGCCCTGCCGCCGTCTTCCACCTCCATCGCCATGACCAGGTCGGCGTGGGAGGCGAGGCGGGCAAACTGGCACAGCGCGGCCAGCGCTTCACTGTCGGACGAGGTCACAGCTTCGTTGCGCCCAAGCGCCGTTCCAGGATGTCCATGACGTCATCCGGCGCGGTCATGTGCGGCAGATGACCGGAGGCATCGATCACATCGAGCGTAGCGCCGTCGATCGCGTTGGCCAGCCATTCGCCGACCGCGACCGGCACGGCGATGTCGTGCGCGGTCTGGATGAGGTGCACCGGCGTGGAAACCCGCGCAGCCAGGCTGCGCAGATCGGAGGTGAAGATCGTGCGCGAGGTGTTGAGCGCGATATCCGGGCGCATCTGGAACAGCGTGTTGGAGAAGTCGGCGACAACCGCGCTGTCCTCCACGCCTACGACCATCGGGGCGAAGCCGGCGATCCAGGCCTGGTAGTTGGCGCGCATGCTCTCGAACAGTTGCTCCAGGTCCTGCGGCTTGAAGCCGCCGGTGTAGCCCGCGTCGTCGAGATAACGCGGCGACGCACCGATGATGACCAGACGCTCGAACAGCTCCGGCCGAGCAACGGCGGCGGCCGCGCCGATCATTCCGCTCATCGAGTGGCCGATGTATGTGCAGTTGTGCACGTCCAGCTCGTCCAGGATGTCGAGCAGATCGTCGGCATAGCCGAACAGCGAGCCGTGCCGTTCGAAATCGTAGGTCTGCGCACCTTTCGGACCGCAGCCGGCAAGATCGAAGGAGATCACATCAAAGCGTGCTTCAAACCAAGGGCGCAGTGCGTTCCATGCGGTCTGATCGGTACCAAAGCCGTGTGACAGGATGGCGACTGATTTGCCCGCACCGCTACGGCGCCCGTTGAACCGCTCGAAACTTTCCACGCACATCCACCCATGGCGTCCTGCAAGGGCCGAATACTAGGTCACGCACGCCTGTGGGTCCAACGCGCGAACAGGGCGCGCCGGCCCATCGGCGTGGCGGTCCAGTGGAGAAGGCGGGCAGTCAGGGACACGGCAGGCTCCCGGCAGTCGGCCGGAGTGTACTGCGGTATCGTCAGGCTCGAACTCCCGGGGATCACCCTCATGAAGATCGCAGTATTCAGCGCCCGCCCGTACGACCAGCATTTTCTTGATGAGGCCAACCAGCGCCGCGGGGCAGGGCAGCTGTTCGAGTTTCTGTACTTCGATGCCGCGCTGGATCTGCATACCGCGGCGCTGGCGCAGGATTGCGAGGCGGTCTGTGTGTTCGTGAATGACCGGCTGGATGCCCCGGTACTGCAGGCGCTGCAGGCCTTGGGCGTGCGCGCGGTACTGCTGCGCTGTGCAGGCTTCAACAATGTCGACCTGGCGGCGGCGGGGCAGCTGGGCCTGTTCGTGGCCCGCGTGCCCGCGTACTCGCCGGAGGCCGTGGCCGAACATGCGCTGGCGCTGGTGATGACGCTCAACCGCCGGACCCACCGCGCCTACAACCGCGTGCGCGAAGGCAACTTCATGCTCGATGGCCTGCTGGGCCGCACGCTGCATGGCAAAACGGTGGGCATCGTCGGCGCCGGGCAGATCGGCCTGGCCACGGCCCGCATCTTCAAGGGCATGGGCTGCACCGTGCTGGGCCACGATCCGTATCCGTCGGCGGTGTTCGCCGCGATCGGCACGTCGGTCGCGCTGGACGAGCTGCTCGCCCGCTCGGATGTCGTCTCGCTGCACTGCCCGCTGACGCCGGAGACCCACCACCTGATCGACGATGCCTCACTTGCCGGGATGAAGCCCGGGGCGATGCTGGTCAATACCTCGCGCGGTGGGCTGGTGGATACCCATGCAGTGATCCGCGCGCTGAAGTCACGGCGGCTGGGGCATCTGGCCATCGATGTGTACGAGCAGGAGAGCGGGCTGTTCTTCCAGGACCGGTCCGGCGACATCATCGACGATGATGCGTTCCAGCGGCTGATGACCTTCCCCAATGTGCTGGTGACCGGGCACCAGGGCTTCTTCACGGTGGAGGCGCTGCAGGAGATATCGGAGATCACGCTGCGCAACCTGGCGGACTTCGTCGCCGGGGCGCCCTGCCCGAATCAGGTGCTGGCCGCCTGAGCGGCGCTGCCGGTGACGCCGGGCGCCGGGGCGTGTACCGTGGCCACCCGCTGGCGCCCTGCGGATGACTCGTTCATGTCTATACATGGGCCGGAATGTTGCCGAATCGGGTCATTGCCCGGCACTGCGACAACGTGTCGCAGCCTAAAACAGGCCTTTCCTGCGCTGGATCATTGTCAATGCCTTTCTTAAATGATGCATGACGGCCTAAAATTAGAAGGCTGACATGATCGTCCTCCGTGCCTGTCCCCTTGGACCGGCACCACCGGCTTTGGCTGGGACGGAGGCGGGCTTGAACTGGCATTCCCTACGCAATTGGATCGACCGATGATTCCGTTGAACCCCCTTGGACGCTTCCTGCGTCCGGGCCTGCTGTTTGCGTTGTCCGTGTTCCTCACGGGCTGCAACTCGGCCATTCTCAACCCCAAGGGCCAGATCGGCCACGACGAGAAGACCCTGCTCATCACGGCGACCGTGCTGATGCTGCTGGTTGTCGTGCCGGTCATCATCATGACCCTCACCTTCGCGTGGAAGTACCGTGCGACCAACACCAAGGCCCGTTATGAGCCGAAGTGGTCGCATTCCACGGCCATCGAAGTGGTGGTCTGGTCGATCCCGTGCATGATCGTGCTGGTGCTGGCCGTGCTGACCTGGCGTTCCTCGCACGCGCTGGATCCGTACCGTCCGCTGGACTCGGACAAGAAGCCGGTGGTGATCGAAGCCATCTCGCTGGACTGGAAGTGGCTCTTCATCTATCCCGAAGAGAACATCGCCACCGTCAACGAGATCACCTTCCCGGTCGATACTCCGCTGAACTTCAAGATCACGTCCGATTCGGTGATGAATGCGTTCTTCATCCCGCACCTGGGCAGCATGATCTACTCGATGACGGCCATGGAGACCAAACTCCACCTGATCGCCAACGAGACCGGCGAGTTCCCGGGCATGTCCTCGCACTACAGCGGCGCGGGCTTCAGCAAGATGCATTTCTCCGCGCACTCGGTGACCGAGGCGGAGTACCAGCAGTGGCTGACCAAGGTACGTGCCGAACGCGCGACCCTGGACAAGAACGCCTTCGCTGCGCTGGTCGCCGAGAAGAACCACGACTGGCACCCGGTGACCTACTTCGGCACCGCCGAGACCGGCCTGTTCGACTGGGTGATCGCCAAGCACATGGGCGACAACCAGCACTACGGCATGAAGCACGACCACAAGGCGATGAAGCATGACGGTGCCCAGGGCGAAAGCCATGAAGGCCACGACATGCAGGCCATGAGCGGCGCCCAGGACGAAGCCGTCAAGCTGCCGGTCCATGCCGACCAGCCCGCTGCCGCGGACGCCGCACACACTTCAGACGAGCACGCCGCAGCCGGTCACGCCGGTCACGGCGGCTCGGGAGAATGACCATGAATCCGTTGGGTAAACTGACCTTTGCCGACATCCCACACGATCCGATCGTCATCACCACGCTGATCGGCGCGGGGATCGGTGGCCTGCTCGTGCTGGCGCTGATCACCAAGTTCAAGCTGTGGGGCTATCTCTGGAAAGAGTGGTTCACGTCCGTCGACCACAAGAAGATCGGCGTGATGTACCTCGTCGTCGCCTTCGTCATGCTGCTGCGCGGCTTCGCCGACGCCATCATGATGCGTGTGCAGCAGGCCATGGCTGCCGGCGGCAACGAGGGCATCCTGCCGCCCCATCACTACGACCAGATCTTCACCGCCCATGGCGTGATCATGATCTTCTTCGTGGCGATGCCGCTGATCACCGGCCTGATGAACGTTGTCGTGCCGCTGCAGATCGGCGCACGCGACGTCGCCTTCCCGTTCGTCAACTCGCTCAGCTTCTGGCTGTTCGTAGCGGGCGCGGGCCTGGTGATGATCTCGCTGGGTGTCGGTGAGTTCGCGCAGACCGGCTGGCTGGCCTTCCCGCCGTTGTCAGGCAAGGAATACAGCCCAGGGGTAGGTGTCGATTACTACATCTGGGGCCTGCAGGTGGCAGGCCTGGGTACCACGCTGAGCGGCATCAACTTCTTCATCACCATCTTGAAGATGCGTACCCCCGGCATGAAGCTGATGCAGATGCCGGTGTTCACCTGGACCGCGCTGGTCACCAACGTGCTGATCATCGCCGCCTTCCCGGTGCTGACCATCACCCTGGTGCTGCTGACCCTGGACCGTTACCTGGGCACGCACTTCTTCACCAATGATGGTGGCGGCAACGCCATGCTGTACATCAACCTGATCTGGATCTGGGGTCACCCGGAAGTCTATATCCTGGTCCTGCCGGCCTTTGGCGTGTTCTCCGAGGTCATCGCGACCTTCTCGCGCAAGGCGCTGTTCGGCTACAAGGGCATGGTCTACGCCACCGCCTGCATCGGCGTGCTGTCGTTCATCGTGTGGCTGCACCACTTCTTCACCATGGGCTCGGGTGCCAACGTCAATGCCTTCTTCGGCATCACGACGATGATCATCTCGATCCCGACCGGCGTGAAGATCTTCAACTGGCTGTTCACCATGTTCCGCGGTCGCGTGCAGTTCACGACCCCGGTGCTGTGGACGATCGGCTTCATGGTCACCTTCACCATCGGCGGCATGACCGGCGTGATGCTGGCGATCCCGGCCATCGATTTCGTGCTGCACAACAGCCTGTTCCTGATCGCCCACTTCCACAACGTCATCATCGGCGGCGTGGTGTTCGGCATGTTCGCCGGCATCACCTACTGGTGGCCGAAGATGTTCGGCTTCCGCCTCAATGAAACCTGGGGCAAGCGCGCGTTCTGGTGCTGGTTCATCGGCTTCTATGTCGCGTTCATGCCGCTGTACATCCTGGGCTTCATGGGCATGACCCGCCGCATGCAGAGCTACCCGAACCTGGAATACCAGCCGCTGCTGATCATCGCCATGTGCGGTGCCTTCATCATCGGCGCCGGCATCCTGTGCCAGGTGATCCAGATCGCCGTGTCGATCCGCGACCGCAAGAAGACCGCCGACCTGACCGGCGATCCGTGGGATGCCCGTACGCTGGAGTGGGAAACCTCTTCGCCGCCGTCGTTCTACAACTTCGGCTCGCTGCCGCGCGTCAACGAACTGGACGAGTTCTGGGAGCGCAAGCAGCGTGGTGAGGCGTGGGAACGTCCGGCCAAGTACACCGACATCCACATGCCGCGCAACACCGGCACCGGTGTGGTGATCGGCGCCTTCAGCCTGGTGTTCGGCTTTGCGATGATCTGGCACATCTGGTGGCTGGCCATCGTGGGCCTGGTCGGCATGATCGGCACCTTCATCTGGCGCACCTTCGACAAGGACGTGGATTACTACGTGCCGGCCGCGGAAGTGGAGCGGATCGAAAATGAGCACCGTCGCCACCTGGTGGCGCAGGGCCTGGTGAAATCGGAGCTGAAGGCATGAGCACCACTATCCCCAACACCATGAACCCTGGGCACGCCGCGCACGCGGCGGCCCACGGCCATGACGACCACGAGCACCACGACACCGGCGGCAATACCGTCTTCGGTTTCTGGGTGTACCTGATGAGCGATTGCCTCATCTTCGCCACCCTGTTTGCGACCTACATCGTGCTGTCCGGCGGCACCAACGGTGGCCCCGGCCCGAAGGACCTGTTCGAACTGTCCTTCGTCGCCTGGGAAACCACGCTGCTGCTGGTCTCCTCGCTGACCTTCGGCCTGGGCATGATCGCCATGCACAAGCAGAAGGTGGGCCAGATGTACGCATGGCTTGCACTGACCTGGCTGCTGGGCTTCGGCTTCATGTGCATGGAAGTGTGGGAGTTCAACCACCTGATCCATCAGGGCTACGGTCCGGACCACAGTGCGTTCCTGTCGGCGTTCTTCGCGCTGGTGGGTACCCACGGCCTGCACGTGACCGCGGGTCTGCTGTGGCTGCTGATCATGTTCATCCAGATCAAGCAGAACGGCCTGACCCAGACCAACAAGACCCGCATGGCGTGCCTGAGCCTGTTCTGGCACTTCCTGGATCTGATCTGGATCGGCGTGTTCTCCGTCGTCTATCTGAATGGAGCGCTGTAATGGCCGCACATGACAATCACGCACACGATCATGGCCACGGTGCCGCCGGCGAAAGCCACGGCAGCGTCAAGTCCTACCTGATCGGCTTCCTGCTGGCCGCGGTGCTGACCATCATCCCGTTCTGGGCGGTCATGCATGGCGACCTGCCGCGCTTCACCACCGGCGTCATCATCGTCGTTGCAGCAGTGCTGCAGATCCTGGTTCACCTGGTGTTCTTCCTGCACCTGGACCGCTCCTCGGAACAGCGCTGGAACGTCAGCGCGGCGGCCTTCACCGTCGTGGTGATCGGCATCATCGTTGCCGGTTCGCTGTGGGTCATGCACAACATGAACGTGCACATGATGCACTGACGTCTTCGCGACGTTGCCACACGCAGAAAGGCCGCCCTCGGGCGGCCTTTCTGTTTGGTTCGCCCTCGCATCCGTATGAGAAGCCGAGTCCCGCGTTACGCCGCCTTCGCCAGCCGCATGAACTCGGCCGCATCCACCGGCCGCCCGAGGTGATACCCCTGCAGCTGATCGCAGCCCATGTCGCTCAGGTATTGGCGTTGGCCAGCCGTCTCTACGCCTTCGGCGACGATCTGCAGCTGCAGCGAACGGCCCAGCGCGATGATCGAAGAGACGATGGCCGCATCTTCGGCGTTGTCCTCCAGATCACGTACGAAGGCGCGGTCGATCTTCAGCTCGGTAGCCGGCATGCGCTTGAGGTAGAGCAGGCTGGAGTAGCCGGTGCCAAAATCATCGATGGAGATGTTCACCCCCATTGCAGTCAGCCCGTGCAGGATCTGCAGGCTGGCATCGACGTCCTTCATCGCCGTGGTTTCGGTCACTTCCAGCGTGAGGCGTTTCGGGTCCAGGCCATGGCGATCCAGGGTGCGGCCAACCGTATCGAGCAGCGTGCTGGAACCGAACTGCAACGGCGACAGATTCACCGCCATGGTCCAGTCGGGATGGCCGGCGTCGTGCCACTGGCGCAGCTGGTGGCAGGCGTGGTCGAGCACCCACTCGCCCAGAGCCAGGATCAGCCCGCTGCGCTCGGCGATGGGGATGAAGGCGTCGGGCGAGAGCAGCCCCAGCTCGGGATGCTGCCAGCGCACCAGCGCTTCGGCGCCGATCAGTGATTCACCATTGGCCTGGAACTTGGGCTGGTAGTGCAGCACCAGCTCATTGCGGCTGACCGCTTTGCGCAGTTCCTGCAGCAGTTTGAGCTGGCGGTTCGCGCTCACGTTGAGCGACTGGGTGAAGAACGTATAGCCGTTCCGTCCCGAATCCTTGGTGTGGTACATCGCGGCATCGGCGTGGGCCATCAGGTCGCGCTCGGTGGTGGCATCGGCCGGGTACAACGCGATGCCCAGGCTGGCGCTGACCTGCAGTTCCAGTGCATCGATCTCGAACGGCTCGGCCACGCAGGCGATGATCCGTTCGGCGACAACCGCGGCGTCTTCGGGGTCGTCGATCTGGAAAACGATGACGAACTCATCGCCGCCCAGCCGGGCGAAGGTGTCCTGCGCGCGCAGCAGCGCCGACACGCGTTCACTGACCTGGATCAGGAGCTTGTCGCCGAGTTGATGGCCGTAGGCGTCGTTGATCGTCTTGAAACCATCGAGGTCGCAGAACATCACCGCGAAGCTGAACTGTCGACGGCGTGCTTTCTCGATGGCCTGCTCGATGCGGTCCTGCAGCAGCATGCGGTTGGGCAGCTGGGTCAGTGGGTCGTGCAGGGCTGCCTGCAGCAGCTTTTCATTGGCCTGCGCCAGTGAGTCGGCCAGCAGGCCGGTACGGGTGCGCATCTGCCGATCGAACACCGAGGAAATCAGTGCGATGCCGAGGGTGCCCAGGGTGGTGACGATCACCAGCACGGCCAGCCATTTGGCATCGATGCCTTCGCCGAACGCCGCACCGCAGACCGCGCCCTCGGGGAAGTTGGCCGCGGCCATGCCGGTGTAGTGCATGCCGACGATCGCCAGGCCCATCACCAGCGAGGCCATCCCGCGCAGCAGGAAGGGGCGCCGCTGCTCCAGGCGCAGCCGGAAGGCGATCCACAGCGCCGCGCCGGCCGCGCCGATGGCGATCAGGACCGAGGCGGCGAACCAGGCTGGGTTGTAGTCGATGCCCGGCTGCATCTGCAGGGCGCTCATGCCCAGGTAATGCATGGTGGCGATGCCCAGCCCCATCAGTACCGCGCCGGCGCACAGGCGCGACCAGGGCAGCTCCGCGCGCGAGACCAGCCATAGCGCATAGGCCGAGGCACCGACCGAGACCGCCAGCGAGTACAGGGTGATCGCCAGGTCATAGCCGACCGGGATCGGCAGATGGAAGGCCAGCATGCCGATGAAATGCATGGACCACACGCCCAGGCCCATCGCGGTGGCGCCGCCGGCAAGCCACCAGCGGGCGACCCGCCCTTGGGTACTGGCCAGTCGGCCGGCCATGTCCAGCGCGGTGTAGGAGGCGAGGATGGCAACCAGCAGCGAGAACACGACAAGACTCTGGCTGTAGGTGCCGGTCATGGAGAAGCCTGGAAAGTTGAAGGAAAGGCGGTGGCCCGCCGGAGTATCGGCACTGCGGCCGGATTCTTGAGGGGGCTGGGAGGCACGGCGTCTCGGTTGCTGCGACGCGGCTCGGCTATCCTGCCCCATCGATTCTGAAGCGGAAGTTGACATGGCCAAGCGACTCACCGCTTACGTCTGCAGTGAATGTGGCGCCGAATACAGCAAGTGGCAGGGCCAGTGCACCGAGTGCGGGGTCTGGAACACGCTCAGCGAGATCACGCTGGAAAGCGCCACGCCTGCCAAGTCCTCGCCGGCGTCGCGCCGTTCCGGCTGGGCCGGCAAGGTGGATGCGCCGAAAATCATGGCGCTCAAGGACGTACAGCAGACCGAGCACCTGCGGGTGAGCACCGGCATCGGCGAGTTCGACCGCGTGCTCGGCGGTGGTCTGGTCGAAGGTGCGGTGGTGCTGGTCGGTGGCGATCCCGGCATCGGCAAGTCCACTCTTCTTCTGCAGGCCGTAGCGAAGATGGCCGCCAGCCTGCCGGTGCTGTACATCACCGGTGAGGAATCGCTCTCGCAGGTGGCTGGCCGCGCCGTGCGGCTGGATCTGCCGCTGGACAACGTCAACGCGTTGGCCGAAACCCAGGTCGAGGCGATCCTGCAGCATGCCAGCGTGGCCAAGCCGCGGCTGATCGTGGCTGACTCCGTGCAGACGCTGTGGACCGAATCGCTGACCGCCGCGCCCGGCTCGGTCAGCCAGGTGCGTGAGAGCGCCGCACGGCTGGTGCGCTTTGCCAAGGAAACCGGCACCGCCGTGTTCCTGGTCGGCCACGTCACCAAGGAGGGCGGCATTGCCGGCCCGCGCGTGCTCGAGCACATGGTCGACGCGGTGCTGTACTTCGAAGGTGAGAGCGGCAGCCGATTCCGCCTGCTGCGGGCGTTCAAGAACCGCTTCGGCGCGGTCAACGAGCTGGGCGTGTTCGCCATGGGTGAGAAGGGCCTGAAAGAGGTCTCCAATCCTTCGGCGATCTTCCTCTCCGGCGGCAGCACCCAGCAGCCGGGCAGCTGCGTGATGGTGACCCGCGAGGGCACGCGCCCGCTGCTGGTGGAAGTGCAGGCACTGGTGGACGCTTCTCCGCTGTCCAACCCGCGCCGGGTGGCGGTGGGTCTGGAGCAGAATCGCCTGGCGATGCTGCTGGCAGTGCTGCACCGTCATGGCGGCGTGCTGGTGGGCGATCAGGACGTGTTCGTCAACGTGGTGGGCGGCATCCGCGTGCAGGAGACCGCCGCCGATCTGCCGGTGCTGCTGGCGGTGCTGTCCTCCCTGCAGGACCGGCCGCTGGCCGAGAAGACGATCGCCTTCGGCGAGGTGGGCCTGTCCGGCGAGATCCGCCCCGTGCCCAACGGTGAAGACCGCCTGCGCGAAGCAGCGACGCATGGCTTCAAGCGCGCGATCGTGCCAAAGGCGAATGCACCGAAGACGGGCAGCGTGAAGGGCATGGAGGTGATCGCGGTGGAGCGGTTGTCGGAGGCGATCGACGCGCTGTGACCGGGGCCGGGCCGAGGCGCGGTTGCCGCACAGGACGAGTGCGGCATCGGTCAGCCAGCCTGTGCTAGTTTTCCCGGCTCGACGAAGGCGCCCTCCGGCGCTTTTCCGTGGCAAGGAGTAATCGATTACATGCAGGACCCGATGTTCAGCACCCCCGCTGCCGAAATCCGCCGCGCCGGGGTCGACCTCAATGGACTGATGACGGTGCTGGGCAAGCACCTGTATTCCACTCCGATGGTGGCGCTGCGCGAACTGGTGCAGAACGCGCACGATTCGATCATCCGCCGCCGTATCGAGCAGCCCGGCATCGAGTGCGTATCGCGCATCGACGTGCAGGTCGATGCCGCCGCCGGCGTGCTGCGCATCACCGACACCGGTGCCGGCCTGACCCGGCAGGAAATCCACGATTACCTGGCCACGGTTGGTGTGGGTTACACCCGGGGTCTGCGCCAGGAGGGCGAGGACAATGACGGCCTGATCGGCATGTTCGGCCTGGGCTTCCTGTCGGCCTTCGTGCTGGCGCGCCGTGTCAGCGTACGCACCACCTCCTACCAGGCGCCGGAGCTGGGCCACCTGTACGTCTCCAGCAACGCCGAGCAGTACACCGTCAGCGACGCGCCGGCACGCGCGATCGGCACCGAGGTCGAGCTGGAGCTGCATCCGGACTTCCTGCCGCTGGCCAACGAAGCGCGCCTGCACGAGGTGCTTGGGCGCTACTGCGCGCTGCTGTCCGAACCGATCTTCATCGGCGCTGCCGCCGAGGCCATCAACCCCGAACCGCCGCCGTGGCGCGGGCAGGGGGACGTCGCGCTGCATCCCGTGCAGGCGCGCCGCCAGGCGCTGCAGTTCGCTGCCCGTTTCGAACATGATTTCGAGCCCATCGTGACGATGCCGCTGCAGTCCGATGGCAGCAGCGATGCCATCGGCATGCTCTGGGTGCAGGACGGTGCCACCTACGGCACCAGCGACAACCGCAACCTGTCGGTGTTCGTGCGCGGCATGCTGCTGGACGACGATGCGCGCGACCTTTTGCCGCCGTGGGCCGGTTTCATCGGTGGGGTGATCGAGTCGTCGAAGCTGACCCCGACCGCCAGCCGCGAGGACCTGCAGCGTGATGATCACTATCGCGCCGTGCAGCACGCCCTGCTGGAAGCGCTGATCGATGGCCTGGCCGACGTCGCACGACAGCAGCCCGAAGCTTGGCGGCGTGTGCTCAGCCGGCACAATGAAGCCCTGCTGGGCGCGGCCCTGTGCGATGAGCGCCTGTTCGATCTGCTGCTGGAACACGTGCGCGTGCCGACCTCGCAGGGCGACCTGCCGGCCAGCGCGCTGCCGGCGCGCGGCGCGGTGCATGTGATCCTCGACAACGGTGGCGGCTTCGAGGAGATGCTGTTCCGTGCGATGGGCGTGCCGGTCGCGCATGGCCATCGCTATGCAGTGGTGCCCTTCCTGCGCCGCTGGGCCCAGGCCAAGGGCCTGCGCCTGGTCGAGCTCGGTACCGAGCAGGGCAATCGCGCACTGTTCCGTACCGACGACAGCCTTGACGATGCGCAGCTGGCCTGGCTGCGCGAACACCTGGGCGATGGCGAACAGCTGCTGCCGGCGCGGTTCAGCCCAGAGGCGCTGCCGGTGGTGGTGGTGCCCGACCGCGAAGCCGAGCTGAAGCAGCGCCTGGAAGACGACGAGAACGACAAGCGCGTATCGATGGCCGCACTGCGGCTGGCGCGCCAGTTCACCGCCCGCATCGAGGCGCGTGCGCCGTCACGGCTCTACCTCAACCTGGACAATCCAGCGGTGCAGGCATTGCTGCAGGCCCAGCGCGATGGCCACCCGCAGGCCGCCTCGGCCGCGCGCCTGCTGCGCTCGCTGAAGATCATCGTGTCCGCACAGGGCCGACCGTTGCAGCGGAGTACTGCGACGCCGGGCCCCGATCTCAATGGTGCATTTACCGATATTGCCGGTGCCCTGCAGCAGATGCTGCGCTGAGCACCGCCCCCTCTCATCCAGCCTTCGCTAGACAGGAGCATTCCCCCACCATGGATATCTGGAACTGGGTTGAAAAACTGCAGGAAGACCTGCGTCAGGCCGGGCAGGCACAGAACGCCCACCTGCTGACCCGCCTTGCCGATGACGTCAGTGAACTGCAGGTCGACCGCGTCGATGCACTGCTGCCCGAAGCGCGTGCGCTGGGCAAGGCGCTGGGCAACCCCTGGGTCGATGTCTATGTCGGCCATTGGGCGCTGCGCAACCGCGTCGGCAACCGCATGGAAGGTGAAAGCGCACTGGGCGAGTCGGTGGCGCTGTTCGAGCGTGCACACCGTGCCGATACCCTGGACTGCCCGCAGTCGATCTGCGTCACCCAGGATCTTGCCGCCTGCTACGGCAACATCGATGGTCCGGGCTGGGTGCCTGAGCGTATCGAGGTCTGCGACGAGACGCTGGGCCGTATCGACCCGAGCTGGGCCTGCTTCCAGTGCCTGAGCTGCGAGAAGGCGGACGCGCTGCTGGACGACGGCCGCGGCCAGGACGCGCTGGAGTACCTGCAGGTGCAGGCGGCGGCGATCCAGGCGCGTGGCAAGGAGGTGTTCGACAGCTTCCCGGAAATGCAGATCAAGATCCTGCTGGCCAGCGGCCGTGCGGAGGAGGCGCTGGCACTGATCGAGCAGCGCGAGGCCGAAGTAGCTGCTGCAGGCGACTACGAGCCGGCCAACTGCACGGTGCCGCGCCGGCTGTCCAAGGCCTGGGCGCTGGCCCAGCTGGGGCGTGATGAAGAGGCACTGCAGCAGCTGGTGCCATGGAGCGAGCTGACGCCGAACCACTGGCGGTTGTGGGCCAATACCGCCTCGACCCTGTGCAGCCGGGATGGCGCACGCAATACCTGGGATCTGGGGACGCGGTTCAACACCATCATCGAGCACTTCGCCGCGGTCGGTGCGCATCGTTTGGTGATCGAGATCGCTGCATTGAGCCTGGAACTGGCCCTGCAGCGTGGTGCGCGCTGGGTGGCGCAGCGCCAGCTCGGTCTGGCCCGGACCCATCTGGCACAGCTGCGGCAGGATCGTGGCGCTGCCGCGCTGGTGGCTGGATTGGCGGCACGGATCGAGGCGCTGCCGGAGATGGCACCGCTGCCGGTGCCTGCCGATGAACTGCTGGCGTGGCTGCAAGCGCAGGGCGAACAGCACCAGTCGCGCGATCCCGAGCGTGAAGCGCAGTGGCTGCTGCAGGCGCACGCCGAGCAGCCCGACGACGACGCGCTGGCCGAGGTCGCTGCCTCGGCGCTGCATGCCTGTGGCGCAACCACCGAAGCCATGGCGCTGCTGTGGGACTTCGTGCGCGGCCACGCGCGGGAAGATGGCGCGGCGGCCTACACCCTGATGCGTTGGCTGGCCGAGCAGGGCGATGATGATGGCCTGCGCAGGCTGGCGGCGACCTATTGCGACAGCGTGCCGGTGTTCGCGCACTGGTGTGAAGTACAGCGTGCACGGCGCGCGTCCGACTGGCCGGCGCTGGAACAGGCCGCGCAGGCGTTGTTGGCGTTGTCGCCGGGCTCGAACGGCGCACGCCGGACGCTTGCCAGCATGTACATGGAGACCGGCCGCTTCAGCGATGCGCAGGCCTGCTACGCGCAGCTGGTGGAGATGCTGGAGGAGCCGAATGCCGCGCACTGGGACCACATGAGTGCGGCGAGTGCGGCGGGCGACTGGGATGCGGTGCGACGCTCGGCGGCCGCGATCGGGATGGAACTGTCCAGCCAGCAGGGCGTGGTCGAAGAGCCCTGGGGCTGGGTGATCATCCGCAGCGAAGACGGCGGCGAGCCGGTGGAGTACTACGCCCGCCGCAGCGGGCCGGTGACCGCGCGCATCGTCGAGAACGCACCGGCCAACCGCGCGCAGCAGGTGGGTGACTGGGTGGTGTTCGACGCCGGCCTGGTGCACCCCGCACCAGAGGACGAAGCCGAGCGCGAGCACTTCATTCCGACCTATGCGCAGGTGCACGTGCTGGAGCGGGGTGGATTCGCACGCAGCTGGCTGGTCGACGGCGCGCATCCGGGCGAGGCGGCATGGAACGCGTTGGTGGAAGCGGCCGAGGCGCAGGGCTGGAAGGTGTGGTCGCACAGCCGTGCGGACTACACCGTGACCGATCCGGATGCCGAAGGCGGGACGCTGCCGGGGCTGCTGTTCACGGTCGCCCAGCCGCAGGATCACGCGCCGCTGGCACTGCATCGTTTTCTGCAGCAGGCGACGGCGGAGTGGGTGCATCCGCACTGCTGGCTCCGCCTGGCCGAGGCCTGCGACCAGGACCGGCAGCCGCATCTGGACGCGATCGAACGGTACGGGTTGTAATCAGCGGGTAGCGGGTTGGTGCCGACCGTTGGTCGGCACGCCGCTATCGCGTGCGCCCGAACACCAGCTCGATCACGAACTGGCTGCCGAAGAACGCCAGCAGCAGCAACGCCATCGCGGTCAGGGTCCAATGCACCGCCTTCGCGCCGCGCCAGCCGTAACGGCGGCGCCCGATCAGCAGCGTGCCGAACACGATCCAGGACAGGATGCTGAGCACGGTCTTGTGCACCAGCTTCTGCGCCAGCAGGTCATCGACGAACAGCACGCCGGTGACCAGGGTCAGCGTGAGCAGTGCAAAGCCGACCGCGATCACCCGGAACAGCAGGGCTTCCAGATCCGCCAGCGGGGGCAGGGCACGCAGCCACGGGCGAAAATCACGGCGGCGCAGGGCGCGTTCCTGCAGCCACAGCATGATCGCCAGCAACGCGGCCACGCTCAGGGTGGCGTAGGCCAGCAGCGCCATCCACGCGTGCGTGGCCAATTGCCAGCCCAGTGGCTTGCTCGGCTCGTGGCCGTAGGCGTGATAGATCCACAGCACCACGGCGGCCATCGGGAACACCAGCACCCCGAGCGCCGCCATGCGCCCGCGCGCGGCGACCAGCGAGGTCAGCCACGCCATGCCCAGGCCGACCAGCGACAGCGCGGCGAAGAAGTGCATGTCCGGCCCGCCGCTGGTACGCATCGCCACCAGCACGTGATAGCCGCCGTGCAGCAGCATCGCCGGCAGCGCCGGCCACAGCCAGGCCGGGGAGGTCACCGCGTCATCGCGGACGACCGCGCGCACCAGCAGGCCGGTGGCGGTCAGGTACAGCAGGGTCGCGATGAGAACGATTGTCATCGTGTCAGTTTCGCATACCCCCGGGGTGCTGGCGATGCCCGCAGCGCCGCCGTCAGCGCCGGTCCGGGAGCCGGGGCGGAACCGTTATACTGGCGGTCTCATTGTCTTTTGTTCTGAACAGGTCGCTTCCATGTTCGAGTCCCTGACCCAGCGCCTCTCCGGCACCATCGAGCGGCTGCGCGGCCGCGGTCGCCTGACCGAGGAAAACATCCGCGAGGCCACCCGCGAAGTCCGCATCGCGCTGCTTGAAGCCGATGTCGCGCTGCCGGTGGTGCAGGCGCTGGTCGAACGCATCAAGGTGCGCGCGGTCGGCCAGGAAGTGCTCAAGTCGCTGACCCCCGGCCAGGCGCTGATCAAGGTCGTGCGCGACGAGCTGACCGCGGTCATGGGCTCGGCCGCCTCGGACCTGAACCTCAACGTGCCGGCCCCGGCGATCATCCTGATGGCCGGCCTGCAGGGTGCGGGCAAGACCACCACCGTGGGCAAGCTGGCCAAGCACCTCAAGGAAAAGCGCAAGAAGAAGGTGATGGTGGTCTCGGCCGACGTCTACCGTCCGGCCGCGATCGAGCAGCTGAAGACGCTGGCCGACCAGGTCGGCGTGCTGTTCTTCCCGTCCACCGCCGACCAGAAGCCGGAAGCCATCGTCCGCGCTGCGATCGATGATGCGCGCAAGTCGTTCGTGGATGTGCTGATCGTCGATACCGCCGGTCGCCTGGCCATCGACGAAGCGATGATGGCCGAGATCAAGGCGCTGCACGCCGCGGTCAACCCGGCCGAAACGCTGTTCGTGGTCGACGCCATGACCGGTCAGGATGCCGCCAACACCGCCAAGGCCTTCGGCGATGCGCTGCCGCTGACCGGCGTGGTGCTGACCAAGACCGACGGTGACGCCCGCGGCGGTGCCGCGCTGAGCGTGCGCTACATCACCGGCAAGCCGATCAAGTTCGTCGGTGTCAGCGAAAAGCCGGACGGCCTGGATGTGTTCCACCCGGACCGTATCGCCAGCCGCATCCTGGACATGGGCGACGTGCTGTCGCTGGTGGAGCAGGTCGAGCAGCAGGTCGACAAGGACAAGGCCCAGAAGCTGGCCGAGAAGGTCGCCAAGGGCAAGAAGTTCGATCTGAACGACATGCGTGACCAGCTGGAACAGATGCAGAACATGGGCGGCATCGGCGGCCTGATGGACAAGCTGCCGGGCCTGGGGCAGATCCCGGATCACCTCAAGCAGCAGGTCAGCCAGGGCAAGGACGTGCCGCGCATGATCGCGATCATCAACTCGATGACCAAGAAGGAGCGCCGCAACCCGGGCCTGCTCAACGGTTCGCGCCGTGCCCGTATCGCGCGCGGTTCCGGCCTGACCCCGGCCGACGTCAACAAGCTCATGAAGCAGTTCCAGCAGATGGAAAAGATGATGAGCAAGATGGCCGGCGGCGGCATGAAGGGCATGATGCGCAGCATGAAGGGGATGATGGGCGCCATGGGCGGCCGCGGCGGCATGCCGTTCCGCTGAGTCCTGCGCACGCGCATTCCGGGCAGGGGCGGTGCGGCGTATGCTGGCACCGTCTCCTTTCACAGGTGCGCCGAGCGTGAGTGTTTCCCCGCTTCTCGAACGCGCCGACAGCTTCTGTCGGCGTTTTGCATTGCAGGCCCCGATCCTGCTCGCGCCGATGGCCGGCGCCTGCCCCGTGCCGCTGTCGGCCGCGCTCGCCAATGCCGGCAGCATGGGCGCGATGGGCGCGGTGCTGTCCCAGCCGCAGGACATCGTGGCGTGGATGAATGATTTCCGTGCGCAGTCCGCAGGGCCGGCGCAGGTCAACGTGTGGATACCCGACCCGCTGCCGTCACGCGATGCCGATGCTGAAGCGGCGACACGCCGCTTTCTGGCGCAGTGGGGCCCGGAGGTTCCGGCCACCGCCGCCGATGCCGGGCCGGCTGATTTCGACGCGCAGTTCGATGCCTTGATCGAGGCGCGCCCGGCGGTGGCCTCCACCATCATGGGCGTGTTTTCTCCGGCACAGGTGCAGCGTCTGAAAGACGTGGGCATCGCCTGGATCGCCTGCGCCACGACCTTGGCCGAAGCGCGGGCCGCGCAGGCTGCCGGCGCCGACGCGGTGGTCGCGCAGGGCTTCGAGGCGGGCGGCCATCGTGGTGCGTTCGATCCGGACGCGGCCGAGCGGCAGCTCGTCGGGTTGTTCGCGCTGCTGCCGCGGCTGGCCGATCATCTGGATATCCCGGTCATCGCGGCCGGTGGCATCGCCGATGGGCGCGGCATCGCGGCCGCCCTGACGCTGGGTGCGAGTGCGGTGCAGGTGGGCACCGCGTTCCTGCGCACCCCGGAGTGCCATTTGAATCCGGCATGGTCACAGGCATTGGCGAACGCCGAACCGGAAGATACCTGGCCGACGCGCGCCTTCAGTGGTCGTCTCGGCCGTGGCCTGGCCACCGCGTATGTGCGCGCCGCGGCGTCTGCTGATGCGCCACCGCCGCGGCCGTATCCGGTGCAGCGCGGGCTGACCGCGCCGATGCGCGCACAGGCGGGCCGCGACAACACGCTGGATGCAATGCAGGCGTGGGCGGGACAGTCTGCGTGGATGGCCCCGGCGCGCCCGGCGGCCGAGGTGCTGCGGCAGATGTGGTCCGATGCGAAGGCGTTGCTGGGATGACTTTGTACTGCAATGGCCGCGTTGCCAGCGCCGATGACCTTGCCGGTGCACTGACCAACTACGGTCATTTCACCTCGCTGCAGGTGCGCAATGGCGCGGTGCAGGGGCTGGATCTGCATCTGCAGCGTCTGCAGGAGGGCACGGTGGAGCTGTTCGGCACCGCGCTGGATCCGCTGCAGGTGCGGGCCTGGATGCACGGCGCGCTGCAGGCCGACGGTGCGGTCGATGCCTCGCTGCGGGTGACCGTGTTTTCACGGCAGTTCGATTTCCGGCAGCCGCTGCAGTCCGTCGCCGTCGATGTACTGGTCGCCGTCGCGCCACCGGTCGATCTGCCGCCGATAGCACGGCGACTGCGGACGGTGCGCTACCAGCGTGAGCTGCCGCACGTGAAGCATGTGGGCACGTTCGCGCTGTTCCAGCATCGCCGCGAGGCCTTGCTGGCCGGGGTGGACGACGCGCTGTTCGTCGGTGACGACGGGCTGGTCAGTGAAGGCACCACCTGGAACATCGCCTTCGCCTCGGGTGACACGTTGATCTGGCCGCAGGCGCCCGCGCTGCGCGGTACCCAGGAGCGCCTGCTGCAGGCCGGGTGGGGCAGCGATCAGCAGGTGCGGCCGGTCGCCCTGGCGGACCTGACTGGATTCGACGCGGCCATTGCCTGCAACGCGGCCGGCATCTGGCCGATCGCGGTGATCGATGGGGGCGTACTGGCGAACTCGGCGGCGTTGTGCGCCAAGGCCCGGCAGGTACTGGCGGCGGCACCCTGGCAGCCGTTGGTGGCCTGAACCACCTGATCGGCAGGCCCTGTTCAGCTTTCCCGGCCTTCACAGGCTTGGAATGACCGGAGGCCGCCGCTATAATCGCCGGCTTACCGCGCCATCCTGGCGACTGGGCAATTGAGGAAACAACACCATGGTCAAGATTCGACTGACCCGCGGCGGCGCCAAGAAGCGTCCCTTCTACCACATCATCGTGACCGATTCGCGCAGCGCCCGTGATGGCCGCAACATCGAGCGCGTCGGTTACTACAACCCGGTTGCCCAGGGTGCCGAGTCCCGCATCGTGCTGGACCTGCCGCTGGTCGACAAGTGGGTCGCCAACGGCGCCCAGATGACCGACAAGGTTCGCAACCTGTACAAGGAAGCGACCAAGGCCCAGGCCTCCGCGGCCTGATCCTGAAGGGCCGCGCCTGCCGCGGCCCATCGGTCTATACAGATGAAAGATACCGAGCGCCGCATCCTGCTGGGCAGGATTGTCGGCGCTTTTGGTGTGCGAGGCGAGATCAAGCTCGAGTCCTGGACCGAGCCGCGTACCGCCATTTTCCACTATCAGCCCTGGATCCTGCGGACCCCCGCCGGCCAGGAGAGCACGCTGACCGGTGCACGCGGACGTCAGTCCGGCAAGCATCTGGTCGCTGTGTTTCCCGACATCACCGACCGCGATGTGGTCGAGGCGATGTACGGGACCGAAGTCTATGTCGCGCGCAGCGCGCTGCCGCCCCCGAAGCCCGATGAGTATTACTGGGTCGATCTGGAGGGCTTGCAGGTGCGTACCGTCGAGGGTGTCGAACTTGGGCGGGCGTCACACCTGTTCTCGACCGGCTCCAACGACGTGCTCGTGGTGCAGGGAGATCGTGAGCGGATGATTCCGTTCGTGCAGCCCGAATTCGTCGTCTCGGTGGATTTCGAGGCCAACCTGATCGTGGTCGACTGGGATCCGGAGTTCTAAGCC
Organism: Stenotrophomonas sp. SRS1; assembly: GCF_026130205.1. Lineage (NCBI taxonomy): Bacteria > Pseudomonadati > Pseudomonadota > Gammaproteobacteria > Lysobacterales > Lysobacteraceae > Stenotrophomonas > Stenotrophomonas sp. SRS1. The sequence continues at coordinate 110,813 of NZ_JAINFD010000003.1, read as the reverse complement.
GGATGCGTATCGACGTCGTCACGTTGTTCCCCGAGTTCATGGCGCAGTCGGCCGCGCTGGGCGTGGTCGGCCGTGCTGCCGAGCGCGGTCTGCTGGAACTGCACGGCTGGAATCCGCGTGACTATGCCGAAGGCAACTACCGCCGGGTGGACGACCGTCCATTCGGGGGTGGCCCGGGCATGGTCATGCTGATCGAGCCGCTGCGGGCCTGTCTGGCGGCCGCGAAAGCCGCCGATCCGGCGCCCGCGCCAGTGATCTACCTCAGCCCGCAGGGCAGGCCGCTGACCCAGGCCAAGGTCCGGGAGCTGGCGGCACTGCCGCGCATGATCCTGCTCTGCGGCCGCTATGAGGGCATCGACGAGCGCTTCCTCGAGGCCGAGGTCACCGAGGAAATCTCTCTCGGCGATTACGTCCTGTCCGGCGGTGAGCTGGGTGCGGCGGTGATCGTCGATGCGGTGACCCGCCTGCAGGACGGGGCCCTCGGCGATGCCGAATCGGCCGCCCAGGACAGTTTCGAAGGCCCGCAGGGGCTGCTGGACTGCCCGCATTACAGCCATCCGGCCCAGCATGAATGGGGCACTGTCCCGGACGTGCTGCGCTCGGGCAACCATGCCGCCATCGCCCGCTGGCGCCGGCAGCAGTCGTTGCTGCGCACAGCGCTGCGGCGGCCGGATCTGCTTGACGAAGGCCAGTTGTCCAAGGCCGACCGCCTCCTGCTGGAGCAGGCACGGCAGGCCCTTGCCAAGGATCCAACCCCCTAGCGCGGGGGCGGGATCTTGTTTACAATTCGGGATTGCCATCGGCCTTTTGGGGCCCGTTGGCAGGAACCCCTACAAAAAACGTGCAGCACAGTCCGGTGACTGCATGAGCCCACGTTGTCGAACGACACGATCACCCGAACACTATCGGTGCACCCATGAGCAAGCTGAACAAATCCATCCTCTCGGACTTCGAATCCGCCCAGATCACCCGCGAGCTGCCGAAGTTCAGCCAGGGTGACACCGTCGTCGTCAACGTGAAGGTGAAGGAAGGCAACCGTGAGCGCGTGCAGGCTTACGAAGGCGTCGTCATCGGCACCAAGAACGCCGGCCTGAACTCCGCGTTCACCGTCCGCAAGATCTCGCACGGCTACGGCGTCGAGCGCGTCTTCCAGACCCACAGCGCCATCATCGACTCGGTCGAAGTGAAGCGTCGTGGCAAGGTCCGCGCCGGCAAGCTGTACTACCTGCGTGGTCTGGAAGGCAAGGCTGCCCGCATCAAGGAAGATCTGGCTGCTGCTGCGCAGGCCAAGGCCGCGCGCCTGGCTGCCAAGGCTGCCCAGTAATTCCCGGCCGACGACTTCTGTTGTCGCCTCAAACGGCCACCTTCGGGTGGCCGTTTGCATTTGTGGCCTCGTGATGGAGAAACACATGAACCGTTATCCCGCCGATGTTCGTCATGCGCTGCAGGCCATGGCCGACGCCAACGTGCCCGCCGGCATGCGTGCACCGCCGATGCATCGGCTGCTGTGGCGCATGGGCCTGCGCGTGCCGCCACCGCTGCTCGCCAGCTTCAGCGCCAACCTGTTCGTGATGGGCGGGCTGTTTGGCGTGTTGTGGGGCGTGTTGTGGCGCGCCTTGATGTGGCTGGTCCTGGAGCCTGGCTCGCTGACGCTGGGTATCACCATCGGCAGTGCTGTCATGGCCGGGCTGTTGTTCGGCGTGATGATGGCGCTGCTGATGCGCTACCAGCGCCGGCGCTACCAACTGCCTGCCTGGAAGACGCTGCTGCAGGGGCGCGTGGCTTAATCCGGGCGGGCAGTGCCGGCCGGGGCGGGCTGCAGCGGCGTGGCCGGGTTCGGGTCCGCCACCGGTGACGGCGGCGAAGCAGGGACCTCGGCCGGGGCGGCCAGTTCCTCGTGATGGCTGGGCAGCATGCGCGCCTTGCGCCAGCCGCCCCAGCGGTAGTACGCCAGCGACATCAACATCGCGCAGAACGAGCTGACCGGGAAACTCCACCACACCGCGTCTGCCCCCCAGCGGTCCTGCAGCAGTTCGGCGAACGGCACGCGGATGCCCCACAGCGAGGCCGCCAGGATCAGCAGCGGCGGAATCACCGCGCCGGTCGAGCGCACCACGCCGGAGATCACGAAGTTCACGCCGAAGAACAGGAACGACCACACCGCGATGTGGTTGAGGTGGCGCGCCACCTCCAGCGCCTGGCTGCCCTCGGGCAGGAACAGGGCAAGCGTGTAACGATCGAGCAGGATCAGCGGCAGGATCAACACGCCGGTCAGCAGGAAGTTGTAGAGCACGCCGCTGCGGGCGGTACCACGCACGCGGTCCCAGCGCTGCGCGCCGACATTCTGCGCGGCCATGGTCGAGCACGCCGCACCGATCGCCATCGCCGGCATCTGCACGTACGTCCACAGCTGCAGCGAGGCGCCATACGCGGCGGCGGTATCGGTACCGTAGCTGTTGACCATGGTCATCATCAGGATCATCGACAGCGAGATCAGCACCATCTGCAGGCCCATCGGTACGCCTTTGACCACCAGCGCGCGCAGGATCTCGCCATCGATCTTGAGCAGCGCCATGTCCTTGCGCCCCAGCCACAGCACGTGGCGCTTGTTGCGCATGTACCAGAGCAGGCCGAGCAGTGAGAGGGTCTGCGCGATCAACGTGGCCCAGGCCGCGCCGGCGATGCCCAGCTGCGGGAACGGGCCGATGCCGAAGATCAGCAGCGGGTTGAAGCCGATATCCAGCACCACCGAGAGCAGCAGGAAACGGAACGGCGTGCGTGAGTCACCCACACCGCGCAGTGCCGAACTGAGGAAGGCGAAGGCATACAGCGTTGGCATCGCCAGGAAGATGATGCGCAGGTAGGCCTCGGCCAGCGGCAGCGATTCGGCCGGTGTGCCCATCGCCGCCAGCAACGGATGCGACAACCACCAGCCGGCGATCGCGATCACCACCGACAGACCGATGAAGAACGTCGCACTGGTGCCCATCACGCGCCGGGCCTGGGGCAGGTCGCGCGCGCCCATCGACTGGCCGATCAGGATCGAGGCAGCCATGCCGATCCCGAATACCGAGCCGATCAGGAAGAACATGATGTTGTTGGCGTTCGCGGTGGCGGTCAGCGCCGCCTCGCCGAGGAAGCGGCCGACCCAGATCGCGTTCACCGAGCCGTTCATCGACTGGGCGATGTTGCCGGCCAGGATCGGCAGGGCGAACAGGAACAGATTGCGCCCGATCGGGCCCGTGGTCAGGTCAAGCGGCGCTTTGGCCATGTGCGCTGGAGATCAAGCTCAGAGAGCGGCACACTAGCACCAAGCCCATCAAGGGGATATCGCGATGCGCACTTCCGCGTCTCAACGCACGTCAGCCGCTCCCCCGGTAGTGCCGGCCGCTGGCCGGCTGCAGATCCTCCCGGCTGACCGGTTCATCCCCGCCGCGCTGGCCCTCTTGATTGGCGCCGCGCTGGCCGCATGTTCGAGTACGGACGACCGCCTGCGCGATGCGCAGGTGCGGCCGATGGACCGACCGGAATGCCAGGTTGGCAGCCAGCGCCGCGATCTGGATGCCGGGGTACCGGCACTGATCGGTGGCACCGGGTGCCGCGGTAATCCGGACGCGACGCAACCCCTGAACCGACAACCGGCCAACGCCGTGGAGCTGGGTAGAAAGCATGACTGATGCAACACCGGTGGCCGCCGTGCGGCTGGATGTGTGGCTGTGGGCCGCACGGTTCTACCGAACCCGCAGCCTGGCCAAACAGGCGGTGGAAACTGGCAAGGTGGACGTCGCCGGGCAGCGCCCGAAGTCCTCGCGCGCGGTGCGCGTGGGCGAAGCGCTGCAGATCAGCCGTGGCGATGAAGTGTTCGAGGTCGAAGTGCGTGGCCTGAGCGAGATGCGCGGCCCGGCGCCGGTGGCGCAGCAGTTGTACGCCGAGAGCGAGGCCTCGCTTGCGCGCCGCGCGGAACTGCGCCTGCAGCGTGCGGCAGCGAAGAATGGTTACCAGCCGCCGGAGCACAAGCCGGACAAGCGTGCGCGTCGGTTGATCCGCGCGCTGGGGGATCTGGACGCGCTGTGATCTGCATACTGCACGCATGAAAAGACCGGGCCATGCGGCCCGGTCTTTGTCTGTGCCTACGGTGTTGAATCAACGCAGGTCGTAACGGTCCAGCTCCATCACCCGCGCCCAGGCGGCCACGAAGTCACGGACGAACTTCTTCTCACCGTCCGCGCTGGCGTAGACCTCGGCCAGGGCGCGCAGCACCGAGTTCGAACCGAACACCAGATCCACGCGGCTGCCGCTCCAGCGCTGCGCGCCGGTACTGCGGTCGCGGCCGCTGTAGCCATCGCCACTGGCGACCCACTGCGTCCCCATGTCGAGCAGGTTGACGAAGAAGTCGTTGCTCAACGTGCCGACGCGATCGGTGAACACGCCGTCCTTGCTGCCGCCGACGTTGGTGCCGATCACCCGCAGGCCGCCGACCAGGGCGGTCATCTCCGGTGCGGTCAGCGTGAGCAGCTGTGCACGGTCGATCAGCAGCGCCTCGGCCGGCACGCTGTAGCGAGCCTTGACGTAGTTGCGGAAGCCATCGGCATACGGTTCCAGCACGGCGAAGGACGCCACATCGGTCTGCTCCTGGCTGGCATCGGTGCGGCCCGGGTTGAACGGCACGCTGACCTCATGGCCACCGGCCCTGGCCGCCTGCTCGACGCCGACATTGCCGGCCAGCACGATCAGATCGGCCAACGAGACCGGCGCACCGCCAGTGCCCTTGAAGCCGGCCTGGATCTTCTCCAGCGCGGCCAGCACCTTGCCCAGCTGCTGCGGCTGGTTGACGGCCCAGTCCTTCTGCGGGGCCAGGCGCACACGCGCACCGTTGGCGCCGCCACGCTTGTCCGAGCCGCGGAAGGTCGAGGCCGAGGCCCAGGCGGTGGAAACCAGTTCGCCCGCGCTCAGGCCGGCCGCGGCGATCTGCTGCTTCAGCGCGGTGATGTCCTGTGCGCTGAGCGTGGTCTGCGGGGCCGCCGGCACCGGGTCCTGCCAGACGAATTCTTCGGCCGGGATCTCCGGGCCGAGGTAGCGTGCACGCGGGCCCATGTCGCGATGGGTCAGCTTGAACCACGCGCGGGCGAAGGCGTCGGCGAAGGCCTGCGGATCGGCCAGGAAGCGGCGTGAGATCTTTTCGTAGGCCGGGTCCACACGCAGCGACAGGTCGGTGGTGAGCATGGTCGGGCGGTGCTTCTTCGAGGGATCGTGCGCGTCGGGAATGATCGCCTCGCTGTCCTTGGCCACCCACTGGTGCGCACCGGCCGGGCTCTTGGTCAGCTCCCACTCGTGGCCGAACAGGATCTCGAAGAAGTCATGGCTCCACTGCGCCGGGGTGCGCGTCCAGGTCACTTCCAGGCCACTGGTGATGGTGTCGCCGCCCTTGCCGGTGCCGAATCGGTTGGCCCAGCCCAGGCCCTGGCTTTCCAGGCCCGCGGCTTCCGGTTCCACATCGACGTTGTCGGCCGGGCCGGCGCCGTGGGTCTTGCCGAAGCTGTGGCCACCGGCGATCAGCGCGACGGTTTCCTCGTCGTCCATCGCCATGCGTCCGAACGTATCGCGGATGTCGAAGGCCGCCTTGAGCGGATCGGGATTGCCATCCGGGCCTTCCGGATTGACGTAGATCAGGCCCATCTGCACCGCGGCCAGCGGGTTCTCCAGATCGCGCGAGTGGATGTCGCCGTCGGCGTCATCATCGGAGACCAGCACGCCGTGGTCTTCCTGCACGCCTTCGGAGCCATGCGCATAGCGCACATCACCGCCGAGCCAGGTGGTCTCGCGGCCCCAGTACACATCCTGGTCGGGTTCCCAGGTATCCGGGCGGCCGCCGGCGAAGCCCAGTGTCTTGAAGCCCATCGATTCGAGCGCGACGTTGCCGGTGAGCACCAGCAGGTCCGCCCAGGAGATCGCCTGGCCGTACTTCTGCTTGATCGGCCACAGCAGGCGGCGTGCCTTGTCCAGGCTGACGTTGTCCGGCCAGCTGTTGAGCGGAGCGAAGCGCTGCTGGCCACGCCCGGCGCCGCCACGGCCATCGCCGATGCGGTAGGTGCCGGCGCTGTGCCAGGCCATGCGCACAAACAGGCCGCCGTAGTGGCCGAAGTCGGCCGGCCACCAGTCCTGCGAATCGGTCATCAAGGCCTTGAGGTCGGTCTTGAGCGCGGCGTAATCCAGGCCCTTGAAAGCCTCGGCGTAATCGAATGCCTCATCCAGCGGATGCGACCGGGTCGAGTGCTGGTTGAGCAGGTCCACCCGCAGCTGCTTGGGCCACCAGTCGCGGTTGGTGGTGGCATCGCCGACGAGGGCGTGGTTGAACGGGCACTTGGCTTCGCTTTTCATGGGTATCTACCTGTGTACTGGCGAACGTGGCCACCATCGGCGTGGGGGAGGCGATGGCGACGTCGGAAAGGTTGCCTGCACATCGGGCCGTGGGGCACCGCGATGTGAAGGCGTGCCTACACGTTAGCCATTGCTGTTCATTCGGTACATTCGAATGAATCAACTAATGCGATAGGCGCAGGCTATTTCGAGCGCGTGCCCTCAGCGCTTGCCGAACAGGCCGCCGCCGAGCTTGAGCAGATCGCCGACGCCCAGCTGCCCATCGCCGTCCTGGTCCAGCACGGAGGTCAGCAGGCCACCACTGTTGGCGCTCTGCGCTTCCTGGCCGAGGGCCTGGCTGAGCTGACCCGGGTTGGCGTTGCCGCCGCTGGCGAAGCGCTGGGCGAGATAGGACATGACGATGGGGGCGAGGATGGCGAGCAGCTGGCTGGTCTTGCTGCTGTCCAGCCCGGTGGCCTGGCTCAAGCCCTGGGTGGCGCGGTCAGTGTTGCCGCCGAAGACGTGGCCGAGGATCCCGGCACCGTTGGTGGCATTGCCGCCACCGCCGCCCAGCACGCTGCCGAGCAGCCCGCCCAGATCGAAGCCGCCCGCACTGGCAGGGGCATGATCACGCTGCAGCGCGCCCAGCAGTGCCTGTGCACCTTGAGGTTCCTGCGCATTGCGGCCCATCGCGCCGAGCAGCAGGGGCAGGGCAGCGCCCACCGCGGTGCTGGCTTGGTTGGGGGCGATGCCAAGCTGCTGGGACACCTGCTGCAGGCCTTGGCCCTGCTGCAGTTGCTGGAAGAGGGACGCGGCAAGTGATTCGGTGTTCACGGCGGGCTCCGGGGCAGGGATGGGAACGGCCCGAGCATAGCGCTGCGTTCACTACGGGAATGCGAAGAATTCACGCGGGGCCGCACGGACACCCGACCAACGGTCGGGTGCTACCGGTCCTGCGGCGAGCCGGCCAGCGGCCGGCACTACCGCTATCTCAGCATGCGGTCAGAGCAGCGTCTTCAACCTGTACAGCGCTTCCAGTGCCTGCTTCGGGGTGAGCTCGTCCGGATCGATCGCAGCCAGCGCGTCCTGCGCGGCGGTGTTGGGCGCGTTGAACAGGCCGAACTGCTGCGGTGCATCCAGCGCCTGCGCGGCCACCACCGCCGATTGTGTCTCGTGGCTGCGCTGTTCCAGCTCGGCCAGGCGACGACGCGCCTGTGCGACGGTGGATTTCGGCAGGCCGGCCAATGCGGCCACCTGCAGGCCGAAGCTGCGATTGGCCGGGCCATCCTTCACCGCGTGCATGAACACCAGCGCGTCGCCATGTTCCACCGCATCCAGATGCACGTTGGCAATGCCGCTGGCGCCGCCTTCGTGCTGTTCGTCGGCCAGTGCGGTCAGCTCGAAATAGTGCGTGGCGAACAGCGTGTAGCAGCGGTTCTGATAGGCCAGATGCCGTGCGACGGCATCGGCAAGCGCCAGGCCATCATAGGTGGACGTGCCGCGGCCGATCTCGTCCATCAGCACCAGCGACTGTGCGCTGGCGTGATGCAGGATGTAGCTGGTCTCGGCCATTTCGACCATGAAGGTCGACTGCCCACGAGCGAGATCGTCGCCGGCGCCGATGCGGGTCAGGATGCGGTCGATCGGGCCGATCACCGCGCGGCTGGCCGGCACGAAGCTGCCGATGTGGGCCAGCAGCACGATCAGCGCGTTCTGTCGCATGTAAGTGGATTTACCGCCCATGTTCGGGCCGGTGATGACCAGCATGCGGCGGTCCGGATGCAGGTCCAGATCGTTCGGTTCGAACGGCTGCTCGCGTACTGCTTCGACCACCGGATGACGCCCACGCTCGATCTTCAGGCACGGCGCGGTTTCCAGTTCCGGGCGCGCCCAGTCCAGCGCCTGCGCGCGTTCGGCGAAGCCGGCCAGCACGTCCAGTTCGCTCAGTGCGGCGGCACACTGCTTGAGCGGCTCGAGCCCGCTGGCGAGGATGTCCAGCAGTTGTTCGTACAGGAACTTCTCGCGGGTCAGCGAACGTTCGCGTGCGGACAGCACCTTGTCCTCGAAAGACTTCAGCTCTTCGGTGATGTAGCGCTCGGCATTGGTCAGGGTCTGGCGGCGCGTGTAATGCACCGGCGCCTTCTCGGACTGCCCTTTGCTGATCTCGATGTAGTAACCGTGCACGCGGTTGTAGCCGACCTTCAGCGTGGCGATGCCGCTGCTGATGCGCTCGCGCTGTTCCAGATCGATCAGGAACTGGTCCGCATGCGTGGAGAGGCGACGCAGTTCGTCCAGCTCGGCGTCGTAGCCTTCGGCGATCACGCCGCCATCGCTGAGCTTCAGCGGCGGGGTCGGGGCGATCGCGCTGGCCAGCAGATGCGCGCACTCGTCATGCGAGCCCAGTGCAGCGTGCAGCGCGATCAGCCGCGGCGAATCCAGCGGTGCGAGCACCGCGCGCACCTCGGGCAGCAGGCCCAGGCCATCGCGCAGCGTGGAGAAATCGCGCGGGCGCGCCGAGCGCAGGGCCACGCGGGTGAGGATGCGTTCCAGATCGCCCAGCGCCCGGAAGGCATCGCGCACGTCGCCATCGGCGCCGCGATCGATCAGTGTGGCGACCGCATCGTGGCGATGCACCAGCACTTCGCGCAGGCGCAGCGGGCGGTGCAGCCAGCGCCGCAGCAGGCGACCGCCCATCGGCGTCACCGTGGTATCGAGCACGCCGAGCAGGGTGTTGCGGGTATCGCCATCGACCCGCGTATCCAGCTCCAGATGGCGGCGCGTGGCCGCGTTCATGGCGATGGCTTCGCTCGCGGTTTCGGTGGCGATCGCGGTGAGGTGCGGCAGGCGTTGCTTCTGGGTTTCTTCGACATAGCCGAGCAGGGCACCGGCGGCCGCGGTGGCGCGTGGCTTGTCGTCGATGCCGAAGCCGGTCAGGTCATGCAGCTTGAAGAAGTTCAGCAGCTGTCGGCGGCCGCTGTCGGCATCGAACAGCCACGGCGCGCGGCGACGGATGCCACTGCGGTACTGCAGGAAGGCCGGCCAGTTTTCTTCATCGGGCACCAGCAGCTCGGCCGGCTCCAGACGCGCGAGCTCTGCTTCCAGCGCGTCCTCCGAATCCACCTCGTTGACCAGGAAGCGGCCGCCGGCCAGATCAGCCCACGCCAGGCCATAGCCGTTCTTCCCCCGCGAGAGGGCCATCAGCAGCGTGTCGCGGCGTTCATCCAGCAGCGCTTCGTCAGTGACGGTGCCGGGGGTGACGATGCGCACCACCTTGCGTTCCACCAGGCCTTTGGCCAGCGCCGGGTCGCCGATCTGCTCGCAGATCGCCACCGACTCGCCCAAGGCGACCAGACGCGCCAGGTAGCCTTCGTAGGCATGCACCGGCACCCCGGCCATCGGGATCGGCGCGCCGCCCGAGCTGCCGCGCTGGGTCAGGGTGATGTCCAGCAGCCGCGCTGCCTTGCGGGCGTCGTCGTAGAACAGCTCGTAGAAGTCGCCCATGCGGAAGAACAGCAGCAGGTCCGGGTAGTCGGACTTGGCGGCGAAAAACTGCTTCATGAGCGGAGTGTGTTCGGGCGGCTTCTGGGTCACGCGGGGTCCATCGAATAAGTCGGCGTCAGGGGGCGGCGCCGGGTGGGCCATTGTAGGGGAGGGGGCTGTGCCCGGGTGCGTGGTAGATTCGCGGCAGTCTCCGTGCAAGGAAAGCATCGTGATCGCATCGCTGCCGTGGGTTCCACTCGTTCTGGCCGGATTGGCCGCTTCCGCCGCTGTGCAGGTGCAGGCGGCGCCCCCGACGGGTGAGGTACGCATGCCGCCTGCGCCGCATTGCCTGGATGCGCGTGGCGTGCGCCAGGTGGAGCAGGCAACGCCCGGTTCCATCGCGGTGCGAGGCGCCAATGGGCAGGCGTATCGGGTGGACTTCAGCGCGGACTGTCCGGGCATCAACGCGGCGGCCGAGGTGCGCCTGGATGCACCCGCCGGGTGGGCCTGCGGTCGCCCCAGTGAACAGGTGACGGTAGACGGGCACCGTTGTGCGATCAGCGCGGTCAGCGTGATCGACAACCGTGACTTCGCCGAGGCGGCGCGCGAAAGCAGCCGCCAGTTCGCGACGACCCTGCCGACGGTGACCGTCACCGGCAGCGCAGGTCAGCGCAGCAGCCCGCGACGCACGTTCCATGGCACGCCGGAGTTCTGTTTCGCCACGCGCAATGTGCGCAGCTGGAGTGAAGACCCGCAGGGTGTGGTGGTGGAAACCAACCCGCGCCGTAACGGGGGGCATCGCTTCTACCGGGTGGAACTCGGCGGCAGCTGCAGCATCCTGGCGGGGGCAAATGAGGTCGACTTCCAGTCCGGCTTCCAGAATGGCCTGATCTGTGGCAATCCCGGCGACCGCATCGTCATGGCGTCCTCCGGCATCCAGGGCGATGGCCGCTCCAGCACGCCACGCTTCGCTCGCCCGGGGTGCGCGGTGATGGCGGTCTATCCGAAGCAATAGGCGCGAGAGGGTGTGCAGGCTTTCCGGTGGTATGGCCCTCGAGCGCGTGTACGCCAGTCTCATCACACTGGCTGTGCCCTGAACTCCGCGAGGCGTGTTGACGCGACGTGGACGCATATTCACCCCGGCTTGCCCTTGGCAGGCAGACACTCAGGCCATGTTCCATAAACAGGGATCGACCATGAAGACGAGCATCCGCGTGTTGTGCCTGGGCAGTCTGCTCGCTGTATCGGCCGTCGCCGGGGCCCAGACCTATGGCCCGAAGGACGAAGGGCGCCGCTTCAACGACGGCAGCAAAGTGGTATGCCACAACGTCGAGGTGCAGCGTAATTCCAAGGATCCCAACCGGATAACCGGCACCGCGACCGGCGCAGTGGTGGGGGGGCTGCTGGGCAACCAGGTCGGCGGTGGCAACGGCAAGAAGCTCGCCACGGTGGCCGGTGCGGTGGCAGGCGGTGCCGCAGGTCGCCAGATCCAGGGCAACCAGCAGTCGAAGAACGGTGACCGCGTGGTCGAGCGTCGCTGCGAGCGTCAGTACCGCTGATCACAACGTTCGTAGCCCAAGGCGCGGCAATCTTGCCTTGGCAAGACGAAAAAAGGCGACCTCCTGGTCGCCTTTTCCATGAGTGGCTCTCGAGACATCAGCGGTACCGACTCCATCGCACCGTTGCCATCGCTGCCGCGCCCGGCGTGGTCGGCGGTGTTTCGCAGATGCCCGGGTTGTAGTGGTTGTCGCCATTCTGTGGAACGATCACCTGTGCGCCACCCTGCTGCACCGTGGTGCTGCTCCCCGGGGCATTGGTGCCGACGGTCAGGCTGCCGTGGATCACGGTGGTCTGTGCGGCGGTAGCCAGGGTCGAGCCGAGGATCACATTGCCGTGGATTTCCCACCCGGAGAGCTGTGCACCGCTTTCAGTGACCAGCGCGACATTGCCGATCGGCAGGCCGCGGTGCGAGGCGCCGGCGGTATCCGTCCATGCGGTGAACTGCGATGAGGTGCCGGTCTTGTCGCACAGGTTGCCCGGGTAGAAGTCACCATCGCAGAGCAGGGCCGGGGTGGAGAAGTTCGGGGCGATCAGCTTGTCATGACCCGACTGCGTCAGCGTTACGTAGCCCTTGGTGATCAAGGCACTGAGCAGATCGCGGTTGCCATCGCTGTCGCGCAGCTCGGTGCCATCGATCTTGAGCGCGTTGTCGAACCAGAAGACCCCGCGTGGCAGATGGGTCAGGCCGGTGATGGTCCAGGCGCTGGTCGCGGTCTTGTCGCGGAAGCAGTGCGCGGCCGCATTGCCGGCCTGGTTCCAGTTGCAGGTCAGGAACTGCGCGCCGCTGGCAGGCAGGCGGCGCACGTCCTGGGTGGCGAGGTTGTAGACGCCATCGATCGACGCGCCCGAGGCGCTGCGCACGTTGCGGATGGTCAGGTGCGGCGCGTTGTCGATCCACTCGAAGATGTAGTTGGCACTGCCCCGGTAGGCGGTGACGTCGATCGCATCCACGCGCGTATCGCAGAACGGAATGCCGGGCAGGCCGGGGCTGGTGCCGGTCTGCTGGGTCCGCAGGCCGGGCATTGCCGCGCCGATGTTCGGAACTGCCTGGCGGGCCGTACCGTACTTCAATTGACCTGCGACATTGCCGGTGCTGACCGACGGGAAACTCCAGTAGAGGCCGGCCTGGGTAGCGGTGATGTCGCCTCCGCCCACCAGCGTCCCGATGGTGCCGGTGACAATGTCCAGGTCGCCATTGGCCAGGATGGTGGTGTAACGGCCGCCCCAGCCACTGATCGTCAGGTAGTGGCCCCACAGCTGGTCGATGGTGAGGGTCGCCAGATGGATGGTGCCGCCAGCGATGCGGGTGGAGCGGAAACTGAGCTGGTCGTCGAGCGGCGAGGTGCCGTCGCCGGCGATGCGCTGTGCTGCTGCGGCACCGGTGACGATGCCCGTGGTGGCGTCGATGCTCACCGAGGCCATGTCCAGCAGGAACACGTCGCCGCTTGCCAGCGTGATGACGATCCGTCCGGTGCCCAACGGGGACACCGTGCCGACGCTCCAGGGCAGGGCACCGGTCACGGTCGATGCGATGAGCTTGCCGCCCAGTTCGGTGGTGCCGATCAACGTCGCACCGTTGTAGACATTGGCGGTGAACGCGCCGGCCTTGACCGCGGCGTAGTTGCCGCCACTGACACCGCTGCCGATCGTCACATCGCGTCCCCACAGCGTGGTGTTGCTGGGGTTGGCCATCTGGTTGATGTGGATGGTGCCCTGCGAGTGGACATGCCCACCGCTGAGGATGCCGCCGCCGCTGAGCGTGACATTGCCCTTCGCACAGCCGGAGAAGGTCGCCTGGCTGGCGCTGGACAGGGTGATGTCGCCTGCCACCGCGATGTTCTCGAAGCCAGCGGGATTGACCACGCCAAGCGAGCCGCCCGTGATGTTGAGGTCACCGTTGAACACCATCGGTGCGGCCGGGATGCTCGCGCACACCGGCGTGTTGGTGCCGCCCTGGCTGCCCGGGGTGATGTCATACAGCACTTCCACGGTCGCGCTGGTGGTCGTGCTGCCGCTGCCGGACAACGCGGTGATCGTCGCCGAGACCTGGTACTGATTACCGGTGCCGCTCAGCGCGGTGATGCGTGCGTTGCCATCCGGAATGCCGATGTCGGCAAGGCCGGTCACGGTGGCGGGAAGCGGCAGGCCGCCACTGGACTGGCCCCACAGCGCCATCGTGGCCGGATCCACGCCGAGCAGATAGCGACGCAGTACTTCCACACCGCGCCACGCCGCTGCCTGTGCCGAGGTCACCGAATGGGTGGTGACCTGGCGTTGCTGGTTGCCGCGCAGCGAATAGACCGAGGCCGCGACCGTGACCGATACCGCCAGGCCCACCATCAAGATGATCCAGAGCGTGGCCATGCCTTTCTGTCTGGCAGGGCCAGGCGAATGCATCCGTTTCATCGCAGGGCGTCCCATCATGTGGCGGGGGTGAAGGCGAGGTTGGGCAGGCAGACCGAGAACAGCACGTCGTCGACGGATTGGCGCAGGGTGATGCGCTGGCCCGCCTGCTCGACGGTGTCCTGTTGCTGATAGGGCATGCAGGTATCGGCGACGGCATGGAAGGCGTAGCCGCCCTGGAGGGTCAGCGCACCTATTTCGCGCTCAGCGCCGTCATAGGTGGTGCCATCCTTGCGTGTGGGCTCGAAGAAGGCGGCTTCGGAGGCAACCGGCTGCAGTTGGTTGCTGGACCAGCTCAGGCCCACCACGCTGCTGCAGGCTTTCGGTGCCAGGCGATACAGGCCACGCGCGGGGCCCCCTTCTTCGTCGCTGTCGACCAGGCGCAGGCCGGCGCATTGGTCGGCCTGGCCGAGCTCGTGCTTGAAGCGCCAGCTGACCTGTTTGCCATCGCTGCTGACCGACAGCCGGGTGTCCAGCCCGTCCTGCATCGGAATGCCGAAGCCGGCTTCCTGCAGCTCTGACTGTGCCGCCAGCAGCGCGGAGGACACCTGTCCATCGCGCAGCGCCGAACGCGAAGCGTTGCCCGATGACTCGATGATGTTCTTGTACAGCACCAGCATCGCGGCGATGGTCAGCAGTGAAATCACCAGCCCCACCATCATGCTGATCAAGCTCTGGCCGGATTGCCGGTAGCGCGTGGTCATGCGCATCACTGGTGGCTCGACAGCAGAAGATCGACCGCGCCCGCGCCGGCAGTGTCGCCGTCCAGCTCCAGATCGGCGGCTGACACGGTCAGTCCCACCTGGCGCGGTGCATCCACGTCGATCGCGGTGCCGCCCAGACCCACGCTGAGCGTTTGCACCGCCCCACACTGGACGCTGGCGTTACGGCTGAGCTCGGCCGAAAGGGTGAGGTCCACCGTGCCGCTGTCGCACAGCGCGGTGCCGCGGCTCTGCAGTTGTTCGCGCAGTTGGCCGACCACCAGCCGCTCGACCTTGGTCGCCCGTTGGGTGTCCATCAGCCGGGCCTGCACGTGTACCAGACCGGCAGCGATCAGCGATGTGATCAACACCCCGACCAGCGCTTCCAGCAGCATCTCACCGCGCTGTCGGCGCGGCGACCTGCGCAGCTCACAACATGTCGACATAAAGCGGATCCTGGTTGGCGAGTCCCACGGCGATCTGGCCCAGCGTGCCGCTGCTGTCACTGCAGCCTCCGGCTCCAGGCAGGCGCAGGCCGCGCGAATCGAAATTGATGCAGTCCAAGGTCGGGTTGCTGCTCGTGCCCATGCTGCCGGCATCGGCGAAACCGCCGCCGTCCACCAGCTTGAAGGTCACGTCCTGGCGGACGACGGCGGACCAGAGCGGCGTGTCGTTGTCCGGCACCACGACCTCCAGCCGGCCGTTGCTCAGGCGCAGCGTGGCCGAGGGCTCCGCTGCGCGGCGCGCGGACGGGTTGCGCAGTGCCATCGCGCGCGCCTGCGACACGGCTTCCCACATCAACCCGCGCGCCTGCATCTGGCGGTTGCTGTTGACCCAGTACTGCCCCAGCGGGAGGGCCGCCATCAACAGCATGGCCATGATGAAGATGCCGATCATCAACTCGATCAGGGTGACGCCGCGTTGGCGAAGCGGAGCCATGGTCGTTACCAGGCGTCAACGCCGACAGCGCCACAGGCGCTGCTGACGCTTCGCTGGTTGCTGTCGGTCAGGGTCAGGGTGCAGCCACTGGCGCTGCCAAGCGTGCTGCCACCCTCGGCCGTCAAGCTGTAGCCGCCATTTGTCGTCGCGTACCCGAAGGTGAAATCGGCGCTGCTCGCGGCCGGCGTCCAGCCACGTTTCGCGGCCGTGGCATCGGCGGGGTAGCTCAGGGTGCGCTGGCGGACGTTCTCGACGTTGGCTGACAGGGCGAGGAGGTCGCTCTGCGCCAACCGGATCTTGGAGCGCAGCACATAGTTCCGGTACGACGGCAGCGCAATGGCGGCCAGAATGGCGATGATCGCCACCACCACCATCAGCTCAAGGAGCGTGAAGCCGCGCATGCCGCGCCGCGAACGAGGTGCCACTACGGTATCCATCAACGCCTGCCTTCCCTGGGGCCTGGAGCCGTCACTGCGACACGCCACACGACAGGCGCACGGCCTGCAGGCGGATGTCTCCGGTACGCCTGGATGCGCTCAGGACCCCAATTCCCGAGAAGCAGCCGGCAGACAGTGGCGGAGTTACGTTTGTGAGGAATTTCACACTTTATTAGCGGCTGACGCCCGGTGTCAATCGAAATTGGTGCGGCGCAGCGTCGCACCGCAAAGGGCGTTGCGCGTGCGTCGGCCCCGTCAGCGCAGCGGTGGGCTGCCGGCCAGGGTCCGCGCCCCGGTGATGATCATTCGCAGCATCTGTGTCAGCTGATCGATCAATTCGGGGTCTTTTTCCGGTGGCAGGTCCACTGCGGTGGCGCCCATGGCAAAGACCAGCCGGGTGATCGCCTTGGAGGCCAGCGCCGGTTCGTGCAGGCGCGCGCCGTCGGCGGCGGCGAGGCGGATGAGGTCGACCCGCAGTTCGTCTTCGAAGTAGTTCAGTTCGCGATCGACCGCGTGCTTGAACGCATCCGAGCCGGCCGTGCCTTCGCGCAGCAGCACGTGCAGCAGGCGGTCATCGGCACGCAGCTGCTCCATGAAGGTTTCCACCGAGAGCCGGATCACGCTGCGGTCCGAGGAGGCCGCGCGCTGGCGGGCCTCGCCGATGATCGTACGCAGCGAGCGGCCGGCCAGGTCGATCAGCGCCACGGTGAGTTCGTCCATGTCGCGGAACTGACGGTAGAACGAGTTCGGGGCGATCCCGGCTTCACGCGCGACCTCGCGCAGGCTCAACGTGGAGACGCTGCGGTGCGGCCCGATGAGGGCCAATGCCGCGGCCAGCAGATCCTCGCGTGAGATGGAGGCTTTGCGCGCGGGATGGGCGTCGTCGGAGGCAGGCAGGGGCAGGTCTGGGGAGGTCATCGGGGGCAGGGCGGTCAAGTCCCTGAATCATAGCGGGTCCGGGAGGTGTACACCTGTATACACAGCTGTATGCTCGGCCGTATAGTGCGCAGCATGAGCACCGTCCCGCGCATTGCTGCCCGCCGTCACCCCGCCAGCCCCCGCCGCTGGGTCTCCGAAGAGCTGTTCGACTTCTGGGGGACCCGCCTGCATCCGCTGTGGACGCTGCGCCGCCCGTTGGCCCGTCTGGTGTCGCGCACCGCCGAAAGCGCAGATGCCGTCACCCTGGTGCTCAAGCCCAACCGTCATTTCCGCGGGCTGCTGCCCGGCCAGCACGTCACCTTGGGCGTGGAAGTCGATGGCCGTCGGTTGTCGCGCAGTTACAGCCCGACCGTGCTGGCCGACGGACGCCTGGCGATCACCGTCAAGACGATCGCTGGCGGTGCCGTCAGCCAGCATCTGGCCCATGCCGCGGTAACGGGTGAGGTGTTCGAGCTCGGCCAGGCGTTCGGTGAGATGACCTTGCCGGCAGCCTCCAGCGAGCGCTTGTTACTGCTCGCCGCCGGCAGCGGCATCACCCCGATGCGCGCACTGCTGCGCCAGCTCGATGACGCCGGGATGCCGGGGACGGTGGATCTGGTGTACTGGGCACGCCGCCGCGAAGAACTCTGCTTCGCCGAGGAGCTCGCCGCGATGGCAGAACGCCATCCGTCTTTCGACCTGCACATCGCGCTGACCCGCGACCCCGCTGCACCGGCGTCGCGCGTGGATGCATTCGCCTTCGAGGCGCTGGGGGATCTGAGCAGCGCCCGCACTCTGGTATGCGGCCCGGGCGGGTTCGTGGATGCGGCGCAGGCGCGGCTGCAGGACCAGGTTGCTTCGCTGCAGTCCGAAGCCTTCACCCCGCCGGTGCTGGCGGGTGCGGAAACGGGCACGGTGCAGGTCGAACTGCGCCGCAGTGGCCGCACGCTTGCCCTGCCGCGCGGCACCTCCCTGCTCCAGGCGCTGGAGGCCGAAGGGCTGCGCCCGGCCAGTGGCTGCCGCATGGGCATCTGCAATACCTGTGTCTGCGGGAAGGTATCCGGCGTCACCCGCCACACCTTGACCGGCGAACACGCGGCCGAACCGGCTACGCAAGTAAAGCTGTGCGTGAACAGCGCCAGCACCGACCTGATCCTGGAGCTGTGACCATGTCTTCCGTGCACAACCGCGCGCTGTCCCCGGCCGAACTGCAGGCCTTCGGCGATGAACTCGATGCCCTGCGCGCACGCCAGCTGGCCACGCTCGGCGCGCGCGATGCGCGCTACATCCGTCGCGTCGTGGCCGCAGTGCGCTGGACCGGCGTGGCCGGCCGCGCGCTGCTGTTCCTGGGTGCGTTCGTGCACAGCGTGCTGATTCCGGCGTGGATTGCCGGTGTGGTGATGCTGGCGCTGTCCAAGATCCTGGAAAACATGGAGCTGGCGCACAACGTGATTCATGGCCAGTACGACTGGATGGGCGACCCGCAGCTGCAGGGCAGCACGTACGAGTGGGATATCGTCGGCACCGCCGACAGCTGGCGCAAGACCCACAACTTCCGCCATCACACCTACACCAATGTGCGCGGATTGGACGACGATATCGGTTACGGGCTGCTGCGCATTTTCCCCGAGCAGCGCTGGCGCCCGTTCTACCTGATGCAGCCGGTCGTGGCGGTGGTGTTCGCGCTGCTGTTCGAATGGGGCATCGCGATCCAGGACCTGCGCCTGGGCCGCGTGTTTGCCGGCAAGATGACGCTCAAGCAGCTGGGCAAGCAGTTCCGCCCGGTCGGCCGCAAGATGGGCAAGCAGATGTTCAAGGACTACCTGCTGTTCCCGGCACTGGCCGGTCCGTTCTTCCTGCCGGTGCTGCTGGGCAACGTGGTGGCCAACCTGATCCGCAACGTGTGGACCTACGTGATCATCTTCTGCGGTCATTTCACCGCCGAGGCCGAGACGTTCCCGAAGGAATGCGTGCGCGATGAGAGTCGCGGCCACTGGTATCTGCGCCAGCTGCGCGGTTCGTCGAACCTGACCGGTGGCAAGCTGATGAACGTCATGTCGGGCAACCTCAGCCACCAGATCGAGCACCACTTCTATCCGGATATCCCGGCCAACCGCTATGCCGCGATCGCGGTCGAAGTGAAGGACATCTGCGCGCGCTACGGCCAGCACTACAACACCGGTTCGCTGCCGCGACAGTTCGGTCAGGTGATGTGGCGGATCGTGCGCCATGCCTTCCCGAGCAAGCCGGGCCGTGTGCGCGCGCTGCCGGCGATGACCGAGGCCAGCCGCCAGCCGGGTTGATCAGAGCGGCAGCTCCAGTTGCAGGCGCCACAGCGGTGACGCCCTGCGCTGGCGTCGCAGCTGCTCGGTGCCATCGTCGCTGACCCGCGATTGCCCGGTATGCAATGCCCGGTGCAGCGCATTGCTGAGGCTCAACCGCAATTTGCCGCGTGTGCCCAGCGTCCACAGCGAGTAGAGGTCCAGCTCGCGCCCATAGCTGGCGATCTCGAATTGGCCCGGGCTGATCTGTACCGTGCCGCCGGTACGGTAGGTGTAACTGCCGCCCACGGTCCACCCCGAGCGGATCTGACGGTCCGCCCCGAGCGTGCTGCTGAAGCGCACCTGCTCATCGAGGCGGTTGTCGGGGCCGGGCACATCCTCCACGCGCGAATCGTTGGCGGTCGCATTGAAGCGGAGCGCTACATCCGGTGCGCCGGCGATCAGCTGCGGCAGGCGCAACGCAGTATCCATCTCCACGCCCCAGGTCATCGCCGTGCCGCCGTTCACCGGTGAGGCAACCCAACGCCCGTCCTGCAGCTGGGTTTCGGTGCGGATCACATGGGTGATACGGCGGACATAGCCCCCCAGGCTGAGCTGCGTGCCGTCCTTGCCGTAGGTCTCATAGGACAGGTCCATCCCGGTCGCCAATTCCGGGCGCAGCGCCGGGTTGCCGCGTTCGTCGGGATTGAGTGGGCGGTTGTTGGTGGAGGTATACGGACGCGGGATCAGCGAGGCCAGCGTCGGTGAGCGGTAGGTGCGGGTCAGCGCGATGCGCAGCTGATCGCCTGGGGTGCCAGGGAGTTTCCAGAGCGACTGCAGCACCGGCGAAAGCACCTGCTCACGTCGGTGGATGCCGCTGAACCCGCTGCCCTCACTGCGCGTCGTGATCTGCTCCCAACGCGCCCCGGCATAGACCGACCAGCGCTCGCTGAGGGTGATGTCGTCCTGCGCGTACAGCGCCAGCCGTCGGATGCGGGCGTCGAAGGCCAGGTCACTGAACCACGCCGCTTCATCGCCGACCGGCAGCAGACGCTGCATCCGTGATTCGTCACGACGGTCCTCGCTGCCTTCCCAACCCAACTGCAGTGCATGTCGTCCGCTGGCTGGCAGGGTGTACTTGCCGGTGCTGTTGAGGTCGCCCACGGTCAGTCGCGCATCGGTATGGTCCTGCAGGTTCTGTCGACCGTCCGGCGCCTGGCCCTGCTCGCGGTAGGTATAGCGCTCGCGGTTGCCGCCCAGGCGCAGCTTGGTGGTGAACGTGCCGCCCAGCTCGAACGCACGTGTCCACGTTGCGCTGCCGTTGGCCTGTGCGACGTCGATGCGCGTGCGTTGCTGGTACCGGGTCGTGCGCAGCGGGGCACCAAGCGAGGTCATCCAGTCGATGTCGGTGACGCGGTCGAAGCGGCTGGCATCGACCACCGCCTGCAATGCAAGGGTGTCGCCGTTCTCCAGCGTGGTTTCCAGGCTGGGGGCCAGCGAAAGCACATCGCGCGTTCCGCTGGCACGCAGGGCGGTGTCGCGCAACACCGTCGGCGTCCCCTGTGGGTCCCACGCACGTTCGGTGCCGGTTTCTTCAACGAGGAACGCGCGGCGCGATGCGGTCGCCGTGATCGCGCTGCTGCGATGGCCGGCGCGCCGGTTGCGCTGCCAGCTGATCGACGGCGTATTCCGTCCCTGGCTGTTGCCCCAGGCCAACGATAGCTGCTCAGTATCCTTGCGTGCCCCAGCGGCCAGCACGATGTTGATCGAACCGGCGATCGCCTCGCCACGCTGGTCGGCCGTCGGCGCACGAAGAATCTCCACCCGCTCGACCATCTCCGGGGTGAGTGAATCCAGATCGAAGCCGGTGGGCGCCTTCTGGCCATTGAGCAGGATCTGCGTGTAGCCCGCGCCCAACCCGCGCAGCGACAGCGCGCCGCTACGGCCGGGGGCGCCGGTGCCGACGGTGATGCCAGGCAGACGCTTGAGCGCATCGACCAGGCCGAGGTCGCCGTACTGGCGCAGTGTTTCGCTGCCGACCACGATCCGGGTGGCGGTGTCATCGCGGCGGATGTCGTAGGCCTGCGCCTGCACCTGCACGGTGTCCAGCGCGGTGGTCGGCGGGGCCGCTGGCGCAGGCAGTGACTGCGCAGCGCTCGAGAACGCGGTGCATAGCGGGGCCAGGGCCAGGACGGTGCGGAACGAAGGAGTCATGGGCGATCCGTGCAGAAGGGCAGAGTTCGCATTTCGCCGGGCAATACGCGCCCCTCCTGTGGCCAGGAAAACGAAATGCAGCGGTGGTTCGGGGAGCGGCTTAGCGGGTCATGGCAGGTATGCCTGCGGATCGACGCGCTCACCATCGCGCAGCATCTCCAGATGCAGATGCGGGCCGGTCACGCGTCCGGTGCTGCCGACCCGTGCGATCTGCTCGCCGGCGTGCACCTGCTGGCCAACCGCCACGTCCACGCCCTGCAGGTGCGCATACAACGTCTGCCAGCCTTGGCCATGGTCGATCACCACGACGGTGCCGTACTGGGGACCGTCCGGGTAGGCGGTCGTGGCAGCGACAATGCGACCATCCGCAGGGGCCAGTACCGGCGTGCCGGGGCGAGCACCGAAATCGGTGCCGCGGTGCGCACGTTGCCGGATGCTGCCGGTATCGCCGAACGGGCTGGTGATGCGGGGTGCGGCCAACGGGGCCTGGAACCGGACCCCGGCAGGGGTGTCGCGTACCGGCGGCAGCGGCAGTGCGGTAACCGTCGTTGCAACGCGGATCGGGTCGGCACCGACAGCAGCCTCCCGCAGCGGACGTGCGGTACTGGCCTGCATCACCAGCAGCAGGCCGCCGGTCAGCAGCGTGCTGCCCAGCAGCAGGACGCGGCGTGGTCCCGACAGCGGTCGTGCGCCGTCGCCGTGCAACATGTGGCGGATGCGGACTTCATGTCCGGCCAGGTCGCGGTGGGTCAGTGCAGTGGATGGCGTGTGGGTCGCTGCGGTCAGCCGCAGCGTGCGGACATACGCCGCGGCGAAGTCGCGCCCACCGTGTACATCTTCGGCGAGCGCATGTGCGTCACAGCGCAGCTCGGTCGCCAACTGCACGCGTGCGCTGATCCGAAGCAGGAACGGGTTGAACCACAGCAGCGCATTGAACACCGCCATCAGTCCGGCGCGCTGCGGATCGCGGCGCGCAAGATGGGCCGCTTCATGGCCGAGGATCAGGCACAGCGCACGATCGTCCAGTTGATCCAATGCCGAGGCAGGGAGCACGATCAAGGGCTGTGGCCAGCGCACCGCGAACGGGCTCACCGGCAGCACACTGCCCCGGCACGTGATGCCCGCCGCCAGCAGACGCCGTGCTGCAGCACGGCTGCGTGGACCCGGCCATGCCGCCGTTGTGATCGGCGTGGTCGCACGGCACAGCTGGCCGGTGCGCCGCGTGCCGACCAGCACGCGCAGCAGTGCGACGCCGGCACCGATGGCATAGAGCACAGCCAGCCACGTGGCGGCAGACGGAGGTGCCCACGCGGCGGCAACGTGTGCAACGCCTGCCGCACCGGCATCGCCCAGGTCCAGCGCGACCGGCAGCGGCATGATCAAGGCCGCTGGCAACGCCACCAGCGGGGCGGGCGCCCACAGCGCTACTGCCGCGGACAGCAGTACCGGCATCACCGCCAACAGCCACAACCCCATCCAGTAGCCATACGCGGCGTGGGAGAGGCCCAACCACCGATGCAGGCGCTGGCCGGCTGCCCAGGCCAACCCGCCACCGGCCAGGGCGCCAGCGGCGTGCACCACCCAGAACCCCAGCGTCGGCAGGCTCATTCCGGGTCATCCTTGGCGGGAGCGCGCAGCAGCGCATCCAACTGCTGCAGCTCCTGCTCGCTGAGCAGGCGGCTGTCGGCGAACGCCTGTGCCGGCAACGCGCCATCGATCTCCAGCACCCGGCGGGCGAAGTCGGTGCTGAGCGCAGCCAGCGTGGCGACCTTGCCCACCTTCGCGCGGTACATGTTCAACCCATGCTCGACGGTTTCCTCCACCAGACCCTTGTCGACCATGCGCTCAAGCGTCTTGCGGGTGGAGGAGTAGGACCAGTCGAGCGCGTCGGCGGCCCCGTTATGGACTTCGCGCGCACTGCAGGCACCCTGGCGCCACAACGCTTTGAGCAGCTCCAGTTCGGCATTGGAAGGGGTAGGCGGCACGGACATGGTGATCCCGATGTGGCGAGGTGTCGCAAGTGTGCGACATGTGTCGCATTGCGTGCAAGAGGGCCGTCACCGATACTGCGTGTTCGATGCCTGCTGTGACGCACGGATAACGTCCCACATGTCTTTTGATGCGACACCTCCTGTTGCCGAGCGCCAGGAGGTCACCTGCCTGTTGCGCCGCTGGAGCGAGCAGCAGGACATTGCCGCCCGCGATCAGCTGCTTGCGTTGCTCTACACGCAGTTGCGGGGCATGGCCGTGGCCCGGCTGGGCAATCCCCGGGACGGCGTACTGCAACCGACGGTGCTCGTGCACGAAGCGCTGATGCGGATGATCGACGGTGAGGTCGGTTACCGCGACCGCGTGCACTTCCTGTCCTTGGCAGCGCTGAAGATGCGCAGCGTGCTGGTCGATCATGCCCGTGCGATGGCCGCCTCCAAGCGCGGCGGTGGTGTGGTCAATCTGACTCTGTCCTCTGCCGACCTGGAGGTCAGCCCCGACCACGATGCTTTCGAGGTGCTGGCCTTGAACCGGGCGTTGGAGGAACTGACCGCGCTGGATCCGCGCGCGGCGCGGACGGTGGAATGGATGTACTTCGGTGGCATGGGTCGCGAAGAGATCGCCATGGCGCTGGAGGTGTCGGTGCCCACGGTCGACCGCGATCTGCGCTTTGCCAAGGCGTGGTTGAACCGCCACCTGGCCGGGCCGGCGACCCGCGCATGACCGACGCTGCCCGCTGGCAGATGGTGCGCGGACTGTTCGATGCGGTCTGTGATCTGCCCGAGGCGCGCTGGCGCCCGGCGCTGCGCGCGCTGTGCGATGACCCCGCGGCGATCGACGAGACGCTGCAACTGCTGCACGCGCAGACTGGGGATCTGGGGCGGATCGAACAGGCGCTCGCGGCTGTCATGGCCGATATGGACGATCCGTCCGCACTGGTCGGGCAGCGGCTCGGGCCGTGGCGCCTCAGCCGGTTGCTGGCGGTCGGCGGGATGGGGGTGGTGTTCCTGGCCGAGCGTGCCGACGCGCTGTACCGGCGTGAGGTCGCCATCAAGCTGATGCGCCGCACGTACGATCCGGTGTTGGCCACGCGGCTGGCCAGTGAAAGCCAGATCCTGGCGGACCTGCAGCACCCGCACATCGCCCGGCTGTACGACGTCGGCGTGGCCGAGGGCGGCCAGCCGTATCTGGTGATGGAGTACGTGCAGGGCGAGCCGCTGGACGTGGCCTGCAGCACTCTCGGCCTGCCGCTGGCGGCGCGCCTGCGGCTGTTCTCGCAGATATGCCGCGCGGTGCAGGCCGCGCATTCGCAATCGGTGGTGCACTGCGACCTCAAGCCGGCCAACGTGCTGGTGCGGCCCGATGGGCAGCCGGTGCTGCTGGATTTCGGCATCGCCCATCTGCTGGGTGACGCCGGTGATGCCGTGGACTACCTCACTCCGGCCTACGCCAGTCCGGAACGGCTGGCCGGGCGACCGGCCAGCATCGCCGGCGATGTCTACAGCCTGGGCGTGATGCTGGAGACCCTGCTCAGCGATCGCGCCCCGGGCGATGGCCGCGCGGTGCCGACCGACCTGCGCGCAATCGCGGCGAAGGCGCGCGCGGCCGACCCGGTCGAACGCTATGCCTCTGCCGAGGCGCTGGCTGAAGACCTGGAACGGTATCTGGCGCATCGCCCGGTGCGCGCGCGCCGCCCCAGCCGTTGGCATCGCGCACGCCTGCTGCTGCGACGGCAGTGGCGCGTCGGCCTGGTCGCTGCGCTGGTGGCAGCGATGGGGGTGGTGTTCGTGCTGCGCCTGAGCGAGGCCCGCCGCCAGGCCGAGCAGAACGCGGTGGCCGCCGCTGGCATTGCCGATGTCCTGGTGGCCGCCTTCGATGCGGCCGATCCCGGCCTGCGCAACGGCACACCGATGACCGCCCGCGAGGTGCTCGACCTCGGTGCACGCCGGATCGAGCATGACCGCACCGTGTCGCCTGCGTTGCGCGCACGCATGCAGGCTGCGCTGGGGCGGGCCTACCAGAACCTGGGTCAACCCCAGGATGCCGAGGCCCTGCTGCGCGACAGTGTGGCCGGGCTGGTGCGTACCGGTGCGGCGGCGCACGAGATCGCCGACGCCTGGGCCAGCCTGTCGGCGCAGCAGCTCAGCGCCGGCCGTGACAAGGACGCGCTGATCAGTGCCGAGCGCGCCTTGGCGCTGCTTGATAAGGACGACGTGCCGACGGTCAGGATGAAGGCCCTCAACGCGCAGGGCCTGGCGCATGCGCAGCTGGAAGAACACGCGCCTGCCGAGCAGGCGTTCCGCGCCGCACTGGCACTGAGCCGAGGCAGCAACGACGCCCCACTGCAGCGGGGCAGCATGGCCGCGATGGCCAACCTCGGCGATCTCTACCGAAGCCAGGGAGAACTCGGCAAGGCCGAGGCGATCCTGCGCGAGGCACTGGCCGAGGCATCGCGCGAACACGGCGTGCAGGGCGCGGAATACCAGCGTGTGCTGCGCGCCTTGTCCGCCACGCTGCTCAACCAGGGCCGCATCGATGAAGCGCTGGCATTGGCCGAACGCAGTTTCGCGCTGACCCGGCAGATGTTCGGCGCGAACAGCAGCTATACCGCCTCGGCCGAGGCCGGACTGGCGGGCCAGTACCTCGATCTTGGCCGCTATCTGGCCGCCGATCAGCACTTCCGCAACAGCCTGCAGACCAGTGCCGCGGTCGATGGCGTGGACAGCCGAGCCTATACGGTCAAGCAGTACGCCCACGGCCTCATGGAGGAAGCGCGCGGCGATTACGCCCAGGCCGAGCAGAACTACCGCGCAGCGCTGACGCGCTATCGGCGCCTGCTCGGCCCCGAGCACGCCGATACCCTTGATGTGGAGATGGTGCTGGCCCGGCTGCTGCTGCGTACCCACCGGACGGCCGAAGCACAGGCGCCGCTGCAGCAGGTCGCGACCCTGTGGCGGCGCGATCTGCCCGCCGATTCACCGCAGTTGCTGGTGCTGCGGCTGGTCGAGATCGAATGGCTGATCCGGGCAGGACAACATGCCGAGGCCGGCCGGGCGCTGGCGGCGTTCGGCCAGGCCCATCCCACCCTGCCGCCCTGGCTGGCGCTGCGCATGCAGATGCAGCAGGCGCTGCTGGCCCAGCGCCGCGCCGACCCGGCGGCGGTGCCGCTGTCGGCCCAGCTGGTGGAGACCTTCACCGGTTTCTATGGTGCCGATTCCACCGCCACCGCCAAGTGGCGGGTGCCGCTGGCCGAGGCACTGCTCGACAACGGTGATGCCGCCGGCGCCCGCGCGCAGATGGCTCGGGCCCGTCCACACCTGCAGGAACTGGCTCCCTCGTCGGAATTTCTGAGTCGTATCAATGCGCTGGAGTTGCGCTTGGACAATCCGGGGCAGGGCCGCACCGGAGGGCGATAGTTCTGTGATGGTTTTCACGGTTTATCGATCAGGAGGCCGATCCCGGGCCTCATTGATCGAAGAGACGCCATGTCAAACCATCTCCATCCCGATCCCCGCGCCGTTGACGCGCTGCGTGCCTTCAGCAAGGCCTACCGCAAGGCGCGCGACTGGCACTGCTCGCCCGGGCGCGCCTGGATCGTGGCACTGCGGTTCGCCCTGACCGGTGACAGCGGCCGCTTCCGCAGCCATGGCGGCTGGATGGTCTCGCGCATCTACACGCCGCGTTGAATCCGGTCAGTCGCTCTCGCCGATCCGGCCTTCGGCCAGCGGCACCCGCGAGCCATCGAGCAGGCCACGGCTGAGCGTGCCGTTCTCGATGAACAGCAGCTCGCCGTTCTCACCGTTCTTGATGCTGCTGTCGATGGCGATGATGCGGTCGCCATGGAAGCTGCTGACATGCGGCATCGAGGTGTGGCCGACGACGATGCGGGCGAGGTCCAGCTGCTTGAGCAGGGTATGGACCTGGGCGGTGTCCATGCGGCCATCGAAGTAGCCGCGGTACCAGATCGGACTGGCCTTGCCGTCGAACAGGCGCGCAGTGTCCGGCGCGGCCTTGACCTGCTCCTTGGGCAGCCCGACCGCGGCCTGATACCCGGCATTGGTGGCATCCATATCGCGCACCAGATCCAGATTCTCCGGTGCGATGCCACCATGCAGGAACAGGGTGTCGCCGATGCGCAGCAGCACCGGGCGGGTGCGCAGCCACTGGCCGAGGGTCGAGTCCGGCCCGTACAGCGCGGGGTAGGAACGGCCGAGCAGCTGCGCGGTCCTGAGGTACGTCGGGTGGACGTAGCGCAGATCGTTGTAGAGCACCATCGTCTCGTGATTGCCGAGCACGAAGTGCACCGCGCCGCCGGCGGCCGTGGCCTGCTGCTGCAGGCTGTACAGCAGCCAGAACGCCTCGGTGACCTGCGGCCCGCGGTCGAATACATCGCCGGCCACCACCAGCGTGGCGTCGCCCAGCGACCAGCGGTCGTCACTGTCGATCACGTGGTGGGCGCGCAGCAGCTTCACCAGCAGGCGGTACTGCCCGTGGATGTCCGACAACGCGACGATCCGCGGCGTGGCGGGGAACCGCGCGACCTCGGCCGTGCGCGGTGGCAGCACGGTCAGCGCATGCGGGTAGCCACATTCGGGAGCGACTACCGTGCCCCCGTCGCGCGCCGGCAGCTCGCGGCGGATCACATGGTCGTTGCACACCCAGGCCGCCTCCAGCCCGGTGGGGGTGCGGAAGACGTAGGGGCCGTCGGCCTCGACGTGCTCGGCCGGCGCAGCCACCTCGCGCGCAGTGGCCAACAACGGCGACATCAGCAACGCCGACTGGAACAGGAGCAGGGCAGGGCGGGTCAAGGCGCGGCGGATCGACATCGGGGGTGTTCCTGTAACGGACGGCAGTGCCGCGATGCTACGCCGCACGTGCCGCTGCGGACATGCGCCATTGGTCAGCGGGTGAACGGTGCACTGAACGCCGCACCAAGTGTAATAGTCTCCGCGCAAAGCGCTGCTTACCCTGCCGGCATTGTCCAGGAGAGCTTTCATGGGTCACGACCACGACCATCTGCCCAGCGAGATCCGCCACGAGAAACCGCTGTGGTGGGCACTGGGCCTGACCACCACCTTTCTGCTGGTGGAGGTCATCGGCGCGTTCTGGACCAACAGCCTGGCGCTGTTGTCCGATGCCGCGCACATGGCCACCGACACGCTCGCATTGATGATCGCACTGGTCGCGGTCCGGCTCAGCCGGCGCCCGCCCGATGCCAAGCGCACTTACGGCTACGCGCGGCTGGAGGCGCTCGGCGCGATGATCAATGGCGGCATGCTGTTCGTGGTGGCCGGCTACATTCTGTGGGAGGCGGTGCAGCGTTTCCGCGCGCCGCAGGAGATCGCCTCCACCGGCATGCTGGCGATCGCGGTGTTCGGCCTGGTCATCAACCTGATCTCGATGCGCCTGCTGCGCGCCGGCAGCGGCGAGAGCCTCAACGTCAAGGGTGCGTATCTGGAGGTCTGGGCGGACATGCTCGGTTCGGTCGCGGTGATCGTGGGCGCGCTGCTGATCCGCTGGACCGGCTGGAAGCCGATCGATCCGATCCTGGCCGTGCTGATCGGCCTGTGGGTGCTGCCGCGCACGTGGGTGTTGATGCGCGAGGCGATCAACGTGCTGCTGGAAGGCGTGCCCAAGGGCATGGATGTCGTTGCGGTACGCAGCACCCTGTGCGCCCACGATGGGGTGGTGGATGTGCACGACCTTCACGTGTGGGCGCTGGCCTCCAGTACGCCGGCACTGACCGCGCACGTGGTGATGGGCACCGGCGTGGATGCGGACCGCCTGCGCCGCGAGCTGGGCACCCGCTTGCACGAGCAGCACGGCATCGATCATGTGACCCTGCAGATCGAGGCGGATCATTGCGGTGATCCCTGCAGCGTGGGCAGCCCGCGCGAGCGGCATGCTGATGACCATGCCGGGCACGACCACGCCGCCCATGATCATGCCGGTCATGCGCATGACCGCCACGCGCACGGCAGCAACGACAGCCGCCGCGCTGCACCGGACGCGCAGGGCCATCACGCACATCCGCATCCCTGAGGTCAGGGGAGGCCCTCCGGCGGACGGGCAGGGCAGGGTTGCCGCTACAATGCGGGTCTGCCTTGCCATCTGTCGGAGATACTGCAGTGACCCGGAAACTCGTACTGTTGCGCCACGGCCAGAGCCAGTGGAACCTGGACAACCGCTTCACCGGCTGGGTGGACGTGGAACTGACCGAGCAGGGCCGCCGC
This sequence comes from Stenotrophomonas sp. SRS1, assembly GCF_026130205.1. NCBI lineage: Bacteria > Pseudomonadati > Pseudomonadota > Gammaproteobacteria > Lysobacterales > Lysobacteraceae > Stenotrophomonas > Stenotrophomonas sp. SRS1. The sequence goes on along the minus strand of NZ_JAINFD010000003.1, from coordinate 81,321 downwards.
GAGGCCGCCGCCGCCGGCCGCCTGATGCGTGAAGAGGGCCTGCAGTTCGATGTAGCGCATACCTCGGTGCTCAAGCGCGCCATCCACACTCTGCAGGGTGCCCTGGCCGAACTGGACCAGGACTGGCTGCCGGTCAGCAAGAGCTGGCGCTTGAACGAGCGTCACTACGGCGGGCTGCAGGGCCTGGACAAGGCCGAGACCGCCGCCAAGCACGGCGAGGACCAGGTCAAGATCTGGCGCCGCTCCTACGACATCCCGCCGCCGGCGATGGACATCGAGGACCCGGGCCACCCGATCCATGACCGCCGCTATGCCGGCCTGGACCGCAACGCGCTGCCGGGCACCGAATCGCTGGCCACCACGCTGGACCGCGTGCTGCCGTACTGGTTCGATTCGATCGCCCCGCAGCTCAAGGACGGCAAGACCGTGCTGGTCACCGCCCACGGCAATTCGCTGCGCGCGCTGTACAAGTACCTCAACAATGTCTCGCAGGAAGCCATCCTGGAACTCAACATCCCGACCGGCATCCCGCTCCTGTTTGAACTCAACGACGACCTGACGGTGCAGTCGTTCCGCTACCTGGGCGACCCGGAAGCGGCCCGCAAGGCGGCTGAGGCCGTGGCGAACCAGGGCAAGGCGAAATAACAACGAAAGGCCGGCGCAAGCCGGCCTTTTCGCCTGACTCTGGATTTGGGATTTGCCACAAATGGCTGATCTAATCTTCTTTGATTTTAGCCAGAAGAAACCAAGTGGCTGGCATCGTCAGCTGCACAAATTGCATTGATGGACGAGCTTAACCCCACTGTCGTTCGAGCAAGATTTCGTTTGGGTGCCTGACGGGTGCTCCGCCACTTCTATCAGTTGCATTCCGCCAAAAACAAGAGAATTTGCTGGGTAACTTGGCTGTTGCTGGTAGTTTGGAATGAGCGCTTTTAGGACTTCATGGCAAACTTGCCTTAGCGCAGCTTTCTCGGGGCCCTTCAAGTCTATCGTTGGGCCGCCATCGTGTTGAAATGTCCATCCTAGCGAGTTATTTCGCGAAAGATCTGCGTACGCGGTATCCAGTGACGGGTCAACATGTGCCCCACCATCTTGATTTGCAACCACCAGAACCAAGTCGCGCCTCGATAGCGTTCGTTTCAGGGTGTCCACAAAAACGATCTGATTCCACCAATGTTCGAAGGAGACCCTGTTGGGTGACGAGAATCCGTTGTCCAAAAATGCATGGTAGGTGGCGCGCTGCGAGTTCATTGCGCTAACCACTAGTCCGCTATGCGACGTAAGACTTGCTATCTCAAGTGGCCCCGAGGTGTCCCAGAAATCAATGCCCTTTAAGTTGAGTTGAGAAAGAAGTGACTTGCATTTTTTAGTATCATGCAAAAGAACTCTGACTGCTGTCGCTATCCTCTTCGACTCTCCCTCGTATCCATCATCGAAAGAACGTGCTGAGGACTCTAGGAACGATATTTGATCCTGCAAGTGATTTTCAAGTTCTTCGCGTGATTGCTGATGCCTCGGTGAATCGTCTGCTTCGTTCATGCCTTCCCTCCGTGGGTATGCAAAGTTTCGTTTTTTATATCGCTTGGTGGCGCACTTCCTTTGCCAGATCCGTCAAATTCTATTACTTAAAAGTAGAGTTTGCCTTCGGCAACTGTCTATTTTTTGGTGGGCTGAAAAGGAGAGGGAATGCATCCTCCGTGGGGTGCGTAGGCTTGTGTATCAACTCTTGGGGCATGACCTTTGGGAGGGCAGCGCGCACGCGCAAAGTCGTTATCCTCTTCGGTTCGCCGCGTGAACGCGGTCACATCTGTAGCCGGAGAGTCGAATGAAGTTTTCCAAGCTGGTCCCGCTGGGCCTGACCGCCGCCATCGCCTTGTCGCTGGCCTCCTGCGGCAAGACCGATACCGCGCCTGCCGCCACCGCCGATGCCAAGCCGGCGTTTGATCAGTCGCAGATCAAGACCGCGCTGATCTCGCTCAACAGCGCCGATCTGGATACCGCCATCGCCGCCTGTACCGACCTCAACGGGTTCGTGAACAGCAAGTGGCTCCAGGCCAACCCGGTCCCGAACGACCAGACCACGTGGGGCAGCTTCGAAATCCTGCGCGAGCGCTCGCTGGAAGTGCAGCACGCGCTGGTCCAGCAGGCCGCCGCCAGCCAGGCCAAGGCCGGCACGGTGGAAGCCAAGATCGGTGACATCTGGAAGACCGGTTCGGACGAAGCCAAGATCGACGCCGCCGGCATCACCCCGCTGCAGCCGCAGCTGGACAAGATCGCCGCGCTGAACGACACCGCCGCCATTACCCAGTACCTGCGCGACAGCCAGGCCGTGGGCCAGGGCGTGCTGTTCTCGCTGTTCGCCAATGCCGATTACAAGGATTCGGCCAACGTCATCGCCTATGTCGGCCAGGGCGGCCTCGGCCTGCCGGAGAAGGGCTACTACTTCGACGAGTCGCAGGCCAAGATCCGCGACGCGTACGTTGCCTACATCGCGCAGGTGCTGACCCTGTCCGGCGTCGATGCCGAGCAGGCCAAGACGCAGGCCAAGGCTGTGATGGAGTTCGAAACGCGTCTGGCGAAGGCGTCGATGTCGCGCATCGAAATGCGTGACCCGGCCAAGCGTTACAACCCGGTCAGCGCGGCCGACGCGGACAAGCTGACCCCGAACTTCAGCTGGACCGCGCTGTTCGACACCCTGAAGGTGCCGGCCGCGCAGAAGTTCTCGATGGCCCAGCCGGCCTTCTTCGGTGAAGTGGACAAGATGCTGGCCGACGTACCGGCCGCCACCTGGCAGGCCTACCTGCGCTTCCACACCATCGACGACGCCTCGCCGTACCTGAGCAGCGCCTTCGAAAAGGCCAACTTCGATTTCTACAGCACCACCCTGCGTGGCCAGAAGGAAATGCAGCCGCGCTGGAAGCGCGTGCTGGAGTCGGTCAACGGTGCCATCGGCGAAGGCCTGGGCCAGATATATGTCGACGCCGTGTTCCCGGCCGACTCCAAGGTGCAGATGCAGCACCTGGTGGAGAACCTCTCGGTGGCGCTGAAGGCGCGCCTGGAGAAGCTGGAGTGGATGAGCGAAGACACCCGCAGGAAGGCACTGGAAAAGTGGGCCAGCTTCACCCCGAAGATCGGCTATCCGGACAAGTGGCGTGACTGGTCGGGCCTGGAAACCAACGGCGACAGCTACCTGGGCAACATGCAGGCCGCGCGCACGTTCAACTACCGCTTCATGCTCAACAAGATCGGCAAGCCGGTCGACAAGACCGAGTGGGGCATGACCCCGCAGACCGTCAACGCCTACTACAACGCCACCAAGAACGAGATCGTGTTCCCGGCGGCGATCCTGCAGGCGCCGTTCTTCGACGCCAAGGCCGATCCGGCGCTGAACTACGGCGGCATCGGTGCGGTCATCGGCCACGAGATGATGCATGGCTACGACGACTCGGGCAGCCAGTTCGCGGCCAACGGCAACTTCGACAACTGGTGGACCGACAGCGATCGTGCCGCCTTCACCCAGCGTACCGACCAGCTGGTCGCGCAGTTCGACGGCTATGAGTCGCTGCCGGGCGTGAACGTGAAGGGCAAGCTGACCCTGGGCGAGAACATCGGCGACCTGGGTGGCCTGACCGTGGCCTACGACGCGCTGCAGATGGCGCTCAAGGAAAACCCGAAGGCCAACGTCGAGGTGGACGGTTATTCGCAGGACCAGCGCTTCTTCATGAACTGGGCCACCGTGTGGCGCCGCAACTTCAATGAAGGCGAGCTGCGCGTGCGTCTGAACACCGATCCGCACGCCCCGGCGAACTTCCGTGCCAACGGCGCGCCGTCGAACATGCCGGCGTACGCACAGGCGTTCGAGTGCAAGGCGGGCGATGCGATGGTGCGTGCCGACGACAAGCGCGTTGTGATCTGGTGATCGCACGCGGTTGAGTGATACGAAAAACCCGGCGAACGCCGGGTTTTTTTTCAGGCCCCACCTGGCGTAGGGCTAGCCGGCGGAGGCCATCATCCGAGTGAACAGGCCGAACACCTCCGGATCCACCAGGCCACCCTGCTGCCCGGCAAGGATGCCCATCGCCTTGGCATGCGGCATCGGGCCGCGGTAGGGGCGGGTGGTGGTCATGGCGTCGTAACCATCAACGATGGTGAGCACGCGCGCGCCCAGCGGAATGTCGCTGCCTTTCAGGCCATCCGGATAACCACTGCCATCGAACGCCTCGTGATGGCTGCGGATCAGCCGCGCCACCTCGGCGGCGTCACTGCGCCCGGTGGTGGCGAAGATGCGCTCACCGCGCTCGGGGTGAGTACGCATGATCGCGCGCTGTGCGTCGTCCAGGCGCGCGGGATACAACAGCACGTTGTCGGGAATGCCGATCTTGCCGATGTCATGGAAGCGGGCCGCCAGCGCCAGATGCGCGCGCTGCGTGTCGTCCAGATCGCACAGACGCCCCAGCTGATCGCCGAGCAGGCCGACCCGGTCGCAGTGGAAACGGGTGTACTGGTCGCGCATCTGCAACGACATCGACAGCGCATCGATGGAGCAGACCTGCGAAGGGGCGTCGTCGAACATGGCGGCGGTCACGTGGGGTCGGATGGCCGGCCGTCAGTGCCGGGGTCGGGCAGGCCGCCACGTGGCGCCTGCCCATCGAACGATAGCCCCTGGCGACCGGCGCCAGGCGTGAAATCAACGCGGGGAGAGGGTCAGCAACAAGGCCTTGGCGGCGCTGAAGCGGTCTTCCGGCAGCGGCAAGGGGTGCTTGATGCGCAGCTTGTCCGGCCCATCCATCGTGTACAGTTTGGGCTGCTTCTGGATCAGCTGGATGACCGCCATCGGGTCGATCTCCGGCTTGGCGTTGAACACGATGCGCCCGCCGTTCTCGCCCAGCTCCAGCTTGCGGATGCCCAGCACATTGGCCTGCAGCTTGAGCTCGGCGATCGCGAACAGGTGCTTGGCCGGGTCCGGCAGCAGGCCGAAGCGGTCGATCATCTCCACCTGCAGTTCGCGCAGCTCAGCACTGTCACGCGCACTGCTGATGCGCTTGTACAGGGTCAGGCGGGTGTGCACGTCAGGCAGGTAGGCGTCGGGGATCAAGGCGGGCACGTGCAGCTCGACCTCGGCACCGCGTGCCTCTTCGCCGGCGTCCAGATCGGGCAGCTTGCCCAGGCGGATGCTGCGCACCGCACGTTCCAGCAGCTCGGTGTACAGGCTGAAGCCGACCTCGGCCATCTGGCCGCTCTGGTCCTCGCCGAGCAGCTCGCCGGCACCGCGGATTTCCAGATCGTGGGTGGCCAGGGTAAAGCCGGCACCGAGTTCGTCCATCGAGGCGATCGCCTCCAGGCGCTTCTCGGCATCGGGCGTCATCGCGCGCTTGTCCGGCACCACCAGGTAGGCGTACGCCCGGTGGTGCGAGCGACCGACGCGGCCACGCAGCTGGTGCAGCTGGGCCAGGCCGAAGCGGTCGGCGCGATTGATGATGATGGTATTGGCGTTGGGGATGTCGATGCCCGATTCGATGATCGTGGTCGACAGCAGCACGTTGAAGCGCTGCTTCTGGAAGTCCAGCATCACCCGCTCCAGCTCGCGCTCGGGCATCTGCCCATGGGCGATGCCGATGCGTGCTTCGGGCACCAGCTCGGCCAGCTCGCGCTGCATGCGGCCGATGCTCTCAACATCGTTGTGCAGGAAGTACAGCTGGCCACCACGGGCCAGTTCGCGCTGGAAGGCTTCGCGCAGCAGCGCGTTGTCCCAGGCGGTGATGAACGTCTTGACCGCCAGCCGGTTCGGCGGCGGCGTGGCGATGATCGACAGATCACGCAGCCCGGCCATGGCCATGTTGAGCGTGCGGGGAATCGGCGTGGCGGTCAGGGTCAGCAGATGCACGTTGGCGCGCATCGCTTTGAGCGCTTCCTTCTGGCGCACACCGAAGCGCTGCTCCTCATCGACCACGACCAGACCGAGGTCCTTGAACTTCACGTCCGGCTGCAGCAGGCGATGGGTACCGATGATGACGTCGATGGTGCCGGCGGCGACCTTCTCCAGTTCGGCCTTGATCTCCTTGGTGGATTTGAAGCGCGACAGCACCTCCACCTTGAGCGGCCAATCGGCGAAGCGATCGCGGAAATTGCGGTAATGCTGTTCGGCCAGCAGGGTGGTCGGCACCAGCACGGCGACCTGCTTGCCGGCGCTGGCGGCGGCGAACGCGGCGCGCACGGCGACCTCGGTCTTGCCGAAGCCGACGTCACCGCAGACCACACGGTCCATCGGCTGGCTGCTGGCCAGATCGCGCAGGGTCGCGTCGATCGCGGCCAGCTGATCCGGCGTTTCCTCGAACGGGAACCCGGCCGCGAACGGCTCGTACATCGCGCGGTCCACGTGCAGCGCAAGGCCGGCACGGGCACGGCGACGCGCCTGGATTTCCAGCAGCTCGGCGGCGACGTCGCGGACCTTTTCGGCCGCCTTGCGCTTGGCCTTGGTCCACTGCTCGCCACCCAGCGAATGCAGTGGCGCGGTCTCCGGCGAGGCACCCGAGTAGCGGCTGATCAGGTGCAGCTGGGCGACCGGCACATACAGGCGGTCGCCCTTGGCGTATTCGATTTCCAGGAACTCGCCGGGCATGCCGCCGGCATCGAGCACGATCAGGCCGCGGTAGCGGCCGACACCGTGGTCTTCATGCACGATCGGCGAGCCTTCGCTGAGCTCGCCGAGGTCGCGGATGATCGCTTCCGGCTCGCGCCCGGCACGGCGGCTGCGGCGCTGCTGGCCGGCGCGTTCGGGGAACAGCTGGCGCTCGGTCAGCACCGCGATCGGCGGGCTTTCCAGTGCGAAACCGTCTTCCAGCGGCGCCACGGTGATGCCGAAGCGCACGCTGTCGTCGGCCAGGAAACCGGGCAGATCAGCGACCACCGGCGGCTTCAGCTCGGCGGCGAGCAGCACTTCCAGCAGGGCTTCGCGACGGCCGGCGGAATCGGCGGCGATCAGCACGCGGCCCGGATAATGACCGATGAAGGATTTCAGCGCCTCGGCGGCCGGGGCATCGCGTGCGGCCACCGGCAGCGGCGGCAGGGGCTGGTCACCCAGCGGCTGTGCATCGCCGATGCGGTCGTGATCCAGCGGCCAGACTTCGACGCGGGCCAGGCCGTTGAGCGTGGCGCGCAGTTGCTCGGGGCTGGCATACAGTTCTTCCGGCGCCAGCAGCGGGCGCTCGACATCGTGGCGGCGCTGCTCGTAGCGGTTCTGCGTCTGCGCCCAGAAGGCGGCCGCAGCATCGAACACGTTCGGCGCCAGTACCGGCAGCACGTTGGGCTGCAGGTAATCGAGCAGGGTCGCGGTCCTGTCGAAGAACAACGGCAGGTAATACTCGATGCCGGCCGGCGCGATACCGGCCTTGAGATCCTGGTACAGCGCGCTGCGCCGGGTATCCACATCGAAGCGCTCGCGCAGCGTGTTGAGCACGCGCGAGACGCTGAGATCATCCAGTGGTACTTCACGGCCGGGCAGCATGTGCACCGCCTCGACCTTGTCCAGCGAGCGCTGCGATTCCGGATCGAACGCGCGGATCGAATCGATGTCTTCGTCGAGCAGTTCCACCCGCAGCGGCGCCTCGGCCCCCATCGGGTAGACATCGAGCAAACCGCCACGCACGGCGAAATCACCCGGGTCCATCACCTGCGGCACGTTACGGTAGCCGGCCGATTCCAGGCGGCGTTTTTCCGCGTCCAGATCCAGACGCTGGCCGACCGTCAGGTCGAAGCTGCCGCCGATGACGTATTTGAGCGGTGCCAACTGCTGCAGCAGCGTCTGCACCGGCACCACCACGATGCCGCGCTTCAGCGCTGGCAGGGCATGCAGCGCGGCCAGGCGCTGGGAAATGATGTCCGGGTGCGGGCTGAAGGCGTCGTAGGGCAGGGTTTCCCAATCCGGGAAGGCCACGATCGGCACGTCGTCGGCACTGCCGAGCAGGGTGTGCAGATCGGCTTCGATCTGGTTCGCGCCATGGTTGTCGCGGGCGACTACCAGCAACGGCCCGTCGTGCGACTGTGCCGCGCGGGCGATGTACCACGCCAGCGCTGTCGCCGAAGCGGGAGCGCGCCACCAGGCGCGGAGCTGTCCAGGACGTGGCAGCGGCGGAACGGGATAGGAGGTGCGTGACATGAACCGTCGATTTTAGCAGACCGCAGCGTGGCGGCTGCGTCATCCGGCGGCAGGCAAGCGTACAGCCGATCCGCGTTACCGGTAGTGGCCGGCCGCTGGCCGGCTCCAGGCGATGCGTGACGTACGGGCAGCCGGCCAGCGGCCGGCGCTACCGATCAGGGCGCGGACAGGCGCCCCGCGTCAGCTGTCGAGTTCGAGCACCATGCGCACCAGGCCCGGCGTACCGTTCGGGTGCGGGATCGGCTGGAAGCCCAGCGAGGCGGCCAGCTGCTTCATCGGCTCGTTCTCTTCGGCAACATCCCCGTACAGACGATCCAGGTACTTGCCGCGCGCCCACTTGACCAGCTTGCGCATCAACTGCCGGCCCAGGCCCTGGCCGACCAGGAAGCGGCTGACCAGGATTGCGTATTCGGCCTCGCGGGTGCCGGGGATGATCGAGGCGCGCGCGACCGCACCCACCACGGCTTCACCGGCGGGCAGCGACTCGGCCGCGACCAGGGTGATTTCGCTCTTGGGATTGGGGTGGGTCAGGCGCTGCGTGGTTTCCGGCGACAGCTCGGTCACCGACTGCAGGAAACGATCGCGGATCTCCTCCGGCCCGAACAGGCTGAAGGCGGCATGCAGCGGCGGGCCGTCTTCCGGCCGGATGGGGCGGATCAGCAGCTCGTGGCCACTGGGTGCCTTGAAAATTTCGTGCCAGGGCGGCATGCGGTTACGGGTAGCCATACCGGTGATTCCTTGGTGGTCTCAGGATTCTCGCATCCCGGGTGCAGCGTTCCGTGAACGGATCACTCACGCCGATCCGGCCGGGAGGAGTCGGTCAGGCCGGGATCCCGGCCTGACCTGAAGGGGGTCATTCGGCCTGCTTGAGCCACTGCAGGCGGGTCGAGGCGCCTGCCTCGCCCAGGTGCTGCTTGAGCGCCGGCATGGCCGGGGCCAGGACCTGGTCGAACTGCCACGGCGGGTTCAGCAGCAGCATGCCGCTGCCATTGAGCCGCAGCGGGGAGTCGTCCGGGCGGATCAGCAGCTCGGCGGTCAGCACCGATTTCACCGGCAGGGCACAGGCCTTGCGCAGGAAATGCAGGACGGTCCGGCGCTGCTTGATGGGGAACCAGATCGCAAAGCTCGCCTGCGGCCAACGGCTCAGGATCTCGGTCACCGAAGCCAGGATGGCCTGGTACTCGGCGTCCTGCCCCTCGTAGGGCGGGTCGATCAGGACCAGCCCACGGCCGATCTTCACGCCGTTGGCCTTGGGCGGCAGCAGTTTCTTGTTCTGGGCATAGCCATCGGCGTGATACACGGCCACCCGGCTGTCATGGGCGAACAGTGCCTTCAGCGCCGTGGCTTCGGCATCCTGCACTTCGCACACGGCCATGCGGTCCTGCTCGCGCAGGGTCTGGGCGGTCAGCAGCGGCGAGCCGGGGTAGCTGATCATCGCCCCGACCGGGTTGTCGGCCTGGACCGCCTTGAGGTAGCGCTCCACCACCGCAGGCAGCTGCGGCTGGGCCATCAGGCGCATCACGCCGTCTTCGGCCTCCAGCGTCTTGCGGCTTTCCTCGCTGGCCAGCAGGTAGCGGCCTGCGCCGCCGTGGGTGTCCAGCACGAAGAACGGGCTGTCCTTGCGCTTGAAGGTGTCGAGCAGGGCAAGCTGCACGATGTGCTTGAGCACATCGGCATGGTTGCCGGCATGGAAGGCGTGGCGGTAATTCATCGGCGCAGTGTACGGGGCGGCGGGCCCAGCGGCTATGCTGCGCGCATGAGCCACCCCCTGCACAACGTCCTGGTGGTCGAGGACGAAACCGCCATCGCCGACACCGTTCTGTATGCACTGCGCAGTGATGGCTACGGCGCCCAGCATTGCCTGCTCGGCGGAGAGGCGCTGGCCCGCCTGCGCCAGCACGCCTTCGATGTGGTGGTGCTGGATGTCGGCCTGCCGGACATGAGCGGTTTCGAGGTCTGCCGCACGCTGCGCACCTTCAGCGAGGTGCCGGTGATCTTCCTGACCGCCCGTAATGACGAGTTCGACCGGGTGCTCGGCCTGGAGCTGGGGGCGGACGACTATATGGCCAAGCCGTTCTCGCCGCGGGAGCTGGTAGCGCGGGTGCGCGCGCGCCTGCGCCGGTCCGCGGCCCCTGCCGATACCACCGGCTGGCAGCAGCTTGGCCGCTTCTCGATCGACCGCGAGGGCAGCCGGATCCGCTTCGGTGACCAGCCGCTGGATCTGACCCGCTACGAATACGCGCTGATGGCGGCCCTGCTGCAGCGCCCCGGCGCGATCCTCAGCCGCGCCCAGCTGATGGACCGCGGCTGGGACAGCGACGCCGACAGCGCCGACCGCACCGTGGATACCCACGTCAAAACCCTGCGCGCCAAGCTGCGTGCCGCGGGCGCCGAGACCGACCCGATCCGCACCCACCGTGGCCTGGGCTACGCACTGGAGGTGTAGGCATGCGGCTGGGCCTGAAACTGTTCCTGGGCTTCTTCCTGATCGTGGGTATCGCCGCGTTCTTCGTGATGCGCATTTTCGTCAACGAAGTGAAGCCCGGCGTGCGCCAGGCGATGGAGTCCACGTTGGTCGATGCAGCCAACGTGCTGGCGGAAATGGCCGCGGCCGATCTCAAGGCCGGGCACATCCGCGACGGCCGCTTCGTCGCCGATCTGGCGCGCGCCAAGCGCCGCGACCCGAAGGCGATGGTGTGGCGTTTTCCCAAGCGCACGCTGGATTACCAGGTCACCATCACCGATGCCAAGGGCATCGTGGTGTACGACTCGACCGGCCGTGATGTGGGGCGCGACAACTCACGCTGGAACGATGTGTACCGCACCCTGCGTGGCGAATACGGCGCGCGCTCCAGCCCGGAGACGCCCGGCGACGACACCCACTCGGTGATGCACGTGGCCGCGCCGATCTTCGATCCGGCCGACGGACGCCGCTTGATCGGTGTGCTCAGCCTGGCCCAGCCCAACCGCAGCATCGATCCGTTCATCGCGGCCAGCCAGCGCGCCATCATGAAGCGCGGTGCGTGGTTGATCGGCCTTTCAGCGCTCATCGGCCTGCTGATGACCGCGTGGCTGATGCACGGCGTGAATCGGCTCAACCGCTATGCCAAGGCGGTCAGCGCCGGTGAGCCGGTGCCGCCGCCGAAGCCGCGCCGCGATGAGATCGGCGATCTGGGCCAGGCGCTGGAAACCATGCGTCGCAAGCTGGAAGGCAAGGCCTACGTCGAGCAGTACGTGCAGTCGCTGACGCATGAAATGAAGAGCCCGCTGGCTGCGATCCGCGGCGCGGCCGAGCTGCTGCAGGAACCGCTGCCGGATGCCGACCGTGCGCACTTCGCGCGCAGCATCGAAGGCCAGGCGCAGCGCCTCACCGAGACCATCGACAAGCTGCTGGCGCTGGCCGAGGTGGAACAGTACGGCTGGTTGCAGAAGCACGAGCGGCTTGCACTGGCGGCGTTGCTGCAGTCCGCCGCCGACGCAGTGGCGGTGCGTGCGCAGGCCGCCGGGGTCACGATCGCGGTGGAGGCGCAGGCCGAGAGCGTGCAGGGCGACGGCTATCTGCTGCGCCAGGCACTCAACAATCTGCTGGAGAATGCCGTGGCCTTCTCACCGGCGGGCAGCACCATCACGCTCGGTGCCGGTGCGGAAGGTGAGGGCATCGCACTGACCGTGGCCGACTGCGGCAGTGGCGTGCCGGACTACGCGCTTGATCGCGTGTTCGAGCGCTTCTATTCCCTGGCGCGACCGGGCACCGGCCAGCGCAGCTCCGGCCTCGGCCTGTCGTTCGTGCAGGAAGTCGCCCGCCTGCACGGCGGCCGTGTCAGCCTGCGCAACCGCGATGACGGCGGTGCACAGGCGGTGTTGTGGCTGCCGTCGCGCCTGCCCTCTGTACCGCCGCGGCGCTGATCGCTGCCGCACTTCACACAGACTTCAAACTCGGCACAAACCCCGCACACCGGCGCGCGGGAAGCTGGCCCCCTCCCAACCGAGGACGGGTCATGAAATCCCTGAAGATGCTGTTGCGGTTCGCCATTGTCGGCGGGCTGATCCTGTTGCTGCTGATTCCGCTGAGCCTGATCAAGGGCGTGATCCGCGAGCGTGAGGCGTACCGCGACGAGGCCTACCAGCGCGTCGCGCAGAGCCGCGCCGGCGCGCAGATTCTGACCGGCCCGATCCGCGTGGTGCCGTGGACCGAGACGCGCGAGGTCGAGGTGGTGGATGCGGCCGGTACCAAGAAGAAGGAAAAGCAGGTCGAGCAGGGCCAGTGGCTGCAGATGCCAGCCACGCTCACGGTGGACGGTGTGATGCAGCCGGACGAGCGCCGGGTCGGCCTGTTCCGCGTGCCGGTCTATAGCTGGAAGGCCACGATCAGTGCCGCGTTCGCCGATGACGACTACCCGGTGAAAGCAGGCCGCGTGTATGGCACGCCCTTCCTGACCGTGGGCATCGCCGATGTGCGTGGCCTGGTCGGTTCGCCGAACCTGCGCGTGGATGGCAACGCCGTGACGCTGTTGCCCGATGCCGGCGGCGTCAGTGGCATCGGCACCGGCCTGCATGTCGGCTTGCCGGGCCTGGCGGATGAACGGGGTGGTGTGCTCAAGGGCAGCAAAGTCGAGCTGGAGCTGGTGCTGGATGGCACCCGGTCGCTGTCGGTGGTGCCGGTGGGCGATGACAGCCGCATCGCGCTGCGCTCGCCGTGGCCGCATCCGCTGTTCGGTGGCAGCTTCCTGCCCAACGAGCGCAAAGTGGACGCGCAGGGCTTCGACGCCCAGTGGGCGGTGTCCTCGCTGGCCTCGCGTGCCCAGCACCAGCTGCGCAACCGCCCGGACATCGACGCTGAAGCGGTGAGCGTCGAGCTGGTGAATCCGGTCGATGTGTATACCCAGGCCGACCGCGCCAGCAAGTACGGCATCCTCTTCATCCTGCTCACCTTCGTCGGCTTCATCCTGTTCGAGCTGATCAAGCAGCTGCGCATCCACCCGCTGCAGTACCTGATGGTCGGCCTGGCGCTGGCGATCTTCTTCCTGTTGCTGCTCAGCCTCTCCGAGCACATCGCGTTCTGGCAGGCCTATGCGCTCTCGGCACTGGCGTGCATCGGCGTCCAGACCGTGTACCTGTCCGGCGTATTGAAGAGCTGGAAACGCGGCCTGGGCTTTGCGCTGATGCTCAGCGCCCTGTACGGCGCGCTGTATGGGCTGCTGATCTCGGAGAACAACGCGCTGCTGATGGGCTCGCTGCTGCTGTTCGGCGTGCTGGCCGCGGTGATGTGGGTGACCCGCCGGGTCGATTGGTACGAACTCGGCGCAAGCCTGAAGTAAGGAGCGACCATGAGCTGGCGTCGTTGTCTGCATGAACGTGTGCGTCGGGCGTTGCCCGCCCGGCTGGAGGTGGCCTCGCTGCTGGACGGCGAGGTGTCGGGATGGCCTTCGCCGTTGAGCGCGCTACCGGGCGTGCAGGCCGCCCCGGGGCTGGTCCGCTTCGGCTTGGCGCCGGTCACGTGTGACGCGATCACGGCGCATGGCCTGCGCTTTCTGGAACAGGCACGGCAGGCGCGGGGGCGCCTGCCACTGCCGCGATGGTGTGGCGCGTATCGGCCGTGGCGCGAAGGCGCCCAGGCCCTGCGCGAGATCGGTATCGGCGGGCTGCCGCTGGACTGGCCCGTGCATGCCCCGGTCTACGCCAGCGCCTCGGTGGACCACAGCCGCTGGCTGCTGGTGCTGCCTTCCCGTGGCCAGCTCTGGTACGGCTGGTTGGAATGACCATGACTCTTGGCCCGGGGGCGCCGGGACAACGCTCGATAGACTCGGGGATTGTTCGTGGTCTGGCCGAAAGGCGGGGGTAATCGTGTTCAAGTGGGGCATGTTGAGCGTGGCATTGGCATTGAGCGGCGTCGCCGATGCACAGACGAGAGAAACGGTGGACCTGGACATGGTCAGCCGGATCCGCCAGGAAGCCTTCCACCGGTCGCAGGTGATGGCGACCTTCAGCCATCTGACCGAGCAGATCGGCCCGCGCCTGACCAATTCGCCCGCGATGGGCGAGGCCAACACCTGGACCCGCAGCAAGTTCAACGAGTGGGGCCTGGTCAACGTGCATGACGAGGCCTTCGATGCGTTCGGTCGCGGCTGGGAGTTCAGCAACGCCAGCGTGGAACTGCTGAGCCCGCGCGTGGTGCCGCTGTATGCGCTGCCGAAGGCCTGGACGCCGGGTACCCATGGCCCGGTCGAGGGTGAAGTGATCAAGGTCGAGATCAAGAAGCTCGCCGATCTGGATCAGTACAAGGGCAAGATCGCCGGCAGAATCCTGCTGCTCAACGATGCGCGCGATTACGAACGGGCCACCAAGTCCGATTCGCACCGCCACGATGACGCCGGCCTGGCCGAGCTGCAGGTGTTCGCGGTGCCCAAGGACGTTGCCGATGCCAAGGCCGACCGTGCCAAGAAGGCCAAGGAATACCTGGAGAAACAGGAGCTGACCCGCGCCACCAACGCCTTCTTCGCCGAGCAGGGCGTGCTGGCCACGATCAGCATCAGCGGCTGGGACAACGGCATCATCCGTGTCGGTGGCGGTGGCTCGCGCAAGGCCGGTGAACCGGTCGGCGTGCCCGAACTGGCGATGATGGCCGAGCACTACAACCAGCTGGTGCGGGCGGTCGACCAGAAGCAGGCGGTCAAGCTGCGCGTGAATGTCGAGGCCCGTTTCACCGATGCGCAGGACCAGCCAGGCTACAACACGCTGGCCGAGATCCGCGGCAGCGGCAAGGCTGATGAGATCGTGATGCTTGGCGCGCACATGGATTCCTGGCATACCGGCACCGGCGCGGCCGACAACGCGGCCGGCGTGGCGGTGATGATGGAAGCCATGCGCATCCTCAAGGCGGTGGGTGCCAAGCCCAAGCGCACCATCCGCGTGGCGCTGTGGAGTGGCGAGGAGCAGGGGCTGATCGGCTCCCAGGACTACGTGTCCAAGCACTTCGCGCGCTACCCCGAGCCGACCGACCCGGCGCAGCTCAAGTTGCCGGCCTCGATGCGTGAACCCACCGGCGCCCTGCAGCGCCAGCGCGATTACGACAAGTTCTCGGCGTACTTCAACATGGACAACGGCTCGGGCCGCTTCCGCGGCATCTACGCGCAGGAGAACCTGGCCGCGGTGCCGATCTTCGAAGCGTGGCTGGCCCCGTTCCACGATGTGGGCGCCACCGCCGTGGCCACGCGCAACACCGGCAGCACCGACCACATCGCGTTCGATCGCGTCGGCCTGCCCGGGTTCCAATTCATCCAGGATCGGCTGGATTACTTCACCAACGTCCACCACAGCAACCTGGATACGTGGGACCACGCCGAGCCGGAAGACCTGAAGCAGGCCGCCGCGATCGTGGCCTCGTTCGTCTACAACGCGGCCATGCGTGAGGAAAAGCTGCCGCGCAAGCCGTTGCTGACGCCCTGAGGGCGGTCTACCGGGCCGGCGACGGCCCGGTGCGGAGCGTGGGATCGAGCGAGAAGGCGAGGCGGTAGACTGTGGGCTCGCCGTCTGCGGAGAGAATGCTGCGCACCATCGCTTCGTTGACCGGCAACTGGCGGCCTACCGCATCACGGGGTGCCCCGAACAGCACGGACGGATTCTCCAGCGTGCCGGTGACCTCGCCCAGACAATGGGAAATGCCGCAGTGCAGGCGGCTCAGCCGCGGCGCGTCCGGGCCGGTGCCCAGCCGTTGCTGCAAGGCGTGCTGATAGCTGCTGCGGACGTCCTGCGCGTCCCCATCGGCGGCGTAGGCGAGGTCCAGCGCCGCCATGGCCTGGTCGAAGCGCGGGCCGTCATTGAGCAACTGCCGCAGCGCATCCGAAGACAGGCCATCGGCCAGGCCAAGCGCCCGTTCCGTGTCTCCGGCGACCGCCGAGGCGTTGACGGCTGGCGTCTGCCTGCCAGCGAGCGTGCGCGAAGGGGGCGTGCCAGGCGGCAGCGCGGATGCGCTGGGCCCCACGTCCGCCGGTAGCGCCTGCTGGGCGGGTGGGTTTGTGGCCACCGCAGCAGCCGCCGCGCCGTCGGTGCCCGGTGCAGAACACGCGCCCAGTGCGGCGAGCAGGATCAGGGCGGTGGCGGCGCGGGTAGCGGCATGGCGCAGTGACGGCGGCTCAACGCGGGCAGTTGTCATGGTCGATGGATGAAAAGCGGACAATCCCGCCATCAGACCATGTCCACGCGCAGCAGACTGTAGGGATTCTCCGATTTAGGCAGGGTCCGGCCCGGACAGGTAAAATTGCCGGGATTCCGTTTCCCGCCCTGAGCCCTCCATGACCTGCCGCACCCGTTTTGCCCCCAGTCCCACCGGCTACCTGCACATTGGTGGCGCCCGCACGGCGCTGTACTGCTGGCTGGAGGCCCGTCACCGTGGCGGCGAATTCGTGCTGCGCATCGAAGACACCGACCGCGAGCGCAGCACCCAGGGCGCGATCGACGCGATCCTGGAGGCGATGGAGTGGCTGGGCCTGGGCTATGACGAAGGCCCGATCTACCAGACCCAGCGCGTGGCCCGTTACCTGGAAGTGGCCGAGCAGCTGGTCGCGCAGGGCAAGGCGTACTACGCCTACGAGACCAGGGAAGAACTGGACGCGATGCGCGAGGCCGCCATGGCCAAGCAGGAAAAGCCGCGTTACAACGGCGCCGCGCGTGACCTGGGCCTGCCGTACAAGGACGACCCGAACCGCGTGATCCGTTTCAAGAATCCGCTCGAGGGCACGGTCGTGTTCGACGACCTGATCAAGGGCCGCATCGAGATCGCCAACAGCGAGCTGGATGACATGGTGATCTTCCGCCCGGATGGTTTCCCCACCTACAACTTCGCGGTGGTGGTGGACGATTGGGACATGCGCATCAGCGAGGTCATCCGCGGCGACGACCACATCAACAACACCCCGCGCCAGATCAATCTGTACGAGGGCATCGGCGCCCCCGTGCCTAAGTTCGGCCATATGCCGATGATCCTGGACGAGCAGGGCGCCAAGCTGTCCAAGCGCACCGGCGCGGCCGACGTGATGCAGTACAAGGACGCCGGCTACCTGCCCGACGCGCTGCTGAGCTATCTGGCCCGCCTGGGCTGGTCGCATGGCGACCAGGAGCTGTTCAGCCGCCAGGAGCTGATCGATCTGTTCGATGTGACCCACTGCAACTCCAAGGCCGCGCGCCTGGATATGGCCAAGCTGGGCTGGGTCAACCAGCACTTCCTGAAGACTGAAGCGCCGGCCGACATCGCCCCGCACCTGGTCTACCAGCTGAACAAGCTGGGCCTGGATCTGAACGCCGGTCCTGCGCCGGCGGACGTGGTGGTGGCGCTGCGCGATCGTGTGCAGACGCTGAAGGAAATGGCCGAGAAGGCGGTGGTCTGGTACCAGCCGTTGACCGAGTACGACGAAGCCGCCGTGGCCAAGCACTTCAAGCCGGGCGCGGAACTGGCGCTGGGCAAGGCCCGCGAGCTGTTGGGCGCGGCCGGGGAATGGACGGTGGAGAGCGTCTCGGCGGCACTGCACGACGTGGCCACGGCGCTGGAGATCGGCATGGGCAAGGTGGCGCAGCCGCTGCGCGTGGCCATCACCGGCACCCAGGTCAGCCCGGACATCTCGCAGACCGTGTTCCTGGCCGGGCGTGAAGAGGCCTTGAAACGCATCGAGGTCGCACTCACTAAAGTACCGACTGCCTGACCACAGGAGACCGCGCATGTCCGCAAAGACCGCTTGTACCGCTCCGCACCATCACGTTCACGACGCCTCCGACTTCGTGAAGGTGGTCGAACGCGTGTGCTCGGAACGCGGGCTGCGGCTGACGCCGATCCGCGCGAACGTACTGCGCCTGATCGCCGAGGCCGGCAAGCCGGTCAAGGCGTATGAGTTGCTGGAGTGGGTGCGCAACGGCAAGGGCGTCGGTGCCGACGCTCCGCCGACGGTATACCGCGCGTTGGATTTCCTGATGGCCAACGGCTTCGTGCACAAGCTGGAATCGGTGAATGCGTTCGTGGCGTGCCACCATCCGAGCAGTGCGCAGCATTCGGTGCCGTTCCTGATCTGCAACAGCTGCCACAGCGCGGTGGAGCTGGAGGACAAGGAGATTGTCAGCCAGCTGGAGAAGCGGGCGAAGGAGCTGGGGTTCCAGCCGCAGGCGCAGACGCTGGAAGTGCATGGCCTGTGCGCGCGCTGTGCGGGGTAGGTACCGACCGTTGGTCGGTACGCTGTTGATGTTGAAAAGCCGCGCATCTGCGCGGCTTTTTCGTTTCTGCTGCGAAAGCAGCCACTCTGTTTCCCGCTGCGGAAGCGAGCCGGGCAACCTGGAGCGGGACGCGCCGTAAACCCATCCTTGGGGGCTCGTGAGCGGCATCCATGCCGCTCCAACGGTCCCGTTCCAGGCTGCCCAACTCGCTTCCCTATGGTTTCGGACTGGGGTGGGGAAAGGCGTTGGCCTTCTGCGCGCGGGCGCGTTACGGCTTCGCACCGGCCGGCTCGTGCCCTTCGGCGGCGGTATCCACCTTGACGATCACCGACATGCCCGGACGCAGACGCGGTGCCAGCGGCTGATCGGGATCGATGGCGATGCGGATCGGCAGGCGCTGGACGACCTTGGTGAAGTTGCCACTGGCGTTGTCCGGACGCAGGACACTGAATTCGGATCCGGTCGCTGGGGCGATCTGTTCGATGTGGCCGTGCAGCTTCTGGCCATCGAAGGCATCCACGGAGAAGGTGGCCGGTTGCCCGATGCGCATCTTCCAGGTCTGGCCTTCCTTGAAGTTGGCGACCACCCACAAGGCATCGGGCACCAGGAACAGCAGCTGCGAACCGGCGGTGACGTATTGGCCCAGGCGCACCGAGGCTTCGCTGACCTGACCGTCGCGCGGCGCCTGGATCACTGTGTTGGCGAGGTCGATCGTCGCCAGTTCCAGCTGGGCCTGGGCGGTCTCGACGCGGGCTTCCAGACCTTTGCGGGCGACCTGGGTGGAGGTCAGGGTTTCCTCGGCGATGCGGATCTGGGCCTGCGACTGCAGCACGCTGGCCTGCGCCGATTGCGTGGTGGTGCGGAACTTGTCGCGGTCGTTGAGGGCGACCAGTTGCTGGTCGGCGAGTTCTTCGTAGCGCTTGAGTTCGGTACGCGAGCGCGAGAGCTCGGCCTGGCCAGCAGACAGGTTGGCCTGCGCGGCCTGGATCTGCGCGCGGTTCTGCGCCTGGGATTGGTCGGAGTTGGCCAGCGCGGCCTTGGCGCTGTCCAGGTCGGCTTCGGCCTGGACGACCTTCTCGCGGTAGATGCGGTCGTCGATGCGCAGCAGCGGTTCGCCTTGTTTGACGTGCTGGAAGTCCTTGACCAGCACCTCGGTGACATAGCCGCTGACCTGCGGGGCGAGCACGGTGATCTGGCCGCGCACGTAGGCGTTGTCGGTGGTCACCCGGGACGTCTCGAACGGCCACAGGGACCACGCGCGCAGGATCAGCGCGATGCCGATCAGGGCGATCACTATCATGATGATCACGGCACGCAGGCTCGGCTTGAGGTACTTGGGCGCGCCAGACGGTGCAGCGGCCGGTGCCGGCGCAGGGGCGGGCGCGGCGTCCGTCGGCGGCGGTGGATTGACGTTTACCGGGGCGGTATCGTCGTGCGGGGGTTGGGTCGACATGGGCGGGCTCATCGGGGCGCGACGCTGCCAGGCGTCGGCGCGGAAAGGGGAGATGTCGGCGCGTGGCGTTTGCGCCACTGCTTGAGCACGGCGGTGCGCACCGCCAGCAGCAGCAACCAGCCAAGGAAGACCAGCGCGACGCGGCCGCTGAGCGCGAACACGTCATTGAACGCGCGCACGTTGGCTTCGCGACGGGTGATCTGCGCCAGTTGCGCGGTGCCCTGCGCGCTGCGCTGCACCGGGTCGGTGATCAGCCTGGCGTAGAGCTGCTGTTGCTGTTTCAGGCGTTGGGCGACCACGGTGTCCGCGGGATCCAGCTGGCTCACCAGCGCGCCGGAGTACACCTGCTCGCGGTGCAGTTGATAGGTGCCCAGCACGGCCGAGCCAGCCAGCCCGCCCAGGGTCTGGGTGATGGAGAGCGTGACCAGGAAGGTGATCATGTGGTCCACGCCCTGCTTCAAGGCTTGGGTGATGCCGAGCATGATCAGCGGCCCCATGAACATGCCGGCGCCGACGGACGCCAGGAACTGGCTGGCAAAGAAATCGTGCGGGCGATCCAGGCTGGTGCGGCTCTGGTCGAGCAGGGCCGCGCTGCCCAGCAGCAGGATGGCCATCAGCAGCTGCGGAATGAGCCGTTTCGGCCCGAAGGTCAGCGAGCTGGCAGCGATGCCGGTGATGACGCCGGCCAGGATCACCGCGAACAACGGGCGCATCTGGTCCGGGCCCATCCCGAGCGCGCGCATCAGGCCGACCACGCCATAGGACTGCTCGGTGGTCAGGAAGCGGATCAGGAACGCACCGATGATGAAGTGGATCACCGGCAGGCTGGCAAGCCAGCGCGTCTGCAGCAACGGGTTGCGGCGGTAGTGCTCGATGATGAAGGCGGTGGTGGACAGCGCGATCGAGGCGACCAGTGCCCAGCCCAGCCACGGCGTATCCAGCCACCAGCGGGTGTAGCCCTGCGCGAGGACGACGACCAGCAGGCCGACGGCTGGGGCGAGCAGCGCGAAGGTGAGGAAATCCATCGGTTCGAACGCCTTGATCTGCGCACCCGGCGGCAGCTTCAACACCACCACGGCGGCAAACGCACACAGCGCGAGTCCCGCTTCGAACAGATACAGGTTGTGCCACTGCCCGGTGTCCACCAGCCCGGGCGAGACCAGCCACGCGATCGGTACCGCAAGCTGTGAGATGCCCACACCGATCACCAGCAGGTTGCCGGTGTACTTGCGCGGCAACGACTGCAGCATGTACAGCGTGCCCAGGGTGGTGCAGGCTGCGCCGGCGAATCCGCTGGCCGCGCGCATCAACACGGTCGTTTCAAAGGTGCCGACGAACAGATGCAGCACCGCCAGTGCGGCATACAGGCCCAGGCCGATCTCGGCGAACAGGCGGATGCCGTATTGCTGACGGAACTTGAAGGCGAGCAGGTTGGCGGTGACGTTGACCATGGCATACGCGGCCACCAGCCAGCTGCCCTGCGCCGGGGTGAGCCCGAGCTGGCCCTGCAGGAACGGCAGGTTGGCGCTGACCAGGGCATTGCCCAGGCCGCCGGTGATGCCGACCAGCAGCGCCACCAGTGCATACGCAAGGCGACGGTGCGGCGGATGCCACGGCATCGACGCCGAGCCCGGCAGGGTCGGTTTTTCGTGCTCCTCCCAGTCCGGAACCGGCTTGAGGTACTGCGGCATCATCCCTCCCCGTCGGCAGGCCCCCGCAATCCGCCACGCAGCAATTGCAGGGCGCGCGTGGCCAACTGGGCGCGTTCGTCACGCGTTTTGCCACGCAGCGCGGCTCCCAGCATGCCTGAGATCAGTGAAATGTCCGTCGTTTCCAGATCGGGGCGGCACAGGCCGGCGGCGACCGCACGGGCGATCGGTTCGCGCAGCAGTTCGAAGATGGTTTCGCGCGCGGCCCGGATCGGGATCTGATCCGGATCGACCGCGCGCCAGTAGTCCGACAGCGCCGGCGACTGCACGATCCGGTTGGCCATCCCTTCCAGCACCTCGAACAGTGCGTCGTCGCGGTCGCCGAGGGTCTGCACCTGGCGGGCGATGCGGTTGACGGTGCGCTGGAGCAGCGCCTCGACCAGTGCGGTGCGGTCAGGGAAGTTGCGGTAGAGGGTGGCGCGCCCGACCTGGGCGCGCTCGACCACCAGGTCCAGCGGGGCGGTAACACCATGCTGGCCGAAGACCGCATCGGCAGCGTCGAGAATCTGGGCGCGGCGGGCGGCTGCGTCGGCACGTTGGGTAGGCATGCGCCATCATCGGACAGAACTGTCCGGGGCGGAAGGGGATCTGTCGCTTACCGCGCGCCTTGGTTGGCGCGCGCTTGGCAATGTGGACGGCAGGTGAGCTCAGCGCTGGGCGGGCACGCCGTGACAGCCGCCCATCCGGGCTTCACGGATCGGCAGGTTGATCAGTGCGGCAAGGACGGCCAGGCCCATGTCGGCGTACCACATCCACAGGTAGTTGCCGGTGTGCGCCAAGGCGAGACCGCCGAGCCAGGCGCCGAAAAAGCCGCCCAGCTGGTGCGAGAGCAGGGTCAGGCCGAACAGGGTGCCGAGGTAGCGGGGGCCGAAGAGCTTGCCGACCAGGCCGGCGGTGGGCGGAACGGTCGCCAGCCAGGTGAAGCCGAGCGCGGCGGAGAACACGTAGAAGGTGAGCGGGGTGGGCGGCGCAACGAGGTAGACGCCGATCATCACGGCCCGGCTGGCGTACATCCAGAACAGCAGGTACTTCATGCGGTAGCGCTGACCGAGCGCGCCGACGATCAGGCTGCCGGCGACGTTGAACAGACCGATCAGGGCGATGGAGGACGAGGCGACGGTGGGCGAGAGCCCGCACAGCGCGATTTCGCCGGGGAGGTGGGTGACCAGGAAGGCGATGTGCAGGCCACAGGTGAAGAAGCCCAGATGCAGGTACCAGTAGCTGCGATCGCGTGCGGCGATGCGCAGCTGTGCGGGCAGACCGCCGTCATCGGTGGCGCCCGCGACAGGCGCATGGTCGCCGGCACGACGTCGCAGTGGCCAGGCCAAGGGCACCGAGAGCAGGGTGATGACGGCCATCGTGATCATGGCGCGGGCCCAGCCGGCGGTGCCGATGATCCATTGGACCAGTGGCGCGAACACGAACTGGCCCAGCGAGCCGCCCGCGTTGATGAGGCCGGCCGCGAATGAGCGTTTTTCGGCCGGCAGGCGGTGGGCGGTCGCGCCGATCAGCACGGAAAAACTGCCGGCACCGGCACCGGCGGCCATCAGCAGACCGAGGGTGAACGTCATGCCGAGCGGGCTGGTCAGCAGCGGTGCGAGCAGCAGCCCGGCGGCCAGCAGCAGGGCACCGAAGATGAGCACGGGCAACGCGCCGCGCTGATCGGCGACGGCCCCGAACACGGGTTGCACCGCGCCCCAGACGAATTGGCCGATGGCCAGCGCAAAGCTGATCTCGACGATGCTCACGCCGGTGCCGCGGTGGATCGGGTCGACGTAGAGGCCGGAGGTCTGGCGCACGCCCATCGTGACCATGAGGATGGCGGAGGCGGCGACCAGCAGGCCCAAGTGCATGGTGGGGGCGCGGGCAGCGGTGGTGGATGTGCTCATGCGTCGGCTCCGGCAGGCAGGGCGTGGTCGAGTTGGTCGAGCAGGGCGTTGAGCCGGGCGGTCGGGGTGGGGCCGAAAGTAGTTTCTACCTCATGTTGCGCGCGTTGCCAGAGTGGGCGTGCGCGGCGCAGGCAGGCCTTGCCGGCAGGGGTGATGACGATCAGGCGTTGCCGCGCGTCATCACCGCGGCGTTGTTCAAGCCAGCCGGCGGCGAGCAGCGGTTTGAGGTTGCGGGTGAGCGTGGTGCGGTCCATGCCGAGCGCCTCTGCAAGCTCGCCCAGCTGCCGCGGTGCGGGGGCGCGACGCAGGATGGAGTAAGCGTTGAGGCTGAGCCCGGCGGGGGCGAGGTGGGTGTCATAGATCTGCGAGAGCCGGCGTGCCGCGCGACGCAGACGGAAGCAGGTGCAGGGGCTCTGGGTCAGCGGGTCCATGGGCGTGTGCCGGGGTGGGTGGCTGGATGATACGTGCATATGCACGTAGTTGGTCAAGCACAAAAAAAGGGGGCCTTTCGGCCCCCTCGGGTCAAGCAACCACCCAGTCAATCGATCAGAAGTACGCGCGGATCCCGAATGCCACGCCGCGGCCCGGCAGCGGGGAGTAGTCGCGCAGCAGGGAGGTGTGCGGGCGGACCTCGCGGTTGGTCAGGTTGCTGCCGTCCAGGAAGACTTCGTAGCTGTTGCTGTCGGTCCGGTCCCAGCGGTAGGCGAAGTGGGCATCGACCAGGGTGTAGCCGTTGCTCGGCTCCTCGTTCTGGGCGACGTCCTTCTGGTTGCTGTAGCGCACGGCACCGACCGAGGCGCGCCAGCCATCCTTGGACCAGCGCAGGTCCGCGCCGACACGGCCCGGGGCGATGCGCGGGAGGTAGCCGGTGTTGGCCAGATCCACGGTGTAGTTGTGGTTATGATCACCGTGCGGGACGGCGATGTCGACGCTGCGGCTGCCGCTGCCATCCAGTTCGGCTTTGACGTAATCACCGAACACGCGCAGGTCCCAATCGCCAGCGTTGCCTTCGAAGAGATGGAACAGTGCTTCGGCTTCAGCCCCCTTGAAGGTGGCGTCCTGCTGGGTCCACAGGCGGACCGGCAGCGATTCGACCACGCCGGTGTCGGCCAGGTAGATGAAGTCCTTGAACCTGGTCTGGTAGATCGAGGCGGAGAAGTCGACGCGGTCGCTGTGGGTGTGGATGCCCAGTTCGACGCGCTGGCCGCGTTCGGTCTTCAGGTTCGCATCACCGATTTCCAGCGAGCGGGTGGCAATGTGCGCGCCCGCGGCGTAGAGCTCTTCGTTGGTCGGGGCGCGCTCGGAGCTGTCGATGCCGAAGCGCAGGTCGACGGCGTCGTTGAGCGTCCAGATGCCGGCGGCGGAGAGGTTGGTGGCGTCGAACCTGCGGGCGCGGTAATCACCGGTCGGGTCCAGCTTGACCTGGTCATGGCGGCCGCCGAGCTCCAGCTTGAACGGGCCGAACTGCTTTTCCTGCAGCACGAACAGGCCGATGTTCTTCGTCGCGGTATCCGGCACGAACGCTTCCTCGCCCTTGGCGCCGAAGTCGCTGTTGCCGAACTGCAGGCCGAAGGCGCCGTCCCAGCCACCGATCTGTTCCTGCACGGCTTCCAGGCGACCTTCGATGCCACGGTTGGTGAAGCGCGTGGCCGGCGTGCCGGCTTCGAGTTCGGTGTGCTCGTAGTCGGTGTAAGCGGTACGCAGGCTGATGTTCTTCAGGAACGAGGTCGGCTGGTAGATGCCGCCCTTGGCTTCGAAGCGGTTCTGCACCATGTCGATGCGGACGTCATGCTCGTCGCCCTCTTCTTCGTCGCCATGGTCGTGATCGTGGTCATGATCATGGTCGTCGTCGGCATGCACGTGCGCGCCGTTGGGAATGCCGTAGTTGGTGCGGTAGGTGCTGGCGGATACACCGAAGTAGCCGTCATCGCCCAGCCAGGTGGCGCCGACGCCGCCGGCGCGGGTACGGACCGAACTGTTGTCCAGACGGCCGCGGCGCGGTTCGTCGGTGTCGCCTTCCTCATGGTCGTGGCCGCTGTGATCTTCCAGGCCATCGATCACCGCGTAGCCGGGAATGCGGTAGTCATCGCCGTTGCGGACCAGACCGTCGACATGCAGCACGACGTTGCCGCTGACACCGTCCAGGCGGAACATGCCGCTGCGCTCGTCGTTGACCGAATTGCCGCGCAGTTCGGCGCGGCCGCTGAGCGGACGGTCCGGCAGTTCGCGGGCGATGCGGCCGTCGACCACGTTCACCGCGCCGCCGATCGCGCCGCTGCCGAACAGCAGGGTGGCCGGGCCCTTCAGGACCTCGATCTGATCGGCCAGGAACGGCTCGATGCTGGTGGCATGGTCGGCGCTGACGGTGGAGGCATCCATGTTGCCCATGCCGTTGGACAGTACTGCCACACGCGGGCCTTCCTGGCCGCGGATGATCGGGCGGCCGACGCCGGGGCCGAAGAAGGTGCTCTGCACGCCGGGTAGCTTGGCCACGGTGTCGCCGAGGGTGCCGGCCTTCTGCTCGTCCAGGCGTTCACCGGCCAGCACATCCACCGGGCGCGCCAGCGATTCGGCATCGCCCTGCAGCGGCGAGGCGGTGACCTTCACGGTGGACAGTTCGGTCAGGTGACCATCGCGGTGGCTGCCGGGGGCGTCCGCCGCCATGGCCAGCGAGGGCAGCATCGCGGCGGCAAGTGCCAGGGACAGGGCGTGAGGTTTGAGCAGGAGGGAGCTGTAGCGCATAGGGCAAGGGCCTTCGGTCAATTGTTACAATATATCAATGGTGGGGCGCGCGAATCCCGTAAAGGGACGGGGAAAGGAAGTAAGAGGGGAGGCAAGGGTGCGCGTCAGGATTGATGTTATATTATTCCATAACGCTTCGCCGACCCTGCTGGAAGTCATGCCCTTGTTCCCTCGCCTCCGCCATCTGATCGATCGTTTCGGTGCCACCGGCTCATTGCTGTGCGCCGTGCACTGCGCTGTACTCCCGGTGCTGCTGGCCGCTGCGCCGTCGCTGGGGCTGTCGGTCTGGATGGGTGACGGTGTGGAGCTGGCGCTGGTGAGTTTCGTCACCCTGCTGGGCCTGTTCAGCCTGGTCTGGGGCTGGCGCCGGCATGGCGCGCTGCGCGCGCTGGGCTTCCTGATCCCGGGCCTGACCGCGTTGTGGGCGGGGCTGTTGTACGGCCCGCTGCACCACTCGGCGGTGCCGCATGCGGTGGTGATGACCCTGGGCGGTGTGCTGGTGGGCGTGGCCCATCTGGTGAATCTAAGGCTGAACCACGGCCACGTCCATGACGCCAGCTGTGCTCATTGAGAGCGCGCATGGTAGGCTTTCCGATCGTGCGCGGGGGCGCCTGAGAGGGCGGCCCCGCCGAACCCGTGTCAGTACGGGGTAATCAGATTTCGCAGCATTCAGACTAAGGAGTTACGACATGGGTAAGGGTGACCGCAAGACCGCCAAGGGCAAGCGCTTCAATGCCAGCTACGGCAATTCGCGTTCGCACGTCGTGAGCAAGGCGGCCGTGGGCGCAGCTGCGCCGGTTGCCAAGAAGACCGTGACGAAGGCGCCGGCCAAGAAGGCCGTTGCCAAGAAAGCGGTGGCCAAGGCCGGCTGATCCAGCCAGGCGGGTCATGAAAAACGCGGCGCTTGCGCCGCGTTTTTTTTTCGTCCGGGTTCCGGCCGACGCCAGCGCGTGCTCAGCGCAGCGCCGGCAGCAGCCGTTCGGCGTCGCCGTCATTGCGCGCCGCTGGAATGCCCAGCAGGCGGGTCAGCAGCGGGTAGACATCCACGTTGTCGAACGCAGGAACGGTCTGCCCCTGTTTGAACGCCGGGCCACGTGCCACGAACACCGCGCGCATGGACGGCAGCGCATTGTCATACCCGTGGGAGCCGCGATCGCCCGGCCCGCGTTTGGCGATGCGCTCGCGGGTCAGGGCATCCCAGCCTTCGTGCATCTGGCAGACGATCGGTGGAATGCGCGGGTTGCTGCCGTACTTCCAGTGTGCCGGCAGGGTCTGGCGCGTCCAGCAGTCGTACTGGGCATGCGCGCCCAGCAGGATCTGCTCGGCCTGCGCCTGCTTGCCCGGCAACGGGGCGAACCCGATCGACTGGCCGACCGATATTTCCCGGGCAATGGCCGGGTCGATCATGTCTTCGGTCGCCACCACCTGGCCGTCCGGCACGCCGGCCATGCCGTGGTCGGAGACCAGGATCACGTTGGTGGCGTCGGCCAGCCCACGTGCCTGCAGACCGTCCAGCAGACGACCGACCGCGCCGTCGGCCAGTGTCACCGCGGCGGCGTACTCGTGCGATTCCGGACCGTGATTGTGGCCGGCCTTGTCCACCTGCTCCATGTACAGCGTCACCAGTCGCGGCGCCTGCGGGCCGTGCTGGTCCAGCCAGCCCAGTACCTGGTCCACGCGATCGGGCAGGGTCACGGTCTCATCGTAGCCATGCCTCTGGCTGGGGCGGATGCCCTGGATTGCCGCTTCACTGCCCGGCCACGACCACACGGCCGTGCGCACGCCAGCCTTTTCCGCACCCACCCAGATCGGCTCACCGCCCCACCAGCGTGAATCGGCCACCGATTCGCGCACGTGCAGCTGGAATCTGCCCAGTGCGTCTTCCTGCATGCTGTTGTGGATGATGCCGTGGTGGTCCGGCCGCAGGCCGGTCACGATCGTGTAGTGGTTGGGAAATGTCAGCGAGGGATAGGAGGGCGTCATCCATTGCGCCCGCACCCCCTCGTCAACGAGCCGGCGGATGTTCGGGGTGATGCCGCGGTCGAGCATGTCCGCCCGCAGGCCGTCGATGGAGATCAGCAGCAGCTTCTGCTGCTGCGCCGGGACGCTCCGGGCTACGGTCGCAGCCGACGCGACAGGCGGGGAAGACGGTGCGGTGGCGCAGGCGGCCAGCGAGAGAGCGGCGGCAAGCGCCAGCGGAAGGCGGACGGAAATCATCGCGACATGATAGTGCGTGGCGGTGACGCGTCGAAGACAACCGACGGCATACGCTGCGCGACGCCGCACGGGTCCTGCGCATGCCGCACTACGCGAACAGCGAATCGCGCCCTGCTTCCAGCTGCAGCAGGGCGGCCTTGGTCGCCAGTCCGCCGCCGAATCCGGTGAGTGCACCACTGCTGCCGATCACGCGGTGGCAGGGCAGCACGATCGGCAGCGGATTGCGCCCGTTGGCGGCACCGACCGCGCGGCTCGCGGTGGGGTGGTCGATGTGCCGCGCCAGTGCCACGTAACTCCAGGTCTGGCCGAACGGAATATCGGCCAGCGCCTTCCACACCCGCAGCTGGAACGGCGTGCCGTGTGGGGCAAGCGGGAGATCGAAGCGCACGCGCTCACCGTGCAGGTACTCCAGCAGTTGCCCGCGTGCACCGCGCAACGCATGGGCATCGCGCTGCCAGTGCTCGCGCCCCTTCGCGTCGTAACGGTTGTTCTCGAACAGGATGTGGTGGATGCCCTGGCTGTCACCGGCCACGGTGAGCGCGCCGATCGGGCTGTCGAAGGTGTCGTAGAGCAGGGTCATGAGGTAACTCCCGAAGACGGTGTGGCCAGATGCCACAGATGCAGAACGGCGTAGGCACGCCACGGTCGCCACGGCTGCGAGCGGGCCTCGGTGGCGCGTTCGCTCAGTCGCGTATCACCACCGAGCACCTGCTGCAGTACCAGATCGCCGGCTGGGAAGGCATCGGGCAGCGCCAGTGCGCGCAGTGCCATGTAATGCGCGGTCCATGGGCCAATGCCGGGCAAGGCGACGCAGCGCGCCACGAAGCCGGCCAGCGACTGGCCGGCACGGAAATCGAGCCGGCCATCGACCACCGCCTGCGCAACCGCACGCACGGTGGCCGCGCGGGTGCGCGGCAGCCCGATGGTTTCCAGCGGTGCCTGTGCCAGCGCTTCCGGCGAGGGGAACTGGCGGTCCAGTCCTGCCGGCATGCCTTCGAGGGTGGCGCCGAAGCGATCCACCACCCGGCGCGCCAGTGTGGCGGCGGCCGCGACGCTGACCTGTTGGCCGAGCACGGCGCGCACGGCCACTTCAAACCCATCCCAGCCGCCGGGTACGCGCAGCCCGGGGCGTTGTGCGATACCCGTCGCCAGCAGTGGTTCCTGCGCCAGCGTCGCATGGACCATGCGCAGGTCGGCATCGAGATCGAAGATGCGGCGCACCCGGCGTACGATCCCCGGAATTGCACGCGGATCGACCTGGCCCAGGTGCAGCAGCAGCTCCGGGCGCCGCGGGTCGGCGGTCACGCGCAGCAGTGAGGGGTGCTCGGGCGGCCCGATCACGCGCTGGTAGCTGTCCGTGTCGATCTGCTCGATGCCGGGGATCGCGCGGCGACGCAGGAAGCTGAGCATCGCGGTGAAATCCAGTGGTGGCCGGTAGCCCAGGCGCAGGGTCAGCGCGCCCTCGGTAAGTGAGCCGCGTTGACGGCGGATCGCGGTCGGCGGCATGCCGCAGCCGTCCAGAAAGGCCGCATTGAAACGGCGCAGACTGTTGTAGCCGGAGGCCATCGCGACAGCGGTGACCGGCAATGCGGTTTCGGTCAGCAACTGCTTGGCCAGCAGCAGCCGACGGGTCGCGTGGATCTGCGCCGGCGCCGCACCGAGCCGGCCCACGAACAGGCGCTGCAGCTGGCGGGCGCTCAAGCCGACGTGCGTGGCCAGATCGGCCACCGGCTGGTCCTGCAGATAGCCATCGTGGATCAGGGCGAGCGCGCGCTGCAGGGTTTCATTGTTGAGCGCGTCCTGCGCCTCGGGCGCCAGTTCGGGGCGGCAGCGCAGGCAGGGACGAAAGCCCGCGGCCGCGGCGGCGGCTGCGGTGGGGTAGTACGTCACGTTGGACGGCTTCGGCGCCGGTGCCGGGCAGACCGGTCGGCAGTAGATGCCGGTACTGCGCACGGCAGTGAAGAACACCCCGTCAAAGCGTGCATCGCGGGCAAGGCGGGCGCTTTCGCAGGCGGCGTGGTCCAGGGGCAGGGCGGTCTCCATGGGGGCCAGTCTATGCCCGGTGAGCGGGCCTGGCTCGCCATTTTCGGACGCCAATGCCAGCCCCGGGTCGCCCGGTTCAGGACAGGTTGCCGCGCCGCGCCGGTCGCGCACTAGACTGTGCATCTGCGCTGGTTTTGCCGCGCATTCCCCCTCGCAAGGATTCCGGGTTGTCCATGTTGCTCAAGTCGTGGTGGTTGCCGTTGTTGTGTCTGGGTCTGTCCGGTTGCAGCCAGCTGGAAAACCCGGGCAATGTCACTGCCGCCGACAAGGCCGTGCGGGCACAGACCGCCGATGGCGACCACATGGTCTCGATCAACGCCGCCGATGCGCCGCCACCGCCGCCGCCCGCGCCCAAGCGCGGTGATATGAACTGGCCCGAAGCAGCCCTGGAAAACGGCAAGGCGTGGATCAGCTGCGATACCGACTATGCCGGCGACGCGGGCGATGGCGCGCCGCTGGAGGCATTGGACAGGGCCAGTATCGATGCCGCGCTGCAGCCCTGCGCCGAACGTGGCCTGCTGCGCGTGCGCTACGTGGGCAAGATCAATCCCGGCTTCTCAGAGCTGGTCGCGCGGCTGGCCGTGGTCGCCGATGCGCAGCGCATTTCCCGGCGCATCCTCGATCTGGATTCCAGCGGCGGCCAGGTCGAAGCGGCCATCGTGGCGGGGGATCGCATCGGCGAATCCAACTGGACGATCTGGGTGCGCGAAGGCTCGGTCTGCCACAGCGCCTGTGTCTTCGTGCTGGCTGCCGGCGACAACCGGTTGGTATCGGGCAAGGTCGGCATCCACCGCATGATGCGGATCAGCTCCAAGGCCACCTCGCGCGCCGAGCTCAACCGCGAACTCCACGAGGTGTACGACAACGTCAAGGATTACCTGCAGCGCAACGGCGTGGCGGTGGGTGTGGCCGATCTGATGATGACGGTGCCCAACCGGAGCCTGCGCCTGCTCACCGCCGAGGAGCTGCGTCAGTTCGGGCTGGATGGCACCAATGCCGTGCAGGACGACCTGGAACGGATCAAGCAGATGCGCAAATGCGGCGACGCGTTCGTCCGCCGCAAGGACGCGTTCCTGGTCGCTTTCGATCAGGAGTGCAAGCGCGAAGGCAGTGAACTGGAGGCCGTCAACAGCTGTGGCCAGGCACTGAAGCAGCGCTTCGGTTTTCCGGATGAAACCTGTCCGGACGAGAGCCCGCTGTCGGAGATCGATGTCTCCACGCTGCTGCCGGCTGCTACCGCGCCCGGTCAGCCGGACGCCGTGGAGCAGACGCTGGGCGATGCCCGTCCGGCACCGGTCGAGGCGGCCGAGCGCAACTGACGGAGGACTCACGCCCTTCCCGTAGACTGGAGCGCAGTTCCTTTCAGCCAACGGTGTCCTGATGCGTGTTCCGCTGCTGCTGTTGTCCGCTCTGCTGCCATTCGCCGCGCTGGCCCAGACGCCTCCGCCGCCGGCCACGCCTGCACGGGCCCCGGCGCGCTCCGCGCCCGCTGCCACACCGGTCGCCGCTCCCGCGGCACGCCCCGCATTGAGTCCGGCACAGCAGGCCCAGGTGCAGAAACAGGACGCGGAGATCACTGCCGCAGCGCTGCAGATTGCCCACTTGATCGACGCCAACCGCGCGGGTGAGGCCTGGAAAGGCGCCTCCGCAGTGGCGAAGAAATCGGTGACCGAGCAGGCCTTCGTCAGCCAGCTCACCGCTGATCGCCAGCGCCTCGGTGCGTTGGCCTCACGCGGCCAGCCCGTGGTGACCCGGGTCAAGTACGCCGCCGGGGCGACCGTGCCCGAGGGCCTGTACATCAACGTCAGCTTCCCCACGCGCTTTGCCAACAGTGCCCAGCCGGTGCGCGAACTGGTCTCCTTCCGGTTCGATGAAGACCGCATCTGGCGACTGGCTGGCTACAGCGTGCGTGCCGCCACCCCCTGATTGCCGGAGTCTTCGCTGATGAGTATCGAAATCCAGATGCTGGTGTGGTCGATGTTGCTGGGCATCGTGCATGTGTTCGCGCCGTCCACGCTGATCACCCGTGAGCGAGGGCTGGGCTGGAATGCGTCCGCACGTGACCAGCCTATGCCGGCGCCGAGTCCACTGGCCGGGCGCCTGCAGCGGGCGCAG
Source organism: Stenotrophomonas sp. SRS1 (assembly GCF_026130205.1). Lineage (NCBI taxonomy): Bacteria > Pseudomonadati > Pseudomonadota > Gammaproteobacteria > Lysobacterales > Lysobacteraceae > Stenotrophomonas > Stenotrophomonas sp. SRS1. The sequence goes on along the minus strand of NZ_JAINFD010000003.1, from coordinate 48,801 downwards.
AGCAACTTCATGGAGACCTTTCCGTTCTTCGCCGCCGCGGTGCTGGCGGTGGTGCTGACCCAGCGCCAGGATGGGATGACCGCCGTGGCCGTGCAGCTGTACTTCTGGGCGCGGTTGATCTACCTGCCGCTGTACGCGGCCGGCGTGCCTTACGTGCGCAGCCTGGTCTGGCTGGTCTCGCTGCTCGGCATCGTCATGCTGCTGTGGGCGTTGCTGTGAACCTGCGCTGGCGCGCCTGATCCAGATCAAGGACGGTGCCGGCGCTGCAGCGTTAAGCTGCAGCGGACACGCAACGGCAGGATGGAATCATGCAGTCAGTGGATGTGGTGGTGGTGGGTGCCGGCCCGACCGGGCTGTGCTTCGCACGCGCGCTGGACGATACCGGCCTGAGCGTCACCCTGATCGAACAGCAGCCGCGCGCGGCACTGGCCGAGGCGGCGTTCGACGGCCGCGAGATCGCGCTGACCCATGCCTCCCGCCAGATCCTGGAATCGCTGGGCCTGTGGGCGCAGCTGGATCCGGCCGAGATTTCCCCGCTGCGCGATGCCAAGGTGATGGACGGCGGCTCGCCGTTCGCGCTGACCTTCGCCGCGCACCAGCGCACCGGTGATGACCTGGGCTGGCTGGTGCCCAACCATCTGATCCGCCGCGCCGCCTGGCAGAGCGTGCAGGGTCAGGCCGGTCTGGAGATCCTGGACCAGGCCAGCGTCGCGGCCGTGAACCCGGGCCCGGCTCACAGCGTGGTGACCCTGGCCGATGGTCGCCAGCTGGCCGCGCGGCTGGTGGTCGCTGCCGACAGCCGCTTCTCCTCCACCCGCCGCCTGCTGGGGATCGGCGCGCAGCTGCGTGACTTCGGCAAATCGATGCTGGTCTGCCGCATGCAGATCGAGGTGCCGCACCAGCACACCGCCTGGGAGTGGTTCGGTTATGGCCGCACGATGGCCCTGCTGCCGCTCAATGGCGACCAGGCCTCGGCCGTCATCACGCTGCCGCCGCGTCAGATCGCGGCCTTGATGGCCCAGGACGAGGCGGACTTCGGCCGCAGCATCACGGGCTTCTTCGAGCATCGGCTGGGCGCGATGCGGCCGGTGGCCACCCCGGTGGCCTATCCCCTGGTGGGGGTGTATGCCAACGCGTTTGCAGGCGATCGCAGTGCGTTGATCGGCGATGCCGCCGTCGGCATGCATCCGGTCACTGCGCATGGCTTCAACCTGGGGTTGCAGAGCCAGCATCGATTGGCCGGCATTCTGCGCACGGCCGCCGGGCAGGGGGGTGATATCGCCGCGCGCTCAGGGCTGGCCGCTTACGAGCGTGGCCATCGGCTGGCGTCGCGCCCGCTTTATGAGGCGACCAATGCGATCGCTTCGCTGTACACCGATGACCGTCTGCCGGCGCGGCTGCTGCGCCGGGCCGGGCTGCGGCTGGCGCACGGGGTGGCCCCGTTCCGCCAGCTGATCACCGCCCATCTGACCCAGCGCGATACACTGCGCTGAGTCCGGCCGGAGCGGTCAGGGCGCGTCGCTGTCGGCGATCACGTGGATGACCGTATCGGCGAACTGCACCTGCTGGCCCGCGCGGATCTTGCAGGCTTTGCGCAGCTCCACCTCGCCGTCGACCAGCACCTGGCCGTCGCCGATCACGGTCTTGGCCTCGCCGCCGCTGGTGACCAGGTCGGCCAGCTTGAGCAGCTGCTTGAGCTCGACGTAGTCGCGGTCCAGTTCAAATTCGAGGGTCTGCATGGAGCGGGTATCCTGGGAAGAGGCGCGGACGTGGGGCCGGGCCGGGAAAGGGCGCGTATTGTGCGCCAGCCGGCGGCGCAACGGCATCCATCCTGGAATCTGTATACGTTGTTCAGGAACGATGCGGTATCATTGGCCCCTGAGTGAGTGAATTCTCCTCCGACCGAGCAGCGCCAGGGCACGCGATAAGAAAGGGCGCCCAAAGCGCGGACCATCCCCCTTTTTTATCTCACTGCCATCCAAAACGGCGGTGTTTCGGAGTTTCCCATGTCCCAAGAATCCCCCGCGCCGCTGCTGTTCGCAGATCTCGGCCTGTCCGACGCTGTGATGCAGGCCGTCGCCACTGTCGGTTACGAAACCCCGTCGCCGATCCAGGCAGCCACCATTCCGGCCATGCTGGAAGGCCGGGACGTGCTGGGCCAGGCCCAGACCGGTACCGGCAAGACCGCCGCCTTCGCGCTGCCGGTGCTGTCCAACCTCGATTTCAACCAGACCAAGCCGCAGGTGCTGGTGCTGGCGCCGACCCGCGAACTGGCCATCCAGGTCGCCGAGGCGTTCCAGACCTATTCCTCCGGCATTCCCGGCTTCCGCGTGCTGCCGGTGTACGGCGGCCAGCCCTACGGCCAGCAGCTGTCGGCCCTGCGCCGTGGCGTGCACGTCATCGTCGGCACCCCGGGCCGCGTGATCGATCACCTCGAGCGCGGCACGCTGGACCTGTCCGAGCTGAAGACCCTGGTGCTCGACGAAGCCGATGAAATGCTGCGCATGGGCTTCATCGACGATGTCGAAGCCGTGCTGAAGAAGCTGCCGGAGACCCGCCAGGTCGCCCTGTTCTCGGCCACCATGCCGTCGCAGATCCGCCGCATCGCGCAGACCTACCTGAAGAACCCGGCCGAAGTCACCATCGTCAGCAAGACGACGACCTCGGCCAACATCCGCCAGCGTTACTGGTGGGTGAGCGGCATGCACAAGCTGGACGCGCTGACCCGCATCCTGGAAGTGGAACCGTTCGACGCGATGATCATCTTCTCGCGTACCAAGGCAGCCACTGAAGAGCTGGCCGAAAAGCTGCAGGCGCGCGGCCTGGCCGCCGCCGCCATCAACGGCGACATGCAGCAGGCCCAGCGCGAGCGCACCATCGGCATGCTGAAGGAAGGCAAGCTGGACATCCTGGTCGCCACCGACGTGGCCGCCCGTGGTCTGGACGTGGAGCGCATCAGCCACGTGCTGAACTACGACATCCCGTACGACACCGAAAGCTATGTGCACCGCATCGGCCGTACCGGCCGTGCCGGCCGCACCGGTGACGCGATCCTGTTCGCCACCCCGCGTGAAAAGGGCATGCTGCGTGCCATCGAGCGCGCCACCCGCCAGCCCATCGAAGAGATGCAGCTGCCGAGCGTGGACGCGGTCAACGACACCCGCATCACCAAGTTCATGAGCCGCATCAGCGATGTGCTCGATGCCGGTGGCACCGAGTTCTACCGCGACCTGCTGCAGCGCCTGGAAGGCGAGAAGAACGTGCCGGCGATCGAGATCGCCGCCGCGCTGGCCAAGCTGCTGCAGGGCGATTCGCCGTTCCTGCTGACCCCGCCGGTCCGTGGTGCCCGTGAAGAGCGTGCCCCGCATCAGCGCAACGAGCGCAGCAACGACCGTGGCGAGCGCCCGGCCCGTTTCGAGCCGCGCTTCGAGCGTGGTCCGCGCCGTGAAGACGACCGTGGCCCGCGTCCGCCGCGTCCGGAAGGCGACTTCGGCAACAGCGAAGGCGGCGGCGAGCGCGCGCCGCGCCGTGACATCGCCCCGCGCGGTGCCGCCGAGCCGGGCATGGAAACCTTCCGCATCGAAGTGGGCCATGTCCACGGCGTGAAGCCGGGCAACATCGTCGGCGCGATCGCCAACGAAGCCGGCCTGGAAAGCCGTTTCATCGGCCGCATCGACATCCATGACGACTTCTCGGTGCTGGACCTGCCGGCCGAAATGCCGCAGGACCTGCTGACCCACCTGAAGAAGGTGTGGGTCTCGGGCCAGCAGCTTCAGATGCGCAAGGTCGAGCCGGGTGAAGACCTGACCCCGTCGGCGCGTCCGCCGTTCAAGCCGAAGTTCGGCCAGGGCAAGCCGCGTGGTCCGGGTGGCCCGCGCAGCGGCCCGGGCGGCAACGACCGCCCGCCGCGTCGCGACGGCTTCAAGCCGCGCGGCCCGCGCAACTTCTGATCACCCCCGGGTGATTGCCTCAACGCCAGCCTTCGGGCTGGCGTTGTCGTTTCCGGCAGGGCATCCTGCCACGGGGGCGGCTTCGCGCCGTCTCAACATGGCGCGTTCTAGCCTGTGGATTGGACAGGGTCCACATGGAATGAGTTTCCACACACGCAGCCCCAGGGGGGATCGGCGATGGTTGGAAGTCGCAAGGATGGTGGCGTTACCGCAGTACCATATTCAACGCGGGGGTTGACCCTGCGGTTTGCACTGTTGACCGGCATGGCCATTGGCCTGGTCGGCATTTCCGCGTTGATCCAGGAACTGCAGGCCGCGTCCACGGCCTGGATCATGGGCCAGAGTCACTGGTCACGCGGGCAGCAGCAGGCGACGCATGCACTGTCGCGTTACATCGCCTCCGGCGAGCCGCGCGATCTGGCCGCGGCCCGGCAGGGACTGACAGTGCCGCTCGGCGATCTTGGCGCCCGACGCGCACTCGAGCAGGCCAGCCCGGACATCGCCGCGGCACGACGCGGCTTCATCGCTGGCGGCAACGCCCCAGGCGACATCAACCGGCTGATCCTGTCGTATCGCTACCTGCGCGAGCAGCCGTATTTCCGCGATGCGGTGACGCTGTGGCGTGACACTGACGATGATCTGATGGAACTGGTCGCGATTGCCGGCCGCGTTCAGGCCGGGCACGCTGCAGGCAGCCTGACGCCGGCGGTGAAGGAGGGATTGCTGGCGCAGGTGCAGGCGCTGGACACCGGCATGCAGAACCAGGCGCGGGCCTTTTCGGGCGCGCTGCTGGATACCGCGGCGGCCGTGCGGATAGCGACCTTCATCGTCGGCGGACTGTCCGTGTTGGCGATCACGCTGGTGGCCGTGCTGCTCGCGCGGCGCGTGCGCAACGACCTGACCGAACAGGAAAGCCGATTCCGGGCGGCGTTCTACCAGGCCACGGTGGGCATGCTCAAACTGGACGAGGAAGGCGGGATCGTCGAGGCCAACCAGGCGATGGCCGACATCCTCGATCACCGGCGTGAGGCCTTGCTGAGCCTGTCGCTGGCCGATGTTCTGGTGGAAGGCGAGCTGGTACTGGACGAGCATGGCCGGATTGACTGGCCGCGGCAGCTGCGCCCCGGTGAGCTGCGCTTCCTGCGTGCCGATGGCAGCCTGATGTGGGGCCGCTGGAGCGGCACCGTGGTGCGCACCCGGGCTCGGGCGCCAACGGTGTTCGCGCTGGTCGAGGATGTCTCGCAGAACCATGCGCTGGCGCGGGAGGTGGAACACCACGCCAGCCACGATCCGCTGACCGGTCTGATCAACCGCCGTGAAATCGAGCGGCTGCTCGAGCAGGCGCTGGTGACGGTGCGGGCCGAGGGCGGTACCCATGCGCTGTGCTACATCGACCTGGATTACTTCAAGCTGGTCAATGATGGTCTCGGCCACGCGGCGGGCGACCAGTTGCTGCGCAGCTTCGCCGACTACCTGGTGGGTGCCGTGCGCGATGGCGACTGGGTGGGCCGCCTGGGCGGTGACGAGTTTGCGTTGTTCCTGGCCAACGCCAGCCAGGACGAGGCCAAGCAGGTCCTGCAGCGGGTGATCCGCACGTTGGGGCAGGTGAGCTTCCAGCATGGCGAAGGCGCACCCAAGGTGAGCTGCAGCATCGGCGTGGTCGAGGTCACCGCGGAAGCGCCGGATGTGAACTGGCTCATGAGTGCGGCCGACAGTGCGTGCTACGCGGCCAAGGAGGCCGGTCGCAACCGCGTGCATTGCTACAACGAAAGCCGCATGGCGCTGGACGAGCGTCGGCGCGAAGCGGAGCGGTTGGCCAATGTCTCCAGCGCGATCGCCGAAAACCGCATGCTGCTGTACGCCCAGCGCATCGAGCGGGTCGGCGATCCGGACTTCCTGCATTACGAAGTGCTGGTGCGCATGCGCAGCCCGGAAGGCGTACTGCAGGGGCCGGGGGAATTCATGGGCGCGGTCGAGCGCTACGGCATGGGCATGGCGCTGGATCGGCACGTGCTGTCGCTGTTGTTCCGGCATCTGCAGGTGTGCCCTGCGCACGTGCAGCAGCTTGGCCTGTGCAACGTCAACGTGTCCGCGCAGTCGATCGCCGAGCCCAGTTTCCTGGCCTTCGTCACCGATCTGCTGGAGCGCAACCGTGGCCTGGCCCGCAAGCTGTGCTTTGAGATCACCGAAACCGCAGCGGTCAGCAACATCGACCAGGCGCGCACCTTCATTGATGCGGTGAAGGCCCGCGGCTGCCGGATGGCGCTGGACGATTTCGGTTCGGGGCTGTCTTCGTTCGGCTACCTTCGCCAGTTGCCGGCGGACATGCTCAAGATCGATGGCGTGTTCGTGCGCGACATGAACCTGGATCCGGTCAACCGCGCCGCGGTGCGCGCGATCACCGAGGTCGGGCGCGAACTGCACATGATGGTGGTCGCCGAGTGGGTGGAATCGGCGGTGGTGGCCGATCAACTGGCGCAGATGGGGGTGGAAGGTCTGCAGGGGTATGCGATCGAGCGGCCGATTCCGTTGGAGCGCATGACCCAGCCAGCCCTGCGGGCGGCCCGTGCCGGTGTGTCATCGGATGCATGGCGTGGCACGCCATGATGCGATAATCGTGGAAGACGGCAGCGGGCGGGGTGTCCACTGACGACCATGGGCGGGCGGGGCACAGGTGTGAGCAACGGGGGCGGATTTTCAAGCGGGGTGGTGCTGCTGATGCTGCTGCTGTGGCTGTTGCCATGGAGCGCGAAGGCCGCATCGCCGACGGTGGGGCAGGATTTTCTGTTGCTCGGCGGGGCCACCGATGAGGTGACGCCCCAGCGTGCCTGTGCGCCGGATGTCCTGGCCCGCCACCAGGAGGTCCTGTCGATTCCGTCTCCGCAGCAGGGCTGGTCGGGGAAACCGCAGGCCGTGGATGTGTTCGGTGTGCTCACCGGCGAGGTCCGCATCAGTCATGGCGACCGCGAAATCTGCGGCAGCATGCACGACGCCCGCACGCGCGATTCCCGGTTCCGTGCAGGTGTCGGGCTGGTGGTGGTGCCCGAGGCCGGCAACCACGAGCCGATCGTGGTCTCCTGGACACGCCCGCTCAAGCCGCGCTGGGTGCCGACCATCCAGTTGGGGGCACCGAGCCCGGTGCAGCAGAACGATACGGCACGGCTGCTGATGCGCGCGGCCTGCATCGCGGTGGCGATCGCGCTGGCATTGTCGGCATTGATGGGCTGGGTCACCACCCGCGACCGCTCGTTCCTCGTGTATGTCGGCGCGTGTGTGGTGTTCGTGCTGTGGCAGGCGGTGCTGGGGGGCTTGAGCGGCTATCCCGAGCCGTGGCTGCCCGTGCATGAGCACGCCTCGTGGTGGCTGGTGGCGCTGAGTGCCTTCAGCGAAGCGCTGCTGCTGCCGATCCTCTGGCGCCTCAACGGCGGCGATCGTCGCTGGCCGCGCTCCCGCCCGGCCCAGTACGCCGTGCTGTGGGGACTGATGGCCATGGGGCTGACCGTGCCGTGGTGGGGGCCGGACGGTCTGGCCGTGGTCTCCGAGCTGCTCGAGTGGTTCTTCATGGCTGGCTGCGTGCTGTGCCTTGGCGCAGGCCTGTGGGGACTGTCGCGGCGGGACGCGTATGCGCTGCGGGGACTGCTGGCGCTGGCACCGTGGTGGATCATGATCGTGGCCGATGCGTTCAACACGCAGTGGCTGGTGGCGTACCGGATCGAAGCGCTGCAGTTGTCCACGACGTGGTTCCTGATGATGGCCGCCTATGCGCTCAATCTGCGCCTGGGCCGCCTGCGCCGCCAGCGCGATGAGATGCGCCAGCTGGCCGACACCGACGTGCTGACCGGCCTGCCCAATCGTCGCGCTGGCCTGCGCCTGCTCGCGGAGTACCTGGAGCAGGCGCGCCGTGAGCCGATGCCGTTGGCGATCGGCTTTCTGGACATCGATCTGTTCAAGGACATCAACGACCAGTTCGGGCATGAGATGGGCGATCAGGTGCTGGTGGCCGTGGCCCGTGCCCTGCGGGGGGCCGTACGCAACCAGGACAACGTGATCCGGATGGGCGGGGAGGAGTTCCTGGTGCTGCTGCCGGGGGCTGGCCACGCCGCAGCGGTCGCCCGGCTGGAGACCGTCCGCCAACAGGTCGCCACCGTCGCGCAGGGCCTGGGCATTCATGGGCTGCGGGTGTCAGCCAGCATCGGCCTGGCCGTGCTCAAACCCGGCAGCGATGACCTGGCCGGCCTGCTGCGCCGGGCCGACCACGCCATGTACTGCGCCAAACGCAACGGCCGCAACCAGATCCATGATGGGGAACGCACCACCACGGCCGGCGATCCGTTGCCGGCCTGAAACGGCGGCGCGTTCGAAATCCGCAGCGGGACGCGGCTTTTGCCCGATAATGGGCGCATGACAATCCGACTCAACAAGCACATCGCCGATACCGGCTTCTGTTCCCGGCGCGAAGCCGACCGCCTGATCGGCGAGCGCCGCGTCACCGTCAATGGGCATCCCGCCGGTACCGGCGCGGTGGTTGGCGAGCAGGACGTGGTACTGGTCGGTGGCCAGCCGCTGCGCGCCCGCGAGGCGAAGAAGGCCGGCGGCCGCAAACACGTCTATATCGCGCTGAACAAGCCGGTGGGCATCACCTGCACCACCGAAAGCTCGGTCAAGGGCAACATCGTGGAGTTCGTCGGCCACGAACAGCGCATTTTCCCGATCGGGCGCCTGGACAAGGATTCCGAAGGCCTGATCCTGCTGACCAGCAACGGCAACATCGTCAACCAGATCCTGCGTGCCGAGAATGGTCATCAGAAGGAGTACATGGTGGCGGTGAACAAGGCGGTCACCGATGAGTTCCTGCGGGGCATGGCGCGCGGCGTGCGCATCCGCGACGAAGTCACGCTGCCGTGCCGGACCAGCAAGCTGGCCAAATTCGGCTTCCGGATCACCCTGCAGCAGGGTCTGAACCGGCAGATCCGCCTGATGGCCGCCGCGTTCGGTTTCCGCGTCACCCAGCTGCGCCGGGTGCGCATCGACAACATCAAGCTGGGTGCGCTCAAGCCCGGTCAATGGCGCAACCTGACCGACGCCGAGCTGAAGGGCCTGCTGCCCAAGCAGCTGGACTGGTAACGCCGCGCTCGGGATAGACTGCGCGGGTACTGTCGATGCCCGCCGCGATGATCAAGCCTTCCAAGCCGGACAATGAAGCGCAGCGCCTGTTGGCGCTGCAGCGCTACCAGATTCTCGATACCCCCCAGGAACGCTCGTTCGACGACCTGGTGACGATCGCCACCGCCCTGTGCGGTACCCGGATGGGGGCAGTGACCCTGGTCGACCAGGACCGCCAGTGGTTCAAGGCGCGCCAGCAGCTGGACGCCTGTGAGACCCATCGCGACATCTCCTTCTGTGCCCACGCCATCCTGACCCCGGATCAGGTCATGGTGGTCGAGGACGCGCGCAGCGATCCACGTTTCTCGGACAACCCGGTGGTGGTGGACGACCCGCACGTGCGCTTCTACGCCGGCGCGCCGCTGCTCAGTGTCGACGGGCTGCCGCTGGGCACGCTGTGCGTCTTCGATGCGGCCCCGGGTCATCTGGACAGCAGCCAGCTGCTGGCGCTCACCGCGCTGTCCCGGCAGGTCTCGCTGGTGATGGAACTGCGCCGGTATGCGCATGAAATCCAGCAGCACATGACCGACCGTGCCTGGTACGAACAGCGGCTGGCCGAATACAACGAACTGCTGGAGCAGCAGAACGCGGACCTGGCCGAACAGAGCCGGACCGATCCGCTGACCGGCCTGCCCAACCGCCGCGCGATGAGTGCGGCGCTGGAAGCGGCGGTACGCGATGCCGATGGCCAACCGCGTTCGACCGCCGTGGCGTTGCTGGACATCGATCACTTCAAGACCGTCAACGATCTGTACGGGCACGCCACCGGTGACCATGTGCTGTCCGAACTGGCCCGGCTGCTGCGCGCCCATTTCGCCGGGCACGGTCTGGCCGCGCGTTATGGCGGCGAGGAGTTCGTGGTGCTGATGCCGGACACGCCGCTGGCCACGGCCGAACTGCAGTGCGATTTCCTGCGCATGGCGGTGACGGATCTGCCCTTGGGCCTGCCGCTGACGATCAGCATCGGGGTGGCCGCGCACCGCCACGGCGATGCGATCGAGCAGACCCTGGCCCGCGCCGATGCGGCGCTGTACCGGGCCAAGGGCGACGGCCGCAATCGGGTGATCCGCGCCGACTGAGCTGTGTGGACCGTGTCGGCCCGCTCAATCGGCGATGTTGCGCGCTTCGGAGGTCGCCATCAGTTCCGGATGCTGGACCTTCCTGCGGCGGTTGAGCAGCGGGTGCAGGAACACCGCGCCAACGATGATCGCCACACCCGCATAGAACAGCGAGGTCAGTTCGCGCTGCTCGCTGAGCAGCACCATCGCCAGCAGGATCGCGTAGACCGGCTCCAGGTTGGTGACCAGCTGCGAGGTGTAGGCGCTGATGTGGCGCAGCGCCACCAGCGCCAGCGCGAACGGGAGCAGCGTGCACAGCCCCGCCAGGGCCAGCAGCAACAAGCCATCGTGCAGGTCCGGGATCACCCACAGGTCGCTGGCCAGGGCCGGCAGCAGGAACGGCAGCACCGGTGCCAGCAGGGTCAGGGTGAGGGTGCCTGCACCCAGTTCCAGCGCAGTCACGGTCAGTGGGTCGGCGTGGCTGACCAGGCGCTTGTTGAGTGAGCCGAAGATCGCCACCAGCAGCGCCGACAGCGCGCCGATCAGCACGCCCAGGCGCATGCCATCGGGCACGCCACCCACGACCAGTGCCACGCCCGGCAAGACCAGAATGCCGAAGGCCAGTTCGCGGAACTGGAACGGGCGCTTGGCCACCCACGGTTCGATCACCGCGGTGAACACCGGCGCCAGCGCGATGCACGTGGCGGCCACCGAGGCATTGGCGAGCTTCACTGCGCCATAGAAGGTCAGCCAGTGCAGCGCGACCAGGGCGCCCACACCGCAGTAGCCGGCGACCAGACGCGGCGACAGTTGGCGCAGCCCACGCCACACGCGCGGGACCAGCGCCAGCATTGCCACGACCAGCAGCATGCGCCACCACACCAGCGGCAGGGCGGGCAGGGTAATCAGCTTGCCGAGGATGGCAGTGACGCCCCACAGCAGCACACAGAAATGGATTTGCAGCAGGGCCCTGCGGGTATCGGTCATCGGCATCTGCATATTGTGCGGCAAGCCGCGCCCGTCGCGATGCCCTCCACGCGATCCTCTGCAGGGCCGTGGCATTCTGCGCTGATGACACGCCATCACATCGATACGCTTGCCCCCGTCCTGTCACCGGCGTTGCGCGGCTGGGCCGGTCTGACCGCCGCGGTCGCGGTAGTGTCCCTGCTGCTGCAGTACGCCCTGCTGCTGCGCACGCCGGGCCTGGCGGTGGCGGACGCGACGCTGCGCTATCTGGGCTACTTCACCATCCTCAGCAACATCGGGGTGGCGGTGGTCTGCCTTGCGCTGGCCTGCGGCCGCCGGACAGGGCTGGCCGGTCCGGTACCGCGCGCGGCGGTGGCGTTGTTCATCGGCATCACCGGGCTGATCTACGTGACGCTTCTAGCCCCGTTGTGGGATCCGCAGGGCGCGCAGTGGTGGGCCGATACCGGGCTGCATTACGTTGTACCGGTGACGTATCTGGCTGGCTGGCTGATGGGATTGCATGGCGGTCTCCACTGGCGGGGGCTGATCGCTACGCTGGCGTTCCCGACGGTCTACCTGGGTTGGGCACTGCTGGTCGGCCGCCTCAGCGGTCAGTACCCCTACCCGTTTCTGGATCTGGGCGCGCTGGGCACGGCGCTGGTCCTGCGCAACGTGCTGGGCGTAGCCGTGGTGTTCGTGGTGGGCGGTGCGCTGCTGTGGTGGCTGGACGGTGCGCTGGCCGCCCGGCGCCGGCGCGGCTGAGGACTTACCCGTCGCCGGGCTGCAGCAGTTGGTCGCGCAGGGCCATTGCCGCGCCGGGATTGCGCTGTTTGGCCGCACCGATGAACAGCACATAGACCTCGCGCGATGGCCCTGCGGGAGCCTCGGCAGCGAGGTGGGGCAGGTCCAGGTTGTCTTCGCCGCGGGCCCACCGCGCAGCGCGCAGCGACCACTGCTGGATCGCCCGTGCCGGGTAACCGGCATGCAGGTTCGCGCGTGAGTGCATCAACCGCGCATAGATGAAGTCGGTGGTGGGGTCGGCGAAGCTGGGGTACTCATCCGAACCACTGAACACCAGCGCGGCACCGTGCGCACGGGCGGCAGTCAGCAGCGCCGGCGTCCATGCCGCGGGGTTGCGCACCTCCAATGCGTGCTGCAGGCGATGGCCGTCGACCTTGCGCGGCAGCATGCCCAGGAACCGGTCGAATTCGGCCGCACCGGCGGGGTGGCTGTCGCCAAACTGCCAGATCAACGGACCCAGCCGGTCCTCCAGCGCACTGATGCCGGTGATGAAACGTTCGGCACGTTCGCCGACGGTGGTCAGGTCGTGGGTCTGGGTAATCGTGCGCGGCGCCTTGGCCGAGAAGCGGAAGCCCGCGGGCGTCTGTTCGCGCCACTGCGCATAGATGGCCGGCGTCTGCGCACGGTAGAACGTGCTGTTGATCTCGATGCAGCCCAGGTGTTGGCTGGCGTAGGCCAGCTCTTCGCGCTGCGGCAGGCCGGGCGGATAGAACGTGCCGCCGCGCCATGCCGGGAAGACCCAGCCGCCGATACCCGTGCGGATGGAGCCGGCCGCAGCGCTCACGCGTCGCCCTCGTGGTCGACCCACGGGTCGTAGCTGCCGAACCACCACAGGTAACCTTCCAGACCACGGCAGGCATAGCCGCGGCCGCCATAGGGCTGGTCGGCGATGTCCATGACGATCTGCGCGCCGGCGGCGACGGCGCGCGCATGATGCGCATCCGGATCGGCGACGATCACGCAGGCGCTCTGGGTCTGGCGACCGCCGACCTCGTCCGGGTGAACGCTGTAGCGGCCCCACTCACTGCCGTTGTCAACCGAGCCGAGCATGATCATGCCGTGGCCGTAGACCAGCTGGGCGTGGTGAACGGTATCGCCATCGGCGTAGACCGCCTGTTTCTCGAAGCCGAACGCGCGCTGCAGCCAGGCAATGGCGGCGTGCGCATCGCGGTAGCGCAGGCAGGGAATGACGGTGGCGATGGTCTCGGCGGGCGCGGTCATGGCGGGCCTCCTTCTGGCACAGGCGAGCCTGATCCGGGCCGCGTTACCATCGTGCGAAACCGGGGCATCGGCACCCTCGACGCCCCCGCCACACGCAACCGGAGACGCTGCTTGAATACATCCTGGATCGGAGGCGCCGTGCTGCTCGCATGCGCACCCTTAGCATCGGCCGCCGTGCCGGCCGAACTGCAGCGGCTGGACGCCACCATCGAACGCGCCCGCAGCGAGTTCGACATCCCCGGCATCGCCGTGGCGGTGGTCAAGGATGGCAAGGTAGTGATGGAGCGCGGCTACGGGGTACGCGAGCTGGGCAAGCCGGATCCGGTCCAGGCCGATACGCTGTTCGCGATCGCGTCCAACACCAAGGCATTCACTGCCACCTCGCTGAATCTGCTGGCCGAGCAGGGCAAGCTGAAGATGGACGATCGCGTGATCGATCATCTGCCCGGCTTCCGCATGTCCGATCCGTACGTGACCGGGGAAATGCGCATCCGCGACCTGCTGTCGCACCGCAGTGGCCTGAGCCTGGGCGCGGGCGACCTGCTGTTCTGGCCGACCACCTCCTACAGCAACAAAGAAGTGGTGCAGCGGCTGGGCAAGGTGCCGTTGAAGGCCGGCTTCCGTGATCGCTATGCCTACGACAACATTCTCTACGCGGTCGCCCAGCAGGTGATCGAACAGGTGTCCGGGCAGGCCTATGCGGACTTCCTGCAGCAGCACATCTTCACCCCGGTGGGCATGCAGGGCACCCGCTACAACGCCGATCATCTGCAGCCCGGCGACAACGCTGCAGTGGGGCACGCCAAGTACGATTTCAGCCAGCTGCGCACCGTCGCGCCGCTGACCTGGTCCAACAATGCCGGCGCCGGCGGCATCTATTCCAGCGTGCACGACATGGCGCGCTGGATGAACGTGCAGCTGGCCCAGGGCACGCTGGAGAACGGGCAGCCGCTGTTCACCGCCAAGACCCAGCAGGCGATGTGGCAGATGGTCACGCCGCAGGTGGTGCCCGAGCCGAGCGTGCCGCAGCTGGCGGCGGCACGGCCGAACTTCGCCGGCTATGGCGAGGGCTGGAGCCTGAGCGATTACCGTGGCCAGAAACTGGTCTGGCATACCGGCGGCTGGCCGGGCATGGTCTCGCGCGTGACCCTGGTGCCGGCGCAGAAGCTGGGCATCGTGGTGTTGACCAACCAGGAAGTGGGCGCGGCCTTCAACGCCATCACGATGGAAGCGCTGGATGCCTATCTGCAGGCACCGGCCACCGACTGGGTCGCCGCGTATGCGGCCGCCGTGGCCAAATCGCAGGAAAAGGCGGACGAGGGCTGGGCCAGGCACCAGGCCGCACGTGATGCGAGATCCAAGCCGTCGCTGCCGCCGGCGCGCTACGCAGGGGGCTACCGCGACGCATGGTACGGCGATGTATTCGTTGAGCAGCAGGGCGGCAAGCTGCGCCTGCGCTTCGGCAGGACCGCGCAGTTGATCGGCACGCTGGAGCATTGGCAGCACGATACCTTCCTGGTGCGCTGGGACGACCGCTCGCTCAACGCCGATGCCTTCGTGAACTTCAGTCTCGATCCGGACGGCAAGATCCGCGAGGTGCGCATGCAGGCGGCGTCCTCGCTGACCGATTTCAGTTTTGATTTCCAGGACCTGCTGCTGCTGCCCATCGCGCCTGCACAGGCCGATTGAGTGATTGCCGTCAGGCCGTGACGGAAATGCAAAAACAAACGCAGGCTGCGGTGGGATAATCGTGGTCTGCTTTGTTTCTGGATGCTGCGATGTTCCGCTGGTTCGAGTCGTTGATCCCGGTGTTCCCACCGGTTGATGGCCGCATGCCGCCCCGCAAGGTCGCAGCGTTCTATGTGTACTACCTGCGGCCGGTCTGGCCGGTGCTGCTGGCCACCCTGGTCGCCGGGCTGCTGCTGGCGTTGGTCGAAGTGGCCATGTTCGACTTCCTCGGCCGCATCGTGGACATGGTCGCCGAACAGCCCGGCAGCGATTTCTTTGCCCGCCATGCCGACACGCTGTTGTGGATGGCCGGCATCACCCTGATCGCGCGGCCGCTGCTGGTCTCGCTGCACAGCCTGCTGGTCAACCAGGCGATCGTGCCGGGGCTGAGCAACCGCTCGCGCTGGCTGATGCACAACTACGTGGTGCGGCAGAGCCTGAGCTTCTTCCAGAACGATTTCGCCGGCAGCATGGCAAACCGGGTCATGCAGACCGGTACGTCGCTGCGCGAATCGGCCGTGCAGATGGTCGATTCGCTGTGGTACATCATCGTCTACACCGGCACCGCGCTGTACCTGTTCGCGCAGGCCGACTGGCGCCTGATGATCCCGCTGGGGCTGTGGATGGCCGCGTATGCGGTGATCATGTGGTACTTCGTGCCGCGCGCGAAGGAGCGCGCCTGGATCGCATCGGAAGCGCGTTCCAAGGCGATGGGCCGGATCGTGGACGGCTACACCAACATCCCCACGCTCAAGCTGTTCGCCCACGGCGGGCGCGAGCAGGCCTACGTGGCCGAGGCGATCCAGGAGCTGGCGACCAAGCACCGCGGCCAGACGCGGGTCACCACCGGGCTGGAAATGAGCCTGGCCACCGTCAACGGGTTCCTGATCGTCGGCACGTGCGCGCTGGCGCTGTGGCTGTGGAGCGGCGGGCACATCACCGTCGGTGCGATCACCCTGGCCACCGGCCTGGTGATCCGCATCCACAACATGTCCGGCTGGATCATGTGGACCATCAACGGCATCTTCGAAGACATCGGCACGGTGCAGGATGGCATCACCACCATCTCCCAGCCGTTGACCGTGCAGGACCGCGCCGAGGCCGCGCCGCTGCAGGTTGAGCAGGGCGGGGTGCGTTTCGATCACATCCACTTCCATTACGGCAAGGCCGGTGGCGTGATCGCCGGGCTCGACCTGGACGTGAAGCCTGGCGAGAAGATCGGCCTGGTCGGGCCCTCCGGCGCGGGCAAGTCGACCCTGGTCAACGTGCTGCTGCGCCTGTATGACCTGGAGAGCGGGCAGATCCGCATTGACGGGCAGGACATCGCCGGGGTCACCCAGGAAAGCCTGCGTCGGCAGATCGGCGTGGTCACCCAGGACACCTCGCTGCTGCACCGCTCGATCCGCGACAACCTGCTGTACGGGCGTCCTGATGCGACCGAGGCGCAGCTGCACGCGGCGGTGGCCAAGGCGCGCGCTTCGGCCTTCATCGATACGCTGGTTGATGGGGAAGGGCGCCGGGGTTACGACGCGCATGTCGGCGAACGCGGGGTGAAGCTGTCCGGTGGCCAGCGCCAGCGCATCGCGATCGCGCGGGTGCTGCTCAAGGACGCGCCGATCCTGGTACTGGATGAAGCCACCTCCGCGCTGGACTCGGAAGTGGAAGCAGCGATCCAGGACAACCTGGACGAGCTGATGGCGGGCAAGACGGTGATCGCGATCGCGCACCGCCTGTCCACCATCGCGCGCATGGACCGGCTGGTGGTGATGGATCAGGGCCGCATCGTGGAGACCGGCACGCACGCCGAGCTGATCGCGGCCGGCGGGTTGTATGCGCGGCTGTGGGCGCGGCAGACCGGCGGCTTCGTGGCTGCCGACGCGTAAGGCGCGTCATGCCCACCACGCAGAAAAGAGAACGGCCCGGGTCACCCCGGGCCGTTTGCCTGTCTGACGAGGAACCAGGCAGTCCTTACTCGATCGGCTGATCCAGCATCAGCTGGCGCGCGAAGCGCACCGGCGGGGCGCCGTAGGACAGCATCTGGTCGTGGTACGCCTTCAGGTTGAACTTCGCGCCCTGCTTGTCCTGCACGGCCTTGCGGGTATCGAAGTGTTCCTGCGCGCCGACGAAGTAAGTCGGCAGCTGCGCGGAGGTCAGCTGCGCACGCACCCACTTGCCCGACGCTTCGCTTTCCTGCTGGAAGGCATCGTGGGTCATCAGGTGCATCGCCTGCTCACGCGTCCAGTTGTCCACGTGCACGCCCTGATCCAGGATCGCGTTGGAGATGGTGCGCAGGTAGAACTTCAGCTGCACCAGGTGGAAGAGCGGATCGTTGTCCAGGTAACCCTGCTCCTGCATCATCCGCTCGGTGTAGACCGCCCAGCCTTCGGCGAACAGACCTGAACGCAGCACCGCGCGCAGCGTGGACGGGAACTTGCCCGAGTGCCAGCCTTCCAGGTAATGGCCCGGGGTGCCTTCGTGAATGCTCAGCAGGTGGATCATGCGGCTGTTGTATTCGCGCAGGAACGAATCAACCTGCTTGTCGGTCCAGTCGTCCGGGATCGGCGAGACCGCATAGAAGGTCTTCAGGTTCTTGTCGAGCGGGCCCGGCGAATCGCAGTAGGCCACGGCGACGCCACGCTGGAATTCCGGCATCAGGATGATGTCGACCGGCGAATCGGGCAGGGTCATCAGGTCATGCTTGCGCACGAATTCGGTGGACTGCTCCAGCGCGGCCTTGGCGTCTTCAACGACCTTGTCGCGTGCCGGCTTGTCCGCATAGGCCAGCTCCAGCGCGGCTTCGATCGCGGCCTGCTGCTGCTCGTCGCTCGGGTTGGCCGGCAGCGCCGGGGCGCCGGGCTTGTCCTTGAGCACGGTCTGCGCGATGCCATACATGTCCTGGCGCACGCGCTTGAGTTCGGCACGCGCGCGCTCGCCGATCTCGGCGCGCGAGAGCGAGGAGTTCAGCGCGAACGTCAGCTTCTGGTCGTACAGCTCCGCACCGATGCGGAAGTCCCCCTTCGCGTTCGGCACCAGGGTCTTGTCCAGCCAGGTCTGCTGTTCGTCGACAGCCTTCTTCAGGCCCTCGATCGCAGCCTGCAGGCGCTTCTGGTCTTCGGCCGGCAGCTCACCGATGTGCGGGGTGATGAAGGTATCGACGATGCTCAGGATGCCGCGGTTCTGCTTGGCCACGGTTTCGGCGTGGATCTTCGGCACGCGGGCCGGGTCCAGGTTCTCGCGCGCCTGGGCGAAGATCTGCGGCAGCTTCTCCATGCGCGCGGTGGCCGACTTCAGGCGGTCGGGGAGCGGGGCGAACTCACGCGCCATCAGGCCGTAGAGCGCGCTGCCGGCCATGCCGTTGTACATCTGCGGGTCCCACTTGGGCGACTGCAGCACTTCCGCGGTCCAGACTTCGGACTGCAGCTGGTTGCGCAGGATCGCCGCGTCCACCTGGTTCTCGCGCGAGAGCTTGCTGACGTCGATCTTGTCCAGATCGCCCAGCAGTGCCTTGTATGCGGTCAGCACCTTCTGCTGGCCGGCCGCGCTCAGGTCGTCGATCTCGCTGTCGTAGCGGTGGTCGCCGATCTGGGTGGCGCTGATCGGGGACAGCTGCATCCAGGTGTCCAGGGCGCGCTTGGACAGGTCGGCGAAAGCCGTATCGACCGCAGCGTCACCGGCCGGGGTGGCCGCTTCGGTGCCGGTGGTGGGCGTGGGGGAGTCGGCCTGCTGGCAGCCACCAAGGGCGGCGATCAGGGCGAGGGCAAGCAGATGCTGGCGCATCGGTGTTCCTGTACTGGGGACAATCCCCGAGCATAGGGCCGATGGCCGCCTTTGTCCCCGTGCCATTGGATTACCATGGGCCGTGAAGATCACCGCTTTTGATGGAGCTGCACTGTGACCGAGTGGAAAGGACGGGCCCGCGCCGGGCTGGCAGGGATGCTGTTGTTGGGCCTGGTGGCCTGTGGCCGCAGCGGCGAGGACTACGCGGCCGATACGGCCGCCGGGGCCGTGGCCTCACCGGAAGGTGCGTTCCTTGCCTATGAGCATGACCTGCGCATCCAACTCGATGCAAAGCGGATCAGTGAGCGGGTGAAGGCCGTGTCCGAGGCCTGCCAGAGCAACCGGTTCGGGGATTGTGCCGTGCTGCAGGTAGGCGAGGAAGGCGGTGAAAGCCGTTCCGGCTCGATCCGCGTGCGCATCGCCCCCAAGGGCGTGGAACCGATCATCGCGCTGGCCGGTGAAGGCGGCGATGTGGCTTCGCGCAACACCCATGCCGAAGATCTTGCCCAGCAGGTGGCCGATACCGCGCTGACCCAGACACGGCTGAAGAAAGAACATGCACAGCTTCAGGCCTATCAGCAGCGCAGCGACATGAAGGTCGCCGATCTGCTGGCGGTCTCGCAGCGCATGGCGGAGATCGAGGCCGGCCTGGAGCAGGCCAACAAGGACGCGGCACAGCAACGCCGGCGGATCGACACCCAACTGGTCACGATGCACTTCGAAGGGCCGGCCGGGCAGCGCAGCCGCAGTGAAATCGGCAAGGCATTCAGTGAGTTCGGATCGATCTTCACCACCAGTATTGCCTTCGTGATCCGCGCGGTCGCCGCGCTGCTGCCGGTGGGCGTGGTGGTCTGGGCACTCGGAGCCGTGGGCCTGGCGCTGTGGCGCCGTCGCAAGCGGCGCAAGGCCGCGACGGCCGCACGCTGATGGAGCGATCGTGCCGCGCCTGAAAGCGCGGCACGACGGTTGACTCAGCCTTCGTCCTGCTCGTATTCCACGAACACATCCAGTTCCAGCGCCAGTTCCTGCACGGCATCACGCACGCGCTGGGCACCGAGTGCATTGCCCACTTCCACTTCCAGTTCGTGGGTGCCCGGGCCGATGTCATCGGACAGGCCGGCCGAGCTGGAATCGTCGTCGTCCATGTGCGGCATCAGGTCGTCGGTTTCCTCGACGTGTTCGATCCCCTCGATGCTCTGCAGCAGGTCGGTGATGGCACGTGCATCGTCTTCGGTGCCGGTGATTCGCAGTCGCAACAGGGCCATGGGCGGGTCCTCGGGGAAAGGGACTCCAGCCTAGCCAGCGTGCGGAAAAGATCGGGTGAGGATGCGTGCTGGATCGTGGCATCCGGTTCAGTCGTGCGCGCGGTCCGCAGGCGGCAGGCCCAGCAGTTCATCGGGCAGGGCCGGCAGCGGGGTGCGCTCATCCAGTGCTTCGCGCTTGAGCCAGTCCATGAACGCCTGCGCGGTCGGGCTGAGCGGCCGGTGTTCGGCGTGGACCACGTAGTAGGCGTAGCGCGCCTTGAGTGCGGGGCCGGGCAGGCGCACCAGCTCATAGCGCTGCAGGTAGGGCTGGGCGATGTGCTTGCGCGCCAGCACTGCGCCGATGCCGTACACCGCGGCGCGCATCGCATCGGTGCTGTCGCTGAAGGTGTGCAGCGAGGGCAGGTCCAGTCCGCGCACACCCGCCGCCCGGAACCAGTCGCGCCAGCCCTGCGGTGACATGTCGCTGAGCAGCGGCAGCGCGGCGATCTGCGCCGGGTCGCGCAAGGCCGATACCCCCGGCAGTGCCGGTGAGGCGACCGGGCAGAGTTCGTCGTCCATCAGGTGATGGGCGGTCATGCCCGGCCACTGGCCAAGACCGTAACGGATGCCCAGTTCCGGCCCCGTCTCGTCGAAGCGGACCAGCTCGGTGCTGGTCTGCAGTTCAATGCGCATGCGCGGATGCTGTTGGGCGAAGCGCGGCAACCGCGGGATCAGCCAGCAGTACGACAGCGAGCGGATGGTGGTGACCCGCAGCGGCACGATGTCCGCCTGCGGATGCAGATTGCCGGCCACCGCATTGAGATCGCTCAGTGCCGCCGCTGCGGCATCGGCCAGCTGGCGGCCTTCGGCGGTCAGGCGCACACCGCGCGCGTGGCGCTGGAACAGCACGGTCCCGAGCAGCTCTTCCAGCCGTCGCACATGGTGGCTGACCGCACTGGCGGTGAGGTGCAGCTCCTGGGCGGCGTGGGCGAAGTTCTGGTGGCGTGCGGCAACGGCGAACACCCCCAGGGCAGGCAGCAAAGCCGGGCGGAGAATCATGGTCGAGACCCAAATCATATTTGTGGCTTGCACGGATACTACGCGCTTGTGGGCACGCAGCGGCAGGCGGATGCTGTCGCCCTTCCTCCCCGGATTCACGCGCATGTTGCCGTCCCTTATCGCCTGTTCCCCGCGCCTGCCTTGTTTCGGGGGCTGGTCATGAGCGGGGCACCGCTGGCCGCCGGTACGGTGGAGCGCGATTGGCGCACGCCGCTGGAACTCACCGTGCTCGGCGCGATCTGGGGGTGCTCGTTCCTGTTCATGCGGATGGCCGTGCCTGCCTTCGGACCGTACGCACTGGTGGAGGTACGGCTGCTGCTCGGCGCGCTCGTGCTGTTGCCGTTCCTGTGGCAGGCGCGCGCGCAGTTCCCGGCGCGACGCTGGTTGTGGCTGGCACCGATCGGCCTGATCAACTCGGCCATTCCGTTCGTGCTGTTCGCCTGGGCCGCGCAACGCGCCCCGGCCGCGATCGGTGCGATCTGCAATGCGATGACCGTGCTGTTCGCCGCGCTGATCGCGTTCCTGTTCTTCGGCGAAAAGATCGGCATGCGCCGCGCGATCGCCCTGCTGGTCGGCTTCGCCGGCGTGGTGGTGCTGGCCACGGCCAAAGTGTCCGGTCTGAGCATCGGTGCGGCGGTGATGGCCGGTGCCCTGGCCGCGCTGTTGTATGGCCTGGGCGTCAATCTGGTGAAGCGCCACATGACCGGCCTGCCACCGGCGGCGTCGGCCGGTGCCACGCTCGGCTGCGCGGCCATCCTGCTGCTGCCGATGGCGCTGACCCATTGGCCGACCGCCCCGATCCCGATGCTCTCCTGGGCCTGCGCGATCGCGCTGGGCGTGGTCTGCACCGGCCTGGCGTTCCTGATGTTCTATCGCCTGATCGCCCGCATTGGCCCGGCCCGTGCCTCGACCGTGACCTACCTGGTACCGATGTTCGGCGCGCTGTTCGCGTGGGTGTTCCTGGGTGAACCGGTGACCGGGGCGATGGTCGTGGCGGGCGTGTTGATTCTTGGCAGCGTGGCGGTGTCGCAGCGATAGGCCGTCGGGTCCGCGTGCAGCCACCCATGGGGTGGCTCTACCGAGGCATCCGGACGCTGACGCGTCGGTTATCGCATCCTCAGCGCACCGGCACCGGGATGTTGCACAGGTCGATGTGGCCGGCCGGGCGCTTGTAGAAGTCATCGACGCGGTTGCGGCGCGCTTCGGTCGCATCGGCAAAGGTCCTGGAGTCGGTGCGCAGCACCTGCAGCCTGGGTCGCTCCGCAGCCGGTACATCGCTGGCACGCTGGATCGACTGGATCGCCGTGCGCTGCGCCGGATCGGCGTAGAAGCCCATCGGTGCCGGTCCACGCGGCAGCGCGCTGAGCAGCTCCATGCCCTGCAGCACGCGGCCGACCACCGTGATGTTGCGGTCCAGCTGACGCGGGGACTGCCCGGTCACGACGTACAGCTCGGCGCCGATGCTGCTGTCTTCCTCGTTGTTGCGGCCGGCGCCCAGTGCACCGTAGCAATGCGCCAGCCAGGTCTTGCCGTCCTTGCGATCCTGGCCCACCGGGAAGCCGTCGACGAAACCGGTCTGGTCGGCCCAGCCGTCACGGTCGGGCAGCAGGCTGACCGTGAGCCCCTTGCTGTCGCGCTGGAATTCGGCAGGCAGTTTGCGCTTGGCACTGCCAAGGGCTTTTGCCTTGGCCGCGTCATCCGCATCGGCATCGCCGAACTGCACCACGAAGTTGTCCTGCGCGCGGTAGATGCTCTCGCCATCCCAGAAGTGCTCGTGGGCCAGGGTCTGGATGTTGCCCACATGCTGCGGCGCGAACGCCGGGGCCAACTCGATGATGACCCGGCCGCCGGGCAGATTCATGTACAGCAGGTTGGCCGGGTCGGGCGTGCGCCAGTCGCTGTCCGGTGACACGTCCAGGATCTGCTGGGCGCTGCGGTAAGGCGTGGCCGCGCTGGCAAGGCTGGGCAGCAGGCAGGCCAGGGCGAGGGTAAGCACGGCGAAGCGATGATTCTGCATGGTGTCCCCGAAGATGGTGGCGTCCCGATAATGCGCGAGCGGCGTACTGCGTGTCATGTCACGGTGCGGGTTACCTCGTCACTCCGCGTGAGCGGCGAAGTAATCGTCCAAGGCTTTGCCGGCGCACTGACCCCGCTGCCGCGGACCCGGTTGGGCTTCACAGGCAGCCAGCGCGGGGTGGATCGCTACGTAATCCACCACTACGTCTTCGGCCGGGCGCGTCGAGGCGCGATAGCAGATCATCGCGCGGTAGACCGTGTATACCGCCGCATCCACAGGGGGCAGGTCGCTGAAGACCTCGTCGACCGTTTCGCGCGCCATCGCGGCGTGCCATGACGGGTCCGTCTTGATCGGCTCCGCACGGGCCAGCACGCTCTCCCGGCTATCGCCGCGCTGGCGCGCGTCCAAGGCCAGCAGCGCGACGCTGATCGACTCATGCGAGCCATCGACGAAGTTGCATCCCTTCATGGCGTGGGCGGGGCCTGCGGCAGCGGCCAACAGGGCAAGCGAGAGGACGGCAGTGCGGGTGTTCATGACGTCATGTGCGTTCCATGGGGAGAGCGATTCTGACAGATCGCCTCGCACCGGGGCCTTCGGATCGTCGGGCATCCCAACCGGCACGGTGACTAACGACACATCCGCTATAGCGAAGTTAGGACTAGTGTGGACTCCACGCTAGCGGAGACCGCCATGAGCGACCACGAAGTCCACCTCAAGAAGTTCCAGAAAGAGCTCAGCTCCGGCACGGTATCCCTGGCCTTGCTGGCAGTGTTGGCCAAGGCCGGTGAGCCGCTGTATGGCTACCTGATCGCCAAGGAGCTGGAGCGGGTAGGGGAAGGCGTGCTGAGTGGCAAGCAGAGCGCGCTGTACCCGGTGCTGCGCAACCTGGAAGGGGCCGGGTTGCTGGAAAGCCATGTCGAGCCGTCGGTGGCCGGGCCACCGCGCCGCTATTACCGCATCAATGACACGGGGCACGAGGTGCTCAGGCAATGGACCGCCGCGTGGCGCGCCACCCGTGATTCCGTCGATTCCGTCCTGGAAGGGGTAACCGCATGAACATCGAATCCGTGGCCGGTCGGGCCTTGCCGACCACCATTCCCGCGTATCTGGCACAGCTGCGCGCGGCGCTGCACGACGCCGATCCGGCGATGGTGCAGGACGCCCTGTACGACGCCGAGGAGTATCTGCGCTCCGAGCTGGCCGCCCAGCCGGGCCGCGGCGAGGCCGAGGTGATCGCCGATGTGGCCGGCAGCTATGGTGCGCCGGAAGAAGTGGCCGAGATCTACCGCGAAACGGAAATCACCGTGAACCGCGCGCTGCGCACGCCGAGCGCGGGTGCGGCGCCGCTGCGACGTGCGGCGGCGGTCAGCGCTGGCGCGGACCCGGTACCACCGCCGGCCCCGCCCAAGCCCCGCTCGGCGCTGGCGAGCTTCTTCGGCGTGGCGCTGGAGGCACGCACCTATGGCGCGCTGTTCTACATGCTGCTCTCGCTGGCCACCGGTATCTTTTTCTTTACCTGGGTGGTCACCGGCCTGTCGCTGTCGCTGGGCCTGATGGTGTTGATCATCGGCATTCCAGTGGCGGTGCTGTTCTTCGGTTCGGTGCGCGGTCTGTCGCTGCTGGAAGGACGACTGGTGGAGGCCCTGCTGGGCGAGCGCATGCCGCGCCGGCCGACGTATTCCGACCGCAGCCGCAGCTGGCTGCAGCGCATCGGTGACATGTTCACCGATGGCCGGACCTGGCTGACCCTGCTGTACTTCGTGCTGATGCTGCCGCTGGGCATCGTCTACTTCACGATCGCCACCACGCTGTTGTCGACCTCGATCGGCTTCATCTGGGCACCCGTGGCGGCGCTGTTCTCCAGTGACTACGTGGGCATCCACATCGACGGCATCCAGATGCTGCCGATCTGGGTCACACCGCTGCTGGCGATCATCGGCGTGCTGCTGCTGTTCGCGACGCTGCACCTGGCCCGCGGCATCGGTCACCTGCACGGGATGATGGCCAAGCATCTGCTGGTGCGGCTGTAACGTTCGGCCACAGGTCGGAACCCGAGGATCCGGTAGTGCCGGCCGCTGGCCGGCATTCCCCAGCGTAAGCCCCCTGGTCGGGGGGCGGTCGCCAAGCGCTCGTCAGCCCGCTTTACGGCGCAACGGCGTCACGTTGCTCGCGATCTTTGCGGCCTTCTTCGGCTTGCTGGCCACGGTCTGCGCATGGGCCGCGAAGAAATCACGCACCTTCGGATAGACGGTTTCGCGCCAGCGGCGGCCGCTGAAGATGCCGTAGTGGCCGGCGCCTTCGACGATGAAATGCTCGCGATGCGCGGCCGGAATGCCGGTGCACAGGTCCTGCGCCGCTTCGGTCTGGCCGAGGCCGGCGATATCGTCCAGCTCGCCTTCGATGCTCAGCAGTGCGGTGCCGGTGATCGCGCTGGGATCCACGCGTTCACCCTGCACGTACCACTCGCCGCGCGGCAGCAGGAACTCCTGGAAGACCACGCGGATCGTGTCCAGGTAGTACTTGGCCGGCATGTCGAGCACCGCGTTGTACTCGTCATAGAAACGACGGTGCGCGTCGGCATCTTCCATGTCGCCCTTGACCAGGTCGGCATAGAAATCCCAGTGCGAACTGAAGTGGCGGCTCGGGTTCATCGACAGGAACCCGGCGTGCTGCAGGAAGCCGGGGTACACGCGGCGGCCGGCGCCGGGGAAGGTGGCCGGCACGGTGTGGATGACATTGTTCTCGAACCACGACATCGGGTTCTGCGTGGCCAGATTGTTGACCGCGGTCGGGCTGCAGCGCGCATCGATCGGTCCGCCCATCATCACCAGCGACCGCGGCGTGGTTTCGCCACGGCTGGCCATCAGCGAGACGGCGGCAAGCACCGGCACGGTCGGCTGGCAGACGCTGATCACGTGCAGCTTCTCCGCACCGAGGTGGCGGATGAATTCCTGCACGTAGGCGATGTAGTCATCCAGCCCGAACTCGCCTTCGCTGCCCGGCACCATCCGCGCATCGACCCAGTCGGTCACGTACACGCGGTGATCGCGCAGCAGGGTGCGCACGGTATCGCGCAGCAGCGTGGCGTGGTGGCCGGACAACGGCGCCACCACCAGCACGAACGGCTGGTTGAGCATGGTGTGCAGCTGGTCGGCTTCATTGCTGTGGCGCTTGAAGCGCAGCAGTTTGCAGAATGGCTTGCTGATCTCTTCGTGGACGACGATCGGCACGCGCTCGCCCTCGACGTCGATTTCATTGATGCCCCATTCGGGCTTCTCGTAATCCTTGCCGATGCGGTGGAACAGCTCGTTCACAGCGGCCAGGCGATCCGCGCCGGGCATCTGTGACCACCAATGACCTTGATTGGCGAAGAACTTCGCGTTGGCCTGGGCCTGGTGCACCCACGGGGCGAGCAGGTTGCGGGTCAACTCATGCAGCTGATATAGCATGACGTCCAATATGTATGGTCTTATGTTGCCGCGCAGCATAGCGCACCCGTCGCGCGGGCGCGTTAATGCGGGTGCTGTCTCAATTGTTATCGAGACTCAGGGCGCGCCACGTTCCAGTGCAGCCGCGTGACCTGCCAGTGCGGGCGACAGCCAGCAGTGCGAGCCCAAGCCGGTGAAGCCGACCCGCTTGAGCTGGCTGCGGTACCAGCGCGCCGGGCGCGGCTGGAAGCCTTCGTGGTCGCCATCGAAGTCATCCTCGGCGGTGAATGCCTCCAGGAAGGCCACGCCGGCGGTCAGTTCGGCAAAGCCTTCCAGCGCCGGGCGAAGCTCGCGGCTGGGCACGTAGTGCATCACGTCCGAGCAGATCAGCAGATCGACCGGTGCGCACGGACGCAGCCAGGCGAAATCGCCGACCTTGGCCGGGTGCAGGTTGCGGCTGCGGCCGTAGCGGTGCACGGCGTAATCGCTGCTGTCGAAGCCCAGGTACTGCACGCGCGGGCGCAGCTTGAGCAGCGGGGCGCGCCAGGCGCCTTCGCCACAGCCGATGTCCAGCACGCTGCCGATCGGGCGTTCCAGGTAGTACTCGGCACTGGCCACCGCAAGCGCCACCTTGCGCGCCAGGCGCGCGGCGCCACCGGTCTGGTCAGGCTGGTACCAGCGCTGGAAGTAGGCGGCGTCGTAGGTTTTGTCCATGGAAGATGTGCACGTGGGTGAAAGCGGCGCTTATCGTACGGCGTGGCGCGCGCGGATGCGTAGTGGAGGTGTGGCGATGGGTCGCGTCAGCCCCCCATTGGTGGCTCTACCGGGCATGCGAGAATGGCGGCCACCCCATGCCAGCCGCCGGAGCAAGCACATGCAGTCCTACTACTGGGTCAAGACCTTCCACCTGTTGTTCGTGGTGGCGTGGATGGCGGCGGTGTTCTATCTGCCCCGGATCCTGGTCAACCTCAGCGAGACGGCCGGCCAGCTGCCGGTGACCGAGCGGCTGCAGCTGATGGGCCTGCGCCTGTACAAGTTCGGCCACATGATGTTCGGCCTCGCGTTGATCCTGGGCGTGGTGCTGTGGCTGGGCTACCGCGTGATTCCCGATTTCCCGACCATGGTCGCGCCCGGTGCGGCGGGCTGGCTGCATGCCAAGCTCGGCCTGGTGGTGCTGCTGCTGGTGTATTACTCGTGGACCGGGCGCCTGTTGAAGGGCGCGGTACGCGGCAAGCCGTTGCCGTCCTCGCGCGCGCTGCGCTGGTTCAACGAACTGCCGCTGGTGCTGTTCATCGGCGTGGTCTGGCTGGTGATCGCCAAGCCGTTCTGAAAAAAAAGCCGGGCGCTTGCGCGTCCGGCTTTTTCGTCTGCACTGCAGCCTGATCAGGCCACTTCGTAGGTCCCGTAGCTGCGCAGGCGCTCGTAACGCTTCTGCAGCAGCTCATCGACCGGCAGCTTCTCCAGCACGTCCAGCTCGTTGAGCAGCACGGCCTTGAGGCGTTTGGCCATCTGGTTCGGGTTGCGGTGGGCCCCACCGGTCGGCTCACGCACCACCTTGTCCACCAGGCCCAGGCCCTTCAGGCGCGGGGCGGTCAGGCCGAGCTGTTCGGCGGCGTCCTTGGCCTTGGCCGGGTCCTTCCACAGGATCGAGGCGCAGCCTTCCGGGCTGATGGTCGAGTACACGCTGTACTCCAGCATCACGGTGCGGTCGCCCACGCCCAGGGCCAGTGCGCCACCCGAGCCGCCTTCACCGATCACGGTGCAGACCACCGGCACCTTCAGTTCGGCCATTTCCATCAGGTTGCGTGCGATCGCTTCGGACTGGCCGCGTGATTCGGCGTCGATGCCCGGCCAGGCGCCGGCAGTGTCGATCAGGGTCAGCACCGGCAGGCCGAAACGCTCGGCCATCTTCATCAGGCGCAGCGCCTTGCGGTAGCCCTCCGGCTTGGGCATGCCGAAGTTGCGCTTGATCTTTTCCTTGGTGTCGCGGCCCTTCTGATGGCCGATCAGCATCACCGAGCGGCCACCGATGCGGGCCAGGCCGCCGATGATCGCCTTGTCGTCGGCGAACGCGCGGTCGCCGGCCAGTTCCTGGAACTCATCGCAGATGATGCGGATGTAGTCCTCGGTGTACGGGCGGGACGGATGCCGGGCCAGCTGCAGCACCTGCCAGGAGGTCAGGTTGCGGAAGATCTGCGCGGTGCGCACCCGCAGCTTGTCCCGCAGGGCATGCACCTCGGCCTCGACATTGACCGCAGGTCCGGCGCTGGCGCTGCGCAGTTCCTGGATCTTCGCCTCCAGATCAGCGATGGGTTGCTCGAAGTCGAGGTAGTTCGGATTCATCGGAAACCGTCGTGAAGAAAAGAGGGAAAGTGTAGCCGAATGCGCCGAAAAGCCCCGTACGCCGACGTCTGGAAACCGACGGTAGCGCAGCAGGGCCAGGGGCGCCAGTCAGGTCAGGGGACGACCAGCGCCGCGCTGCCCATCAGCGTGCTGCGGGTCTTCACGAAGGTGTTGTAGCCCTCGTTGGCCTCCTTGGGCAGGCCCGAGCCCAGTCGGGCGGTCGCTGCGGTGAACGCCATCTGCGCCTGGAAGGCCTCCTGCTGGAGCTGCAGCTGCGCATCGGCAGAGGTGGCGTGCAGGTAGCGGGTGTACAGCTCGCGCAGCGGGCCGGCATGGACCTCGAAGGCTGGATCCAGCGGCGGCAGGGCGGTCGGGGCCGCGTCCAGCGTGTAGGCGGGGGCCACGTAGCCCTTGGGCTGCTGGCGTGCGTAGGCACCGGGCTGGCCCATGCCTGCTTCGACGTAGGCGATGAAATCCGGGGCGGTGAAGATCTTGGCGTTGATCCGGCCGCCGCTGGCGTCCACATGGGCCACGGTCTGGACCTCCGGGAACGGCTCGCGGACGCCGAAGCTCCAGGCCTGGTCGATGAACAGGTCATGGGTGGTCTGGTACGGCCCTTCGAACGTCACGCCGCCCAGCTCGATCTGGTTCTTCAGGCTGCCGAAATGCTGCAGCTTGTCTTCACCGGTGACGTAGATCTCGTTGGCGATCACGTACTCGGCCAAGGTCGGGTTGATCAACCCACCCTTGCCGCTGGCGTAGACGATGAAACGCACATCGCCGAGCTGTTCGGTCTGCAGATGATGTTCACCGGGCTTGAGCTTGACCGGGCGCGAGGCGTGCGCGGCGATC
Organism: Stenotrophomonas sp. SRS1; assembly: GCF_026130205.1. Taxonomy (NCBI): domain Bacteria; kingdom Pseudomonadati; phylum Pseudomonadota; class Gammaproteobacteria; order Lysobacterales; family Lysobacteraceae; genus Stenotrophomonas; species Stenotrophomonas sp. SRS1. The sequence goes on along the minus strand of NZ_JAINFD010000003.1, from coordinate 19,194 downwards.
GGCAGTTCATTGCCATCGATGCGCAGGGTCAGCGGCGTCGCGCCCGGGTTGTCGATCTCGAAGGTCTGGGCGGGGCTGGAACAGCCGGTGATGGCGACGGCTGCACTCAGCAGCACGGCAAAACGCTTGATCAAAACAAAATACCTGTGTTGCAACAGAAAAAAATCAGTTCGCCCAGGGCGGGCTGTAACGCACTTTCACCGTGCGGACCGCAGGATCGGCGCGCAGTGCGTCGACCAGGTGGCTGTCCACGCGCACGGCGATGTCACCGGCGACATCGAGCATGCCGGCCACCGGGCCCTGTTCCGAGCCAAGCAGCAGGTCCAGGCGCAGCGGTGTGCGGCCGGGGCGATGCCGGTCGAGCAGGGTGTTGACGCGGTTCCACACCCCACCGTCCTGGCGCAGGTCCACCCGCAGCGACAGCCGCGTGGCGTAGTTGGCGCAGATGTCTTCGTAATCCCAGACCTGGCGGATGCGCAGCGCATAGCCGCCGTTGAACTCGTCTTCGCGCAGGCCGCCCTTGACCACCAGGATGCGGTCCTTGGTCATCAGGTGACCGAACTCGGCCAGGCCATCGGTGAAGGCGCTGCATTCCACGCGGCCCTTGCCGTCTTCGAGCTGCATGAAGATCTGGCTTTCGCCCTTGCGGCGTACGCCGACCACCAGGCCGGCCAGGATCACCGGCGTTTCCTGGCGCCAGGCGCGCTTCTCGCCGTCCTTGCTCGGGCGTGCCGGCGGGATCAGTTTTTCCAGCTTGCCCAGGTCGGTACCGACCAGTTCCTTGACGTCATCGGCGTAGGGATCGAACGGGTGGCCACTGAGGTAGAAGCCCAGCGTTTCGCGCTCGCCGTCCAGCAACTGGCCCAGCGCCCACTCTTTGGCTTCGGGCAGTTCCAGCTGCATCGCGGTGCTGACCGGATCGGGTGCGCCGAACAGCGAGTTCTGCCCGGAGGCCTTCTCGCGCGCCATCTGGTCGGTGGCTTTGAGCACTTCGGGCAGCTGCAGCATCAGCGAGGCGCGGTTCTTGCCGAGCCCGTCCATCGCGCCGCAGTTGATCATCGCTTCCAGCGTGCGGCGGTTGAGCTTGCCCGATTCGGCGCGCATGCAGAAATCCAGCAGCGACGCATAGCGGCCGCCACGCTGGCGCTCTTCCACGATCGCTTCGCAGGCGCCCTGGCCGACACCCTTGATCGCGCCCAGGCCGTACACGATGGTGTCGGCGCTGGAGGCTTCGAACATGTACGCCGATTCGTTCACGCGGGGCGGCAGCACGGTCAGGCCGAGGTTGCGAACTTCGGCGAGGAAGCCGACCACCTTGTCGGTGTTGTCCATGTCCGAGGACAGCGTCGCGGCCATGAACTCGGCCGGGTAATGACGCTTGAGCCAGGCGGTCTGGTAACTCACCAGTGCGTAGGCGGCGGCGTGCGACTTGTTGAAGCCGTAGCCGGCGAACTTCTCCATCAGGTCGAAGATCGCGTCGGCCTTGGCTTCGACGACACCGTCCTTGGCCGCACCTTCACGGAAAATCTCGCGGTGCTTGGCCATTTCGGCCGGCACCTTCTTGCCCATCGCGCGGCGCAGCAGATCGGCGCCGCCGAGCGAGTAACCGCCGACGATCTGCGCCATCTGCATCACCTGCTCCTGGTACACCATGATGCCGTAGGTGTCTTTCAGGATCGCTTCGGTGCGCGGATCGGGGTAGATGATTTCTTCCTGCCCGTGCTTGCGCGCGTTGAAGGAGGGAATCAGGTCCATCGGGCCGGGGCGGTACAGCGACACCAGCGCGATGAGATCTTCGAAGCGGTCAGGACGCGCGTCTTTCAGCAGGCGGCGCATGCCCGAGGATTCGAACTGGAACACCGCGCCGGTATTGCCGTTGGCGAAGATGTCCTTGTACGTGGGGACGTCATCCAGCGGCAGCGCGGTGATGTCCACCGGCGGAATGCCGGCGCGCTCATGGCGCTTGTTGATCGCCTTGACCGCCCAGTCAATGATCGTCAGCGTGCGCAGGCCGAGGAAGTCGAACTTCACCAGGCCGATTTCTTCGACGTCGTTCTTGTCGAACTGGGTGACCGGGTTGCGGCCCCTGCCGCCTTCGTCATGTTCGGCGAACAGCGGGCAGAATTCGGCCAGCGGTTCCGGTGCGATCACCACGCCACCGGCGTGCTTGCCGGCGTTGCGGGTGAGGTCTTCGAGCTGGCGCGCCAGGTCGATCAGGTCGCGGACATCGTCTTCGTTCTGGTAGCGCTGGATCAGCTCCGGCGAGGCCATTTCCGAATCCTTGCCTTCGCCCATCGCATCCTTGAGCGAGATGCCCAGGATGTTGGGGATCAGCTTGGAGACGCCGTCGACCAGGCCGTACGGGAAGCCGAGCACGCGACCGGAGTCGCGCACCACGGCCTTGGCCGCCATGGTGCCGTAGGTGATGATCTGGCTGACGCGGTCGCGACCGTATTTACGCGCGACGTAGTCGATGACTTCGTCGCGGCGGTCCATGCAGAAGTCGATGTCGAAGTCGGGCATCGACACGCGTTCGGGGTTGAGGAACCGTTCGAACAGCAGGTTGTACGGGATCGGATCCAGATCGGTGATCTGCAGCGCCCAGGCCACCAGCGAGCCGGCACCGGAACCGCGGCCGGGGCCGATCGGAATGCCCTGGTTCTTTCCCCACTGGATGAAGTCGGCCACGATCAGGAAGTAGCCGGGGAAGCCCATCTTGATGATGGTGGCCAGTTCGAATTCGAGGCGCTCGAAATAGTCGGCGCGGGTCTTGCCCGGCGCCAGCGGATTCTTTTCGAGACGTGCTTCCAGGCCCTTGCGCGATTCGCTGCAGATCCAGCTGTCGAGGGTTTCCTCTTCGGGGACCGGATAGTTGGGCAGGAAGTAGGTGCCCAGCCGCATCTCGATGTTGCAGCGTTCGGCCAGCGCCAGGGTGTTGTCGATCGCGTCGGGAATGTCGGCGAACAGCGCGCACATGTCCTCGGCGGATTTGAGGTACTGCTGGTCGCTGTAATCGCGCGGGCGTTTGGGATCGTCCAGCACGCGGCCGGAGGAAATGCAGACGCGCGCTTCGTGGGCGCTGAAGTCTTCCGGCTGCAGGAAGCGCACATCGTTGCTGGCGATCACCGGCAGGCCACGCTGGCCGGCGGCCTGCAGCGCAAACTGGTTGAAGGCTTCTTCGCCATCGCGGCCGGTGCGGGTCAGCTCCAGGTGCAGGCCGTCCCCGAACACGCGCTGCCAGTCGGCGAGCTGTTGCTCGGCCAGATCGTGGCGGCCGTCGCCGGCGAGGCGGCCGGCGAGGCTGTCGCGGCCGGCCAGTGCGAACAGGTTGTGGCAGCCGGCTTTGAGCCAGTCCGGGTGCACGGCGACGCCGCCTTCAGGGCGATGGCCTTCCATCCAGGCGCGGGTCAGCAGCCTGGAGAGGCTGAGGTAGCCTTCGCGGTCGCGGCAGAGCAGGGTCATGCGCCAGGGCGTCATGCCTTCTTCGGCGATCATGATGTCCGCGCCGGCGATGGGTTTGATGCCCACGGTTTCGGCGGCTTTGTAGAACTTGACCAGCGCGAACAGGTTGTTGAGATCCGTCACTGCCAGTGCAGGCAGCTTCAGTTCGACCGCGCGGCTGAGCAGGTTGGCCTGCTTTGCTTTTTTCGGGTCAGCCTGATCCGGCTTCGCCGGGACACGGATGGTCGAATCCGCCAGCGAAAATTCGGTGTGGACGTGGAGATGTACGAAACGGGAAGTGGACATGCCGAACCAATGTGATGCCCGGTCAGGGTAGCGGTGGCGGTGTTCGCTAACAAGGCTTGACAGGGGTGTTGCGGGGGCGCGGGTTGGCGGTGGGGTTCAGGTTTCTTGCGGTTGCAGCGATTGCGGGGCTTGGCGCTGGTGGGGCACGTGCAGGAGAGGCAAGTGCAGGAGAGGCAAGTGCAGGAGCGGTGGGCTCGGTGGTGCTGCGGGCTGGGGCGGCGGGGGCAGAGTCGCGGGACGCGCTGTGAATACGTCCGTGTAAGCTCGTAGGCAGCATCCATGCTGCCTGATGGTCCCGCGCCTCTACCCCCGCCACCCCTTCGACAGATGGCCGGTGCGTTGGGGCAGGCGACAGCGCTCCTTCGACAGATAGCCGGTTCGTTGGGGTGAGCAACAGCCGATCCTTCGAGAGGGTGCTGGTGCGCAGAGGCAGGCAACCGTCATCCTTCGAGAGACATCTGATACACGGGAGCGAGCAACCGCCAAGCTTTCGACATCGTTGATGCGGACGAGCTGACAATCGCCGTGTGCTGAGGGGTGTCATGCCGTGCCGGGCGGCGCCCAGCCGTTGCTGCGCTCAGGCGGGAAGGCTGCTGGGGTCGGGTTCCAGGCACGCGCGGACGGGGGCGAAGCTGCGGCGGTGCTGGGGGCAGGGGCCGTGGCTGCGCAGGGCGGCGAGGTGGGCGGGGGTGCCGTAGCCTTTGTGCTGGTCGAAGCCGTACTCGGGGTGGGCCTCGTGCAGGGTCTGCATGAAGCGGTCGCGGCTGACTTTGGCGAGGATCGAGGCGGCCATGATGGCGCGGTCGAGGGCGTCGCCGCCGATCAGGGCCTGGGCCGGGCAGGGCAGGCCTTTGGGGACGACGTTGCCGTCGATGCGGGCGAACTGGGCGACGTGGGCGACGCCTTCGACGGCGCGGCGCATGCCGAGCATCGTGGCCTGGTAGATGTTGAGGGCGTCGATGTCGCCGACGTCCACCATCACCACGTGCCAGGCCAGGGCGCGGTCGAGGATCTTGTCGTAGAGCTGGTCGCGGCGGGACGCGGTGAGCTGCTTGGAGTCGTCCAGGCCGTTGAGGCGCGGTCGGTCGGGGCAGAACACCACGGCGGCGACGGCGACCGGGCCGGCCAGCGGGCCGCGTCCGGCTTCATCCACGCCGGCCACGTAGCGCGGGGCGACGGTGGCCAGGGTGGCGCCGTCGAACAGGGCCAGGGACGCGGCTGCGGCGTGGCGGCGGCTCATGCGGTGCGGTCGCGGTTGGCGCTGCGTTCGAGCAGCTCGGTGACGGCGTCGGCAGCGCGCGCCGAGGCGTCGCGACGCAGCTGCACGTGCAGGCGCTCGTACGTGTCCTGCAGGTCGGTCACGCGCTGGGGGTGGTCGAACCACTGCAGGATGGCGGCGGCCAGTTTGTCCGGGGTGCAGTCGTGCTGCATCAGTTCCGGAGCAAGGTCCTTGCCGGCCAGGATGTTGGGCAGCGCGAAACGGTCGACCTTGAGCAGCCCCAGCGCCTTCACGATGCGGTAGGTGAGCTCGGCCACGCGGTAGCCGACCACCATCGGGCGTTTGACCAGCATCGTCTCCAGCGTGGCAGTGCCGGAGGCGAGCACGACCACGTCGGCGGCGATCATCGCGTTGCGCGCGTTGCCGTCAAGCAGGTGCGAATGCGCCACCGGCAACGCCGAGGCGGAGAGTTGCTCGCTGATCAGGCTGCGGCAGGCGGCGTTGGCGGCCGGAACCACCACGTGCAGGCCGGGGATGCGTTCGGAGACCTGCCAGGCTGCTTCAAAGAACGGTTCGCCGAGCTTGCTGATTTCACCCAGACGACTACCCGGCAGTACCGCCAGCACCTTCGCGTTGGAGGGCAGGCCGAGCTCGGCACGCGCCTGTTCGCGGTCGTTGTGCAGGGGGATGTCATCGGCCATCGGGTGGCCGACGAAGCGGGCGTCGATGCCGTGCTTGGCGTAGATCGGCGGTTCCATCGGGAACAGGCACAGCACGAGGTCGGCGCTGGCCCCGATCTTCTCGGCACGCTTTTCGCGCCAGGCCCACACCGAGGGGCTGACGTAGTGGACGGTGCGGATGCCGCGCTCCTTCAGCCAGCGCTCGACGCCGAGGTTGAAATCGGGCGCGTCGATGCCGATGAACACGTCCGGCTGCCACTCCAGTGCACGCGCGCGGAACTCGCGGCGCAGCTTGAGCAGGCGCGGCAGGTGGCGCAGGATTTCGGTCAGGCCCATCACCGCCAGTTCGCTGGCGTCGAACCAGGTCTGGCAGCCGGCGCTGCGCATGGCGTCGCCGCCAATGCCGGCGAACTCGGCGTTCGGGAAGCGCAGGCGCAGTTCGCGGACCAGGCCCGCGCCGAGCAGGTCACCGGAGGCTTCACCGGCGACCAGGGCGATCCGTACCGGGCGCTCGGAGGTGCGCACGGCCAGCGTCTGCTCAACGCTGGTCGCCATCGCAGCGAGCGGGATGATCTCGGCGGTCGTGAGGCCCGGGGTGTGCCCGCCTTGACCCGTCATCGCAGCAAGGGCCTCTCGGCGCTTTCGATGAAGTCCAGCAGGTCCTTCACGTCGGCGCTGTGGCTGGCCTGTTCGGCCAGCTGCACCTTGGCTTCGGCCAGCGGCAGGCCGGCCACGTACAGGGTGCGGTAAGCGCGCTTGATGCTGGCGATGCGTTCGGCATCGAAGCCACGGCGCTTGAGGCCTTCGCTGTTGATGCCGCGGGGGCGGCCCAGCGATTCGCTGCCGACCATGGTGAACGGCGGAACGTCGCCATTGGTCAGTGCGCCCATGCCGAGGAAGGCATGCGCACCGATCCGGCAGAACTGATGGGCACCGGCGAAGCCGCTGATGATCACGTAGTCGCCCACGGTGACGTGGCCGGCCAGCGTGGTGTTGTTGGAGAACACGCAGTGGTTGCCGACGTGGCAGTCATGCGCCACGTGGGTGTAGGCCAGCATCCAGTTGTCGTTGCCGACCGTGGTGATGCCGCCGCCACCGGCGGTGCCGCGGTTGATGGTGACGAATTCGCGGATGACGTTGTCATCGCCGATCACCAGTTCCGTGCGTTCGGCCTTGTACTTCTTGTCCTGCGGTTCGCCACCGATCGCGGCGTGGCCGATGAAGCGGTTGTTGCGGCCGATGCGGGTCGGGCCATGGATCGAGCAGTGCGGACCAACCTCGGTCCCGGCACCGATCTCCACGTCCGCACCGATCAGGCAGAACGCACCGACGCGCACATCCGCAGCCAGCTTCGCCGACGGGTCGATGACCGCGGTGGGGTGGATGAGAGGGGCGTTGTCGCTCATTGCAGGTCTCCTGCCTGGGTCATTCGCGGGTGCCGGCGCACAGCACTTCGGCGCAGGCGACGACTTCGCCGTCGACCTTGGCCACGCAGTCGTACACCGCCATGTTGCGGATCACGCGCTTGATCTCCACGTGCATCTCCAGCACGTCGCCGGGGACGACCTGCTTGGTGAAGCGGGCCTTGTCCACCTTGACCATGTAGAACAGCTTGGACTGCGCGTCGCGGCCCAGGGTGAGCTGGGTCAGCACGCCACCGGCCTGGGCCATGGCTTCGATGATCAGCACGCCGGGCATGATCGGCTGGCCGGGGAAGTGCCCCTGGAAGAAGGGCTCGTTGACGCTCACGTTCTTGTTGGCCACGATCCGGCGGTTTTCGTAGTCGATAGAGACGACCTTGTCGACCAGCAGGAACGGGTAACGGTGCGGGATCAACGCTTTGATCTGGTTGATGTCCGGCAGCTTTTCGGTGGTGCTCATTCCTTCTCCTTGCTCACAGACAGGATGCGCCGGGCGAGCGAATCGAGCTGCTTGAAGCGCGCGGCGTTCTTGCGCCACGTGCGGTTGTCGGTCAACGGGGTGCCGGACGAGTATTCGCCCGGCTCATGGATGGAGTTGCGCACCACCGATTTGCCGGTGATGACGACCTTGTCGCAGATTTCCAGGTGGCCGACCACGCCGACATGCCCGCCGAGCAGGCAGTAACGGCCGATCTTCGCGCTGCCGGCGATGCCGGTGCAGCCGGCGATGGCCGAGTGCGCGCCGATCTGGACGTTGTGCGCGATCTGGACCAGGTTGTCCAGGCGCACGTCGTTGTCGAGCACGGTGTCTTCCAGCGCGCCACGGTCGACGCAGGTGTTGGCGCCGATCTCGCAATCGTCGCCGATGCGCACGCCGCCGAGCTGGGGCACCTTGATCCAGTGGCCGGCATCCATCGCCAGGCCGAAGCCGTCGGCACCGAGCACGGCGCCGGGGTGCACGCGCACGCGCTTGCCGAGCTTGACGCGGGTGACCAGGGTCACGCGGGCGATCAGTTCGCAGCCGGTGTCCAGGGTGCAGTCTTCGCCGATGATGCTGCCCGGGCCGATCATGCAGTTCTCGCCGACGACGCTGCGCGCGCCCACGGTGACGAACGGGCCGATGTGGGCGCTGGCGGCGACCTGGGCCTCGGGATCGATGCAGGCACTGGGGTGGATGCCCGGCGCGCGCGGCGGCGCGATGTCGAACAGGGCGGCGATCTTGGCGAAGGTGGTGTACGGGTCCCTGGCGACCAGGGCGGCGCCGGGCGCGGCCTCGGCATCCTCGGCGCGCAGCACGACGATGGCGGCCTGGCTGTCGGCCAGCTGCGCGCGGTAGCGCGGGTTGGCCAGGAAGGTGAGCTGGCCGGGGCCGGCATGGGCGAGCGTAGCCACGCCATGGATGGCGGTGCTGCCATCACCATGGACCTGCAGGCCAAACTGCTCGGCGAGTTGCTGGGCGGTATAGGTAGGAGTGTTCACCGGGGGAGTTTACCGTGTGATGCCGAAACGGTCATGCGGGGCGGGGGTTTTGGGTGTCTTGGTCGGTTTGTTGCGGCGTGGCGCTTCGGTTGCCATCGCGCGGGGTCATGACGGGCAGCCCTGGCCAGGACGCGCCGTAAACCCATCCTTGGGGGCTCGTGGGCCGCATCCATGCGGACCAACGGTCCTGGCCAGGGCCACCCGCCACGACCCCCGACAGTGTCATGCGAGCGCGGCAGGGTAGTGTCGGCCGCTGGCCGGCTCTCGTTGATCCCGGACGTTCGTGCCAACCAACGGTCGATACCTACCAAAATCGGCACGGACTAAGGAGCGGTCCCACCCCAAATCGGTATTGAGCAACGATCGGGCACACCCCCAAAACGAAAACGCCGGGCAATGCCCGGCGAATGCGTACCGCGTCTGGTGGAGAGCCCCCTTCTGTTGAAGGGGGCGCGCCGAAGGCGCGGGGATGAGGTGGAATGCGCGGACGAACTGCGAAGCAGTTCGTCAGAACTGACCGCCAAAGGTGAATTGCAGACGCTCGACTTCGTCGCCATCTTCCTTCTTGAGCGGGAAGGCGTAGCTGATCGAGATCGGGCCGACCGGGGCGCGCCACAACAGGGCCACACCGGTGGACACGCGCAGTTCGTTGGCCTTGAAGTTGCTCACGCCGGTGTACACGTTGCCGAAGTCCACGAAGGCCGAGATACGGGCCGACGGGCTGTCGAACAGGCGCGGGAAGTAGGCTTCGACCGAACCGACGGTCTTGAGCGAGCCACCCAGCGGCTGGCCGCGGTTGTAGCTCAGGGTCGGTTCCGAACGCGGGCCCAGGGTGTTGTCTTCGAAACCACGCACCGAGTTGGTACCACCGGCGTAGAAGTTCTCGTAGAACGGCAGGCCCGTGGCGGTGACGGTCTTGATGTAATCCGACGAGGCCGGGTTGCAGTCGATGGTCTGGGTCGGATTCGGATTGGCGTTCGAGGGCGCGGTGTAGCAGAGGTCGCGCGTCACGTCCTTGCCGTAGCTGTCGCCGTAGCCGATTTCGGCGCGGGTGTTGATGACCAGCTGCGGGATGATCGGCCAGTACTTGGAGAACTGGTAGTTCAGCTTGTAGTACTCGACGGTCGAACCCGGCAGCGTGGTTTCCAGGCCGACGCGCTGGTAGGTACCGCGGGTCGGCATGAAGTAGTCGTTACGGGTATCGCGCGCCCAGCCCAGCTCGCTGCGCCAGGAGTGGAACGTGCGCTGGCCGACGGCGTTGATGTAATCGATGATCGCCTGCGGGGTCGAGCCCTGGTAGGTGGTGATCTGGTTGCTGTCGATGCCCACCATCAGCGAGACGGTGTCGTTCTCGGTGATCGGCACGCCGAACACCACCTGCGCGGCACCGTTGGTGCTGTTGTACTGCGCGGTGTTGAAGTCGGAGTAATCCAGCTCGCGCCAGGACAGGTTGTAGCCCAGCGAGACGCCGTCATCGGTGAAGTACGGGTTGGTGTAGCTGAAGCCATAACGCTGCAGGTAGCTGCTGCGCGAGGCTTCGACCGACACGCGGTTGCCGCCGCCCAGGAAGTTGTTCTGCGACAGCTGCACCGACGTGGTCATGCCGTAGGACTGCGAATAGCCCAGGCCGAACACGAAGCTGCCCGAGGTGGTTTCCTTGACGTTGTAGACCACGTCGACCAGATCGTTGCTGCCGGTGACCGGCGGCGTTTCCACGTCGACCGATTCGAAGTAGCCCAGGCGCTGCAGACGGATCTTGGAACGGTCGATCGCGGCCTGCGAGTACCAGCTGTTCTCGAACTGGCGCATTTCACGACGCAGCACTTCGTCGGAGGTGCGGGTGTTGCCCTTGAAGGTGATGCGGCGCACCGACACGCGCGGACCGGGAACGACCTGCATGTTGATGGACACCGTGCGGTCGGCACGGTTGCTGGTCGGAATCGGGTTCACCTTGGCGAAGGCGTAACCGATGTTGGACAGCGAATTGGTGATCTGGTCCGAGCTGAATTCCAGCAGCGCACGCGAGAACGTATCGCCGGACTTCTGGATCACCATGCGCTCGACATCTTCCTGCGGGAGGATGGTGTCGCCGGTGACCTTGATCTCGGAGATCTTGTACTGCTCACCCTCGGTCACGCCGGCGGTGATGAACATGTCGCGCTTGTCGGGGCTGATCGAGACCTGGGTGGAATCGATGCTGAAATCCACGTAGCCGCGGTCCAGGTACCAGGAGTTCAGCTTTTCCAGATCGCCGGACAGCTTTTCCTTGGAGTACTGGTCATCGCGGCGGTACCACGAGGCCCAGTTGTGCTCCTTCGATTCCCAGGTTTCCAGGATGTCTTCGGAGGCGAACTTCTCGGTACCGACCAGGTTGACGTGCTGGATCTTGGCGGCCTTGCCTTCCTTGATCGCGATGGCGATGTCCACGCGGTTGCGGTCCAGCGGACTCACCGTCGGGGTGATGTCCACGTTGTATTTGCCACGGTCGTTGTACTGGCGGCGCAGTTCCTGCGTCACGCGGTCCAGGCTCAGGCGATCGAAGGTGCCGCCCTCGGTCAGGCCGATGTCGCTCAGGCCCTTGAGGAGCTGGTCGCTCTTGATGTCCTTGTTGCCGGTGACGGTCAACTTGTTGATCGCCGGGCGTTCCTTGACCGTGACCACGAGGATGTCGCCCTGGCGGTCCAGCTGGACGTCTTCGAAGAAGCCGGTCTTGTACAGCGCACGGATGGTTTCACCGACCTTGTTGTCGGTGATGGTGTCGCCACGTTCCACCGGCAGGTAGGTGAACACGGTACCGGAGGTGATGCGCTGCAGACCATCCACGCGGATGTCGCTGACGGTGAAGGGCTCGGCTGCCTGCGCCAGGGCGGGCGCGCCGAAACCGGCAACGAGTGCGAGGGCCAGCAGGCGGCGATTGGGGAGTCGCGTCATGTCACGTCCGGTTGGAGTCGATTTCAACATTGCGGGATGCCGGCGCATAAGACGACGACAAAAGGATAAAAGTTCATCGCGGGACCAGACCGAGGATGTCGTTGTAGAACGCCAATCCCATCAGTCCGGCCAGCAGGGCCAGGCCGACATACTGTCCGGCGGCCATGGCACGCTCGCTCAGCGGGCTGCCCTTGACCAACTCGATAAGGTAATACAGCAGGTGCCCGCCGTCCAAGATGGGGATGGGCAACAGGTTGATGATGCACAGGCTCAGGGACAGCAACGCCAGGAAATACAGGAACCAGTCCAGGCCGCGCTTGGCCGAGACATTGGCGACCCGGGCGATCGTGACCGGCCCGGAAATGTTCTGCAGCGAGGCATTGCCGGTGACGATGCGTCGCATCATGCCCAGCGAATCGCCGGCCATGCGGGCGGTTTCACGCAGGGCGACCGGGACTGCCGCAAACGGCCCGAACTTGAGTTCGGCGTCATACGCCGGGGCATGGGTCTCCGGGAATCCGATGCCAATCTGCCAAGTGGCCTGGCCGCGGCCATCCACGCCCTGGCGCGGGGTGATTTCCAGCGCCAGCCGTTCGCCGCCGCGCAGGACGTCGATCATCCCGGGGCCGCCGCGCTGGCCCAATGCGGCGATCTGGGCCGGCACCTGGTCGGCGCCTTCGATCCGCTGGCCGTCCACGGCCACGATCAGGTCACCCGGCACCAGGACGCCCTGGGCGGCGCCATCGGGCAGCACTTTGTCCACCAGGGCCGGCTGCAGCCAGAACTGCCAGCTCAGGCCGGCCAGCTGCGGTACACGGCGCTCGTCGAAGCCAGCGGGCAGCTGCGACAGCGGCACGGTGCGGGTGCGGGGCTGATCCAGGCCATCCAGCACCTCGACCTTCGCGTCCTGGCGGTCCATGGCTGCGGTGGTCAGCGCCATGCTGGCCTCACCGGCGGTGGCCACGCTGCGGCCGTCGACCTTCACCACGCGGTCGCCGGCCTGCAGCCCGGACGTCTGGGCCATGCCGGTGGTACGGCCGATGGTGGCCGAATAATCCTGTTTGCCGATCACGAACATCGCCCACAGCAGGGCGATGCACAGGATCAGGTTGGCGGCCGGACCGGCGGCCACCACGGCGATACGCTGCCAGACGGTCTTGTGGTTGAAGGCCTGGCCGCGCTCGGCCGGGTGCACCTCCACCTCGCGCTCGTCCAGCATCTTCACGTAGCCGCCGAGCGGGATGGCGGCGATCGCGAATTCCGTGCCGGCGCGGTTGCGGCGCGACCACAGCGGCTTGCCGAACCCGACAGAGAAGCGCAGCACCTTGACCCCGCAACGGCGGGCGACCCAGTAATGACCGAATTCGTGGAAGGTCACCAGCACGCCAAGGCTGACGATCATCCACCAGACGGATCCGATGAAATCACCCATGGTGATCAGCGCTGTTAAAGGACGTGTCGGGCATTCAGGCGTGGTCGATGGCGGCTTGGGTGATCTGGCGGGCGCGCTGATCGGCGGTCAGCAGGCCCTCCAGTGTATCGGCGGACTCGGTCGACAGTGTTGACAGAGCGTTAGCGACCAGCGCGGGAATGGCAAGGAAAGCTGCCCGCCCCTGAAGAAACGCTGAAACAGCGACTTCATTGGCCGCATTGAGGATCGCCGGGGCCGTGCCGCCGGCCGCCATGGCCTGCCAGGCGAGCGTCAGACACGGGAAAGCCTCGGTGTCCGGTGCTTCGAAATCCAGCCGACCCTGGGTGAGCAGGTCCAGCCCGCCGACCCCCGATTCGATCCGCTGCGGCCAGCCCAGGCCCACGGCCAGGGTGGTACGCATGTCCGGCAGGCCCATCTGGGCCAGGGTCGAGCCGTCGACGAACTCGACCAGCGAATGCACCAGGCTCTGGGGGTGGACGAGCACGTCGATGCGCTCGCCGGGCACGTTGAACAGGTGGTGGGCCTCGATCACTTCCAGGCCTTTGTTCATCAACGTCGCCGAATCGACTGAGATCTTCGGGCCCATGGACCACTTCGGGTGGGCAACAGCCTGGGCCGGGGTGACCTGGGCAAGCTGCTCGCGGCTGCGGCCACGGAACGGACCGCCCGAGGCGGTCAGGATGATCCGGCGTACACCGGCGCCGTCCAGGCTGGCATCGCGCGAGCGCAGGCACTGGAAGATCGCGCTGTGCTCGCTGTCGATCGGGATGATCTCGGCACCGGCGGCAGCGGCCTGGCGCATCAGCAGTTCGCCGGCGAGCACCAGCGATTCCTTGTTGGCCAACAGGATGCGCTTGCCGGCGGCGGCGGCGGCCAGGGTCGAGGACAGCCCGGCCGCGCCGACGATGGCCGCGACGAGCGTGTCGCACGCGTCGCTGGCGGCCAGCTGATCCAGCGCCGCGGCGCCGGCGTGGGCCTGGGTGGCCAGGCCGGCGTCACGCAGACCGTCGCGCAGAGCGGCGTACAGCGCTGCGTCGGCGATCACCGCATGGGCCGGCCGGTGCGCGGCGCACAGCGCGACCAGTGCATCGACCTGGCGGCCAGCCGCCAGCACGGTGACCTGGTAGCGGTCCGGATGACGCGCGATCACATCCAGCGCGGATGCGCCGATGGAACCGGTGGCGCCGAACACGGCGACCTGGCGGGGGGCGGAAGCGCTGGACATGGTTAGAACCCGAAGATTTCCTTGCCGAGTGCGAACACCGGCAGGGCGGCAAGCACGCCGTCAATGCGATCCAGCACGCCGCCATGGCCGGGGATGATGTGCCCCGAGTCCTTGGCACCGGCGTGACGCTTGATCAGGCTTTCGTACAGATCGCCCAGCACCGAAGCGAACACGGTGACCACGGCGGTGATGACCAGGCCAACCAGATGACCGCTGTCGATGCCGGCCAGCCAGCCGAAGCCCAGCGCCACGATCAGGCCGGCGACCATGCCGCCGCCCAGGCCTTCCCAGGTCTTGTTGGGACTGATGCGCGGGGCCAGCTTGGTGCGGCCGAAGGTGCGGCCGGCGAAGTAGGCGCCCGAATCGGCGGCCCAGACCACGGCCAGCGCGGTCAGCAGCCACAGGTGGCCGTTGTCACCGCTGGCATGGATGAGCACCAGCGAGGCCCAGGCCGGAACGATCGCCAGCGTGCCGGCCAGCAGCTTGAGCGCACGCGCCGGGCTGCTCGGGCTGGCGCCGAAGTTGAAGAAGCGCAGCCACAGCAGTGCCAGCAACCACCACCCGATGCCGACCAGCGCGGCGATCTGGTACAGCACCAGCGAGCCCGCATCGGCCCACACGATCAGCACCATCAGCACCAGGTTCAGCACCAGCAGGACGGTGCGGGCGAGGGTGTCTTCGACGTCGGCCAGCTTCAGCCATTCCCACAGCCCGATCAGGAACACGGCGGCGGCGGCGGCGGCCAGCCACTGGGTCGGCAGCATGAGGATGGCGAGGATGGCGACCGGCGCCATAATCAGCGCGGCGATGACTCGGGTCTTGGTCATGGGGAAGAGGTCTCGGTGGCCAAGGCGGCGATCTGGGCGCTGGTCAGGCCGAAACGGCGTTCACGCGCGGCGTAGGCGTCGATCGCCTCCTGCAGGACGGCGGCATCGAACTCGGGCCACAGTACGTCGGTGAACCACAGTTCGGTGTAAGCCAGCTGCCACAGCAGGAAATTGCTGATGCGGGTATCGCCGCCGGTGCGGATGAACAGGTCCGGGGGCGGCAGGTCGGCCAGCGCCACCCGGCTGCTGAGCATTGCTTCGTCGATCTGCTCGGGGAGCAGGCGACCGGCCGCGACCTCGGCGGCGAGCTCGCGCGCGGCACGGGCGATGTCCTGGCGACCGCCGTAGCTGGCGGCGATGCTCAGGGTCATCGCACGGTTGCCGGCGGTGCGTTGTTCGGCCAGTTGCATGCGGCTGACCAGCCCGGCGCCGAAGCGCTCACGCTCGCCGATGAAGCGTACGCGCACGCCACGGCGATGCAGCTCGTCCACTTCGCGGTCGAGTGCATTGAGGAACAGCTTCATCAGCGCGTCGACCTCATCGGTCGGCCGGCCCCAGTTTTCACTGGAGAAGGCGAACAGGGTCAGCGCGGCGATGCCGTGGTCGAGGCAGAAATCGATGGTGCGGTTGACCGCGCGCGCGCCGGCACGATGGCCGATCACGCGCGGGCGACGACGCTTCTGCGCCCAACGCCCGTTGCCATCCATGATGATGGCAACGTGGCGCGGCATGGGCGCGGCAGAACTGCTGGTCGGGGCCTGGGACATAGGGCTCAGACTGCCATCAGTTCCTTTTCTTTCTCGGCGACAACACTATCGACGTCCTTGATGGACTTGTCGGTCAGCTTCTGGATGTCGTCTTCGCCGCGCTTCTTGTCGTCTTCGCTGATCGCCTTGTCCTTGATCAGGCTGGCGATCGCCTTGTTGGCGTCCTGGCGGATGTTGCGGATGGCGATCTTGGCGCCTTCGCCTTCCTTCTGCACCTGCTTGCCCAGCTCCTTGCGGCGCTCTTCGGTCGGCGGCGGCAGGTTCAGGCGGATGACGGTGCCGGCCACGTTCGGGGTCAGGCCGAGGTCGGAGGCGTAGATCGCCTTCTCGACGTCCTTGATCATGCCCTTGTCGAACAGCGTGATGACCAGCGAATGGCCTTCGGAAACGCTGATCGAGGCGACCTGGTTCAGGGGGGTGTCGGTGCCGTAGGCCTTGACGGTGATGCGATCCAGCAGGGCCGGGGAAGCACGGCCGGTGCGGATGGAGGTGAGGGTGTGCTTCAGAGCATCGATGCTCTTTGCCATGCGCGTCTGCGCGTCCTGCTTGATTTCGTTGAGCATCGCCCGAATCCTGGATGTCACTGGGAATCGGGCGATTATAGGCGAAGAAGGGTCTTCGCCGGGCCGTTCAGGGCGCAGGCGTGGGCCTGCGCTCAGGCTCAGCTGTTGTCGCGGCCCTGCACCAGGGTGCCGATGTTGTCGCCGTGCAGGATCTTGAGCAGTTCGCCCGGCTGGCCCATGTCGAACACGCGCAGCGGCAGATCGCTGTCACGGGCCAGGGCGAAGGCGGCGGTGTCCATCACTTCCAGACCGCGGCGGATGACTTCGTCGTAGGTCAGGCTGTCGAAACGGACCGCATCGCTGTACTTGTTCGGATCCTTGTCGTACACGCCGTCGACCTTGGTGGCCTTCAGCAGCAGGTCCGCGCCGATTTCGATCGCGCGCAGGGCGGCGCCGGAATCGGTGGTGAAGAACGGGCTGCCGACGCCGGCGGCAAAGATGACCAGACGGCCTTTTTCCAGATGGCGGATCGCGCGGCGACGGATGTAATCCTCGCAGACGTCGTTGATCTTGATGGCGCTCATCACGCGGGCCTTGGCGCCCAGCTTCTCCAGGGCGTCCTGCATGGCCAGCGCATTGATCACGGTGGCCAGCATGCCCATCTGGTCGCCGGTGACCCGGTCCATGCCGCCGGCGGCCAGACCGGCGCCGCGGAAGATGTTGCCGCCGCCGATCACCAGCGCCACTTCGGCACCGGCAGCCTGCGCTTCCATCACCTCACGGGCGAGACGGTGGATGACCTTGGGGTCGATGCCGTAGTCCTCGTCTCCCATCAGCGCCTCCCCGGAAACTTTCAACAGGATGCGGCGATAGGCGAGCTTTGACATGGCGATCTCTGGGTGCGTGGAAAACGCCCGGATTCTACTGGAAGCCGGGTCATCGGGCAGCATAAATCTGCTGCACTGCGGCAAATGGTGGCCTCGAGCCAAGGCGGCAAGGGCGCACCACCGGGGCAGGGGATCAGGCCGGCGCAGTCCCCGGCGAGCGTGCGATGACGCGGTTGCGGCCCAGGTTCTTGGAACGGTACAGCACGTCGTCGGCGGCCTTCAGCAGGTCCTGAACATCGGCGAAACGCTCGTAGCCGCCCTGGGTCGCCACACCGGCCGAGAAGGTCACGAACAGGGGACCGCTGGGCACTTCGGCCATCGGGGTGTTGACGATGTTGGCCAGTACCCGGCGCACCACTTCCAGCGCCACCGGCTCGGTGGTGTTGGGCAGCAGCGCGATGAATTCCTCGCCGCCGAAGCGGGCCACGGTGTCGCTGTTGCGCAGCTGTTCCTGCAGCTTGCTGGCGAACATGCGCAGGACCTGGTCGCCCATCAGATGGCCGTGCGCGTCGTTGATCTTCTTGAAGTCATCCAGATCGATGAAGGCCACCGACAGCGGCCAGCCATGCCGGGTGGCGCGCAGGAATTCCTGCTCGAGCACGGCTTCCAGCTGGCGGCGGTTGAGCACGCCGGTGAGGGCGTCGCGGTGGGCCTGTTCGGCCAGCCGGTTGGCACGCGCCTCGAACTCATCGGCACGCTGGCGGGCCAGGGCCGCGTCCTGCACCTCGCGCAGGTTGCGCAGGGTCGCCAGTTCCTGTGCGTGATCGATCAGCTGCTGGACGCGCGAGGGCGAGAACAGCGGGGTCTCGAACAGGGCGCTGATGTCCGGCAGGGATTCACCGATCCGGGTCAGCACCTGGTCGAACTGGGCACTGTCCAGCCCAAGCGTGTCGTGCACCTGCTGCAGCGCGTGTTCGCGCGCGGCGTCGGCATCGGCGCTGAGCCAGATATCGGCCACGGCGCCGGACAGGGCGACGCAGCTCTGGAAGCTGTCCTCGCCATCAACCGGCGATTCACTGCGCGCGATGCTGTCCACCAGGTAGCGCGGCAGGCCCCACTCTTCGGTGATCCATGCGCCGACATCGGCATGCGTGCACTGCAGGTGTTCACGCTCCAGCGCCACCAGGGCGTCGTTGTCAGTGGCCTGGCGCAGCAAAGGCAGGTACGTGTCCGGTTGGGTCTGGGCGAGGGCGAGGATGCCGATGTCCTGCAGCAGGCCGGCCAGCATCAGCTCTTCGGCCTTGCGCAGGCCGCGGGCCTGGCCGAGCAGGCTGGCGGCCAGTGCGCTGAGAATGCTGCGGCGCCAGGCGCGCTCGCGCAGGTCCTGGCCATCGCCGGCGGCGGTCAGTCCCTGGGTCACGGTGAAACCCAGCGCGAGCGTCACGGTCGCGTTGAGGCCAAGCATGGTCAGTGCCTGGCCGAGGTTTTCGATGCGTCGGCGGCTGGCATACAGCGGCGAATTGGCGATACGCAGCATGCGGGCACTCAGCGCCATGTCGATGGCGATGATGTCGGCGGCGGTGGTGATGTCCGCTTCCGGGTCCTGCGCCAGTTCGATGATGCGCAGGGCAATACCGGGCGGGGAAGGCAGGTTGCGGCAGAGCGCCAGGGCGGCTGTCAGCTCGGGAGGCATGGCGGGGTTTTCAATATGTTCGGGCAAGAATACCTGAGGTGGATCACAGTTTTGTCCCTGATTTCTTGCGTTGACGCGGCAGATCGGTTTGGAAGTATTGCCCTGATCCGGCACACAAAGCAAAACCAACGGACTGACCCGTCCTGCCATAGGTTGACACCTGTGGCGGATGATCCAGCCGCCGCTAGGCGGCCAGAGACGCCCGATGCACCGCATCGGGCGTCTGCATTTTAAGGGACAGATGTGGCCGCTCGGCGTTATAGATCTCTACCGATTCGGCCACCATCTGGCGCGCCTGCGCCAGGTCTCGAGGCCGATACAGCAGGAATTCGCCTTTCAAGATCCCATTCACCCGTTCGGCCAGCGCATTCTGGTAGCAGTCGTAGCCGTCAGTCATCGAGCAGGTCACGCCGTGCTTGGCGTGGATCTTTTGGTAGTAGTCC